>NZ_LMFD01000001.1:0-95340 GCF_001427165.1 Caulobacter sp. Root487D2Y
CCTTGATGGCGAGCCTGCTCTGTCGTCTGGCCGTGTCAATGACCGCCTCTGGCGGCCGCGACGCGGCGACGCTCCGCGTCGTCATTGACACGGCCAGACGACAGAGCTCCGATCCACCAAGGCTTTAAGGCGCGGCGCCATCCGGGGCGGATGGGGGCTTGCGCCAAGCGGACGCTTCAGGCCTCCGAGATGAGCGGCTTTCGGACCTCAATGCGGCCGACCCTCGGAGGCCCCAATCGTGTCGCTACGCCAGAGCACTCGATCACCCCAGTATTTGATTTGAACAGGTCCGGGCTTGAGCACCAGTTCGAACCAGAATTGATCACCCCAAATCACATCGGATCCCACGGTCATCCCGCTGAGCGAGACCGTTCCATCCTCTTCCTCATCGCCACGGACAACGTACCAGGACATCGCCTCTCCCGCGATTGTCACTTCGACCACGCCGTCACATTCATCGAGCGGGCGAAAGGCAAGCTCATAGACGCCGTCAGGACTTGTCATGGTGGCGGAGAACGCAGGGGGCATCTTCGTACGCATTGGCGCAATCTGCCGACGACCAGGGCTTTCCGCAACGAGCCGAATGCCGCCGGCCCCTCGCCCGGACCCGGACGCCGCACATCCCTCACCCAAAACCTAGCCACCACCGCCACTTCCCCCTATACCGCCCGCATGTTTGAAGGCCTCTCCCCCCTCGCCCGCGATGCTCGTTCCTGGCCGTTCGAGCAGGCGCGCGCCCTGCTCGCCCGCGTCCTGCGCCTGCGTCTGTCCGACGCCGAGCGCGACCTCGCCTCCGTCCTGATCAACAGCGGCAAGGCCGACGAGGCCGTGAAGACCTTTCCGGCCCTGGCCAGACCGGTGATCCTGGAGACCGGCTACGGCCCGTCGGGCCTGCCGCACCTGGGCACCTTCGGCGAGGTGGCGCGCACGACCATGGTGCGTTCGGCCTTCCGCGCCCTGACCGACGACGCCGTCCCCACGCGCCTGATCGCCTTCAGCGACGACATGGACGGCCTGCGCAAGGTTCCCGACAACATCGAGAACAAGCAGCCGCTGATCGAGGACCTGGGCAAGCCGCTGACCGTGGTCCGCGACCCGTTCGGCACCCACGACAGCTTCGGCGCCCACAACAACGCCCGCCTGCGCGCCTTCCTCGACGGCTTCGGCTTCGACTACGAGTTCGTCTCGTCGACCGAGTGCTACAAGGGCGGCAAGTTCGACGAGACCCTGCTGACGGCCCTGGCCCGCTTCGACGCCATCCAGAAGGTCATGCTGCCGACCCTGGGCGAGGAGCGCCGCGCGTCGTATTCGCCGTTCCTGCCGATCAGCCCCAGCACCGGCAAGGTGCTGCAGGTCCCGACCCTGGAGCGCAACGTCGACAAGGGCACGATCGTCTTCCAGGACGAGGACGGCCAAAAGGTCGAGGTCCCGGTGACCGGCGGCCACGTGAAGATGCAGTGGAAGCCCGACTGGGCGATGCGCTGGACGGCCCTGGGCGTCGACTACGAGATGAGCGGCAAGGACCTGATCGACTCGGTCAAGGCCTCGGCCCAGATCTGCAAGGCGCTGGGCGGGGTTCCGCCCGAGGGCTTCAACTACGAGCTCTTCCTGGACGAAAACTCGCAGAAGATCTCCAAGTCCAAGGGCAACGGCCTGTCGATGGAGGACTGGCTGCGCTACGGCGCGCCCGAGAGCCTGTCGTACTACATGTTCCAGAGCCCGAAGTCGGCCAAGAAGCTGTATTTCGACGTCATCCCCAAGGCGACGGACGAGTATCTGCAGCAGCTGGACGCCTACCAGAAGCAGGAGCCGGCCAAGCAGCTGGACAACCCGGTCTGGCACGTCCACGCGGGCCGCCCGCCGCGGTACGGCTCGCCGGTGTCGTTCAGCCTGATGCTGAACCTGGTCTCGGCCGCCAATGCCTCGGACAAGGCGATCCTGTGGGGCTTCCTGTCGCGCTACATCCCGGGCGCGACGCCGGAAAGCCAGCCGCTGCTGGACCGCCTGGCCGGCTACGCGATCAACTATTACGACGACTTCGTCAAACCGACGAAGGCGTTCCGCGCGCCCGACGACAAGGAACGCGCCGCGATCCTGGACCTCCTGGCCCGCCTGAAGGCCCTGCCCTCGGACTGCCAGGACGCCGAGCTGATCCAGAACGAGGTATTCGCGGTCGGCAAGGACCACGACTTCGAGCCGCTGCGCGCCTGGTTCCAGGCCCTCTACGAAGTGTTGCTGGGCCAGAGCCAGGGCCCGCGCTTCGGCTCGTTCGCCGCCATCTTTGGCCTGGACAGGACGACGGCGCTGATCGAGGAAAAGCTGGGCTGACGCTCGCTCAGCGAGCGTCGAAACCGAAAATCCTCCGCCATTCCGCCGTCATGCATTGACGATAGGAGGCAGAGCGTACATTCGCCGCTTCGAGACATCGGGGGATTCAAATCTTGGGCGAAACCATTCTCGTGGCGGGCGGCGCGGGCTACATCGGCGCGCACACCTGTCTTCGCCTGGCCGAAGCCGGATATACGCCCGTCGTCTACGACAACCTGTCGAACGGCTGGGAGTCGTTCGTCCAGTGGGGCCCGCTGGAAGTCGGCGACATCCGCGACGCCGCGCGGCTGGACGCGGTGTTCGCCAAGCACAGGCCGGTCGCCGTCATCCACTTCGCCGCCTTCATCGAGGTCGGCTTCTCGATCGCCGAGCCGGGCGCCTTCTACGAGAACAATGTCGGCGGGACCCTGACCCTGATCGAGGCCGCCCGCCGGGCCGGCGTCGACAAGCTGGTGTTCTCCTCGACCTGCGCGACCTATGGCGCCCCGGTCTATGTGCCGATGGACGAGAAGCATCCGCAGGCGCCGCTCAACCCCTATGGGCGCAGCAAGCTGATGGTCGAGCAGATCCTCGAGGACCTGGCCCGCTACAAGGGCTTCCGCTCGGTGGCCCTGCGCTATTTCAACGCCGCCGGGGCCGATCCCCTGGGCCGGATCGGCGAGAAGCACGAACCCGAGACCCACGCCATCCCGCTGGCCATCGCCGCCGCCCGGGGCGAGCGCGACAAGTTCATGTTGTTCGGCGGCGACTACGACACCCGCGACGGCACCTGCGTGCGCGACTACATCCATGTGCTGGACCTGGCCGACGCCCACGTCCTGGCGCTGAAGTGGCTGCTGGACGGCAAGGACAGCGCGGTGTTCAACCTGGGCACCGGGACGGGCACCACCGTGCGCGAACTGGTCGGCGCCATCGAGCGGCGGTCCAACCGGCCGTTCCCGCTGGAGCTGGCCGAGCGCCGGGCCGGCGACGCGCCCAGCCTGGTGGCCGACAACCGCAAGGCCCGCCAGCAGCTGGGCTGGACGCCGCGCCACGATCTGGACGCGATCATCGAGCACGCCTGGGCGTGGCACGCCAACGGGGCGCTCGACCTGAAACGTTGATCGCTCCCGTATCAACACTGACGCATTCGGCGGCTAGACACCGCCGCCGCCGGCCCGTCACAAGGGGCGCGCAATAGGATTTCGTCATGCACAGTCACGCCGGCCAGCAGGCCCGTCCCGAAGACCTGGTCGACCTGACCGCCCTGCTCAAGGCCTATGACGAGATCCGCCCGGACGTTTCGCGGCCCGACCAGCGGGTGACCTTCGGCACCTCGGGCCATCGCGGCTCCAGCCTGGACGGCGCCTTCAACGAGGCCCACATCCTGGCCATCAGCCAGGCGATCGCCGAGCACCGCGCGAGCGCCGGCATAACCGGCCCGCTGTTCCTGGGCCGCGACACCCACGGCCTCTCCGAACCGGCCTGGCGCACGGCGCTGGAAGTCCTGGTCGCCAACGGCGTCACGGTGATGGTCGACTCCCGCGACGGCTTCACGCCGACCCCGGCGGTGTCCCACGCCATTCTCAAGCACAACCGGGTCGCGCCGGGATCGGCCGACGGCGTGCTGATCACCCCCTCGCACAACCCGCCACGCGACGGCGGCTTCAAGTACAATCCGCCGTCCGGCGGGCCCGCCGGTTCGGACGCCACGACGGCGATCGCGGCGCGGGCCAACCAGCTGCTGAAGGACGGCCTGGCGGACGTCCGCCGCATTCCGTTCGAACGGGCCCGGGCGGCGGCGGGCGCGTACGACTTCCTGGCCAACTACGTCGACGACCTGCCCAGCGTCCTGGACCTGGAGGCCGTGCGCCGCGCCGGCGTCAGGATCGCGGCCGACCCGCTGGGCGGCGCGGCCGTCGCCTATTGGGGCGAGATCGCCGACCGGCACGGGCTGGACCTGACCGTGGTCGACGACCGCGTCGATCCGCGCTGGGCGTTCATGCCGCTCGACACCGACGGCAAGATCCGCATGGACTGCTCGTCGGCCTCGGCGATGGCCAACCTGATCCGCACCATGCGGGGCGGGGCGCGGTACGACGTGGCGATCGGCAACGACGCCGACGCCGACCGCCACGGGATCGTCACGCCGGACGCCGGCCTGATGAACCCCAACCACTACCTGGCCGCGGCGATCGCCTACCTGTTCACCCATCGCCCGCGATGGGGCGCGGACGTCGCCGTCGGCAAGACCCTGGTCTCGTCCTCGATGATCGACCGCGTGGTCGCCAAGCTGGGCCGCCGCCTGCTGGAGGTGCCGGTCGGCTTCAAGCATTTCGTGCCGGGGCTGCTGGACGGCAGCGTCGGCTTCGGCGGCGAGGAGTCGGCGGGCGCGGCCTTCCTGCGCCAGGACGGAACGGTCTGGACCACCGACAAGGACGGGCTGCTGCTGGGCCTGCTGGCCGCCGAGATCCAGGGCGTGACCGGGGCCAGCCCCAGCCGGCTCTATGCCGACCTGACCGCCGAGCACGGCGCCCCGGCCTATGCCCGCATCGACGCCCCCGCCTCGCGCGAGGAAAAGGCGCGCCTGGCCTCCCTGAGCCCCAGCGACGTTACGGCGAACACGCTGGCCGGCGAGCCGATCGAGCGGATCCTGACCGAGGCCCCGGGCAACGGCGAGGCGATCGGTGGCCTCAAGGTGGTGACCCGAAACGCCTGGTTCGCCGCCCGCCCCTCGGGCACCGAGGACGTCTACAAGATCTACGCCGAGTCGTTCCTCGGTCCGGACCACTTGCGGGAAGTTCAGGATCAGGCGCGCGAGGTGGTCGCCGGCGCGCTGGGCGGCTGACCGTCGCCTGCGACACCATGACCCGATAGATGAACAACAGCTAAATTGTCGGTTAAGGGTCTGTCCGCAATTTGGAGTCTAGTCTGGTTTCATCAGAACCAAGGTTAGTCTCATGGCTTGCTTCACCCTTCGCCCTTCGGACCGTTCGGAATTCGACTCGCTGCTTGGCGAACTGGCCGCCCAGTTCCCCGCCGCGCATGTCGAAGCCGCTCACAACGACAACTGGGCGTCCTACCGCGTCGACATCTCGTGCGACGCGCCCTGGGAAGGCGACCTGACCGCCTGGCTGCAGAGCAAGCACGCCGACTGCCCCCGCACCTGACCCCCCTATCCGACCAGGGGTCGCCTACTGGCTGGCCCACAGGATCCGGGCGATCCACACCACCTCGGCCAGATCCAGCGTCCGATCCCCGCCGTCGCCCCCATCAACGCGATTGAGCGACGCCAGCTCGACGCTGCGGGCCGTGACCCGCGCCAACTCCTTGATCAGCAATTCGCCGCCCGCGGTTCGCACCACCACCCGGTCGCCCCGGCGCGGCGGGACCGTCGGCGAGACCAGGATGCGGTCGCCGTCGCGGAAGACCGGGACCAGCGCGTCTCCGGTGATCTCCAGGGCGTAGACGCTCTCCTCGCCCAACCCCGGGAAATCGATCTCGTCCCACTCGGGACCGGTCGGCGCGCCGGTCTCGTCGAACAGGCCTTCAGCCCCGGCCTGGGCGAAGCCGATCAGCGGGACGGCGCGCGGATTGGGTCTGGGCGCCCTTTCGGTCAGGGCCGCGAACTCCGAAAATCCGACCCCCGTCGCCTCCAGCACCTTGGCCAGGCTCTCGGTCGAGGGCCAGCGCGGGCGAGCGTCGCCGTCGCCGCGCTTCGAGCGGTTGAAGCTGGTGGGGTCCAGACCGGCGAGCTTGGCCATGGCCGACGGGCTCATGTCGAAACGCTTGGCCAGGGCGTCGATCGCGGTCCAGATTTCGGTGTGCGACAGAGACGACATGGCTGCATCCTGGGCCGTGGTCCCGAAAAATATGCCTCGCCTCTAGGAAAGTAAACCTATTCGCCTACAGCCAAGTTGACGTTTACGTAAACGTTGACGACAGAATGCCGCGGGCCTATGGTGATCGACGATAACCAACCGGCCCGGCCGCAGAAGTCGGGCCTGCCCAGGGAGGGTTCGAATGTTGGCCGACCTGCGACGTCCAGAGCGCACCTTTACAATCCGTCAGCTGTGCAACGAGTTCAAAGCCACGCCGCGCGCGTTGCGCTTCTATGAGGACAAGGGCCTGCTGACCCCGGCCCGCGAGGGCCTCAACCGCGTCTATTCCCACAAGGACCGCGTCCGCCTGCAGCTGATCCTGCGCGGCAAGCGCGTGGGCCTTTCGCTGTCGGAAATCCGCGAACTGCTCGACCTCTATGACGAGAACGACGACGGCGCGGCCCAGATGGCCCGGTCGCTGAAGAAGTTCCGCGAGCGCGCCACCGCGCTGGAGCAGCAGCGCGAGGACATCGACGGCGCCCTGATCGAACTGCGCGAAGCCTGCGCCCGCCTCGAGCGGCGCCTGGCCGAGATCCGCCCGGACCTGCTGCCCCGCGCCGCCGACTACGACCAGGTGCTGCGCGCCCGGCTCGACGGTCACGGCGAAGCGGCGTTGGGCAAGTAGACCCGACACCGTGTTCCTCCTCCAAGACCGGAACGGCGCGCGGCGTCTTCTCTCTCCTCCCCCGATCTGACTGACCAGGACTGTTTCATGACCTACCAGCCGCCCGTTCGCGAACACGCCTTCCTCCTGCGCGACGTGCTCAACATCGATCAGCACGGCAACCTGCCGGGCTTCGCCGACGCGTCGTTCGAGACCGTCGAGCAGATCCTCGAGGCCGCCGGCCAGTTCACCGGCGAGGTCCTGGCCCCGCTGAACCCCGTCGGCGACAAGCAGGGCTGCGTCTGGAGCAAGGACTTCACGGTCAAGACGCCGGACGGCTTCAAGGAAGCCTACAAGCAGCTGTGCGAAGGCGGCTGGACGGGCCTGGGCTCGGACCCGGCCTACGGCGGCCAGGGCCTGCCCCACGTCGTCAACCTGGCCTTCAGCGAGATGTCGAGCTCGGCCAACATGGCGTTCTCGATGTATCCGGGCCTGGCCCACGGCGCCTATTCGGCCATCCACACCGGCGGCAGCGACGAGCAGAAGCAGACCTATCTGCCCAAGATGGTGTCCGGCGAATGGACCGGCACCATGAACCTGACCGAGCCGCAGTGCGGCACGGACCTGGGCCTGCTGCGGACCAAGGCGGTTCCGCAGGCTGACGGGACCTATCGCATCAGCGGCCAGAAGATCTGGATCAGCGCCGGCGAACACGACATGGCCGACAACATCGTCCACCTGGTGCTGGCCCGCATCGAGGGCGCCCCGGCCGGCGTGAAGGGCATCAGCCTGTTCATCGTGCCGAAGTTCCTGCCCAAGGCCGACGGCTCGGTCGGCGAGCGCAACGAGGGCGTCAAGTGCGTCGGCCTCGAAGAGAAGATGGGCATCCACGGCAACGCCACCTGCGTGATGCAGTACGAGGACGCCAAGGGCTGGCTGATCGGCGAAGAGAACAGCGGCCTGAAGCTGATGTTCGTGATGATGAACGAGGCCCGCCTGGGTGTGGGCCTGCAGGGCGTGGCCCAGGCCGAGGCCGCCTACCAGGCCGCCGTCGCCTTCGCCAAGGACCGCCTGCAAGGCCGTTCGCTGACCGGCCCGAAGAACGCCGACGGCCCGGCCGACCCCATCATCGTCCACCCGGACGTGCGTCGCATGCTGCTGGAGAGCAAGGCCCTGATCGAAGGCGGCCGCGCCTTCCTGTTCTGGACCGCCCTGCACGGCGACCTGGCCCACCACCACCCGGACGAGGCCGTGCGCGCCAAGGCCGAGGACTATATGGGCCTGATGACGCCGGTGCTGAAAGGCTACCTGACCGACAAGGGCTTCAAGATCTGCTCGGACGCCATGCAGGTGCACGGCGGCAGCGGCTTCACCGAGCACTTCCCGGCCAGCCAGTACCTGCGCGACGTCCGCATCGCCCTGATCTACGAAGGCACCAACGGCATCCAGGCGCTGGACCTGGTCGGCCGCAAGCTGGCGGCCAAGGGCGGCCGCGGCGTGATGACCTTCTTCCAGGAAATCGACCAGTTCATCGGCGAGAACGACAGCGACGCCGAGCTGAAGCCGTTCATCGAGGCCCTGGCCGGCGTGAAGGCCCAGCTGCAGGACGGCACCATGTGGCTGATGCAGAACGGCCTGCAGAACCCCGACAACGCCGGCGCGGCCTCGACCGACTACATGCACCTGTTCGGCCTGACGGGCCTGGCCTACATGTGGTGCCTGATGGTCAAGGCGGCCAACGCCAAGATCGCCGCCGGCTCGACCGACCCCTTCTTCACCACCAAGGTCGTCACGGCGAAATATTTCGTCGAACGCATCTTGCCTGACGCAGGGGCGCATCTGGCCAAGCTGAAGACCGGTTCGGCGACCCTGATGGCGCTGCCCGCGGAGGCCTTCTGATCATGAGCGTGCTCAACGTCGAAAAGCCGGCCTTCATGGCCGAAGAGGACATCGCGATCTTCGAGGACGCGGTCGGCAAGTTCTTCGACGAGCACGCCCCCGAGGCCGTGGTGGCGACGTGGCGCAAGAACCACGTCGTCGACCGCGAGATGTGGAACAAGGCGGGCCGGGCGGGACTGCTCGGCCTGACCGTTCCGGAGGCATACGGCGGGGCCGGCGGCGACTATCGCCACGAGGCCGTGCTGATGGAGCAGCTGGGCCTGAAGGGCGTCGACGGCTTCGGCATCAGCCTGCACAACGCCATCGTCGCCCCCTACATCTTCCACTACGGCACCGAGGAGCAGAAGCGGCGCTGGCTGCCGCGCCTGTGCACCGGCGAACTGGTCGGCGCCATCGCCATGACCGAGCCGGGCGCGGGGTCCGACCTGCAGGGCATCAAGTCCAGCGCCAAGGTCGTCGGCAACCAGTACGTGATCAACGGGTCCAAGACCTTCATCACCAACGGCCAGACCGCCAATCTCATCATTGTCGTCGTCAAGACCGACCCAACCGCCGGCGCGCGCGGCACCTCGCTGATCGTCGTCGAGACGGACGGGACCGAAGGCTTCGAGCGCGGCCGCAACCTCGACAAGCTGGGCCACGAGGCCCAGGACACCTCCGAGCTGTTCTTCAACGACGTCAAGGTTCCCACCGAGAACCTGCTGGGCTCCGACGAGGGCCAGGGCTTCTTCCAGCTGATGGGCCAACTGCCCCAGGAGCGGCTGAACATCGCCGTCCAGGGCATGGCCACCATCGAGCGGGCGCTGGAGCTGACGATCGACTACGTCAAGCAGCGCAAGGCGTTCGGCAAGGCGATCATCGACTTCCAGAACACCCAGTTCGTGCTGGCCGAATGCAAGACCGAGGCGACCGTCGCCAAGGTGTTCGTCAACCACTGCATCGAGCAACATCTGGCCGGCAAGCTGGACGCCGCCACCGCCTCGATGGCCAAATACTGGGTCAGCGACCTGGAGAACAAGATCGTCGACCGCTGCCTGCAACTGTTCGGCGGCTACGGCTTTATGAACGAGTATCCGATCGCCCGCATGTATCGCGACAGCCGTGTGCAGCGCATCTACGGCGGCACCAACGAGATCATGAAGCTGCTGATCGCGAGGACGCTCTAGCCATGTTGCTGGAAGCCGCCATCGTCCTGTGCCTGACCAACGCGACGGATACGGCCGTGTCCGGACTGGTGCGCGACGGCCGCTTCAAGACCACCTCGGCCAAGCTCGAGGGGACCAGCCTCACCTATCGCGCACCCCTGGTCGAGACGCCGTTCCCGGCGGTGGACGCCCGCCAGACAGGCTGCGCCAACGTCGAGGGCCTGACCCCGGCCAAGCCGCAGCTGGTGATCCACGGCGGCTCCGTCGGCGGCGACCGGCGCCGCGGCGACACGATCTGCCGTCCGACGCGGCCGCTCAAGGCCGGCGAGCGCCTGACCTTCGTCTATCGCAAGAGCTTTTTCGGGCCGTTGACCTGCAAGGAGATCCGCTGATGCCGTTGATCGTCGCGCCGCCGCCCCAGCCGCCCGCCCAGCACGCCGCGCCCGCTGCTCCAGGGGCCGCTTCGGACAGCCGCTCGGCCGTGGTCTGCGTGCGCGCGGCCGGTCCGCGCCCGCTGTTCTTCTCCGGCAAGCTGGTGGCCAAGAACCCCCACTCCAAGCCGCCGGGCGATTTCGAGCTGCCGCTGAAGGCCAATGTCGACCAGTGCAACAACCTGCTGCGCTCGAAGGTGGCCGACTGGACCCTGTCGGTGACCACGCCGGGCTTCAAGGCCTGCGCCCTGCCGCCGCCCGAGTTCGGCTACCGCGTCACCTACAGCGCCAAGGCCTCGGCCCGGGGCCTGTCGTGCGCCCAGATCGCCAAGGCGCCGATCGGCACGTGGAAATAATGAGCCTGGCCCTACGCCTTGTTGACGCTGTTGGCCTTGATCTGGGCCGCGCCGCGGGCGTCCAGATCCTTGCGCGTGGCCTCCAGGCTGAGGGGGCCCAGCAGGGTGGCGTTGACCGCGTCCATGCCCGGCGCGGCGACGCCCGGCTTGCGGGCGATCAGGTAGCGCAGGGAAAGGCGTTCGTTGTCGGCCGCGTCGGGCTGGGTGCCGTGCAGGGTGCAGGCGTGCCACATGGCCGCGTAGCCGGTCTTGCCGGTCAGCAGGTGCTGCTTGGTCTGGACCTCGTGGCCGCGCCCGTCGCGGTACAGCCAGCCGGCGTCGTTCTTGGCGAGATCGTGCGGGAACAGCGTCCCGCCCAGCTTGTGGCTGTCCTCCAGCAGGAACAGCGGGGCGTCGTGCGTCCCCACGTCGTGCAGGTAGATGTACAGGGTGATGAAGTCGGCTTCCCGGTCCTTGTAGTCGATCAGGTCCTGGTGGAAGTCGATGCCGTAGAAATAGGTGATGTCCCGGAACGGGGCCCTCACATAGGCGCCCAGGTTGTTGACCGGGTTGCCGGCGATGCGGGCCTTCAGCCAGTCGGGCACGACGCTGGCCGGCACGCCGCAGATCAGCTTCTTGAGCAGGATCTCGTAGCCGTCGCCCAGCAGGGCGTTCAGGGCCGCGACGATCGCCGGGTCCTTCTCGACGAAGGCCAGGTCGTCCTCGAACCGCTCCAGCAGGTTGCGGCCCGGCGCGGGGTTGACCCCGATATATTGCGGGTCGGCGTCGAACTCGGCTTCGGACAGGAAAAGATCCGCGTCGAACGTCCGCAGGCTCCGGATCTTGGCCAGCAGCGCGCTCGCTGCCGCCGGGTCCACACCGTCGCCGAACACATGATAGCCGCGCGCGATGAAGTCGCTCACCGCCGGGTGGGCCACGTCCGTCGAGCGCTCAGCTGCCGTCATCGTCCTGATCTCCAAATCACCGGAATCAGACGCCTTTTTGGTTAACGAACCATCCAAGCCTACGCAGGAAGGAGCCATCAAATGGCCGACGCTTACATCTTTGACGCCGTGCGCACGCCGCGCGGCAAGGGCAAGAAGGACGGATCTCTGCACGAGATCACCTCGCTGTCCCTGGCGACCCAGGTCCTGGAAGCCCTCCGTGACCGCAACAACCTCGACACCTCGCATGTCGACGACGTCGTGCTCGGCTGCGTCGCCCCGGTGGGCGAGCAGGGCAGCGACATCGCCCGCACCGCTGTGCTGACCGCCGACTACGCCGAAAGCGTCGCCGGCGTGCAGATCAACCGCTTCTGCGCCTCGGGCCTGGAAGCGGTGAACATGGCCGCGGCCAAGGTCGCCTCGGGTGAAGCCCAGCTGGCAATCGGCGGCGGCGTCGAGAGCATGAGCCGCGTGCCCATGGGCAGCGACGGCGGCGCCTGGCCCACCGACCCGTCCTCGGCCTTCAAGACCTATTTCGCCCCGCAGGGCGTCTCGGCCGACCTGATCGCCTCGCTGTACGGCTTCAGCCGCGACGACGTCGACGCCTACGCCGTCGAGAGCCAGCGCCGCGCCGCCGCCTCGTGGGCCGACGGCCGCTTCAAGAAGTCGGTGATCGGCGTCAAGGACCAGCTGGGCCTGACGATCCTCGATCACGACGAAACGGTGCGCGGAAACACCACCATGCAGACCCTGGCCTCGCTGAACCCGTCGTTCACGGGCATGGGCGAGATGGCCTTCGACGCGGTCGTGCAGCAGCGCTATCCGCAGGTGGAAAAGGTCAATCACGTCCACCACGCCGGCAACAGCTCGGGCATCGTCGACGGCGCCGCCGGCGTGCTGATCGGCACCAAGGAAATGGGCGAGGCCCTGGGCCTGAAGGCCCGCGCCCGCATCAAGGGCGCGGCCTCGATCGGCAGCGAGCCCTCGATCATGCTGACCGGCCCGTCGCTGGTCACCGAGAAGCTGCTCAAGAAGCTGAAGATGGAGGTCTCCGACATCGACCTCTACGAGCTGAACGAAGCCTTCGCCGCCGTCGTCCTGCGCATGATGCAGGCGCTGAACATCCCGCACGACAAGATGAACGTGAACGGCGGCGCCATCGCCATGGGCCACCCGCTGGGCGCCACCGGCGCGATGATCCTGGGCACCATGCTCGACGAGCTGGAGCGCTCGGACAAGGAAACCGCCCTGATCACCCTGTGCGTCGGCGCCGGCATGGGCACCGCCACCGTCATCGAACGCGTCTAAGAGCCGAGGACTAGAGACATGGAAAACTTCAAGATCGAGGTCGACGGCGACGGCATCGCCCTGGTCACCTTCGACGTGCCCGGCCGTTCGATGAACACCCTGACCGCTTCGGTGATCAAGGAAATCGGCGAGGTGGTGGAAACCATCAAGTCCGACGCCGCCATCAAGGGCGCGGTGATCACCTCGGGCAAGACCACCGGCTTCTGCGCCGGCGCCGACCTGGGCGAACTGGGCGGCAGCGGCGGACTGGGCGGCGGCAAGCCGGGCGAAGAGGGCCTGAAGGCCGCCTTCGAGGCCGGCTTCGCGCTGAACAAGGCGTTCCGCGCCCTGGAGACCTGCGGCAAGCCGGTGGCCGCGGCCGTCAACGGCCTGGCCATGGGCGGCGGGCTGGAAATCACCCTGGCCTGCCACTATCGCGTGGTCGCCGACAATCCGAAGATCCAGCTGGCCCTGCCGGAAGCCAAGGTCGGCCTGCTGCCGGGGGCCGGCGGCACCCAGCGCCTGCCGCGCCTGATGGGCGTGATGGCCGCCGCGCCGTACCTGCTGGAAGGCAAGTCGATGAAGCCGGCCGAGGCCCTGGCCCTCAAGGTCGTGCACGAGGTCGTCCCGGCCGGCCAAGAGGTCGAGGCCGCCAAGACCTGGATCAAGACCAAGGGCGACCCGGTCGCGCCATGGGACAAGAAGGACTTCAAGATCCCCGGCGGCGGCCCCTATTCGGCCGGCGGCAGCCAGGTCTTCGTCATGGGCAACGCCATGCTGCGCAAGACCACCTACGGCAACTATCCCGCCCAGCTGAACATCATGAAGGCGGTCTATGAGGGCCTGCAGGTGCCGTTCGACGCCGCCCTGCGCATCGAGACCCGCTACTTCCTGAAGACGATGATGTCGCCCCAGGCCAAGGGCATGATCCGCACCCTGTTCCTGTCCTTGCAGGAACTGGGCAAGGGCTCGGGCCGTCCGGCCGGCGTGCCGCACTACGACGTCAAGAAGGTGGCCGTGCTCGGCGCCGGCATGATGGGCGCGGGCATCGCCTATGTCCAAGCCATGGCCGGCATCGAGACCGTGCTGATCGACCAGACGCAGGAAGCCGCCGACAAGGGCAAGGGCTACGCCGAGGGCCTGGTCAAGAAGGCCGTCTCGCGCGGCAAGATGACCCCGGAAAAGGGCGAAGCGATCCTGGCCCTGATCCACCCGACCGCCGACTACGCCGACGTCAAGGGTTCGGACCTGGTCGTCGAGGCCGTGTTCGAGAACCGCGAGGTCAAGGCTTCGGTCACCAAGCTGGCGGAAGCCCAGCTGGCCGACACCGCGATCTTCGGCTCCAACACCTCGACCCTGCCGATCACCGGCCTGGCCAAGGCCTCGGTGCGTCCGGCCTCGTTCATCGGCATCCATTTCTTCTCGCCGGTCGACAAGATGGGCCTGGTCGAACTGATCATGGGCGACGAGACCAGCCAGGAAGCCCTGGCCAAGTCGATCGACTACGTCCTGAAGATCAAGAAGACCCCGATCGTCGTCAACGACAGCCGCGGCTTCTACACCAGCCGCTGCTTCGGCACCTTCGTGCAGGAAGGCATGGAGCTGCTGGCCGACGGCTACGCCCCGGCCATCATCGACAATGTCGGCCGGGCCACCGGCATGCCGCGCGGTCCGCTGGAGATGCACGACGACGTCGCGCTGGACCTCTCCTACAAGATCGCCCAGCAGACCAAGAAGGACCTCGGCGACAAGTACGAGGAGCGCCCCTTCACCACGATCATCGAGAAGATGGTCGAGGGCGAAGGCCGCTACGGCCGCAAGAACGGCAAGGGCTTCTACGACTATCCGGAGAACGGCCCCAAGACCCTGTGGCCGGGCCTGGCCAAGCTGGCGCCGGTCAAGATCGCCGAGGTCGACAAGGCCGGCATCGAGGAGATCCGCACCCGGCTCCTCTACCGCCAGGCCGTGGAAGCCGCCCGCTGCTTCGAGGAAGGCGTGATCACCGACCCGCGTGAAGCCGACGTCGGGGCCATCCTGGGCTGGGGCTTCGCGCCCTGGACCGGCGGCCCGGTCAGCCTGATCGACGGCGTGGGCGTGGCCAAGTTCGTCGAGGCCTGCGACGCCCTGGCCCAGAAGTACGGCGCCCGCTTCGCCCCGCCGCAACTGCTGCGCGACATGGCCGCCAAGGGCGAGACCTTCTACAGCCGCTTCGGCGTCAAGGAGAAGGCCGCCGCCTGACGGCCGCGCCTCATGACAATGGAAGGGCCCGGCGGCGACGCCGGGCCCTTTTCGTTTGGCCGCATTCGTTTCAGGCCCGACTTGTCGCGGCCATCGTCCGGCCCCACCCCGTCGCTAGAGCTCGGTTCGGTGAGATCGAGCCTATTCTTGACGCATCCCGCCAGTGACGGCGCCCGAGCGGTCCGCCAGGAAGGTCGGCATGCCTCAGGTCCAGGACCGCGTTCCGTGAGATCGGCCATTAGCGCGGGCAGGCGGCGCTGGCTGGTGGTCGGCGGCCTGTCGCTGGCGTTCCACGGCCTGCTGGGCTGGGCGCTGCTGATCGCCGTGCCGCCCGCGCCGAGCCTGGTCGAGCCCCGCAGCGTCGAGGTGAGCCTGCTGGCCCCGGCCGCGCCCGACCGCCCCGCGCCGCGGGCGCGGGCCTCCGCGACGACGGCCTTCCATCCCGCCCTCCGCGCTCCGCCGCCGGGCGTGCCGACTCTGTCCGTCCCGGCGCCGACTCCTTCACAGCGCGGCCAGGTCGTCGCCCCGCCCGGCTTCACGGCGCGAGGAACCCTGACCGGCGGCGGCGAGGCCCTGCGCGAGGCCGCGCGCAAGAGCGGCTGCACCGAGGCCGACATCGTCCAGCTGACCAAGGCCGAGCGCGAGGCCTGCGCCGAGGCCCTGGGCGCCAAGAACAAGAACGGGCCGGCGCTGTACGCCGCCATCGACCCCGACAAGAAGGCGGCCTTCGACGGCGACTGCAAGAAGGACGACGACTGGTGCCTGTACCGCACCGGCAAGGGCCCCTATCCGGGCCTGTTCGCCCTGGGCAAAAAGAAAAAGATCAAGGGCTGGGACTAGGTCCGCCTTCGACCCTTCGGACATTGGCGCGGCGATAGCAGACCGCCCGCTGTCGGCACGCTCCCAGGCTAGATCGCCCCTGCGGCGGCGTCCAAGGCCTACGGGCGATTTGCGGGATGGAGGCTCAGGCTTTTTTCCGTACCTGTCTGCGGGAATCCCGTGTCTCCGCAGGGGTTCGCCTCCATGTCGGCGACGTGCTCCGCGCCGCAGTCTGTGGCGATGGAGGCTGCCATGATCCCATCCAGACGTTTGCTTTTGGCCGGCGCGGCGTCGCTCGGCGGAATCGGCCTGATGGCCTCGTGCGGTCCCAAGAGCCAGATCTCGGCTCCGCCCTCTGATGACGACACAGCGGGGTCAAGCGATCCACGCACCATCGTCCGCGACGCCTGGATCTACGCCTATCCCATGATCATGAACTACGCGACCCTGGCCAAGCAGACGCTCGACCCAGCCAATCCCGGCTATGTCGGCGGCTTCGGCAAGTTCCGCCACTACGCCCAGTTCTTCACTCCGGCCAACCGCGACATCGTCACCCCCAACAACGACACGCCCTATAGCTGGGCTTGGCTGGACCTGCGGGCCGAACCCTGGGTGCTGACCGTGCCAGCCGCCCAAGCCGGCCGGTATTATGTCCACCAGTGGATGGACCTGTTCACGCAGATCTTCGGCTATGTCGGCGTACGCGCCACGGGTGAAGGTCCGGGCAGCTACCTGATCGCCGGTCCCAAATGGAACGGACCGCCCCCGGCCGGGATCGCCAAGGTGCTGAAGGCTGAAAGCGACATCGTGGTCGACCTGGGCCGCACCAGCCTGCTGGGGCCTTCGGACATCGCCGCGCTCAAGGCCTTCCAGGCCCAGTACAAGCTCCAACCGTTATCGGCCTTCGCCAAGACGGCCGCGCCAGCGGCCGCGCCCGCCATCACCTGGCCCGCCTGGGATGAGAAGAAGTGGCTGGGGCCAGAGTTCATCGGCCTGTTGAATTTCCTGCTGCAGTTCACCCAGCCGCCGGCGGCGTCGGAGGCCGGCCTGATGGCCCGCTTCGCCAAGGTCGGGATCGGGCCGGGCAAGCCCTTCGACCTGGCGAGCCTGAGCGAAGCCGACCGCGCCGCCGTCATTGGCGGAGCGCAGGACGGTCAGGCGGCCCTGAAGGCCAAGATCGCGGTGACCAAGAGTTCGATCGGCCTGTTCGGGTCCCGTGAACAACTGGGCGACGACTACCTCAAACGGGCGGTCGCCGCCGCCATGGGCATCTACGGCAACGCGGCCGAGGAGGCGGTCTATGTCGGGGCCGACCAGGACTCCACCGGCCAGCCCTTGGACGGGGCCAGCCGCTACGAAATACGCTTGGCCAAGGACCAGCTTCCGCCCGCCAAGTATTTCTGGTCGGCGACGCTCTATGAGCTGCCCAGCCGGCTGCTCTCCGAAAACAGCATCAACCGCTATTCCCTGGGCGACCGCAGTCCGGGGCTCAAGTTCGGAGACGACGGTTCGCTCACAATCTACGTCCAGCACAATCCGCCGGGAGCCGACAATCAGGGCAACTGGCTGCCGTCGCCCAAGAGCGGACCATTCAACGTGATCTTCCGTCTCTACGGCCCCAGCCAGCCGGCTCAGACCGGCGGCTGGCCGCCGCCTTCCGTCCGCAAAGTGACCTAGGAGTTTCGCCCATGTCCGATCTCGAGACATCGCCCGTCGCTTCCGAACGCAGCTTCAGTCCGAAAGGCGGCGAGACGGACACCCGCATCGGGCCGTTAGGCCTGGACAGGCAGGGCTTGCCCGATCAAGCGGCCATCGACCACCTCTACGAGGAGCGCGACTTCCAGCGGGCCTGCCAAGCCTATCTGTGGGCCTTGCCGATCATTGGGTACGCCCAATGGCAGAACCAGCACGAGACGGTGTTCGGCGCTCGGGACGGCGACATCGTCCAGTACGTCAGCCCTCGCGACAAGCTTGGCTTGATCACCGCCAACGGCACCACGCCCTATATCGTCGGCTTCGTGAACCTGGCGCGGACCGGTCCGCTCGTCGTCGACTATCCGGCGGGCGAAACGGCGGGCGGTTGCGGCGACTTCTGGCAGCGGTCGATCGTTGACTTCGGCCTGACCGGTCCGGACAAGGGCAATGGGGGGCGCTATCTGATCCTGGGCCCTGGCCAGGACGCGCCGAAAGGCTTTACGGCGGATCACGTGGTGCGTTCGCCGACCTTCAACATCATGCACGCCACCCGCATCCTGGCCACCGACCCGGACGAAGCCGCGCGAGTCCTGGCGGGCTATCAGGCCTATCCAGCCCAGGACGCCGCCGCGCCGCGCAAGACCCGCGTGGTCCGGCCCGAAGGGCGGGCCTGGAGCGGGACCCATCCGACCGGCATGGCGTACTGGGAGCGGCTCGACGCGATCTTGCAGGTCGAACCGGTCAAGGAAGAGGATCGTCTGATCATGGCGATGCTCAAACCGTTGGGTTTGGAGAAGGGCAAGCCGTTCCAACCGACCTCGGTTCAGGCCAAAGCGCTGGCCGACGGCGCCCGGATCGGCCGGCTGATGGCCATCGCCAATTCCTTCGACAAGCGCTTTGCCACCGCGACCTATCGCGGGCGTTGGGACCGGGTGGTGAACGTCGACCTCAGCCAGCAGTCGGAATTCTATTCCGAGCTCGATGAGCGGGCGTCGTGGTTCTACGAGGCTGTCGGGCTTTCGGCGGGCATGACGACCCACACGCCAGGCGAGGGCCAGGCCTATCTGTCCACCTATCGCGACGCAGCTGGGCGTTGGCTCGACGGCGGCAAGACCTATCGCCTGCATGTGCCGCCGAATGTCCCGGTGGGTCAGTGGTGGTCGGTGACGCTCTACGACATCGAGACCCGGTGCTTCATCGACACGCCGCTGGACAAGGTGGACCGCAGCTCGCGCCACGACCTGGCGACCAACCCCGACGGCTCGATCGACTTGGTGTTCGGTCCCGAGCCCCCTGAAGGCGCGCCGGAGTCGAATTGGATCCCGACCGTGCCCGGACGGGCCTGGTTCACGTACTTCCGCCTCTACGCGCCACTGGAGGCGTATTTCGACGCCAGTTGGGCGCTGCCGGATATTGAAGAGGTCTAACCCGGTTCGGCTTGGGGACGCCCAGCCATGCCCAAGCCGCCCCAGTATCCGCCTTGTGGCGGGGCGTGGGTCTCGCTTGGCGCGACCATCCGGTCGATGTCCACCTTCCACCCACGGCGGACGCTCATTCTGTCCGCTCTCGGCGCCGAGATCGGGGATCTCCAACGAAAAAGGGCCCCGTCTCGCGACGGGGCCCTTCTCGTTTCCGGTGAGCGCTGGGCTTACCAGGCCTTGCTGAGGGTCACGAAGGCGCGACGCTCGACTTCCAGGCCGGTGGTCTGGCGCTGTCGGCCTTCGGTCAGGTTCTGACCGCTGACCGCCAGGGTCAGGCCGTGGTCGAAGGTGCGGGCCACGCGGCCGCCCAGGGTGACGTAACCCTCGATGTCCGCCAGGACCGGGGTCTGGTCCGAGGTGTAGCCCTTGAAGTCGCCGGTGTAGTGGGCGAAGGCGTCGGCCGACCATTCGGCGTTCGACCAGCCGAACGACACGTTGGCCCGCACTTCCGGCGTCGTGGCCGAGAAGTTCGTCAGGCGGATGGTCGGCGAGAAGCCGGCGGTCGGCTGGTCGTCGACGTCGGTGAACGCCCAGTTGCCGCTCCAGTGGTAGCCGCCCGAGATCTTGCCCGAAGCGGTCAGTTCGACGCCCCACATCTCGCTGTCGCCCACGTTGCGGTAGCTGAGCAGCGGCAGGACACCCGGCGCGGTCGGCATGACATCGATCTGGGCCGAGGTCGGCTGGCCCTTCACGTCTTCGGTCTTCTGGGTGAAGACGCTGACGCCGGCCTTGGCGTCCAGGCCCGGCAGCGCGCGCTCGTAACCGACTTCATAGTTGGTGACGATCGAGGGCTCCAGGGTCGGGTTGCCGATCACGCCGATGGTGTAGGGACCGGCGGCGACCCGCAGCTGAACCGCGCCCAGGTCGACCAGGGTCGGAACCTGCACGCCGCGCGCGGCGGTGGCCTTGAAGGTGTCGGCCTGGGTCGGACGATAGACGACGCCGAGGTTGTAGCTGGCCTTCTTGATCGAGCGATCCCAGTAGGCGTTGGTCACGGCCGGGTAGCCGGCCGGGAACGTGCCTTCACGCGACAGGCTCAGGTCGTCGTAGCGGCCGGCGGCGGTCACGGCCAGCTTCTCGCTGATCGCCCAGTTCCACATGCCCGAGATCGAAGCGACCTCGTAGCTCAGCTTGCCGCCGACCAGCGGCGCGGTGTTGACCTGGTTCTTGCGGTATTCGCCGCCGATGCGGAACGTGTGGTTCGCGCCGATCTTGAACAGGTCCTGGACGCTGAGGACGTCCAGCTTGTTCTCGAAGCGGGCCGATTGGCCGACCACGACCTGCTTGGCCGTCAGATTGGTTTCATAGGCCGAGGCCTGCAGCAGGCCAAGACGGGTGTCGGAAGCCAGGGTCGCCTTGACCGAGGTCGTGACGTACTTGCTGGGCGAGTAGTCGATGTTGGAGACCACTTCGCTGACCTGGACGTTCGACCACGAGCCTTCGACGCGCAGTTCGGTCTTCTCGGTCAGCTGGGCGATGGTGTCGAGGTTGACCGAGACCCGGGCCGGGTCGGTCAGCAGGTTGGACGCAACGGCCGCGTTGGTCTTGTACTCGTCCATCTGGGCCGCGCCGGCCGACAGACGGGCGAAGAAGCGCTCGCCCAGCTTCACCGACTTGACCACCGACAGTTCGCCGTAGCCGTTCGTGCCGCCGGTGAGGGAGACGCTGCCGGTGTCATCGAACTTGGGGTTCTGGGTGATGATGTTGATCACGCCGCCCACGGCGTTGAAGCCAAACAGGGCGCTGTTGGGGCCCTTGACGACTTCGATCTGACGGATTTCCGACAGCTGCACCGGCAGGGTGGCCCAGGCGGTGTAGCCGTAGTGGTCCAGATAGACCTGACGGCCGTTGATCAGCACCAGCAGGCGCGGCGACATCGCCTGGTCATAGCCGCGGACGCTGACGTCCGAGGCGCCGGCGCCCCAGTTCAGCACGTCCAGGCCGGCGACGCGGCTGAGGATGGTCGGCAGGTCGACGGCGCCCGAGCGCTTGATGTCGTCGGCCGAGATGATTTCCATGGCGACCGGAACCTCGGTCGAGCGCTGGGGCGAGCCCGTGGCGCTGGTGGTCACCGGTTCGTTGAACAGCTGCTGCATCGCGCCGTAGTCGATCGACTGGGCGTGGGCGGCCCCCGTGGACGCCAGGGCGGCCAGGGAGAGGGCGAAGGTGGCCGAAACGCCGGCCAGAAGAGTCTTTTTCATGATTGTTTCTCTGGGCTCGAGCTGGATCAGACTTCGCGGATCATCATGCGGAAGGCGGCCTTGAAGACCGCGCCCACGGCGGCGGCGGCCGCGCGGTTGACGACGATCTCGACCTTGGGATCGGCCGAGACGCTCATCACGCAGGCGCCGCTGGTGGCGCAGGAGACGTCCGAACCGATGGTGATCAGCTTCTTGGCCTTGGCGGCCGCGCCGACATTGACGCCGGTGGTGACGTAGAGGGCGGCGACGCCGCTGACGCCCGAGACGGCCGAGGCTGCGTTCTTCTCGGCGACCGAGGCGGGCTTGGACGGGTCGAAGACCACGCCCAGCACGGCTTTGCCGGTCGGACCGTTTTCAAGGAAGGTCAGCGCGCGACCGGCGACCTGGACATCCTTGGCCGCGTCGGCGTGGGCGGCGCCCAACGGCGCCAGCGCGAGGGTCAGTGCGCAGAGCGCTACGGCGCCCCGGGTTTTTCTTTTCGACATCTTGCATCCCCTGCCCGAGTTTCTTCCGGGCTTCACGGAGCGTCTGATGTCGCCTCAATAGTAAACAAGTCCGTAAATCAATTTGGAGAACGCTGGTATTCAACGCACCGGATGAGATTGATCTATGTCAATTTGACAAGTTATCCGGTCTTCATGACTTAGCTATCTCACAGAGTGCGGTAACATCATTGAATGTGTAGCCGAAAATATAAACGATTTGGATCGTTTTCACCCACAATGAGCGGAACACGACCGATCGAATACCTGCTCTATTGAACCACGACTTCGATCTACTTGGCGCTGAGGAAAGCAAAGGCCTGCTTCTTCTGACGCGACAGTCCGCTTACGGACATTTTGTCGCAAGGCGGTTCGGAGGGGTGCGACAAATGCGCGAGACGCCGGGCAGACAGGACGCACGCTCCCGGACGAAGCGCGCGCCTGCCCCGGAGATCAGCGGCTTCGCCCCGAAGGACGAAGCCGCCTGGGATCACCAGGCCTTG
The DNA here is from genome assembly GCF_001427165.1 of Caulobacter sp. Root487D2Y. NCBI lineage: Bacteria > Pseudomonadati > Pseudomonadota > Alphaproteobacteria > Caulobacterales > Caulobacteraceae > Caulobacter > Caulobacter sp. Root487D2Y. The sequence goes on from NZ_LMFD01000001.1 coordinate 22,253, forward strand.
CTGACCGAGAACAGCACCTGACGCTCGGCTTCGAGACCGCGGGTCTGCTTCTGTTGCTCGCTGAGCAGGTTCTGACCGCTGACCGCCAGGGTCACGCCGTTGTCCATCCGGTAGCCGACGCGGCTCGAGAGGGAGGCATAGGCCTTGACCGGCTTCAGGGCGCCGTTGGTGATGTCGTACCACTGGAAGTCGCCGACATAGTGCAGGTTGGCGTCGGCTTCCCAAGGACCCTTGACCCAGTCCGCGCCGATATTGCCGCGGGTCTCGGGCGTGGTCGACTCGAAGGCCGTGTAGCGGGCGACGGGGTTCATGCCGGCGAACGGCGTGTCCTTGACGTCGGTGTAGGTGTAGTCGCCGTGCCAGCCGAAGCCGCCGGCCAACTTGCCGGCCAGGGTCAGCTCGACGCCCTTCATCTTGGAGTCGGCGGCGTTCTTGTAGGTGAAGCCGGGATTGGTCGTCGCCGTGGGCATATAGTCAAGCGCCGCGGTGCCGAGACCGCTCTTCAGGCCTTGCCAATCCTGGGTGAAAAGCCGGACGCCGAGCTTGGCCGCCGCGAACTGGTGATCATAGGCCAGCTCGTAGTTGGTGACGATCGTCGGCTCCAGGTTCGGGTTGCCCAGCAGATAGACCGGCCCGGAGGCCAGTTGCACGCCGCCCAGCTCGATCAGGCTCGGCGCCTGGACGCCGCGGGCGTAGGAGGCCTTGAAGGTGTCCTTGGGCGTGGGGGTCCAGGCGGCCGTGAAGTTCAGGCTGGGTTCGCTGATGGTGCGGTCCCAGTTGCTGTTGTCGGCCAGCGGGATGCGCGCCGGGAAGACACCCTTGCGCTGCAGCTGCAGGCTGTCGATCCGCGCGGCCGCGGTGGTCGTCACCGTCTTGCTGATCGCCCAGTTCCACATGGCCGAGCCGGACCAGACGTCATAGCTGACGTCCGCTCCGCCGATCGGCGCCACGTTGAGCGTGTTGTGGCGGTATTCGCCGCCGAACCGGAACGTATGGGCGGCGCCGACCTTGAAGAGGTCCTGCAGGCTGGCCACCGTGATGGTGTTCTTCCAATGGACTCCGTTGGCGATGCCGTATTTCGCGTTCAGTTGGTTCTGATAGGCCTGGGCCTGGATCTGACCAAGGCGGGTGTCGGAGGTCAGCGTCGCCTTGCCCGAGGTGGTGATCATCTTGGTGACGGCGTAGCTGTAGCCGACCAGGCTGTCCTGCTGGGCGTTGGCCCACGAGCCTTCGAGACGCAGTTCGGTCTTCGGCGCCAGCTGGGCGACGACGTCGAGCGCGGTCGAGACCCTTTGCGGATCGTGCAGGGTGGCCGCCGTGGGCAGGGCGCCCGTGCGGGCCCATTCGTCACGCTCTTCGGCGCCCGCCGAGAAGCGCGCGGAGACCGACTGGCCGAACTTGTGGGTCGCGACCAGCGAAGCGCTCTTCTGACCATGATCGCCGACCCGGACGGTCGCCACGTTGCGGTTGTCGAACTTCGGGTTGAAGGTGATGATGTTGACGACGCCGGACACGGCGTTGAAGCCGAACAGCGCGCTGCCCGGACCCTTGACCACCTCGATCTGGCGGATCTCGTCGAGCTGCACCGGGATGGTCTGCCACATCGTCAGGCCATAGTGGTCGAGATAGACCTGACGGCCGTTAACCAGCACCAACAGGCGCGGCGAGCTGACCTGATCATAGCCGCGGACGGTGACGTCCGACTGGCCGGCCGAGAAGTTGAGCATGTCGACGCCGGCGACGCGCTGCAGGATGCCCGGCAGGGTCGTCTCGCCGGAGCGGCGAATTTCATCGGCCGAGATGATCTGCATGTCGGCCGGGGCTTCGGTGGCGCGCTGGGGCGATCCGGTGGCGCTGGTGGTCACCGGTTCGTTGAACAGCTGCTCCATCGCGCCGTAGTCGATCGACTGGGCGTGGGCGGCCGTGGCGGCCAGGGAGAGGGCGAAGGTGGCCGAAACGCCGGCCAGAAGTGTCTTTTTCATGATTGTTTCTCTGGGCTCGAGCTGGATCAGACTTCGCGGATCATCATGCGGAAGGCGGCCTTGAAGACCGCCCCGACCGCCGCGGCGGCGGCGCGATTGACGATGATCTCCACCTTCGGGTCGGCCGAGACGCTCATCACGCACGCGCCGCTGGCGGCGCAGGAGGGATCCGAACCGATGGTGATCAGCTTCTTGGCCTTGGCGGCCGCGCCGACATTGACGCCGGCGGTGACATAGAGAGCGGCGACGCCGCTGACGCCCGAGACGGCCGAGGCGCGTTCTTCTCGGCGACCGAGGCGGGCTTGGACGGGTCGAAGACCACGCCCAGCACGGCTTTGCCGGTCGGACCGTTTTCAAGGAAGGTCAGCGCGCGGCCCGCGACCTGGACATCCTTGGCCGCGTCGGCGTGGGCGGTGCTCAGCGGCGCGGCGACCAGCGCCAGCGCGCAGAGCACGATGCCGCTCCGGGTGTTTCTCTTCGACATTTCTTGCATCCCCTGACCGGATTTTCCGGACTTGTGGGAGTGGTGATGTCGATTTTCATGTGAACAAATCATTACAGTGAAATGTTCATCCATAACTAGCGGATCATCTCAAAGTAAAAATTAGAGCATATTCCATGTAAATATCGCGACTTATTGCCACACATTGGAAAAATTACACAAGGCAATCAAACTCATTACAAGTAGCAATGTAACCCCATACCGCATTCATACTGTCGAGCTTCATGGCGATTGATCGAACATGGTCGTTCGACGCGCTGTTTCGGGCAGGCGTTAGCCACGAGCTTGAGCAACGGGGGCGCTGTCCTAGAGCGGTAGACCGCCGGCGGGCATTTCGTCGCACGGCCTCGCGGCGGACGAATTTCCGCGAGCAAGCAGGCCCAGGCGCCAAGCGCCGCCGAACGCCAAGGGAAAAGGAAGGTGGTGCCGCTTACAGGACTCGAACCTGTGACCCCCTCATTACGAATGAGGTGCTCTACCAGCTGAGCTAAAGCGGCGCGCTTCGTCTCCGGGCCCGTCGAAACAGGGTCGGAAGACACTGGTGTTCCTGGCGCCAAATCACCGACCCGGCGCGAGGAGGGGCCTATTTAGCGGCGCGAGGGCCGCTTGCCAAGCGTCGGCGTGAACCGGTCTTGCGACGCGGCGCCGGACCGCTGGTTTCGGGCTCCGGCGACGGGGCCGGATCGAACCCGCCGGCGCCGCCCGCCGGCCCGATTCCCGGATCGTCGGGAATGGGCATCAGCGCGCCGCCGGTCTCGGCGGCCCGGACGAACGGCGTGGATTCCGCATAGGCCGACGGCAGTTCGGGCAGTTCGCTCATCGTGCGCTCGCGACGCTCGAAGCGGGGATGGATCAGCTCGCCGGTCTCGGCGTAGCTGACGGTCAGCCGCGCCCAGTCGTCCCGGGCATAGGCGAAGGCGCGGCCCTCGGGGTCCAGATCCGACCAGTCGGGCTCCTGCGGCGCGGCCGCGCCCCGGGCGACCCAGGCGCGAGCCTCGTCGGCCTCGCCGCAGGCATAGGCGACCCGGGCCATCAGGCCGGCGATCCGGGCGGTCAGCGCTTCTTCCGGAAGCAGCCGGGCGGCAGCGCGGGCGGCGATCGGATCGCCGCCGATCAGGGCGCTCTCGACCTTCAGCAGCCGGCTTTCGCGGGCTTCGGGCTTCAGATTGGCCAGGGCGGCCAGACGCGTGGCGCGCAGCTTGGGGGTCTCGCTGGTCTTCAGGTCGCGATAGGCCAGCCACAGGGCCGGGTGCGGGGCCTGCTTCCAGGCGTGCTCGATCAGGGCTCCGGCCTTGGCGGCCTTGCCCTCGGCGGCCTGCAGGCGCGCGGCCATCACCACGCCCGGCGCGAAGTCGGGCTTGAGCTTGGCGGCCTGGGTCGCGAAGTCCAGCGCCTGGGCCAGGACCTTGGGATCGTCGGACTCCTCCAGCCCGCCGGCGGAGGCCGCCAGCAGGGCGGCCCGCGCCCGTTCGGCGACCAGCGGCGGAACGATCTTGCGCTCCAGCGCGCCCTGGACCAGAGCCAGGGCGGCTTTCCAATCACCCGCCTCCAGGCGCGCCTCGAGAAGCGCGCGCCAGGCCCAGCGGGCGGTCTTGGCCAGGCCGTAGGCCGTCTCGGCGTGCCGCAGGGCCAGGGCCCTGTCGCCCTCGGCCAGGGCGGTCTGCATCAGGCCGCGCAGGCCCGCCAGACGCATCTCCGGGAAGCCGAGCATGGCGTTGTAGGCCTGGCGCGCGGCGACGTGGTCGCCGGCCGCCTCGGCGGCCTGGGCGGCCAGGACGCGAACCAGGGCCGGGGCGTCCTCGGCCAGTTCGGACGCCTTCTGCGCCAGGCGGCGGGCCTCGGAACCATCGCCGGCGGCGACGGCCAGGAAGCCGCGCGACAGGGCCTCGACGCCTTGCTTGCGCTTGGCGTCGGCGCGGGCGCGGGCGGCGCGTTGCGGCGCCTCGACCACCCACAGCAGACCGCGCCACAGGATCGTGGCCACGAGAGCGGTGAACAGGGTCAGCAGGGCGGCGGCGGCGGCGGTCATCTCGACCCGCCAGCCCATCCAGTCGAGGCTGGCCGCGCCCGGCTCGCCGGTCAGGGCGACCACCGCCACGGCGATGGCGGCGACCACGAAGAAGACCAACGTCGCGCGGATCATGGGGTCACCGAAACGGGCGGCGCGTTGGACGGGGCATGGGGCGGGGCGGCCTCGCCCTGGGCGCGCGTCACCTGGACCATGCCGGCCAGGGCCTCGGCGCGGATCGCGGCGATGTGACGGTCGATCTCGACCCGGCGCTCGGCGGCGGCGCGCCAGGGCGCCAGCACGGTCTGGGCCGGGGCCGGCAGACCCTCCAGGGCGGTAAGCGCCCCTTCGATGTCGCCTTCGTTCAGCAGCTTCTGCGCGCGCGCCAGGACCGCGTCGGGCGTCGCGCCCTGGGTCGAGCCGACCTGGCGGATCGAGACGATGCTGGACAGGGCGTGCCGCAGCCGGGCCAGGAAGTCGGCGTTGCGGCCGGGATCGCGGGCGGCGACGGCGGCGCGGCCGGTCAGGGTCTCGAACTCGGCGGCCAGACCCGCGCGGGTCGGCGCGCCGTCCCGGGCCAGGCGCGCCAGGGCCCGCAGGTCGGGCGACAGCGGCAGGACGCGCTCCAGGCTGGCCAGTTCCTCGGCGAACGGCCGGGCGGTGCGGGCCGCGTCGGCGAGCGTGGCGGCGGCCAGGGCCGCGCCGGCGGCGTCCAGGGCCCGCTGCTGACCCGTCTCGAGGACCGCGACCCGGCCCTCCAGCTGCGCCACGTCCTCGGAGGCCGGCGGCGGGACCGCGGCGACGCTGGGCGCGCCGTAGAGCGGCGGGACGGATCCAGCTGGAGCGGGCGGGGGCGCGCTCGCGGCGGACGGCTGGCTCGCGGGCGGCGCCTTGGGACCCGAGAACCAGGTCGGACCGAATCGGGCCAGGGCCGCGCCGATCGCCACGCAGACGATCCCGAAGGCGATCACCGCCCAGAAGCCGGGCCCCAGCAGGCGGCGGCGCCCATACAGCGCCGGGTCGCGCGGAGCAACGGATTCAACGGGGTCGGGAGCGAGCGTCATGCGCCATTCGTGCCCCACGCCGCCGCGCCGCGCAATCGTTCAGCTAGAGCGTGAGCAGATCCAGCAGCGCGGTTTCGTTGGGGTGCGGCGCGCAGACCACGGACGCCAGGCGGCCGTCCTGCTCCGCCGTCCCCAGCGCTCCGGCCACGGACGGCGACAGGCACAAGGCCCGAAGGCTGGGCGCGGGGCGGGCCTTCAGCACCCGGGCCAGCTTGCCGGCCGCGCGCGGCGAATAGAGCAGGACCGCGGCCATGGTTCCCAGCTGAGCCAGGGTGGCGGGTTCGGGATCACGCTCGACCGTTTCATAGACCGCCACGCGCCGGGCGGTCAGGCCGGCCGCGACCAGGGGCGAGACAAGGTCGCCGGCGGGCGCCAGGGCGCTGGGGTGCAGCACCACGCCGCCGATCCGGCCCCTCTGGCCCACGATCAGCGCCGCGAGGGCGCCGACGTCGCCGTCAGCCGAGACCACCTCGGCGAAGCCGGCCTCGCGCGCGGCTCGGGCGGTGCGGTCGCCCACCGCGAAGGCGGGGCGGCTCCTGTCGGCGCACAGGCGGGCGAAGGCCTCCACGCCGTTGACGCTGGTGAAGGCCAGGGCCGCCACGCCGTCCAGATCGATCGACGGCGAGAGAGCGACCACCTCCAGCAGCGGATCCACCAGCGGCGGCAGGCCCATGGCCGCCAGGCGCGCGGCGGTCTCCTCGGCCCCTGGCGAAGCGCGCGTGATCCAGATCCGCGGCGCCGCCGCCACCATCGGCCTTACTCGGTCAGGATGAGGGCTGGACCGCCCTCTTGGCGAACGGCCGCGCCCAGGTCGAGGCCCAGGGCCCGGGCCTCGTCGGCCGCGTCGGCGCTGGACAGGACGATCGAACCCTCGCGGCGGAAACGCTGGACGCCGTCCGGGGTCAGGGCTTCGACGATCATCGTCAGGGCCAGGCCGTCGAGGCGCGCATAGGCGCCGATCGCCGTGCGGCACGAGCCCTCCAGGGCGTAGAGCGCCCCACGCTCGGCGGCGACGGCCAGGGTCGTGGCCTGGCAGCGCACGGCTTGCAGCCAGGGCAGATCGACGTCCTCGGCGCGGGTCTCGATGACCAGGGCGCCCTGGCCCGGCGCGGGCGGCGCGGCCAGCGGGTCGAGCCAGCTCTTGGTCAGATGGCCCAGGCCCAGGCGGTTCAGGCCGGACTGGGCCAGCAGGATGGCGTCGGCCTCGCCGCGCTCCAGCTTGGCCAGGCGGGTGTCGACATTGCCGCGCAGCATCACGACCTCGAGGTCGGGCCGCACGTGCAGGGCCTGGGCCTGGCGACGAAGGCTGGCGGTGCCCAGGCGCGCGCCCTTGGGCAGGTCTTCCAGGCGCTCGGCGACATGACTGATGAAGGCGTCGCGCGGATCCTCGCGCTCGGGCACGGCGGCCAGGACGAGACCTGGCGGCAATTCAGCAGGCATGTCCTTCAGCGAATGGATGGCGCAGTCGATGCGGCCGTCCAGCAGCGCCTCCTCGATCTCCTTGGTGAAAAGGCCTTTTCCACCGATCTCCATCAGCCGGCGGTCCTGGATGCGGTCGCCGCTGGTGACGATCGGGATCAGCCGGGCGTAGGCGTCCAGATCGTCCCCGCCGCTCCAGCCGAGCGCCTTGGCGATACGGGCCTGCATCAGGCCGGACTGGGCCAGCGACAGCTTGGAGCCGCGCGCGCCGATACGGATGGGTTGCCGGGACAAGGTTCGAACGTTACCTGCAAGGTCGAAAGACGCCTTGCCTGCTACAGGAGCGGCGAAGCGGCCGCAACCGAATGACCCCCTTAAGGAAAATGGGCCTCACCATCCTTGGACTGGAAACCAGCTGCGACGAGACCGCCGCGTCCGTCGTGCGCCGGGACGAGGACGGCCGTGTCGAGGTGCTGTCGTCGATCGTCGGCACCCAGTTCGAGCAGCACGCCCCGTTCGGCGGGGTGGTGCCCGAGATCGCCGCCCGCGCCCATGTCGAGGCCATCGACGCGGTGGTCGCCCAGGCGATGCGGACGGCGGGGATCGGCTTCGACGCCCTGGACGGGGTGGCCGCCACGGCCGGGCCCGGCCTGGTCGGCGGGGTGATGGTCGGCCTGGCGTTCGGCAAGGCCGTGGCCCTGGCCCGCGACCTGCCGCTGGTGGCGGTCAACCACCTGGAAGGCCACGCGGTCTCGGCCCGGCTGGGGGCGTCGATCGACTATCCGTTCCTGCTGCTGCTGGTCTCCGGCGGTCATTGCCAGCTGCTGGAAGTGGCGGGCGTGGGCGCCTGCACCCGCCTGGGCACCACGATCGACGACGCGGCCGGCGAAGCCTTCGACAAGATCGCCAAGAGCCTGGGCCTGCCCTATCCCGGCGGCCCGGCCCTGGAGGCGCTGGCGGCCAGCGGCGACCCCTCCAAGTTCGACCTGCCGCGCGCCCTGCTGGGCCGCAAGGACTGCGACTTCTCGTTCTCGGGCCTGAAGACCGCCGCCGCGCGGCTGGCCGAGAAGGTCACGTCACAGCAGGAGCGTGCCGACCTGGCCGCCGCCGTGCAGTTCGCCATCGCCCGCCAGCTTTCGGAACGCACCGACCGGGCCATGAAGCTCTACGCCGCCGGCCACCCGGACCAGGCCCTGCGCTTCGTCGTGGCCGGCGGGGTGGCGGCCAACGGCGCGGTCAAGGAGGCGCTGCGGAAGAACTGCGCCGACAACGGCTTCAGCTTCGACGCCCCGCCCCTGGCCTACTGCACCGACAACGCCGCCATGATCGCCCTGGCCGGGGCCGAGCGGCTGGCGATCGGCATTTCCGACGACCTGGACGCCGTGGCGCGTCCGCGTTGGCCGCTGGACGAGGCGGCGGCGTTATCCAATCCGAGCAACAGTTTCGGTCGCAAGGGAGCCAAGGCATGACGTTCGAACATGTGGGCGTCATCGGCGCCGGGGCCTGGGGCACGGCCCTGGCCCAGGTCGCGGCCCGCGCCGGCCTCCGGGTCACCCTGCAGGCGCGCGAACCCGAGGTCGTGGCCTCGATCGCCGCCGACCGCGAGAACACCATGTTCCTGGCCGGGGTGAAGCTGGAGGCCGCCATCGCCGCTTCGGCCGACATGGCCGCGCTGTCGGCCTGCGACCTGATCCTGGCCGTGCCGCCGGCCCAGCACCTGCGCTCGGCGCTCACGGCCCTGAAGCCGCACCTAGGGGCCGGCGTCCCGGTGGTGCTGTGCTCCAAGGGCGTCGAGCAGGGCACGCTGAAACTGATGAGCGACGTGGCCGCGCAGGTGCTGCCGGGCCAGCCGATCGCCGTGCTGTCGGGGCCCAGCTTCGCCGGCGAGGTGGCGCGCGGCCTGCCCACCGCCGTCACCCTGGCCTGCGAGGACGAAGACCTGGGCCAACGGATCGGCCAGGCCATCGCCATCCCGACCTTCCGTCCCTACTGGGCCGCCGACGTGATCGGGGCCGAGGCCGGCGGGGCCGTGAAGAACGTCCTGGCCATCGCCTGCGGCATTTCCGAGGGCAAGGGCCTGGGCCGCAGCGCCCACGCCGCCCTGATCACCCGCGGCTTCGCCGAACTGACCCGCCTGGCCGTCGCTTTGGGCGGCAAGAGCGAGACCGTCGCCGGCCTGTGCGGCCTGGGCGACCTGGTCCTGACCTGCTCCAGCCCGCAGTCGCGCAACATGAGCGTCGGCCTGGCCCTGGGCGGCGGCCAGACCCTGGAGCAGGCCCTGGCCGGCAAGGTCTCGGTGGCCGAGGGCGTGGCCTCGGCGCCCGCCGTCCGCGCCCTGGCCCGCTCCCTCGGCGTCGAGACCCCGATCTGCGAGGCCGTCGCGGCCATCCTGGCCGGCGAGGTCGGCGTCGACAGCGCCATCCTGGGATTGCTGTCGCGGCCGTTGAAGGCGGAGGCCTGAAGCGCCGCGTGGCCTTCGAGGCTCGCCTTCGGCTCACGCCTCAGGATGAGGTAAGTGGGTTGTTTCTGAATTCCTCATCCTGAGGCGCCCGCGCAGCGGGCCTCGAAGGACGCAGGGCCCATCCCCAAGAAAGGACCACCGCCCATGCCGCTCTACGCCATCGTCTGCAAGGACAAGCCCGGCGCGCTCGAAACCCGCCTGGCGACCCGCCCGACCCACCTGGACTACCTGAACAACAGCAAGAACCTGAAGCTGGCCGGCGCCCTGCTGGACGACGACGGCAATGCGATCGGCTCGATCATCGTGGTCGAGGCCGAAGACAAGGCCGCCGCCCAGGCCCAGGCCGACAACGACCCCTTCACCGCCGCCGGCGTGTTCGAGAGCGTCGAGGTGCATTTCTGGCGTCTGGCGATCGGCAGCCTCTAACAATCGTTGTCATCCCGGACGAGCGCGCAGCGCGAAGGTCCGGGACCGACGCGTGAACGCATGCGCTTCCGGCGGTCCTGGATAACGGCTGCGCCGTTTCCGGGATGACAGCCTATTTCGAGCAAAGATGTCCCGCACCGATCCCTCCAACCCCGCCCGGCCCGCCAGCGGGACCGTGCTGTGCCCGCTGGACGAGATCGCCTCGCCCGGCGCGCGGGGTTTTCGCTTCCGCGCCGGCGACGCGGTGTTCGCCGGGTTCGTGGTGCGGCGGGGTCAGGACGTGGTCGGCTATGTCGACAGCTGCCCGCACGCCGGCTGGCCGCTGGCCGGGCCGAACGGCCGGTTCCTGACCCGCGAGAACGACCTGATCCTCTGCGGCGGCCACGCGGCCCTGTTCCGCATCGAGGACGGGGCGATGGTGGCTGGCCCTTGCCAGAACGTGGCCCTGACCCCGTGGCCGGTGCGGGTGACGGACGGCGCGGTCGTCACGGGCTGAGAGAACGCCGGTCGCCAAACGTCATGGCCAAGGTTAGGGTCCGCCCCAACGAGACGGGGACGCGCCATGGACATCATTCTGCTGCAGCCGGGCGATCCGGACATCGTCTATGCCCCGGCCAATCCCAGGATCGACGGCCTGCCCGCCGCCGTGATCGGCGGCTTCGATCCCAGCCTGTGCGTGCCGCTGACAGCCTTCGGCCAAGAGCTGAAGGCGCCCGCCTCGGCGACCGCGCCGCCGGCCACCGCCTTCACCGTGCTCAAGCCGATCGACGCCCTGTCGGTGAAACTCTACGAGTTCTGCCTGCGGGCCCGCCCGCTGGGCGTGGGTCACGATCGCCCCAGCTATCTGCACAGGGTCAGCACCATAAATGGCGCGGGGGTCCTGATGTTCAGCGTCGCCCTGCGCGACGCGGTGATCGCCGACATCCAGCTGCAGGCCCAGGCCGACGGATCGACCGTCGAGCGCCTGACCCTGGCCCCCTCCGAAATGCTGTGGACCTACTACAGCGGGGCCGGGACGCTGCACACCGGCTGGAGCACCCTGCAGAGCCGGCCGATCATCAGCTTCACCTGACCGTTCCTTAACCCCTTGGCGCTAGGGTTTTCCGACGCAAACGGGGAAGCCGCGCCATGGCCGACGGGTCCAATCCGAATTTCGACGCCGCCCTGACCGACGCGCAGGACGCGCGCGGCCTGGGCGCCAAGCTGCGCTCGTTCGCCAAGGTCAATCCGCGTTTCGCCCCGGACCTGGCCCGCACCATGCTGGCCAAGCGCGACCATGCGGTGGTCGAGGCCTTCGACGCCCACAGCGAAAAGGTCGGCTACGAGTTCACCTCGGGCTGGGCTTCGAACAACATTCCGTTCGTGACGCCGCTGCTGCGCGACTTCGCCGCGAAGAGGGCCGACGGGGCGATCCGTTATCTGGAGATCGGGGCCTATGAGGGCCGCAACCTGGCCTTCATGGACTGGCTGATCCCCGGCCGCCTGGACGTGACGGTGATCGATCCCTGGTTCGACGAGGCCCTGAACCCGGAAGAGAAGTACCACGCGGTCGAGCCGCGCTTTCACCGCAACATGGCCAAGACCGGCTTCCGGTCGATGACCGCCCGCAAGGGCTTTTCGACCTACGAGCTGCCCCGGATGCTGGCGGTCGGCGAGCGGTTCGACCTGATCTATGTCGACGGCAGCCACACGGCCTTGGCCGTGCTGATCGACCTGTGCTTCTGCGCCAGCCTGCTCAGCGTGGGCGGCATGATGGTGCTGGACGACTACTGGCACGACATCAGCGAGATCGGCGGCCCGGGCGTGAAGCAGGCCGTCGACCAGTTCCACGGCGCGTTCGGCCGGTATTTCGAGATCACCGCGGTCTACCGCCAGGTGGCCCTGACCAAGATCGCGGAGATCCCGCGGTAGGCGAGGTCGCGATCACACCAACCTTGTCATCCCGGACAAGCGCGTAGCGCGCCGATCCGGGACCGACGTGGAACGCGGCGTTCAGGCGTCGGTCCCGGGTCTTCGCTTCGCTACGCCCGGGATGACAAACGTTGTTGATCTCCCGCCTTAGACCCTCGCCTCGGCCGAGAACTCCGCCAAATCCTCGATCAGCGACTTGGCCGCCTGGGCCACCAGCGCGCCGCCCTTTTCCGGCGTGGCCTGGGCCGGGTCCGAACCCATGCGGCCGTCGGCGTAGCGGGCGCGGAAGTCGAGGGCCTCGCGGATCGGGCCGGTGGGCGCGATCCTCGGCGCGTAATCGGCGGTCTTGATGCTGTCCGGATAGGCCCACTGGGTCACGGCGATCTCGGACGGGGTGGCATGGCTGCCGTGGCCGGTGGGGAACTGCTGGTTGGCCAGGCTGAGCACGCCCTTCAGGTCCCACCAGTTCTTCAGCTTCAGGGCGAAGGGGCTGCGTTCCCGGCGGAAGCTGTACTCGGCGTAGATCTCGGAGAAGGCCGCCTCGATCGAGGCGACATTGCCGCCGTGGCCGTTGAGGAAATAGATCTTCTCGAAGCCATGAGCCCCCAGCGAGCGCACCCAGTCGCCGATCGCGGCGATGAAGGTCGAGGGCCGCAGGAAGATCGTCCCCGGGAAGGCCAGGTGATGCTGGGCCATGCCGACATTGAAGGTCGGCGCCACCAGCACGCTCGAGGACAGCTTGGACGCCTCGTGCGAGATGATCTCAGGGCACAGCCAGTCGGTGCCCAGAAGGCCCGTCGGCCCGTGCTGCTCGTTGGAGCCGATCGGCACCACCACCGTCTTCGACGTCGCCAGATAAGCCTCGATCTCGGGCCAGGTCGAAAGGGCGAGCAGCATGGCTGGAAACTCCGCGAGAAATCCTGGGCGGCGCGGGGGGAGGCGCGCGCCTACAACTTGGGCACGGCTTTACGCCCATCCTAGGGCTCCACGCATCCCTTTTGGGCCGACCTCATTCTGGCGGACAGGAGAGACATCCATGACGCTCAAACTCGGCGACATCGCGCCGGACTTCACCCAGGACACCACCGAGGGTCCGATCCATTTCCACGACTGGGTCGACGGCAAGTGGGTGGTGCTGTTCTCGCACCCCAAGGACTTCACCCCCGTCTGCACCACCGAGCTGGGCGCGGTGGCGCGCCTGAAGCCCGAGTTCGACAAGCGCGGCGTCAAGGTCATCGGCCTGTCGGTCGACCCGGCGGACAACCACGCGCGGTGGGCGGCCGACATCGCCGAGACGCAAGGGGTCGCCCCCAACTTCCCGCTGATCGCCGACACCGACCTGTTGGTCTCCAAGCTGTACGGCATGCTGCCGGCCGACGCGGCGGGCACGTCGGACGGCCGCACGGCCGCCGCCAACGCCACGGTGCGCAACGTCTTCATCATCGCGCCCGACAAGACCATCAAGCTGATCCTGGTCTATCCGATGACCACCGGCCGGAACTTCGACGAGATCCTGCGGGTCATCGACTCGATGCAGCTGACCGCCGCCCACAAGGTGGCCACCCCGGCCGACTGGAAGCCGGGCGAGGACGTGATCATCGTCACCTCGGTGGACAACGAAGCGGCCAAGACGCTGTTCCCGGGCGGCTGGGACGAGCAGAAGCCCTATCTGCGCGTGGTCAGGCAGCCGGCCTAGGCGCTGTCGGAAAGGCGGGAGATGGTCGCAAGGCATCTCCCGTCAAGACGAACCGGCCGTCCGCCGGAGCGGCGGCTAGGGCAGCGTGGCGTTCGGCCCCTGAGCGTCGAGGGCGAAGGCCTGATCGTCGGGTATGTCGTGCGCGCTCGAGCCGGCCACGACCCTCATGGCGGACAGATCGCCAGCGCGATCGGATCCAGCGCCGGGCTGGAGCGTCGCGATGTCGATCGCCCCGACCTCGGCCACCTGGATCCGCGCCATGGCGTTCAGCCGGCGCGAGGCCTCGTCGCCCAGGTTGATGTAGCGCGCCGTGCCCTCGACGGCCCCGTTCAACGGGCTCAGCTGGACTCGGGTGAACTGGCCGTCCCGCGCCACCGAACGATAGAGCGCCACGGCCTCTTCGGTGCGGCCGGTCAGATAGTAGCCGCTGGCGAGGTTGAAGCGATTGAGCACCGAGGGGTCGGCCGTGGCGGCGCGCTTGTAAAGGTTGGTCGCGCTCCATTGATCGCCCCACGCCGCCGAAGCCAGACCGGCCCCCGCCGCCTGGCCGTTGTCGCTCGCGATCGGCAACGCCAGGGTGCGCTTGGCGTCGGCCATCACCGTTTCATGCGTGACGCACGCGGACGCGAGTAAGGACAACAAAACAATCGACGGTACATAGATAATGCGCTTCAATTGAGTTTTCCTGAATAATATACCTTAGCGATCTCAAGGCTGATACTTGGCCTCTGTTCGCGGGGTTGGGAAAACTATTGCATCTTTATAAAGTTCATTGTTTTGAGGATTTATTTCGTTCCCTTGAAGTGGCACAATTTATTTTGGATAGAATTGGAACGCATGAAGCTTTGACGCGATTGGCTTCGCCGACCGCGGGAGGTTTCATGCGGCGGGCGCTTCGGGCGGCGCCGCGGTCGAGGTCGATTTCCAAATGGTCTTCTTGCGCCCCGCCACGCCACGCGCATAACTCCGCCGCAACAAGATCATGGGAGTTGACGGCGTGAGCGACGGACAGGTTTTTCCGGTTCCCGACGGCTGGGCGGGCAAGGCCCATATCGACGCCGCCGGCTATGAGGCCGCCCTGGCCCGGGTCGAGTCCGATCCCGAGGGCTATTGGCGCGACCTGGCCGGCCGGCTGGACTGGATCAAGGCCCCGACCAAGATCAAGGACGTCTCGTTCGCCAAGGACGACTTCCGCATCCATTGGTACGCCGATGGGGTGCTGAACGCCTCGGTCAACTGCCTGGACCGCCACCTGCCGCACCGCAAGGACGACGTGGCCCTGGTCTTCGAGGGCGATGACCCAGGCCATTCGTTCAAGGTCACCTACGGCGAGCTGCACGCCCAGGTCTGCAAGATGGCCAACGTCCTCAAGGACCAGGGCGTCCGCAAGGGCGACCGCGTGACGATCTACCTGCCGATGATCCCGATCGCCGCCGTGGCGATGCTGGCCTGCGCGCGGATCGGCGCGGTGCATTCGGTGGTGTTCGGCGGCTTCTCGCCCGACGCCATCGCCGGCCGCATCCAGGACTGCGCCTCGCACTTCGTGATCACCGCCGACGAGGGCCGTCGCGGCGGCAAGCGGGTGCCGTTGAAGGCCAATATCGACAAGGCGCTGGAAAGCTGCCCGTGGGTCGCCAAGGTGCTGATGGTCCGCTGGACCGGCGCCGAGGTTCCGCTGGTCCACGCCCGCGACATCGTCTGGGACGATCTCGAGGACGCCGCCTCCGCCGACTGCCCGCCCGAGCCGATGAACGCCGAGGATCCGCTGTTCATCCTCTACACCTCCGGCTCGACCGGAAAGCCCAAGGGCGTGCTGCACACCACCGGCGGCTATCTGGCCTGGGCCAGCTGGACCCACGAGGCGGTGTTCGACTACCGGCCCGGCGAAGTGTTCTGGTGCACGGCCGACGTCGGCTGGGTGACCGGCCACAGCTATGTCGTCTACGGCCCGCTGGCCAACGGCGGGACCAGCCTGATCTTCGAGGGCGTGCCCAACTATCCGACACCGGCCCGGTTCTGGGAGGTGGTCGACAAGCATCAGGTCGAGATCTTCTACACCGCCCCCACCGCCCTGCGCGCCCTGATGCGCGAGGGCGACGACTGGGTGACCAAGAACGACCTGTCGTCCCTGCGCCTGCTGGGGAGCGTGGGCGAGCCGATCAATCCCGAGGCCTGGCTCTGGTACCACCGCGTGGTCGGCAAGGACCGCCTGCCGATCGTCGACACCTGGTGGCAGACCGAGACCGGCGGGATCCTGGTCTCGCCCCTGCCCGGCGCCACGGCCCTGAAACCCGGCTCGGCCACCAAGCCCCTGCCGGGCGTCAAGCTGCAGCTGGTCGACGCCGAGGGCAAGGTCCTGGAGGGCGCGACCGAGGGCAACCTCGTCATCACCGACAGCTGGCCGGGCCAGATGCGCACGGTCTATGGCGACCATGGCCGGTTCTTCGAGACCTATTTCTCGGCCTATCCGGGCAAGTACTTCACCGGCGACGGCTGCAAGCGCGACGAGGACGGCTACTACTGGATCACCGGCCGGGTCGACGACGTGATCAACGTCTCGGGCCACCGCCTGGGCACCGCCGAGATCGAGAGCGCCCTGGTCGCCCACGACACCGTCGCCGAGGCCGCCGTGGTCGGCTATCCGCACGACATCAAGGGCCAGGGCGTCTACGCTTACGTGACGCTCAAGGCGGGGGTTGCACCAAGCGACCAGCTGCGCAAGGACCTGATCCTCTGGGTGCGAGCGGAGATCGGCCCGTTCGCCGCGCCGGACATCCTGCAGTGGGCGCCCGGCCTGCCCAAGACCCGCTCGGGCAAGATCATGCGCCGCATCCTGCGCAAGATCGCCGAGAACGAGTTGGGCAGCCTGGGCGACACCTCGACCCTGGCCGACCCGTCGGTGGTCGACGATCTGGTGAAAAATCGGGCCAAAGCCTGATGCGCCGAGGGCGAAAATTCGGCTAGGCTCCACCTCATGCCTGGCCGAGCCCTAGTCATTGCGTTCGTGATGCTGGCCGCGCCCGCGGCCGCCGGGGCGCAGGACATCAGCCGGGACTGGCTGCACCGGATCGAAAGCGGCGAGGTCGCGCTGGAGGCTCACACCGACCCGACCGGCCGCGGCGGCCAGGTCCGGGCGATGATCGACATCGACGCGCCGCCCGCCGTGGTCTGGACCACCATCCTCGACTGCGAGCGGGCCGCGCGGATGACCCCCAGCGTCAAGCGCTGCACCGTGCTGTCGCGCGACGCCGGCGGCCGCGTGGAGCTGCGCGAGCACGTGGTCAAATGGAGTTTCCTGCTGCCGGCCCTGCACTCGACCTCGCGGCTGACTCTGGAGCCCTATCGGCGCATCGCCTTCCGTTGCGAGGGCGGCGACATCAAGGACTGCGAGGGCCAGTGGCTGCTCGAGCCGCTCGATGGCGGCAAGGGCACCCGGGTCACCTACGAGAACCGCGCCGTCGCCCCCTTCGGCCTGCCCAACGGCATGACGACCATGGCCATGCGTCGCGACGTGCCCGAGGCCCTCCGGGCCCTGCGCCGCGAAAGCGTGGCGGCGGCGCGATGAGCGGACCGTCGGATGCGCCCCAACCTGACGCGCTCTGGCTGTTCGACGGGGTCTGCAATCTCTGTTCCGGCTCGGTCCAGGCGGTTCTGGCCATCGACCGCGAGGGCCTGATCCGCTTCACGCCGATCCAGTCGGCCTATGGGCGGCGGCTGGCTCTGGAGCACGGGATCGACCCGGACCGGCCGACCAGCTTCCTGTTCCTCGACGGCGGCCAGGCGTTCGAGAAGAGCGCGGCGGTCCTGGCCCTGCTGCGGCGGCTGGGCGCGCCCTGGTCGTGGCTGGGCGTGATCGGCGCCCTGCCGCGATCCTGGCTGGACGGCGCCTATGACGGGCTGGCCGCCAACCGCTACCGGCTGATGGGCAAGCGCTCGACCTGCATGCTGCCCACCCCCGAGCAGCGCGCCCGCTTCGTGCTGGAGCCGCCTCCTTCATGAGATTGGCCGCATGAGCCCCGACCGAACGGAAGACGGCCGCAAGCGCATCGTGCTGGTCGGCGCCAGCGGCGTGTTCGGCCAGAGACTGGCGGCGATGATCGCCCGCTGGCCTGACGTGGTCCTGGTGCTGGCGGCCCGAAGCCTGCCACCGCTGGAGGCTGTGGCGGCCGATCTGGCCAGGACCCGGCCCGCCGCGCGGATCGAGGTCGCCCGGCTGGACCGCCTGGACCCGAAGGGCCTGGCGGCGCTGGGGGCCTGGGCGGTGGTCGACGCCGCCGGACCGTTCCAGGGGCAGGACCACGCCTTCCCCCGCGCCGCGCTCGCGGCCCGCGCCCACTATGTCGACCTGGCCGACGCCCGCGACTTCGTGGCCGGCTTCGAGGCGGCGCTGGACGACCAGGCGCGCGCCGTCGGGCGCTGGGCGATCACCGGCGCCAGCTCGACTCCCGCCCTCAGCCACGCCGCCCTCGACGCCATGACCGCCGGCTGGACCCGGATCGACCGGGTGGAGGCCGCGATCTCGCCCGGCGCCCGCGCCCCGCGCGGCCTGTCGGTGATCCGCGCCATCCTGGGCTGGGCCGGGGCGCCGGTGCGGGTGTTCGCGCGCGGCCGTTGGACCACCCGCCCCGGCTGGGGCGATCCGCGCCGCACGCCTTTCCCGGGCCTGGGTCGGCGCTGGACCAGCCTGGCCGAGACGCCCGACCTCGACCTGCTGCCGGCCCGGTTCCACCCTCGCCGCGACGCGGTGTTCCGGGCCGGGCTGGAGCTGCCGATCCTGCATCTGGGCCTGTGGGCGCTGAGCCTGCTTCGCCGCGCGCGGCTGCTTTCCACGCTGGAGCCGCTGGCCGTGCTGCTGGGCGAGGCGGCCGGCCTGGTCGCGCCGCTGGGATCGGATCGCGGCGGCATGGTGGTCAGCGCCGAGGGGCTGGACGCCGACGGCGTCCGACGCCTGGCGCGCTGGAGTCTGTGCGCCGAGGCCGGCGCCGGACCCCACACCCCGGCCGCCCCGGCGGCGGCGGCCCTGCGCGCCCTGCTCGACGGCAAGCCGGGCGAGCCGCGCGCCACGCCCTGCGTCGGCCTGGTCGATCTGGACGCCATCCTGCGGGAGCTGCGCGACCTGCCGATCCGCACCCGGCTGGAGCGCCAGGACCCGGACACGCCCGGCCTGTTCCCGCGCCTGCTGGGCGCGGCCTGGCAGGGTTTGCCCGACAGCGTTCGCCGCGCCCACGCCGGCCTCGATCCCGTCACCCTGACCGGCGCGGCGCGCGCCTGGGGAGCGCCCGGCCTGGCCGCCCTGTTGCGCCGCCTGCAGGGCCTGCCGCCCCCCGGCCGGCACGCGACGTCCGTGACGATCACCCCGACGGCGGACGTCGAGCGCTGGGTCCGGCGATTCGGCGACCGCGCCTTCGCCTCGACCATCGCCCCGGCCCGCGACGATCCCTGGACGTTCGAGGAGGCCGCCGGGGCCCTGACCTTCCGCTTCGCGGCCGCGCCCGATCCGGGCGGCTTCTCCTGGACCTTCGAGGGCTGGCGGCTGGGCCCGATCCCTCTGCCCCGCGCCTGGGCGCCGCGCATCCGGGCCCGGACCTTCGGCGCTGCAAGCAAGACCGGGGACGGCGCCTACCGCTTTCGCGTCCTGGTCGCCCATCCGTGGCTGGGCGTGATCTTCGGCTATGCCGGGCGGCTTACTTCGGGGCCCCTCACTTCGGGCGAGGCGTGACCGTCAGCTTGTAGGGCACGTAGAGCGCCAGCTCGAGCGGACCCGACTGATACCAGGACAGCGGTAACTGCAGCCCCTCGGCGGCCACGGCGTAGTCGGGCCCGAAGGTCCCCGCCACCTTGCGGGCGTCCTCGGCCACCAGGGTCAGCACCTCGCCGCGATAACGCTGGGGACCGATCAAGGTCAGGTTCCAGTCCTCGGTCGGCAGGATCTCGGTGCGGCCGGCCTTGGCGGTCTTCTCGGCGAAGGCCTTGATGCGGCCGGTGGCGGCGTCGAAGGTGTCGGCGGGCGCCACGCGGGTCTTGACGATCAGCAGGGCGACGCTGGTGTCGGGCTTGCCGTCCGGACGGATCACCGCGTCGAGCATGGTGTCGTCGAAGCGGCCGATCACCTCCTCGCCCTCCAGGCCCAGCTCGACCCCGGCGGCGGGCGCGGACTTGATCATGTTGCGCAGCGTCGCCTTCAGCTCCTGCTTGCGCTGGGAAAGGTCGCGCGTGTCGCAGACGACGCGGACCGTGGTGATCAGATTGTCGGCGCGCTTGTTGAGCGTCACGAACGGCGTCTTGACCGGATCATATTCCGTCACCCGCGAACCGGTGACCACCACCTCCTCCAACCCCGACTGACGGGCCTGGGCCGGGGCGACGGCGATGGCGAGCGCCGCCAGGGCGCACGCGACGGACAGAGATTTCATGATGCTTCCCCACTGATCATCCGTCCACCAGAGGATGCATGGTTGAGCTTGCCGGGCAATCCTCGCGTTTCATGACAAGACGGTAAGCTTGGCGCCCCGGACCCGGATGCTAGGGTCGCACCCTCAAGCTTTCGGAGCGCCGTCCTCATGATCCGTCCCGCCGCCAAGGCCGCCCTCGTCGCGCTGGCCCTTTCGACCACCGCCCTCTCACCGCTCGCCCAGGCCCAGGCCAAGCCGGCCCCCGCGGCGGCCCCCGCAGCGGCCGGCGTGGCGGTGCCGCCGATCGTCTACAAGCAGCGGACCCTGGCCAACGGCCTGAAGGTCTATACCTCGCGCGACGCGACCACGCCCAACGTGACGGTGCAGGTCTGGTACGGAGTCGGCAGCAAGGACGATCCGGAGGGCCGCTCGGGCTTCGCGCACCTGTTCGAACACCTGATGTTCAAGTCGACGCGCAACATGCCCAACGAGTTCTTCGACCGGCTGACCGAGGACGTCGGCGGCTTCAACAACGCCTCCACCTACGACGACTTCACCAACTATTACGAGGTGGTGCCGGCCAACCACCTGCAGCGGCTGCTGTGGGCCGAGAGCGAGCGCCTGGGCTCGCTGGTCATCGACGAGGCGGTGTTCAAGTCCGAGCGCGACGTGGTCAAGGAAGAGCTGCGCCAGCGCGTGCTGGCCAATCCGTACGGCCGGTTCTTCGCCCTGAACATCACCCAGGCCTCGTTCGCCGACCATCCCTACAAGCGTCCGGGCATCGGCTCGATCGAGGAGCTGGACGCCGCCACGGTCGACGACGTCCGCGCCTTCCACCAGGAATACTACCGCCCCGACAACGCCGCCCTGATCGTGGTCGGCAATTTCGACGAGGCCCAGCTCAACGCCTGGATCGACCAGTATTTCACCGGCCTGAAGGCGCCCGCCGCCCCGATCAAGCAGGTGACCACGGTCGAGCCGGCCCGCACCGGCTCCAAGATCGTCACCACCTACGGCCCCAACGTGCCGCTGCCGGCCGTGGCCATGACCTGGCTGGCGCCCGCCGCCGCCGATCCGGACGTCCCGGCCCTGGCCGTGCTGGACGCCATCCTGTCGGCCGGCAAGTCGTCGCGCCTCTATGACAGCCTGGTCTACGATCAGAAGATCGCCCAGCAGATCTTCTCCTCGGCCCCCACCAACGCCCAGCCGGGCCTGTTCTACGTCGGGGCGATCATGGCCGGCGGCAAAACGGTCGAGCAGGGCGAGGCGTCGCTGAGCGCCCAGGTCGCCAAGCTGCGCGCCGCGCCGCCCACCGCCGCCGAACTGGCCGAGGCCAAGGCCGGCCTGCTGGCCGACGCCGTGCGCGGCCGCGAGACCATCGACGGCCGGGCCTTCGCGCTGGGTTACGCCCTGCGCACCGAAGGCGACGCCGAGCGGGCCAACACCGATCTGGCCGCCCTGCAGGCGGTGACCGCCGCCGACGTCCAGCGCGTGGCTGCCAAGTACCTGGCCGACGACCGGAAGGTGACCGTCCGCTACCTGCCAGACTCGGCCAAGCCGGCCGGCGCCAAGGATCCGTTCGAGGCTCCCAAGGCGGTCCCGTCGGTGACCTACAGCGGACCGGTCACTACCCTGGCCGCCGAAGCCGAGCGCGCGGCCCCGCCCACGCCTGGAAAGCCGGTTTCGCCGGTCCTGCCCTCGCCGGTCGAGAAGACCCTGGCCAACGGCCTGCGGGTCATCGTCGCCAAGTCCAGCGACCTGCCGCTGATCACCGCCGACCTGACGGTTCGCGGCGGCTCGGGCGCCGACCCGGCCGGCCTGGCCGGCGTCTCCAGCCTGACCGCCGAACTGCTGACCGAGGGCACCAAGACCCGCACCGCCACCCAGGTGGCCGCCGCCACCGAGGCCCTGGGCGCCAATCTGGAGGCCGGCTCGGGCTGGGAGGCCTCGTCCCTGACCCTCAGCGTCATCGCCGACAAGGCGCCGCAAGGCCTGGCGATCATGGCCGACGTCGCCCAGAACCCGACCTTCAAGGCCGACGAGCTGGAGCGCGTGAAGACCGAGACCCTGGACGGCCTGTCGGTCAGCTATCAGCGGCCCGGCGCGGTCGCGGGCTTCGTGGTCCCGACCGTGATCTATGCCGGCTCGGGCTACGGCCATGTCGCCAACGGCACGCCGGGCTCGCTGCCGAAGATCCAGCGCGACGCCCTGGTCAAGACCCACGCCGCCAACTGGCGTCCGGACAACGCCATCCTGGTGCTGACCGGCGACCTGACGCCCGAGCAGGGCTTCGCCCTGGCGGAGAAGGCGTTCGGCGGCTGGGCCAAGCCGGCCGGTCCGCCGCCGGCCCCGGTCAAGGGCCCCACCGGCTACGCGGCCAAGAACGTCATCGTCGACCTGCCGGGCACCGGCCAGGCCGCGGTGGTGGTGACCAAGCCGGCGATCCTGCGCGCCGATCCGCGCTACTACGCCGGCCTCGTCGCCAACGGCGTGCTGGGCGGCGGCTATTCGTCCCGCCTGAACCAGGAGATCCGCATCAAGCGCGGCCTGTCCTACGGGGCCGGTTCCAGCCTGTCGCCGCGCGCGGCCATCGGCGGCTTCACCGCCACCGTCCAGACCAAGAACGAGTCCGCCGCCCAGGTGGTGGGCCTGATCAAGGACGAGCTGACCCGCCTGGCCGCCGAGCCGACCTCGGCCGCCGAGCTGGCGGCGCGCAAGTCGGTGCTGGTCGGCGATTTCGGCCGCGACCTGGGCACCTCGGGCGGCCTGGCCGACATCCTGGGCAACCTGGCGATCTACGGCATCCCGCTGAACGAGATCCAGGCCTATACCGGCAAGGTCGAGGCGGTCGGCGCCGCCGACGTCCAGGCCTTCTCCAAGGCCGTGCTGGATCCGACCCAGACCAGCGTCATCGTGGTCGGCGACGCCAAGACGATGGGCGACGGCGTCAAGACGGCCCTGCCGGCCGCCGTGCAGATCCCGATCGACCAGCTAGACCTCGACAGCCCGACCCTCAGGAAGGCCAAGTAGACGCGTGACCGACGACCGCCAGGCCGATCTTCATAGCCAGGCCCAGCTCGCCTCGCCCTCCTATCGCCTGGCGGCGCTGGACCAGGACTTCCTGCTCGGCGACTCGATGCGGGGCGTGCGGTTCCTGCTGGAGTTCGCCAAGGCCGACGAGGCTCTGCGGGCCTGGGGCGTGCGCTCGACCATCGTGGTGTTCGGCAGCGCCCGGGTCCGCGAGGACGGCCCCGGGCGTCAGGCCCACTGGTATGCGGAGGCCCGGCGCTTCGGCGTCATCGCCTCCGAGCGCGGCGGGGCCGTCCACGCCACGGGGGGGGTCCGCGACAACGTCATCGCCACCGGCGGCGGGCCGGGGGTGATGGAGGCGGCCAACCGCGGGGCCTGGGAGGCCGGCGCTCCCTCGGTCGGCTTCAACATCACCCTGCCGCACGAGCAGCGGCCCAACCCGTACACCACGCCGGACCTGTCGTTCCGCTTCCACTATTTCGCCATGCGCAAGATGCACCTGGCGATGCGGGCCAACGCCCTGGTGGTGTTCCCCGGCGGCTTCGGCACCTTCGACGAGCTGTTCGAAATCCTGACCCTGCGCCAGACCGACAAGGCGGCGCGCATTCCCATCGTGCTGTTCGACGAGGCCTATTGGCGCTCGGTGGTCAATTTCGACAGCCTGGTCGAGCACGGCATGATCAACGCCGACGACCTGGAGCTCTTCCGCTTCGCCGAGAGCGCCGAGGCGGTGTGGTCCAACCTGCTGGCCTGCGGTCTGAAGCCCGGCGAGTCGATCGAGCTGGCGCGCGATCAGGTCCCGCCCACGGAGCCGCCCATCCCGTGACCCCCGCCCCATGACAGAGGTCGACGTCGCCGTCATCGGGGCCGGGGCCGCCGGCCTGGCCGCCGTCTCGGTCCTGGCGGCCGCGCCGCTGCGCGTCGTGGTGCTGGAGGCCCAGGGCCGGATCGGCGGCCGGGCCCACACCGTATCGCTGGACGGCCTGCCGCTGGACCTGGGGTGCGAGTGGCTGCACTCGGCCGACCGCAACCCGCTGGTCGAGAAGATCGACGCCCTGGGCCTGACGATCGACAAGACCCCGCCGCCCTGGGCCAATCCCGGCGCCACCGCCAATTTCAGCGCCGCCGAGCGTCAGGCCTATGGCGAAGCCTTCGCGACGTTCGACGAGCGGATCGGGACGGCGGCCGGCGAGGCGGGGGACCGACCCGCCTCGGACCTGCTGGAGCTCGGCGACCGCTGGACCCCGCTGCTGAACGCCTTCAGCGCCTATTACAACGGCGCGGAGTTCGACCAGGTCTCGGTCAAGGACTACGCCGCCTATGACGACAGCGAGCTCAACTGGCGGGTCGCCGAGGGCTATGGCGCGGGGATCGCCGGACTGGCGCCGCGCGGCGCGCGGATCATCGACAACTGCCCGGTGTCGGTGCTGCGCCATGACGGGGCTCTGCTGAGCCTGGAGACGCCCAAGGGCGTGGTCCGGGCCCGGACGGCCGTCGTCTGCGTCCCCACCGCCGTCCTGGCCGCCGGGGGCTTGCGGATCCTGCCCGAGCTGCCCGCCAAGCTGGCCGCCGCCGAGGGCCTGCCGCTGGGCCTGGCCGACAAGGTGTTCCTGAAGCTCGAGGAACCGGACGCCTTCGCGGCGGAGTCGATGGTCTACGGAGCGCCAGGGCGGACGGCGACGGGGGCCTATCACCTGCGCCCCCTGGGCCGCCCGGTCATCGAGGCGTTCTTCGGCGGCGCCCACGCCCGCGCCCTCGAGGCCGAAGGTCCGGGCGGGTCGGCGGCGTTCGCGATCGACGAGCTGGTCGGGATCTACGGGACGGGGCTCCGGCGGCGGGTCTCGGTGCTGGCCCAGACCGCCTGGGCGGCCGATCCCTGGGCGCGGGGCTCCTATTCCCACGCCCTGCCCGGCCGGGCCGGCGAACGCGCCGTCTTGGCCGCGCCGGTCGACGGGCGATTATTCTTCGCCGGCGAGGCCTGCTCGCCGCACGCCTTCTCGACCGCCCACGGCGCCTGGGAGACGGGCGAGCGGGCGGCGCGCGAGGTGCTGGCGGCGCTGCTCTAGGCCCTCCCCCCGTGGGGGAGGCGGCCGAAGGCCGGTGGGGGGATTGGGCCGAACCGGCCGATCACTCCCTCCTCCGTCGGCTTCGCCGACACCTCCCCCACAGGGGGAGGAGCTGTGGCGTCAGGCCTTGGGCTTCGGCCTAGCCGGGACTTTGGCCGACGCCGCCGGCCTGGCCAGCAGGTCGCGGATCTCGGTCAGCAGCCTTTCCTCGGGCGTCGGGGCCGCCGGGGCTTCCGGCGCGGGTTCGGCGGCCTCGGCGCGGCGGAGCTGGTTGACCAGCTTGACCAGCAGGAACACCACCACCGCCACGATCAGGAACTGGATCACGGTGTTGATGAAGGCGCCGTACTGCACGGCGACCTTCTCGACCGCCGTCGTCGCCGGGTCCTCGGGCTTGAGCACCCATTCCATTTTGGAGAAGTCCAGCCCGCCCATGGCCAAGCCGATCGGCGGCATGACCACCTGGTCGACCAGGCTCTTGACGATCGAGTTGAACGCCGCGCCGATGATCACGCCGACGGCCAGGTCGATGACGTTGCCGCGCGCGATGAACTCGCGGAATTCCTTGATGATGCTCATGCGGGACCTCTTCCGATCAAGGTCGGAAAGGCTGAACGCGTTCGCGCCCCTGGGTCAAGGCTCGGAGGGGGCGAGAATCAGAGGGAGTCGAGCGTCCGGAGACGGCCCTATTCGTCGGCGTTCAGGCGTCCGCGCAGTTCCTTGCCGCTCTTGAAGAACGGCACGTGCTTGGCGCGCACGTCGACGGTCTCGCCGGTGCGAGGGTTGCGACCGGCGCGGGCCGGGCGCGAGCGCACGGACAGGGCGCCGAAGCCGCGGAGCTCCACGCGGCCGCCCTCCTCGAGCGCACCGATCATGCGTTCAAGAATGACGCCGACAACGCGTTCGACGTCCTTCTGGGTCAGGTGCGGATTTTCGTTCGCGAGCCTGGCGATGAGTTCGGACTTGATCATCGATATCCCCGACGCGGCAAAGCGGCCCTGGGGAGGCAGGACCCGGCGCGCGTGCGACCTTTGCCCAAGCAAGCCTGAGTCTTCAAGGGGAAAGCTTGATATCCGAGTCGGGTTTACGACCCATTGGGTTAACGGCGGACCCAAAGAAAACGGCGGCCGGATCGCTCCGGCCGCCGCTCTTTTGCTCGCGATGAGGCGAAGCCTTAGTCCTTGGTGGCCCGCTCGCGCAGGGCCGCGCCCAGGATGTCGCCCAGCGAAGCGCCGGAGTCCGACGAGCCGAACTGCTCGATGGCTTCCTTTTCTTCGGCCATTTCCAGCGACTTGATCGACATCGAAACGCGGCGAGCCGCCTTGTCGATGTTGGTGATCTGAGCGTCGACGCGGTCACCCACGGCGAAGCGCTCGGGGCGCTGTTCCTGACGGTCGCGCGACAGGTCCGACTTGCGGATGAAGGCGGTCATCAGGGCGTCGTCTTCACCGAAGCGCACTTCGATGCCGCCGGTGGTGACTTCCGTCACCGTGACGGTCACGGTCTGGCTCTTGCGGTAGGTGTCGCCCGACATCGGATCGCCGCCCAGCTGCTTGATGCCCAGCGAGATGCGTTCCTTCTCGACGTCGACGTCGAGAACCTTCGCCTTGACCATGTCGCCCTTCTTGTAGCGGGCCATGGCTTCTTCGCCCGAGGCGCTCCAGTCGATGTCCGACAGGTGCACCATGCCGTCGATGTCGTTGTCGAGGCCGATGAACAGACCGAATTCGGTCGCGTTCTTGACTTCGCCTTCGACGGTCGAGCCGACCGGGTGGGTTTCGAGGAACGAATCCCACGGGTTGGCCAGGGCCTGCTTCAGGCCCAGCGAAACGCGGCGCTTGGACGGATCGACGTCCAGCACGACCACGTCGACTTCTTGCGAGGTCGAGACGATCTTGCCGGGGTGGACGTTCTTCTTGGTCCAGGACATTTCCGAGACGTGCACCAGGCCTTCAACGCCGGCTTCCAGCTCAACGAACGCGCCGTAGTCGGTGATGTTGGTGATGCGGCCCGTGAACTTGGCGCCGACCGGGTACTTGGCTTCGACACCATCCCACGGATCCGACTGCAGCTGCTTCATGCCGAGGCTGATGCGCTGGGTGTCCGGGTTGATCTTGACGATCTGGACCTTCACGGTGTCGCCCACGGCGAGCACTTGGCTCGGGTGGTTGACGCGCTTCCAGCTCATGTCGGTGACGTGCAGCAGGCCGTCAATGCCGCCCAGGTCGACGAACGCACCGTAGTCGGTGATGTTCTTGACGACGCCTTCGCGGATTTCACCCTCTTGCAGCTGCGACACCAGTTCGGTGCGCTGCTCGGCGCGGGCTTCTTCCAGGATGGCGCGACGCGAGACGACGATGTTGCCGCGCGGACGGTCCATCTTGAGGATGGCGAAGGGCTGTTCCTTGCCCATGAGCGGGCCGACGTCGCGCACCGGGCGGATGTCGACTTGCGAGCCGGGCAGGAAGGCCGAGGCGCCGCCCAGGTCGACGGTGAAGCCGCCCTTGACGCGACCGACGATGGCGCCGAGCACGGGTTCGTTCTTGGCGTAGACGCCTTCCAGACGGGTCCAGGCTTCTTCGCGCTTGGCCTTTTCGCGGCTGATGACCGCTTCGCCCAGGGCGTTTTCCAGGCGTTCCAGGAAGACTTCGACCGAGTCGCCGACCTTGATGGTGGGCTTGCCGGTTTCGTCGACGCCGAATTCCTTCTGGGGAACGCGGCCTTCGGTCTTCAGACCGACGTCGATGATCGCGAAGTCCTTCTCGATCCCGACAACGATGCCCTTGACGACGGTGCCTTCCTGGAAGTCGCGGCCGCCCATAGAATCGTTCAGCAGCGCTTCGAAATCGTCGCGCGTCGGGTTGAAGCTCATATCGTCAGCCATGCTGATGTTTAGTCTCGTGTTGAGGGAAGCCCTGCGATGAGCGCCGTCGAATGACGGTTCTCGGGATTCCGGGTTGGGTGATTTTGATGCGGATCCGTCGCGTCCTGAGCGGCGGCGAGGCGGGCGGTGGATTAGCCCTTGGGGTTTCCCCACCGGGCGCGCGCCGTCTCGACGATGCGGCGGGCCGCATCGAAGGCCTGCTCTATAGTCATTTCCGACGTATCAAGCAAGACGGCGTCGGGAGCTTGGGTCATCGGCGCGCTGGCCCGGCCGCCGTCGCGCTCGTCACGTTTGCGGATGTCGGCCAGGATCTCGTCGAAGGTCACGGCCTCGCCCTGGCCGACCAGCTGCTTCCAGCGCCGGTCGGCGCGGACCTCGGGGCTGGCGGTGACGAACAGCTTGGCCGGCGCCTCGGGGGCGATGACCGTGCCGATGTCGCGCCCGTCGATCACGCTCCCCGGCTCGCGCAGGGCGAAGTCGCGCTGCAGGTCGAACAGGGCCGCGCGGACGCCCGGATGCACGGCCACCCGGCTGGCGGCCTCGCCGGCCTGCCGGGTGCGGACTTCCGGCATCTCCAGCTCGGCCAGCTCCAGGCGCCGCGCGGCGGCTTCGGCGGCGATCGCGTCGTCCAGGTCGCCGTCGGCGTTCAGCAGGCGCATGCCGACGGCTCGATAGAGCAGGCCGGTGTCCAGCATCGGGTAGCCGTAGAGCTTGGCCAGCCGGCTGGCGACCGTGCCCTTGCCCGAGGCGGCGGGACCGTCGACGGCGATGACGAAGGCCGCATTCTTGGGGGCCATGGTCAGGCTTCCTCGATCGTCCCGCCCAGCCCGCGCATCATGTCGGCGAAGCCGGGGAAGCTGGTGGCGATCATGCCGGGCTCGTCGATCGACACCGGCGCCTGGGCGGCCATGCCGAGGACCAGGTGGCTCATGGCGATCCGGTGGTCGCCATGGGTCTCGACCATGGTCCCGCCGCGCGGCGCCTGGCCCGTTCCGCGGACGATGAAGCCCTCGGGCTCTTCCTCGACATCGACGCCGCAGGCCTCCAGGCCAGCGGCGGTCAGGGCGATGCGGTCGCTTTCCTTGACGCGCATCTCGCCGACGCCGCGCATGATCGTCTCGCCCGTCGCGAAGGCCGCGGCCACCGCCAGGATCGGATATTCGTCGATCATCGCCGGCGCGCGCTCGGGCGGCACGACGACGCCCTTCATGTCGGGCGAATAGCGGGCGGTGATGTCGCCGACCTGCTCGCCGCTGCTCTCGCGCACGTTCGAGATGACCAGGTCCGCGCCCATCTCCCGCAGGGTGGTGAACAGGCCCGTGCGCAGTTCGTTGAGCATCACCCCCTCGACCGTCACTTCCGAACCGGGGACGATCAGGCCGGCCACCAGCGGGAAGGCCGCCGACGACGGATCGCCCGGCACGGCCACGTGGGTTCCGGTCAGCTTCTGGCCGGCCGGCAGGCGGATATGCCGCACGCCGTCCTTGTCTTCCACGATCACCTCGGCCCCGAAGGCCCGCAGCATGCGCTCGGTGTGGTCGCGGGTGGCTTCCGGCTCGATCACCTCGACCCCGCCCTCGGCGTGCAGACCGGCCAGCAGCACGGCCGACTTCACCTGGGCCGAGGCCATCGGCAGCTTGTAGGACAGGCCACGCAGGTTGCCGCCCTTCAGGGTCAGCGGCAGGCGGCCCTTGTCGCGGCCCAGCCAGGTGGCGCCCATCCTGGCCAGCGGGTCCAGGACCCGGCTCATCGGACGGCCGCGCAGGGAATTGTCGCCGGTGAAGGTGGCGCACAGCGGGAAACCCGCCGCCGCGCCCATGATCAGCCGCACGCCGGTGCCGGCGTTGCCGCAGTCGACCACGTCCAAGGGTTCGACGAAGCCGCCCTGGCCCTCGATCCGCCAGCGGCCGCCGCCTTCCTGTTCGACCCGCGCGCCGAACGACCGCATGGCCTGGGCGGTCGCCAGAACATCGGCGCCCTCGAGCAGGCCTTCCACCGTGGTGGTCCCCGAAGCCAGGGCGCCGAGGATCATCGACCGGTGCGAAATCGACTTGTCGCCGGGCGCGCGAACCGTTCCACGGAGGGGCCCACCGGGGGTGCTCTTCAATCCAGCCGCCGTCATGCCGCCACCGGCCTCCGTATCATGAGCTTTTCGCGAGGGGTTTGCTTTTGACAGCGGCCCTCGGCCATGGCAAGTGACCGGCCGCTTTCCCCATCTGGATCAAAGGGTCGCCAACTTGGCCAATCCCGAACTGGGCGCAAAACAAATTTGCCCCAACTGCCAATCGAAATTTTACGACCTGGGCCGCCGCCCGGCCGTTTGTCCCAAGTGCGGCGAGTCGTTCGATCCTGAAGAGGCGCTGAAGTCGCGCCGCGTCCGGGCTCGCGCCGTGACGCCGGATTACGACGCCGAGGACGAGAAGCCCGCCCCCGCTCCCAAGGAGGAGGATGGCTACGAGGACGAGGTCGATGAGACCCCGGAAATCGACGCGGCCGCCGAGGAAGTCGTCGAGGCCGAAGACGACGACACCGACCCGACCGTCGCCCCGGCCCCGGCCGCCGACGACCTGGGCGTCGACTTCTCGGAAGACGAGGATCTCGCCGAGGACGAAGCCGACGACGTTCCGTTCCTCGAGGACGAAGACGACGAGGACGTCCTGGAAGACGAAATCGAGGGCCTGCCGGGCGCGGACGACGACGACTGACGTCATCCGCACCCGCCGGAAAATTGATCGAACAACGGTCCGAAAAATTTTCCGAAAAAAGTATGCCGGGAGGGTTGATCCAAAAATCCTCCCGGCATAGGTTCCGCGCCTCTTCGGGGGCCACCCACCGGGAACCGCCGAAGACACTCAGGAATTCTTGGATTTCCCGCCGGAGATCTTCGAACCTTGGGGCTATAGCTCAGCTGGTAGAGCGCTTGAATGGCATTCAAGAGGTCAGCGGTTCGACTCCGCTTAGCTCCACCAAAACGGCCGCTTCCCTAAAGGGAGCGGCCGTTTCCATATCCGGCGACCGCCTTCACACGCCCCAAAGCTTCCGCGCCTCCTCGGCGACGACGTCCGGATACTCCTCGGGCCAGAACAGCTTGGCGGTCGGCAGCCGGCGCACGCCCTTCGCGTTCGGCAGCACGCGGTCCAGATAGTCCGGACTTTCCTTGGCGAAGATGTCGTCGGCCATGCCCCAGACGATGCGGGTCGGAACCTCGCACCGGCGCAGGGCCGCCTCGATCCCGGCCAGGGGATTGGGGTCCAGGCCCAGGGTGTAGGCGTT
This sequence comes from Caulobacter sp. Root487D2Y, assembly GCF_001427165.1. Lineage (NCBI taxonomy): Bacteria > Pseudomonadati > Pseudomonadota > Alphaproteobacteria > Caulobacterales > Caulobacteraceae > Caulobacter > Caulobacter sp. Root487D2Y. The sequence goes on from NZ_LMFD01000001.1 coordinate 53,367, forward strand.
GACCAGGGCCTTGCTGGCCGGGCTGGCGACCAGCGGACCCAAATACATCGCGATCGCCGCGTCGGTGGGCTGGCTGGGGTCGGAGAAGCACAGGCCGCCGAGCCCCTTCGGCGAGCGGGCCGCTCCAGGGTCGTTGAACCAGGGGACCAGCCATTCGTCCGGATAGGTTCCCGCGCGGGCCAGGGCCAGGACCGGCTGCAGGGCGGGCGGCGGGCTGTCGGGCTCGACGTCGCAATTGGTCAGCAGCAGGGTGCGGACCCGATCCGGAAAGCGGGTGACGAAGATCTGGGCCACCGCCCCGCCGCTGTCGTTGGCGACCAGGTCGACCGAGGCGACGCCCAGGGCGTCGAGGAACGCCGCCAGCATGTCGGCCTGGTCGGACGGGGCGACGCCCTGGCCGGCGGCCACGCGGGTGAAGCCCAGGCCCATGGAATCCGGGGCGATGCAGCGCCGGTGGCGCGACAGCCGGTCGAAGGCGCCGCGCCACTGGAAGCCGTTGAGCGGAAAGCCGTGCAGGAACAGGGCGACCGGACCGGCCCCGCGCTCGACATAGGCGATGTCGCCGAACTTGGTGGGCAGATGGCGGCGCGCGGCGTTCCAGGCCCGCGCGGCCCTGGCGTCGTCCTCGGCGCGGGGCAAGGCGCCCTCGGCCCTCGCGGCGGCGGCGGTGAGGGCCCCCAGGCCCGCCGCGGCGGTCAGGAACTGTCGTCTTTGCATGGTCCGATCCTCATGGCGGGGACGCGGCGCCCCGATGAGCGGAAGGACTAGGACCGCGGGATCAGCGGCTCCATGACCTGGGAGGTTATGGCGATCATGCCCGTCGCGGTTAGTGTCAGGTCATGAACACGATGACTTCTCCGCCGCCTCGGGGCGCTCTCGCCTCGCCAAGCGCCTTGGGCGACCATCCTTTGGGCGACCTGCTGCGCCAGTGGCGGAGCGCCCGCCGGATGAGCCAGATGGACCTGGCGCTGGAGGCCGGGATCTCGACCCGCCACCTCAGCTATGTCGAAACCGGCAAGGCGCGGCCCAGCCGCGAGCTGGTCGCCCTGCTGGCCGGGGCGTTGGACATGCCCATGCGCGACCGCAACGCCCTGCTGGTCGTCGCCGGCTACGCGCCGGGCTATCGCGAGACCGCCCTGTCGGACCCGCAGATGACCCTGGTGCGGCGGGCCATCGAGTTCATCCTGGCCCAGCAGGAGCCCTATCCCGCCTTCGTGGCGAACCGGCACTGGGACGTGCTGATGGCCAATGCGGGCCTGGCGCGGGTGTTCGACTGGCTGCGCGACGGGGTCCAGCCGCACGGCAACATCATGCGCCAGGTCTTCGACCCCGCCGACATGCGGCCCTTCATCGAAAATTGGGAGGAGGTGGCCGGCGACCTGATCGGCCATCTGCATCACGAGGCGGCCACCGACAGGACGTCCCGCGCCCTGCTCGACGAGGTGCTGGCCTATCCGGACGTGCCGGCCCGCTGGGAACGGCGTGAGCTGGGCGCCGCGCCCCTGCCGCTGCTGACCGTGACCTTCCGCAAGGGCGACCGGCGCCTGACCTTCTTCTCGACCCTGACCACCTTCGGGACCTCGCGCGACATCACGCTGGAGGAGCTGCGGGTCGAATGCATGTTCCCCGCCGACGACGAGACGGCGGCGTTCTGCCGCGCGCTGGCCGGGGGGTGAGGGGCGAGCCGCGGGGAACGCGGGGGACTGCGGGGGACTGCGGGGGACATGCACTCACGCCCCGGCTCGGCCGGGTTGCAGAGGACTGCCGTGAGTGCGTGTCCCCAACGTCATCCGCTGAGCTTGCCGGCTTTGAGCGGGGGCAGCCTGGACGCGTCGTGGATGGCGTTGGGGACACGCACTCACCCCACGTTCGGGGGGCGATTGGCCGAGGCCGTGGCGTGAGTGCATGTCCCCGGCGGGGATCGAGCGGCGTCTATCCCCGTCAGCGCCGCGAAGAACATCAACAACTTCAACCTTCTGAAAATAATCAGCGTCACAATCACTGGCGCGTTCACGGCCTCGCCATACTGAACAGGTCCCCATCGCGGGGGAGGGCTCTTGGTACCGGCCCAAGCAGGCGATGGGGATCGAACCGAGCGGGGCCGCGCAGGGCCGCGCGCGAGGCAGGTCGGGGTCTGTTCGTGGATAGATCCGGGAACCCGCGAAACCTCGCCGGGAGCTGCGTGGGTCGACGGGGCCGGGAGTTCAAACCGGCCTGTTCCAGGATCAGTCGGAGTCGCCGACGGCCCCTTCCGGGCGACCTGATCCTGCCCGTCCGAGGGGAAACGTCGATCGGGATGAAACAGGCCCTCAATCGCCGTCCCTCGGTAAAAACGGTTCGGCGGAGCGGTCAGGTCTAGCCGAAACGCACACACAACCTCACGGTCATCCGGGCTCGGCCCGGACCGCTCCGCGCCTCCCCACTGCCTTTCGGGACATCCCGTCAGGTCGCGAAGCCGTGCGCCCCAGGCGCTCCCCCTGTGGAGGAGGTGTCGGCGCAGCCGGAGGGGGGAGTTATGAGGCAATGACCAGATCCAGGATCGGCGATCCAAGACTCCCCCCACCGGCCTTCATCCGCCTCCCCCACGGGGGGAGGGACCTAGGCCCCGCGCGCCACGAACCAGCCGTTGCGGAAGCCCTGGTCGGCCTTGCCGTAGGTGAAGGCCTCGCCCTCGGGCGTGGTCAAGCGCCCCCCGGCGGCGATCAGGATGGCGTGGCCGGCGGCGGTGTCCCACTCCATGGTCGGGCCGTGGCGCGGATAGATGTCGGCCGCGCCCTCGGCGATGCGGACCAGCTTGATCGAGCTGTCCATCGGGGCGCGTAGGCTGAAGCCGTACTGGACCGCCAGCTCGGTCGCCCGCTCCTCCTTCATGGTGTGGCTGATCAGGGCCAAGGCCTGGCCCTCGGGCCAGACCCTGACCTGGACGCGGATCTCGGCGGCCCCGGGACCTTCGCGCTTGAGCACGCCGTCGGCGCTGGTGAACCAGACCTCGCCCGTCGCCGGAGCGCAGATCGCGCCGGCCACCGGGACGCCGTTGTCGATCAGGCCGATATTGACCGTGAAGTTGGGGTCGCCGCGCACGAAGGCCTTGGTGCCGTCGACCGGATCGACCAGGAAGAAGCGCGGGCCGATGGCCTCCGGCGCGCCGAACTCGCTGGCGTGCTCTTCCGAAATCGCCGGGATCTCGGGGAAGCGCTCGGCCAGCCTGGCCAGGATCAGCCGCTCGCCGGCCCTGTCGGCCTCGGTCACCGGGCTCTCGTCGGCCTTGCGCACCACGTCCAGCTCGGTGCGCCAGAACGGCAGGATGACCTCGGCGGCCGCCTCGACGATCGTCGCCAGGTCGCGGCCGTAGTCAGCCAGGTTCGCATAGCTCATCAGGTACCTCGGGGGTCGTCGCCGACGAACAGCAAGGTGACGCGCGTCGCGTCGACCGTCCGCTTGCCGGCGTCTTCGAAATTGACGGTCACGCGATGGCCGATCACCGACTGCACCTGGCCCAGGCCCCAGTCGGGCTGGTCGGGATGGCGCACGAGGACGCCCGGCTCGAGAAACGGATCCATGACGCGCTCCTGATAGGACGCCGCCCCGGCCCGCACCAGCCCCGTTTCGCCCCGGCGCCGTTTGCCAAAGTCCCAAATCACGCCAAAGATCGCGCCATGACCGACGCCGCCCCCACGCCCGCCCAAAACGCTCCCTCGGCCGACGCTCCCGAGCTGAACGTCAACGGTCCCGACTTCGCCGCCCTGGTGGCGGCCCGCCTCTGTCACGACTTCATCAGCCCGGCCAGCGCCATCGTCTCGGGCCTGGACCTGCTGGAGGATCCCTCCGCCCAGGACATGCGCGAGGACGCCATGAGCCTGATCTCGTCCAGCGCCCGCAAGCTGGCCGACCTCCTTCAGTTCACGCGTGTCGCGTTTGGAGCCTCTGCATCGGCCGAGAACTTCGACTCCCGCGAGCTGGAAAAGCTGGCCCAGGGCGTGTTCGCCCACGTGCGCCCGACGATGGACTGGGCCATCCCGCCCTCGACCCTGAACAAGGCCAGCGCCCGCGCCATCCTCAACATCGCCCAGATCGCCGCCAGCGCCCTTCCGGCCGGCGGCAAGGCGACGCTGCGGGCCGTGGCCGCCGACGGCCGGGTGGCGATCACCGCCGACGCCGTCGGTCCGCGCGCCCGCCTTCGCCCCGAGGTCCTCGCCGGCCTGAAGGGCGAGGCCCTGGCCGAGGGCCTGGGCGGTCCGTGGGTGCAGGCGGCCTATCTGAACGCCCTGGTCCGCGCGGCCGGCGGCCAGGTCGGGGTCGAACTGGGCGAGGACAAGGTCAGCCTGGCGGCCTGGGTCCCGGCCTGAGTTTTTCCGAGCGATAAAACCCCGAAGATCGCGATCACCGTCACCGCTCCTTAACCCCCTCCGCCGCAAGTTGGACGGACTGTATTGGAGCGTGCCGTGAAGACCTGTCTCGTCGTCGACGACAGCCGGGTGATCCGCAAAGTCGCCCGGCGCGTCCTGGAAGACATAGGCTTCGAAATCGCCGAGGCCGCCGACGGCGTGGAAGCCCTGGCCTGGTGCCGGGCGGCGATGCCCGACGCCGTGCTCCTGGACTGGAACATGCCGGTGATGAACGGGATCGAGTTCCTGCGCCATCTGCGCCAGGAGCCGGGCGGCCAAGGCCCGACCGTGGTCTTCTGCACCGTCGAGAACAAGATCGAGGCCATTCGCGAGGCGCTGGACGCCGGCGCGGACGAGTACATCATGAAGCCATTCGACGGCGACATCATCGCGGCGAAGTTCGCCGAGGCGGGCCTGCTGTGACACCCGAGGACATGGACCTGCTGGCCGCCCTGGCCCGCCAGCGCGCGGGTCTGCGGATCGAGAGCGACAAGGTCTATCTGATCGAAAGCCGGCTCAATCCCCTGGCGCGCCGGGAAGGCTTCGAGTCGATCGAGGCGATGATCGCCGCCCTGCGCGCCCACCGCGAGGACCGGCTGATCTGGGCCGTCGTCGAGGCCCTGACCCTGAACGAAACCGCGTTCTTCCGCGACCGCGAGGTCTTCGCCCAGCTGCGCGACGAACTGCTGCCGACCTTGTCGAAGCTGGTGCGCAAGCGGCCGATCCGGATCTGGAGCGCCGCCTGCTCGACCGGCCAGGAAGTCTATTCCCTGGCCATGACCGCCGCCCAGGCTCGCGACATCGCGCCCGGCGCACGGTTCGAATTCTTCGGATCGGACCTTTCCGACCGCTGCCTGGAGAAGGCCCAGAGCGGCCTCTACACCCAGTTCGAGGTGCAGCGCGGTCTGCCGATCCGCCTGCTGGTCGAGCATTTCGAGAACCAGGACGAGATGTGGGCGATCAGCCCGCGCATCCGCCAGTCGGTGCGTTGGCGGCGGATCAACCTGCTGGCCGACCTGTCCTCGATGGGCAAGTTCGACGTCATCCTGCTGCGCAACGTGCTGCCCGGCCTGGATCCCAGCGTGCATGGCCGCGTGATCGAGAGCCTCGCCGCCCGCCTGGAAGACGACGGCGTGCTGCTGGTCGGCAGCGGGGAAAGCCTGGAGGGAATCACCGGCGCCGTGCGCGCGGTCTCCGGCCGAGCGGGCCTTTTCACCCGCGCCGCGGCCTGACACGCATAGATCTGACGGCTCAAGGCGGGCTCAGGCCCTGGCGGTCCCCAGCCTCGCGCCCCGCTCGCGCCAGACGGCCCGCATCCGATCCCAGACGGTCGCGGCTTCGCGTTCGGGCAGCGCCTTGACCAGTTTGCGATAAAGGGTCTGGACAGGCCCCGGCGCCGTCAGCGCCGCCGACAGGTCCAGAGCCTCGATCATCGCCACCGCCTCCTTGCGATAGTCGACGCCGACCCCGCCGGCGTGAGGCGCGGGCGTGCGGCAGTCGCCGAAGTCGAGCTTCACCCCCGTCAGCACCTCGATCGCCGTGGCCATGGTGCGGGCATATTCCGGATCGCCGCCCAGGCGGTCCACGTCGATGACCAGGTCGGCGCGCGGCAAGGCCGCCGCATAGGACAGCACATAGACGGCCAGGAAGGCGGCGAACGACACCCGGGCGGGGGCTCGCTTCAGGCGTTTGCGCACGGCCTGGATGCGATCGAAGAGCTCCCCCTTCGCCGCCGTCAGCCCCAGCCGCCGCGCGCCCGCCGCGCCGCCCGCGGCCTCGGACAGGATCACGTACTGGCAGAGCTCGAAATAGGTCGGTCGGGGCCGCTTGCGCAGCGAATAGAACGACCGCCACTGCTGCACCGGATCGCGGATCAGCACGATATGGGTGCCGCCGAACCGTCGCCGCAGCCAACCGATCCGACCCAGGGTCCGGCAACAGGCCAGGACCGGCGTGCGCGCCTCGCGCCGCGCCGCCTCGATCAGGGTCTCGACATAGGCGGCCTGGCCGGGATCCTCCTGGTCGGGCGGCAGGAAATAGTCATCCAGGGCCATCCGCGTCTCGAAGCCGTGGACGCCGCCGTCCGGCCGCAGCAGGCCGGAGAATTCGGACAGGTAGGGCAGCCCTTCGGTCGGGTGGCGCAGGCCGCTGGTGGACGGCCGCTCGTGCTCGATCCGCTCGGGCGTCAGCCGCGCCAGCTGCTCGTGCCAGGGCTCGTAATAGGCCATCACCTCGGGGACGGCGCGAAAGCGATGCCAGACATAGGTGCTGGAGCATCGCCAACCGCTGTGGACGAAGATCGGCGCTGAGGACGGACGCGGCAATTGAGGCTCATACCCATGGGAGAGACCCACAGGCTGAGGCCGCCGCTTGGCTGGCGAATATCGATTCAGGCCTGATTTCGACGAGATTTGTAACGGATGCGTCACCGGCGAGATTGGTCGTCACGCAAAACCCGACCCGGCGTTGCGAAATCGGCTGGAAATTGCATTTCGGAAATAAAATCTAGGGCAGCTATCCGCCGCGGAAGCCGCCTCGAAAAAGCCCGCCGATCCAGAGGGATCGACGGGCTTGCTCCTGGACCCGGCGGAACCGGGCCCAGCTATTTTCGATTCAGGACTACTTGGCGTCCTTGGCGGTGTCGCTGACGGCGTTGCCGGCCGACGAGACGTCCTTGCCGGCGCCTTCGACGGTGTTGCAGGCGGCGACGGTGAGGCTGGCGGCGATCGCGGCCAGAATGATGAGCTTGCGCATGGGTCTTCTCCGGTGATCGCCCCAACGGGCGTCTGAGGTGTTGCCCCAGCAGAACGTGGGCGGCGCAGCTAGGTTCCGGTGGAGACCGAGTCGCTCGGCGGCGCCTGCGGCGTCGGGAACACCAATCGCACCAGGAGGCCGCCCGCCGGCGAGGTCTCGAACAGCAGCTTGCCGCGCAGCTGGCGCGCGAAGGCGGTCATCAAGGTTCGCCCCACGCCCTCGACCGGACCCATCGGCGCGCCGGGGCCGTCGTCGCCGATCGCCAGCTCGGCCTCTTCGCCGCGCACGAAGAACTCGACCGTCAGCGTGCCGCCGCGTTCGGCCAGCGCGTGCTTCTGGGCGTTGGTGATCGCCTCGACCGCGAACAGGGCCAGCGGCGCCAGACGGTCGGGATCGATGACCAGCGGATCGGCGTGGACCTCGGTGCGGATCGGACCGCCGGTCGACATGTCGCCCGCCAGCAGCAGGGCGGTCAGTTCTTCCAGGAACGGGCGCAGGTCCACGCGCTTGAGATCGGGACCCTGGTAGAGCGCCCGGTAGATCTGGGCCAGGGCGGTGATGCGCTGGCGGGTGTCGTTCAGGGCCATCCGGGCGGCGGGATCGGTCAGGGCCCGCTGCTGCATGTTCAGCAGGCTGGAGATGATCTGCAGGTTGTTCTTCACCCGGTGATGGATCTCGCGCATCAGCGCGTCCTTCTCACCCAGGCTGTCGCGCAGCGAGGCGTCGCGGGCGACGATGGCGGCGGCCATGTCGTCGAGCGTGGCCGCCAGCTCGCGGATCTCGGGCGGGGCGCGCTCGGCCTGCAGCGGGCGCACGGTGAACCGGCCGCGGGCGTAGATGGCGGCGACCCGGCGCAGATAGACGATCCAGCGGATCACGGCCTGCTCGGTGGCGTAGAGCACGGCCGCCAGGGCGAGCACAAAGGCGAGAAGGGGCGCCAGCAGGCGCAGCATCGGATTCAGCCAGGCCCAGGAGGCCAGGCCCGGAGCCTTGGCCGACAGGATGACGAACACCTCCTCGCCGACCAGGGGCGCGGCCGAGAAGTCGCGAGGACGATCGTCGGCGTCCCGGCCCGACCACAGGGCCGAGCCGTTCTTGACCGTCTGGTCCCGCCAGGCCCTGGACGACGTGCCGAACGCCCGCTTGTTGGTCGCGGCGAAGACGTGACCCTCGGAGTCCGCCAGGGCCACCTCCGCGCCGCCCGGCAGATAGCGGTTGGCGGTCTCGGGCTGGATGGTCGACAGGGTCAGCACGGCGGCCATGGCCCCGTCGAAGCGGCCGTCCCGCGTTTCGGCCCGCACGGCCGTCAGGACCGCGGGCTCGTCCGCATAGGTGACGCCGGGATTACTGGCCACGACCATGTGCGACCCGGCGGCCAGGCGCTGGAACCAGCGCCGGCTGGCGCGGGTGGCGTCCGGCGGCGTGGTGGCGGCGGCGCAGGACACCCGGCCATAGGCGTCGAAGCGGATCAGGTTGGCGTAGCCCGGCAGGCGCTGCTTCACCCTGTCCAGACGCTGGGTGCATTCCAGCCCGACCGAGCCCGGACCGAGGGTCTGGAGCAGGACGCCGGCCGCCTCGATGCGGGCGCGGGCGATCGCGGCGCTGCGGCCGGCCGCCAGCTCCAGGCTCTGACGGCGCGAGTCGGCCTCGGCCTTGAAGGCGAAAACCGACTGCAGGACGCCGAGGATCAGAACGGGCAGGAGCGCGAGGAACAATGCGCCGGCCAGCCGGACCCGGATGGAGCCGACCGTCCCGGCTCCTCGTCCGAGGAGAGATTTCACCGCAGGGTGCTCAGTCTCTCCGCGTCGGCCAGGATGGCGTACATCGCGTCGCCGGCGGCGCCGCCGTCGCGGTCATAGGCGCCGGCCTCGAGAATCGCCTGCAGGGCTCGCCGCGCCCGGCTGACCCGGCTCTTCACCGTGCCCACGGCGCAGCCGCAGATCTCGGCGGCCTCTTCGTAGGCGAAGCCGCCGGCCCCGACCAGGATCAGGGCTTCGCGCTGTTCCGGCGGCAGCATGGCCAGGCTGAGCCGCAGCTCGTCCAGGGCCACCGGCGCCTCGGGATCGTCGACCGCCACCAGGGTGCGTTCGGCCGCTTCCTGGTCGAGCTGGCTCTGACGCCAGGATCGGCGCTTTTCGGAATAGAACTGGTTGCGCAGGATCATGAAGGTCCAGGCCTTCATGTTGGTGCCCAGCTGGAAGCTGGCGCGGGCGTCCCAGGCCTTCATCATGGCGTCCTGCGCCAGATCGTCGGCCGCGGTGGGATCGCCTGTCAGGGTTCTGGCGAAGGCCCGCAGATGCGGGATGAGCGTGACGAGCTCTTTCTTGAAGGTCCCGTCACGGGCCGGATCGAACGGTGACCGGCCGACTTGCGCTTCGCTCATGCTCAACGCTCTCCCGAAGGCGTCTCGGCCTTGCGCAGGATGTCTAGAAACTCGTCGGGGACCGGCTCGTTCACGACCTCGTCGAACATCTGACGAAGCTTGACGCCGATAGCCTGCTGGCGGAGCCGTGCTTCATCGAGCGCGGCCGCCCCTTTACGGTGATCTTCCATGGGTACGTGTTCGATCATGTCCTCGACGCCGACAAGACGCGGCGCCCGCCCCCTTTGGCCGAATGAGAGTACGCCGGATGACAACGTCGGATTCCCTATGGGGTTCCACAAGCTTGGGCATATGATGGCAAAATTCTTCTGACTTCGGAACCCTGCCATGGAACCGGCGCATGAGGGTCGCGTTTATGTACGGATAGCCGAACGGCGCAGCTTCACCGCACCGTAGGCTTTTTTGTATTCGAAGACACTCACACGGGAGGGGTCATGAGTCTTCTTGCTCGGCTGGCGCCGCACTTGCCCTATGTTCGTCGCTACGCCCGCGCCCTGACTGGCGACCAGACCACTGGCGACCACTATGTCCGCGTCGCGCTCGAGGCCCTGGCGGCCGGCGAGCGGTCGCTGGACGCCAATCTGTCGCCGCGCGTCGCCTTGTATCGCGTGTTCCACGCCATTTGGCTGTCTTCGGGCGCGCAGCTCGAAGCGCGTCGCGACGACTCGATCAACGCGGCCGATGACGCCTCGCAACGCCTGATGCGGATCGCGCCGCGCTCGCGCCAGGCGTTCCTGCTCACCGCCCTGGAAGGCTTCACCCCGACCGAGGCCTCGCAGATTCTCGACTGCGACTTCGGCGAGGTCGAACGCCTGATCGCCGAGGCCCAGAGCGAGATCGACGCTGAACTGGCCACCGAGGTCCTGATCATCGAAGACGAACCGGTGATCGCGGCCGATATCGAGGCCCTGGTGCGCGAACTGGGGCACGATGTGATCGACATCGCCGCCACTCGCGGCGAAGCGGTCGACGCGGTGGCCCGCCGCACGCCCGGCCTGGTGCTGGCCGACATCCAGTTGGCCGACGGCTCGTCGGGCATCGACGCGGTCAAGGACATCCTGGCCCGCCTCGACGTGCCCGTGATCTTCATCACCGCCTTCCCCGAACGCCTGCTGACCGGCGAGCGCCCTGAGCCGACCTTCCTGATCACCAAGCCCTTCCAGCCCGAAACGGTGAAGGCGGCGATCGGCCAGGCGCTGTTCTTCCATCCGCGCCGCAGACAGAAGGCCGCCTGATCCCAGGCCAGGAACCAAAGTCAGGCTCCGAAACGATCAAGGCCCCGGTTTTCACCGGGGCCTTTTTCGTGGGCGTCGCGCCAGGCGTTCCGGAGGCGATCAGCCGGCGGGCGTCTGCTTCACCGGAGCCTGCTCGGTCGAATAGTGCTCGGCTTCCTGTGTGGTGGTCGCGCCCTTGGTGTGCTCGACCCCGGCCAGATCGCCGGAGCGCAGGCCCCAGGCGCCGAACAGCGCGGCGGCGGCCAGCACCGTCGAGAGGATCAGCACCCAGAAAACGTGCTTGCCCCAACGGCCCTGGCGGGCGCGGGTGGCGTTGAGCGTGGGACCGTGATGTTCGAGATCGGTGGGCATGGGAGGGCCTCCTTAGCGGGCGGCGAAATAGGCTCCCGCGTCCGGCGCCGCCGAACCGCTTGGAGCGAGGTTGTCGTTGAAGTGCTGGAGAACCCCCGCCGAAGCCGCCACCGCGGCGATCACCGCCAGGGCCCTCATGCGATTGCGGGCGACCTTCTGTCGACGAGTCGGCGCGTGCTCGAAAGCCAGTCCACCATGTTCGGCCTGATAGGTGCGGATCACGACGTTGCTCCCCAGTTCCAGGCCACGCGGCCTTCAGGAAATCAACGTCTCGTCCTCGGCGACGTTCCCTTCGCCCTGGGCCCGGGCGAGCTGGGAACGGGGAGCGCGGCGGGCGGAAAAATAAATCGCGGGAAAAGCGAAAAAAGCGCCGTGTGGCGGGAACCGCCTCGGGGGTGCGACGTTTTCGGATTGCGGAGGCGGCGACGCCCCCCCGACTTGAGGCTGGTGAAAGCCAGCCTGCTGCCTCCGCACCCCTCTTCAAAGCTTTCAGGCGGACCCATCGGATCCGCCTTTTTTAGTGCGCGCGATCCAACGCGCGACTAGAGCGTCACCGCCGAGAGCCGAAGCCGGCCTCGGCGCCGATCGCGCTCTCGATGGTCGAAGAAGACAGGTCCTAGCGCAGCTTTCCATCCAGATCGAACCGGATGTCGGCCTGTCGCCGCAGGGGACGGGCTTCGCCTCCGCTGGTCAACGCGCCGGCGTCTCCAACCGCGCCGACATCGAACTGCACGTTGCTGTAGCCCATCTTGGCCAGGGCGCGCGTCACGGCGTCGGCCCGCTGCTTGGACAGCGCCAGGCTGACGTCCGGCGAGCCGACGGCGTCGGCCAGGCCGACCACCCTCACCGACGCGACCTTGCAGCCGGTGGCCACGGCGTCGGCGCCCTTGAGCACCGAGCGCGCCTCGTTGGTCAACTTGGCCGACTTGCTCTCGAAATAGATCTGGACCGAGAAGTCCTCGCAGCTGGGCGTCGTCTGCACGATCTGGGAACGGGACTTCGGCCAGGGATTGCTCGTGCCGCACCCCGCCATCAGACCGCCCAAGGCCGCCACGCCGATGATCGCCAATCCGATTTTCTTCATCGCTTGCCCTCTCTGACGTCACGGCGCGCAAAGGCGGCCGACACCAGCCGGCCGCCTTGAAGATTTCAGGCTTGACCCGATTTAACGGGGGCTGCCGTCTTCCCAGTAGTAACGACCGCTGCGCGAGTCATAGTAGTAATACCGTCCGGCTCGCTCGTCATAGTACTGACGGCGATTAACGGTGGTCGCGCCGCAACCGCCATCCTCGCGGCAACCCTTCACGGCCCCGACGGTGCCGCCCAGGGCCGCGCCGACGAGGGCGCCGGTGCTGGCGCTGCCGCCGCCGACATTGTTGCCGACCACCGCGCCCGCCAAGGCGCCCAGGGCCGCGCCGCCCGCGGCGTTTCGTTCCGTGTTTCCCGTGGCGGTGCAAGCACTGGCCAGCACGCCGACGCCCAAGAGGGCGATCAAGGTCTTGTTCATCGTGGCTCTCCGTTCGAGCTTGTCCCAAGCAGGCAAACGGCCGCCTCCGCCAACGGTTCCGGGAACCCGCGCCAAGCGCCGCCGTTTCTCTCGAGCTTTCCCGCGCCCCCGCGCTTTTTGGAGTTTCGCATGCGTGTGGAAGTCGTCACCAACATCGCTTCCGGTTCGGTGGGCAAGGACGCCCCGGCCCAAGCCGAGGCCATCCTGGCCAAGCACGGCGTCACGGGACGGGTCCACGCGCCCAGCGAAGGCGAACTGACCGCCTGCCTGCGCGCCGCCATCGATTCCAAGCCCGACGCCATACTGGTGGTGGCCGGCGACGGCACCGCCCGCGCCGCCGCCGAGATGGCCGGTCCGGACGGTCCGATGGTCGCGCCCCTGCCGGGCGGCACCATGAACATGCTGCCCCACGCGCTCTACGGCCCCATTCCATGGCCCGAGGCCATGGCCAACTGTCTGAAGGACGGCCGAGAGCGCATGATCTCCGGCGGCGAGATCAACGGCCGACTGTTCTTCGTCGCCGCCATTCTCGGCAGCCCCGCCCTGTGGGCCGAGGCCCGCGAGGCGGCCCGGGCCGGGCGAGCGGACCTGGCCATCCTGCGGGCCCGGCGCGCGATCCGCCGCGCGTTCTCCAGCCGGCTGCGCTACGTGCTGGACGGCCGCCCCAAGGGCAAGACCGAGGCGCTCAGCCTGATGTGCCCGCTGGTTTCCGCCGATCTGGACGCCGACGAGCAGGCGCTGGAGGCCGCCGCGCTGGATCCGGCCAGCGCCCTCGACATCTTTCGCCTGGGGGTCAACACGGTGACCGGCAACTGGCGCAACGATCCCTCGGTGATCGTCGGCCGCTGCCGGATCGGCAAGGTCTGGGCCGGCGGCCGGATCCCGGCCATCCTCGACGGCGAGCCCGTGCGGCTGGACGACACCGTCAGCATCCGTTTCCGTCCCAAGGCCTTCCGCGCCCTGGTTCCCGCAGGCCCGGGTCCCGCCAAATGAAGCCGCTGAAGCTGGTCCAGGTGTCCGACATCCACTTCGGCGGCGAGCACAAGGCCGCCGTCGAGGCGGCCGTCGAGCGCATCCAGGCCGAACGGCCCGACCTGGTGATCGCCGCCGGCGACCTGACCAAGGACGGCAAGGTCAGCGAGTTCGACGCCGTCCAGGCCTGGCTGGACCGCCTGCCCCGGCCACACCTGGTCACCCCGGGCAATCACGACACCCCTTTCGTGGGGCCGCGCGAGATCCTGACCCGTCTGGTCGCGCCCTGGCGGCGGTATGAAGATCGGTTCGGCCGGCGGATGAACAGCGATTGGGACGACCCGCGCGCCACGGTCGTCACCCTGAACTCGGCCCGCGCCTTCCAATTGCGGCTCAACTGGTCCAAGGGCGCGGTGTCGCGCCGGCAGGTCCGCGAGGTCTGCGCCGACCTCGATCAGGCCGCGCCCGACGCCTTGAAGATCGTGGTCTGCCATCACCCCCTGATCGAGATGATCGGCGGCCCGATGACCGCCAAGGTGCATGGCGGCACGGCGGCCGCCCAAGCCTTCTCCCAGGCCGGGGTGGACCTGGTGTTGACCGGCCATATCCATGCGCCGTTCGTCCACCCCTACCCGTTCGCCGACGGCTGCACCCAGGCGGTGGGCTCAGGGACGCTGTCGGTGCGCGAGCGCGGCGTGCCGCCCAGCTTCAACGTGATCGAGATCGACGACGTCGACATCCGCATCACCGCCCTGGCTTTCGAGCGCACCCACTTCGTCACCTGGCGGACCTGGTCCGTCCCGCGCCGCTGCGTGCCCAAGGGCCCAGACGAAAGCGGCGCGACCGAGGTCGCGCCGCTCCAGGTCTAGATCCGAAGGTCCAGTCAGACCGGCTCGGGATAGGTCCAGGCCGCGCCCTGCCCCTTGGCCGCGGCGAACTGGGCGTCGGCGAACACCCAGTTGGGCAGGACGTCGAACCAGGCTTCCAGGAAGCCCTTTCGGTTGTTCTGGTGGTCCAGATAGTAGGCGTGCTCCCAGACGTCGCAGACCAGCAGCGGGGTGATCCCGTCCTTGGTCAGGGTGTCGTCGGCGTCGTGGGTCGACAGGATCACCAGCTTGCCGCCTTGCACGGCCAGCCAGACCCAGCCCGAACCGAAGTGGCCGACGCCTTCGGCGACGAACTTTTCCTTCAGGCCGGCCAGGTCGCCGAACGCTTCGGTGATGGCGGCGGTCAGCTCGGCCGACGGGCCGGCCTTTTCGGGGCTCATGCAGTCCCAGAAGAACGCATGGTTCCAGGCCTGGGCGGCGTTGTTGAACACCTTGCCGGGGCCGGCCTCGCGGATCACCGCTTCCAGCGGACGCTTGTCGCCTTCCGGCAGCAGGCCGTTCAGCGCGTTCACATAGGCCGCGTGGTGCTTGTCATGGTGGAAATGAAGCGTGTTGGCCGAGAGGGTCGGCTCCAGGGCTTCATAGGCGTAGGGGAGATCGGGGAGTTTGAACATGATGGCTCCAGGGCAAAACGCCCCCGGAAGATGGGCGGGGAGGCCCGGAAAACCAGAGGCGGGAAAAGCTAGTCTTGTCGATTATCGGCCGTCGCGGCCTAGCGTGGCGGCGGCTTCTGGGAATCCAGCAAGGCCTTGGCGACGATCGCGGCCAGGGCCGGGTTGCGGAAGGCGATGAAGCCCGCCGCCAGACCGGCGCCGATGGTCAGGATCGGACGCTCCTTGACCATCTCGATAGCCTTTTCGGCGAAGGCCAGGGCGTCCGGCGCGGCGGCCGGACGGTCCTTTTCCTCGGCCTTGAGGGCGGCCGTCAAGCCGGCGATCCCGACGATCGCCGCGGCGACCGCCGCGACCACCGCCGCCGCGCCCGCCGAGCCGAGATGGGGCGCCAGCACCGCGAACAGCGCGAAGGCGGCGGAGACCACGCTCACAGCAGCGGCCGCGGCGATCGCCGCGGCCGCTGCCAGGGTCGTCAGAGTCTTGCCGAAGATCACTTGTCGCGGCCGCTACGGTTTCCGGCCAGCAGCAGGCCCAACAGAACGCCGACGCCAAGGCCGGCCAGGGTGGCGGTGATCGGCCGCTCGCGGATCCGCTCGCTGGCATAGCGGCTGGCCTCGTCGACCGATTGGCCGGCGGTGTCGGTATAGGTGCGGGTCTGGGCGCGCAGGGTTTCGAGACCCTGGGTCAGGGACGCCTCGATGCGCTTGGCGGCGTCGGACAGGTTGGCCTTGGCCGAGGCGGCGGCGTCGCTGAGGTTGCTGCGGGCGGCGCTGGCGGCCTCGCCAAAGCTGCGCTCGGCGTGATCGAGGGCCGCGCCGGCGTTCGACGTCGCCTTGTTGGCTTCTTTGATAGCGGGGTTCAGGCTGTTGTCGGGCATGAGAATCTCCGGTTCGCGGGCTCGGTTCTTGTTGGGGGCGGGCAGCGCGAAGCTGCGCCCGCACAACGCAAAGCCGAGGCGACAAGTTCCATTGTAGCCTCAAGGTCGAAGCTTCACCACAGGGGATCTTCGGTCGCGGGGAGGGACGTCGTCTTTATCGATCTCGCGCCCTGCGCGAACCCGGTCTATGTTCGAATCATGGACGATGCGGGCGGAACGCTGGCAGATGATCAAGAGGCGCGGCGGCTGCGCGCCCTCGACGCCCTTCGCGCCTTCGACGGCGACCCGGCCGACCCCCGGTTCGATCGAATCGTCCGCCTGGCCTCACGCTTGTTCAGCGCCCCGCGGGCGGCGATCCGCCTGATCGGCAAGGACCGCGTCTGGTTGAAGGCCAAGGTCGGCTTCGACCATGACGAGGAGCCCCGTCCTCCCGGCCTGACCGAACGCCTGCGCGAAGACGGCGTGGTCTCGCAGCCGGACCTCGCCGGGGCGCCGGACCAGACCTTGCGTCCCTGGTGCGCCGACAGTCGGTTTTTCGCCTGCGCGCCGCTGAAGACGCCATCGGGGGAGATCGTCGGCCTGCTGACCGTCGAGGACACCCTCCCCCGGGACGGCGTCGACATCGGACTGACCGACGCCCTGGCCGACCTCGCCGCCCTGGCGATGGAAGAACTGCTGCACGATGCTGAAACGGCGCGCAACGTCGCCGAGCGCACGCTGGACAGCGATCGGATCGCCCTGGCCCTGCACGCCGCCAACCTCGGCGAGTTCGTATGGGACATGGTGACCGACACCGTGCGGATCAGCGCGCGGATGGCCCGCATCACCGAGGTTCCCGAAGGCCTCGCGCCCGCCCAGGGCGGCGAGACCCTGTACGCCTTCGTGCACCCCGACGAGCGCGAGGCGATCCGCGCCGAGGTCCAGGCCCAGCTGAGGAGCCAGGGACGCTACGAGGTCGAGTTCCGGCGGGTGTCGTCCGATCCGAACCGGGTGATCTGGAACAGCGTGGCCGGCCTGCTGGTCAAGGACGCCGCCGGCAAGCCGCTGCGGCTGATCGGCGTGGTCCAGGACATCACAGCCCGCAAGGACGCCGACGACCAGCGCGAGAACCTGCTCACCGAGCTGGACCACCGCATCAAGAACATCCTGGCCGTCGTGCAGTCGGTGGCCGGCCAATCGGCCCGCAAGGCCTCGTCGCTGGATGGTTTCCTCAAGGCTTTCAACGGCCGGCTCAAGTCGATGAGTTCGGCCCACGACCTGCTGAGCGCCGCGCGTTGGCGCGGCGCCACCCTGGCCCGGATCGCCGCCGCCGAACTGGGGGGCGTGGCCCCCAACCAGACCCGCTGGGACGGGCCGGAGCTGTTCCTGACGCCCCGGGCGGCCGCGGCCCTGTCGCTGACCCTGCACGAGCTGGCCGTCAACGCCGTGAAGTACGGATCGCTGTCGGTCGAGAGCGGCCGGGTCGAGGTGGTCTGGCGCGAAGCGCCTGGCGGCGGCTTCAATCTGGAATGGCTGGAGACCGGCGGGCCGATGACCTCGCCGCCCGACGTCCGCGGCTTCGGCATGACGCTGATCGAGGACGTGGTCGGCCGCGAGCTGGGCGGTCGGGCGACCATCGAATACAAGCGCAGCGGCGTCACGGCGATGATCCACGGCGCCGCCGACGCCCTGGTCGACGAGCCGGAACCCGAACCGGTCGAGGCCCCCGACGCCCGCATCGTCGAGACCGTCGGCGGCGGGGACGACAGTTTCAAGGCCGGCGACATCGCGGGGCTGAAGGTGCTGATCGTCGAGGACTCCCTGCTGTTGGCCATGGAACTGGAGGCCGGGCTGGAAGATTCCGGCGTGGAAGTGGTCGGCTGCGCGGCCGAGCTGTCCGAGGCCCTGCAGATGCTGGAGCTGACCTTCGACGCCGCCGTCCTGGACGCCGACCTCAACGGCCAGTCGGTGGCCCCGGTCGCCGAGATCCTGCGCCGCGAAGGCCGGCCCTTCGTGTTCGCCACCGGCTACGCCGACAAGGCCGCCCCGATGGGCTTCGACGCCCCGATCGTCCGAAAGCCCTACAACGTCCACCAGATCGCCCGGGCGCTGGCGTCGGTGACAGGGCGCTAGAACGGCCCTCTCCCCGCGGGGAGGCCGCCGAAGGCCGATGGGGGAGCTTTAGGACCGACCGGGATGTGGCGTTTGCCATCCACTCCCCCCCACCGTCGGCTTCGCCGACATCTCCCCCAGAGGGGGGACCCTCAATCCGGCAATCCGTCGAACGCTTCGAGCCCTTCGGGGATCACCGCCCAGTCCGGCCGGCCCTTGACGAAGATCGCCACGGCCGGGTGGAAGAGCGACGGGTCGTCCAGCGAGCCGGCATAGATCGTGTGGGAGTCGGTCTGGCCCACCGGCCCGCCGAACACCAGGCTGGCGCAGGTCGGGCAGGAATTGCGCACCGCGTCGCTGCCCCGCGCCGACACGCAGGTGAAGGTCCTGGTCGGGGCGCTGAAGGTCAGGTCGGCGGCGGCGAAGGCCATGAACGGGATGAAGCCCGAGCCCGAGGCCTTGCGACAGTCGGCGCAGTAGCAGTGGCCCATGTACAGCGGCTTGCCCCGCGCCTCGTAGCGCAAGGCCCCGCAGAGGCAGCCGCCGGTGTAGAGGGTCTGGTCGTCCATCCTAGATCACTCCCTTGGCCCGCAGCTTGGTGATCGCCTCGCTCGACAGTCCGGCCACCGCGCTCAGCACCGCGTCGGTATGCTCGCCCAGGGCCGGTCCCGGCCAGCGCACGCCGCCGGGGGTGTCGGACAGCTTGGGAAAGGCGTTCTGCATCTTCACCGTGCCGAACACCGGGTGGGCGACTTCGACGATCGACTCGCGGGCGGCGAATTGCGGGTCCTTCAGCATGTCGGGCGCGCGATAAACCCGGCCGACGGCCAGCCCGGCGTCCTCCAGCAACGGCAGCAGGGTCTCGATGTCGTGCTCGACCGTCCAGCCGGCGATCGTGGCGTCCAGCTGCAGCTGGTTTCGTCCTCTTGCCGCGTGATCGCGGTAACGCTCGTCGGTCGCCAGTTCCGGCCGGCCCATCGCCTCGCACAGGCGCTTGAACAGGGTGTCCTGGTTGGCGCCGATCAGGATCAGCTCTCCGCCGCGTGTGGGATAGACGTTGGACGGGGCGATGCCCGGCAGGATCGCGCCGGAGCGTTCGCGCACATAGCCCGACAGGTCGTATTCGGTGATCAGGTTCTCCATCACCGTCAGCACGCTCTCGTAGATCGCCGCGTCGACCACCTGGCCCTTGCCGGTGCGCTGGCGGGCGTGGAGGGCCATCATCACGCCCAGGGCGGCGTTGAGGCCGGCCAGGCTGTCGCCGATCGAGATGCCCGCCCTCGCCGGCGGCCGGTCGGGCTCGCCGGTGATGTGGCGCAGGCCGCCCATGGCCTCGCCGATCAGAGCGTAGCCGGCGCGGTGCGAATAGGGGCCGGTCTGGCCGAAGCCCGAGACGCGGGCCATCACCAGGCCGGGATTGGTCCTGGCCAGGTCGTCATAGCCCATGCCCCACTTTTCCAGCGTGCCGGGCCGGAAGTTCTCGACCACGACGTCGGCCTTGGCGATCAGGGCGCGGGCGACGTCACGGCCCTCGGGCGCGCGCAGATCCAGGGTCACCGAGCTCTTGTTGCGGCCGATCACCGGCCACCAGGGCGAATGGCCCTTGGGCTTGGTGCGGCCCCACTGGCGCATCGGGTCGCCGGCCTTGGGGTCCTCCAGCTTGATGACCTCCGCGCCGAAATCGCCCAACACCTGGCCGCAGAACGGTCCCGCGATCAGCGAGCCCATCTCGATCACCCGCAGGCCGTTCAGCGGCGCTTCGGCCATGCGTTTCTCTCCCGGCGATCACGGAACCCATCACGG
This sequence comes from Caulobacter sp. Root487D2Y, assembly GCF_001427165.1. NCBI lineage: Bacteria > Pseudomonadati > Pseudomonadota > Alphaproteobacteria > Caulobacterales > Caulobacteraceae > Caulobacter > Caulobacter sp. Root487D2Y. Next base: position 73,226 of record NZ_LMFD01000001.1, read on the forward strand.
GTGCGTGAAGTTCTCTATGCCACCTCGGCGCTGCGCGGCGCCGAACAGCTTCAATGTTCTAGAAAAACGCGCAGGGAAAGAAAGCCATGACTCGTAAGCTTCTCATCGTCGGCGCCGCCATCGCCGCCCTCAGCGTCGCCGCCTGCAACCAGAAACCCGACGAGACCAAGGGCGCCGCCACCCCGGCCGAACAGGCCGCCACCCCGGACGCCAACCCGTCGGCCACCGTCCCGACCCCGTCGGACGAAACCAAGGCCGCCACCTTCGTCGAGAAGGCCGCCGCCACCGACATGTACGAAATCGAAGCCGCCAAGGTCGCGGCCAAGCGCTCGACCAACGCCGAGGTGAAGAAGTTCGCCGCGATGATGGAAAAGGCCCACACCAAGACCACCGAGGACCTGAAGGCCGCCATCGCCGCCTCGGGCGCGGCCCTGACCCCGCCGACCGCCCTGCCGGCCGACCTGCAGGACAAGCTGGACGACCTCAACAAGGCCAGCAACGAAGACTTCGACAAGACCTATGCCGACGACCAGGTCGACGTCCACCAGGCGGCCCTGAACCTGATGCAGCGCTACGCCCAGGACGGCGACACCGCGGCCATCAAGGCCTTCGCCGCCGCCACGGCCCCGGCCGTGCAGGAGCACCTCAACGAGGCCGAAGGCCTGAAGAAGGGCTTCGTCCACTAGCCAAGTCTGGTTCCGGAGCGCGCGCGAGCGCGCTCCTCGATCTACGGAATCGCGTAGGCGACCGTCGCCTTGGCGGCGGCTCGCTCTCGCGATTCCGACCAGATCAGCACGTCGACCGTGGCGATCCGGCGGCCCAGCTTGAGCAGGGTCCCCTCGGCGTAGAGCTCGCCCGGCTTGGCGCCGCGCAGGAAATGGATGGTCAGGGACGTGGTCACCGCCATCGCCACCTCGCCGATATGGGCCAGGATCACCGCATAGGCCGCGGTGTCGGCCATGGCCATCTGGGTCGGCCCCGAGATCAGCCCGCCCGGCCGCAGCGCCCGGCTGGCGAAGGCCTGCCGCACCAGCACCCGCCCAGGCTCGGTCTCGACCACCTCGGGAAGCTGCGCCCCCGCCTCCGGAAAGGCCCTGGCGAGGAAGGCGTTCAGCTGGGCCGCGTCGAGCTTCAGCGCTGTGTCGTCGGCCATGTCGCCTCCTCGCCGCCTCGGCATCCGCGCTTCCTCAGCGCATCGTGACCTTGGCGGTGTTGTCGTCGCCGTTGCGGTCTATGACGATGTTGTAGGGGTCCACGCCCGCCACCTTGGGCGCGACCTTGGTCACGAAGGTCAGGGTCTGGGTTCCCGAGCGGATCCGCCGACGCTCGAAGGCCACGACCTTGTCCTCCGCGAAGCCCTTCTTGCCGGGCTCCATCGTGAACAGGCCGACGTCCAGGACCTCGTCCAGCGGCGCGGCGGTCTCCTGGCCCCGACCCTGGGCGTACAGCTTCTTGGCCTCGATCGTCAGGACGGTTTCGAACCGCCCGTCGGGCAGCTTGCGCGTGGTCGCCGTCTTGGTCTTCAGGTCGTAGAGCGTGATCTTCTCGAACAGGTCGGTGATCAGCGCCTGCTTGTCGGCCGGAACCTCGGCGCGCAGGGCGGCCAGAAAGTCCAGCGAGGTCGGATAGGGCGCGCCCTTGAAGGCGTGGTCGGCGATCAGCTTGCGCAGGGCCCGGTTCACCGTGTCTTCGCCCACCTCGTGCTGCAGCCGGTACATGACCAGCGAGCCCTTGCGATAATAGACGTAAGGCTGGCTCTCGACCCGGGCCAGCGGCTGCTCCTCCAGGGGATCGCCGCCGCGGGCCCGCAGGTAACTGTTCAGTTCGAACTTCAGGAACTTGCGGATCTGGGCCTCGCCGTACATCCGCTTCATGACCATCAGGGCCGAGTATTGCGAGAAGGTCTCGCTCAGCATGGCGCCGCCCTGCTGATCGGCGCCGATCACCTGGTGAGCCCACCATTGGTGGCCGATCTCGTGGGCCCCGACATAGGTGACCATGTCGATCTTCTCGGGATCGTCGTACTTGGCGATGAAGAACAGGTTCTCCGACCACGGAATGGTGTTGGCGAACGACTGGGCGAAGTCGGCGTAGCCGGGGAACTCCTGGAACCGCAGCTGGCGGAACTGGTAGGGGCTGAAATTGGCCTGGTAGTAGTCGAGCGAGGCCTTCATCCCGGTCTTCATCCGCTCGATGTTCCACGGATGGTGCGGGTCGTAATAGATCGCCAGGTCGACGCCCTTGTAGCGGTCGCGGGCGACGGCGTAGCGGGCCGACTGGATCGACATGTAGGGCAGGATCGGCGCCTCGGTGACGAAGCGGGCCGTGCGGCGGCCGCCGCGAACCTGGTCGGACACCTGGTAGCCCGGCGCGATCGGCGTCTGGTCGATCTCGGTCGTCACCGTGATGTCGGAAGACACGAAGTCGGCGTCGTGGCGCAGGCCGTTGAACTGGCGGCTGGGGATGTCGCCCAGCTTGGCGATGCGCCGCTCGGGCGGCAGGCCGTACTTGCGGCGCTTGGCGCGGTCCTGCAGCAGGCCGTCGCGGCTCATGCCCAGGGTGGGCGCGATCTCGGTGTTGTTGATGAAGGTCCCGTTGTCGACCACCCGGGTGTCGTCGCCCCGGTTGCGGAAGCCCTTCTGGGCCCGCTCGGTGATGAAGCTCATCATCCGCCGCTCGCCCGGCTTCATCGGCGTGTCGAATACGAAGATCCGATAGTTGAAGCGGTCGAAGGTCTGCTTGGAGCGGGCGCCCTCGATCGACAGGCCGCGGACCTTCAGGTCGCGATCGAAGCGCACGTGGATTTCCTTGAGGATCTGGCCGCTGCGGTTCTCCAGCGTGTAGACGCCCTTGGTGTCCACGCGCGGATCGTGCGGGTGCAGATCGACGTCCAGCTTCATCGCCACGATCTTCGGCTGCGGCGTGTTCTCGAAGCGCAGCAGGGTCTTCTCGTAGTCGGCCTGCCACTTCTCGTTGTCGATCTTGGTCCGATAGACGTTCCAGACGTTGGTGTTCACATAGATAAAGCCGCCGGCGGCGACGAACACCGCCGCGGCGACCGCGAAGGTGAGGCCGGCCTTGCCGGTCAGGCGGCTCGGCAGGCGGCGCAAGCGCGGCCAGAGCCGGGTCTCGGTTCCCCGTCGCCAGAGGGCGTAGGTCAGCACCACCAGGCCCACGGCGAAGGCGGTCCAGTAGAGCCGGAACCACCAGGCGCCGATCCAGAACTTGCCCAGCCGGTTGATGTCGGAGGTCGGGACGTCGGTGACCCCGCCATAGTTGTAGAGGTTGTGCTCGAAGCCGAGGTTCACGAAGGTCAGGGTGCTGACGATGTAGATCACCATCAGGCCCCAACCGAGGAACTTGTGGCCGGCGATGGCCTGCAGGAAGACCGCCAGCACGGCCAGCAGGATCCAGTCGACCGCCTGGGGCAGCAGATACCAGAGCAGGTACTTGTCGAGTTCGAGATTGAAGTAGCCGTGGGCCAGCTGGCTGACGATCGCGGCCAGGACGCTGACCGCCAGGGTCGACAGCAGCACCAGCGAGATGGCCGCCACCTTGGGCGCGACGAAGGCCCAGTCGGCGACGGGGGCGGCGTCGATGATCTCGTGCGTCTTGCGGTCGCGTTCGCGCCAGACCAGCTCGCCGGCGTAGTAGATGGCGATGATCATCGGGATCAGGCTGAACGAGCCGGCCAGGGGCCTCAACAGCATCCGGGTCAACGGACGGATCGCGCCGCCGTACGACCCCACGTCGGTGGCGAACCACAGGGCTCCGGCGCAGTTGACCAGGCCCAGGGCCAGCAGGACGAAATAGGCCGGGCTCTTGAACACCTGGCCCATGTCCAGCCGGGTGCGAGCCACCAGCTGGGCCCAGGCCCAGGCCGTGTCGAAACGCGGCGCGACACGGGTCACGGGCATGGGCGGCGGGGCCTCGGCCATGACCTCGGACGACGAAGCGGCCTTGCGCTTGCCGACACGCGCGCCCGAAAGTTCGGCGGACTGGAAGCGGAACAGGCTGTAGGCCAGAACCAGGAAGCCCGCGGAGGCGGCCAGCGCCAGGCCCCGGTTGAACAGCAGGGCGCCGGCGACCGGCGGGATCAGGGTGTTGCGCTCGCTGGCCGTCCAGTACTTGGTGACCAGACCATAGGCGGCGGTGCCCAGCGGCTCCCACAGCGCGGAGGCCTGTTCGAACTCGGGCTTGCCCAGGGCGATGTTGGCGACGATCCAGACCACCATGAAGGCGATGACGCCGACATAGGTCCACATCATCGAGCGGGTGACGGTTGCCAGGGCGAAGAACATCGCGCTGGTCAGCAGCAGCGACGGCAGGGCCAGGACGACATAGGCGAACACATAGGCGTCCAGCCGATTGGGTCCCAGGAGCTCGCTGTCGACCCAGGGCATCAGCGAGCCCAGGAACACCGCCAGCGGCACGACCAGGAACGAGATCGCCGCGGCGGCGAAGGCGCCCAGGAACCGGCCGTACAGATAGTCGAACTTGGTCAGGCGCGTGGCCCGCAGGATGGGCCCGAAGCCCGTCTCGTCGTCGCGCACCACCACGTTCGAGACGAAGGCCGTGGTGACGAACATGTAGAACAGCGAGAAGATCAGGTGGCTCTCGGCCAGGGCGTAGGGGCCGTTGCGATGGTCGCTGGGACCCAGGCCGATGCTGATCTGGCTGATCGTGGTGACGCCGAAGGTCAGCAGGAAGAAGATGACCGCCACCACCCAGAACACGGGCGATTTCAGCTGGTAGCGGAGTTCGAAGCCGGCGATCTTGCCAAACATCCGTGAGCCCTCAGGCCGCGCGACGGGTGTTGGACAGGGTGGAGAAGTAGACGTCCTCCAGCCCCCCCTCGACCGGGGCGAAGCCGTCGCCCGGATCCTGGTCGGCCAGGACATGGATCACGGTGCGGCCGCCCAGCAGGCGGGTGGAGATGACCTGGTGCTGCGTCTTGGCCGCCTCGAGCTCGGCCTTGTCGATGACCTTGCGCCAGATCCGGCCCGAAAGCTGGCCGACCAGGTCGCGCGGCGCGCCTTCCTTGACGATGCGTCCGTCGCAGATGATCGCCATGGTCGGGCACAGGTCCGAGACGTCCTCGACGATATGGGTCGACAGGATCACCACCACGTTCTCGCCGATCTCGGCCAGCAGGTTGAGGAAGCGGTTGCGCTCTTCGGGGTCGAGGCCGGCGGTGGGTTCGTCGACGATGATCAGCCGCGGGTCGCCGATCAGGGCCTGGGCGATGCCGAACCGCTGGCGCATGCCGCCCGAGAAGCCGGCGATGGCCTTCTTGCGCACGTCCCAGAGATTGACCTGGTTGAGCAGGCTCTCGACGACCGCCTTGCGCTCCTTGGGCCGAGCGATCCCCTTCAGCACCGCCATGTGGTCCAGCATGTCGTAGGCCGAAACGCGCGGATAGACGCCGAAGTCCTGCGGCAGGTAGCCCAGGGTGCGTCGCAGTTGGTCGGGCGACTTGAGCACGTCGATGTCGCCGAACCGGATATGGCCGGACGTCGGGGCCTGCAGCGTGGCGACGGTGCGCATCAGGGTCGACTTGCCCGCGCCGTTCGGGCCCAGCAGGCCGTACATGCCGCCCGGTATCGTCAGGCTGACCTCGTCGAGGGCTTTCACGCCGTTGGCGTAGACGTGAGTCAGGTTCTCGATGATCAGCATCGTCGGTCCCGGGCCCCTTCGACGTCGACATGGCGGGTTTTCGCCACAATTGCCTCCCCGTCATGCCTTGTCGTCGCAGGTGGGGGCAAGTGAAAGAACGTTTAGACACGCGCCGTGGCCGTCGTGTTGCAGGATCATGTCCTCACGAAGGTGACTTTTGGCGGAACCGGTTTGGGTCTAATCAGGCGCCATGACGCACTTCGCCTTCCCCCCGCCCGCCCAATCCACGGTTCCGGTCGAAGGCGGCGACTCCGTCTTCCCCGTGCGGCGGATCCTCTGCGTGGGCCGCAACTACGCGGCGCACCGGCGCGAGATGGGCGCCGACGAGCGCGACCCGCCGTTCTTCTTCGCCAAGCCGGCCGACGCCGTGGTGATCGGCGGCAAGGTTCCCTACCCGGTCGCCACCCACGACCTGCACCATGAGATCGAGCTGGTGATCGCCCTGAAATCGGGCGGCGCCAACATCGCGGTCGAACAAGCGATGAGCCATGTGTTCGGCTACGCCGTCGGGGTCGACCTGACCCGTCGCGACCTGCAGGCCGCCGCCAAGACCAAGAGCCACCCCTGGGACGCGGCCAAGGGCTTCGACGCCAGCGCGCCGATCACCGCCATCGTCCCCGTCGACCGCGCCAAGCCCGACGGCGCGATCACCCTCAGCGTCAACGGCCAGGTCCGCCAGACCGGCCAGATCGCCGACATGATCTGGACGATCCCCGAGATCATCGCCGAGGCCTCCAAGCTGTGGACCCTGGCGGCCGGCGACCTGATCTTCACCGGCACCCCCGAGGGCGTGGCCGCGATCGGCCGGGGTGATCGGGTCGTAGGTCAAGTCGAGGGCGTGGGCGAGCTCGCCTTCACCGTGGTCTGAGGCCAGGTCATGCAGCTCACCCTCCACAGCGCCTGGCGGTCCAGCGCCGCCTATCGGGTGCGGATCGGCCTGAACCTCAAGGGCCTGGCCTACGAGACCGCGCCCGTGAACCTGGTCGCAAACCAGCACCAGGCGCCGGCCTTCGCCGCCCTCAACCCGCAGCGGTTCGTCCCGGCCCTGGACGTCGACGGCAGGGTGCTGACCCAGAGCCTGGCAATCCTGGAATGGCTGGACGAGACCGTTGCCGAGCCGCGCCTGTTGCCCGTCGACGCCTTCGACCGCGCCACGGTGCGGACCATGGCTCAGATCGTCGCCAGCGACATCCACCCGGTGAACAACCTGCGCATCCTGCGGGCCCTGGGCGGCCTGGGGATCGACGAGGCCGCGCGCGACGCCTGGATCCAGCGCTGGATCATCGACGGCTTCACGGCCCTGGAGGCGCTGATCGCCCAACACAGCGGGAATTTCGCCTTTGGCGACGCGCCCGGCCTGGCCGACTGCTGCCTGGTCCCGCAGGTCTACAACGCCGAGCGTTTCAAGACCGACCTGTCCCCGTTCCCGGCCATCCGCGCGGTCGCCGCGCGGTGCGCCGAGCACCCGGCCTTCGCGGCCGCCCATCCCAACCAACAGCCGGACGCCATCCATGCTTGAAGACCTGAAGAGCAACAATCTGGCCTGGTCGCTGCGCAAGACCGAGGCCGACCCCCAGTTCTTCAAGCGCCTGGAGGGCCAGCAGAGCCCCGAATATCTGTGGATCGGCTGCAGCGACAGCCGGGTGCCGGCCAACGAGATCGTCGGCCTGGATCCGGGCGAGCTGTTCGTCCACCGCAACGTCGCCAACCTGGCCCCGCCGCAGGACGCCAACTACCTGTCGGTGCTGCAGTTCGCGGTCGACGTGATCAAGGTCAAGCACGTGATGGTCGTGGGCCACTACGGCTGCGGCGGCGTTGCGGCGGCCATCGACGGCCAGCGGCGCGGCCTGGTCGACCACTGGCTGCACCCGATCCGCGAGGTCCACGCCGAGCATAAGCACGAGCTGGACGCCATCGGCGACCAGAAGGCCATGCTCAACCGCCTGTGCGAGCTGAACGTCATCCGCCAGGTGCGCAACGTGGCCTCCGACGTCTTCGTCCAGGACGCCTGGGCGCGCGGCCAGCAGTTGTCGGTGCACGGCTGGGTCTATTCGCTGGGCAACGGCCTGGTCACCGACCTGAACGTCGGGATTTCGAGCCTGGAGGACTACGAGCGGGTCGCCAGCGGGCCTTGCTGAGCCTCTTTACTTCGCCCGCAAGGGGAGAAGGATCGGATCAGCTACCCTTCCACCCGGAAAACCCGCCCCGTCGCCGGCTCGCGGATAAGGTCCACGCGGGCGCCGTCCCAGCGGTAGTCCAGGTGCCGGCCCTGGACGACGTTCGAGGCCAGGTCGGGATAGAACAGGCCCACGCACTGGCCGCCCGCGTGACGCTGGCTGGGATAGACCACCCCCTCCGAACCCGCGGCGCGCAGCTGGGCGCCCAGGGCCTGGCCGGGCCGGTAGTCGTCGGGGTCGAGCGCCGGACCCAGGGCCGGATCATCGCCGCGCAGGTCGTGCAGCGCGCCCCGCACGTCCAGCACGATCTCGCGGAACTGCGAGGTCCAGCCGGGGGCCTGGGCGGTGGCGGCCATGAACCGGGCGTGGTGATGGATGGTCTCCGACAGCGCGACCTCGAAGCGGTCGGCGACATAGAGCACGCCGAACGCCCCGGCGGTGAACCGGCTGGGACGATCGGGACTGACATGGGTGAACGGGGCCATCAGATAGCTGGCGCCGGCCCCCGCCACCCAGCGGTCCCGCGGCACGAGATCCAGGTTGCCGATCGTTTCCATCAGGCGAGGATTGGTCTTCTGCTCGGCGGCGATCAGCAGCGGCCAGTCGGCGGGGTCGGCGATGTCCTCGAACAGGTCGATCGGCGGCCAGGCGCTGCGGATGATCCGGACCGCCCCGCGCCAGGCGATCGGCGCGCGCGGGATCGTGGCCGGGTCGATCACCAGGCCCCGCGCTCGGCGTCCAGGTAACGCCGCACCCGCATCAGGTCGGTCAGCTCGCCGCCCAGCATCACCTGCAGGGCCGAGCGGCCGCCGAACGCGGTGTTGGGCGCCTTGATCCAGGCATAGCCGCGCCGCGGTTCCTGGAAGATCAGCCGCAGGGCCTTGTGAACGCCCATCAGGTTGGACAGCCGCGCCTTGCCGTCGCGATTGATCCGCCCGATCTCGCCGGCCTTCCAGCGCCGATAGCTGCGCACCGGCTGGTCCAGCAGGGTCGCGGCCTCCTCGTCGGTCACGCCCCACAGCTTCAGCAGGTTGACCGTCGCGCGAAACATGGCGGCGGCCTCTTCGTCCGAGATCGGCTCGGGGATGAAGGCCTTGGGTTCGGTGTCGACCAGGGTGACGAGGGTCACGGGCATGCTCCTATTGGCCGAATATAAGATATTAGATGCCAAATGGCAATCTTAGCCGACCGGAGCCTTGATCCGCACCCGCGCGGAGGCCGCGCGCCCCTGGGCGTCGACCACCTTCAGCCGGTAAAAGCCGGGCGCCGCGGGACGCCAGATGACCTTGCCGCTGACCGGGTCGGAGGCGAGGGGCTGGCCGGCGACGTACCAGGTCAGGTCCTCGCCGCCGGCCGCCATGACCAGGCCGCGCGCGCCGGGGCCGACGTCGTCGACCTGCACCGTGGCGCCGTCCGGCGGGAAGATCAGGCGGGGGCCTTCGGAGGCTTGTTGCAGGCGCTGCAGGGCGCCCGGCGCGGCCTTGGGGGCGATCGGGCGCGGGGCGATGGCCGGGGCGTCGATCACGTCGGCGACGTCGAACAACAGGGGCAGGGCCGCGTCGCGCCCCGTCAGGCCGCCGCGCGCCCCGCCGTCGGCCCGGCCGGTCCAGACGATGATCGCATAGCCGCCGACCACCCCCGCCGCCACCGCGTCGCGGAAGCCGTAGGAGGTGCCGGTCTTGAAGGCCATGGCCGGCCCGCCCTTGGTCAGGGCCGACGGCGCGCGGCCGCGCGGCGCCGGGGCCTCGCGCAGGATGTCCAGCACCTGGGCCGCGGCTTCGGCCCGGACGATGCGGGTTCCGCCCATGCGCTCGCGCGACTTGGCCTCGGCCTCCGTGAAGGCCAGGGGCTTGGCCACGCCGCCGTCGCCGAGCGCGGCGTAGAGCACCGCCATGTCGCGCGGCGTGATCCCCGCCCCGCCCAGGGCCAGCGCAAGCCCCGAAGCCTTGACCGCCGCCTTCGGCCGCACCAGCCGCACGCCGGCGCTCTCCAGCCGGGCGGCGAAGGCGTCGGGGCCGATCTTCTCCAGGGTGGCGACGGCCGGGACGTTCAGCGAATAGGCCAGGGCCTCGCGCGCCGTGACCTTGTCATGGAACACGTGGTCGAAATTCTCGGGCTGGTAGTCGGCGAAGCGGGTGGCGGCGTCGTCGATCTGGGTGTCAGGGGCCAAGGCGCCGTCGTCGAAGGCGAAGGCGTAGATGAAGGGCTTGAGGGCCGAACCGGGCGAGCGCACGGCGCGGGTCAGGTCGATCCAGCCGCCGGGCCGCTCGCGCCCGGCCGAACCGACCAGGGCCCGCACGGCGCGGTCCTTGATCCGCACCACCAGGATGGCGGCGGTGACGTCCGGTCCCTGCGAGGCCGCGACGGCGGCGGCCATCGGTTCAAGCCGGGTCTGCAGGTCGGCGTCGATCGTCGAGACCACGCTGGGCTGGCTGGCCGGCGCCGCCAGGGCCAGTTCGCCGGCCGCGTGCCAGGCCAGGGCTGGGAAGGCTCCGCGCCGGGGCAGCGGCTCGGCCTCGGCTTCGGACGCGGCGGCTTCGGTCAGCACGTGGGCCCGGACCATCTTGTCGAGCACGGCGCGGCGGGCGGCGCGCGCGGCCTCGGGGCGGCGGTCCGGACGACGGGCCTCGGGCGACTGCGGCAGGGCGATCAGCAGGGCCTGCTCGCCGTCGGTCAGGCTGGTCGGCTCGTGACCGAAATAGGCCAGGCTGGCGGCCCGCACCCCCTCCAGATTGCCGCCATAGGGCGCCAGGGTCAGGTAGAGGGCGAGGATCTCCCGCTTGGTCAGCCGCGCCTCCAGCTGGGCGGCGCGAACCATCTCGATCAGCTTGGAGCCCAGGTTGCGGGGCCTGGGCTCAAGCAACCGGGCGGTCTGCATGGTCAGGGTCGAGGCGCCGGAGCTGGCATGGCCGTGGATCAGCGCCGAGCCAGCGGCGCGGACCAGGGCCAGGGGGTCGACGCCCAGGTGGCCGTGGAACCGCGCGTCCTCGACGGCGATCAGCCGCTTTTGAAACGTGGGATCGGTGCGCTGGAGATCCGCCCGCACCCGCCAGCGCCCGTCCTCGACCGGCAAGGCGCGCAGCCAGGCGCCACGATGGTCCAGCACGACGGGCGACGAACGTCTGGCGCGGGCCATATCGGGCGGGAAGGCGGCGCTCAGGGCGAACAGCACGACCTGGACGGCGACGAAGGCGACGAGGGCGCGGGTGAGGCGGGAGATGGTGATCATCGACTCGTATTCTCGGTCCTCATCCTGAGCATGTCGAAGGACGAGGACCGACGCACAGCGTTGGAGAGCGCCCCCCGCCCTTCGACAAGCTCGGGGTGAGGGGCGAATTCAGGCGTCTCGCCCTACCCTCCCGGCGCCACGTTGATCCGCCCGGCGTCCGACCGCGCGTTCAAGCTCGGCCGGTACATGTCCTTGGCGACCGCCCCGGGCAGGAAGAACTCGCCCGGCGTCACGGCCCGCGCCACGTAGGCCATGGCGAACGGCTTGTTCCCCTCCAGGTCCAGGGCGGCGATATAACGGTCGTCGCGGCTTTCCTGGACGTCGGGATTGGTCAGCTCGCCCAGGAACTTGAACGGACCGTTCTGGGCGTCGTCGGCCCCCAGGGTGGTTTCGATCTCGAAGCCGGCCGGCAGGGCGTCATCGACCACCAGGGCGGTCGAGCGGGCCTGCATCGAGCGGCCCGAGACCAGCACGATCACCCGGTCGCCCTGGTGGATCTGCCACGGATCGATCGCCCCGCCGTTCATCGAGAACAGCCGCTTGGACACCGACAGGCCGTTGGCCTCGACCCCCGGGGCGGCGACCGGGGTGCCGCGTACGCTGACCGTCCGCCACAGGGCGCCCTTGCCCTTGTTGACGAAGCGGGCGTCGGCCAGCCGGCCCACCGCCCAGCGCGGAGTCCCGGCGGCCGGCGGCAGGGCCGTCACGCCCTGGGCGTCGATGGTGATCGGACCGGCCGCCTTCATCAGTTGCGAGGCCGCGAACAGCACCGCGGCCTGCTCCTGGGTGTTCAAGGCGTCGGGATCCTTGACCACGTTCTCGAGCCGTCCCTGCAGCTGGCCGGCGATGTCGCCCTGGCCGGCCTGGACCGCCAGGGCGGTGATCGTGGCGACGTCGCGCAGCGGGCTCTGGTACCAGTCGCTGTCGTCGCGCCAGCCCAGCGAGCGGACCGCCTGGCGCATGGCCGAGCGGGCCCGGGCCTGGTCGCCCATCAGGGCCAGGCCGGCGGCCACCTGGGCCTTGGCCAGGGGCTGGTCCTCGTCCTTCATCTGCACGTCGTGCCACCAGCGCAGGCGCGCCAGGTCGCCGCGCCCGGCCTTGGCCATCACGTAGAGGGCGTAGGCGCTGGCGCGCCGGCGCATGCGCTCGGTGGCCTTCTTGGAGTCGTCGGGCGAGCGGCCCCACCATTCGGGATATTCCAGGCGGTAGGACACCGAGCTCCAGCCGTCGGGACGGCTGATCTGGCGCATGGCGTTCAGCGCCTTGTCCATCGCCTCGTCCGGAACCGCGACGCCCTGGGCCTTGGCCTCCACCAGGAAGTCGGTGGCGTAGGCGCCCAGCCACGCGTCGGCCTCGCCGTCGCCCACGCGCCACAGGCCGAAGGCCCCGTCCAGGGTCTGGCGGTCCAGCAGCTTGCCCACCGCCCCGGCCAGGATCGCTGGATTGCGCTTGAGCTTGGGGTCGCTGGAGACGCTCTGGGCGTAGAGCAGCGGATAGGCGGTCGAGACCAGCTGCTCGGTGCAGCCGTAGGGGTAGCGCTGCAGAGCCACCGCGATGGCCGAGGGGTCGAAGCCCTTGAACGGCGAATAGCTGACCTGCAGCGTGATGTCGCCGGCCGCCAGACCCGACAGCAGGCGGTAGTCGGGCGTGTAGGTCGCTCCCGGCTGCTGCAGCTCGGTCGTCGTGCGCACCACGTCGCCCCAGCCGAGGCGCGTCTGGATCGGATAGTCCTTGGCCGTCTGGAAGCCGGGGCCGGCGACCTTGAAGCCGACCTTGCCGATCCCGGTGACGGTCGGCGCCAGGAACGGGATCTTCTCGGCGATCCGCTGGCCCAGGACCAGGGTGATCACCTTCCTGAAGGCCACGGCGATGCCGTTGGTGGCGTTGGCCTCCACCGTATAGGCGCCGGGCTTGCCCTCGACATTGTGCAGCTCCAGCGTCGCCATCGGCTTGTCGCCGGGGGCCAGGAAGCGCGGCAGGTTGAGGTCGGCCACCACAGGCTGGCGCACGGTCATGGCTTTCGAGCCCGAGCCGACGGCGTTGTCGGTCCAGGCCACGGCCATGATCCGCAGCTCGCCGTTGAAGTCGGCGGCCGGCAGCTTGACCACCGCCTTGCCGTCCAGGCCGGTCTCGACGATCCCGGACCACAGGGCCACGGTCTTGATCGGCGTCACCGTCAGCCCCTCCCCGCCCAGCTCGTCGGCGCCGAAATTGACATTGGCCGGCGCGCCCATGTTCGGGTCGAGCAGGCGGCCGTAGTCGTCACGATAGTTCAGGGTCAGGGCCCGCTTGCCGAAGTACCACTTGGCCGGGTCGGGGCTGTCCTGGCGGGTCAGGCGCAGGATGCCCTCGTCCACCGCGGCGATGGTGACCTTGGCCGTCTGGCCGAAGCCCAGGCCCTGCACCTTGATCGGCACCTCGACCGGGGCCTTGGAGTCCAGCTTCACCGGCGTGCCGATGTCGACGGTCAGCTTGCGGCCCTTGGGGTCGAGCGGGACATAGATCAGACCCAGGGCCCGCTTGGGCTTGGGCGAGCTGACCGGGTCGCGCGGCTGGATCACCGTGACCATCACATAGGCCCCGCCGCCCCAGGCGGCCGACGTCTTCAGGCGCACGGTCGTGCCGTTCTCGCCGACGCTCAGGGTCTTGAAGTCGATCAGCCGGTCGGTGGCGACGGCCACCTGGGCCTGGCCGGCATAGGGCGACTTCAGGGTGATCTCCACCGTGTCGCCCTGGGCGTAGGCCTTGGTCCCGGCGCTGACCCGCACGAAGTCGGGCGCCTCGCCCTCCTTGGCCGGCGAGCCCCAGCCCGACGAGAACTTGGTCACGGTCTTGGCGCCGTCGGGCCCCTCGACCACCAGCCGATAGTCGCCCCAGCCCAGACGGCGGTTGAAGCGCGCCGGCTGGCCGGCGCCGATGGTGACCGTGGCCTTGGCCACCACCGCGTCGCGGCTGGTGCGCCGCCACTGCCAGCGGCCGTCCTGCTGGAACCAGTCGTAGTTCCAGTTCTCGCTGATCAGGGTGTAGGTCGCGGTCGAGGCGATGCGGGCCCCGGCGGCGTTGACCGCGATCATCTCCAGGCTGACCGGCGGATCGCCGCGCCCGGCGTCGCCCTGCTCGACCTTGACGCCGTAATAGACCGACTTGCCGCGCACCTTCAGCTCCAGCCCCTCGCGGACCGGACGGCCGCCCGGCTCGAACACCGAGGCCGTCACCGCCGCCACCAGCGGTTGGGCGGTGTCGCCGGCCTCGGTGGTGGCCAGGTTCAGCATGGCGTGGCCGTCGCCGTCGGTGACGGTCGTGCCCAGCTCGATGAACCTCTCATCGAAGGGCGTCAGGTCGTCGCCCCACTCATAGCCCTTGAACTGTGGGAACGGATCGTTGTCGAGCCGCAGCCGCGCCTCGCCCTGGGTCTGCAGGCCCGCGCCGGGCGCGCCGTAGAGGAAGCGGGCCGAGACGTCGATCTCGCGGGCCTGGCCGGCGGCGACCGGCACGGACTCCTGACCCGTGGCGGTGACCGCCAGCCGCTGCGGGGCGAAATCCTCGACGCTGAAGCTGAACGACCCGGAGTCGGCCTCGACCCCTTCCATCTTCAGCACCGCCGTCCAGCGGCCGCGCGGCGCGCTGCGGGGCAGGGCGATGTCGGCCAGCACGGCGCCGGCGTCGGCGCGGCTGAAGGCGTAGCGCTTGAACTCCACGCCCGAGGGCCGCTTGACCAGGATGTAGCCCTTGCGGTCGTTGACCGCCTTGGCCAGCCGGTCGCGGACCATGGCCGTCAGGTGCACGGTCTCGCCCGGGCGATAGATGCCCCGGTCGGCGTAGAGATAGCCGTCGATATCGGTGCTGAGCGCTCGGCCGCCGTCGGACTCGGTGCGGCCGCCGACGCCCTGCTTGGACAGGTCGACCGGCGAGCGGTCCAGGTCCAGCACCGCCAGGTCGCCCTGTTCGCCATAGGCCATGACCATCTTGGCCCGCGCCGCGCCGTCGCCCTCGAGCAGGGCGTGAGGGAAACGCGCCCGGCCGTCGGCGTCGCTCTTGGCTACCGCCAGGTCCTCGCCGTCCTTGGCCACCAGGGCCACGCGCACGCCGGCCACCGTCTTGGCGGTCTTCAGCGAGCGGACGACCACGTCCAGGGATTCGGCGCCGTCATAACCGATCAGGGCCATGTCGGTGAACATGATCCAGCGGCGGGCCTGGGCCGGGCTGGGCTCGCCCTCGCCGTCCGGATCGCGGCCGCCCGAGGCGTCGCGCGCCTTGATCACATAGCCGCCCGGCTTCATTTCCTTGAGCACCGCGCCCAGCGGGAAGACGGTGGTGGCCTTCTGGCCGGCCGCGCCCTCGACGCTGATCACGCCCTTCCAGACCTGGCGGCCCTCGTCGTCGGGGCTGTCGTCGCCGTAGTCGCTGGAATAGTCGCCCTCGCCGCTCGGATCCGGGGCGCTGATCGACTTGCGCACCAGGTTGCGGTCCGACACCCGCCAGACCTCGATGGCCAGCTTGGAGACGTTCATGGTCTCCAGGGCCACGCCGTCGGATTCCTCGCGCGGCAGGATCACGCCGTCGCCGGCGAAGCCCACGTACGGCGGCTTCTCGCCGAAGGTGAAGTCGACGTCGGCGTTGGCGCCCAGGGTCTCGCCGTTCTTGCCGGGCAGCCCCTTGAGCAGGGTGACGCGATGGTCGGTGAAGCCGACGCCGCCGATGCACAGCTCATCGTTCTTGACCCGCACGGCCGGCTGGCGGCCCAGATCCGGGGAGAGCAGCACGAAGTCGGCATAGGCCTTGGACGGGTCCAGCGGCTTGCTCATCTGGACGCAGGCCATCGGCTCGGCGCCGGAGCTGTCGATGCGGCTGCGCCAGACGGCGAAGCCCTCGGGCTTGGGAATCCCGCGCCGGGGCGCACTGGCCGAACGGGGCTTGCCGAACAGCGACCAGGCCTGGCCCTTGGGCGCCTCGGCTGTCGGGGCCTTGTGGCCGAACCAGCCGAGGTCGGCGACCTTGCCGACCGCGAAACCGCCGCCGAAGCCGACGACCAGGGCGGCCGCGCCCACGGCGACCAGCGGAGACTTCAACTGCGGCGGGATCCGGCCCTTGAGGGCTTCCCAATGGGCGGCGAGACGGGTGGCGAGGGGTTCGCGACCGCCCTTGGGCGGAGTCTCGTCCGTCGACATCCCAGTCTCCCCCAACTTTAGCGTGTCGGGAGACTTGAGCCTAAGCCGGGCAACGGGTCAACGGATCAGCGGAACAAGGTTATGCGTCGAACGCCACCACGCCGCTGGCCAGGTCGTAGGTGGCCGAGACGATCTTCAGACGGCCTTCGGACAGCTTCTCGGCCAGGGTGCCGTCGGCCACCTTCAGGCGGGCGGCGACGTCGCGGACGTTCTGGCGGATGGCCGCGTCCTGCAGATCGGCCGGATGCTTGTCCTGGGCCTCCAGCACCGCCGGCATGATCGGCAGCACCATGTTCAGCAGCGCGCCGTGCAGATCGACGTGCTTGGTGGCCACGTCCACCGCCGCGCCGACGGCGCCGCACTTGGTGTGGCCCAGCACCACGACCAGAGGCGCGCCCAGGTGCTCGACGGCGTAGACGATCGAGCCCAGACCCTCCTGGCTGACCGTCGAACCGGCCACGCGGACCACGAACAGTTCGCCCAGATTGCAGTCGAAGACCAGTTCGGGGCCGACGCGGCTGTCGCTGCAGCCGACGATCACCGCGAACGGCCGCTGGCCCTTCGAGAGTTCGGCGATGCGGACCAAGCTCGGCAGGGCGATGCTGGCTCCGCCGCGCGCGAAGATGGCGTTGCCCTGCTTGAGCCGGCCCAGGGCCTCGTCCGGGCTGACGGCCGGCGGGTGCACTTCGGCCGGTTCGACCGCGTTGGGGTCTTCCAGCGGCTTGACCTCGGCCAGGGCCTTGTCGAGCGCGGCCTTGTCGGTCGCCTGGGACTTCAGGGCCCGGCGCGTGCGGCGGCCCTTGCGGGTCAGCACCGACGGCGTGGGATTGTCGCCCTCGGCCCAGGCCAGGGCGGGCACGGCGAGGCCCGACGCCAGCGCGCCCAGCAGCATTCGTCTCGAAACCATCTCATCCCCCGACGAGTACAGCGATTAGGTCGGCCCTAGTTCTGGCCGCAAAGGGTTAACCACGACGCAACATCGGCCTCAGAGCGGCAATTCGACACGTTTGACCACGGTGCGCATGGCGATCGACGAACTGACCCGCACGACGCCGGGAATTCGGGTCAGGCCCTGGGCGTGCACCCGCTCCAGGTCATCGACGTCGGCCACCACCAGCCGCAGCAGATAGTCCGAGCCGCCGGTCATCAGGTAGCACTCGGCCACCTCGCGGACATTGGCGATGGCCTTCTCGAAGGCGCTGAGCGTCGCCTCGGCCTGGGACGACAGGGTGACGGTGACGAAGACGCTGAGCGGCAGGCCCACCGCCCGCTCGTCGATCACCGCCGCATAGCGCCCGATCACCCCCGTCTCCTCCAGGGCCTTCACGCGGCGCAGGCAGGCGGATTCGGAAAGATTCACCGCCTCGGCGAGTTCCACATAGCTGGCCCGGCCCCGCCTCTGGAGCAGGTTCAGCAGCTTGCGGTCGAAGGCGTCGAGGTCTGCCGCAGGTTTCTTCAACGCAAAGGCTCCATCACGATGGAATCCTGCATATCACGGTTACGGACGCATGAAATCCCCCAGGAACCTGCGTTCGGTCAGGCGTAAACCAGCGTCAAAAGCCATTTGCCAATCAAAACTTGGCTGGAGGAGACTATCATGCGCGTTGGCGTGCCTTCCGAGATCAAACCGGGCGAACATCGGGTCGGCCTGACCCCCACGGCCGTGCGCGAATATGTCGGCCATGGCCACTCCGTCCTGGTCCAGGCCGGCGCGGGCCTGGGCGCCGGTTATGGCGACGACCTCTACGTCAAGGCCGGCGCGACCATCGCGCCCGACGCCGACGCGGTGTTCGACGGCGCCGAGCTGATCATCAAGGTCAAGGAACCGCAGAAGGTCGAGTGGGAGCGCCTGACGCCCCGCCATATCCTGTTCACCTATCTCCACCTGGCGCCCGATCCGGCCCAGACCGAGGGCCTGCTGGCTTCCGGCTGCGCGGCCATCGCCTATGAGACCGTCACCGACGCCAAGGGCGGCCTGCCGCTGCTGGCCCCGATGTCGGAAGTGGCCGGCCGCATCGCCGTCTTCTCGGCCGCCGAGACCCTGCTTAAGCACAACGGCGGCATGGGTCTGCTGCTCTGCGGCGTGCCCGGCGTGCCCCCGGCCCGCGTGGCGGTGCTGGGCGGCGGCGTCGTCGGCTCCAACGCCGCGCGCATGGCCGCCGGCCTTGGCGCCGAGGTCGTGGTGCTGGAACGCTCGATCCCGCGCATGCGCGAGCTGGACGACCTCTATCAGGGCCGCATCCTGACCCGTTATTCGACGATGGCGGCGGTCGAGGACGAGATCCTCAAGGCCGATGTGATCATCGGCGCGGTGCTGACCGCCGGGGCCGCGGCTCCCAAGCTGGTCAAGCGCGAGCACCTGTCGAAGATGAAGCCGGGCTCGGTGCTGGTCGACGTGTCGATCGACCAGGGCGGCTGTTTCGAGACCAGCCATCCGACCACCCACGCCGAGCCGACCTACACGGTCGACGGCGTCGTCCACTATTGCGTGGCCAACATGCCCGGCGCCGCGCCGCGCACCTCGTCCGAAGCCCTGGGCAACGCCACCCTGCCCTTCGGCCTGGCCCTGGCCGACCACGGCCTGGACGCGTTGAAGACCAACGTCCACCTGGCCAAGGGCCTCAACGTCCTGGCGGGCCAGCTGACCCACCCGGCCGTGGCCGAGGCGCTGGGCAAGGCGTCGGTGGACCCTTACGGGGCTTGGAAGTAGACGTTTCGAAAAAGCCCTCTCCCGGAGGGGAGAGGGAGGGACCCGCGCTGAAAGCGTGGGAGGGTGAGGGGTGACACCCTCACCAATTTCACGAAGCGCCCTGCCGGCACTCCGGTTGAGGTTTTAACCCCTCACCCTCCCACCGCTGCGCGGCGGGCCCCGCCCTCTCCCTCTGGGAGAGGGTTTCTTTTTTAAGCCGCGAAACGGCCCAGGTCCTGGTGGCTCTCCACCAGGTCCAGCACGTCGTTCATCGAGAAGCTCGGATCGGCGGGATACAGCGCGTCGTAGATCGAGCGCGCGAACGCCAGGTCGGCCGGGGTCTTCACCCGCCAGTCGTAGTGCGACCAGTCGCGTTGGGCCTTCAGGTGAGCCTGGCGGAAACGGTCCGGCCGCTCGCGGATGGCGGCGGTCGGCGAGATCATGGCCAGGGGATCGCGAACCTCGGCGGCGGCCATGCGCAAGGCCTCGACCGTGACCACCTCGACCTCGAGACCGGCCGGATAGGTGCGCTCCACGCGGTTGGAAGTGTAGGCCGCGCCGCTGACCTGGGCCAGGCGGACGGCCTCGTCGACCACGGCGGGGTCGACGAACGGCGCGTCGCCCTTGATGCGCACGATGTGGCTGATCGGGCCGGCGGCCTCGGCGCAGCGGGCGATGCGGTCGAGGATGTCGCTGCCCGAGCCGCGGTGCACGGCGTAGCCGCGCGACACCACCAGCCCGGCCAGGCCGTCGTCGTCCTCGGCGTCGCTGGTGGCGACGATGATCTTGTTCAGGCGCCGGGCGCCGCGCAGCCGCTCGAGCTGGCGCAGGATCATCGGCTGACCCTGGAGGGTGGCCACAGCCTTGCCGGGCAGACGCTTGGAGCCCATGCGGGCCTGGACGACGGCGAGGATCATGGCGTTCGGCTCCCTCTTTTGTTTCTCAGCTCTTCTTCGGAGGCTGAGCTTTGATTCGCCTGGTCGTCAGGCGACCCAACGTCGCGGGTCCAGGGCCACCGGATCGTCGATGGCCATGTCGTCCCAATCGAGGTCGGGCGGCGGACTGGAGGCGGCGGCGACCACGGCCGACAGTTCGGCGGCCGAGGTGACGCCCACGAGGACGGCGCTGGCTTCGACGCGCGACAGGGCGAAGCCCAGGGCGGCCTGCAGCGGATCGGAACGGCCCTCGGCGATCATCCGGCGCACCTTCGACAGGCGGCCCGAGGCCCCCTTCAGCTGGGCGGGAACGCGGTCGGGCGGCAGGAACAGCAGGCCGTTCAGGAAGATCGAGCGCAGCTGCACCTCGATCCCCATGCCGGCGATGCGCTGCAGCGAGCCGTCGGCCAGCAGGCGCTGGTCGAGCAGGCTGGCGGGCGCCTGAAGAATGTCGGGCTTGAAGCGGCGGGCCACGCCCACCGGATCGTCGCTGGCATGGGCGGCGACGCCGATCTTGGCGAACAGCCCCTCGTCGCGCAGGCGGGCCAGGCGGTCCCAGACGGCCGCGCCGTGCGGGCCGAACAGTTCCGAAGGCGAGGAAACGATGATGGCGTCGGCGCGTTCGACGCCCAGGCGGCGCAAGCTGGCGCGGGCCTCGGCCTCGACGAAGTCGGGACCGCGGTCGGCGCGGGCGGCCGACAGGGTGACGCGGAACGGCACGGGACGGGGAAGCAGATCGCCCAGCACCTGCTCGGCGCGGCCGTAGTTGCCCGACACGTCCAGCACCGACAGACGGGCGCGGGCGGCGATGCCGAGAATGTCGCGAGCTTCGGTTTCCGGCGAACGGGCGCGCGGCGACGCGCTCATGCCGTCCAGTCCGAACTGGGCGGCGGCGAGACCGAGCTTGGAAACGGAAAGCGACATGGAAATCCGTGCGGACTGAACACCAGTGTCGGCAAGCCTACGCCCCAAGGTTTGAAGAAGGCGTTTCTGGAAACTTTCCGAGGCGTTAACATGCTTGGCAATGAACCTGCCCGATCACGCCGACACCGACGTGTCTCTCGCCCCCGCCGCCACCGCGTCCGATTGGCCCCTCCACGGCCTGGCGGACGACATGCGGCCGGCCCTGGCCGACGCCCTGGCGCGGGGGCCGGCGGCCTTGGCGACCATCGTTTCCCTGGGTGACGGCGGTCCTCGCCCGGTCGGCACGCAGATGGTGTTCGGCGCCGACGGCCGGGCCGGCTTCCTGTCCGGCGGCTGCATCGAGGCCGACGTCGAGGACCACGGCCGGGCCTGCGTGACCGACGGCCGGCCCCGGCGGCTGGTCTATGGCGAGGGCAGCCCCTGGCCCGACATCCGCCTGCTGTGCGGCGCGCGAATCGAGATCCTGGTCGAGCGAATCGCCGTCGACGATCCGGCCGCCCGCGAACTGCTCGCCCTGGCCGGCGCCCGGATTCCGGCGACGTGGATCAGCGACGGCGACCGTCGGCTCTGCGCTCCGGCCTCGGAAGACCTTCCGGCCTGGCCCGGGGCCTTTTCGCGCCGATTCGATCCGCCGCCCCGGCTGGTGGTGTTCGGCGGCGACCCGACGGCCCTGGCCGTGGCCAGCCTGGGGGCGCAGTCGGGCTTCCACACCACCCTGGTGCGCCCCAAGGGCCCGACCTCGACGCCGCCTTTGCCCAGCGTGGCCTACCGCCGTGACGACGTCGCCGCCGCCGTGGCCGCGATCGGCCTGGACGCTTGGACGGCGGTGGCGATCTGCGGCCACGACGAGGACGTCGACCACCAGGCCCTGCTGGCCGCCCTGCCCTCGGCCGCGCCCTATGTCGGCCTGCTGGGCGCGCGGCGGCGCCTGGGCGAGCGGCTGGCCCGCCTGCGGGCGGCCGGGGTCGGCGAACGCGACCTGCAAAAGCTGCGCGCGCCGATCGGCCTGGACCTCGGCGGCAAGGCGCCCTTCGAGGTGGCCGTGGCGGTGATCGGCGAGATCATGGCCGCCCGGCATGGCCAACCGCCCCTGTCGCGGCGGGCGTCCTCCGCCCCCGATGGGGGCGGACAGGCGGCGAAGCCGCCAGGTGGGGGCAAGTCTTAGCGGGCAGGGTGTTGCAGGCACGGCTCTTTGACCTCGGGCTTTCGCGACGAGTGGATGGGGAGGCGCGGAGCGGTCCGGGCCCAGCCCGGATGACCGTGAGTTTGAGTGTGCGTTTCGGCTAGACCTGACCGCTCCGCGAAACCGTTCTTCTC
>NZ_LMFD01000001.1:95415-226344 GCF_001427165.1 Caulobacter sp. Root487D2Y
GCCAAACGCGATCCGATCGCCAAGGCCAGGCGGCCCCGCTCGGTTCCACCTCCATCGCCTGCTTGGGCCGGTACCAAGAGCCCTCCCCGTGATGGAGACAGCTCTGATTATGCGGGCGGTTTGAGGTTCGAGGATTTGTGACGCTGTTTTTTCTTCAGGGCGTTGGGAAGGTTGGGGTTTCTCGCGGCGCTGACGGGGATGGACGCGGCTGGATCCCCGCGAACACCCTTCTCCTCACCCGCAACGCGGGGGAGGTGGCGCGATGCGGATACGCATCGTGACGGAGGGGGCGTCGGCCGCCGCTGGACGCCCCCTCCGTCTCGTCGCTGCGCGCCGAGCCACCTCCCCCGTTTCACGGGTGAGGAGAAGAAAGTCCGCCCGCAGCGGCGAGGCCGCGCCTTAAAACCTTGATGGCGAGCCTGCTCTGGCGTGGATGCAGGCATTCGCCAAGCGGACGTTTCAGAGGTCCGAGAAGGGTGGTGAGCCGAACATGCGCGCTAGATTTACAGGCTGTCGTTCGCGCCTTGCCGCAGGTGTTTCTTTCGATCTTCGCGCAGACGCGCAGCACCCGCTAAGCCGATCACAATTCCCAAAAGGGTTAGGATACGGCCAAGCCAGCCCCAGCTGCCTCCCCAAATATCTAGGCCAAGGCCTATGAAAATCAGCGTCGCGCCAAGGAGGGCGATCAGCCGTCCTTTCAGCGCCCATCTGCGGTCGATCTTCGTCCTGGAAACGGTCATGCGCTGTGAGCTTTGGAGAAGGCGCTCTAGCTTAGCCGATGCGCTCAAGATCGCCTATGGGTCGGAAGCGGAAACTGGCGCCGTCCCCGCAAGCGGACCATAGACCCGCGCGCCCGGTAGCGGACGCTTGAAGGGTCCGACTTGGGCCGAAGGCCGCCCGCCCTACTCCGCCCGCCAGTCGCCGGACTTGCCGCCGGTCTTCTCGATCAGGCGCACGGCCTCGATGACCATGCCCTTCTCGGCGGCCTTGAGCATGTCGTAGATTGTCAGGCAGGCCACCGAGACGGCGGTCAGGGCCTCCATCTCCACGCCCGTCTGGCCCTTCAGCTTGACCCGGGCCATCACCGCCAGCCCGCCTTCGGCCGGCTCGACCGAGACTTCGATCTTGGACAGGGCCAGAGGGTGGCACAGCGGGATCAGGTCCGAGGTCTTCTTGGCCGCCATCACCCCGGCGATCTCGGCCACGGCGCGCACGTCGCCCTTGCGGCCGGTTCCCGAGACGGCCAGTTCGAGCGTCGAGGGCCGCATCCGCACGAAGCCGACGGCGATCGCCTCGCGGGTGGTCTCGACCTTGTCGGAGACGTCGACCATGCGGGCGCGGCCCTGGTCGTCGATGTGGGTCAGGCGGGTCATTGTTCCAGAAGCCTCGGCATCAGTTCGACCATGTTGCAGGGCCTGTGGCGGCTGTCGAGCTGGGCCGAGATGACCTTGTCCCAGCCGTCCTTGACCGCGCCGTTGCTGCCCGGCAGGCAGAACACGAACACCCCGCCGATCAGGCCCGCCGTGGCGCGGCTCTGCAGGGTGGACAGCCCCACCGAGGCGTAGCTGACCAGGTGGAACACCACCGAGAAGCCGTCGATCTTCTTGTCGAACAGCGGTTCCAGGGCCTCGACCGTGACGTCGCGGCCGGTCAAGCCGGTGCCGCCGGTGGAGACGACGGCGTCGACCTGGCCGCCGGCGATCCAGTCGCGCACCGTCCGGCGGATGGTCTCGACGTCGTCGCGGACCACCGCCCGGCCGGCCAGGTCATGGCCCGCGGCCCTGACCCGGTCGATCAGCAACTGGCCGGAGGTGTCGCTGGCCTCGTCGCGGGTGTCCGACACGGTCAGGATCGCCACCCGCACCGGCTTGAACGGAAGCTCCGGCTTGACACCGCCGCCCGGGATGAGGCCTGCCGACATCGTGTTCTCCCAATCCCGCTTCAGTCCCAGCGTTCCGCGTCGGTCCTATCCTGCGTCGTCGGCTCGATCCAGCGGTCGCCGTCCGGGCCATGCTCCTTCTTCCAGAAGGGCGCCCGGCTCTTCAGATAATCCATCAGGAAGTCGCAGGCCTCGAAGGCGGCGCGGCGATGGCCGGCCGCCGTGGCCACGAAGACGACGGCCTCGCCGGGCTTGATGGGACCGATGCGGTGGACGATGCGGTAGTCGTGCAGCGAGAAGCGCGCCTTGGCGTCCTCGGCGATCCGGGCGATGGCGGCGTCGGTGAAGCCGGGATAGGCCTCCAGCTCCAGCGCCCGAGCCTGGCCTTGTTCTGCGCGCGCCAGACCCACGAAGCTGGCCACCGCTCCGGTCTCGTCCCGGCCGGCGCAGAAGGTGGTCAGCAGGGCGCCCGGCTCGAAGGCCTGGGCGGTCAGGCTGATGGACGGAAAGGCCGTCATCCGCCGCTCATCGGCGGCAGGAAGGCCACCTCGGTGGCGGCGGCCAGGGCCGCCTCGCCGCGAACGATGGTCTTGTCGACCGCCACCTGCACGCCGGGACCGCCGAGGGCCTCGCCCAGGTCCGGATCGACGGCGGCCAGGGCGTCGCGAAGAGCCGTCAGGGACGCGGCCTCGACGGAGCGGTCGCGCCAGCCGGCCTGGTCAGCCAGACGTCCGAACAGCAGCACCCGCGCCATGATCAGCCGCCCCCCTTCAACCGCCGGTCGTCGACATGTGGCGAGCCACGGCCGGGCGCGCGCCCTCGATCTGGAAGTCGTGGCCCTCGGGCTTGGCGCCGATGGCCGCGAAGATCGCCCGCTCCAGGTCCACGTCGTCGGCCCCGCCGCGGATCACCGCCCGCAGGTCGCTGGCGTCGTCGCGGCCCAGGCAGGTGTGCAAGGTGCCGGTGCAGGTCAGGCGCACCCGATTGCAGGCCTCGCAGAAATTGTGGCTCAGCGGGGTGATCAGGCCCAGCCGCCCGCCGGTCTCCTCGACGCGGACATAGCGGGCCGGGCCGCCGGTGGCGTAGGCCAGGTCCGTCAGCGTCCAGAACGAGGACAGGTCACGGCGGACATCCTTCAGCGACAGGTACTGGTCGGTGCGGTCCACATCGACCTCGCCCAGCGGCATGGTCTCGATCAGGGTCATGTCGGCGCCCAGGCCGTGCGCCCACTGGATCAGGGCCGGCAGCTCGGCGGCGTTGTCGTGCTTGAGGGCCACGGCGTTGACCTTGACCTGCAGCCCCGCGGCCAGGGCCGCGTCGATCCCGGCCAGCACCTTGGACAGGTCGCCGCCCCGGGTGAGCTTGCGGAACAGGTCGGGCTTGAGGGTGTCGAGCGAGACGTTGATCCGCCGCACGCCCAGGCGGGCCAGGTCGTCGGCGTGAGCGGCCAGCTGCGTCCCGTTGGTGGTCAGGGTCAGTTCGTCCAGGGCGCCGGACCGCAGATGCCGCGACAGCCGCTCGACCAGGGTCATGACCCCCTTGCGCACCAGCGGCTCGCCGCCGGTCAGCCGCAGCTTGCGCACGCCCAGGCCGACGAAGGCCGAGGCCAGGCGATCCAGCTCCTCCAGCGACAGAACCTCCGCCTTCGGAAGGAAGGTCATGTGCTCGGCCATGCAGTAGGTGCAGCGCAGGTCGCAGCGGTCCGTGACCGAGACGCGCAGATAGGTCACCGCGCGGCCGAAACCGTCGATCAAGCGGCTGGGCAGGCGCGGGGCGCGGGTAACCGCTTGCGTGGGGCTGGCGTCATAGGGCGTCATGTCGACTTGCAAGATAGGCGCGGGATGACATGGCGGAAAGAGAAAGCGCGCGATTGGCCGCCGTGATCCTGGCGGCGGGGGCCGGGCGGCGGTTCGCCGAGCAATCCGGGGGCCGCAAGCTGCTCGCGCCGTTCGAAGGCCGTCCGCTGGTGGCGGGCGCTTTGGACGCCGCCTTCGGCAGCCCAGCGCGGCGGGTGCTGCTGGTCACCGGCGGCGACCTGGAGCTGGCCGCGATCGCCCGCGACCATGCCCGGGCGTTGGGCCGCGAGGACGATCTCGACATCGTCGTGGCGGCGCGCGCCGCCGAGGGCATGGGCGCATCGCTGGGCGCGGCCGTCGCGGCCCTGTCGCCCGAGATCGAAGCCGTCCTGGTGTTCCTGGGCGACATGCCGCGCGTTCCGGCCGGTCTGGCCCAGGCCCTGCTCGACGCCTTGACGCCCGGCTTCGACGCGGCCGCGCCGCGCTTCGCGGGGCGGCGCGGACACCCCGTGCTGTTTGGAGGAGCCTGTTTCGCCGCCCTGCGCGGACTGAGCGGCGACGTCGGCGCCCGCGAGGTGCTGGCCTCGATCGGCGAGCGTCTGGCCTTGATCGACTCGCCCGACGCCGGCGTCCTGTTCGATGTCGACCGACCCCAGGACCTGGCCTGACGTCCGCCAGGCCTGGCGATCAGATCGCCGCGCGGTCGCGGCAGGCCGCCCAGGTCCCGAACGCGATGCAGGCCAGCAGGCCGTAGCTCCACATCGCCATGCTGATCCACAGCGTGCCGAGGGTCACCCGCAGATCGATCATGACCGCCAGGTGGGAGGCGACGATGATCGCCATGAACGCGGCGGCCACCAGGGTCCAGATCCGCCGCGTGCGCATCGAGATCCAGACGAAGGCGACCAGCGTCAGGACATCGATCGCCAGCATGCCGTAGTCGGCGTTGTGGGGGTCGTGGCGGTAGACCAGCAGCGACCCCACCCATGACGCGAGCAGGGCCGCGCCGCTCCAGCGGGCGGCCTGGTCGCCGCGCCACATGGCCAGGCCGCAGATCAGGACGGCCAGGATGAGGGATATGAGGGTATGAAGCTGCAAGGCGATGGCGCTCGAAACGAGGTTCGAGCACCATCATGCCTCAGGCGCGAAGCCTGGAGAAGCAACCTAGGGTCGGTCAGTGCCGCGTGCGCTTGCCTTCCCAGAGGATGGTCCTCACCTCCTCGATGATGCTCAGCGCGCCGTCGGAATCGCCGGCTTCCTCCAGGGCGATCAGTTGGGGCATCAGCACCGAGAGAATGCGGCGCTGCACGGGCCCGAGCGTCCGCAGGTGTTGACGGAATTCCTGCAGCTCTTCGGACACGTTGTCTTGGTGGGTGATCTGGGCGGTGCTCATTGCGCATCTCATTGTGAGAAGGAGGCGGCTTTCGCCATGGACGAACGATTGGGGCGCCCCTAGGCGGCGCGTCCTCCGGCGACGGTGTGAAATCCGGACGTGCGCGGAGGATCGCCCTCCTTGTCCATGTCGCCGACGGCCAGGGCGCCGCAGCCGATCTGGGTGCGCACGGTGGCCAGGGCGCTGTGGGTCTCGATGATCGTCCGGCGCGCGGAAACGATGTGGGCCAGAGTCTCCCCGAGATTGGCGACGGCTTGCTGGCCCAGCACGGCCGACAGCTTGGTCTCGAGCCGCAGCGTGGGCAGCAGGCCCATCAGTTCGGCGGTTTCGCGCAGGGCGGCGTCGATCGCGGCTTCGGCGCGCATCAGCTTTTCGGCGCCAGCGCGCGCGGCTTCGGAGCGTTTCATGGCATGACTCTCCCGATCGCACGGGTGCCCCCCGCACGTCCAAGTCGATGAAATGTTTCTGGAAGTTCGGCGTCAGTGCGCCGGGGGCGGGCTCCAGCCCTCGCGGAACCGCTGGAGGGCGTAGAGGAATTCGTGGGCGCCCATCGTGACCGTCCCGAGCAGGATTCCGCCCAGGGTGGCGATCGCGAGGATCAGGCCCAACCACTGCAAGGGAGTCAGGTCATCGCGCCAACTCCTTCCATACGAAGCGGCGTGTCGTCCGCCAGGAAGGCCGTCGCGGCCAGGACTCTCAGAAGCAGCTTGCCGGGCGGATCGCCCGCCGCCTGCGCCTTGCGCAGCGCCGAGACCGTCTCCGCCACCAGCCGACCGCGTTCCGGCGTTCCCGCCATCAGGGTCAGGCCTTCTTCCAGGGACTGCCAGCTCGCGATGAAGAAGGCCGAGGCCGGGTTCGGATTGTTGGTGGAAGATTTCGTCATGGCTGCTCTCGCTGTTGAAGCGAGAAGAAACCTCTGACTGGGCCGTGGCTAGCTCGGCCGATTGCTTACGGTAGTCATTACCGGGGTCGGTTTCCCAGGCGATGAACGCCAGGGCGGCGTCGCGGCGGTTCAGACCGGCCAATCGGCGCCGTGCGCTGAGCACGTGCATCTCGACCGTCTTGGGCGAAAGCCGCAGCAGGCGGGCGATTTCCTTGGACTGTCGATGCTGAGCGATAAGCCGCAGAATCTCTCGCTCGCGAGGAGTCAGCCGCTCGAAGCTCAGGTTGTCGCCGGAGTCCACCATGCCGCTAAAATGGTTCGCGGCTCGCCTTACGTCCAGCAAGACTTGACTGAACGTGTCGCCGTGGGCCCGGTTCCGTCAAATCCACATCGAATTTCGCTACGGCCAACGCTCTTTAGTGTCGGTCGCCCGACCGTCAGGCCTCGGCCCGAACAAAGGGCAGACGGCTGGTCGGGGTCTTGGACAGCGCCAGGAGAGCGTTGGCCACGGCCGGAGCGATGACCGGCGTGCCGGGCTCGCCCACGCCGCTCGGCGGATTGCCGGAAGGCACGATATAGGTCTCGACCGTCGGCGCCTCGTTCATCCGCAGCACGCGGTAGGTGTCGAAATTGCTCTGATCGACCCTTCCGTCCGTCAGGGTGATCTCGCCATAGAGCGCCGCCGAGAGGCCGTAGCAGGTTCCGCCCTCCATCTGGGCCGCGACCTGATCGGGCGAAACCGCCACGCCGCAGTCGATCGCCGTCACCACGCGCCCCACCCGAGGCTCGCCGCCGACCAGCTTGACCTCGGCGACCTGGGCGACCACCGACCCGAAGCTTTCGTGCACCGCCACGCCGCGCGCGAAACCCGCGGCCGGCCTCGGACCGGCCTTTTCGACCGCCAGGTTCAGGGCCGCCAGGTGTCGTTGAGCGCCCGCCTTGGCGTAGAGCGCCCGGCGATACTCGACCGGGTCCTTGCCGGCCTTGAGCGCCAGCTGGTCTATGGTGTGCTCCATCACGAAGGCGTTGTGGGTCGCGCCCACCGATCGCCACCACAGGACCGGCACGCCGCCCTCGGGCAGGGCCAGCTGGGCGTCGACGATCGGCGTGGCCTTCAGATAGGGCGAGCCCGCCGTTCCCTCGATCGCCGTCTGGTCCGGGCCCTTCGAGGGCATCGGCGAACCCTTCATGATCGACTGGGTGACGATCCGATGTCGCCAGGTCGCCGGATAGCCGTCCTTGTCGAGGGTCACCCGCACGGCGTGGTGGACCAGCGGCCGGTAATAGCCGGCCCGCATGTCGTCCTCGCGGGTCCAGACCAGCTTGACCGGTCGGCCTTGGCCGACCTTCTGGGCGATGGTCACGCATTCGGCCACGTAGTCGGACGGGAAGTTGGCCCGCCGGCCGAACGAACCTCCGGCGAACAGGGTCTCGATCTCGACCGAACCGGGCAAGGTCTTGACGATCTTGGCCGCGTTCATCTGGTCCAGGGTCTGGGCCTGGGAGCCATGGATAAGCTTGACCTTGTTGCCGCTGACGATCGCCACGCAGTTCATCGGCTCCATGGTGGCGTGGGCCAGATAGGGGAAGTCGTAGGTGGTCTCGAAGACCCCGGCCCCTTTTCCAGCCGAGGCGGCCGCCGCGTCGCCCTTGGAATCGAAGGCCTGCCACTTCAGGTCGGCGGGCCCCTTGCCGGCGGCGATGTCGCGCCACTGCTGGGCGATCGTCGCCGAGCCTCGGGTCTCGACCTTGCCCTCGTCCCACTCGACCTTCAGGGCCTCGCGGCCCATGCGGGCGGCGTAGGTGGTGTCGGCGACCACCGCGATTCCGGTCGGGATCTCGTAGACGTCGACCACCCCCGCCACCTTCTTGGCGTCGTCGGCGTCGAAGCTCTTCACGGTCGCGCCGAACCGGGGCGCGTGGGCGACCACCGCCACCAGCATGTCCGGCAGCTGGACGTCCTGGGTGTAGCGGGCCGAGCCGTTGCTCTTGATCAGGCTGTCCTTGCGGCGCACCCGGTCGGTGCCGATCAGGGTGAAGGTCTTGGGATCCTTCAGGGTCGGGTTCTCGGGCGGCGTCACATTGGCGGCCTCGGCGATCAGTTCGCCGAACCCCGCGCTCTTGCCGCTGGCGTGGCCGACCACCCCGTCCTTGACGGTGATCTGGCCGACCGGAAGGTTCCAGCGGGTCGCCGCCGCCTGCACGAACATCGCCCGCGCGCCGGCCCCGGCCTTGCGCAGCTGCTCCCAGGAATTGGAGATCGCCGACGAGCCGCCCGTCAGCTGGATGCCGGCCGTGGTGTTGCCATAGAGCTTGGCGTTGGCCGGGGCATGGACGACCTTGATCCGGCTCCAGTCGGCGTCCAGCTCCTCGGCGACGATGGCCGCGAGACCGGCGTGATTGCCCTGGCCGAACTCGATGTGCTTGGACAGCACCGTCACCGCGCCGTCCGGATCGAACTGGATGAACGGCCCGAAGGCCCCGGGCTCGACCTTGGAGCCGGCGCTCATCAGATCCGCGGGCGAGCAGCCGACCAGCAGGGCTCCGCCGACCAGCGTCGCGCCCACCACCACGTCGCGACGGCTGACGCCCTCCTGCCGTTGCAGTTTCTGGATCAGCCGGTTCATTGGCCCTTCTCCCGGCCGGTCGAGCCCGAGGCGGCGGCGATCTCGTCGTCGACCTCGTTCGAGGCGGCGGGTTTGGCGGCGTCCGCCGCGACCATCGGGGCGGCGGTCAGGCCGGCGGCGTCCTTGATGGCGGCGCGGATGCGCTGGTAGGTGCCGCAGCGACAGATGTTGCCGCTCATGGCGTTGTCGATGTCCTCGTCGCTGGGCGACTTGGTCTGGGCCAGCAGGGCCGCGGCCGACATGATCTGGCCCGACTGGCAGTAGCCGCACTGCGGCACGTCGTGCTTGACCCAGGCCTGCTGCAGCGGGTGCTGGCCGCCCAGGCTCTCGATCGTGGCGATCCTGGCGCCCGCCAGCGCCGCGATCGGCGTCACGCAGGACCGCATGGGTTCGCCGTTGACGTGAACCGTGCAGGCCCCGCACTGGGCCATGCCGCAGCCGAACTTCGTGCCCGTCAGGCCCAGTTCGTCACGCAGCACCCACAGCAGGGGCGTCTGCGGGTCCGCCTTGACGGCGACCGCCTTGCCGTTGATGTCCAGGGTCGACGTCATGGGCTTTCGCCTCCCAACGAAAAAGCGGGGTCCGACGACCCGTTTGGCCGAATCTAACACTGCTCAAACCCAAACCCGCCAGTGAAATCTTGAGTCAGGCAGGCTAGCCTAGCCGCGACGTTCGCTGTTTCGGTCAGGACCCGCGCCTTGGATTCCTTCCCCGCCTATTTCCCCTTGGCCGGCCGAAAGGTCGTGATCGCCGGCAGCGGCGAGGCCGCCGACAACAAGGCGCGGCTGTTCGACGGGTCGCCGGCGACGCTGGTGCGGGTCGACGGCCACGCCGCCTTCCTGCCGGGAACCTATGCCGGCGCGATCCTGGCCTTCGTGGCCGGCGACGACGAGGTGTTCCTGCAGAGCGCGGCGAGCGCGGCGCGCGCGGCGCGGGTGCTGGTCAATGTCGTCGACAAGCCGGCGATGAGCGACTTCAACACCCCGGCGGTGATCGACCGCGGCGAGGTGGTGGCGGCCGTCGGCACCGGCGGCGCCTCGCCGACCCTGGCCACCAAGCTGCGCAACGACATCGAGGCCCAGGTCCCGGAAGGGTCGGGCCGGGTGGCGGCCCTGCTGCGCAAGTTCCAGGACGAGGTGCGCGGCGCCCTGCCCGCCCTGCACG
Source organism: Caulobacter sp. Root487D2Y (assembly GCF_001427165.1). Lineage (NCBI taxonomy): Bacteria > Pseudomonadati > Pseudomonadota > Alphaproteobacteria > Caulobacterales > Caulobacteraceae > Caulobacter > Caulobacter sp. Root487D2Y. The sequence goes on from NZ_LMFD01000001.1 coordinate 105,158, forward strand.
AGCGGCGAGCCTTCCTGCGCGACGCCGTGGCCGGTGAAGCCGCCCAGGCGGCCATGGCGGGCGACATGGACAAGGCCGGCCAGCTGTTTCGCCAGGCCCTGGCCAAGGGCGTCGGCCGCGAAGGCAAGGTGCGGTTCATCGCCGGCAAGGGCCCTTCGGACCTGCTGACGCTGCGCGCCCTGCGCGCCCTGGGCGCGGCCGACGTGCTGATCGCCGACCACGGCGCCGACCCGGATGTCGTGATCATGGCCCGCCGCGACGTGCAGCGGCTGGAGCCCGCCGAGGTCGGGGCCGAAAAGCTGATCGAACTGGCCCGCGAGGGAAAACAGATCGTCCGGCTCATCGTGGCCCCGGTCGATCCAGCCCTGGTTCAGGCCCTCGCCGCCGCCTCGGTGGCGGTCGAGGTGCTGATGGCGGCGCCGGCCGCCTAGTCCAGCGCCCGGTCCTTGGTCTCGGGCAGCAAGAACAGGGTCGTCAGCACGCTGATCAGGGTGAAGAACACCGGGTACCAGAGCCCGGCATAGATGTTGCCCACCGCCGCCACGATGGCGAAGGCGCTGAACGGCACGAAGCCGCCGATCCAGCCCGTGCCGATGTGGTAGGGCAGCGACAGGGCGGTGTAGCGCACCCGGGTCGGGAACAGCTCGACCAGGCAGGCGGCCAGCGGTCCGAACAGGGCGGTGGCGGCGATCACGAAGACCATCAGCACGCCGAACATGCCCCACCAGTTCATCCGCGCCGGATCGGCCTTGGCCGGATAGCCCGCCTCGGCCAGGGCGGCCTTGATGGCGGCCTCGCCGGCGGTCTTCACCGCCTTGGCCTCCTTGGCCGGCAGGCCCTCGGCGCTTCGCGACACGATCCGCGTCTCGCCCACCCGGACGACCGCCTCCGAACCGGCGGGCCCCGCATGGTTGGCGTAGGAGATCCCGGCGTTGGCCAGGGCGCTCTTGGCGATGTCGCAGGACGAGACGAAGGCGGCCTTGCCGACCGGATCGAACTGCAGGGCGCAGTCCTTGGGATCGGCGGTGACACTGACCGGGGCGCTGGCGGCGGCCTCGGCCAGGGCCGGATTGGCGGCGCGCTCCAGCAGATGGAAGCCGGGGAAGTAGAACGCCAGGGCCAGGGTCATGCCGCCCAGCATCACCGGCTTGCGGCCGACCTTGTCCGACAGAGCGCCGAACACGACGTAGAATACCGCGCTGACCGCGGTGGCGGCCATCATCAGGCCGTTGATCGTGCCCGGCGAGACCTTCAGGAACTTCTCCATGAAGGTCTGGATGTAGAAGAAGCTGGTGTACCAGACCGCCCCCTGGGCCGACATCATGGCGAAGAAGGCCAGCAGCACGAGCTTGAGGTTCTTCCACTGGCCGAAGGCCTCGGCATAGGGCGCCTTGGAGGCCGCGCCCTCGGCCTCCATCCGCGCGAAGGCCGGGCTTTCGGTCAGCTTCAGGCGCATCCAGACCGAGACGCCGAGCAGGCCGATCGAGACGGCGAACGGAATGCGCCAGCCCCAGGCGTCGAAGGCGCCGGGCGCGGCGTGCTGGCCCAGGACCCAACGGGTCGCCAGGATCACCAGCAGGGCGCCGAACAGGCCGAACGCCGCCGAGGTCTGCACCCACGAGGTCGACCAGCCGCGCTGGTTCGACGGCGAGTGCTCGGCCACATAGATCGCCGCCCCGCCGTATTCGCCGCCCAGGGCGAACCCCTGCACGCAACGCAGCAGGATCAGCAGGATCGGCGAGATGATTCCCGCCTGCTGGTAGGTCGGCAGCAGGGCGATGGCGAAGGTCGCCCCGCCCATCAGCAGGACGGTGGCCAGGAACGCGCCCTTGCGGCCCGCCTGGTCGCCGATCTTGCCGAACACCAGCGCCCCGAGCGGCCGGAAGGCGAAGCCGACGCCGAACAGGGCCAGGGCCGCGACATAGCCGGCCGTGTCGGACAGGCCCGTGAAGAAGGTCTTGGAGATCACCTGGGCCAGGCTGCCGAAGATGAAGAAGTCGTACCATTCGAAGGCGGTGCCCGCCGACGAGGCCGCCACCACCGTGCGCATCGACGCGCGGTCCCCACCCCGATCCTGAGCCGTCATGCGTTGGTTTCCCCCGAGTTCTTTGGGGGAATGCTTAGCGCGGTTTCGGGCGAGGCGCCTAGGCCACCGCCGCCACGTCCTCCACCTGGCCGCCCGCCAGTCGGACGATCTCGCCGATCAGGGCGGCGGGGGCGATCGGCTTGGCGGCGACGCCGTCCATGCCCGCGGCCAGATAGGCGGCGCGCTGGTGCGAGAGCACGTTGGCGGTCAGGGCGATGATCGGCGTGCGGGCGGCGCGGCCCGGCAGCTTGCGGATGCGGCGGGCCGCTTCGAGCCCGTCGATGCCGGGCATCTGCACGTCCATCAGGATCAGGTCGAAGCCCCGCGCCGCCGTGGTCACGCCGTCGAGCCCGTCCTCGGCCGTCTCGACGCTGGCGCCCAGCTGCTCGAGGATGCGGCGGGCGACCAGGCGGTTGGTGGCGTTGTCCTCGACCACCAGGATCTTCAGGCCCTGCAGCAGTCCGTCGGCCATCTCGGCCTCGGCCGCGAGGGCCTGGGCCGGCGGCGCGGCGATGGTCAGCAGGAAGGTCGAACCGACCCCCTCGCGGGAGGTGAAGCCGACCTCGCCGCCCATCATCTGGGCCAGACGCCGGGTGATGGCCAGGCCCAGGCCCGAACCGCCGAACCGGCGGGTGGTGCTGGCGTCGGCCTGCTGGAAGCGTTCGAACAGGCGCGCCTGGGCCTCGGCGGCGATGCCGACCCCGGTATCGATCACCTCGAAGGCGACGCGCGGCCCAGTCTCGCCTCCAGACCCCTCCAGGCGGCGGACCCTCAGGGTCACCGAACCGGCCAGGGTGAACTTCACGGCGTTGCCCACCAGGTTGAACAGCGCCTGGCGCAGCCGGCTGGGGTCGGTGAGGACCAGCCCGACGTCGGGGGCGTCGACCCGCAGCTCCAGCCCCTTGTGTTCGGCCTGGGCGCGCAGCAGCCGGGCCACGCTCATGGCCAGCGCGCTGGGGTCGACCGCCTCGCGGGTGACGTCCAGCCGCCCGGCCTCGATGCGCGAGAAGTCGATCACGTCGTCCAGCAGGGTCGACAGCATGCGCCCGCAGGCCAGGGCCTCGCCCAGCAGGTGGTCGGCCTCGTCCGGCAGCTTCTCGCGCTTGAGCAGGTGCATGACCCCCAGCACCCCGTTCATCGGCGTGCGGATCTCATGGCTCATATTGGCCAGGAACTGGGCCTTGGCCTCGTTGGCGGCCTGGGCCGTGCGCTCGGCCTCGACCAGGGCCAGCATGGCGCGCTTCTTGTCGTCGATGTCGAGGATCAGGCCGAACGCCTTGCGGATGCGGCCGCTGCTGTCGGTCCGCACCTCGTGGAAGATGCGGATCCAACGCTCGTCGCCGTCGGGCGTGACCACCCGGACGTCGAAGGAGCGCCCCTTGGAGTCCGGTTGGCCGTCCTCGTGGCGCCGCGACGTGGCGGCGGCCTCGTAGACCGCCGCCACGTCCTCGGGGTGGATCATCGGCCAGACGGCGCTGCGCACGTCGTCATAGGTGACCCGACGACCGAGGATGCGGTGGAACTCGGGCGAGCCCCAGAAGCTCTTGCCCGCGTGGTCGATCTCGTAGACTCCGGCCTGGGCCGCGCCCAGGGCGACCCGCAGCCGCCGGGCGTTGGCGTGCGCCTCGCGACGGGCCTCCGACAGGGCCGTGACGTCGTCCATGTAGGTGATGACGCCGACGATCTCGCCCTGGGCGTCGCGCCAAGGACGGGCCTCCCAGCGCAGGGTGTGCCTGCGGCCGAGTCCGTCGCGCAACTGATCCTCGCGCCGCACCAGCGTCTCGCCCGCCAAGGCGCGCTCGACGGCCCTGACGAAGCGCTTGCGGGTTCCGGAGGTCAGGTCGTGCAAGGTGCGGCCGATGACCTCCGCCTCGGTGGCGTGGAAGGTTTCCAGGAAGCGCGGGCTGACCACCTGCAGGCGCAGATCGCGGTCGTAGAGCGCCACGGCGAACGGGGCCTCCTCCACCAGCCGGCGGGCCTGGCGCTCGCTCCAGACCGCCGCGTCGCGGGTGCGGGCCACGTCGGTGACGTTCTGGGAAATGCCCTTCAGGGCGAACAGGCCGTCGGCGCGCGGCTCGGTGCGGAAGGTGGCGCGGTAGGTGAACCACTGGTCGCGGGCGCCGCGCAGGCGGTGCTCGATGGTCCCGCCCTGGCCCGTGCGCACGGCCGCGTCGAAGGCCTCGCGCAGGCCTTCGCGATCGGCCGGATCGAGATGCTCCCAGAACTTGTCGGGCCGGGCCACGTCGTCGGGCTCAAGGCCCGTGGCGGCGAAGATGTCGCGAGACCATTCGATGTGCTGTTCGTGCGGCTCGTAGCTCCAGACGCCGATGCCGGCCGCGGAGGCCAGCAGTTCGCGGGTCTGGCGGGCGGCGGCGATCTCGGCCCGGCGGGCCATGTCGGCGGTGACGTCGCGCAGGGCGCCGATCATCTCGCCGTTGGGGCCCAGGCGCGAGCTTCCCTCCAGCCACGCCCAGCCGCCGGCCTTGCGGAGCACCTTCAGGCTGTTGACCGCCTCGCCGGAGGCGCGGATCAGGGCCGCGCTCTCGATGAAGTCCTGGCGGGAGTCCGGATGCACGAAGCGCAGGGCGGGCTGGCCGATCAGCTCCTGGCGGGTCCAGCCTGTCACCCGGGTCCAGGCCGGATTGACCGTGACGAGCCGCCCCTTCGAAACCACGGCGAACAGATCGTGCGAATGGTCGAAGAACCATTGCGCGCTCTCGGCGTCGCTCAATCGTGGGGATTTCGAAGGCGAGGTCATCGCGGCTCCAGGGATCGGCGGCCGGATGGTGAAGCTCAAGAGTAAACTTATGGTTGGCGTCAGAGATCATTGTTCGCCGACCACGCGTCAGACTTCGGCCCACATTCGCAGGAGGTTGTGGTAGGTCCCGGTCAGCGACAGCACCGAGGGGTCGGCGGACCCCACCGCGAGAGACAGTCGCTGGATCGCCACGTCCAGGTCCAGCAGCAGGGCGCGCCTGGCGTCGTCGCGCACCAGGCTCTGGATCCAGAAGAAGCTGGCGGTGCGAACGCCGCGCGTCACCTCGGTGACGTGATGCAGGCTGGAGGCCGGATAGAGGATCGCCGCCCCCGCCGCCAGCTTGACCAGATGGCTGCCGTAGCTGTCCTCGACCACCAGCTCGCCGCCGTCATAGTCGTCCGGATCGCTCAGAAAGACCGTGATCGACAGGTCGGTGCGCAGGGGCTGGCCGGTCGAGGGATCGCGGCGGATCGAATTGTCGACATGGTCGGCGAAGCCCATGCCGACGCCGTAGCGGTTGAACAGCGGCGGCAGGATGGTGCGCGGCAGGGCGGCCGAGACGAACAGCGGATTGGCCTGCAGGGCCTGGACGACGATCGCCCCGAGCTCGCGGGCCGTCGCGCCGTCCTGCGGCAGCTGCCGGTTGTTCTTGGCCAGCGCCGCCTGGAAGCCCGAGGTGGCGTTGCCGTCGATCCAGTCGGCCGCGTCGAGCACGGCCCGGCAGTGGGACACCTCGGCGGGCGTCAGGACGTCGGGGATCTGGATCATCATGATCCGACTCCTATCAGAAACATGGCGTCGTCCGGGAGGCCGCTCCCGGACGACGCGCTCGAACGTCAACGATCGGACTCCGGGGAGGGAGGGGATCAGTACTTGACGTTCAAGGTCAGGATCGCCTGCCGGCCGGGGGCCGGATTGGCGTGGTGGACGCCGTTGGTGTTGGCGATATAGCGCTCGTCGCCGAGGTTCTGGACGTTCAGCTGCAGGTCGACCTTGTCATTGACCACGTAGCTGGCGAAGGCATCGAAGCGCCAGTAGGCCGGGGCGTAGACCTTGTTGGCCCCGCCGCCCGCGCCGCCCTGGTTGCCGCCGAAGCTGTCGGAGACGTAGTAGGCGCCGCCGCCCAGCGACAGGGCGCGGATCACGCGATAGGTCGAGAACAGGCTGAAGGTGTGCTCGGGGGTGTTGGCCAGCGGATCGCCCTGGTTGACGCCGTTATAGGCGCCGCGGACCAGTTCGCTGTCCATGTAGGTGTAGCCGCCGAAGGCCTGCCACTTGGACGTGATGTTGCCCGAGACGCCCAGTTCGAAGCCCTGGACCTGGGTCTCTCCGACCTGCTGGTAGACGCCGGGCAGGACCTGAATCTGGGCGTTCTCGCGGATGGTTTTGAACACCGCGCCCGACAGGGCGAGCTTGTCGTCGAAGACGTTCCACTTGGCGCCGGCCTCGAAGCTTTCGCTGTCCTCGGGCTCGAGCACCTGGCCGGACAGGTTGCCCGCGCCGTTGGTGGCGTTGCTGTTCTGGTCGCCGCCGGCGATGCCGGGCGGGGTCGAGGCGGTGCCGTAGGAGACGTAGAGGCTGGAGTCCTCGGTCGGCTTGTAGACCAGGCCGGCCTGGTAGTTGGTGAAGCTCCACTCGGCGTCGCGATAGGTGATCGTGCCGCCCGAGAACACGCCCTGGTTCTGGGTGAAGCTGGAGTAGTCGTGGCCCGAGCTCTGGTAGTTGTCGTGGCGGACGCCCAGGTTCAGCAACCACTTTTCGCCAAACTCGATGGTGTCGAAGGCGTAGACCGCCGCCGTCTTGCTGAGGTTGTAGTTGGCCGGGCTGCGGTTGATGACGCCGGCCCACGGGTCCTTGTCGTTGGGCGCGTAGACCAGGGTGCAGTCGCCCGCCCCCAGATTGGTCGAGTTCGCGGCGGTCATCGAGAAGCCGGTCGGGCAGGTCGAACCGCTGGTCGTGAAGGTGGTGTAGGTGGCGTTGAGGTTCTTCTCGCGGCTCAGCTCCAGGCCCAGATCGAAGCTGTGATTGATCGCGCCGGTGTCGAACTTGCCGTGGAAATCGGTCACGGCGGCGATCGTCGTGGTCGGGTTCCAGCGCGTCTTGGTGGCGCGCTTCATCCACCACGACCCGTCGACCAGTTGGGCGGGGCCGCCGTCGCCAGGATTGGTGACGATGTAGTCGTTGAGGGTCTTGGAGTAGCGCAGCACCTGGCGAACGCCGAAGTTCTCGTTGATCTGGTGATCGAAGGCGATCGTGCCGATGTCGGCCTTGGTCTTCTGGTAGTCGCGCGAGCGCAGGCCGTAGAAGCTGCGCGGATCGACCGCCAGTATGCCGTCCTCGGTGCGCGGCTGGGCGGTCTTGGTCGACAGCGGGATGCCGTAGTCGGGCATGTTGTTACCGTCGAGATGGTAGTAGCTGAGCACCAGCTGGGTCGGGCCGTTCAGGCCGAAGGCGACCGACGGCGCGATCCCCCAGCGGTCGAAGTCCACCGCCTTGCGGCCCGGGGTGTTCCCCTGCGTGCCCAGCAGGTTCAGGCGCACGGCGACGCTGTCGTTGATCTTGTGGTTCAGGTCGACCGTGGCGCGGACATACGCGTCCGTGCCCACGCCCAGCGAACCGGTGGCGAAGTCGTCGGCCTTGGGGCTCTTGGAGGTCAGGTTGATGCTGCCGCCGCCCGAGCCGCGGCCGCTATAGGCCGAGTCCGGACCCTTCACGACCTCGACCTGCTCGAGGTTGAACACCTCGCGGGTCTGGCCGCCGCTGTCGCGCACGCCGTCGACGAAGACGTTGTTGCCCGAGGCCTGGCCGCGGATGAACGGACGGTCGGCCAGAGGCTGGCCGCCCTCGCCCGCCCCGAAGGTGATGCCCGGCGAGTTGCGCAGGATGTCCGTCAGCGAGGTGGCGGCGGTCTGCTCGATGATCTTGCGCGGGATGACCGTGATGGACTTGGGCGTGTCGACCAGCGGCGCGGTGATCTTGGCCGACGGGACGTCGGCGACGCGCCGGCCGTCGACCTTGACGCCCGAGACCTCGGTCGCCGCGTCGGCCGACGCCGCCGTGACGAGCGCCGTATCGGCGCCCGGGGCCGAGGCGAGGGCCGACGGGGCCATGGCCAGGCCGGCCAGACCCGCCACGGCGGCCGCGCCCAGAGCGGCGCGGGCTTGGCTGCGGACGCCGGCGACGGCGGGCTTGGAAGTCTTTTGCATCAGGAACCCCAGCAAGGCCGCCGAGACGCGCGGCCCTAATCGTAATTGCGACGCGTTCTTAGCTGGAGCGTTGCAAGAGTGCAATGATAATCATTCTCAAAAATGTTTCCCTCCGCCCCCCATGGGGGCGGACAGACCGCGCAGCGGTCGGGTGGGGGCAAGTGTTAGCCGGCACGACGTCTCAAGCTCACGCGGCGGGCCGCTGAGGTGACGGAAAGGGAGAGATCAGGATACGGGCGGTTTGGGAGGTGAGGACCAAATCGGGTCGAGAAAGTTCAGGACGTTGAATCGCGAGGGTTTGATCGCTGAGCGCCGCCAACCGGGGACATGCTCTCACGGCACGGCCTCGCCAAATCGCCTCAGAAGCGTGGAGTGAGTGCGTGTCCCCAACGACATCCTCGACGTCAAACCTTGATCCTGGACAACAACCAAGCGCAGCGGATGACGTTGGGGACACGCACTCACGGCGAACGCTCTGCAACCCTGCCAGCGCCCTGGTGTGAGAGCATGTCCCCGCCCGTTCCTAGCAAGGCCCCCAGGAAACCTGGCTTCAACCTTCACCGCGAACCAGTGTACACACGCCGAGTCCGCGTGACTGGCGATCACAGGGAGCACCCTGAGGGAGCGCGGACGTCATGAGCCGTTCGCCTGGGCGCCCACCTTTTCGCAAACGGAACTCGCCCATGCCCGAAGCCAGGACCTGGATCGCCTTCAGTCTCGTCTGCCTGGGCATGGCCCTGACCCCCGGGCCGAACATGCTGTATCTGGTCAGCCGCTCGATCTGCCAGGGCCGCTGGGCCGGGATCGTGTCGCTGGTCGGCACGGCGGCCGGGTTCATCGTCTATCTGGTCTGCGCGGCCCTGGGGATCACCGCCCTGCTGATGGCCGCGCCGATCGCCTACGACATCCTGCGGTTCGGCGGCGCGCTCTATCTGGCGTGGCTGGCCTGGCAGGCGATCAAGCCGGGCGGCGCCTCGCCGTTCCAGGTGCGCCAGCTGCCCAAGGACAGCCCCGCCCGGCTGATCAGCATGGGCTTCCTGACCAACCTGCTGAACCCCAAGGCGGCGATGCTCTATCTGTCGCTGCTGCCGCAGTTCATCGACCCGCACCGCGGCGCGATCTTCGGCCAGTCCCTGGTCCTGGGCGGCAGCCAGATCGTGATCAGCCTGACGGTCAACGGCTGCATCTGCCTGGCCGCCGGGACCATCGCCGGCTTCCTGGCCACCCGGCCCAGTTTCGCCCTGATCCAGCGCTGGCTGATGGCCTCGGTGCTGGGCGGGCTGGCGGTGCGGATGGCCACCGAGGCGCGGCGGTAATTCAAATCCGCTCATCCCGGCGAATGCCGGGACCCAGATGGATGGCTTTGGAGCTGACGCCAAGAACGTTGAGCCCTTCCAATCAGCCACCCAGCTTTTGGATCTGGGTCCCGGCGTTCGCCGGGATGAGCGGAATTGAGGGACGGTCGTGACGTGCTAGACAGGGCGCGGTGAGCCCCGGAGCCCCCATGCCGTCGTCCAAGATCACCCAGGCCGTGCTCGGCCTTTTCGCATCCCTGGCCCTGGCCGGCGCCGCCCAGGCCTCCAGCCTGAAGTCCTGCGCGATCCCGCCCAGCGTGATCCCGGCCGCGGCCGAGGTTCCGCCCGCCCGCGAGATCCACACCGACGTCCCGACGGCCGCCTATCTGCTGGCGTTGTTCTGGTCGCCCGAGGCGTGCCGCGCGGGCATCCCGGAGTCGGACAAGGTCATCCAGTGCCAGACCAACAGCTTCGGCTTCACGGTGCACGGCCTGTGGCCCAGCGGACCGGACAAGGTCCATCCCCGTTACTGCAAGCCCAGCCCGCCGATGAGCGCGGCCACGGTGATGGCCAATCTGTGCATGACCCCCTCGCCCTGGCTGCAGCAGCACGAGTGGCAGGCGCACGGCACCTGCCAGTGGGACACGCCCGAGGCCTATTTCAAGAAGGCCCGCGCCGTGCGCGACGGCTTCAAGGTTCCGGACCTCAAGCCGGGCCCGAGCGGGACCCTGACCGCCGGCGAGGTGCGCGCCGCCTTCCTCAAGCGCAATCGCGGCATGACCGCCGACGGCCTGAACGTGCGGGTCAACAAGGAGGGCCGCCTGATCGAGGTCTGGATCTGCATGGACCTGAAGTTCAAGCCGGCGGCGTGCCGGGGCGGGAACGGGACGCCGGACGACGTGATCGTGCAGGTGACGCCGAGGGGCTAGGGCCGACCAACCTTCAGGCAGGGTGCGTGGTCCTCGTCCTTCGACAGGCCCAGGATGAGGACCGAGTGCAGGTGGCGGTGGAAAACCTCATCGCGAGCTTGTCGAAGGACGACCGACCCTAGCGCGCGTCGGTATGTCGCCAGCCGCGCGCCACGCCTTCCATCCAATGGGTGTTGCGGGCCCGCGAGGCTTCGAAGCAGACGGCGCAGACCAGGGTGATCCCCGCGGCGGCCTCGGACTGGGCGGTCCAGCCGCCGCCGGCCAGGCGGGCCGTCTCGCAGCGGTCGCACCAAGCCGCCTGTTCGTCCGACGCGTCCTCGTCCTGCGGCCCCTCCGGTTCAACGAAGCCGAGCCCGACGCCCGAGACCAGGTGCCCGCACACGAAGGCGGGTCTTTGCGCCCCGTGGCGGTCGCAGTGAATTCGTCTCGGATCGTCGTTCATCCCAAGCGCCCCCCAAACGCTTATGGTTAAGCTAACCCCTTTGAACGGAAACGCAAAACGGGTTGGGGGCGGGACGCTTGGCTGGAAGGGGCGCGGCCGGGAGCCGGCGAACCGGACAGGCGGTTTGCGGCGACCGGCCGCCCTCGGCGGACAGGCCCCGCCTTAGATCCATGGAGGCGAGCTTGCTCTGGGGTCAGGCCGTGTCAAGGACGACGCTCCGCGTCGCCGCGGCGCGGCCGGCCGAAGGCCGGTCCTTGACACGGCCTGACCCCAGAGCTCCGATCCACCAAGGATTTGAGGCGGGGCCGCATCCACGGGCGGATGCGGCCATCAATACCCGCGTTGGTCGCACCACACTTTTCTGAATTCCGAATAGGGGATCTGGAAGATGGTGAGCCTGTCGCCACCGGATTTGCTCGGAACGCCCAACTCGTGTCCGACGAGGGTGTCGAAGAATGAGCCTTCTACGAGACTATTAAAGCCAGGCAGTTCGTTCATCCGGCCTGCGAAATCCGCGACGGCGCGGCACACCGTTTGGCCATTGGCGAAAACGTCGATGGCGCGCGGCACATCTCCAGAAGCACTCACTTCGTAGAAGAGAGTGATCGGATTTTCCGACGCGGGATGCTCCCAGTCACAGCGATAGTGTGTGAAATCCATTCGGCGAGGCTATCCCGAAGAACGGCGCCTCTGCCAAGCCCCTGCGGCGCACCCCCCAAACGCAAAACGGGCGGCCCCTTTCGGAGCCGCCCGCCTGCTAAAGTCTCACGATGGAGACCGCCATCACCCTCAGGTGTTGACGGCTTCCTCCGGGCTCACGGCTTCCTTCTTGGACAGGTCTTCGCCGGTTTCCTGGTCGACGACCTTCATCGACAGCTTGGTCTTGCCGCGATCGTCGAAGCCCAGGAGCTTGACCTTCACGATCTGGCCTTCCTTCAGCACGTCCGAGGGCTTGGCCACCCGTTCGTTGCTGATCTGGCTGACGTGGACCAGGCCGTCCTTGGCGCCGAAGAAGTTCACGAAGGCGCCGAAGTCGACGACCTTGACGACCTTGCCGTCGTAGATCGCGCCGACTTCCGCTTCCTGGGTGATCGACTTGATCCAGTCGATCGCCGCCTTGATCTTGGCGGCGTCCGAGGCCGAGACCTTCACGGTGCCTTCGTCGTTGATGTCGACCTTGGCGCCGGTGGTGGCGACGATCTCGCGGATCACCTTGCCGCCGGTGCCGATCACTTCGCGGATCTTGTCGGTCGGGATGGTGATGGTCTCGATCTTGGGCGCGTAGTCGCCGACGTCTTCACGCGGCGCGTCCATGGCCTTGTTCATCTCGCCCAGGATGTGCTCGCGGCCGCCCTTAGCCTGGGCCAGCGCTTGCTCCATGATCGCGGGCGTGATGCCGGCGATCTTGATGTCCATCTGCAGAGACGTCAGGCCCTGGCTGGTGCCGGCCACCTTGAAGTCCATGTCGCCCAGGTGATCTTCGTCGCCCAGGATGTCGGACAGAACGGCGAAGCCGTCCTTTTCGAGGATCAGGCCCATGGCGATGCCCGAGACCGGACGGATCAGCGGAACGCCCGCGTCCATCATGGCCAGCGAGCTGCCGCAGACCGTGGCCATCGAGGACGAGCCGTTCGACTCGGTGATCTCGGAGACCAGGCGGATGGTGTAGGGGAAGTCTTCCTTGGCCGGCAGCATCGGACGCAGAGCCCGCCAAGCCAGCTTGCCGTGGCCGATTTCGCGGCGGCCCGGGCTGCCCATGCGGCCGGTCTCACCGACGCTGTAGGGAGGGAAGTTGTAGTGCAGCAGGAAGGATTCCTTGTAGGTGCCTTCCAGCGCGTCGATGAACTGCTCGTCGTCGCCGGTGCCCAGGGTGGCGACCACGATCGCCTGGGTCTCGCCGCGGGTGAACAGGGCCGAGCCGTGGGTGCGCGGCAGGATGCCGACTTCGCCCAGGATCGGACGGACCGTGTCGACGGTGCGGCCGTCGATGCGGATGCCGGTGTCCAGGATCGAGCGGCGGACGATGTCGGCTTCCAGTTCCTTGAACACCGAGATCAGCTTCAGCGGATCGATGCCGGCCGGGTTGGTGTCGCTCTTGGCGAAGGTCTCGACGGCCTTGTTCTTGGCGGCCGACAGGGCGGCGACGCGGTCGCCCTTGGCGCGGATCGTGTAGGCGGCGGCCAGGTCCTTGCCGACGGCCTTCTTCACTTCGGCCTTCAGGGCGTCGGTGTCTTCCGGTTGGAAGTCGAAGGGCTCCTTGGCGGCGTGCTCGGCCAGCTCGATGATCCCGTCGATCACCGTCTGCATTTCCTTGTGGGCGAAGTTGACGCCGCCCAGGACGATCTCTTCCGAGAGCTCCTGGATTTCGGATTCGACCATCATCACGGCTTCGGACGTCCCGGCCACGACCAGGTCCATCTTGCTTTCCTTCAGCTCGTCGAGCGTCGGGTTCAGCACGTAGCCGCCGTCAATATAGCCGACGCGCGCGGCGCCGATCGGGCCCATGAACGGGGCGCCCGACAGGACCAGGGCGGCCGAGGCGGCCACCATGCCCAGGATGTCGGGATCGTTCTCGAGGTCGTGCTGCAGCACGGTGACGACGACCTGGACTTCGTTCTTGAAGCCCTTGACGAACAGCGGGCGGATCGGACGGTCGATCAGGCGGGAAACCAGGGTTTCCTTTTCCGACGGACGGCCTTCGCGCTTGAAGAAGCCGCCGGGGATCTTGCCGGCCGCGAAGGTCTTTTCCTGATAGTTGACGGTCAGGGGGAAGAAGTCTTGCCCCGGCTTGGCCTTCTTGGCGAACACGGCGGTGGCCAGGACGACGGTTTCGCCCATGGTGGCCAGAACGGCGCCGTCGGCCTGACGGGCGATGCGACCGGTTTCGAGGACCAGCGTCTTGCCGCCCCACTCGATCGTCTTGCGCTTGATATCGAACATTTTTGCTTCTTTCGGTTCCGAAGGACCCATTTCCTTCAGGACGGACAGGGGCGGGCGGCCGAATGGCGGTCCCGAGGTTTCCTCATCCAGTTCGACAGGCTCCCGACGATCGTGATCCTCGGACGTACATTCGGTCCCGCGATGTGCGGTCCCGCAGCGGTCATCCGTTTCAGCCTGTCTTGAAACGGCGACTAGAAATGCATTTCGCCGCCCCACTCGCGTAGGGCGGCGAAATCGCGCCTAGACTAGCGGCGCAGACCCAGCTTTTCGATGAGGACCGTGTAACGGCCCAGATCGGACTTCTTCAGGTGGTCGAGGAGGCTGCGACGCTGGGAAACCATCATCAACAGACCACGACGGCTGTGGTTGTCCTTCTTGTGGGTCTTGAAGTGCTCGGTCAGGTTGGCGATGCGCTCGGAGAGGATCGCGACCTGGACTTCGGCGCTGCCGGTGTCACCCTCGGTGCGGGCGTGTTCGGCGATAAGAGCGGTCTTGCGCTCGGCAGTGATCGACATCGGGTTGTCTCCGCTCAGGTGAGTTGGAAGACCCGCACCGGATTGAGCTTTCCGGCGCGCATCTCGCACAAGGCCACCAGCCTCCCTCCGGACATGGCGGAAACGGTGCGATCACCGGGCGTGAGCTCGGTTTTCAGCGTTTCAACCTGCCTTGGGAGCAGAACGATGGCGCGTCCTTGCGCAAGCCGGAAGGCGTCTTCATCGGTCACGGCCAGCGCCGGGATGTCGTCCAGCGCGGTCTCGACCGGAAGCAATGCCTCCGACAGGCGCGCCTCATAGCTCAAATTCTCCAGGGTTTCCAGGCCTATCGCCGAATCCTCGCCGAACCGGCCGACTCTCGTCCGGCGAAGCTGGTCGACGTGACCGCAGGCGCCGAGCGCCGCGGCCAGGTCGCGGACCACGGCGCGGACATAGGTGCCCTTGCCGCATTCCATCTCCAGCTCGATGTGATCGGCGTCTGGACAAGCGCTGACGCGCAGGGCGTGGACGACGACTTTGCGGGTCTTCAGCTCGAACTCGACGCCCTCGCGGGCCAGGTCGTAGGCGCGCTCGCCGTCGACCTTGATGGCCGAATAGTTGGGCGGCACCTGATCGATCTCGCCGACGAAGGCGGGAAGCGCGGCCTCGACCTGCTCGCGGGTCGGGCGCACGTCGCTGCTGTCGGTCGTCTCGCCTTCACGATCCAGCGTGGTGGTCGAACGCCCCCACTGGATCATGAAGCGATAGGCCTTGTCGGCGTCCATCAGGAACGGGACGGTCTTGGTCGCCTCGCCCAGGGCCAGGGGCAGGATGCCGGTGGCCAGCGGGTCCAGCGTGCCGGCGTGGCCGGCCTTCTGGGCGTTGAACGCCCGGCGCACGCGACTGACGGCACTGGTCGAGGTCAGGTCGTAGGGCTTGTCCAGGCAAACCCAGCCGGAAATGGCGTCGCCCTTCTTGCGGCGCGCCATCAGGCTTCCTCGTCACCAAGCTCGTTGGGGGCCACGTCGCTCAGGCGGCGCACGTCCTGAACCACGCGCGGGTCCGCGAACAGGCGATCCATGTAGGTGGCCGAGTTGAAGGTCTCGTCGTGCAGGAACTTCAGGTCGGGCGTGAATTTCATGTCGATGACCTTGGCCAGGCGCCCCCGCAGGAACTTGGTCAGGCGGTTGAGGCCGGCCACCACCTCGGCGGGACTGCCCGGCACGACCACTGTGCGCGAGGGCGAGGACGGCTCGCGCTCGATCTGCGGCGCGATGCTGGCCCCCAGGGGCTCGACGAAGCAGATGGCGTGCTTGAGGTCGGCGCTCATTCGCACTTCGGAGATGGTCACCGAAATGCCCTGCAGGGCCGGATCGACCAGGTCTTCCTCGCGCAGGATCTCGACCAGGGCGTGGCGGATCAGCTCGCCGGCCCGCAGCTGACGCTGCGACGGACCCACGGGTCCGCTCTTCTTGTTTTCGGAATGGCGCTTCATGGCGCGGTCGCCTCGATGCCCGGCCGGCGGATCGAACGCCGGGTCGCGGGGAGAAATAGGAGGCGGGTGTCTAGGCGCGTGGGGGGCAAAAGTCCAGTGCGGGGACTGGCTTAGGTCCTATGGCCTCTTTTTGATCCGCTCATCCCGGCGAATGCCGGGACCCAGATGGAATGGCGGTGTGGCTGACGCCAAAAGCGTTGAGCTCTTCCAATCACCCTCTCCGCTATGGGATCTGGGTCCCGGCATTCGCCGGGATGAGCGGATTGAGTGGGGCTGCTCTACGCTCCCGTCCGCTCCCGGAAGAAGTCCAGCACCCGGCGGTGGACCTTCATGGTCTCGCCGTCCGGGTCGTCGCGGTTCAGGTGCAGGGTCAGCACCGAGTGCGGGGCGCGGCCGGTTCCCTTGCGGGCCGAGGCGTCGGACAGGGTGTGCAGCTCGGCCCGGGGCCCCAGCTCGCGCGCCAGGGTCTGGAACCGGGCGCAGGGCACGATGGCGTCGCCCTCGAAGCGCAGGGCCAGCAGCGACAGATCCTCGGCCTCCATCCGCGCCTTGGCGGTCGCCAGCTCGGCCGGCGAACAGTCCAGCGCCGCCGCGCCCTTCTTGCCCAGCGGCAGCGAGGGCTGGGACAGCACCGGCGCCACCACCGATGGCTCGGTCATCATCGCCAGGGCGAAGCCGCCAGTGAAGCACATGCCCACCGCCCCCACGCCCTTGCCGCCGCATTCGGCGTGGGCCTTGCGCGCCAGGGCCCGCAGCCAGTCGACGATCGGGCTGGAGCGCCCGCCGGCCCAGGCGGTGAACTCACGGCGCACGCACAGGGTCTTGGCGATCACGCCGATCGCGTAGCCGGTCGAGACTGGTCGCCCGGGCTCGCCGAACAGGCTGGGGCAGAACACCGTCATGCCCTCGGCCGCCACGTCGCGGGCGAAGTCCAGCACCAGCGGATGCAGGCCGGGGATCTCGTGGATGACGATCACCGCCGGGCCGGAGCCGATGCGATAGACCGGACGGGTCCAGCGCCCGTCGTCGAACTCGAACTTCGTGAACCCCGCCAGCGCCTCGCCCATGTCCGCCCCCTGCCCTGTTTGCGCGAGCATGGCACAGGGCGAACGCCGTTCTCAAAGGAAACCGTGGAGGACGCCAGCCGCGCCGCCTGGGGCGTATCAACATTCAAACCCGCCCCCCAATTATCCGTCATTCCCGCCCTTGTGGCGGGAACCCCTGGTTCAGTTGGCGGGACAGCGCCTTGGCGCGCTGGCGCGCCACACCACTGCACCTGCGACCGTGAGAGGGGTTCCCGCCACAAGGGCGGGAATGACGGGATGAAAAGGGGAACGGTCCAGAACCGAACCAAGCCGCCAGACGCGATGAATATCGACAGGCCCTAGCCCGGTCCGCTGCCGCCGCTCCAGTCCTCCATCGGGTCGGGCAGGCTGCCGTTCGGCAGCTTCCATTCGCCCCGGTACGAGAAGTCCAGCGTGCCGCACAGCCTGGCCTGGCCGCCCTTGGGGTCGTCGCCGAACGCCTGGACGCGCAGATCCCGGTGGATGGCCAGCTTGCTGAAGCTCAGCCACAGCCGCTTGGAACCCGGGCAGAAGGCGCGGATGTAGATCCTGCCCTGTTCGAACTTGGGATCGATCTCGTACAGCGCCGCGTCGGCGTCGCCACCGCTGATCGCCTTCAGTCCGCCGGGACCCAGGTCCTTTTCGCGGCCGTCGATCAGCCGCCCCTGGACGGGCACCCCTGTGGCCAGGACCTTCTCGATCCGCGTCCCGGTCAGCTTCTTGTCGAACAGCACCGTCAGGCCCGCCCCGGTCAGCCGCTTGGCGTCCGCCGAGATCGGATCGTAGGAGTACATCTTGCGCTCGGCGTGGGCCGCGCCCGCCGTCCCGGCCGCCAAGCACGTCAACACAAGGCCCAGAGCGACCTTCAGGCCTGTCTTGCGCACGGCCTTGCCCCCCGCCGACCTCACAGCTTCAGATGCCGCTTGGCCGTTTCGGGATCGAAGCCCGACAGCCGCCAGGTCCCGCCCTCCAGGGTGAAGGTCAGCAGGCAGGGGCCGGTCTTGGTCTTGGCCGCGCAGACCTGGTCGGAGCCGATGTAGCGCAGGCCGGCGGCGATGCTGATCCGGTCGGGGATCGGCTTGTCGGGGGTGTAGCCGTAATAGTCGGCCGCGTAGCGGAAGGTCTCGGGCCGGATCAACGCCTCGCCGGCGATGTCGGCGGCCGGGCCGGCCAGGGCGACGAGCGCCGCCTGCCAGCCGCCCAGGTTCGAGCCCCGCGCCTTGCGCACCAGTTGGCTTTCGATCTCGGCCTTCAGGGCCGGACGGTCGACGCGGGCGTCGAACGCGGCGTGGTCGTTGTCGCGGATCGCCACCAGCAGGGCGTGGACGTCGCCGGCCGCGTCGTAGCGGGTGGCCGTGGCGCAGGCCGACAGCGAGACGGCGGCGAGGCTGACGGCGAGGAGGGCTCGGATGCGCATGGCGTTAGGGTTAGGCCCGAAATCGGGCGAATTCCAGTCCGGGCGGCCGAGGTCAGAACTCCGGCGTACAGGCGGGCCGCTCGAGAACCTTGAAATCCGCTCGCACCACCAACCCTTCGGGCGGCACGGCCTCCCCCTTGACGAAGAACAGCAGGTTCTGCGGAAGCGCCATGTACTTCAGTTTCGGGTCGACCGTGATCGAACGGCACTCACCCGTCGGCGCGCAACGATAGACGCCGTGATCTTCCGCCGGAAAGTCTGGATGGAATTCCATCGAGATGACCTGCAGCCGGCTCTCCGCGGGCAAGGGCGCCTCGCCGCCGTCCGGCAGGGTAAGCGTGATCCGCAACGCGCCGCCGAAGCATGTGCCGGGAGGAATCGGGTGCGCGCAGCCGGCCAGACTGAAGACCGCCAGGGCGCCCAGAACACCTCTTCGCGCAGACCGCATGCCGTTCATGGCCGCCCCAGGGTCAAGAAAAAAGACGCGAGCCGGAGCCCGCGCCTTCAATCTTAAGCTGAAGTTTGATCGAACGCCTAGTCGAGTTGGCGCTTGATCTCCTCGACGGTGAAGCACTCGATGGTGTCGCCGACCTTGATGTCCTGGAAGCCGGCGAACATCATGCCGCACTCCTGGCCGGACGGGACCTCGTTGACCTCGTCCTTGAAGCGCTTGAGCGTCGCCAGGGTGCCCAGCTCCAGAACGACGATGTCGTTGCGGATGATCCGGACCTTGGCGCCCTTGCGGACCACGCCCTCGGTGACCTTACAGCCGGCGATCTTGCCGACCTTGGAGATGTCGAAGGCCTGCAGGACTTCGGCGTTGCCGAGGAAGGTTTCGCGTTGGATCGGGGCCAGCATGCCCGAGAGCACGCCTTTGATGTCGTCCAGCAGGTCGTAGATGATCGCGTAGTAGCGGATCTCGACGCCTTCGCGTTCGGCCAGCGCCCGCGCCTGGGCGGAAGCCCGGACGTTAAAGCCGATCAGCGGCGCGCCGGCGCCCTTGGCCAGCATCACGTCGCTTTCGCTGATCGCCCCGGCGCCCGACAGGATGATCCGCGCGCGGACCTCGTCGGTCGACATGGCGTCCAGCGACCCGATGATCGCCTCGGCCGAGCCCTGCACGTCGGCTTTGATGACCAGCGGCAGCTCGCGGTACTTCTTGTCCTGCAGCTTGGCCATCATGTCGGCCATGCTGGTGGCGCCCGCGCCGACCGGGTGCATCGACTTCTCGCGCTTGAGACGGATGCGGTACTCGGTCAGTTCGCGCGCCCGGGCCTCGTTCTCGACGACCGCGAAAGGGTCGCCGGGCGAAGGCACGCCGTCCAGGCCGAGGATCTCGACCGGGGTGGCGGGACCGGCTTCGGTCAGCTGCTCGTTGCGTTCGTTCAGCAGGGCGCGAACCCGGCCGAACTGGCTGCCGGCCACGACGATGTCGCCGCGCTTCAGCGTGCCGCGCTTGACCAGCACGGTGGAGACCGCGCCGCGGCCCTTGTCGAGCTTGGCCTCGATCACCACGCCGTCGGCGATGCGGTCGGGGTTGGCCTTCAGGTCCAGCACTTCGGCCTGCAGCAGGATGCGCTCGATCAGCTCGTCCAGGCCCTGGCCGGTCTTGGCCGAGACTTCGACGATCTGGGTGTCGCCGCCCAGGCTTTCCACGACGATCTCGTGTTGCAGCAGCTCGTTGACGACCCGCGTGGAGTCGGCGCCGGGCTTGTCCATCTTGTTGACGGCCACGATGATCGGCACTTCGGCGGCCTTGGCGTGTTTGATCGCCTCGATCGTCTGCGGCATGACGCCGTCGTCGCCGGCCACCACCAGGATCACCAGGTCGGTGATGTTGGCGCCGCGAGCCCGCATTTGCGAGAAGGCCGCGTGGCCCGGGGTGTCGAGGAAGGTGACCTTCTGGCCATTTTCCAGACGCACCTGGTAGGCGCCGATGTGCTGGGTGATGCCGCCGTGCTCGCCGCCGGCCACGTCGGCCTTGCGCAGCGCGTCCAGCAGGCTGGTCTTGCCGTGGTCGACGTGACCCATGACGGTGACGACCGGGGGCCGGGGCTCCAGGTGATCGTCGATGTCCTCGGCGCCGATGAAGCCTTCTTCGACGTCGGCTTCCGACACGCGGCGGACGGTGTGGCCGAATTCGGTGGCCACCAGCTCGGCGGTGTCGTTGTCGATGACGTCGTTGATCTTCAGCATCACGCCCTGACGCATCAGGAACTTGATGATCTCGACACCGCGCACGGCCATCCGGTTGGACAGCTCCTGCACGGTGATGACGTCGGGAATGACCACTTCGCGGCTGACCTTGACGACGTCGGCGGGACCGCCGCGGCGCTTTTCCTTCTCACGTTCGCGGGCCCGGCGAACCGAGGCCAGCGAGCGCATGCGGTCGGCGGAATCTCCGTCGCCGGCCACGGTCTGGATGGTCAGGCGGCCTTCGCGGCGAACCGGCGCGCCCTTGGCGCGGCTGACGGCCTTGCCGGGGGCCGCGGCCTTGCGGCGGTCATCGTCCTCCTCGGGCTTGCGACCGATGTCGCTGCCGGGGCGGGGAGCCGAACGCGTGGCGCGCTGGATTTCGGGGGTGGCCGGAGCCGAGGCCGGGACGCCCGGACGGGCGCCGCGCGGACCGCCGGGACCCGGACGGGCGCCGGGCGCCGGGCGCGGGGCCAGAGCCGAGTAGCGGACGGTCTGGGTCGGACGGTCACCTTGCGGACGGTCGCCCTGGGGACGATCGCCTTGCGGACGGTCACCCTGCGGGCGGTCGTTGCGATAGCCGCCGGCGCCCTCGGGACGGGGACCGCGCGGCGGACCGCCGGCGTCGGGACGCGGGGTGCGCTGGTTGTACGGGCCGTCCTGGCGCGGGGCGCGTTGGTTGAACGCCTGCGGGCGGTCGCCCTGGGGCCGATCGCCTTGCGGACGGTCGCCCTGGTGCGCGCCCGGACCCGGACGATAGGTGGTGGTCGACGAGCGGTCGTCGCGACGTTCGCGGCTGGGCTCGTAGGTGCGGGTCTGACCGGCGGCCGGCGGGGCGGCGGGGCGCGGAGCCTCGGCCCGAACCGGCGGCGCGGCCGGAGCCGGCGTCGGAGCCTGGGGCGCGGGAGCGGCCGGAGCCGGGGCCTGAGCCGTCGGGGCGGCGGGCGCTTGAGCGACCGGAGCCGCCGGAGCGGCGGGCGCTTCGGGAGCCGGGGTCGGCGCCGAGGCGGCCTTGGCGGTCGCGGCGGCCTTGGCGGCGGCTTCGCGAGCCGCGGCTTCGGCGGCCGCGGCGCGGGCCGCGGCGGCGTTGCGGTCGGCCGCCTGGCGTTCCTGCTGCTCACGAGCGGCTTCGATGGCGCGCTGGCGGGCCACCATCTCGCTCTGCGACAGACCACCGGCCGAACCGCCCCCTTGGCCGCCCCCTTGGGACGACTGCGGACGCGGGGCGTCGCCTTGGCGGCGCTCGGCCGAGGACGGCGCGGCGAGGTTGCCGGCCGGCTGCACGTGCGGACGCACGCGCTTGGTTTCAACCACCACCGTCTTGGTGCGGCCGTGGCTGAAGCTCTGCTTCACGACGCCGGCGCTGACAGACCCTTGACGGGGCTTCAGCGTGATGGGCGCTCGCCCGCCGGGGTTGGAACCAGGCCGACCGTTATCGTTCTCGTCGCTCATGCGCTCGCTTGTACTTCCGCCGGCGTGGGCCGGCCAAAAACCGTTTGATCCATGCGAGAAAGGGGCCTGGACGTACTTCCCAAAGGAAGCGCGTTTCCCGACCCTTCGCTCAGGAGCGGATCACGCTCCTCATTTCAAGTTCCAGACCTCTGTCGCCGACGAATGAGAGCCATTCGTCGAAGCCAGGGGCCTAGGGCTCCTCGCGCCAACTCGCCGACCAACTCGAGGGAAGGAGTGGGCGGAAGCCTGATAACCGCTCGACGTCCAAAGTCCAGCGATCAGTGCCGCGCCCGGCAAGGAGCGCCGTGTGTATCACATTCTCCCCACCCAAGGCCAAACCCAATTCGTCCGAGCTGAACATCCCGCAGATTTTGGGACTGTTCGGGGCCTTGTGGACCGCGGTGAGAATCTTTCGGCGACCGTCCCCAGCGCCGTCGGACGCCTCGATCAACCAGGCGGTCTTTCCCGAGGCCAGGGCCGCGGAGACCTTTTCGAAGCCTGAGATAATCGTTCCGCCGCGCCTTGCAAGCCCCAGACCGTCCAGAACCCGCTTGGTCAGCAGCCGTTCCACCTGGTCGGCCAGATCGGCCGGGGCGGTCAGCTTGGTCTTGGCCGAGCGCGAGAACAGGCCCTTCTTGGCGGCGGTCGTCACCGCCTCGCGGGTGGCGTCGACCCACATGCCGCGGCCAGGCAGCTTGCGCGCCACGTCCGGAACCACCGTCCCGTCGGGCCCGACCACGAACCGCACCAGGCGCGCTTCATCCGTCGCCTCGCCCAGGACGATGTCCTTGCGCAGGCGATTGGCTTCGGCGTGGGTCTTCGCCACGGGGGTATGGGGCGCGTCTGCGTCGGTCATGGGTCTCGAAAGGCGCCGGGCCTCCGACTTTCGTCGGAGGCCCGGATCTCAGATCAGTCTTCCTTGGTTTCTTCGGCCGGTTCGTCGGCGACGACCTCTTCCGAGACCTCGGCCGGCTCCTCGCCCGCCTCTTCCTCGAACTCGGCTTCTTCCTCGACATATTCCGGCTCGGGCGGAGCCTCGACCCAGCCCATGACGACGCGGGCGCGCATGATCAGCGCCTCAGCGTCCTCCGGCGACAGGTTGAAGCTGTCCAGGATGCCGGCTTCGCGCACGCGCTCGCCGTCCTTGGTCTCGAACCAGCCGCGCAGGTCGTCGGGGATCAGGCCGGCCAGGTCCTCGACCGACTTGACGTCGCCCTCGCCCAGGGCCACGGCCACGGGCAGGGTGACGCCTTCGATCTCGAGCAGGCTGTCCTCGACGCCCAGCTCCAGACGCTTGGCGTCCAGGGCGGCGGCTTCCTTTTCCAGGAATTCGCGCGCGCGGGTCTGCAGCTCGTCGGCGGTCTCGTCGTCGAAGCCCTCGATGGCCGCGATCTCATGCGGCTCGACATAGGCGACGTCCTCGACGGCCGCGAAGCCTTCGGTGACCAGCAGCTGGGCGATGACCTCGTCGACGTCCAGGGCTTCCTGGAACAGGGCCGTGCGCTCGGAGAACTCGCGCTGGCGGCGCTCGCTTTCCTGGCTTTCGGTCATGATGTCGATCTGCCAGCCGGTCAGCTGCGAGGCGAGGCGCACGTTCTGGCCGCGGCGGCCGATGGCCAGCGACAGCTGCTCGTCCGGCACCACGACTTCGACGCGCTCGTCTTCCTCGTCCATGACGACCTTGGAGACTTCGGCCGGAGCCAGGGCGTTGACGATGAAGGTCGCCTCGTCCTCGGACCACTGGATGATGTCGATCTTCTCGCCCTGCAGCTCGGCCACCACGGCCTGCACGCGCGAGCCGCGCATGCCGACGCAGGCGCCGACCGGGTCGATGCTGGAGTCGTTGGAGATCACGGCCATCTTGGCGCGCGAGCCCGGGTCGCGGGCCACGGCGCGGATCTCGATGACGCCGTCATAGACTTCCGGCACTTCCTGCGCGAACAGCTTGGCCATGAAGCCGCCGTGGGCGCGCGACAGCATGATCTGCGGACCCTTGGTCTCGCGGCGGACGTCGTAGATGTAGGCGCGGATGCGGTCGCCGACGTTGAAGTTCTCGCGCGGGATCGACTGGTCGCGGCGCATGATGCCTTCGCCGCGGCCCAGGTCGACGATGACGTTGCCGTATTCGACGCGCTTGACGCTGCCGTTGACGATCTCGCCGGCGCGATCCTTGTACTCGTCGTACTGGCGCTCGCGCTCGGCTTCGCGGACCTTATGCATGACGACCTGGCGGGCCATCTGGGTCTGGACGCGGCCGATCTCGAACGGCGGCAGGCTTTCCTCGTAGATCTTGCCGACCTCGGCGTCGCGCCAGGTGCGCTTGGCCGACGACAGCTGGACCTTGCCGATCTCGCCTTCCAGCTCGAAGTCGTCCGACACGACCTCGATCACCCGCTTCTGGGTGGTCTCGCCGGTGCGCGGGTCGATCTTGACGCGGATGTCGTGCTCGGCGCCGTAGCGGGCGCGGGCGGCCTTCTGCAGCGCGTCCTCGATCGCCTCGATGACGACTTCCTTCTCGATGCCTTTTTCACGCGCGACCGCGTCGGCGATCTGCAGCAGCTCGAGGCGGTTGGCGGAGATGCCGATAGCCATGGTCAGTCCTCTTCACTTTCGGACAGGTCAATGTCGTCGGCGTGGTCTTCGCCGAGGTTTTCGTCCGCGTCGGCGCCATCGGCCCCAACGCGGGCGGCGCGCTGTTGGGCGCCCCGCTTCATCAGTTCGTCGTTCAACACCAGCTTGGCGTCGACGATCCATTCGAACGGGAAATAGACGGTGGTGTCGTCCTCGCCCTCGAGGTTCAGCCCCACCTGGCCGTCCTCGACGCCGGCCAGCTCGCCCTTGAAGCGCTTGCGGCCCTCGGCGACCCGGTCCAGCTCGATGCGGATCTCGAGGCCGGCATAGGTGTCGAAGTCCTTCAGCCGGGTCAGCGGGCGGTCGACGCCCGGGCTGGAGACTTCCAGGGTGTATTCGCCGGTGATCGGGTCGGCGGCGTCCATGATCTCGGAAATGGCGCGCGACAGCCTGGCGCAGTCCTCGACGTTCATGTCGCCGTCCGGTCGTTCGGCCATGATCTGCAGGCGACGCTGCTCGGCCCCGCCCATCAGGCGCAGGCGGACGATCTCGTAGCCGACGGACTCGGCGACGGGATCCAGCAGTTCGACCAGACCGATATCTTCCTGCGTCTTGCCGCGCACGGTTCTCTCAACTCGTTGGCGGCCGCCCGACGCTCGACAAAAGCCAAGCTGGCGAACGGCCAAAGAAAAAGCGGCAGCCTTTCGGGCCGCCGCTCGAAAGCGCTATCAGCGCTGACGGACGATGTAGGAGCTATATAGCGCGATGTTTGGGCCGTTGGAAGCCCCTGCCGTCGCGAGGCGTCGTCGCCCCTTCCGCATTGCAGCACTTGTGGCCTATAAGCGCCCCCGCGCAGGCCCGCCTCCCCGCGGGACCTCTCCCACACGAAGAGTCACAATGGACCTCTCCAAGATCGCCGTCGGCGTGAACCCGCCGTACGACCTGAACGCCGTCATCGAGATCCCGCAAGGCGGCGAGCCGGTGAAGTACGAGATCGACAAGGCCAGCGGCGCGCTGATGGTCGACCGCTTCCTGCACACGGCGATGTTCTACCCGGCCAATTACGGCTTCATCCCCCACACCCTGGCCGACGACGGCGACCCGGCCGACATCATGGTCGTGGGCCCGACCCCGGTGGTGCCCGGCGCGATCATCCGCTGCCGCCCGATCGGCGCCCTGATGATGGTCGACGAGGCCGGTTGCGACGAAAAGATCCTGGCCGTGCCGGTCGACAAGCTGCACCCGTTCTATACGGGCGTGTCCAGCTGGCGCGACCTGCCGGTGATCCTGACCGAGCAGATCGCCCACTTCTTCCAGCATTACAAGGATCTGGAAAAGGGCAAGTCGACCAAGATCACCGGCTGGGCCGATCCGGAGGAAACCGCCGAGATCATCCGCGCGGCGATCAAGCGGCACGACGAAAGCTACTGATTTGGATTTCTTCCCTCCCCTTTATGGGGAGGGGGGACCAGCGAAGCTGGTGGGTGGGGTCCGCTGACTCGGCAAGCCCCCACCCGACCCTGGCTCCGCCAGGGCCACCCTCCCCGCAAGGGGGAGGGACGAACTCAAGTTCGAACAAAATCCAGGAACACCGGCGCACAGTCGCCCAGCTTCTTTTCCTCGTAGCGGGTGGTCACGTGGTCGGCCGGCGCGGCGTTGCGGTCGGCGTCGGGCTCGGCGAAGCGGAAGGCCGGGTCGGCCAGCACCCGCTCGACCGTCCACTCGGCGTAGTCGGCCCAGTCGGTGGCGAAGCGGAAGGCCGCGCCGGGCTTCAACACCCGCGCCAGCTCGGCCACGAAGGCCGGCTGGATCAGGCGGCGCTTGTTGTGCCGAGCCTTGTGCCAGGGGTCGGGGAACATGATGAAAAGGCGGTCCACCGAGGCGTCCGGCAACCAGCCGACCACGTCGCGGGCGTCGCCCTCGTGGATGCGGACGTTCTTGAGCGCCTGCTCCTCGACGTGACGCACGGCGCTGGCCACGCCGTTGACGAAGGGCTCGGCCCCGATCACCAGCACGTCGGGGCGCTTGCCGGCCTGGGCGGCCATGTGCTCGCCGCCGCCGAAACCGATCTCCAGCCAGACTTCCCTGGCCTCGGGCATCAGGTCGTGAGGCTGGAACGGCGCGGCCGGCACGGCGATCGTCGGCAACAGGCTGTCGAGCAAGGCCTGCTGACGCGGCTTCACCGGCCGAGACTTCAGGCGGCCGAACGAGCGCAGCGGCCCGTGGGGCTGTTGGGGATTGGTCATGGGCGGGGTCTTAGCGGTGATCCTCATAAGAGGCCAGCGGCGCCGCCTGGCGTCCTTCGAGGCCCGCCGCGCGGGCGCCTCGGGATGAGGAATTCAGAAACGCACAAACATCCTCATCCTGAGGTGCGAGGCGAAGCCGAGCCTCGAAGGACGCACGGCCTCAACGAGAACGGACCCCGATCGGATGATCGAGGCCCGCTCCGGTAGA
This sequence comes from Caulobacter sp. Root487D2Y, assembly GCF_001427165.1. Taxonomy (NCBI): domain Bacteria; kingdom Pseudomonadati; phylum Pseudomonadota; class Alphaproteobacteria; order Caulobacterales; family Caulobacteraceae; genus Caulobacter; species Caulobacter sp. Root487D2Y. The sequence goes on from NZ_LMFD01000001.1 coordinate 131,933, forward strand.
TCTGGAAGGGGTGAGGCCTACGCCAGGCCCTTCAGCTCCGACACCAGGTCGGTCTTCTCCCAGGAGAAGCCGCCTTCGTTGTCCGGCGTGCGGCCGAAGTGGCCGTAGGCGGCGGTGCGGGCGTAGATCGGCTTGTTCAGCTGCAGGTGCTCGCGGATCGAGCGCGGGGTGGCGCCGCCGATCAGTTGCGGCAGCAGCTTTTCCAGCGCTTCCGGATCGACCTTGCCGGTGCCGTGCAGGTCGACATGGAACGACACGGGCTGGGCCACGCCGATGGCGTAGGCGATCTGGATGGTGCAGCGGTCGGCCAGACCCGCGGCCACGACGTTCTTGGCCAGGTAGCGACAGGCATAGGCGGCCGAGCGGTCGACCTTGGTCGGATCCTTGCCCGAGAACGCGCCGCCGCCGTGCGGAGCCGCGCCGCCGTAGGTGTCGACGATGATCTTGCGGCCAGTGACGCCGGCGTCGCCGTCCGGACCGCCGATCTCGAAGCGGCCGGTCGGATTGATCAGCCACTGGGTCTTCTTGGTGATCAGGCCTTCCGGGAAGATCGGCAGGATGTGCGGCTTGATCAGGTCCAGCACGCGCTTGGAGGTCGCGGCCTTGCCGTCGATCTTCTTCTTGTGCTGGTGCGACACGACGATCGAGACGACGCGAACCGGCTTGCCGGCGGCGTCGTATTCCAGGGTCACCTGGCTCTTGGCGTCGGGCTCCAGCTCATGCAGCTCGCCGCTGTGGCGCAGCTGAGCCAGGCGGCTGAGGATGTTGTGGCTGTATTGCAGGGTGGCCGGCATCAGCTCCGGGGTCTCGGTGCTGGCGTAGCCGAACATGATGCCCTGGTCGCCGGCGCCTTCGTCCTTCTTGTCCGAGGCGTCCACGCCCTGGGCGATATGAGCCGACTGGCCGTGCAGGTAGTTGGCGTACTTGGCCTTCTCCCAGTGGAAGCCCTTCTGCTCGTAGCCGATGTCCTTGATCGCGGCCCGGACCTTAGGCTCCAGCGACTTGATGATGTCCTTGGTCAGCTGCTTGTTGGCGGCCTTGTCACCGCCGGGCTTGCCGGCCCGGACCTCGCCCGCCAGGACGATGCGGTTGGTGGTGACCAGGGTCTCGCAGGCGACGCGCGCCTCGGGATCGGCGCTCAGGAAGGCGTCGACGACGGTGTCGCTGATCCGGTCGGCGACCTTGTCCGGATGACCTTCGGAAACGCTTTCACTGGTGAAGATGTAAGAAGAACGGCTCAAGGGTCAGCTCCGGACATGACATCGCCCGCACGGACGATCTGCCCGAGGGACCACGTGAACATATAAAGATATGTTTATGTCCGCAAGCCGCCCTGTCCGGCTTTCGCCGGATCAGGGCCAGGATCAGGCTTCCGGTTCTTCCTCGATCATGTCCTCGGCCATCGAGCGGACGAGGTCCAGGATGCGCCGGCGCACGCGGGACTTGCCGATGCGCGGGAACAGCGCGGCCAGCTCCAGACCTTCCGGGGTCATCAGGAAGTCGTGCACGAACTGTTCCGAACCGTTTTCCTCGAAACCCTCGAGGTCCGTGGGATCGGCCAGGCCTTCGAAGAAGTAGGACACCGAAGACTGCAGGCTCTTGGCGATCTCGTAGAGCTTGGACGCGCTGACGCGGTTGGCGCCCCGCTCGTACTTCTGCACCTGCTGGAAGGTCAGGCCGAGATCATCCGCCAAACGCTCTTGGCTGACGCCGAGGATCTTACGCCGCATGCGGATCCGGGCGCCGACGTGCAGGTCGACCGGATTGGGAGAGCGTTCTTGGTCAGGAATCGTGTTCATGCCGTTTCAATCACTGGGAGGAAGCCACGGGTATCTGGAAGCTTGTCTGTTTCAATTTACGACCTTTTCCAAGCGTCGACTTCCTGAAACGCGAATCGCGGCGGCAAATGAAACCAAAAGCAGCACCCCGAACGGCCAGTGCCCAAGCTTGGAGAACAAGGTCGGCGATCCAACATACGGTACATTACCGTCGATCACCCCTGATTCGCCAAGTTTCAAGCGCTCGCCGTGCAAAATTCTTCCCTGAGCGTCGATCAGGGCGGAAACGCCGGTCGGGGTCGCCCGGATGATCGGCGTTCCGGTTTCGATGGCGCGATAGCTGGCCAGGTTCAGGTGCTGCAACGGGCCGGAGGTGACTCCGAACCAGGCGTCGTTCGAGACATTGACGATGGCGCGCACGCCGGGAACCGGCTTGGCCAGGCGCGGGAACAGGCTTTCGTAGCAGATCAGCGGCTGGATCAGCAGGTCCGGAGCCACACGCAGCGGCGCGGGTTCGGGACCGGTGGCGAAGCCTTCGCCCAGATGGGCCATGCTCTTGACGCCCAGCTTGGTCATCAGGGCGTCGGCGGGCAGATATTCCCCGAACGGCACAAGTCGGTGCTTGTCGTAGATCCCGACCACCACGACGTCGTCGGCCGTGCGGCGCAGGGCGACCAGGCTGTTGTAATAGACCGGCTTGTCGGGCGTGCCCTCGTAGCGGTAGCCGCCGATCAGCATCAGCTGGCCGGGCTGGAGGGCGTCGACGATCGCCTGCCGCACCCAGCTGCCGGGGACCATGTAGTCGTTGATGGCCAGCGGCAGGGCGCCTTCGGGCCAGACCACGATGTCGGCGGGCTTGCCGGCGTAGGGCTTGGCGGTCAGCGAGACATAGGCCTGGACGATCTGGCCGAAGCGCTCGGCGTCCCACTTGGACTCCTGGGGAATGTCGGCCTGGACGATGCGGACCCTCGTCGGCGCGTGGACCTCGGTGTCGCGCGGCCGCGCGAGATGGGCGGCGCCGCCGGCGTAAAGGAGGGCCAGGCCGCCGACGGCCGCGCCGACCGCGATCCGTCCCCGCCTGCCGTCGCGCCACACGGCCGGCGCCGCCGCGATGGCCAGGGTGATCCAGGTCAGGCCGTAGGCGCCGACCAGGGCGGCGGCCTGGGAGGGCGCCGAGCCGGCCCGCCAGGTCTCGCCCGGCAGGTTCCAGGGAAAGCCGGTCAGGATGTGGCCGCGCGTCCATTCCAGCACCGCGAAGGCCCCGGCGAACACCAGCAGCCGCCGCACGCCGGCCGGACGGATCAGGCGGTAGAGCACCGCCGCCAGGCCCCAGAACAGCGCCATGCCCGCGGCCATGGCGGCCACCGCGAACGGGGCCATCCAGCCCTGGTTGGCGGCGTCGACCATGAAGGCCTCGGCGATCCACCATGTGCCCAGGGCGAAGTAGCTCAAGCCCATCAGCCAGCCGCGCAGGAAGGCCGAGCGCAGGGGGCGCGGTCCGTCGACGGCGTCCAGCAGCCACAGCAGCGCCGCGTAGCCCAGCAGGCCGGGCAGGATCCCGAACGGCGGATGGGCTAGGGCCGCGGCGAGGCCGGCGGCCAGGGCCAGTCCCCGCGCCCGCCACGGCGTCAGCTTCGGCAGGGCCGGCAGGTTCACGAAGCGGCCATCCGCCCGGGCGGTTCAGCCGCCTCCACGACGGCCGCCGGCCGCACCCGCACCCGGCGCACGCGGCGCGGATCGGCCTCGACGACCTCCAGGTCGAAGCCGGCGGGGTGGGCGATCACCTCGCCCCGCTGCGGCACGCGGCCCGCCAGGGCCACGACCAGGCCGGCGACGGTGTCGATGTCCTCTTCCATGTCCGGCGGGGCCAGGTCGCGGTCGAGGGCGGCTTCCAGATCCTCCAGCGGCGCGCGGGCGTCGACCTCGAACAGCCCGCCCGGGCGGGCGACGATGCTGGAGACCTGGGCGTCGTCGTGCTCGTCGTCGATCTCGCCGACCACCGCCTCGATCAGGTCCTCCATGGTCACCAGGCCGTCGGTGCCGCCGAACTCGTCGATGACCAGGGCCATGTGGATGCGGCTGGTGCGCATGCGCAGCAGCAGGTCGGCGGCCCGCATCGAGGCCGGCACGTACAGGGCCTCGCGCCGCAGCCGGTGCAGGATCTGGTCGCCGGAGGCCGGACGCTTCTGGTCGCTGGCCAGCAGGCGGAACACGTCCTTGACGTGGACCACGCCCACCGGGTCGTCCAGCGTCTCGCGATAGATCGGCATCCGCGAATGCTCGGCCTCGGTGAACTGGGCCACCACCGCCTCGAACGGCGCGCCCACCTCGACGGCGACGATGTCGGCGCGCGGGGTCATCACGTCGGCCACCCGCAGGCTCTGGAAGGCCTCGGCCTGGTCGACCATGTCGACCTCGTGGACCAGGGCGGAGTCAGCCGAGCGCGTGGCCTCGGACAGGCGCGGCGCCCCCCGGCCGGCCAGGTCCTTGCGCATCTTGCGAAAGAACGCCCGCACGCCCCGGCTCAGGCGAGCCGAACCGGCGGGCGAGGAACTCTGGTCGTCGCTGGGCATGCCCTGGCTTGGTTATCCCTTTGGGGACGGCGGGTCGGCGTAGGGGTCCGGAATGTCCAAGCCCGCGAGGATCTCGCGCTCGAACGCTTCCATGGCCTCGGCCTCGGCGTCGTCCTGATGGTCGTATCCTAAGAGATGAAGCACCCCGTGCGCCACCAGATGTTGCAAATGATGCGCAAGCGGCTTGCCCTGCTCGGCCGCTTCGCGCCGACAGACGCCAAAAGCCAGGGCGATGTCGCCGATCTGGCCCTCCGGATTTGGCGGCGAGGGGAAGGACAGGACGTTGGTCGCGTAGTCCTTCTGGCGGAAGTCGCGGTTCAGCGCCTGGACGCTGTCGTCGTCGGCCAGCAGGATGACGATGCCGTGGCCCTCGATGGCCTCGTGGGCGTCCAGCACCGCCTGGGCGGCGCGCCAGACCAGGGCCTCGACGTCTGGCTCGGCCTGGATCCAGGCCTCGTCCTCGATCTCGATGTCGACCGTGATCATTGGGAAGCGATGGCCATCTAGCGCGTCGTCGTCTGCAGGGCGTCGGCGTCGTAGGCCTTGACGATGCGCTCGACCAGCGGGTGGCGCACCACGTCGGCCGAGGTGAAGCGCGACACCGCCACGCCCTCGACGCCCTCCAGGATCGACACAGCGTGGGCCAGGCCGGAATCGCGGGGATTGAGCAGGTCGACCTGGGTCGGATCGCCGGTCACCACCATCCGCGCGCCCTCGCCCAGGCGGGTCAGGACCATCTTCATCTGCAGGCGCGAGCAGTTCTGGGCCTCGTCGACGATGACGAACGCATGAGCCAGGGTGCGGCCGCGCATGAAGGCGATCGGGGCGACCTCGATCTCCAGCTTCTCGCGACGGCGGCGCAGCTGGTCGGCGCCCATGATGTCGGTCAGGGCCTCCCAGACGGGGGCCATGTAGGGGTCGACCTTCTCGTTCAGGTCGCCCGGCAGGAAACCCAGCTTCTCGCCGGCCTCGACGGCGGGACGGGTGACGATCAGCCGATCGACCTCGCCGCGCAGCAGCATGCCCGCGCCGTGGGCCACGGCCAGGAAGGTCTTGCCGGTGCCCGCGGGACCCAGGCCAAAGCACAGCGGATGGCTGGTCATGGCCTCCATGTACTTGGCCTGGCCCTTGGTCTTGGGCGAGACCGAACCCTTGCGCACGGCGCGCGGCGAGGCCTGGCCCGACGCGCTGTGAGCCTCGCCCACGGCCACCCGGACGTCGGCCTCGACCACCTCGTCGTCGGCGTCGGCCCGGTGGGCCAGGGCCTGGATCGCCCGCTTGGCGCTGGAGCGCGCCTTGACGTCGCCGGTGATCGTCACCCCGCCGCCCGGGGTCTCGATCAGCACCTTGAAGGCGTCCTCGATCAGGGCGGCGTGACGGCCGTTCGGGCCGGAAACGGCGCGGACGGCGGTGTCGGACAGGGGCAGGAACTCGGGCGTACGGCTCAAACGGACTCCAGGATGACTTGGCTTTCGAGCACGCCGCCCAGGCTCATCTTGGCCGACGACTCGATGCGGACGGGAACGATCTGGCCCAGCAGGCTGTCGGGGCCCACCGCGTGCACCGCTTGCAGATAGGGACTGCGGCCGACGATTTGACCGGGGTTGCGACCTTTTTTCTCGAACAGCACCGGCATGACCTTGCCGACCTGCAGCGCGTTGAAGGCCTTCTGCTGTTCGTCGAGCAGGGCGTTCAGGCGATCCAGACGCTCGGCCTTGACCGTTTCGTCCACCTGGCCGGGCATGGCCGAGGCCGGCGTGCCGGGGCGGCGCGAGTATTTGAACGAGAAGGCCGAGGCGAAGCCGACCTCGCGGACCAGCTCCAGCGTCTTCTCGAAATCGCCGTCGCGCTCGCCGGGGAAGCCGACGATGAAATCGCCGCTCATGGCGATGTCGGGCCGGGCGGCGCGGATCTTCTCGATCAGCCGCACATAGCTTTCGGCCGTGTGGTCGCGGTTCATGGCCTTGAGGATCTTGTCCGACCCGGCCTGCACCGGCAGGTGCAGATAGGGCATCAGTTCGGGCAGCTCGCCGTGGGCCGCGATCAGGTCGTCGCCCATGTCGCGCGGGTGGCTGGTGGTGTAGCGGATGCGATCGAGGCCCGGGATCTTGGCCAGACGACGGACCAGCCTGGCCAGGGTGTAGCCGCCGCCGTCATAGGCGTTGACGTTCTGGCCCAGCAGGGTGACCTCGCGCACGCCCTGGTCGGCCAGGCGCTTGGCCTCGTCCTCGATGGCCTCGGGCGGCCGCGACCACTCCCCGCCCCGGGTGTAGGGCACCACGCAGAAGGTGCAGAACTTGTCGCAGCCCTCCTGCACGGTCAGGAACGCGGTGACGCCGTTGACCTGGCGCTCGGCCGGCAGGGCGTCGAACTTCTCGTCGGCGGCGAAGTCGGCGGAGAGGCGCTCGCCGGTCGCCCGATGGGCGCGGGCGATCAGCTCGGGCAGCTGGTGATAGGCCTGGGGCCCGACCACCAGGTCGACCGCCGGCTGGCGATGCATGATCTCCTTGCCCTCGGCCTGGGCCACGCAGCCGGCCACGGCGATGGTCATCTTGCCGCCGGCCTCGGCCTTGCGGTTCTTCATCTGCTTGATGTAGCCGAGCTCGGAATAGACCTTCTCGGTGGCCTTCTCGCGGATGTGGCAGGTGTTGAGCACCACCAGATCGGCCCCTTCGGGATCGTCGACCACGCCATAGCCCAGCGGACGCAGGACATCGGCCATGCGCTCGCTGTCATAGACGTTCATCTGACAGCCGTAGGTCTTGATATAGAGGCGCTTTTGCGGGGTCTCGCTCATGCGGCGAGGTTATGGGCGCGAGGGGGCGACCTTGCAAGGACGCGGGCGCCACACCCTTGCCCCCTCCGGGCCTTCGGCCCTCCTCCCCCATGGGGGGAAGAGGAGTCGCGTGGCGGTCCTCCGCCCCCTATGGGGGCGGACAGGCGGCGAAGCCGCCAGGTGGGGGCAAGTGGAGGATCACTCCTCGATCGGAACGCCGTAGAGCTCCAGCCGGTGATCCACCAGCTTGTAGCCCAGCTTGCGGGCGATGGCGTTCTGCAGGGCCTCGATCTCCTCGTCCACGAACTCGACGACCTTGCCGGTCTTCATGTCGATCAGGTGGTCGTGGTGATGGTCGGGGGTCTCTTCGTAGCGCGAGCGACCGTCGCGGAAGTCGTGCCGCTCGATGATGCCGCTCTCCTCGAACAGGCGAACCGTCCGATAGACCGTGGCGATCGAGATGTGCGGGTCCACGGCGTGGGCGCGGCGGTGCAGCTCCTCGACGTCCGGGTGGTCGGTGGCCGCCGACAGCACGCGGGCGATGACCCGACGCTGGTCGGTCATGCGCATGCCCTTTTCGATGCAGAGCTTTTCGAGGCGGTCCACGGCGGCGTCTCCGGAAAGATGAATCCAAGCGAGATTCGCGGGCAAGATAGGGGCTTGGGCGCTAGCTGTTAAGCGTCCGACGCATCACCACCGCGTCCTTGGCCCCATCGGGATGGGGATAATAGCCCTTTCTCAGGCCGACGCGTCCGAAACCGGCGGCCTCGTAGAGCTTGATCGCCGCGACATTGTCGGCCGCGACCTCCAGGAACATCTCCAAGGCGCCGGCCTCCCGGGCGATCCCGGCCGCCATCTCGACCAGGGCCGCGCCCCAGCCACGGCGACGGGCGGCCGGATCGACGGCCACGGTCAGGATCTCGGCCTCGCCGGCGACGGCGCGGCACAGGATGAAGCCCTTGGCGTCTTCCGGATCCCCCGCCTCGCCCAGCACCGCGAAGGCGCCGGGGCCCTTGAGCAGGGTCTCGAGCTCTTCCGCCGACCAAGGCCGGTCGAAGGCCCGGTCGTGCAGGTCGGCCAGGGTGAAGCAGGCTTCCAGCCCGACGGGACGCAGGATCATGCGGCGGGCGCCACGGCGTAGGGGGCGCGCAGATAGAGCGGCCGGGGCGAATGGGTGGGGGCCGGTTTGGCGGCGGCCAGGCGGGCGACGGCGACCGGATCGGCGTAGGCCGGGGTCAGCACGGCCGCATGGGGCAGGACGTCGGCGATCAAGGGCGCCCCCGAGCCGACCAGCGTGGCCGAGCCGCCCGAATAGAGCTCGGCCAGGCGCGCGGCGGCGACCCCGACCTCCAGGGCGTCCGGAGCCATCAGCGCCTTTCCGCCGTCGAAGACCTGCAGATAGACCTGGCCCATCTTGGCGTCGAGCACCCCGGCGACCAGGCCGGCCGCGTCGGTCGAAGCGGCCAGGGCCTCCAGCGTGTTGACCCCGACGCAGGGGATCGACAGGGCCGTGGCCAGGCCCTTGGCGAACGAAAGCCCCACGCGCAGGCCGGTGAATGAGCCCGGACCGACGGTGACGGCGATGCGGGTCAGGTCGGTGAACTTTACCCCGGCCTCGGCCATGACCTCGCGGGCCAGGACGGCGATGCGCTCCTGGTGGCCGCGGGTCATCGGCTCGCTGCGGGCGGCGCGGACGACGTCGCCGTCCAGCACCGCGACCGAGCTGGCGGCCAGGCAGGTGTCGATGGCCAAAATCAAGGAAGAGGGGATCATTGGACCGGCGCCCCGCCGCGCCACAGGAACTCGCGCAGGACCGCCTTGTCGCGCAGCACCGCCTCGGGCGGCATCGCGTCCTGGGTCCAGCCGGGGACGGCGAACACGTAGCGCAGCACCGGCTCGCCGGGCTGGGTGCAGATCACGGCGTGAGCGTCGCGGTCCTTGCCCATCCAGCAGCGCGGATAGTCCATGTCGGCGTTCGCCCACTTCATGCCCAAGATCTCGCCGCGCGGACCTTCCGGCTTTCCGCCGCTGATCCGGATGTCGCCGACCGTGGCCGTACCGGGATTGCCATGGATCTCGATCACGCCGCCGTCTTGTTCGACCGTGATTCCCATCAGGGTCGATTTCGAGCCGTCTTCCCGCATGAACACACCCTCGACCTTCGCCTTTGGGAAGCGCGGCTTGATCGCCTCCATCGAGAATTCGGTCTGGGCCATTAGCGGGCCGACCGAGAACTCGTCCAGGGCCAGCGGGCCGCCTTCATAGGGCGTAAAACGATCGACGGCGCCGGACGCGTCCTGGCGGGTCACCACGGCGGGGGCCGGCGCCCCGGCGGGCGGCGCGGTCTTGGAAGCGCCGGGCTTGTCGGCCGGACCGCAGGCGGCCAGGGCCAGCAGCGGCGCGGCGAGGAGGAGGTGTCGGACCATCGGATCAGGCCGCGCCGACGGCGGCTTTCTCGGCCGGCCGCCAGACGAATTCGTTCAGCTGGCCCTTGGCCTTCAGCACCTCGACCGGCGGCAGGCCGCCCCTCGTCCAGCCCGGCACGCCGAACACATAGGACACGGTCGGGGCCTCGGGACGCACGCAGACGGTCTGGTTGACCGTGCGGCCCTCGCCGGCCCGGCACTGGGCGATGTCGAAGCCGAGGTCGGTCCATTTCGCCAGCAGGGCTTCGCCCTTGGGGCCCTCGACGGGCCCGCCGGCCAGGCGGATCTCGCCGATGCCGCCCTCGGCGTCCTTGCCGATCTCCAGCAGCGGGACGTTGTCCTGCTCGACGGTGAGGATCGGTCCGGGCGGGCCCTCGCCGGTGTGGATGAAGGCGCTCTTGACCACCGCCTTGGGGAACAGGGCCTTGATCGTCGCCGCGTCGAAGGCCGTCTCGCCGGTGATCGGACCCACCCCGTCGGCGCGGACAGGCAACGGCCCGCCGACATAGGGCGTGACCGCGATCGTGACCGGTCCGGATTTCGGCGTTTCGACGGCCGACGGGGCGGCGGTGTCGGCTTGCTTGGCGGGGCCGCAGGCGGCGAGCAGCAGCAGCGGGGCGGCGATCAGGGCGAGGCGCGGGGTCATGGGGCGCCTTTTAGCATCTTTCATCCAGGCGGCGAGACGCCCCCTCCGTCGCGATGCGTATTCGCATCGCGCCACCTCCCCCGCTTCGCGGGTGAGGAGGAAACGGATCAGCCTCTCCTCCCCCGTGAAACGGGGGAGGTGGCGGGCGAAGCCCGACGGAGGGGGCGTCGCGGTCGATCAGATGATCTTCGCGGCTTCCTCGAAGTCCAGGCGCGGATTGCGCGGGAACAGGTTCTCCTCGGTGCCGTAGCCGATCGAGACGATGAAGTTGGACTTGATGTTGGTGTCGGCGAAGAATTCCTTGTCGACGGCGGCGTTGTCGAAGCCCGACATCGGACCGGCGTCCAGGCCCAAGGCCCGCACGGCCATGATGAAATAGCCGCCCTGCAGCGAGCTGTTGCGCAGCGCGCCCCACTCCTTGGCCACGGCGTCGCCGAACCAGTGCTTGGCGCCCGGGGCGTTGGGGAACAGGCGGTCCAGGGTCTCGGGGAAGTCCAGGTCGTAGCCGACGATCACCGTCACCGGGGCCTTGAGGATCTTCGGGCCGTTCGAGCCCGACGACAGGGCCGCCAGCCGGGCCTTGGCCTCGGGGCTTTGCACGAACACGAACCGGGCCGGCGTGGTGTTGGCCGCGGTCGGGCCGAACTTCACCAGGTCGTAGAGCTCGCGCAGAACCGCTTCCGGGATGGGCTGGTCGCTCCAGCCGTTGCGGGTGCGGGCCTTCGTGAACAGTTGGTCGAGAGTCGTGTCGGCGAGCTTGGCCATCAGCGATCCTTGTAAGCGATATAATTGCAACTTATACAGTTACGATAAGGACGCTCAGCGGCGCTGGCAAGGCGCCCGAGGCGCATTCCCTCGCGCTCGCGCGCACGATGAAGGCGCCCTAGAGGGTCTGCTCGACCCGGGTCACTTCCGGCACATAGTGCTTGAGCATGTTCTCGACGCCCGCCTTCAGCGTGGCCGACGAGGAGGGGCAGCCCGAGCAGGCGCCGCGCATGTGCAGCCAGACCACGCCGGTGGCCGGCTCGAACTTGGAGAACACGATGTCGCCGCCGTCCTGGGCCACGGCCGGGCGGATGCGGGTGTCGAGCAGGTCCTTGATCTCGGCGACGATCTGCGAGGTTTCCTCGTCGTAGACGCCGTCCTCGTCGTGGCCGCTCTCGATCTGGTCCAGCAGCAAGGGGCGGCCGCTGGTGAAGTGGTCCATGATGGCGGCCAGGATCGGCGCCTTCAGGTGCGGCCATTCGGCGCCCTCGGCCTTGGTCACCGTCAAGAAGTCCGGGCCGAAGAACACGCGGTTGACGTCGCCCAGGCGGAACAGGGCCTCGGCCAGCGGCGAGGCGTCGCCCTCCTCGGCCGTCTTGAACTCCCGCGCGCCTTCCCCCAGCACTTCGCGGCCGGGCAGGAACTTCAGGACCTCGGGATTGGGCGTGGTTTCGGTCTGGATGAACATGCCGGAGAAATGGACCCGGGAAGCCGCCAGGACAAGTGCCAGGCTGCCGCTTGCGTCATCGTGACAAACGAACCGCGTTATGTCTCCATGATCAAAACAAACGTTTCACACCCAAGTTTTCAGGGGAGGTCGCCATGAGCGACGGAGCCATCGATCTTTCCGGCGACGCCCAGAAGGAGGCCGCGCGGGCCAAGGCCTACGCCATGCCGCTGGAGCAGATCGACGTCGCCGATCCCGCCCTGTTCCAGGCCGACGCCCACTGGCCCTATTTCGAGCGGCTGCGGGCCGAGGACCCGGTGCACTACTGCGCCGACAGCGAACACGGGCCCTATTGGTCGGTCACCCGCTACAACGACATCATGACCGTCGACACCACCCACCAGGTGTTCTCGTCGGACTCGAGCTTCGGCGGCATCACGATCCGCAACTTCGACGAGGACTTCGTCCTGCCGATGTTCATCGCCATGGATCCGCCCAAGCACGACATCCAGCGCAAGACCGTCAGCCCGATCGTCTCGCCGGTGAACCTGGCGATGCTGGAGGGCACGATCCGCGAACGGGTAGGGGGCATCCTCGACGGCCTGCCGATCGGCGAGACCTTCGACTGGGTCGACAAGGTGTCGATCGAGCTGACCACCCAGATGCTGGCCACCCTGTTCGACTTCCCCTGGGAGGAGCGCCGCAAGCTGACCCGCTGGTCCGACGTCTCGACCGCCGTGCCGGGCGCCGGCGTCGTCGACACCGAGGAGCAGCGCCGGGCCGAGCTGATGGAGTGCCTGGCCTATTTCACCGAGCTGTGGAACCAGCGCGTCAACTCGACCGAGCCCGGCAACGACCTGATCTCGATGCTGGCCCACGGCGAGGCGACGCGGAACATGCCGCCGATGGAGTATCTGGGAAACATCATCCTGCTGATCGTCGGCGGCAACGACACGACCCGCAACTCGATCACCGGCGGCCTGCTGGCCCTCTCCCAGAACCCCGACCAGGAAGCCAAGCTGCGGGCCGACCCGTCGCTGATCCCCAACATGGTCTCGGAGATCATCCGCTGGCAGACCCCGCTGGCCTATATGCGCCGCACGGCCATCGAGGACTTCGAGCTGTCGGGCAAGACCATCCGGAAGGGCGACAAGGTGGTGATGTGGTACGTCTCGGGCAACCGCGACGACACGGTCATCGACAACCCCAACGCCTTCCTGATCGACCGTCCCAACGCCCGCCGCCACCTGTCGTTCGGCTTCGGCATCCACCGCTGCGTCGGCAACCGCCTGGCCGAGCTGCAGCTGAAGATCATCTGGGAGGAGATCCTCAAGCGCTTCCCGAAGATCGAGGTGATGGGCGAGCCCAAGCGGGTCTATTCCAGCTTCGTGAAGGGCTATGAGAGCCTGCCGGTGCGGATTCCGTCGCGGCTCTAAACACCTTCTCCCGGAGGGGAGAAGGAGGGGCCCGCGCCGTCCGGCGTGGGAGGATGAGGGGTGACGCCGCCAGCCGGCGTGCCGGCACGCCGTCGAACGTCCCTAACCCCTCACCCTCCCACCGCTACGCGGCGGGCCCCTCCCTCTCCCTTTGGGAGAGGGTTCAAGGCTAAGCCCCCCAGAACCCGACCAGCTTCTTCACCTCGGCCACCGTCGGGGCGGCGACGTCGGACGCCCGTTCCGCGCCGGCCTTCAGGATGCGGTCGATCTCGGTCGGGTCGGCCAAGAACCGGCGCATCGTCTCGCCGACCGGGGCCAGCTTGTCGACCGCCAGGTCGGCCAGGGCCGGCTTGAAGGTCCCAAAGCCCTTGCCGGCGTACTCGGCCAGCACCTCGGCCTTGGTCCGGCCCGACAGCGCCGCGAAGATGCCGACCAGGTTGTCGGCTTCGGGGCGGGCGGTCAGTTCCTCCAGGGTCTCGGGCAGAGGCTCCGGGTCGGTGCGGGCCTTGCGGACCTTGGCGGCGATGTCGTCGGCCGTGTCGGTCAGGTTGATGCGGCTGTAGTCCGACGGATCGGACTTGCTCATCTTGGCCGAGCCGTCGCGCAGGGACATGATCCGCGCCCCAGGACCCTGGATCAGCGGCTCGGGCTGCGGGAAGAAGGCGGGAACCCCGAAGTCGTGGTTGAACTTGCCGGCGATGTCGCGGGTCAGTTCCAAGTGCTGCTTCTGGTCCTCGCCGACCGGCACGTGGGTGGCCTTGTAGACCAGGATGTCGGCGGCCTGCAGCACCGGATAGGTGTAGAGGCCGACGCTGGAGCGCTCCTTGTGCTTGCCGCTCTTCTCCTTGAACTGGGTCATGCGGTCCAGCCAGCCCAGGCGGGCCACGCACTGGAAGATCCAGGCCAGTTCGGAATGCTCGCGCACCGCCGACTGCGGGAAGATCGTCGCCTTCGTCGGATCCAGGCCGGCGGCCAGGTAGGCGGCGGCGATCTCGCGGGTCTGCTGGGCCAGGGCGGCCGGGTCCTGCCAGACGGTGATGGCGTGCAGGTCGGCCACGAAGATGAAGGTGTCCATCTCGTGCTGCAGCTTAGCGAACTTCACCAGGGCGCCGAGATAGTTGCCCAGGTGCAGGGCGCCGGACGGCTGGACGCCGGAGAGCACGCGGGTCGGGCCCGTGTAGGCGACAGGGGTGTGGTCGGTCATGGCTTCAGCCTTGGTACTTGAAAGCGGTATGGCGAACGCGCAACTGCGCGGTCCGCGCCGGAAGCGCGGCGGAACGGATCAGAAGAAGCGGCGCCATCGCGGCGCGGAAGAACCGATCGAAGCCATGGCTGTTCGTTACCGGGCCGGGGCTGAGAGGGCAAGGCGCCAGGTTCCGTGGATAGTCGCGTTCTTGGTCCGAAAACCTCGTCCTTCGACAAGCTCAGGATGAGGTTTCCTACTGCGCCGGCGCTGAAAATAGCCCTCATCCTGAGCTTGTCGAAGGACGAGGGCGGCTCTGCGGCGGCAAATGCCAGGCCCCCTACCCCCTGCCCCGCTTGAGCACGCCCTTCAGCTCGGCCGGCGTCACCCCGCCGAACAGGAAGACCAGCGGCGGATACAGCGCCCCGCCGACCAGCACGGTCAGCAGCAGGGCCGCTTCCTTGGCCCCCAGGGTGTGGCCGCGCAGGCCCAGCTCGCGCAGCGGCGCCTCGATCAGCGTCCGCCAGTGCGAGGCCGCCGCCAGGGCGCCGCCCATGGCCACGCTGGCCGCCAGGATCCGCGCCACCCGCGACCAGGTGGCCAGGGACGGGCTGTAGTGGTTCTTGCGCGACAGGCCGAAGGCCATCTGGCCGACATTGATCCACGAGGCGACGGCGGTGGCGGCGGCGATGCCCTTCACCCCGACCAGGTTGAACAGCAGAATGCCCAGGCCGATGTTCATCGCCACCGAGATCAGGGCGAAGCGCATCGGGCTCCTGGTGTCGCCCCGCGCGAAGAAGGCCCGCGAATACAGCTGCTGCAGCACGAAGGCGGGCGTGCCCAGCCCGTAGAAGAACAGGGCCGAGGCCGTCTGGCTGGCGTCGAAGGTGGTGAACTGGCCCCGGGTGTAGAGGGCGTCCGACAGGAAGCCCGGCATCGAGACCAGGGCCGCGGCGGCGGGGATGGTCAGGGCCATGGCCAGGGTGATGGCCTGGTCCATGGCGGTCTGGGCGTCGTGGCCGTCGCCGGTGTTGACCGCCCGCGACAGGCGCGGCAGCAGGGCCACCCCGATCGCCACGCCCACCAGGCCCAGCGGCAGCTGGTACAGGCGGTCGGCCGTGGCCAGCCAGGTGCGGCCGCCGGGCACGTTGCTGGCCAGGTTGCCGGAGATGAAGATGTTGACCTGGGTGGCGCTGGCCGCCAGGGCCCCGGGGATGGCCTTGCCGATCAGGGCCTTCACCTCGGGCGTCAGGCGCGGCAGCCGCCAGTGGACCTTGGCCCCGGACTTGTTGACCCCCCAGGTCAGCAGGGCCGCCTGGGCGACGCCGGCCACGATCACCCCCACCGAACCCCAGGTCGCGGCCGAGACGGCGGTGGTCTGGGGCAGGATGAAGACCAGGGTGGCGATGTTCAGCAGGACCGGCGCCCCGGCCGACAGCACGAAACGGTCGCGGGCGTTCAGCACCCCCGACAGGTGGGCGACGATGGCCATGCACGGCAGGTAGGGCATGGTGATCTGGGTCAGCAGCACCGCCAGCTTGTACTTCTCGGTGCCCCAGCCGAAACCCGGGCTGATCAGCATCATCAGCCAGGGCATGGCCAACTGGCAGATCACGGTGATGATGATCGTCGAGGCCGCCAGGGTGGCCATGGCGTCGGCGGCCAGGATGTCGGCCGTCTCCTCGCCGTCGGTCTGCAGCGACTTGGCGTAGGCCGGCACGAAGGCCGCGGCGAAGGCGCCCTCGGCGAAGAACCGGCGAAACAGGTTCGGGAAGGCCAGGGCCGCGTTGTAGGCGTCGGCGGCCGGGGTGGCGCTGGCCCCCATCCGGTACGAGACCGCCAGGTCGCGCGCGAAGCCCATGAACCGGCTGACCAGGGTCAGGCTGGAATAGATCATCGACGACTTGAGCAGCCCGCCGGCCTTCTTGGCGGGGGCCGGGTCGGTCGGAGCTTGTTCGGGGGGCGCGATGTCGGTCACGCATGGCTTCTGGGGGCTGGGCGAGAGGCCGTCAAGCGAGGGTTTGGGGATTTCCGGAGGGTTTCCAGTGCACCGCCTCCTTGCCCCCTACGGACCGCTTCGCGGTCGTCTTCCCCCACAGGGGGAAGAGGGACTGTGCGCGCGCCCTCCGCCCCCTGTGGGGGCGGACAGACCGCGAAGCGGTCAGGTGGGGGCAAGTGTTCGCCGACGCGACGTCGCCGGACCTCCCGCCGGCGCCCTGGCGCGCCGCCCACGGCGCCGCTAGGCTTGACCTTCCCGAACCCTGGAACCGGACTTCCATGCCCATGGCGAACAGGATCTTCGGTCGCGGCCAGATGCTCGGCGCGGCGTTCGTCGTGCTGCTGGGGCTGGCGGCCTTCACTCACATCTATGTCACGCAGAGACAGGGCGACGACGCCGAGGCGGCGGCCTGGAGTCTCGACGGACCGCCCTGCCCGACCGTCGACGCGGCGACCTACGTGGCCGCTCCCGGCGTGGCCAAGGTCACCACCTTCGAGGACGCCAGCTTCGAATACCGGGTCGGCCACATGATGTGCGTCCATCGGCCCGACGCGAAAGGCTGGGGCGAGCATCCGGTCTGCCAGTTCACCGGACCGGTCCTGCTGGCCGTCAAGACGCCCGGAACCCAGGCCTATTTCGCGCCGCCCCTGATGAGCGCCGTCCGGGTGGGGGTGGTCGACGGCAAGGCCCGCTGCGTCCTGATCCCGCCGTTCCAGATGAGCGATCGGCGGTAGGGGGACGCTCACGCACTTGCCCCCACCGGACCGCTTCGCGGTCTGTCCGCCCCCATGGGGGGCGGAGGACGCGCGCGCGGCGGCGGCGGCGGCGGAACCTCTTCCCCCTGTGGGGGAAGACGACCGCGAAGCGGTCCGTAGGGGGCAAGTGTTAGCGGGCACGGCTTTTCGGTCTCACGCGGAAACCCGCTGAGCTAGTGGGGAGGGTGCGAAGCGCCCGGGCCTCGCCCGGAGCAGCTTTGATGTGTGTACCGTTTCGACGAAGTCAGGCGCTTCGCGCGGCCGTTATCCGGAAGCCTTCGGATCGCGGATTCTTAACCCGCTCCGATGGAGGCCCCCGACGGGCGGGACGTTGGCGCGTCCTGGACCGCCTGGGCGATTTCAGCCCAGGCCTGCCGCGTCCGTCGATCCCCCGCCGCCTGGGCTTCGTCCTGTGTTGCAAGGAACCTGCCCAGGACCGTCGCGAAGGCTGTCACTGAAGACCACCGACAAGCGCTTCCCGTTCGACCACCCCCGAAAGCCGCAGCGGTCGCCGTACGTGCGCCCTCCCCGTGCCCTCAGGTGGGATCATTATGCGGGTGGTCAAAAGGGGTGAGGACCAAATCGGGTCGAGAAAGTTCAGGGCGTTGAAATCGCTGGACTTCGTTCGCTATCCGCTGAGCGCAAACCCTTCCCTCCCCCCTGCGGGGAGGGTGGCCCTGGCAGCGCCAGGGTCGGGTGGGGGGCTGCTGAGTCAGCAGCACAAGCCCCGCGTCCAACACCCTGCACCGATCCCCCACCCGTCGGCTTCGCCGCCACCCTCCCCGCAAGGGGAGGGACTGGGCGTTTGCCGGAAACACTCCTGACGTCATCGCCAGCGGCGAGGCCGCGCCTTGAAACCTTGATGGCGAGCCTGCTCTGGCGTCTGGCCGTGTCAAGGACGCGTCGCGGCGGCGCGACGCGCCGTCCTTGACACGGCCAGACGCCAGAGCTCCGATCCACCAAGGCTTTAAGGCGTGGCCCCATCCGGGGCGGATGGGGAGCTACTCAGAACCACATGGATGAGGTCAAGCAGGAATGGAAGGACGAGCTTGAAGCAATCGCTCTGCATCGCGGCTGGATTGTAAACAGCTATGCACAGGTCGAATTTCTTCTCGGGCATCTAACAGTCGCCGCACAGCGGGTGCCCGAATACCGCAAGGAGGGTTGGCGAATTCAACGCAACTTAGAACGCCGAGCAAGCGAAGTCCGCGATATGTTGAAGCATGGCCCCTTCAATCCCTATGCATCCAAGATCGGCCCTCTCATCGAAGAGTTTTGTGATCCGGCACTGGCAGCCACCCGCCATCTGTTGGTCCACGGATTTTGCGAGTTCCACTTCACCCTCGCGGGCGACATGGCAGTTCAATTTCGGCGCTTTGTTCCTGGGACCAAGACCACCCCAGACAAGATCGAAAAGCGCTATTTCCGACGGTCCGAACTCGCAGCCGAACGCGAACGCCTAGTTCAATCCGCTCAGGCGTTTGTCGATGCGGTCAGCGCCTTGTGCCTCGATCTCGGGTTTGGCGACCAAATGGATCCGAGCACTTAGCCTAGAGCCGACGGAGGCCCGCCCCAACTACCGCGCCACGCTGGCCCGCGCCCGCTTGAGCCCCGGCCGCGTGTTCGGCGCCCCGGCCTCGTTCTGCTCCAGCGCCGCCAGCAGGTCGGCCTTCAACGCCGTGACCTTCTTGGCGTCGGCCACCTTCCCGCCCTCGGACGTCTGGACGTAGAAGGCGTCGACCGCCCGCTCGCCGTAGCCGTCGATGTGGGCCGACTGGATGGACAGGCCGTTGTCGGCCAGGGTGCGGGCCAGGGCCTGCAGCAGGCCGGGACGGTCGCGGCCCGAGGCCTCGACCACGGTGGCCTCGTTGGACGCCTCGTTGTCGATGACCACGGTCGGGGCGATCGAAAAGGCCGCCGTGCGCGACGGCTCGCCGCCGCGGCGCGGCTCCAGGGTCAGGGGCTCGCCGCGGCCGGCCGCCTCCAGGGCGTCGGCCAGGCGGCGCAGGGCGCGGGGGTTCTCGCAGCCCAGGGCCGCGCCGGTCACGTCCTGCACATGGAACACGTCCAGGGCCTGGCCCTGGCGCGAGGTGAAGACCCGGGCCCCCACGACGTTGCCGCCCAGCGAGGAGATGGCCAGGGCCAGATCCGCGAACAGGCCGCGACGGTCCTTGGCGGCGATGACGATCTCGGCGGCGTTGGCGCCGACCGGCACCCGGCCCTCGGCGGCCGCCCCGCCCTGGATCGCCGCGCGGCGGGCCAGCTCGGCGTGGGCCTTCAGGTCGTCCTGCGAGAAGGCCCCGAAATAGGCGGCCTCCATCGCCTGGGCCCAGCCCTTGGCGGCGGGGTCGGCCGCGACCAGGGCCTCGCGCGCGGCCTCGGCGGCGGCCTCCTGGTGGCGCTGGACGCTGGCGGCGGCGTCGCTGCCGCGCCCGCCCCGGAACACCGCCTCGGTGGCGTTGTAGAGCTCGCGCAGCAGCTGGCCCTTCCAGCCGTTCCAGACGCCGGGGCCGACGGCCCGGATGTCGGCCACGGTGATCACCAGCAGCAGGCGCAGGCGCTCGGGGTTCTCGACGATGCGGGCGAAGGCGGCCACCGTGCCCGGATCGGCCACGTCGCGCTTCTGGGCGAAGTCGCTCATCACCAGATGGTTCTCGACCAGCCAGGCGACCAGCTCGACCTTGACACGGTCGACGCCCAGCCGCTCGCAGGCGCTGCGGGCGCTGCGGGCCCCGGCCTTCTCCTGGCCGCCGACCCCGCCCTTGCCGGTGTCGTGCAGCAGCATGGCCAGGAACAGGGCCTCGCGGTCCTCGATCAGCGGCATGATGGAGACCGCCAGCGGGTGGTCCTCGACCAGCCGGCCGGCGGCCATGTCGCCGATGACGCCCACGGCCCGCAGGGTGTGCTCGTCCACCGTGTAGGAGTGGTACATGTTGAACTGCATCTGGGCGACGACGCGCCCGAACTCGGGGATGAAGCGGCCCAGCACCCCCGCGTCGTTCATCAGGGTCAGGGTGCGGTAGCTGCGCTTGCCGTAGGCCAGCAGCTGCAGGAACGCCTCGGTCGCCCGCGGGTCGCGGCGGACCTTCGAGGTGATCAGGTTCAGGGTGCGGGTCACCGTCGTGAAGGCGTCGGGATGCAGGTCGAGATCCCGCTCGTCGGCGGTCTTGAACAGGCGGATCAGGTTGACCGGGTCGCGCTCGAACACGTCCGGGCCGTCGATGTTCAGCCGGCCGCCGTCCTCGTAGAACCCGGCCACGTCCAGGGCCTTGCGCTTGGGCCGGCCGCCGCCGGGCAGGAAGCGCGAGATGCCCTTGGGCTCGTGCTTGAAGTGCTCGGCCTCCAGCTTGGCCGAGAAGGCGCGGGTCAGGGCCCCGACCTCCTTGGCCACCAGGAAGTAGCGGCGCATGAAGCGCTCGACGGCCGGAGCGTCGCCGCGGTCGCCATAGCCCATGCGGCGGGCGATCTCGGGCTGCAGGTCGAAGGTCAGGCGCTCCTCGGGGCGGCCGGTGGCGAAGTGCAGGTGGGCGCGCACGGCGTGCAGGAAATCGAAGGCGCGGATGAAGCCCTTCGCCTCGCGGCGGTCGAACACCTCCAGCAGGAAGACGTCCTCGGGCCGATCGACCGGGTGCAGATATTCGGCGATCCACATCAGGGTGTGCAGGTCGCGCAGGCCGCCCTTGCCCTCCTTGACGTTGGGCTCGACCATGTAGCGGCTGGCCCCGGCCCGGGCCTGGCGATCGTCGCGCTCCTTGAGCTTGGCGGCGACGAAGGCCGCGCCGGTGCCCTTCATGACGTCGTCGCGGAACCGCTTCTTCAGCTCCTCGCCCAGGCGCTCGTCGCCGGTCAGGCGGCGGGCCTCCAGGATCGAGGTGCGGATCGTGTAGTCTTCCTTGGAGAGCCGCACGCACTCCTCGATGGTCCGCGAGGCGTGGCCGACCTTGAAGCCCAGGTCCCACAGCGCATACAGCATGAACTCGATCACGCTCTCGGCGTGCGGCGTCTGCTTGTAGGGCCGCAGGAACAGCAGATCGATGTCCGAGAACGGCGCCAGGGTGCGCCGGCCGTAGCCGCCGACGGCCAGCAGGCACAGGCGCTCGCCCTCGGTCGGGTTGCGGGCCCGGAACACGTGGACGGTGGTGAAGTCGTAGAGGGCGGTGATCACCTCGTCGGTGACCCCGCTGAGCAGCCGCGCCGTCTCCAGGCCGCCGGCCCCGTTCTCGAGCCGCTCCTTGGCGATCATCCGGCCGCGAAACAGCGCCTGCTTCAGGATCTCGATGGCGCGGGCGCGCTGGCCGGCCTCGTCGCCGATCAGGTCGAGGGCGGCGGCCGACAGGCGCGCCCGCAGGGCGTGGCCGTCGACGACGTGTTCCAGGGGCGTGGGGCGAAGGCGACGGGGCATGGCGATTATATGGTGTTCCCAGGGCGCGTTCGCTGGAAGCCCGACCGGCCGCGGCGAAACATCACGCTTCCACTATAGGACCTCAGGCCTTGAGCAGAGCCTTAAGTCTGTAAAGCGCTTCAAGGGCCTCGCGCGGGCTCATGCCGTCGACATCCAGGTCCTCCAGCGCCGCGTCGGTGCGGCTCGGCGCCGCCATAACGGGCGCCCCGGCCGGGTTGAAGGGGGCGCTGGCCGCGAACAGCGGCAGCTCGTCCAGCTTGGCCGGCGATTCGGTCTTGCTCTCCAGGCGGTCCAGCACCTCCTTGGCGCGGGCCACGACCTGGGGCGGCACGCCGGCCAGCTTGGCCACCTGCACCCCGTAGGAGCGGTCGGCCGGGCCCGGGGCCGCCTCGTGCAGGAACACCAGGTCGCCGTTCCACTCCTTGGCGCGCAGGGACAGGTTGGAGACATGGGCCAGCCGCGTCTCCAGCGTGGCCAGCTCGTGATAGTGGGTGGCGAACAGGGCCCGGCAGCGGTTGACGTCGTGCAGGGCCTCGGCGCAGGCCCAGGCGATGGCCAGGCCGTCATAGGTGGCCGTGCCCCGGCCGATCTCGTCCAGGATCACCAGGCTGCGCGGGCTGGCCTGGGTCAGGATGGCGGCGGTCTCGACCATCTCCATCATGAAGGTCGAGCGGCCCCGGGCCAGGTCGTCGCCGGCCCCGACGCGGCTGAACAGGCGGTCGACGACGCCCAGACGCAGGCTCTTGGCCGGCACGTAGCAGCCGGACTGCGCCAGGATGGCCAGCAGGGCGTTCTGGCGCAGGAAGGTCGATTTACCGGCCATGTTGGGGCCGGTGACGATCGACAGCCGCGCCCCGGCCTCGCCGGCCGCGTCCAGGCGGCAGTCGTTGGGGGTATAGGGGTCGCCGGCCCGCTTGACGGCGGCCTCGACCACCGGGTGGCGGGCGGCGCGGGCGTCGAAGGCCAGGGACCTGTCGACGGTCGGGCGCACGGCGCCGGCGTCCTCGGCCCACTCGGCCAGGGCGGCGGCGACGTCCAGCTTGGCCAGGGCCTCGGCGGCCAGCTGGATCGGCTCGGCCAGGGCGACGGCTTCGGCGCGCCAGTCCTCGAAGGCCGCGACCTCCATGGCCAGGGCCCGCTCGGCCGCCTGGGCGATGCGGGCGTCCAGGTCGGCCAGCTCGACGGTGGTGAACCGCACCTGGTTGGCCAGGGTCTGGCGGTGGATGAAGGTCGCGTTCAGCGGCGGCTGGAACAGCGGGTCGGCCTTGCCGGCCGTGGCCTCGACGAAATAGCCCAGCACGCCGTTGTGGCGGATCTTCAGCGGCACGCCGCTTTCTTGGCACAGACGGGTCTCGAGGGCGGCCACCACCCGGCGGCTGTCGTCGCGCAGGGCGCGGGCCTGGTCCAGCTCGGGGCGGACGCCGGCGGCCACGAAGCCGCCGTCGCGCGCCAGGGCCGGCAGGTCGGGACCCAGCCCCGTCTCCAGTCGATCCAGCAGACGCGACAGGCCCTCGCGCAGCGACGGGGTCAGGGCCTTCAGCGCCGCTTCCAGCTCGGCGGGGGGGGGCGACAGCGGATCGCCCGAGCCGCCGACCATGCCGGCCAGCTTCTCGCCGGTCTTCAGGCCGTCCTTGAGGCAGCCCAGGTCGCGGGGACCGCCCCGGCCCAGGGCCAGGCGCGACAGCGCGCGGGCCATGTCGCCGGCGCCCTTGAGCACCTCGCGCAGGCGTTCGCGCAAGCTCCGGTGGTCGACGAACCACGCCACCGCGTCCAGGCGGGCGTCGATGGCGTGGGGGTCAAGCAGCGGGCGGGCCAGGCGCGAGGCCAGCATCCGGGCGCCGCCGGCGGTCACGGTGCGGTCGATGCAGGCCAGCAGCGAGCCGCTTCGATCACCGCCTTGGGTGCGGTCGATCTCCAGGCTGGAGCGGGTGGCCGGGTCGATGGCCATCACGTCGGCCTCGGCGGCGCGGCGCGGAGCCCGCAGGGCCGGCAGCTTGCCGGCCTGAGTCATCTCCAGATGGGCGGCGATCAGGCCCAGGGCCCCGATCTCGGCCGGCGACAGGCCGCCGAACCCGTCCAGGGTGTCGACGCCGTACAGCCGCTTGACGCGGGTCTCCGAGGCCTGGGGCTCGGACAGGGCCGAGGGCATGGGCTGGATCAGCCCGCCGCAGATCTTCAGGGTCTGGGACAGCTGGTCGTCCGACAGCAGGCGGTCGGCGACCAGGGTCTCGGAGGGCGCCAGGGCCGCCAGGATCGCCGCCACGGCGTCCTTGGCGACCAGGAAGCACTCGACCTCGCCGGTGGACAGCTCCACGGCCGCCACGGCCGCCTGGCCGGCCCGCACGGCCACGGCGGCCAGGCGGTTGGCGCCCCGGGCGTCCAGCAAGCCGTCCTCGGTCAGGGTGCCGGGCGTGACCACCCGGACGATGTCGCGGCGGACCACCGACTTGGAGCCGCGCTTCTTGGCCTCGGCCGGGTCTTCCATCTGCTCGCAGACGGCGACCTTGAAGCCCATGCGGATCAGCTTGGACAGATAGGCCTCGGCCGCGTGCTGGGGGACGCCGGCCATCGGGATCGGCTGGCCGTTGTGCGTGCCCCGGAAGGTCTGGCTGATGCCCAGGGCGGCGGCGGCCTTGTAGGCGTCGTCGAAGAACAGCTCGTAGAAGTCGCCCATCCGGAAAAAGATCAGGGCGTCGGGGTGCCGCGCCTTCATCTCGAAGAACTGCTGCATCACCGGGGTCGCGCCGGTGGCGTCATAGGTCTGGACGGCGGGGGAGGCGGGGGCGTTCATCGCGCCGGAAGGTACAGAGCGTCGCGCGTCGCGTTAAGGGGCATCTGCCGCGCCGCAGCGGGAATAACTTGCAAAATCTGCAAATAATTCACTCCACTCGACGGATTCAAATGGGGTTGTCATCCCGGGCGCAGCGCGCAGCGAAGACCCGGGACCGACGCCTGAGCGCAGGCGCTTCCGGCGGTCCCGGATCGGCGCGCTGCGCGCTTGTCCGGGATGACAGTGAAATTGGCCGAAAACGACGAAGGGCCCGGCGCTTGCGCTCCGGGCCCCTCTCGTATCGCGATGCGGAACGCCTTCTAGCTGCCGGTCACTTCTTCCCAGAAGCGCTTGGCCTTGCCGACGAAGTTGGCGGACTTGGGGTTCTGTTTCTCGCCGCACAGCCCGGCCAGCTCGGTCAGGAGCTCCTTTTGCCGCGTCGAGAGGTGGGTCGGGGTTTCGACGAACAGCTCGACCACCAGGTCGCCGCGCTGGCGGCTGCGCAGGGACGGCATGCCGCGGCCCTTCAGACGGACGGTCTTGCCGGTCTGCGAGCCTTCCGGGACCTTGACCGCGATCTTGCAGTTGCCGTCGCAGGCCTCGCCGCCCAGCAGGCAGGGGGCGTCGATCTCGCCGCCCAGGGCGGCCACGGTCATCGGCACCGGCACGGTGCACAGCAGGTCCAGCCCGTCGCGCTCGAACAGCTCGTGCGGGATCACCGACAGGAAGAGGTAGAGGTCGCCGCGCGGGCCGCCGCGGGCTCCGGCGTCGCCTTCGCCGGCCAGGCGGATGCGGGCGCCGTCATCGACGCCGGCGGGGACGCGCACCGACAGCACGCGCTCGCGGCGCACCTGGCCATGGCCGTGGCAGCTGGTGCAGGGGTCCAGCACCAGGCGGCCCGAGCCGCTGCAGCGGGGGCAGGCGCGTTCGACCGCGAAGAAGCCTTGGGTGGCCCGCACGCGGCCGGCGCCGCCGCAGGTGCCGCAGACCGTCGGGCTGGTGCCGGGCTTGGCGCCCGAGCCGTCGCAGACCTCGCAGGTGATGGCGGCGGGAACCTTGATCTCGACCTCGGCGCCGGCATAGGCCTGCTCCAGGGTGATCTCCAGGTCGTAGCGCAGGTCCTGGCCGCGCTGGGGACCGTTCGACTGGCGACGGCCGCCGCCGAACATCTCGCCGAACACGTCGCCAAAGACGTCGTTGAAGATGTCGCTGGCGTCGGCGCCGCCGAAGCCGCCCGGTCCGCCCTGCGCGCCGTTCACCCCGGCATGGCCGAAGCGGTCGTAGGCCGCGCGCTTCTGGGCGTCGGACAGCACCGAATAGGCTTCGTTGATTTCCTTGAACCGCGAGGAAGCGTTCTCGCAGCCGCCGTTGCGGTCCGGATGATGCTCCATCGCCATCTTGCGGAAGGCGGCCTTGAGGGCGGCGTCATCGCAGCCACGGGCCACGCCCAGGACTTCGTAATAGTCGCGCATCGTCAGGGTCGATCACTAGCCATGATGAAAAGAGAGGTGGGAGCGCTCCCGCCCGGCCGCAAGCGGCGGACGGGAGCCTTGTTCCCCAAAGGTAGGGCGGGCGAAACCGCGGTTAAGAGCTTCGCCCCGCGACCCATGGTCACGCCGACGGCTTGGAGTCGTCGACTTCCTCGAATTCGGCGTCGACGACGCCGTCATCGGCGGCGGCTTCGTCGCCGCCTTCAGCGCCCTGCTGAGCGCTGTACATCGCTTCGCCGAGCTTCATCGACGCCTGGATCAGGGCTTGGGTCTTGGCCTGGATGGCCTCGACGTCCTCGCCTTCCAGCGCCGACTTCAGATCGGTCAGGCCGGTCTCGATCGCGGTCTTCTCGGCCGCGCCGACCTTGTCGCCGTGCTCGGCCAGGGCCTTTTCGGTCGAGTGGATGATCGCCTCGCCCTGGTTCTTGGCCTCGACCAGCGCCTTCTTCTTCTCGTCCGACGCCTTGTTGGCCTCGGCTTCCTTGACCATGCGCTCGATGTCCGCGTCCGAGAGGCCGCCGTTGGCCTGGATGCGGATCGAGTGCTCCTTGTTGGTCGCCTTGTCCTTGGCGTGGACGTTGACGATGCCGTTGGCGTCGATGTCGAAGGTGACCTCGATCTGCGGCACGCCGCGCGGCGCCGGCGGAATGCCCTGCAGGTCGAACTGACCCAGGAACTTGTTGTCGACGGCCATCGGACGCTCGCCCTGGAAGGCGCGGATCGTCACGGCCGACTGGTTGTCGTCGGCGGTCGAGAAGGTCTGCGAGCGCTTGGTCGGGATGGTGGTGTTGCGCTCGATCAGCGGGGTGAACACGCCGCCCAGAGTTTCAATCCCTAGGGTCAGCGGGGTCACGTCCAGCAGCAGCACGTCCTTGACGTCGCCTTGCAGGACGCCGGCCTGGACGGCGGCGCCCAGGGCGACGACTTCATCGGGGTTCACGCCCTTGTGGGGCTCGCGGCCGAAGAAGTCCTGCACGGCTTGCTGGACCTTGGGCATGCGGCTCATGCCGCCGACCAGGATCACTTCGTCGATGTCGCTCTTCTTCAGGCCGGCGTCCTTGAGGGCCTGTTCGCACGGACCGATGGTGCGGGCGATCAGGTCTTCCACCAGGGCTTCGAGCTTGGAGCGCGACAGCTTGATGTTCAGGTGCAGCGGGCCCGACGCGTTCATCGAGATGAAGGGCAGGTTCACTTCGTACTGAGCCGTGCTGGACAGCTCCTTCTTGGCCTTTTCGGCCTCTTCGCGCAGACGCTGCAGGGCCAGCTTGTCCTTGCGCAGGTCGACGCCCTGCTCCTTCTTGAACTCGTCGGCCAGGTAGTCGACGATCCGCAGGTCGAAGTCCTCGCCGCCCAGGAAGGTGTCGCCGTTGGTCGACTTCACCTCGAAGACGCCGTCGCCGATCTCCAGGACCGAGACGTCGAAGGTGCCGCCGCCGAGGTCGTAGACGGCGATCTTCTTGCCTTCGTTCTTTTCCAGGCCGTAGGCCAGGGCGGCCGCGGTCGGCTCGTTGATGATGCGCAGGACCTCGAGGCCGGCGATCTTGCCGGCGTCCTTGGTGGCCTGACGCTGGGCGTCGTTGAAATAGGCCGGAACGGTGATCACGGCCTTGGTGACGGTCTCGCCCAGGTGGGTTTCGGCCGCTTCCTTCATCTTCTGCAGGATGAAGGCGGACACTTCCTGCGGGCTGTAGTCCTTGCCGTGGGCCTTGACCCAGGCGTCGCCGGTCGGACCCTTGACGATCTCGTAGGGGACCATGGCCTTGTCCTTGGCCACGACCGGATCGGCGAAGTTACGGCCGATCAGACGCTTGATCGCGAAAAGGGTGTTGGTCGGGTTGGTGACCGCCTGGCGCTTGGCGGGTTGGCCGACAAGGCGCTCGCCGTCCTCGAGAAAGGCGACCACCGACGGGGTGGTGCGAGCGCCCTCGGCGTTCTCGATCACCTTCGGGGTCTTGCCGTCCATGATGGCCACGCACGAATTCGTGGTGCCAAGGTCGATACCGATAATCTTGCTCATTTGACCTGCAGCTCCTGAATGGCGGACGGCGGTGACAAGGGCCTTAAGGCAAGCGCCCCGGTTTTTCTCAAGCCGTCCCCGTCTGGTCGCGTTCTAACGGTTTATCCAAAATCTCGCCGCTCAAACGATGTTCAAGCGGAAAGCGTTCGTTCAATCGAAGTTGACGAGCCCGTCAACCCCGCTTCGATGCCCGATATGGGGGATAGGCGCCAGCCTGCAAGCCCAATCCCGCATGGAATGAAGGGGAATCGTCACGTGCGACGAAATAGACCGCGCTCGAAAAAGCGCGGCCCCTTCGTCAGATAGACGCCGGAAGCGGCCCGAAAGCCTCACCTGGCGTTCGTTGAATCCGCTTTTCGAGCGGATTCGGGGCAGGCTTCGCCCCGGCGTTTTCCGGGCCTCAGCCCTGCTTGGCGACCCAGGCGGTGATCGGCGGCAGAGCCGTCTTGCGGGTCTTGATGCGGTCGGTGATCGAGGCCACCGACTTTTCGGCCTCGCCGCGCGAACCGGCCGGGAGGTTGGCGGCGGCGTAGGCGGTGACCTTGTCGATCATCGCCGGATCGGCCGAATTCCTCGCCAGCCCGGGAATGAACTTGGTGGCGGAGGCCGCGTCGACCTTGGCGTTCACCGCGTCCTTGTGGGCGACGGCGAAATCGAAGGCCATGTCGGGATGCAGGATCGCGACCCGCGAGATCATGTTGGCCGACAGGGTCTCGCCCGGCTCGTCGGTCAGGGCCAGCGCCAGGGCCTTGGCGGCCAGGGCGTCGTTCTCGGCCGAGGCCAGCTGGGTGTAGATCTGGTCGCGGATCAGCGGGGTCTTCTCGGCCTTGGCCTGCTCATGCAGCATGTCCCAGGTCGCGGCGTCGGCGTTGCGGGCCACGGTGGCCAGGATGGCCTTGCGCAGCGGGCCGGGCACGGCGGTCGGGTCGGTCTTGTCGGCGGCGTAGCGGCGCTTGGCCTCGGCGACCACCGCCGGATCGCCCAGGGCGCCCAGCGAGATGATCAGGGTCGAGCGCAGGGTGGCGACCGGACCGGCCTCGCCCGGCTTGGCCGTCCAGCCGATCTTCGCGAACGCCGGCGACAGGCGGGCGATCGCCAGCTTGCGGAAGGCGGCGCGGTCGGCCGGCGCGCTTTCGTACATGCTGTTGACGCCGGTCAGCACGCCCGCGACCTTGCCCCAGACCTGCGGATCGGCGTCGGCGGGGGTGGCCATGGCCAGGTCCAGGCCGTCGGTGACCGCCTGCTGGCCGTTCAGGCCCAGGGCCCAGGCGTCGGAGATCACGCCCAGCTGGTCGATGGCCGGCAGCTTGGCGAAGCTGGCCGAGACGCCGGCGAACGCCTTGGGCGTGTAGAGGGTGCGGAAATAGCCGGCCTGGCCGGCGTTGACGATCACCGGACCGCAGCCATCGACGCTCAGCGCGCCCTTGCCGCCCTCGACCAGGGTCTTGGCGACGCTGCTGGAGCCGGCGACCTGGGCCGAGACCGGCACGCGCCAGGCCAGGGGGGTCTTGGTCGGCTTGTCGCGGCTGTATTCGCCCTGGGTCAGGGTGACCGGGGTCTTGCCGGCCGCGCAGGCGCCGGTCTCGACCGTGATCAGCGGGATGCCCGGCTGCAGGGTGAAGTCGTGGGCGATGGCGGTGATCGGCTTGCCGGCGGCGGCCTCGACTTCCCGCCAAAGGTCGTCGGTCTGGGTGTTGCCGTGGGCGTTGGCCTTGATGTAGCGGCGCACCCCGTCACGCCAGGCGTCGGGCCCGACATAGGCCTCGAGCATGCGGATGACCGCCTCGCCCTTCTGGTAGGTGATGGCGTCGAAGGCCTGGCTGGCCTGGTCGACGGTCTCGACGTGCTGGACGACCGGATGGGTGGTCGACAGCGAGTCCAGGCCCATGGCGTATTCGCGGCCGCCGATCGCGCTCAGCTGGGTGTTCCACTCGGGGTGGAAGTGCTCGGTGGCCCGGCCCTCCATCCAGGACGCGAACCCTTCGTTGAGCCACAGATCGTCCCACCACGACATGGTGACCAGGTCGCCGAACCACTGGTGGGCCATTTCGTGGGCCACGGTGGTGTAGATGTTCTGGCGGTCGGCCTGGGTCGAGATCGCCGGATCATCCAGCAGGGCGTACTCGAAGTAGAAGATCGCGCCCCAGTTCTCCATGGCGCTGAAGAACTGGCTCTGGCCCGGGGCGGCGATGTGATCCAGCTTCGGCAGCGGGTAGGGGGCGCCGAAGTAGTCGTTGTACCACTCCAGGATCGGACCGGAGGACTTCAGGGCGAAGTCGGCCTTGGCCAGGTCGCCCTTCTTGGTGATCACGCCCATCTCGACGCCGCCGACCTTGGCGGTGGCGCGGTCGAACTCGCCGACGCCGAAGAACAGCAGATAGGTCGACATCTTCGGCGAGGTGGCGAAGGTCACCTTCGACTTGCCGCCGCCCAGGTCCTCGGTCTTGGCGACCGGCATGTTGCCGATGGCCATCTGGCCGGTCGGAACGGTGACCTGGACGTCGTAGGTGGCCTTGAAGAACGGCTCGTCCCACGAGGGGATGAAGCGGCGGGCGTCGGAATTCTCGAACTGGGTGTAGAGCGCGCGCTTCTTGCCCTGGTCGGTGTCGTAGTCCAGCGCGAACAGACCGGCGGCCTGCTTGTAGATCTTGCCGCTGTAGTCGATCGACAGCACGTGGGCGCCCTTGGCGACCGGCTTGTCGAAGGTGAAGGTGGCGGTCTGGGCCTCGGCGTCGACGGTGACCTTGGCCGCCCCCACGCCGGCCATCTCGGCCTTGGCGAAGGTCAGGTCGGCGGCCTGCAGGGTGATGGTGTTGGTCGGGGCGGCGACCTCGACGGCGATCTTCACCGAGGCGGTGAAGGTCAGCTTGTCGGCGTCGGGCGTGAAGGCCAGATCATAGTGGGTCGGAACCACGCCGCGCGGCAGCTGGGTCGTGACGTTGGCGGCGGTGATCGCGGCGGGCTTGGGCGCGGCGGGCGCGGCCAGGGCGGATCCGGCGGCGAAAACGAGCACGGCGGCAGCCGCGGAAGAGAGGAGTCGACGCATGAACGGCCCTGGATTTGCAAAATTTATTCGGCCCGCGGGCCCGACGAGCGCAAACCAACACTGTCCTGGCGCATCTGGCGCATTAAATCTCCGTAATGATTAAACCGATCAGTGTTCTGCCGGGTTTCGACCTATGGCCCGGATTGCTGGACCTCAAGGCCCAGAACGATTTGACGCGCCTGACCCTGGCCGCGTTCGAGACCGCGCCGCCGGCGAATTACGAGACCGCCTACGGCAAGGCGATGAGCGTGGCCATGACCAGCTTCGGCCCGCTGGGCTGGACCAGCGACAAGACCGGCTATCGCTATGCCGACCGCCATCCGGGCACCGGCGCGCCCTGGCCGGACATGCCCCAGGCCCTGCTCGATCTCTGGGCGGACCTGGGCGATCCGGAGACGCCGCCGGACGCCGCCCTGATCAATCTCTATCGCGGCGACGCCCGCATGGGCCTGCACCAGGACCGCGACGAGGCCGATCCGCGCTTTCCGGTGCTGTCGGTCTCGCTGGGCGACACCGCGGTCTTCCGGATCGGCGGGACCTCCCGCAAGGACCCGACCCGCTCGCTGAAGCTGTCGTCCGGCGACGTCTGCCGCCTGTCGGGGCCGGCGCGGCTGGCGTTCCACGGGGTGGACCGGATCCTGCCGGGCTCGTCCGGGCTGGTGCCGGGAGGAGGGCGGATCAACATCACGCTGAGAAGGGCGTCCGTGGCCTAAGGTCCTCCCCCTGTGGGGGAGGCGGCCGAAGGCCGGTGGGGGGAGTATTGGGCCGCTCGATCTTGAGCGCGGTCGTCTTCCGACGACTCCCCCCACCGTCGACCTCGCCGACACCTCCCCCACAGGGGGAGGGCCTAACGAAAAAGGGCCGCCCCATCGGGACGGCCCTTGATCGTCTCGAACCTCGAAACCCTTACCCGCGCAGCTTGCGGGTGATGGTCTCCAGGTCCTGGCTCAGCACCGGGTCCTCGGCGCGCAGCGCCTCGATGCGGCGCACGGCGTGCAGGACCGTGGTGTGGTCGCGGCCGCCGAACCGCCGGCCGATGTCGGGCAGCGAACGGGTGGTCAGCTGCTTGGCCAGCCACATGGCCGCCTGACGCGGACGGGCGATGGCGCGGTTGCGGCGCTCGCTGAGCAGGTCGACCTGCTTCATGCCGTAGTGCTCGGACGTGGCCTTCTGGATGTCGTCGATGGTGATGCGCTTCTCGCCGGCCCGCAGGTGCGGACGCAGGATCGCCTGGACCTCGTCCAGGGTCAGGCGCGAGACGCCTTCGCCGGCCCGGGCCGACAGGGTGTTGAGCGCGCCTTCCAGCTCGCGGACGCTGTCGGTGAAGCGGTCGGCCAGGAAGTTCAGCACCTCGGGGCGCATCGTCGGCTCGAAGCCGTGCTGGCGCGACAGCGCCTGCAGCTTGCGGTCCAGGATGCCCAGGCGCAGGGCGCGGTCGGCCGGCTCCAGGCCGCAGACCAGGCCCGCCGACAGGTGCGACCGCAGGCGGGCGTCCATCTCGGTCATCGCCGCCGGGGCGCGGTCCGAGGAGAACACCACCCGGCGGCCGTCCTCGACCAGGGCGGTCAGGGTGTGGAACAGCTCTTCCTGGCTCGACTGCTTGCCGGCGATGAAGTGCACGTCGTCGATGATCAGCAGGTCGGCGCCGCGCAGCTCTTCCTTGAAGGCCGCGGTCTGGCGATCCATCACCGCCCGCACGAAGGTCGACAGGAAGCGCTCGGCGGTCAGATAGACCACCCGCTTGGTCGGGGCCTGGCGCATGGCCTCCCAGGCCAGGGCGTTGAGCAGGTGGGTCTTGCCGAAGCCGTAGGGGCCGTGGAACAGCACCGGATTGAAGTGGCCGTCGGCCCAGCTGGCCACGCGGCGCGCCACGGCGTGGGCGAATTCGTTGGCCGGACCCGGCACGAAGGTGTCGAACGTGAAGCGTTCCTGCAAACCTTGGACGGGAGAAGGCTTGGCGCCGTTGGTCGGGGCCAGGGCGGGACTGTCGCTGGACACCGGCAGCACGATCTCGATCGGCTCGGCCTTGGCTTCGTAGCCGGCCGCGGCGGAGCCGCCCGAAGCGCCGTGGGCGGCCTCGAATTCCAGACGCGACTTGAGATCCAACCGGCGCGAGGTGGGATCGTTGGCGGCCCACAGCTCGCTGACCCGGCGCCAGGCGCTGCGGCGAATCCAGTCGCGCGCGATCCCGGTCGGCGTCACCACCACCACATCACCAGCCTGGCCTTCACGCAGCGCGGCGGGCGCGATCCACGAGCCGAAAGCCGCGTCGCCCAACTCGCGTTTCAAGACCAGACACACCTTGCCCCAGACGACGCCCGCGGGTTCGCAGGCGACCGTCGAAAACGCAGCCGAAAACTCTTGGCTCACTACCCCGCCCTTGATCGTCATCGGTCACCGCCTCGGTATATGTCGTATGTCCCCGATCGCCGCCCCCCATGGCGTACGACCGTGCCTCAAGCCTCGTTGCCCAGCAGACACAGGGGGTTGATCGGCGAACGCAAGGGTTCGGCCGCCGCCAGTGATCTCCATGGACTGGAAGAGCGTTGAGACGCTTAAACTAGCCAGCGGCCTCCGCCGGTCAAACGGAAAACTTGCGTCCGTCGGCGGATATTTCTGTTGACTCGACAGACGTCCTCGCCCGCCAAGGGAATGCTATTTCGGAGCCCCGCGTTCACCCAGCGGAATGTCCCGTGGACAATCTTCAGTTTGAAAAAGGGCAATAGAAAAAGCCGACCGAGTTTCCTCGATCGGCTTTCCTAAGTCTTTGATTTCGCTAACCGAACAGCGTTCGGCGAGAATCTGGATTAGGCAGCGGCCTGATCAAGCTTCTTCAGGCGAGCCGCCAGGCGCGAAACCTTGCGCGAGCCGGTGTTGGGGTGGACGACGCCCTTGGAGACGGCGCGCATCAGTTCCGATTGCGCTTCGATGAAAGCGGCCTTGGCGACGGCGGCGTCGCCGGCGGCCAGGGCGTCTTCAAACTTGCGCAGGAAGGTGCGCACGCGCGAGCGGCGAGCGGTGTTCACTTCGGTGCGGCGAGCGATCTTGCGGATCGCTTTCTTGGCGCCGGGATTATTGGCCATTAGTTCGGACCTTCAAACGGACAGCCGCGCGGGCGGCCGCGAAGCAGGAGAAATCAAGAGCGCGCGGATATACGGGAACGGCCGCCCGGGGTCAATCCACAGACGGGCCAGAATCTCGCCTGCCATCTCACGTCCTTGTCAAACGGACGTTCACGACCCCTTGAACGCCGGTTTGCGCTTCTCGACGAAGGCGGCCATGCCTTCCTTCTGGTCGTCGAAGGCGAACAGCGAGTGGAACAGGCGCCGTTCCAGCTGCACGCCCGTGCTCAGCGTGGTCTCATAGGCGGCGTTGACCAGCTCCTTGTTCATCGCCGTGGCCAGCGGCGACTGGGCGGCGATCTTGGCGGCCACGGCCAGGGCCTGGTCGACCAGGCTGTCGGCCGGGAAGATCCGCGACACCAGCCCGGACCGCTCGGCCTCCTGGGCGTCCATCATCCGGCCGGTCAGGATCATGTCCATGGCCTTGGACTTGCCGACCAGGCGCGTCAGGCGCTGGGTGCCGCCGATGCCGGGGGCGACGCCGAGATTGATCTCGGGCTGGCCGAACTTGGCCGTGTCGGCGGCCAGGATGAAGTCGCACATCATCGCCAGCTCGCAGCCGCCGCCCAGGGCGTAGCCGGCCACCGCGGCGATGATCGGCTTGCGGGTGCCCTCGATGGCCCGGGCCCCGGCGGCGAAGAAGTCGTCCTTGAACATCTGGGCGTAGGACTTGTCCGACATCTCCTTGATGTCGGCCCCGGCCGCGAAGGCCTTGGCCGAGCCGGTGATGACGATGCAGCCGACCGCGTCGTCGGCCTGGGCCGCCGCCAGGGCCTGGGCCAGCTCGGCCAGCAGGGCGGTGTTCAGCGCGTTCAGGGCCTCGGGCCGGTTCAGGCGGATCAGGGCCACGCCGGGCGCGGCCTCCGGGGTCTCGACGATCAGGGTCTGGTACGCGGCCATCGACGGGTCTCCTGTTGAGCGCCGCCTTTATAGAGGGCGCGGCGGCGTTGGGGAGTCCCTGGGTCTCGCAGTGGATGATCGTCGGGTTGGCGGAGGTCGGCTTTCGACCCGTTGCGGACATTGGGTCGCGCCCACCAAAACCCTCTCTCTTAGAGAGAGGGAGGGGCCCATGGCGAAGCCATGGGAGGGTGAGAGGTTACATTCTCACCGAATGAAGCGCAGTTGTTCAGTTGGTCTTCGGGCAGCTGCTCGATCCCCAGCGGCGGCCCTGGTGGGCTTTCTCCGAAATCTTGAGGGCGCAGTTGAACGGGTTGGGGTTTTCCGGTCAGCGATGAAACCTCTCACCCTCCCACCGCTTCGCGGCGGGCCCCTCCCTCTCTCAAAGAGAGAGGGTTCTCAAGGTCCGACATCCACCCATCTCGGACATCTGAAACGTCCGCTAGGCGCAAGCCCCCATCCGCCCCGGATGCGGCCACGCCTTAAAGCCTTGGTGGATCGGAGCTCTGGGGTCTGACCGAGTCAAGGACGGCGCGTCGCGCCGCCGCGACGCGGCCGCCAGAGGCGGTCCTTGACTCGGTCAAACCCCAGAGCACGCTGGCAGCCAAGGTTTCAAGGCGCGGCCTCGCCGCCGCGGGCGGTCTTTCAACCGCTTCTCCGTCCGTCATCCTCGGACTTGTTCCGAGGATGACCAGTGTTAGAGACAGGCCGCGGGGCGTCGACGGCGCCCTACACCTGGCACACCGGGCAGAAGAACGTCGACCGTCCCGCCTGGACCTCGCGGGCGATCACGCCCTTGCAGCCGGGCGTGGGGCAGGGCTGGCCCTCGCGGTCGTAGACCCGGAAGCGGTGCTGGAAATAGCCCAGGGCCCCGTCGGCCGCCGCGAAGTCCTTCAGGGACGAGCCGCCCACCTCGACGGCCTCGGCCAGCACGTCCTTGATCGCCGTGGTCAGCGGCCCCAGCCGCTTGCCGGCGATCATCCCCGCCGGTTTGAACGGCGAGATATGGGCCCGGTGCAGGGCCTCGCACACATAGATATTGCCCAGGCCGGCGACGGTCTTCTGGTCCAGCAGCAAGGTCTTGGGGCCCTGCTTGCGGCCGTTGAAGGCGGCGACCAGGGTCTTGGCGTCGAAGCCCTCGCCCAAGGGCTCGGGGCCCATGGTCGCGAACCAGGGGTGGCGGTCGACGCGGTCGGTGGCGATCAGGTCCATGAAGCCGAAGCGGCGGGGGTCATGATAGGTGACCACCGCGCCCGCCTCGGTCTCGAAGATCACATGGGCGTGCTTGTCGTCGGGCGTGACCTCGCGGGCGAAGTCGCCGGGGCGGATCGAACCTTCCGGGGCGGCGATCTCGAAACGCCCGGTCATGCCCAGATGCATCACCAGGGTGTCGCCACGATCCAGCGGGGCCAGCAGGTATTTGGCCCGGCGGTCCAGCGCCAGAATCCTGGCCCCGGTCAGCCGCTGGACGAAGCCGTCGGGCAGGGGAAAGCGCAGGTCGGGACGGTTGGCGCGCACGCGGGCCAGGCGCGCGCCGCTCAGCACCGGCTCCAGGCCGCGGCGCACGGTCTCGACTTCGGGCAGTTCGGGCAAGGGGAACCTCGACTAGGGCGTGAGGGGCCAGATATCGGTCATCGCGCGCGCGGTTCCTAGGGCGGCCTGCGCAAAACCGGTGACGGACAAGCGCGGGCGGTTATAAGAGCCCAACCACCGCGGGCTGGCCCCGGACGATTTCGAGCGCCAAATTCGAGCAATGACATGACCAAGGCCTCCGCCACCTTCGGATTCAAGGACGTCGACGCCTCGGCCAAGGCCGGCCTGGTGCGCGGCGTGTTCGACCGGGTCGCCAAGAACTACGACCTGATGAACGACGTGATGAGCGGCGGGGTGCACCGGCTCTGGAAGGACGCGGTCGCCGCGCGCCTGAACCCGCAGCCGGGCGAGATCATCATCGACTGCGCCGGCGGCACCGGCGACATGGCCCGCCGCTTCGCCAAGATGACCCGGGCGGCCCAGGAGCGGCGCGGCGGTCCCGACGCCCTGATCAACATCATCGACTACAACGCCGAGATGATCGGCGCGGGGATCGAGAAGGGCGGCGCGCCCGAGATCACCTGGACGGTCGGCGACGCTCAACGCTTGCCGCTGCCCGACGCCTATGCCGACGCCTATGTGATCTCGTTCGGCATCCGCAACGTCACCGACATCGACGCGGCCCTGCGCGAGGCGCGGCGGGTGCTGAAGCCCGGCGGCCGGTTCATCTGCCTGGAGTTCTCCAAGCCGGTGACCGAGGCCCTGGCCAAGGCCTATGACGCCTACTCCTTCAAGCTGATCCCGCAGTTCGGCGAGTGGCTGGCCAAGGATCGCGACGCCTATCAGTACCTGGTCGAGAGCATCCGCCGCTTCCCCGACCAGAAGACCTTCGCGGGGATGATGGAGAACGCCGGCTTCAAGCGGGTGACGATCACCAACTTCACCGGCGGCGTCGCGGCGATGCACC
This sequence comes from Caulobacter sp. Root487D2Y, assembly GCF_001427165.1. Classification (NCBI taxonomy): domain Bacteria; kingdom Pseudomonadati; phylum Pseudomonadota; class Alphaproteobacteria; order Caulobacterales; family Caulobacteraceae; genus Caulobacter; species Caulobacter sp. Root487D2Y. The sequence goes on from NZ_LMFD01000001.1 coordinate 169,181, forward strand.
AGGGCTGGGCGCTGTAGGGGTTCGGGCGGGCGCGCTTCAGAGCGCCCTGATCCCGACGCCGCCGAATTTCACGACGCCGGCGCCGTAGTGCAGCGCGATGGGCGGTTTCGTAGCTGGGATCGAGCCTAGGCGGCGGATTCGCCGCGACGCCGTAGCAAGGCGAGGGCCCGCCGCGGATCCGGCGAGCGGACCGCGGCCAGGGGCCCATCCCCCGCGACGACCTGAACGCCAAGGAGCGCCAACCAAACCAGCGGCAGTTCAGCTCCGGCCTTGGTGAAAAAGAAGCCCTTGCGCGCCATCCAGAAGTGGGCCGCTCCTAACATCATCGGCATGGCGTAGAGCGCGACGTATCGGGTCAGCACGCCCGGGATCAGAAGCAGGGCGCCCGCGAGCTCCGCCGAAAGGACGTAGGCGGGCACAAAGGCCGGATATCCGGCCCTGAGCAGGTTTCCCCACCAAGCCTCCACCCCGCCCGGAAAGATCACGACCTTCCAATAGAGATGGGCGATGAACAGCGAGCCGAGAAGCACACGGACCAGCAACGCTCCCCTCTCGGGCGCTGGCGCGCCCGGCGACCGTGCATCTCGCATCTTCCGCCCCCGATCGCACCCGCGCGCCGTCTCCGAAATAACACCACGCGGCCAGGGCTCGCAACGGGCCGAAGGACGGACTCCCTTCCTCCCGGGAAGGCTTTCGCGCACCGCTTTTCGCGGCGCGCGGCCGGTCGCCGGTGAAAGCGGCCTTGACCGGAGCGCGCGGAGCGGGCTTTCAGGCCGGGACATGAGCTTTTTCCCAGCCGCCCGCCGTCCGTCGATCGAGATCCTCGCCGCATGAGCCGGATCGCCGCGTTCCCGCGCCTGATCGCCGCCGGCTGGGCCCTGGTCCGGGCCGACGCGCTGATCCCACGCGAGGTCGAGCCCGTCCTGCCGCCTTCGGCGCTGTGGGCGGGGCGCGCCTTGCGGCTGTTCGCCGGCGGGGCCGCGCGCCAGGGCCGGCCGGGCGAGCGCCTGGCGCGGGTGCTGGAGCGCGAGGGTCCGGCGGCCATCAAGATGGGCCAGTTCCTGTCGACCCGGGCCGACATCTTCGGGACCCAGTTCGCCGAGGACCTGTCGCACCTGAAGGATCGCCTGCCGGCCTTCCCGCTGGAGGTCGCCAAGGCCGAGGTCGCGCGCGGCCTGGGCCGGCCGCTGGACACGCTCTACGCCAGCTTCGAGGCCTCGATCGCCGCGGCGTCCTTGGCCCAGGCCCATTCGGCGACCTTGCTGGACGGGACCCGCGTGGCCGTGAAGGTCCTGCGGCCGGGCATCGAGCGGCAGGTGACGCGCGACAGCGCCGCCCTGCGCCTGGCCGCCGACCTGGCCGAGCGGCTTGTTCCCGCCGCCCGCCGCCTGCGGCCGCGCCAGTTCGTCGAGGTGGTGATCCGGGCGTTGGACCTGGAGCTGGACCTGCGGTTCGAGGCCGCCGGCTGCGCCGAACTGGGCGAGGCCATGAAGCTCGACCCCTATATGCGCGCGCCCGACGTGGTGTGGGACGGGGTCGGCAAGCGGTTCCTGACCCTGACTTGGGCGTCGGGCCTGGCCCTGTCGGACCCGGCCGCCCTCGAACAGCCGGGCCTGGACCGCAAGGCCCTGGCCGAGGCGGTGACCCGCGGCTTCCTGGCCCAGGCCCTGGACCACGGCCTGTTCCACGCCGACCTGCACGAGGGCAATCTGTTCGTCGGCGCCCCAATTCAGGGAGGGGGGGCCTCGATCGTCGCGGTCGACTACGGCATCCTGGGCCGCCTGGGTCCGGCCGAGCGCAAGTACCTGGCCGAGATCCTGTACGGCTTCCTCAATCGCGACTATCCGCGCGTGGCGGCGGTCCATTTCGACGCCGGCTACGTGCCCGCCCACCAGGACCGCGACGCCTTCGCCCAGGCCCTGCGGGCGGTGGGCGAGCCGGTGTTCGGCCGCGACGCCAGCGACGTCTCGATGGGCCGGCTGCTGGCCCAGCTGTTCGAGATCACCGCCCTGTTCGACATGGCCCTGCGGCCGGAACTGGTGCTGCTGCAGAAAACCATGGTCACGGTCGAGGGCGTGGCCCGCCGCATCGACCCGACCCACGACCTGTGGGCCGCCGCCGATCCGGTGGTGCGCCGCTGGATCGCCCGCGAACTGTCGCCGGCCGCCAAGGTCCGCGAGTTCACCGACGAGGCCGTGCGGGCGATCCGCGCCCTGGCCCGACTGGCCGAGGCGCCGCCCGTCCCGGTCGCCGTCGTCGAGCGGCGGCCCGCCCAGCCGCTGCTGTGGTTCCTGGCCGGCGCGGCGGTGGCGGCCTTGGCCTTCGCCGCGGGGGCGTGGCTGGTCTAGGGGCGGGGTTCACACTCTTGCCCTAGGCTTACGCCGCACGCTCGCGAGCGCCCTGCCGGCGCGCCGTCGGACATTTTACCCCCTCACCCTCCCACGCTTCGCGCGGGCCCCTCCCTCTCCCCATGGGAGAGGGTTTCGGTGAGGTGCTCAGACCTTTACCAAGCTCGCCCTGGGGCGGCGTGGTCGCCGCCCCAGGGTCCCGGTCGCCCGCCAGGCCAACCGGGAAACGAAGGAAAGACGCGGTGGGGCCGTTCGTCTTGCCTTCGGCGCCTCCCCCAAGGCGCGCTCGAACGATGATCTAGCTGTCGCCGGCGCCGGGCGTCCGATCTCGAGACGCGGTGGTCCGTCGGCCCTGGCCCGCCTTCTGGGTCGCCCAATAGGCCGCGCCGTCGTCGGGCTTGAACATCGTGCGCGGCGCGCCCGCCTTGGTGACCACCGCGAAGACGTTGTCCCTGGGGTCGTAGATCAGGGTGTCGCCGTTGGCGCGCGTCAGGGTCTCCGCTCCAGCCGGCGGATGACCGACGAAGGCGTGGGTCTTGCGGACATAGTCGTCGACGTCGGCGGCGGCGAAATCCGCGCCATAGCGCTCGAAACCCCGCTGGGCGTTCTCCTCGGCCGTCCGCGTGCGGTTGGCCGCCCACATCGGCTTGCCCGCCACCTTGCGGACCGGCGCGTCGCGCGGATCGGGCCGGGACGCCGGCGCGCTGTCATAAGCCCCCCCCATTGAAGGATTGGGCCTCGCGGTCCGAAGCCGGCTGGACCGCCGAGGCGACATCGCCCGCCTTGGGCGCCTTCACCGCGGAGGCCCCGCCGTCGCAGGCCGCGACGCTCAGGGTCAGGCCGACAACCGCCAGGGCGGAAAGCCAGGACGCACGCCGTACCGTCATGATCGATCTCCGAGCTTTTCCTCTACTTTGACGATTAAGAACGAAGACGGAACGCATGTCGAGTCCCTGTTAAGGTTTTTGCGCGAGGGGGCTTACGCTGGACGTCGCGTCGCTCTATGCGCCTGATGACGCCCCCTCGGGGGCGAGACGCGCCGGAGGCCGACACATGACCGACTCCACTCCCCTTGGCCGAGTTCTTCTGATCGTCGGCGGCGGCATCGCCGCCTACAAGGCGCTGGAGCTGACGCGGCTGCTGCGCAAGGCCGGTGTCGGCGTGCGGCCGATCCTGACCAAGTCGGGCGCCGAGTTCGTCACCGCCCTCTCGCTTGCCGCCCTCTCGGAAGACAAGGTCTATAGCGACCTGTTCTCGCTGACCGACGAGGCCGAGATGGGCCATATCGAACTGTCGCGCTCGGCCGACCTGGTGGTGGTGGCCCCGGCGACCGCCGACCTGATCGCCAAGGCGGCCAACGGCCTGGCCGGCGACCTGGCGTCCACCACCTTGCTGGCCACCGACAAGCCGGTGTTGATGGCCCCGGCCATGAACGTGCGGATGTGGCTGCACCCGGCGACCCAGCGCAACCTGGCGACCCTGAAGGCCGACGGCGTGCTGTTCGTCGGCCCCGACGAGGGCGCCATGGCCTGCGGCGAGTTCGGCCCGGGCCGCCTGGCCGAGCCGCCGGTGATCTTCGAGGCGATCATGGCCGCTTTGGAAGGTCCCGCCGCCCGTTCCCAAAAAGGGGGCCCGCTGGCCGGGAAGCACGCCCTGGTCACCGCCGGCCCGACCTTCGAGCCGATCGACCCGGTGCGCGGCATCACCAACCGCTCCAGCGGCCGGCAGGGCTACGCGATCGCCGGCGCCCTGGCCAGGCTGGGCGCGCGGGTGACCCTGGTCAGCGGTCCCGTGTCCCTGCCGACCCCGCCGGGCGTCGACCGCGTCGACGTCGAGACCGCCCGCGACATGCTGGCCGCCTGCCAGGCCGCCCTGCCCGCCGACGTCGGCGTGTTCGTGGCCGCCGTCGCCGACTGGCGCATCGACGAGGTGTTCGGCGTCAAGCTGAAGAAGGACAAGGGCGGCCCGCCGGCCCTGACCTTCGTCGAGAACCCGGACATCCTGGCCACGCTGTCGGCCTCCGGGCCGAAGCGGCCGAAACTGGTGATCGGCTTCGCGGCCGAAACCAACGACGTCGAGGCCCATGCCCGCGCCAAGCTGGCGCGCAAGGGCTGCGACTGGATCATCGCCAACGACGTCACCGAGCCCGGCGTGATGGGCGGCGACGAGAACGCCGTCCTGCTGATCTCCAAGGACAAGACCGAACGCTGGACGCGGGCCGCCAAGGACTCCGTGGCCCACGACCTCGCCCAACGCATAGCCGAGAGCCTTTCATGACCACCCCGCACATCCCCGTCGTCCAACTGGCCCATGCCGAGGGCCTGCCCCTGCCCGCCTACGAAACCAACGGCGCGGCCGGCATGGACCTGCGGGCGGCGGTGGCCGAGGACGCGCCCCTGGTGCTGAAGCCGGGCTCGCGCTTCATGGTCCCCACCGGCCTGGCCTTCGCCGTGCCGCTGGGCTTCGAGGCCCAGGTGCGGCCGCGCTCGGGCCTGGCCGCCAAGGCCGGCGTCACCTGCCTGAACACCCCCGGCACCATCGACAGCGACTATCGCGGCGAGGTGAAGGTGATCCTGATCAATCTGGGCGAGGAGGATTTCACGATCCGCCGGGGCGACCGCATCGCCCAGCTGGTGATCGCGCCGGTGGTCCAGGCCTCTTGGGGCCTGACGACCAGCCTGGACGAGACGGCGCGCGGCGCGGGCGGTTTCGGCTCGACCGGCGGACGCTGAGATCCGGCCCGAGGCGTGAGGGGCGGCGGCGACCAGCCGCCGCGCGTCATCCCGCGTGCAGGGCCGGCGACATCATCAGATAGCCGCCGAAGCCGGCCGCGAAGGCGGCGGCCGCCAGCCACAGGACGGGGCGGAACATCGAGAGCGGGCCGCTACGGGCGTTCATCGGGGCGTTCATGGGCGCTTCCTGGGCGACGGCGCGGAGCGAACAGCCCGCACCTGGAAATACGCGCGCGCGGCTCCCCCGGTTGCGCCGGCGCGAAAAGATTAAGGGGTGATTCGCCCTCCACGAGAAACCCCGGGAACAACACGCTCAAGCAATGTCCGGGCGCGCGGGGCGGACGGCGCCGATCTTTTGCCGCGGTCCCGGTTGATTTTTGGACGGTTGCGTCCATTTATCCCCTTGTCCGGGACGACGGTCCGATATATCGCCCGGGTCACTGGATTGTTTCAGGATTCTAAGTCCATGGCCGCCGCGTCGAAGAAGCTTGTTCCCCTGATCGTCGGCGGCGTGGCCGCCACGGCGCTGGTCGTCGGCGGCGGCCTGTGGTTCGTCGACAAGCAGCGCTACGAAACCACCGACAACGCCTTCGTCCAGGCCGACACCGTGCAGGTCAGCCCGCAGGTCTCCGGCTATGTCGCCGAGGTGCTGGTGGCCGACAACCAGCGGGTCGAGGCCGGCCAGGTCGTCGCCCGCATCGATCCCGCGCCGCTGCAGGCCAAGCTGGACCAGGCCATCGCCAACGCCCAGGCCCTGGAAGCCGCCATCAAGGGCGTCGACGACAAGGCCGCCCTCGAACAGGCGATGATCGCCCAGCGGGCCGCCGGCGTCGCCAGCGCCCAGGCCGACCAGGGCCGCGCCAAGGCCGACCTGATCCGCTACGACGCCCTGGCCAAGCAGGGCTGGGTCTCGGCCCAGAAGGTCCAGACCACCCAGGCCGGCGCCGCCCAGTCGGCCGCCGCCGTCCAAAGCGCCCAGGCCGCCCTGGAAGCCGAACGCCGCACCGCTCAGTCCCTGGGCTCGGCCCGCGCCCAGACCGTGGCCCAGGCCGCCGCCGCCCGCGCCGCGGTCGAACAGGCCCGCATCGACCTGGACCGCACCGTGATCCGCGCGCCCGCCGCCGGCGTGGTCGGGGCCCGCGCCGTGCGTCCTGGCCAGCTGGTCCAGCCGGGCGTGGCCCTGATGTCGATCGTGCCGGTCGGCCAGGGCTACATCGTCGCCAATTTCAAGGAGACCCAGGTCAGCCGCCTGCGGGTGGGCCAGCCGGTCGAGATCAAGGCCGACGCCTTCGGCAAGTCGGTGATTCACGGCAAGCTGGACAGCTTCGCCCCGGCCACCGGCCAGGAGTTCGCCCTGATCCCGGTCGAGAACGCCGTGGGCAACTTCACCAAGATCACCCAGCGGCTGCCGGTGAAGATCGTCGTCGAGAAATCGGCGCTGGGCTCGGCCCTGCGTCCCGGCCTGTCGGTCGACGTCAAGGTCGACGTGCGCGACCGCTCGGGCCCGAGCTTCGCCCAGGCCGGCCTGCCCGACGCCGGCCAGTACGCCCAGAAAAGTCAGGCGGGAGGCCAGGCGCGCTAAGGCGCCCCGGTCCGGATCCCCGTCATGACCGACGCCGCCCTCCCCGCCAACTCAGCGCCCTCCGCCCCGCCTCAGTCCGCCGGCAAGCCGGCGGCGGCGCCGGAGGTCGACTGGGGCAAGCTGTTCCTCGGTTTCGGGGCCATGGTCATCGGCCAGTTCATGGCCATTCTCGACATCCAGATCGTCGCGGCCTCGCTGCCGCAGATCCAGGCCGGGGTGGGCGCCAGCGCCGACCAGGTCAGCTGGATCCAGACCGCCTACCTGATCCCCGAGGTCGTGATGATCCCGCTGTCGGGATATCTGTCGCGGCTGTGGGGGACGCAGCGCGTCTATCTGATGTCGTGCACCGGCTTCATCGTCATGAGCGTGCTGACGGGCCTCAGCTCGTCGATCGACATGATGATCATCACCCGGGCCCTGCAGGGCTTCATCGGCGGGGCGATGATCCCGACGGTGTTCGCCGTGGCTTTCACCGCCTTCCCGCCCGAACGGCGCGTGACGGCCAGCGTGATCATGGGCCTGATCGTCACCCTGGCGCCGACGGTCGGCCCCACCCTGGGCGGCCACCTGACCGAGTGGCTCAGCTGGCGCTGGCTGTTCTTCATCAACGTGCCGACCGGCCTCGTCGTGCTGTTCGGCGTCGCCCGCTGGGGCCAGTTCGACAAGGGCGATCCCAGCCTGGCCAAGGGCTTCGACTGGTTCGGCCTGGCGGTCATGGCCGTCTTCCTGATGAGCATGCAGTTCGTGCTGGAAGAAGGCTCCAAGGACGGCTGGTTCGAGGACAGCGGCATCCTGGCCCTGGCCGTCGTCGCCGCGGTCACCGGCGTGGTCTTCGTCTGGCGGTCGCTGAGCTATCGCAACCCGATCGTCGAGCTGCGGGCCTTCGCCAACCGCAACTTCAGCATCGGCGTGGCCATGACCGCCGTGTCGGGGGCCAGCCTGTTCGGCGGCACCTTCCTGCTGCCGCAGTTCCTGGGCCGGGTGCGGCACTATTCGGCCTCCGAGGTCGGCACCACCATGGTGGTCTCGGGCCTGTCGATGTTCGCCACCGGACCGATCGCCGGCCGGCTGGTGCGCCAGATGGACCCGCGCGTGCCGATGTTCATCGGCTTCATGCTGGCGGGCTTCGGCATGTACATGGCCCACGGCGTGACCAAGGACTGGGGCTTCTGGGAGTTCGCCGGGGTCCAGGCCTGCCGGGGCGTGGGCGTGATGATCGCCATGATCGCCACCCAGCAGGTGACGATGAGCACCCTGCCGCCGCACATGGTCAAGAACGCCTCGGGCCTGGTGAACCTGGCGCGCAACACCGGCGGGGCGATCGGCCTGGCCCTGCTGGCCACCACGATCACCAACCAGACGGCGCTGTACTATATGGGCCTGTCGGACGAGCTCAGCCAGGGCGACGCCCGGATCGCCGGCATGATGCAGGGCCTGGCGACCCGGATGGCCCAGCTGGGCGTTTCCGACCCCGGGGGCGCCGCCCGCAAGGCCATCGGCGGCATGCTGCAGCAGCAGGCCACGGTGCTGGCCTTCGGCGACAGCTTCACCCTGCTGGCTTACGGCTGCTTCATCGCCGCCGTCATCTCGCTGCTGGCCAAGCCGGCCAGGAACGCCCCTCCTCCCCCTTCGGACGCGCACTGACATGCCTAGAGTCGCGGGCCAGATCGACATCGCCAAGACCGAGGCCATCCTCGACGCCGCCGTCGAGGTGATCGGCCAGCGCGGCCTGGGCGCGCCGATGGAGGCCATCGCCAAGCGCGCGGGCGTCTCCAAGCAGACGGTCTACAATCACTACGGCTCCAAGGCCGAGCTGGTCCGGGCGCTGATGGCGCGGCGCGTGGCGGCGATCACCGCCCCGCTGCGCGATCCGGGCGCGATCGACAATCCGCGCGAGGCCCTGGAGGCCTATGCCCGCTCGATGCTGGAGACCGTGACCACCGCCAAGGGCCATTCGGTGATGCGGGTGATCATCCAGGGCGCGGGCGAGATGCCCGACGTGGCCCAGGAGGTGTTCGAGGCCGGCCCGCGACAGGCGCGCCGCCAACTGGCCGCCTTCCTGGAGATGGAGACGAAGATCGGCCGCCTGAAGGTCGAGAACTTCGATCAGGCGGCCGAGTTCTTCTCGGGCATGGTCATGGGCCACGGCCAGTTGCGGGCCCTGCTCCGCCTGCCGGCCGACAAGACGCCGGCCGAGTTCGACAACCTGGCGCGCGAGGCCGCCGAACGCTTCATGCGGGCCTACGCCCCATAGAAAAAGGGCCCCGCCACGCGGCGAGGCCCTTCATCTGTCGCTTTCAGCCAGGGTCCTAGGCTTCGACCTCGTCGGGCATGCCCATCATGTGGAAGCCCGCGTCGACGTGGACCACCTCGCCGGTGGTCGAGCGACCCAGGTCCGAGACCAGCCACAGGGCCGCGCCGGCGACGCCTTCCATCGAGGTGTCCTCCTTCATGGCGCTGAACGCCCGGCCCTGGGCGATCATGCCGCGGCCGCCGGCGATGCCGGCCAGGGCCAGGGTGCGCATGGCGCCGGCCGAGATGGCGTTGCAGCGGATGCCCTTGGGGCCCAGGTCCCGGGCGATGTAGCGGGTCGCCGCCTCCAGGGCGGCCTTGGCCACGCCCATGGTGTTGTAGTTCGGGATGGTCCGCTCCGACCCCAAATAGGTCATGGTGATCAGCGAGCCGCCGTTCGGCATCAGCTTGGCCGCGCGCTTGGCGACGTCGACGAAGCTGAAGGCCGAGATGTTCATGGCCAGCAGGAAGCCGTCACGGGTGGTGTTGTCGACGAACGAGCCCTTCAGCTCGTCCTTGTTGGCGAAGGCCACCGAGTGGACGACGAAGTCGATCGTGCCGAACTTGGCTTCGATGGCGGCGAAGGCCGCGTCCATCGAGGCGTCGTCGGTGACGTCGGCCGGGACCAGGGTGGTGACGCCGATGCTCTCGGCCAGCGGCCGCACGCGGCGCTCGAGAGCCTCGCCCTGGTAGGTGAAGATCATCTCGGCGCCCTGGGCGGCGAGCTGCGAGGCGATGCCCCAGGCGATGGAGTTGTGATTGGCCACGCCCATGACGAGGCCTTTCTTGCCTCGCATCAGCTCGCCCTTGGGGAATGCGTATTCGTCGGCCATGGCTTGGCTCTCCTGGAATCCTTGAGCGCTAGCTAGCAGGAGGAAGACTCCGGCGGAACCCTTCAGACAGGATCGACGTCGAAGCCGGCGGGCGGAAGGTCGCCCAGGGCGCGGGGGGCGTCCACGAAGCCCGGCGACAGCGCTGGCGCGCGGCCATGTCGCGAGCCGCCCGCCCCGCCAGCTAGTCCGCCTTGGTGAAGATCAGCGTGCCGTTGGTGCCGCCGAAACCGAAGCTGTTGGACATCACCGTGGTCAGCGGCTTGTCCGAGCGCTCCAGCAGGATCGGCAGGTCGGCGAATTCGGGATCGAGGTTTTCGATGTTGGCGCTCTTGGCGGCGAAGCCGTTGTCGAGCATCAGGATCGAATAGATCGCCTCCTGCGCCCCGGCCGCGCCCAGGCTGTGGCCGGTCAGCGACTTGGTCGAGGAGATCAGCGGGGCCTTGTCGCCGAACACGTCGCGGACAGCGCCCATCTCCTTGCTGTCGCCGACCGGCGTGGAGGTGCCGTGCGGGTTCAGATAGTCGATGGTCCGGCCGCCGGCCTCGGCCATGGCGATCTTCATGCAGCGCGCCGCGCCCTCGCCGGACGGGGCGACCATGTCGTAGCCGTCCGAATTGGCCGCGTAGCCGACCAGTTCGCCGTAGATCTTGGCCCCGCGCGCCTTGGCGTGCTCGTATTCCTCGAGCACCACGACGCCGGCGCCGCCGGCGATCACGAAGCCGTCGCGGTCCTTGTCGTAGGCGCGGCTGGCCACGGCCGGGCGATCGTTGAAGTTGCTGCTCATCGCGCCCATGGCGTCGAACAGGTTGGACAGGCTCCAGTCCAGCTCTTCGCAGCCGCCGGCGAAGACGATGTCCTGCTTGCCCATCTGGATCTGTTCGGCCGCCGCGCCGATGCAGTGGGCGCTGGTCGCGCAGGCCGAGCTGATCGAGTAGTTGATCCCGCGGATCTTGAACCAGGTCGACAGCACGGCCGACGGGCCCGAGCTCATGGCCTTGGGCACCGCGAACGGACCGATCCGCTTGGGGCCCTTTTCCCGAGTGATGGCCGCCGCCTCGATGATCACCCGCGTGGACGGGCCGCCCGAACCGACGATCAGGCCGGTGCGCTCGTTGGAGATCTCGGACTCTTCCAAGCCGGAATCCGCGATCGCCTGTTCCATGGCGATGTGGGCGTAGGCCGTGCCGGGCGCGAGAAAGCGCGCCGCGCGACGATCGACCAGGGCTTCCCACGAGTCGAGCTTGACCGTGGCGTGAACCTGGCAGCGGAAACCCAGTTCCGCATATTCCGGCGCGGAGACCACGCCGGACTTGGCTTCACGCAGTGAGGTGAGCACCTCATTGGCGTTGTTGCCGATGGACGAGACGATTCCCAGTCCGGTGACGACGACGCGACGCATGAACAATCCTCTTTTTCTTCCCCTGATCCAGAAGGGGTCGACTCTTAGAGCGGTCGACCCTGCGGCGGGATCAAGACGCCATCTGCTCGGCGGTGAACAGGCCGACCTTCAGGTCCTTGGTTTCGTAGATGACCTTGCCGTCGGCCTCCAGAACGCCGTCGCCAATGCCCATCACCAGCTTGCGCATGATGACGCGCTTCAGGTCGATCTTGTAGACGACCTTCTTGATGTCAGGGGTGACCTGACCGGTGAATTTCACTTCGCCCACGCCCAGGGCGCGGCCGCGGCCGGGACCGCCCGACCAGCCCAAGAAGAAACCGACCAGCTGCCACAGGGCGTCCAGGCCCAGGCAGCCGGGCATGACGGGGTCGCCGATGAAGTGGCAGGCGAAGAACCAAAGGTCCGGATTGATGTCGAACTCGGCCTCGACATAGCCCTTGCCGTACTTGCCGCCTTCGGACTCGATGCGGACGATGCGATCGAACATCAGCATCGGCGGCGCCGGCAGCTGGGCGTTGCCGGGGCCGAACAGTTCGCCTCGGCCGCAGGCCAGGAGCTCGTCGTAGGTGTAGGAACTTTGTTGCATGGCCTCGCCCTAGCACGGCGGTGGGCCGCGCCTCAATGTTACTTTCGGTAACGCCCGTGAACGCCAACCGCTGCAACGGGGCGAAAACGCCCTGTTCCTGGCCCTAGTCCTTGCACTGGACCTGAGGCGCCGCGCCCCAGACCTCGCCTTGCGGCGCCCAGCCTGATTCGCCGCCGGCCTTCAACTTGCACCAGCCCCTTTCGCAACGATCGAGATTAGCCGTGGCGCGGCCGGCCAGATAGGCGGTGACGCGGGCCCCGGCCTTGGGCTGGGCCCGCAGCGGCAGCGGCGTGGCCTGAACCCGCATGGCGGTGCGGCGGCCGTCGATCGTGCGCTTGTGCACCCAGGCCAGATTCCCCTCGGGGTCGCAGATCCTGCGCCATTCGCGGGTTTCGGCCACCACCTGCACCGGCAGGCCCTTGACCTTGTAGATCCACAGCAGCCGGTGGGCCTCGTCCGGCCCGACGCGCGCGTTCACCTCGCCGTACTTCAGCGACACATAGCGCGGCACCTCCATGCCCGACGGCGTGACCTTGGGGCCCTGGGCCCAGGCGGCGCCCGCCGCGAGAACGACCCATCCGAAGGCGGCGACGGCTCCCTTCCGTGCGAAGATCGGGGCGCCGAGCGAATGATGTTTGCAATTCGTCGGCATGTTGCTTGGCCGCATGGGGCCCCTTTGCTACAGATTTCAAACACCCGTCAGGGAAGGCTTTTCGAACCGCTCATGTCAGCTCGCAAGCTCAAAGTCATCGTCACCCGCAAACTGCCCGATCCGGTGGAGACGCGGATGTGCGAGCTGTTCGACACCCAGCTGAACGTCACCGACAAACCCTTGACGGCCGATGAACTGGTCGAGGCGATGAATTCGGCCGACGTGCTGGTCCCCACCATCACCGACCGCATCGACAGCCGCCTTCTGTCGCGATCCGGCGACCGGCTCAAGCTGATCGCCAATTTCGGGGCGGGCGTGGACAATATCGACGTCGCCACGGCCAACGCCCGGGGCATCATCGTCACCAACACCCCCGGCGTGCTGACCGAGGACACCGCCGACCTGACCATGACGCTGATCATGGCCGCCTCGCGCCGGGTCGTCGAAGGCGCCGAGGTGGTCAAGGCCGGCGGCTTCCACGGCTGGTCGCCGACCTGGATGCTGGGCCGCCGCCTGTGGGGCAAGCGCCTGGGCATCATCGGCATGGGCCGCATCGGCCAGGCCGTGGCTCGCCGCGCCAAGGCGTTCGGCATGCAGGTGCACTATCACAACCGCAAGCCGGTCAGCCCGCGCATCGCCGAGGAACTGGGCGTCACCTACTGGGAGAGCCTGGACCAGATGCTGGCCCGGATGGACATCATCTCGGTCAACTGCCCGCACACCCCGGCCACCTACCACCTGCTGTCGGCCCGCCGGCTCAAGCTGCTGCGGCCCCAGAGCATCATCGTCAACACCGCCCGCGGCGAGGTGATCGACGAAGGGGCCCTGGCCAACATGCTGGCCCGCGGCGAGATCGCCGGCGCCGGCCTGGACGTCTACGAGCACGAGCCGGCCATCAACCCCAAGCTCCTGAAGCTGCCCAATGTCGTGCTCCTGCCCCACATGGGCTCGGCCACGGTCGAGGGCCGCATCGACATGGGCGAGAAGGTCATCGTCAACGTGAAGACCTTCATGGACGGCCACAGGCCCCCGGACCGGGTGATCCCGTCGATGCTGTAGGGGCGGGCCGGCAAGCTTGACCTTGGCCTGAAACCCGTGATGTTCGCCGGGACTTGAGTGCCCGGGGGCGTTGCATGAATCTCTCTGAACTGTCGCCGTCCAGACGCGCCGTCCTGCTGGGCGCGTCGGTCGCCGCCTTGCCCGTCGCCAGCTTCGGCGCGGTCGAGGCGGCCGCGATACCCACCCTCGAAGACCTTATGGCGCGCCCCGGCATCCGGGACGCGGCGCTGTCCCCCGACGGCGAGAGGGTCGCTGTGCTGGCCGCACGCCGCGACGGCGAGCAACGCATGGGCCTGGTGCTGCTCTTCGACGCCGCCGACCTTTCGACGCAGCCCAAGGTCGTGCCCATCGGGGACTGCGAGGTCGAGCGCGTCGACTGGGCCAACAAGGATCGGCTGCTGGTCTGGATCCTGCTGGATAAGGATCGGCGCGGGGTCGACACCGGCATCGTCTGGAAGGGCGCGATCCTCAAGCGCTACACCCGCCGGGTCCTAGCGATGGATCGCGACGGCGGGAACCAGGTCCTGCTGTTCGGCAACGAGGACGCAAACCTGCGGCGCAACCGCAACCTCGGCTCGGTCGTCGATTACGTCACCGACCAGGCGGACTGCATCCTGATGGAAGCGTGGAGCGTCAAGGAGGACCGATTGGGCCTCTACAAGGTCGATGTCCGGACCGGCGTCTCGACGCTGCTGGAAACCGGCGGCGTCAACACCGACAGCTGGATCACCCAAGCCGGCGTTCCTGTGCTGCGGCTGGATTCATCCGGTGAGACCGTGTCGATCTACGCGCGCGGGCCAGGCGAAACCGAGTGGAAATTCTTCCAGAAGTTCCGGCGCGACGAAACATCCAAGCTCGACGGCATCGATTTCGTCGGCCCGACTCCGAATCCGGGCGTGATGCTGGTCGCCACCACCCTCGACGGCGAAGACAAGCAGTCGATCCGCACCTTCGACGTGCGCACACTAAAGGTCGGCGATCATGTCGCCTCCAGGCCTGATCGAGACATGACTTCCTGCCTTGTCGACCGCAAGCAGCGACTACTGGCGACGACTTGGTGGCAAGACAGGCTCAGCTACGACTTCAAGGATCCGGAGTTGGGCAAGCACTACCGCGGCGTCTGCTCGTATTTCAAAAACGAATGCAACGTGGCGATCATCGACATCAGCGAGGATCACCAGCGCTTCGTGGTGCGGGTCTCCGGGCCGCGCCATGCCGGCTCGTACTGGTTCTACGACCGCGCCGCCACCAAACTCCAGCCGCTCGGGGCGATCTACGCCAAGCTGAGCCAGATGCAGCTGGCGCCCATGGAAATTATCAACCTGACGGCGCGGGACGGCCTGCCCCTGACCGCCTATCTAACGCGCCCGACGAACGGGGCCGGAAAGCGCCCCTTGGTCGTCATGCCACATGGCGGGCCCGAGTTGCGCGACACCTTCGACTACGACCCCCTGGTCCAGGCGATGGCGGCGGAAGGCTGGATGGTCCTGCAGGTCAACTTCCGGGGCTCGGGCGGTTATGGCCGAGCGTTCACGGAGGCCGGCAACCGGCATTGGAACGACCTGATGCAGAACGATGTCGAGGACGCTCTGAAAAGGGTGGTCGAGGGCGGCGACGTCGACGAAGGCCGCTTGGCGATCTGCGGCATCAGTTATGGAGGCTACGCCGCCCTCATGGGCGCGGTGAAGACGCCGGATCGCTATCGCGCCGTGGTTTCCATCGCCGGCGTCAGCCACCTGCCGCTGATGCTGTCCTACGAGCGCAAGGCCCACGGCTGGGATTCTCTCACCTTCATCTACTGGACCAAGACCATCGGCGATGCGTCCAAGGATCGGGCGGCGCTCCTGGCCGGGTCGCCCGCCACCCGCGCCGACGAGATCAAGGCGCCGGTCTTGCTGATGCACGGCGAACTGGACGGCGTCGTTCCCGCCGAACAGTCGCGAACCATGCGGGACGCGCTGCAGAACGCGCACAAGAAGGTCGACTATGTCGAGACGCCCGCCGAAGGCCATCCGTTCTGGGAGCACGATAACAACCTGGCGATGAGTCGCCGGGTGCTGGACCACATCCGCACGGCGTTCGCCTAGCCGCCGCAGCTCGGACACGCCGGGTCCGCCCCGATCCGGACCGTGCGCGTCTCGGCCGCCAGGGCGTCGTAGATCAGCAGGCGGCCGGCCAGGCTCTGGCCGGCGCCGGTGATCACCTTGACCGCCTCCAGGGCCATCATCGAACCGATCACCCCCGCCAGGGCTCCGACCACGCCGACCATCGCGCAGGTCTCGGCGTCGGGCGGGATCTCGGGGACAAGGCAGCGGTAGCAGGGCCGGCCCAGGAACACCCCGACCTGGCCGGTCCAGCGGCCCAGGGCGCCGCTGACCAGGGTCTTGCCCTCGGCCAGGCACGCGTCGCTGACCGCGAAGCGGGTCGCGAAATCGTCGGTGCCGTCCAGCACCAGGTCATACCGGGAAATCAGCGCCCGGGCGTTGGCCTCGCCCAGCCATACCGGGATGGTTTCGATCGTGAGGTGCGGGTTCAGGGCGGTCAGGTGCTCGGCGGCCGCCTCGACCTTGGGCCGGCCGGCGTCGGCGGTGGCGAACAGCACCTGGCGCTGCAGGTTCGACAGCGAAACCGCGTCGGCGTCGACCAGGCCCAGCGTCCCCACCCCGGCGGCGGCCAGATAGAGGGCGGCGGGGGCGCCCAGCCCCCCGGCCCCGACCACCAGCACCCGCGCGGCCTTCAGTTTCTGCTGGCCCGGTCCGCCGATCTCGCGCAGCACCAGATGGCGGGCGTAACGTTCGACCTCGGCGTCGGAAAAGCTCATCGCGCTTGACCCTCGGGCTTGGCCTCGCCACATGCGAAGCCATGCAAAGCTCCAATTCCTTCCCGGACTGGCACGGCACGACCATTCTGGCGGTGCGCAAGAACGGATCGACCGTGATCGCCGGCGACGGACAGGTCTCCATGGGCCCAACCGTCGTCAAGGGCAACGCCCGCAAGGTGCGCCGACTGGCCGGCGGCAAGGTGGTGGCCGGCTTCGCCGGGGCCACGGCCGACGCCTTCACCCTGATCGAGCGGCTGGAAGCCAAGCTGGAGCAGTATCCCGACCAGCTGGCCCGGGCCTGCGTCGACCTGGCCAAGGACTGGCGCACCGACCGCTACCTGCGCCGGCTGGAGGCCATGCTGCTGGTGGCGGACGCGACCGCGATCTACACGGTCACCGGCGTGGGCGACGTGCTGGAGCCGGGCGAGAGCCAGGGCGGCGGCTCGGTGGCGGCCATCGGCTCGGGCGGCAACTACGCGCTGGCGGCGGCCAAGGCCCTGATCGACCAAGACCTGAGCGCCGAGGAGATCGCCCGCAAGGCGATGGTCATCGCCGCCGAGATCTGCGTCTACACCAACGGCAATCTGACGGTGGAAACCGTCTGATTTCCCGCCGTTACGCGGAATTCACGAGCCAATGGCCTCGCGGGGCGCTTAGCTCGGCGCGGGAGGCCTCCACATGCTCAAGACCGTCCTGATCGCCTGCGCCCTGCTGGTCGCCACGCCGACCTCGGCGGCCCAGCCCTCGTCCTCCGGACCTTCGCCCGCCGAGATCGAGAAGGCCGAACGCGCCTTCGCCGCCGACGGCCTGGCCCTGGGCATCCGGGACTCGTTCCTGGCCCACATGGCCGACGACGCCATCGTCTTCCGGCCAGGACCGGTCAGCGCCAAGGCGCTCTACGAAAAACGCCCGTCCAGCAAGACGCCGAAGCTGGAATGGTGGCCGCAGAAGGTGGTGATCGCCCGTTCCGGGGACCTCGGCCTTTCGGTCGGCCCCTCGGCGGTGAACGGCCAGCGCGGCGGCTACTACGCCACGATCTGGCGCAAGGGTCCGGACGGCCGGTGGAAGTGGATCTACGACGGCGGCGCCGAGGCCGACGCGGCGCGCGCGCCCGACGCCTCGACTCCGGCGATCCAAGGCCCGACGGCCACAAGGGGCTCCAGATCGCCCGCCGACGCCCTGGCGGTGGTCCGATCCGCCGAGAACGGCCTGGCCAAGGCGGCGATCGACGACGCGCCCAAGGCCTACCGCGCCGTCCTGGCGTCGGACGCCTGGCTGACGGGTCCGAACGGAACCGAAGACCTCAAACCCTCGGACCGCGACGGCCGGATCGCCCGGCGCCCGCCTCGCATGACGATCAGGATGGACGGGGGCGGCGCCTCCGCGGCGGGCGACTTCGTCTGGACCCACGGAACGGCCGCCTGGTCCGGCCCGTCTGACACCCCGGTCAACACGCACTATATGCATGTCTGGCAAAGGCGCGCCGAAGGGTGGCGCCTGATCTTCGAGACCTTGAACACGGACAAATGACCGAATTCTCCCCCCGCGAAATCGTCTCCGAACTCGACCGCTACATCGTCGGCCACACCGACGCGAAGAAGGCCGTCGCCGTGGCCCTGCGCAACCGCTGGCGCCGCCGCCGGGTGCCGGCCGACCTGCGCGACGAGGTCACGCCCAAGAACATCCTGCTGATCGGCCCCACGGGCGTGGGCAAGACCGAGATCGCCCGCCGCCTGGCCCGCCTGGCCCAGGCGCCCTTTCTCAAGGTGGAGGCCACCAAGTTCACCGAGGTCGGCTATGTCGGCCGCGACGTGGACCAGATCGTCCGCGACCTGGTGGAGAGCGCCCTGGCCATGGTCCGCGACAAGCGCCGCGCCGGCGTGCGCGCCAAGGCCGAGGCGGCCGCCGAGGACCGCATCCTGGACGCCCTGACAGGTCCCGCCGCCAGCGCGGCCCGCGACAGCTTCCGCAAGAAGCTGCGGGCCGGCGAGCTGGACGACAAGGAGGTCGAGCTGCAGCTGGCCGACACCGGCGGCGGCATGTTCGAGATCCCCGGCCAGCCCGGCGCCTCGGTGCTGAACCTGTCGGAAATGATGAAGTCGTTCGGCGGCGGGCGCACCAAGACCCACAAGACCACCGTCGTCGGCGCCTGGGCCCCGCTGATCGCCGAGGAGAGCGACAAGCTCCTGGACCAGGAGGCCCTGACCCAGGAGGCCCTGGAGCTGGCCGAGAACCACGGCATCGTCTTCCTGGACGAGATCGACAAGGTCGCCTCCTCCGGCCAGCGCGGCGGCGGCGACGTCAGCCGCGAAGGCGTGCAGCGCGATCTGCTGCCGCTGATCGAGGGCACGACCGTTTCGACCAAGTACGGTCCGGTGAAGACCGACCACATCCTGTTCATCGCCTCGGGCGCCTTCCACGTGGCCAAGCCGTCGGACCTGCTGCCCGAGCTGCAGGGCCGCCTGCCGATCCGGGTGGAGCTGAAGGGCCTGACCCGCGACGACCTGCGCCGCATCCTGACCGAGCCGGAAGCCAACCTGATCCGCCAGCACCAGGCCCTGATGCTGACCGAGGGCGTGACCCTGCTGTTCAGCGACGAGGCCATCGACGCCGTCGCCGACGCGGCCGTGGCGGTCAACGCCTCGGTCGAGAACATCGGCGCCCGCCGCCTGCAGACCATCCTGGAAAAGGTGGTCGAGGAAATCAGCTTCTCGGCGGCCGATCGCTCGGGCGAAACGGTGACCGTGGACGCGGCCTATGTGCAGGAACGCATCGGCGCTCTGGCGGCCAACGCGGATCTGAGCCGGTTCATCCTGTGAAACTGGAAAAAACCTTCTCCCAGAGGGAGAAGGTTCAAGTGAAGGCCGCCTGATCCGCCTCGACTTGGCGCGCGGCGGCCTTGGCGTGAACGCGCAGCCAGTCCGGCGGCAGGCCCCGCAAATGCGCCAGCAACGCCGGCGCGCGTCCTGGGTCCCCGGCGTGGCAGGCGGCGATCTCGCGGCTCATGGCGGTCAGCATGTCGGGCGACAGCAGTTCATCGGCCGAGCCCTTGGCTTCGATCTTGCGGCTGTTGGGCGACAGGCGGCGGACCACCAGGCCGTCGGCGACGTGGTGTCGCGGATCGACGGCCCGGAATCGGCCCCCGGCCACCACGCCCGCGCGGATCGCCGGATCGCCGCCGTGCCGCAGCACCCAGGCCGAGACGACCACCGCCTTGACCTCGCGCAGCACCGGCCCGCCCCGCCAGTCGGCCCGCGCGACGAAACGCGGCCGCCCCAGGCTGCCGACCCCGGCCGTGCGCGGGAAGGTCTCGAAGGGCCCGGCCGGATCCGGCAAGGCGCCCCGCAGGGCCTCGCGATAGCGTAGCGGGATCGGACGCGGCGCGGGCGCGGCGAACTTGGCCCAGTAGGCGGCGCGCTCGGTCTCGGGCAGCATCACCGCCTTGCGAAGCCACTTGTGGTCGCGCTCCAGGATGAAGGGCCGGGGATCGACCAGGCCGGCGGCGTAGCCGGCCAGGATCGCCGCGCAGATCTCCCCCGAGCCGGGGTCCCGGTCTTCCCGCGCCAACAAGGCGCTGGCCGCCAGCCGCACCAGGTCCAGCGGATAGGGCATGGCCGCCGCGTCGTCGAAATCGTTGGCGCCCCAGACCAGGCGTCCCTCGGCGTCGCGCCAGCAGCCGAAGTTCTCGACGTGGGTGTCGCCGATCGCCAGCACGGCGGGGGCCGACGCCAGATCCGGACAGGTTTCGAAAATGGTCTCCGCCCAGCGCCAGTAGGTCGCCCGCAGGAAGGGGAACGGGCCCTCGCGCATCTTGTCGTGCTTCTCGGCCAGGTCGGCCTCGACCAGGTCGCCGCCGAGCGCGGCGGCCAGCCAGGCCTCATAGGCCTTCACCGAAGCCTTGATCGAGGCGGTCATGGGCGGCTCCCGAAGCGGCGGCCGCCAAGGCCGTCGCTCCGCAGACTAGGCCCTGGCGCGTCAGGCCGAAAGCCGCGCGCCGGCCTCCACCGCCTCCATGCCCAGCATCGCCGCCTTGCGGCCCAGGCCCCAGTGATAGCCGGTCAGCCGGCCGTCCTTGGCGATGGCCCGGTGGCAAGGGATCAGCAGCGAGATCGGATTGGCCCCGATCGCTCCGCCGGTCGCCTGGTAGGCCCTGGGACTGCCCGCCAAGGCGGCGATCTCGCCATAGGTTCTGGTCCGGCCCGGCGGGATGCGCAGCAGGGCTTTCCAGACCTGGACGTTGAACGGCGAGCCGATCAGCACCACCGGCAGGGGCTGGTCGCCGCCGGCGAAGGCGTGGATCGCGGTCTTGGCCGCCGCCTCGTCGTCGCGGCGCCAGTCGGCGGCCGGAAACCTTCGGTGCATGTCGTCGAAGGTCGCCTCGTCGTCGCCGTCCGAGAAGGCCAGGCCCGCCAGCCCGCGCGGAGCCATGACGAACAGGCCCTTGCCATAGGGCGTGGGCGCCCAGCCCCAGGTCAGCTGGATCCCCTCGCCGCGCCGACGCACGTCGCCGGGCGTCACCGCCTCCTGGGCGATGAACAGGTCATGCAGGCGCGAAGGGCCCGACAGGCCGGCGTCATAGGCCGCGTCGAGCACGCTGGCCCCCTCCTCCAGTGACCGGCGGGCCTCGGCGTGGGCGATGGCGGCGACGAACGTCTTGGGGCTGACCCCGGCCCAGCGGCTGAACACCCGCTGGAAGTGGAACGGCGACAGGCCGACCGCCCTGGCGGCCTCGTCCAGCGGCGGGCGCTCCTGCCAGCGGTCGGCCAGCCAGGCCAGGGCCTTGGCCATGCGGTCGTAGTCGGCCGATCGCTCGGTCAGTTGGGCGAAGGCTTGCGAGGGCGAGATGTCGAGGGCCATGGACGGAAGATAGTGCGGCGACCGATGTTCGTCCGCCCGGTTCTTGCGGCTTGTTCCGGCGCGCGAACCTCGTCCTTCGACAGGCTCAGGATGAGGTTCTATTGAACCGCCGCATCATTCGTCCTCATCCCGAGCCTGTCGAGGGACGAGGGCGGCCCCTCAGACATGCCGTTCGGACCGGGCTCGAAGGATCGCCCGCTCCAGCGCCCGAGCGAAGTCGACCCGTTCGGGCGGGCTCAGCGCCCGGCCCAGGGTCAGGCGCTTGCGCGACATCATCAGCCGCACCCGGGCGTCGTGCTCGCCCGGCTGGTCGACCCCCACTCGGGTGAAGGCGGTCGGCGAGGTCCAGATCACCCGCGCGCCCTTCTCGTCCTCTCGGCTGACCGTCACGGCCTCGGCGGTGACCTGGATCCGCTCGGCCCGTTCGGCGGCCCGGAAGCTGGCGCGCAGCGCCAGGGCGACGGCCAGGACGTCCAGCCCCAGGAACGGCAGCACCGGCGGCGCGCCGACCACCAGCAGGAACACCGCGACCATCAGGTTGAAGGCGACCATCACGCCCAGCACGACGTAGAGGCCGCGCCGGGTCATCGAGCGGTTCGGCTTGATCACGGCGTCCATGTACAGCGGCGCGGCCATGAGGCTGATTTAGGCGCTCACGCCCGCCTTGGCGAGAAGCGCGCATCACGGCATGGTCGCCGTCCATGGCCTCCTCCGCTCGCAAGCCCCTCACCAAGAAGCGCCCTGCCGCCAAGCGCGTCTCGCCGGCCGAGCGCGAGCGGGTCGAGGTGCTGTTCTCGCGGTTCGAGAGTCTGGAGGACCATCCCAGGACCGAGCTGCGCTATTCCAACCCCTACACCCTGGTGACCGCCGTGGCCCTGTCGGCCCAGGCCACCGACGTCCAGGTCAACAAGGCCACCGGGCCGCTGTTCCAGGTCGCCGACAGCGCCGCGAAGATGCTGGAGCTGGGGGAAGAGGGGCTGACGCCCTACATCGCCTCGATCGGCCTCTACCGGACCAAGGCCAAGAACGTCATCGCCGCCGCCAGGCTCCTGGTCGACCGCCACGGCGGCGAAGTGCCGCTGAACCGCCAGGCGCTGGAAAGCCTGCCGGGCGTGGGCCGCAAGACCGCCAGCGTGGTGCTGAACGAGCTGGACATCGAACCGGCCATCGCCGTCGACACCCATGTGTTCCGCGTGGCGCACCGCCTGAAGCTGTCGGCGGGCAAGACGCCGGACGCGGTCGAGGACGACCTGATGCGCGTGACGCCCGACCGCTACAAGACCCGGGCGCACCACTGGCTGATCCTGCACGGCCGCTATGTGTGCGTGGCGCGGAAGCCGAAGTGCGAGATTTGCCGGATCGCGGATCTGTGTCCGTCTCGGGAGCTGTTCTTGGGCGCCTAGGCGGCGAACACCTGCCCCCTACGGGTCGCTTCGCGACCGTCTTCCCCCAGAGGGGGAAGAGTTCGCGACCGTCTTCCCCCAGAGGGGGAAGAGGATGCGGCGTCCGCCTCCTCCGCCCCCTATGGGGCGGACAGACCGCGAAGCGGTCAGGTGGGGGCAAGTGGAAGAGCTACAGCGCTCTCATGACGGCGTCAGCGAACGCCGCGCCGTCGTCGTGCACGTGCTCCAGGAACAGATCCGGCTCGATGACCTCCAGCTCCATCAGCTGCGGCGCGCCGTCCAGGCCCCGGATCAGGTCGACCCGGGCGTAGGTCAGGGGCGCGCCGGCCGCCTTCAGCACCATTTCGGCCGCGTGCAGGGCCTCGGGCTCGGGCGCGACGCCGCTGACCTGGCCGCCGAACTGCGGCTGGACCCGGAAGTCGCCGGCCACGGCCACCTTGGCCACCGCGTGGCTGAAGACGCCGTCGAAATAGAACAGCGACAGCTCGCCCTCCTCGCCCACGGCGGGCAGGAAGGGCTGGATCAGGGCCGGACCGGCGGTGCAGCCGGCCAGGCCGTCGGCGTGGCGCAGTTTCACCGTGTCCTGCGAGCCGCCGGAGATCTGCGGCTTGGTCACCAGCACATCGACGCCGAACACGTCTCGCGCATGGTCCAGCGCCGCCAGGGTCAGCCGATCGACCGCGTGGGTCGGCACGACCGGCGCGCCCTTGGCGGCCAGGTCGGCCAGATAGGTCTTGGTCGTGTTCCAGCGCAGCACCGGGACCGGATTGGCCAGGCGCGCGCCGGCCGCCTCCAGGGCGTCGAGCCGCGCGAACCATTCGTCGGCCCGCAGATGATAGCCCCAGCTGAGCAGCGGCAGCACCACCCGGGCGCCGGCCGTGTCGGCGTCGACCCAGCTGCCGGCCTCGACGGTCAGCCCTCGGGCCCGCAACGGCGCCGCCAGGCGCTCGAACAGGGGGAACCAGCTGTTGGCGAAGCGGGGTTCGTCGGGGGCGGGGGTGAGAATAAGGACGTCGGTCATGCCTCTGCCGGTAGAACGCCGCGATCCCCGGGGCAAGGCTCGCGTTGCCTTGCGGGCCCCGATCCGGTACTCCGCGCGCGTCGCTCCTTCGCAAAAGGCCTTTCATGACCGCCCTCTACGACGTCGCCGCCATCGGCAACGCCATCGTCGACGTCATCGCCCAGTGCGACGACGCCTTCCTGGAGCGTGAGGGCCTGGTGAAGGGCTCCATGGCGCTGATCGACCCCGAGCGGGCCGCCAGTCTGTACGAGGTGATGGCCGCGGGCATCGAGGCCTCGGGCGGCTCGGCCGCCAACACCGCCGCCGGCGTCGCCAGCTTCGGCGGCAAGGTCGCCTTCATCGGCAAGGTCGCCGACGACCAGCTGGGCAACGTGTTCCGCCACGACATGAAGGCCATCGGCTGCGATTTCACCACCCCGTCCCTCGCCGAGGGTCCGGCCACGGCGCAGAGCCTGATCAACGTCACCGCCGACGCCCAGCGGACCATGTCGACCTATCTGGGCGCCTGCGTCGAACTGAACCCGGCCGACGTCGACCCGGCGATCATCGAGGCCGCGCAGTTCTCCTATCTCGAGGGCTATCTGTTCGATCCGCCCGAAGCCCGCCGCGCCTTCGCCAAGGCCGCCGCCCTGAGCCACGGCGCGGGCCGCAAGATCTCGATGACCCTGAGCGACAGCTTCATGGTCGACCGCCACCGCGGCGCCCTGCTGGGCTTCATCGAAACCCAATGCGACATCGTCTTCGCCAACGCGAGCGAAGTCTGCTCGCTGTTC
This sequence comes from Caulobacter sp. Root487D2Y, assembly GCF_001427165.1. Classification (NCBI taxonomy): domain Bacteria; kingdom Pseudomonadati; phylum Pseudomonadota; class Alphaproteobacteria; order Caulobacterales; family Caulobacteraceae; genus Caulobacter; species Caulobacter sp. Root487D2Y. The sequence goes on from NZ_LMFD01000001.1 coordinate 193,539, forward strand.
GAAACCGACGATTTCGACGCCGCCGTGAAGGCCTTGGCCGGCCGGGTCGAGATCGCCGCCGTCACCCGCAGCGAAAAGGGCTCGATCGTGGCCTCGAACGGGCAGCTTCACGAAATCTCGGCCTATCCGGTGGAAAAAGTCGTGGACACGACCGGCGCGGGCGACCAATACGCCGCTGGTTTCCTCTACGGTCTGTCCCAGGGTCGTCCGCTGCCGATCTGCGGCAAGCTGGGCTCCCTGGCCGCCGCCGAGGTGATTGACCACTATGGTCCGCGTCCGCAGGTCAACCTGCGGGAGCTGGCCCAAAAGAATGGCCTCTAAGGTCAGAACGGACTGTAAGGACGCAGATGGCCCGCACCGCTGAAGTGGTCCGCGAGACGAAGGAGACCCAGATCCGGGTCTGGATCGATCTCGACGGGACCGGCGCCTCGACGATCTCCACCGGCATCGGGTTCTACGACCACATGCTGGAGAGCTTCGCGCGCCATGGCGGCTTCGACCTGAAGGTCGAGACCAAGGGCGACCTGCACATCGACATGCACCACACGGTCGAGGACACCGGCATCGTGCTGGGCCTGGCGATCAACAAGGCGCTGGACGGCTTCAAGGGCGTTCGGCGCTTCGGCCACGCCTATATCCCGATGGACGAGACGCTGACGCGCTGCGCCATCGACCTGTCCAACCGCCCCTATCTGGTCTGGAAGGTCGATTTCAAGCGGCCCAAGGTCGGCGAGATGGACACCGAGCTCTTCAAGGAGTTCCACCACGCGTTCGCCATGAACTGCGGAGCGTGCGTGCACCTGGAGACCCTCTACGGCGACAACACCCACCACGTCGCCGAGAGCGGGTTCAAGGCCCTGGCCCGGGCGCTGCGTCAGGCGGTCGAGATCGACCCCAAGACCGGCGGCCATGCCCCCTCCACCAAGGGCGTGCTGTAGGGAATCTGATTTCATGCAGACCGTCGCCCTGATCGATTACGGGTCGGGCAACCTGCGCTCGGCCGAAAAGGCCCTGCGCGAGGCGGCCCGCCGCCACGCGATCGACGCTGACATCGTTGTCACCGCCGACCCCGCGATCGTGGCCGCCGCCGACCGCGTGGTGCTGCCCGGCGTGGGGGCCTTCGCCTCGTGCCGCGCCGGCCTGGACGCCTCGGGCGTCTACGAGGCCATGAACGAGGCCGTGCACGGCAAGGGCGCGCCGTTCCTGGGCATCTGCGTCGGCCACCAGCTGCTGGCGACCGAAGGCCTGGAGTTCGGCGTCACCCCGGGCCTCGACTGGATCGGCGGCCAGGTCAGGAAGCTGGAGCCGAACGATCCGACCCTGACCATTCCGCACATGGGCTGGAACGCGATCACCTTCACGCGCGACCACGCCCTGTTCAAGGGCGTCGAAAGCGGCGCCCACATGTACTACGCCAACTCCTTCGCCCTGACGCCGACCGACCCGGCCGACGTGCTGGCCGTCACCGACCACGGCGGCCCGTTCACGGCCGCTGTGGCCAAGGGCAACGTCGCGGGCGTACAGTTCCACCCCGAAAAATCCCAAGCCGCGGGGCTCGCCCTGCTCGCCAACTTCCTGGAATGGCGCCCATGATCCTCTATCCCGCCATCGACCTGAAGGACGGCCAGTGCGTGCGCCTGCTGCACGGCGACATGGAAAAGGCCACGGTCTTCAACACCAGCCCCGCCGACCAGGCCGAACGCTTCGTGCGCGACGGCTTCTCGTGGCTGCACGTGGTCGACCTGAACGGCGCCATCCAGGGCAAGTCGGTCAACACCGCCGCCGTGCAGTCGATCCTGGAGGCCATCTCGATCCCGGTGCAGCTGGGCGGCGGCATCCGCACCCTGGAGGGCGTCGAAGCCTGGATCGAGGCGGGCGTCAGCCGCGTGATCCTCGGCACCGTCGCCGTCCATGACCCCGAACTGGTCCGCAAGGCCGCCCGCCTGTGGCCAGAGCAGATCGCCGTGGCCGTCGACGTGCGCGACGGCAAGGTGGCGGTCGACGGCTGGACCGGCCTGTCGGACATCGACGCCATCACCCTGGGCAAACGCTTCGAGGACGCGGGCGTGGCCGCCCTGATCGTCACCGACATCAGCCGCGACGGCGCCCTGACCGGGGTCAATGTCGAGGGCGTGGGCGAACTGGCCGACGCCGTGTCGATCCCGGTGATCGCCTCGGGCGGCGTGGCCTCGGTGGCCGACATCGAGCGGTTGAAGGCCCGCGCGGGCGTCGAGATCGCCGGCGCCATCCTGGGCCGCTCGCTCTACGCCGGCACGATCCGGCCGGCCGAAGCCCTGACCATAGCGGCCGCCTGATGCTGAAGACCCGGATCATTCCTTGCCTGGACGTCAAGGACGGCCGGGTGGTCAAGGGGGTCAATTTCGTGGCCCTGCGCGACGCCGGCGACCCGGTGGAGCAGGCCCGCGCCTATGACGCGGCGGGCGCCGACGAGCTGATGTTCCTGGACATCACCGCCTCCAGCGAGGGCCGCGGCCTGATCCTGGACGTGATCTCCCGCACCGCCGAGGTCTGCTTCATGCCGGTCTCGGTCGGCGGCGGCGTGCGCCAGGTGGCCGACATGCGTCGCCTGCTGCTGGCCGGCGCCGACAAGGTCTCGGTCAACACCGCCGCCGTCGAGAACCCCGACCTGGTGGCCGCCGGGGCCGACGCGTTCGGCGCCCAGTGCGTGGTGGTGGCCATCGACGCCAAGGCGCGCGAGGACGGCTCCGGCTGGAACGTCTGGACCTATGGCGGCCGCAAGGACACCGGCATCGACGTGGTCGACTGGGCCGCCAAGGTGGTCGAGCGCGGCGCGGGCGAGATCCTGCTGACCTCGATGGACCGCGACGGAGCCAAGATCGGCTACGACATCCCGCTGCTCAAGGCCGTGACCGGCGCGGTCACCGTGCCGGTGATCGCCTCGGGCGGGGCCGGCACGACCGATCACCTGGTCGAGGCCGCCCGCGACGGCCACGCCGCCGCCGTGCTGGCCGCCTCGATCTTCCACTTCGGCGAGATCAGCATCGGCGAGGCCAAGCGGGCCATGGCCGACGCCGGCATCCCCGTGCGCCTGGACGACCTGAAGGGGGCCGCGTGAGCAAGCTGTTCGAGGTCCTGGAGCGCCTGGCCGCGACGATCGAGACCCGCAAGGGCGGCGATCCGACCGCGTCCTACACCGCCAAGCTGCTGAACGATCCGACCCTGGCCGCCAAGAAGCTGGGCGAGGAAGCCGTCGAGACGGTGATCGCCGCCGTGGCTCAGGGGTCGGACGCCCTGGCGGCCGAGAGCGCCGACCTGTTGTACCACTGGCTGGTGCTGCTGGCGGCTTCGGGCGTGTCGCTGGATGCGGTGGCTGAGAAGCTCACGGCGCGTGAGGGGACCTCGGGGATCGCTGAGAAGGCTTCGCGCCCCTCCTAGGCCCTCCCCCTGTGGGGGAGGCGATCGCGCAGCGATCGGTGGGGGGATATTGCTGAGGTGGGACCACTCCCCCCTCCGTCGGCTTCGCCGACACCTCCCCCAAAGGGGGAGGACCTAAACCGTCAGACCTTCGGCGGCCGACGCTTCAGCGCCACGTACAACGCCCCGTCCCCGCCGTGGCGCTTATCCGCCGGCGACACCCCCGCCACGATGTCGCGCAGGGCCGGGCCGGCCAGCCATTCGGGCGTGCGGGCCTTCAGAACCCCGACCCCCAGCTTGCCCTTGCCGGTGACCACCAGGGCGGCGCGGTGGCCGTCCTCCCAGGCGCGGCGCAGGAACGCCTCCAGCACCGGACGGGCGCGGTCCTGGTCCAGGCCGTGCAGGTCCAGCCGCGCGTCCAGCGGGGTGTGCTCGCGGGCGATCTTGCGCTTGCGGTTGGGCTCGATGCCCTCCAGCGGCCCCGGCTGGCGGCTGGCGCCCGCCGGCTTGATCGTCTTGGGATCGACCAGCAGCGGCGCCATCGGCTGCAGCGTCGTCGGCTGGATCAGCGACTTTTCGGCCTTGGGCGTCCAGCCGGCCGCCTTCTGGCTCGACTTGGCCTTCACCGTGGCGGTGACCATGCCCCACAGGCGCAGTTCTTCCTGGCGCGGGGGGCGCTTCACGGCCTCAGCCTCGGGGAACGAGGCGATAGAGGCGCAGGTCGTGGCGCACGCGCCCGGCCTCCGCCCCCGCCGCCGGGCCCGTGCCGGTGTAGAGATCGGCCCGCACGTCGCCTTTGATCGCCCCGCCGACGTCCAGGGCCACCGCCAGGCGGCGATAGGTCGGGAAGGCCCCGGCCAGCTTCGGCGCGCCGGCGTCCAGCCAATAGAGCTCGCCCAGGGCGTGCTTGCTGGCGTCCACGGCGATGGCCCGGCCGGCCGGCAGCGGGATCCCCGCCGCGCCCACCGCCTGCCTGCCGTCGTCGGGCAGGGTCTGGAAGAACACGTAGCGCGGGTTGAGCTGCATGATCGCGTCGGCTTCGGGACCGCGATGGTCGGCCAGCCAGCCGCGGATCGCGTCGCCCGAGGTGTTGTTGTCGGGCAGCAAACCCTTCTCGCGCATCGGCGTGGCGATGCCGACGAACGGACGGCCGTTGTGGGCCGCGAACGCCGCGCGCACCCGGCGACCGTCCGGCATCACCAGAATGCCCGAGCCCTGGATCTGCAGGAAGAACAGGTCCTCCGGGCGCATCCAGGCCAGGGGGCGGGTCTCCGGCGTGGCCTCGATGGCCGCGCGGTCCGGATAAGGCTGCACCTGGCCGCCCTCGATCTCGCCGGTGACCTTCTTGCCGACCAGGCCGGGGTCGAACTGAGCCAGGTCCAGGGTGACGAGATCGTCGGGCTTGCCGCGCATCGGGGCGCTGAACTCGGCCGAGCGCGACATCCGCGCCTCGTATTCCGGCGCGAAATAGGCGGTCAGCAGGCCCTGGCCCGGGACGGGCTCGGGACGAAAATTCGCTTCGATGAAGCGGCGGGCGTCGTCGTCATTGCCCGGGCGCTCGGCGCGGGCCTTGCGGCACACCTCGGCCAGGGCCGGATCCTTGGCCACGCCGCAGCCCTGCCGGAAAGCGTCCAGGGCGCCGAGGTGGTCTTCCTGCGACCAGCCGGCCAGGTCGCTGAACGACACCGCGCCCGGGCCCGTCGGCGTGACGGGAGGCCCGACCGGCGGCGGGATCGGGCCGGCGCCGACCGGCGGCGGCGGCGCGGTCGTACAGGCCGCCAGCGCCAGCAGGGCGAAGGCGGCGACAAGCCCGTGGCGAAGCATCAGGCCTCCGCGACGTCGACGCGGACCAGGGTCCAATTGGGGTTCTTGCTCTTCAGGTCGCGCTGGAAGGTCCACAGATCGGCGGTGCGACGGTCGTCGACCGCCTCGCCCTCGGCGCCGGTCGAACGGGTGCGGATCTCGGCCAGGATGCGGACCACCGCCTTGGCGACATCGCCCTCGACCGTGATCGAATCCAGGTCGGTGCGCGGCGTGACCAGGAATTCGGCCTTCTCGACGCGGTTCTGGGCCTCGCGGGCCGCGATGGCGGCTTCGAAATTGGCCATGACGTCCGAAGACAGCAGCGGCCGGAGCGTTTCGCGGTCGCCGGCGGCGAAGGCCTTGACGATCATCTCGTAAGCCTGCCGCGCGCCGCTCAGGAATTGGCCGATGTCGAAGTCCGCCTGGCGGGCGCGCAGGGCGGCCAGCCCCGACAGCGCTTCGGGCGGCGTCTCGGGGGCCTTCAAATCACGCGTCGAGGCGTTGGCGGGAACCACCGCGGGGGCGTCCTCCGGCTGACGCCCGACCCGGCGACCCAGGGTGGCGTACAGCTGGTAGAGAATGACCGCGGCCAGGGCCGCGAGGATAATCCATTCAAACACGATATTTTCCGCTCGTTCGGCCAACGCGCCGCCTTACGCTTATATAGGCGATAACGGGCTCGCGCGTCAGGCGCCTGACGTTGCGCGCCAGCCGCCCTCGTGTTAGCAGCCCGGCTCTCTCCTAGCGGCCAATTTCGACGCCGAATACGGATTTATCGCACATGACCGACACGACCGCCGCTCCGCCCGCCGCTCAGGACGACTCCGCGGCCACCGAAAGCGGCATCCGCATCATCGCCCAGTTCGTGCGCGACTTCTCGTTCGAGAGCCCGCACGCCCCCGATTCCCTGCGCGCCGGCGGCGCTCCGCCCGCCATCGACATGGGCGTGGAGATGAACGCCCGAGGCCGTCCCGACGGCCTGTTCGAGGTGGACCTGAAGCTGTCGGCTCGCGCCACCCGCGACGAACAGCCGGTGTTCCACGTCGAGGTGATGTACGGCGGCCTGTTCCACATCGCCGGCGTGCCGGAAGACCAGCTGGAGCCGGTGCTGCTGATCGAGTGCCCGCGCTTCCTGTTCCCCTACGCCCGCCGCCTGATCTCGGACATCACCTCCGAAGGCGGCTTCCCGCCCTTCCTGATCGACCCGATCGACTTCGCCGGCGTCTACGCCGCCCGCAAGGCCCAGGCCGAGGGCGTGGTGGTCGGCAACGCCTGATCGCAGGCTGATCGCTGAATGACAAAGGCCCCAACCGCTTCGGCGATTGGGGCCTTTTTCTTTGTCCAAAATCCGCTGTCATCCCGGGCGTAGCGAAGCGAAGACCCGGGACCGCCGGAAGCGCATGCGTTCACGCGTCGTCCCGGATCGGCGCGCTGCGCGCTTGTCCGGGATGACAACCTTTTACGGCTCCGGCTTCTACGGCTGCAGCCGATAGCCGCCCATCTCGGTGATCAGGATCCGCGCCATGGCCGGATCCGGTTCGATCTTCTGGCGCAGGCGATAGACGTGGGTTTCCAGGGTGTGGGTGGTGACCCCGGCGTTGTAGCCCCAGACCTCGGTCAGCAGCTCCTCGCGCGACACCGGCTTGGAGCCGGCGCGGTAGAGGTACTTGAGGATGTTGGTTTCCTTCTCGGTCAGCCGGACCTTCTTCTGCTTCTCGTCGATCAGCAGCTTGGCCGAGGGCCGGAACTCGTAGGGACCGATGCGGAACAGGGCGTCTTCCGAGGCCTCGTAGCTGCGCAGCTGAGCGCGGATGCGGGCCAGCAAGACGCCGAAGCGGAAGGGCTTGGTGACATAGTCGTTGGCGCCCGATTCCAGGCCCAGGATGGTGTCGCTGTCGCTGGCGGCCGCCGTCAGCATGATGACGGGCGCGGTGACGCCGTTCTTGCGCATCAGGCGGCAGGCCTCGCGGCCGTCCATGTCGGGCAAGTCGACGTCCAGCAGGACCAGGTCCGGCTTGAGCTCCTTGGCCATCCGCACGCCTTCGCCGGCGGTGGGAGCCTCGGCGACCGCGAACTCCTCGTGGAGGGCGAGCTGCTCGGCCAGAGCTCCGCGCAGATCATCGTCGTCGTCGACCAGGAGAAGGGTTTTGCGTTGCGCCATGGGCGGGAACATGCACCGCTGCGGCCCCCGGCGCCAAGGCGGTTCTCAACCTCTTGCCGCGCAACGCTCTTGGAGACCCGGTCTTGACGATCTTTCGCGCCCGTCCCGACGGTTCAAGCCCTTGGGACGGCCAGATCGCCTGGGATGGAAAGACCGCGCGGGCCGCGCTGGGCAAGGCCGGGGTGATCGCCGCGGCCGACAAGCGCGAGGGCGACAACCGCAGTCCGACGGGCGTCTGGCCGATCCGCCACGTGCTCTACCGCCCCGACGTCTATCCGGACGGCCCGCAGACCGCCCTGGAGGCCAGGCCGATCGCGGCGGACGACGGCTGGTGCGACGCCCCGGGCGACCCGGCCTACAACAAGCCTGTCAGACTGCCCTACCCGGCCAGCGCCGAGCGCTTGTGGCGCGACGACCGCGTCTACGACCTGGTGGTGGTGCTGGGGCACAACGACGATCCCCCGGCCCCGGGCCTGGGCTCGGCGATCTTCCTGCACCTGGCGCGCGACGGCTATCCCGGCACCGAGGGCTGCGTGGCCCTGGCGCGGGAGGATATCGAGGCCCTGCTGGCGGCCGCCAGGCCCGGCGACGCGGTCGAGATCGCGTCGGCCTAGGTCCGCGAACCGAACAGCGCCGACCCCACGCGCACGGAGGTCGCCCCGCAGGCGATGGCGGTCTCGAAATCGTCGCTCATGCCCATCGACAGCTTCTCCAGCCCGTTGCGGGCCGCGATCTGGCCCAGCAGGCGGAAATGCGGGGCGGGGTCGAGATCGGCCGGCGGAATGCACATCAGGCCCTCCACGGGCAAGTCCAGGCCCCGGCACAGGGCGACGAAGCCGTCGGCCTCGCCGGGGCTGACGCCGGCCTTCTGCGGCTCCTCGCCGGTGTTGACCTGGATGTACAGCCGGGGCGCCTTGCCCTGGGCCTGGATCTCGTCGGCCAGCACCCGCGCCAGCTTCTCGCGGTCGAGGCTTTCGATCACGTCGAAGAAGGCCACCGCGTCGCGGGTCTTGTTGCTCTGCAGGGGTCCGATCAGGCGCAGTTCGATCTCGGCCCGGCGCTCGCTCCAGCGGCCGATGGCCTCCTGGACGCGATTTTCCCCGAACACCCGCTGGCCCGCGTCGAAAATGGGCGCGATATGGTCCCATGGCTGCAGCTTGGACACCGCCACCAGGGTGACCGCGTCGGCTGGACGGCCGGCGGCCAGGGCGGCGGCGCGGATGCGGGACAGGACCGAGGAGTAGACGTCTGACATGGGCTCAACACGCGCAACCGACGAGATGGAAGCCCTGTCTAGAACGGTCGCGCGCCTTCGCCCATGGCCGGTGCGCGGAAAGCCGCTGCCAAACCTGCTGTTCTTCACCGATCCGGAACGGACGCCGGATCCCGAACGGGCCGCCGAGCGCCTGCCGATCGGCGCGGCCGTGGTGTTCCGGGCGTTCGGCGCGCCGGACGCGGCGGCGCGAGGCCGGCGGCTGCGCCAGATCACCCGGCGGCGCGGCCTGACGCTCCTGGTCGGCGCGGACGCGGCGCTGGCGTTGGAGATCGAGGCCGACGGCCTTCATCTGCCCGAGCGGCTGGCCGCCCAGGCGCCGGACCTGCGCGTCGCGCATCCGGACTGGCTGATCACCTTGGCCGCCCATGACCTGGCCGCGGCCCTGGCCGGCGCCGCGACGGGCGCGGACGCCCTGGTGGTGTCGCCGGTCTTCCCCAGCCGCAGCCCTTCGGCGGGCGCGCCGCTGGGCGTGGACGGCCTGAAACAGATCGTCGAGGCGGTGGAAGCGCCGGTCTATGCCCTGGGCGGCGTGCGCGCGGACACGGCGACGCTGCTGCTGGACACGGGAATTGTCGGGATCGCGGCGGTGGAGGCGCTGAGCGCCTGAAAGTCTAGAACTTGAACGCGGTTTCCAGCTTCACCCGCGGCGCGGGCTCCTGGATCTCGTTCCTGCGGGCCGCCAAAGCGGGGTTCTGGTCGCCCAGGGCCACGGCGCCGCCGACGCGGATCGACGGGGTGACGCTGTAATAGGCCCCGGCCTGCACGTCCTTGGCCTCCATCTCGCGGCCCACGGGCTGTTCGAGATCGAGCTTGAGGCCCCACTTGCCCTTCTTGTCGTCCCACTTCAGGGACTTCTTCGGGCCTTGCGTCGGGTTGAACGGGGCGATCGGGGTCGGATTGCCGAAATCGCTCTTCACGGCGAAGTCGGGCGCGGCCGTGCGCGGCTTGCTCTGGGCATAGGTTGCCGAAGCCGATCCCATCAGGATCAGCGCGGCGGCCCCTGCCATGAAATACCGTGCGGCGAACATATTACTCGAACCCAATCCCAACCCGGCCTCGATAGAGTCAAACCCTATATAGGAGCGGGCTCCCTGAACATCGATTAAAGACCCTAGTACAACGCGGTCAACCGTAGTTGGATTGGACTCAGGGTCGCGGGAGTCGATTCAAGCGGCGCCTGTGGCGGTCCTGCCACGCGATTCCTGTTTTGACCCAGCGCGACCATGCTATAGACCGGCTTCCGGCTGCGGGGGCGCGCCAGGTCGCGCGAAAGCGCCGGGTGATACATTGGAGCGAGGTACTATGGCGTTTGAGCGTGGGTCGGTGTTGCGCGGCGTCGCCGCTGGCGTTCTGGCGTTGACCGTTCTGACCGGGGTTTCAGCCTGTGGCGGCAACAAGGGCGGCGGCCAGTTCACGACCCAAAGCGATGAACCGGGGTTCAATCCCTTCAAGGGCCGTGGCGGCGGCAAGGCCGCGCCGCAAGCCGGGGCGATCGGCGTCAACGGCTTCCTGTGGCGCGCCAGCCTGGACACCCTGGCCTTCATGCCCCTGGCCTCGGCCGATCCCTACGGCGGCGTGATCGTCACCGACTGGTACACCAATCCGGAAAAGCCGGACGAGCGCTTCAAGGCGACGGTCTACATCCTGGACACCCGTCTGCGCGCCGACGGCCTGAACGTGACGATCTTCAAGCAGGTCAAGGACGCCGGCGGCGGCTGGGTCGACAGCGCCGCCACCGAACAGACGGCGACCGACGTCGAAAACGCCATCCTGACCCGCGCCCGTCAGCTTCGACTTTCCAACATCAAGAACTAGGCTTTCGCCGCAGTTCTTCGCGGGAGCCCTTTGTCCTGGCGACAAAAGGCTCCCGTTCGCACTTTTAGAAGCGCGCCGAGGCCGCGAAACCGCTTAAGACTTCCGCGGAGCGCGCCCAAAAGCGTCGTCCTCCGCACGAACAGTCTGGTTTCATGGCCCGCTACAATCCCAAAGACACCGAGCCGAAGTGGCGCGCCGCCTGGGCGAACGCCAACACCTTCCTGACGCCGGTCACGCCTGACGCGCGTCCGAAGTACTACGTGCTCGAGATGTTCCCCTACCCGTCGGGGCGCATCCACATGGGCCATGTGCGCAACTACGCCATGGGCGACGTCGTGGCCCGCTACAAGCGCGCCCAGGGCTTCAACGTGCTGCACCCGATGGGTTGGGACGCCTTCGGCATGCCGGCCGAGAACGCCGCCATGGAACGCGGCGTCCACCCCAAGGGCTGGACCTACGACAATATCGCCGCCATGCGCGAGCAGCTGAAGGCCCTGGGCCTGTCGGTCGACTGGTCGCGCGAGTTCGCCACCTGCGACCCGGAATATTACGGCAAGCAGCAAGCCTGGTTCCTGCGCCTGCTGAAGCGCGGCCTGGTCTATCGCAAGGAGGCCTCGGTCAACTGGGACCCGGTCGACATGACCGTCCTGGCCAACGAGCAGGTGATCGACGGCAAGGGCTGGCGCTCGGGCGCGACCGTGGAGAAGCGCAAGCTGACCCAGTGGTTCCTGCGCATCACCGACTACGCCGACGCGCTGATCGACGGCCTGAAGACCCTGGACCGCTGGCCCGAAAAGGTCCGGATCATGCAGGAGAACTGGATCGGCCGGTCCAAGGGCCTGCGGTTCACCTTCAAGTTCGCCGGCAAGGCTCCCGCCGGCCACGCTGACGGCCTGGAGGTCTACACCACCCGCCCCGACACCCTGTTCGGCGCCAGCTTCGTCGGGATCGCCCCCGAACACCCGCTGGCCGAGCAGCTGGCGGCGGCCGACCCAGCCGTGGCCGCTTTCGTCGCCGAATGCCGCAAGGGCGGCACGTCGGAAGCCGACATCGAGGGCGCCGAAAAGCTGGGCCGCGACACCGGCCTGCGCGTGGTCCATCCGCTGGACCCGACCCAGACCCTGCCGGTCTGGATCGCCAACTTCATCCTGATGGACTACGGCACGGGCGCGATCTTCGCCTGCCCGGCCCATGATCAGCGCGACCTGGACTTCGCCCGCAAGTACGACCTGCCGGTGCTGCCCGTGGTGCTGCCGCCGGGCGAGGACGCCGCGAGCTTCCAGGTCGGCAAGGAGGCCTACGTCGGGCCCGGCGCGATCTTCAATTCCAAATTCCTGGACGGCCTGGACGTCGAGGCCGCCAAGACCGAGGCGGTCAACCGCATCGAGGCCATGGACCAGGGCCAGGGCGCCACCGTCTATCGCCTGCGCGACTGGGGCGTTTCGCGCCAGCGCTATTGGGGCTGCCCGATCCCGGTCATCCACTGCTCCGCCTGCGGACCGGTCGGCGTGCCGGAAGACCAGCTGCCGGTGGTGCTGCCCGACGACGTGGCCTTCGACAAGCCGGGCAACCCGCTGCTGCGCCATCCGACCTGGCGCCACACCACCTGCCCCAGCTGCGGCGGCAAGGCCGAGCGCGAGACCGACACGCTGGACACCTTCGTCGACAGCTCGTGGTACTTCGCCCGCTTCACCGATCCGACCGCCGCCGAGCCCATCAGCAAGGCCGCCGCCGATCACTGGATGCCCGTCGACCAATATATCGGCGGCGTCGAGCACGCGGTGCTGCACCTGCTGTACGCCCGCTTCATCACCCGTGCCCTGAAGGACGAGGGGCTGGTCTCGGTGGAGGAGCCGTTCGCCGGCCTGTTCACCCAGGGCATGGTCACCCACGAGGCCTACAAGAACGCGGCCGGCGAATGGGTCGAGCCCTCGGACGTGGTCATCGCCGTCGAAGGCAATAGCCGCTCGGCCAAGCACGCGGCGACCGGCGAGCCGATCGTCATCGGCGACATCGAGAAGATGTCCAAGTCCAAGAAGAACGTCGTCGCCCCCGAGGACATCTTCGAGGCCTACGGCGTCGACGCCGCGCGCCTGTTCGTGATGAGCGACAGCCCGCCCGAGCGCGACGTGCAATGGACCAACAGCGGCGTCGAGGGCTCCTGGCGCTTCACCCACCGGGTCTGGAACGAGTTCGAAAGCCAGCCGGCCGGCGATTTCGCCCACGACGAGGCCGACGCGGCCGCCCTGGCCCTGCGCAAAGGCGCCCACCGGCTGATCGGCTTCGTGACGGACTCAATCGAGGGCTTCCGCTTCAACAGCGGCGTGGCGCGCCTGTACGAGTTCCTGAACATGCTGAAGGCCGCCCCGGCCGAGAACGCCACCCACGGCGTCCTGGCGGCCCGCGCCGAGGCCCTCGAGATCCTGGCGCGCCTGATCTCGCCCTTCACGCCCCACCTGGCCGAGGAGGCCTGGGCGCAGCTGGGCAAGAGCGGCATGGTCGTCGATGCGCCCTGGCCCAAGGCGGATCCCGCCCTGGCCGCCGACGACGAGCGCGTGCTGCCCATTCAGATCAACGGCAAGCGCCGCGGCGAGATCAAGGTCAAGGCCGGCGCCGCCGAAGCCGAGGTCGAGAAAATCGCGCTGGCGGACGCCGCCGTCATGGCCCACCTTGAGGGCCTGACCGTTCGCAAGGTGATCGTGGTGAAAGACCGTATCGTCAACATCGTGGCCGGCTGATCCATGACGCGCTTTTCGCTCCTTTCCAAAGCCCTTCCCGCCGCCCTTTTCGCCGTCGTGGCCCTGAGCCTGTCGGCCTGCGGCTTCACGCCCCTGTACGGCCCCCAGTCGGTCACCAAGGGACTCAGCGCCATAGAGGTGGTCGCACCGCCTGGACGCGCCGGCTATCTGCTGCGCGAGAAGTTGGACGACGCCTTCGCCCGCGACGTCAACGTGCTGCCATCCCACCGGCTGATCTACACCATCAGCGAGCAGCGCTACGCGCGCGGCGTCCGCGTCGACAACGTCGCCAACCGCTATGAGTTGAGCCTGACCGCCTCGTGGCAGCTGATGGACTCCAAGACCGGAAATCCCGTGCGGTCGGGCGTCACCAGCGCCGCGGTGACCTACGACTCGGCCGACCAGCCCTATTCCTCCATCGCCGCCCAGGAGGACAGTCAGGAACGCGCCGCGACCGAGCTGGCCCGCCGGATCCAGATGGAACTGGCCACCTGGCTCGCGGGCAAGGCCAAGGCTTAAGGTCTCGATCTTGTTTTCGCGCGTCCTCTTCACGCGAACCGGCTTTCACTTCGCTCGAGCACGCTGGCCATGATCCTGTCGAAACGACCGGACATCGAACGCTTCCTGCGGGACCCGGCCGCCGACATCCGCGCCGTGGTCATCTACGGCCGCGACCGCGGGGTGGTGCGTGACCGCGCCGACCAGCTGGCCAACAAGCTGTTCGCGCGCCCCGACGATCCGTTCGACACCGCCCAGCTGACGGAAAGCGACCTGGACAGCCAGGCCGGCAAGCTCGAGGACGAGCTTTCGGCCCTGTCGATGATGGGCGGCCGGCGGCTGGTGCGTCTGCGGCTGACCGGCGAGAAGGGCGGTCCCGACAAGCAGGCGGCCGAGGCCCTCACCCGCCACGTCGAGGGCCAGCTGAACCCGGACGCCTTCTTCCTGATCGAGGCCGGCCCCCTGGGCCGCGACTCCACCCTGCGCAAGGTCGCCGAAAAGGCCGCCGGCGCGGCGGTGATCCCCTGCTACGAGGACGAGGCCGGCGACCTGGCCCGTCTGGCCCGCGAGACCCTGGCCAAGGACAAGGTCAGCCTGAACGGCGAGGCCATGGACCTGTTCGTCTCGCGCCTGCCCAAGGAGCGCGGCGTGGCGCGCGCCGAAATCGAGCGGCTGGCGCTCTATCTGAACCCCGGCAGCGGCGTCGTGGCCACGCCGGCCGATCTGACCGACTTTCTGGGCGTCGAGCCCGAGGCTTCGCTGGGCGACGCCGCCATCGACGCCTTCGGCGGACGCGTGGGTCCCGCCCAGGCCGGCCTGCGCCGCGCCGCCGCCGAGGGCGAGGGCGGACCCGCCGCCGTGCGGGCCATGGGCTATCACCTGGGCCGGCTGCGCCGCACCCTGACCCTGCACAAGAACGGCGTCGACCTGGCGGCCGCCGCCAAGGCCTCCGGCGTGTTCTGGAAGAGCGAGCGCGAGTTCCTGCGCCAGGCCCGGGCCTGGACCCTGGATCAGCTGCTGGTGGTCCAGGCCGAGGTGCTGGCGGCCGACAAGGCCTGCAAGACCTCCGGCTCTCCCGACCAGCTGATCTCCGAGCGCCTCGCCCTGCAGATCGCCGGCAAGGCCCGGCGGCTGGGTCTCTAGCGCGGCTCGACAGGCGAGTCGGCGGCTTCGTCAAACCGCCAGCAGCTTCATCCACAGGAATTTGCCGAATCCAGCCTTTGGAGGGGCCGACCGAATTTTCAGCCTATATCGCCATTTCCCTTTGGATTTCAGCGCCTTGTCGGAAACTCCGCGCCCAGGCGGCCTCAATTCTGGCGAACAGCTCGACCAGGGATACGGACGAGCCCCATTCTGCGCGCGACAGAGGACCCTCAAGGACGCCCTCTAGTGGCCGCGCGTCAGCCGGTTGCAGAGATCGTCCAACTGCTCGAGCGTCGCGTAGCGGATGGTCAGGGCGCCGGTCCCGCCGCGATGATCGATCTCGACGTCGAGGCCGAGCACCGACGACAGGTCGGCCTCCAGCGCCTGGGTGTCGGTGTCCTTGGTCCGAGGCGGACGGCCGCCGCTCGACTTGGCGCGAACCTCGCCGTCGGCGGTCGGCGCGCGGCGGGCCAGGGCCTCGGCGTCGCGAACCGACAGACCCTTGTCGATGACCTCGCGCGCCAGGGCGGCCGGGTCGGGCACATTGGCGATGGCGCGGGCGTGGCCGGCGGTCATCTCGCCCGAGGTCACATAGTGCTGGACCGAGTCCGGCAGCGACAGCAGGCGCAGGGTGTTGGCCACGTGGCTGCGGCTCTTGCCCACGGTCTGGGCGATCACTTCCTGGGTCTGGCCGAACTTCTCGATCAGCACCTTGTAGCTCAGCGCCTCTTCGATCGCGTTGAGGTCGGCGCGTTGGACGTTCTCGATGATGCCGATCTCCAGCACCGCCAGGTCGTCCAGCTCGCGGATCATGATCGGGATGGTCTTCAGGCCGGCGCGCTGGGCGGCCCGCCAGCGGCGCTCGCCGGCGACGATCTGGTACTCGCCCGAGGCGCCCGGCGCCGGACGCACCAGGATCGGCTGCAGCACGCCCTTCTCGCGGATCGAGTCCGCGAGTTCTACCAGGTCTTCCTCTCGGAAGGTCCGACGCGGCTGTTCGGGATTGCGGCGGATCAGCTCGATCGGAGCCTCGCGCGAACCGCCGCTGGTGTCGCCCGGAGCCTGGGCAGGCGCGGAATCGACTTCGCCGAGCAGGGCGGAAAGCCCGCGACCCAGACCACGACGACCTTCAGACATCCCCGGCTCTCCCACCACGACCGACTCCCTCACGCGCTCAACACTCAATTTCGACAATGACTTGGATGGTTATCCTCAGACGGTGCTCAAGCCGCCTGGGAAAGCCTCGACTTCTCGCGGCTGATCACCTCGCGCGCCAGCCGCAGATAGGCCTGGCTGCCGGCGCATTTGAGGTCGTAGAGCAGCACGGGCTTGCCGAAGGACGGGGCCTCGGACACCCGGACGTTGCGCGGTATGACCGCGTCATACACCTTGTCGCCGAAGTGTTGCCGGACATCCTTGGCCACCTGGTCCGACAGGCTGTTGCGGCGATCGTACATGGTCAGCACCACGCCCTGGATCTCCAGCTTGGGATTGAGGCTGCCGCGCACCCGCTCGATGGTCCGCATCAGCTGGGTCAGGCCTTCCAAGGCGAAGAACTCGCACTGCAGCGGCACGAACACCGCGTCGGCGGCGGTCATGGCGTTGACGGTCAGCACGTTCAGGGACGGCGGGCAGTCGATCAGCACATAGGTGTAGGGACCGTTGGCGCGCAGGGGCTCCAGCGCGTCGCGCAGGCGGTAGGAACGGCGCGCCTGTTGGCCCAGCTCGATCTCGACGCCCGACAGGTCGGCGTCGGCGGGGATCACCTCCAGGCCCGGAAGCTCGGTCTTGACCGCGGCGTCGATCACCGGCGCCTCGCCCATCAGCACGTCGTACAGGGTGGTGCGGCGCTGCAGGCGGGTGATGCCCAGGCCGGTCGAGCAGTTGCCCTGAGGATCCGCGTCGATCAGCAGCACGCGCTCGCCGCAGGCCGCCAGGGCGGTGCCCAGATTGATCGCGGTCGTGGTCTTACCCACCCCGCCCTTCTGGTTGGCGATGGCGAGAACGCGCAGCGGTTGGTCAGACTTTACGGACACTCTTAAGCCCCTTCACTTGCACGATCTGGCCTCGCGGGTCGCTCAGGGATGGCCGCAGGGTCGACTCGAATTTCCAATATGTAGCGGCCTCGGCCAGCTCAGAAGCGACATCTTGTCCCTTCAGGAACCAGCCGATCGCGCCGCGCTTCAGGTAGGGCTGGGCGTACCCGAGCAGTCTGACCATCGGCGCGCAGGCCCGCGCGGTCACGACGTCGACCTTCAGGTCCAGCTCTTCGGCGCGGGCGTTGTGGATCTCGACGGGCAAGTCCAGATCGTCGGCCACGGCCCGCAGGAACTTGCAGCGCTTGGCCATGCTCTCGACCAGGTGAACCTTGGCGCCCGGCGTGTCCTTCAGCAGGATCGCCAGCACCACGCCGGGCAGGCCGGCGCCGGCCCCCAGGTCGGCCCAGGTCTTGGCGTCGGGGGCCAGCCGCAGCAGCTGGGCGCTGTCCCAGGCATGGCGGTTCCAGTAGGTGGCGATCGTCGCCGGGCCCACCAGGTTCATCACCGCGTTCCACTCGGCCAACAGGGTCTGGAAGCGGGTCAGGTCGGCCAATTGCGCGTCGGTGCAGCCCGTCAGCCGCTGGAAGGCGGCGGCGTCGACCGGGTCCAGGTCCTCGATGACCAGGGGCGAAGCGACAGCCGACATCAAGCGGCCTTCGCGCGGCGGACGTGGGCCAGCAAGGCCGTCAAGGCGCCCGGCGTCACGCCCTCGATCCGGGCCGCCTGGCCCAGGGTCAGGGGCTTCACCCGCGCCAGCTTCTCGCGCACCTCGTTCGACAGGCTGCCAACCAGGCCGTAGTCGAGATCGGCCGGCAGGCGCAGGTCCTCTTCCTTGCGGAAGGCCTCGGCGTCGTTGCGCTGGCGGTCGAGATAGCCGGCATAGGCCGCCTCGATCTCGATCTGCTCGCGGGCCATGCCGCTCCACGCTGAAATCTCCGGCCATACCGAAGTCAGGCCGTCGAGGGTGACGTCGGGCAGGGCCAGCATGGCCAGGACGTCGCGACGCTGGCCGTCGTGATTGACCTTGAAGCCGGCGCGATTGGCCTCGGCCGGGGTCAGGGTCACCGAACGGGCGAAGGCGCGGACGGTCTCCAGCTCGGCCTTCTTGGCGGCCCAGGCCTCGGCCCGGACCGGACCCACCACGCCCAGGTCCAGACCCTTGTCGGTCAGGCGCTGGTCGGCGTTGTCGGCCCGCAGGATCAGGCGGAACTCGGCGCGGCTGGTGAACATCCGATACGGCTCGGTGACGCCCCGGGTGACCAGGTCGTCGATCATCACGCCGATATAGGCCTCGTCGCGAGCGAAGACGGCGGGCTCCCGGCCCCGCGCCGCCAGCGCCGCGTTGAGCCCGGCCATCAGGCCCTGGGCGCCGGCTTCCTCGTAGCCCGTCGTGCCGTTGATCTGGCCCGCCAGGTAGAGCCCGGGCAGACGCTTGGTCTCCAAGGTCGGGTAGAGCTCGCGAGGGTCGACATAGTCATACTCGATCGCATAGCCGTACCGGATGACCTCGACGTTCTCGAGGCCCGGCATGGTGCGCAGGAACAGCAGCTGGGTTTCGGCCGAGACCGAGGTCGAGACGCCGTTCGGATAGACCGTGTCGTCGTCCAGGCCTTCCGGCTCCAGGAACACCTGGTGGCTGGTCTTGTCGGCGAAGCGGACGACCTTGTCCTCGATCGACGGGCAATAGCGCGGGCCGATCCCGGTGGCGCGGCCGCCATAGACCGCCGACTCGCCCAGGCGCTCGGCGATGATCTTGTGGGTTTCGGCCGTGGTGTAGGTGATGCCGCACTGGATCTGCGGCACGTCCACGTGGGTCGTCAGGAACGAGAACGGCTCGGGCTGTTCGTCGGCGGCCTGCATCTCCAGGCGGTCCCAGGCGATGGTCTTGCCGTCCAGGCGGGCGGGCGTGCCGGTCTTCAGGCGGCCCATGTCGAAGCCGAGGGCGTAGAGCCGGTCCGACAGGCCGATCGACGGCGCGTCGCCGACCCGGCCGGCCGAGATGCGGGTCTCGCCCTGGTGGATGACGCCCTTCAGGAAGGTGCCGGTGGTCAGGACCACACGTGAAGCGCGGTAGACCCCGCCCTCCCCGTCGATCACCCCGGCCACGACGCCGTCCTCGACGATCAGGTCCTCGGCCGCGGCGGCGATCACGTCGAGGTTCGGATAGGCGAACAGCTCGGCCTGCATGGCCTGGCGATAGAGCTTGCGGTCGATCTGCGAGCGCGGGCCGCGCACGGCGGGGCCCTTTGAACGGTTCAGCAGGCGATACTGGATGCCGGCCTTGTCGCCCATCCGGCCCATCAGGCCGTCCAGGGCGTCGATCTCGCGGACCAGGTGGCCCTTGCCCAGGCCGCCGATCGCCGGATTGCACGACATCTCGCCGACGGTCTCGCGCTTGTGGGTCAGCAGCAGGGTGCGCGCGCCGGCGCGGGCCGACGCGGCGGCGGCCTCACAGCCGGCGTGACCGCCGCCGATGACAATGACATCCCAAGTGTTGGACAAGCTTGCGCGCCTCGAATGCGAACGCCCCCGTCTCGGCGGGGGCGTATTAGCCTTATACGCGAGACTCCCCGCAGCGGCGAGTCGGTCACGGGTGTTTCACGTGAAACACGCCCGAGACATCTGTGATCAGCCTGTGGACAGTTCAAGCCGATGTTTCACGTGGAACATCACTTCCCGATGCAGAAGCTTGAAAACACTCGATCGAGCACATCCTCGGGATCGATGCGGCCCGTGATCCGCGACAGGGACCGCGCGGCCAGGCGAACATCCTCGGCGGCGAGTTCGACTTCCAGCCCCACGTCGGAAAGGGCGCGCTGGAGATAGGTGCGCGCCTCGGTCAGGCTTTCGGCATGGCGGATCCGGGTGGCGGCCGGAAACTCGGCCCCGGACAGGGCCTGGATCACATGAGCGGTCAACGCCGCCCTCGCCTGCTCCGCGCCGCCGGGCTTGCGGGCCGCCAGTTCGATCACCGCCAACCCACGGGCCGACAGAACCTCGCGCAGTTCAGCCAGCCGAACGGCGTCGACCAGGTCGGTCTTGTTGACCATCGCCCAGTCTCCAGGCTGAACGACATCCAGTTCCTCGTCCTGTTTCACGTGGAACATCGCGGCGTCGACGACCCAGAGCCGCAGATCCGCCTCGGCCGCCCAGGCCCGCGCACGGCGCACGCCCTCGGCCTCGATCGTGTCTTCCGTCGTCCGCAAACCGGCCGTGTCGGCCAGCAGGGTCTTGTAGCCGCCCAGGGTCAGCGGGACCTCGATGATGTCGCGGGTCGTGCCCGGCGTGGAGGTGACGATGGCCGCGTCACGCTCAGCCAGGGCGTTCAGCAGGGTGCTCTTGCCGGCGTTCGGGGCGCCGACCAGGGCGATGCGGTAGCCGTCCCGGACCCGACGGCCCCGTGAGGCGTCCGCCAGGGCGGCGCCGATCTCGGCCTCCAGGGCCTCCAGGCCCGGGCGGGCGCGGGCGGCCACGTCCTCGGGCAGCTCTTCGTCCGGGAAGTCGACCGCCGCCTCGAGCATGGCCAGGGCCTGGACCAGCAGCCCGCGCCAGGCGTCGTAGCGCTGGCTCAGCGCCCCACCCAGCTGGCCCAGCGCCTGGCGACGCTGGGCTTCGGTCTCGGCGTCGATCAGGTCGGCCACGCCCTCGGCCTGGGTCAGATCCAGCTTGCCGTTCTCGAAGGCGCGGCGCGTGAACTCGCCCGGCTCGGCCAGGCGCAGTCCCTCGGCGGCCAAGGCTTCGAGCAGCGCCTCGACCACGGCCCGTCCGCCGTGCACGTGAAACTCCGCGGCGTCCTCGCCGGTATAGCTGGCCGGCCCCTGGAACCAGAGCACCAGGGCGTCGTCCAGGGCGATCCCCTCGCGGGTCAGCCGGCGCAGGGCCGCGCGGCGCGGCTTGGGCAGATCACCCGCCAGGGCCCGCACGGCGTCGGCGGCGCGCGGTCCGGAAACCCGAACCACGGCCACGGCCGCCCTGCCCGCGCCCGTGGCCGGCGCGTAGATCGTGTCGTTCATTCGGTCTTGCCGCCCATGCCCCCGACAGCCGCCCCGGCCGCCGCGGTCATCAGTTTGCGGAATTGGTCCTGGGCCCCGGCCCCGAACGCCATCCAGTTCTTCATCAGCTCCTCGGGCGCCAGCATGGCCATGTTGGAGGTCATCCGCTCCTGCATTTCCTTGACCAGATGATCGTTCAAGGCGCTCACATCCGGCAGGCCAAGGAAGGCGCGGGCCTCCACCGGCGTGCAGTCAATCTCAATGGTCATCTTCATGATCTGGGGTTCCCTGCCGCAGGGGCACGATATTGTTATGCCCTGACCGCATCGGCGCACGTTAGAGCGCTTCGGTCGAAAGTCCCATCGACGCCTGCTGGATACGGAGAGCCCCATGTCCGAGACCCTCACGATTACCACCCCCGACGGCGCCTTTTCGGCCTATGTGGCGCGCCCGGCAACCTCGGCCCCCGCTCCGGCCGTCGTCGTCATCCAGGAGATCTTCGGCGTCAACAAGGTGATGCGCGACGTCTGCGACGGCCTGGCCGCCCAAGGCTTTATCGCCGTATGCCCCGACCTGTTCTGGCGCATCGAGCCGGGCATCGACATCACCGACCAGAGCGAAGCGGAGTGGAAGCGGGCGTTCGAGCTCTACAACGCCTTCGACGTCGACGCCGGCGTCTCGGACATCGCCGCGACCATCGCCGCCGTCCGCGCCCTGCCCGGCGTCAACGGCAAGGTCGGCGCCGTCGGCTACTGCCTGGGCGGCCTGCTGGCCTTCCTGACGGCGACCCGCACCGACGCCGACGCCAGCGTTTCCTACTACGGCGTCGGGACCGACAAGCATGTGGCCGAGGCCGAGAAGCTGGCCCGCCCCCTGCTGATGCACATCGCCGAGGAGGACCAGTTCGTCCCGAAGGAGGCCCAGAAGATCATCCTCGACGCGCTGAAGGATCACCCGCAGATCGAGATCCATAGTTATCCGGGCCGCGACCACGCCTTCGCCCGGGTCGGCGGCGCGCACTACGACGCGGCGGACGCCGGTAGGGCCAACGCCCGCAGCCTGGCCTTCTTCAAGTCCAACCTGGCCTGACCGTCATGCTGGCCATACAAGCCGTCCGCACCGGCGGTCCCGAAGTGCTCGAGGCCGTCGATCTCCCCGTCCCCGCCCCCGGTCCGGGCCAGGTCCTGATCCGCCACCAGGCCGTGGGCCTGAACTTCATCGACACCTATCACCGCGGCGGCCTCTATCCGATGAAGATGCCGGCGGTCCTGGGGCTGGAAGCGGCCGGGATCGTCGAGGCGCTGGGCGACGGCGTCACCCGGTTCAAGGTCGGCGATCGGGTCGCCTATAACGGCACGCTGGGCGCCTATGCCCAGGCGGCCGTGGTCCCGGCCGACCGCGCCGTGAAGGTCCCGGACGGGGTCAGTCTGGAGACCGCCGCGGCCGTCCTGCTCAAGGGCATGACCGCCGAGTTCCTGGTCCGGCGCTGCCACAAGGTCGAACCCGGTCAGACCGTGCTCATCCACGCGGCGGCCGGCGGCGTCGGTTCGATCCTGGTGCAGTGGGTCAAGGCGCTGGGCGCGACCGTGATCGCCACGGTCGGCTCGGAGGCCAAGGCCGCTCTGGCGCGCGATCACGGCGCCGATCATGTCATCCTCTACGGCCAGGAAGACGTCGCCGCCCGGGTGATGGAGATCACCGGCGGCCAGGGCGTGGCCGTGGTCTATGACGGGGTCGGCAAGGACACCTTCGAGGCCAGCCTCAAGAGCCTGGGTCGTCGCGGCGTGCTGGCCACCTTCGGCAACGCCTCGGGTCCGGCGCCGGCGATCGCGCCGCTGGAGCTGGGGTCCAAGTCTCTGTTCCTGACCCGGCCGCGCCTGTTCGACTACATCGTCACGACGGCCGAGCTGGACGAGAGCGCCGCGGCGCTGTTCGCGGTGCTGGCGTCCGGCGCGGTGAAGATCGAGGTCGGGCAGACGTTCCCGTTGGCCGACGCCCGGGCGGCGCACGAGGCGCTGGAGGGGCGGCGGACGACGGGGGCGACTCTGTTGATTCCGTAAGTTGCGGATGGGGACATGCACTCATGCCCCAGCTCTGGCCGGATTGCAGAGGGCTTGCCGTGAGTGCGTGTCCCCAACTGATCCGCTGAGCTTGCCGGCCTTGGAACGGGGCAGTCTGGATGCGTCGTGGATGTCGTTGGGGACACGCACTCATCCCACGGTCGGGGTCGATTGGCGGAGGCCTTGGCATGAGAGCATGTCCCCGGCGGGGATCGGGCCGCGTCCATCCCCGCCAGCGCCGAGAGAAACCTGAACGATCCCAACGCCCAGAAAAATAATCAGCGTCACAAGTCCTCGGCGTTCAAACCGCCCGCATACTAAACCCGTCTCCATCACGGGGAGGGCTCTTGGTACCGGCCCAAGCAGGCGATGGAGGTGGAACCGAGCGGGGCCGCCTGGCCTTGGCGATCGGATCGCGTTTGGCGGCGGGGCTCAGAAGGCTCCAAGGCCCGGCGAGGACGATGGCGGGACAGGCGGGGTGACGGGGCCGGNCCCAAGCAGGCGATGGAGGTGGAACCGAGCGGGGCCGCCTGGCCTTGGCGATCGGATCGCGTTTGGCGGCGGGGCTCAGAAGGCTCCAAGGCCCGGCGAGGACGATGGCGGGACAGGCGGGTTGACGGGGCCGGGAGTTCAAACCGGCCTGTTCCAGGATCAGTCGGAGTCGCCGACGGCCCCTTCCGGGCGACTTTGATCCTGCCCGCCCGAGGGGAAATGTCGACCGGGATGAAACAAGCCCTCAGTCGCCGTCCCTAGAGAAGAACGGTTTCGCGGAGCGGTCAGGTCTAGCCGAAACGCACACTCAAACTCACGGTCATCCGGGCTGGGCCCGGACCGCTCCGCGCCTCCCCATCNGAGAAGAACGGTTTCGCGGAGCGGTCAGGTCTAGCCGAAACGCACACTCAAACTCACGGTCATCCGGGCTGGGCCCGGACCGCTCCGCGCCTCCCCATCATCCTTTCGGGCCATCCCGAAAGGCGACGAAGCCGTGCGTCCAAGGTCCTCCCCCTGTGGGGGAGGTGTCGGCGAAGCCGACGGAGGGGGAGTATTCGGAAGATGGCCGCGACAAGGATCGACGATTCCACACCTCCCCCCGCCGATCGCTTCGCGATCGCCTCCCCCACAGGGGGAGGAGCTACATGCAAAAAGGGCGGCTGGATTGCTCCAGCCGCCCTTCCTGTTTCACGTGAAACACCAAGCTTAAGTGTTCATGCTCTGGAAGAAATCGCCGTTGGTCTTCGACTGACGCATCTTCTCCAGCAGGAACTCGATCGCGTCCGAGGCGCCCATCGGGTTGAGGATGCGGCGAAGGACGTAGGTCTTCTGCAGCTGGTCCTTCGGGGTGATCAGCTCTTCCTTGCGGGTGCCCGACTTCAACACGTCGATGGCCGGGAAGATGCGCTTGTCGGCGACCTTGCGGTCCAGGACGATTTCCGAGTTACCGGTGCCCTTGAACTCTTCGAAGATCACTTCGTCCATCCGGCTGCCGGTATCGATCAGGGCGGTGGCGATGATCGACAGCGAGCCGCCCTCCTCGACGTTGCGCGCCGCGCCGAAGAAGCGCTTGGGGCGCTGCAGGGCGTTGGCGTCGACACCGCCGGTCAGCACCTTGCCCGACGACGGGACGGTGGTGTTGTAGGCGCGGCCTAGACGGGTGACCGAGTCCAGCAGGATGACGACGTCGCGCTTGTGCTCGACCAGGCGCTTGGCCTTTTCGATGACCATCTCGGCCACCTGCACGTGACGGGTCGCCGGCTCGTCGAAGGTCGAGGCGATGACCTCGCCCTTCACCGTGCGCTGCATGTCGGTGACTTCTTCCGGGCGCTCGTCGATCAGCAGGACGATCAGATAGCACTCGGGGTGGTTGGTCTCGATCGACTTGGCGATGTTCTGCAGCATCACCGTCTTGCCGACCCGCGGCGGGGCGACGATCAGGC
Source organism: Caulobacter sp. Root487D2Y (assembly GCF_001427165.1). Classification (NCBI taxonomy): domain Bacteria; kingdom Pseudomonadati; phylum Pseudomonadota; class Alphaproteobacteria; order Caulobacterales; family Caulobacteraceae; genus Caulobacter; species Caulobacter sp. Root487D2Y. Next base: position 218,394 of record NZ_LMFD01000001.1, read on the forward strand.
AGCGCTGACCCTTGCCCAGCGGGGCGACGATGTCGATGACCCGGCCCGAGCGATCCTTGATGGTCGGATCGGGCAGTTCCATGTGCAGGCGCTCTTCGGGATAGAGCGGCGTCAGGTTGTCGAAGTGGACCTTGTGCTTGACGTTGTCCGGGCTCTCGAAATTGATCTTCGAAACGCCAGTCAGGGCGAAGTAGCGTTCGCCTTCGCGCGGCGAGCGGATGGCGCCCTCGATGGTGTCGCCGGTGCGCAGGCCGAACTTGCGGATCTGCGAGGGCGAGACGTAGATATCGTCCGGACCCGGAAGATAGTTGGCTTCCGGCGAGCGCAGGAAGCCAAAGCCGTCCTGCACCACTTCCATGGTCCCGGAGCCTGAGATCTCCACGCCTTCCTCGGCGAGGGTCTTCAGGATCGCGAACATCATGTCCTGCTTGCGCATGGAGTTGGCGTTCTCGACCTCGAAGGTCTCGGCGAAGGCCAGCAGGTCGGCCGGGGATTTCTCCTTCAGCTCCTGCAGGGACATGGTCTTCAGACCCATGGCCGCAACGGTGGCGCTCACCTCGGATTCGTCGTCGCCGGCGTCGTCGCCTTGCGGGTCGACCGAGGCGGCCAGGGTGGTCGTGTCGACCATGGGCTCTTCGGCCTCGTTGGCGGTCTCGGTCTGGTTTTCGGTTTGGTCGGTCATAGTGACACTCAACGTCGCTCGGCCCGCGAAACCGCGAGCCGGGCCTTGGTTCTAAAAACGGACTCGTCGCGGTGAGGCGGCGAGCGGGTCGCGCCATGACGACGGCGCGTATCGATCAGGGGAACAGACCTTCGAAGCGAGAGGCTCCGGGGGCGCGTCAGGACGAGCGCCGGTCCGTAAAAGGCGGGAACGGGCCGCGAGGCGACCTGTCTGTCTGGATGGGAACCACAAGCGGCCCCGCCGGTCAAGCGAAGCCGCCGGTGGTTCACGCCGGCCTAGTGGCCCAGAAACTTCGTCGTCACCGACAGAACGATGACGATGGCCGCCAGGAAAGGCAGCTCATTGGTCATCCGCCAGAACTTCTCCGACCGGGTGTTGGTCCCGGCGGCGAAGCGCCTGCGCGCCCTGGACATGAAACCGTGCCAGCTGAACAGGAACAGCAGGGCCGCGATCTTGGTCAGGGCCCAGGGCTTCAGGTAGAAGTCCGCGCCCAGGCGCTGGATGTCGATCATCGCCAGCAGCAGGCCCATCAGCAGGGCCAGGATCATCGCCGGATTGATGATGATCCGCAGGGTCCGAAGTTCGGCCAGCTTGAACACCGCGTCCATGTCCGAGCCGGGCTGGGCCTTCATGTGATAGACGAACAATCGCGGCAGGATCAGCATGCCGGCGATCCAGGCCATCACGAAGATGATGTGCAGCCCGCGGATCAGGTCGAAATGCGGGGCCAGAAAATCGATCACGCCGAAGCTCCCTGCTTGTTCGGACATTGGGTGCGGTCGCCGCCGCAGCGCCAGGCGCAGGCGGTGACCAGGCGCTCAGGCGCGCCGAGCACGCCCTGGACGGCGCGGCCCAGGCCCGCGATGAAGCCAGGGGCCACGCCCAGGGCCGGCACGCGGACATAGACCGGACACCCGGCCTCGAAGGCCACCTGGCGATATTCGTGATCCAGCTCGACCAGGGTCTCGATGTGCTCGGAGACGAAGGCGATCGGCGTCACGATCAGGGCCAGGCCCTGTTGGCTGGCGGCGCGGATCTCGTCCTCGGTCGAGGGCCCGATCCACTTCATCGGCCCGACCCGGCTCTGATAGGTGACCCGCCAGTCCCAGCCTTCGCCGAGCTTGGCGGCCACCGCCGCGGCCGTGGCCTCGATCTGTTGCTGATAGGGATCGCCGCCCAGGATCACCTTCTCGGGCAGGCCATGGGCCGAGAACAACAGGCGCGCCGGACCCGGACGTCCGGCCTTGTCGTAGGCGGCCTTGATCAGATCGGCATGCGCCTGAACCAGGTCCTCGTTCACCGGATAGCAGCAGACCGTCGAGATCCGGCCTGGGCCCTTGCGATAGGCGCGCTTCCAGGCCTTCAGCGACGAACCGGTCGTGGTCGACGAATACTGCGGATAGAGCGGCAGCAGCACGACCTCGTCCGGGGCGAAGGCCTTCACGGCCTTGGCCGTCTGATCGGTGAGCGGCTTCCAGTAGCGCATGGCGATGAAGCAGCGGGTCTCGGCGTCCGGAAACCGCGCGGCCAGATCCGCCTCCAGCGCCTTGGCCTGCTTCTCGGTTTCCGGCAGCAAGGGCGAACCGCCGCCCATCAGGGCGTAGTTTTCCTTGGCCAGCTTGGCGCGCGTGCCGGCGATCAGGGCGGCGATCGGATAGCGCGCCACCGCCGGCAGGCCGATGATCGCCGGATCGCGGAACAGGTTGAACAGGAACGGTCGCACCGCGTCCGGCCCGTCGGGACCGCCCAGATTGAACAGGACGACGGCGATCTTGCGCCCCTTGCCCTTCAAGCTGGTCACTTGCCGGTGACCCGGGCCAGCACCGTCTCGACATGGGCGATTGGCGTATCCGGCAGGATGCCGTGACCCAGGTTGAAGATGTAGGGACCGTCGCCCCACTGTTCCAGAAGCTGGTCGACCCGCGCCAGCAGGGCGTCGCCGCCGGCCCGCAGCAGCAGGGGATCGAGCGCGCCCTGGATGGCCTTGGTCTTCTGGATGGACTGGCCCAGCGCCGCCGACGCCTGGGTGTCCAGCGCCACGCCCTGCACCGGCGCGACCCTGGCGTAGGTCTCCACCAGCGTCCCGGCCCCGCGGGGGAAGCCGATCACCGGCGTGGTCACGCCCTTGGCCCGCAGGCCCTCGACGATGGCGGTGTGAGGCTTGGTCACCAGGCGGTCGAACAGAGGCTCGGACAAGCCCTCGGCCCAACTCTCGAACAGCTTCAGCACCTGGGCGCCCGACGCGGCCTGCATGGCCAGGTAGTCGATGGTCGCGTCGACCAGCACCTGGATCAGGGCGTCCAGCTTCTCGGCGTTCTGGTAGGCGAAGGTCCGCGCGCCGGAGCGGTCGCTGGAGCCGCCCTCGATCATGTAGGTCGCCACGGTCCAGGGCGCGCCGGCGAAACCGATCAGCGCCCGCTCGGGCTCCAAGGCCGAGCGTACGCGGCTGAGCGTCTCGCCTACCGCGCCCAGCGCCTGGCCGGCCTGACCCGTCAGGTCGCGCATCGACTCGATGGACGGCAGTTCGCCCAGCTTGGGCCCCTCGCCCGCCTCGAACCAAACCTTCTGGCCCAGGGCCTGGGGGATCAGCAGGATGTCGGCGAAGACGATGGCCGCGTCGTAGGGAAACCGCCGCATCGGCTGCAGGGTCACCTCGGCGGCCTTCTCCGGGTTCAGGCAGAAATCGATGAAGGTCGGCTCGGTCGCGCGGACGGCCCGATACTCCGGCAGATAGCGTCCCGCCTGGCGCATGAACCACACGGGCGGACGTTCGGCCTTTTGGCCATCCAGGACGGAAAGGAGCTTGGGCTTTTCGAGCAAGGTCATGTCAGGCCTTAAATCCCGTCAGGCCCGTGGGCTCAAGCCCGTATCTCCCCGGAGGCCTTCTTCCCTTCTTCCTTCTCTCTTTAAGAAGATTTTAAGGAAGATTGTAGGAGATGGTGAGCAAGTGCCAAACGGGGAAAACCCGTGTGCGGCGCACCATGCCCCCCGTCCATCGCAAAACGATCCAAGCTCGACCCACATGTGGGCGCGGGCCTGTGAACTCTGGGGACAAGCCGCTAGAGCTTCGTAATTCCTAACGAAACGTTAAGATGGCTAACGGCGCCGTAACCATGAGCGTTTGCTCATCCCCGCCTTGGGGGAATCGGAAACGCACCGGCTGTGGAGGTCATCCGAGACTGGGGATTGTCCGGCATCAATGTGACCGTTTAACACAGGGTCAGTTCGACGCGCCGTAACGAGCCGGGATTCACCCCCGCTCATCCCCAGGGGCCAAGCCAGTGGTTAAGCAACCGTTAACGGATGATCCACAGGACACTGGGGTCCCCGAGGGCGAAAGAGCCGCGCCGCGCTTCGCGACCTACTTCCATATCCACCTGGTGTCGGACTCGACGGGCGAGACCCTGAACGCCATGGCCCGGGCCGTTTGCGCCCGTTTCACCGACATTCTGCCGATTGAACACATCTACGCCCTGGTCCGTTCCACGCGCCAGCTGGACCGGGCGCTGGAGGAGATCGCCGGCGCGCCGGGCGTTGTCATGCACACGATCATCGACCCGAACCTGCGCTCGGCCCTGGAGGAAGGCTGCCGGCGGTTGGAGATGCCCTGCATCGCCGCTCTTGACCCGGTGGTCAGCGCCATGTCGCGCTATCTGGGCGCGCGGATCTCCACCCGGGTCGGCGCCCAGCATGCGCTGAACAACGACTATTTCGACCGCATCGAGGCCCTGGACTACGCCATCGCCCATGACGACGGCCAGGGCGGCCAGGACCTGACCCAGGCCGACGTGATCTTGGTGGGCGTGTCGCGCACCTCCAAGACCCCGACCTGCATCTATCTGGCCCATCGCGGGGTGCGGGCCGCCAACGTGCCGCTGGTGCCGGGCCGCCCGCCGCCCGAGGAACTGTTCACCCTGAAGAACACCCTGATCGTCGGCCTGATGACCTCGCCCGAGCGGCTGATCCAGATCCGCCGCAACCGCCTGCTGTCGCTGAAGGAGAACCGCGAGAGCGACTATATCGACACCGACGCGGTGCGGCAGGAGATCATCAGCGCCCGCCGGCTGTTCGAGCGCCAGGGCTGGCCGATCATCGACGTCACCCGGCGGTCGGTCGAGGAGACGGCGGCGGCGATCATCAACCTGCTGTCGGGCGGCCGCGGCCAGGTCGAGGTGCTGGGATGACCTCATCTTCCCCCACCCCCGTCACGCTCGCCTCCAAGAGTTCGGCCCGCCAGGCGATCCTGCGCAACGCCGGCGTGGTGTTCGAGGCGGTGGGCTCGGGCGTCGACGAGGACGCCGCCAAGGCCGGCCTGCTGGCCGAAGGCGCCTCGCCGCGCGAAGTGGCCGACGCCCTGGCCGAGCTGAAGGCGTTCAAGGTCTCGACCAAGCGGCCCGGCCTGGTGATCGGTTCGGACCAGACGCTGGAGCTGGACGGGACGCTGCTCGACAAGGTCGACACCGTCGAGGCCGCCCGCGAGCGGCTGATCCAGCTGCGCGGCAAGGTCCACAAGCTGCACTCGGCCGTGGTCGTGGCCCGCGACGGCCGGCCGATCTGGCGGGTGGTCGAGACCGCCCAGCTGTCGGTTCGCCCGTTCAGCGACGCCTGGCTGGACGACTATCTGGAGCGCAACGGACCCGACGTCCTGTCCTCGGTCGGCTGCTACTTCCTCGAGGGCGAGGGCGTGCAGATGTTCGACCGCATCGACGGCGACTATTTCGCCATCCTCGGCCTGCCCGTCGTGGGCCTGTTCGATTTCCTGCGTCTTCACGGAGCCCTCCAGGCATGAGCGCTTCTCAAGACGTAAGAATTGGCGGAGCCGCGACCGTCGCCGGTGTTTGCGGCCAGCCGATCCGCCATTCGATGAGCCCGGTGATCCACAACGCCTGGATCGCCGCGGCCGGGCTGAACGCGGCATATGTCCCGTTCGCGCCGGGCGAGGACAATTTCGAGACCTTCGTCGAAGGCCTGCGGGGCGGCGCCATCCGGGGGCTCAACGTCACGATCCCGTTCAAGGAGCAGGCCCTGGCCTGCGCCGACCGCTGCAGCGACCTGGCCAAGCTGGCCGGGGCGGCCAACCTGCTGATCTTCGAGGCCGACGGGACGATCGTCGCCGACAACACCGACGGCCCGGGCCTGATCGGGGCCATCGCGGCCCAGGCGCCGGGCTTCGACCTGACCACCTCGCCGGTGGTGATCCTCGGCGCCGGCGGCGCGGCCCGGGGCGCGGCCGCCGCCCTGGCCCTGGCCGGGGCGCCGCGCGTCAGCATCGTCAACCGCACCTTCGTCCGGGCCGAAGCCATCGCCACCTCGATCGCCAAAGCCAAGGGGGGCATGGTCGAGGCCGCGTCGGAGGACGAGCTGGACGCCCTGCTGGCCCAGGCCGGCCTGGTGATCAACGCCACGTCGCTGGGTCTGGGCGGTGGCGCGGGCCCCGCCGCGCGGCTGGAGCTGACGCCGAAGAACGCCGTGGTCGTCGACATGGTCTACAAGCCCCTCCGCACCGAGTTCCTCCGCCGCGCCGAGGCGGCCGGCCGCCGCACGGTGGACGGACTGGAGATGCTGCTGCGCCAGGCGGTCCCCAGCTTCGAAGCCTTCTTCGGCGTGACGCCGCCGGCGGGGGTCGATGTCCGGGCCCTGGCCCTGGCCCAGCTCGGAGACGCCGCGACATGATCGTCCTGGGCCTGACCGGTTCGATCGGCATGGGCAAGTCGACGACGGCCAAGATGTTCGTCGAGGCGGGCGTGCCGGTCTACGATTCCGACGCGGCCGTCCATGCGCTCTACGCCGCCGGCGGGGCGGCGGTCGCGCCGGTCGAAGCGGCTTTTCCGGGGGTGGTGATCGACGGGGCCATCGACCGCGCTCGGCTCAGCGCCGCGGTGATGGGAAATCCCGAAGCCCTGGCTGTGCTGGAATCGATCGTCCACCCGCTGGTCGGCGCCCATCGCATCGGCTTTTTCGAGGACGCCCAGGCCAAGGGCGCCGACATCGTCGTGCTCGACATCCCCCTGTTGTTCGAAACCGGCGGCGAGAAAAAGGTCGACAAGGTCGTGGTCGTCTCTGCCCCCGCCGACATTCAGCGCCAGCGGGTCCTGGCCCGGCCGGGCATGGATCCCGCCAAGTTCGAGGCCATCCTGGCCCGCCAGACGCCGGACGCCGAAAAGCGGGCCCGGGCCGATTTCGTGATCGACACCGGCCGGGGCCTGGAGGCCGCCCGCGATCAGGTCCGCGACGTTCTGACTCGCCTTCGCGCCCCGGCCCCGCTTGAAGGCGGCGGCGAACAGGGTCATTGAAATCCGATGGCGCGGGAAATCATCCTCGATACCGAAACCACCGGCTTCGACCCCAAGACCGGCGACCGGCTGGTCGAAATCGGCTGCATCGAGGTGGTCGACTACATGCCCACCGGGCGGTCGTTCCACGAATATTGCGACCCGCTGCGCGACATGCCGGCCGAGGCCGAGAAGGTGCACGGCCTGTCGTCGGCCTTCCTGACCGGCAAGCCCAAGTTCCACGAGATCGCCGACAAGTTCCTGGAGTTCGTCGGCGACAGTCCGGTGATCGCCCACAACGCCGCCTTCGACCGCAGCTTCGTCAATTTCGAGCTGGAGAAATGCGGCCGCGCGCCCATCGTGGAGAGCAGCTGGGTCGACACCCTGGCCATGGCCAAGAAGCGCTTTCCGGGCATGTACAACTCGCTCGACGCGCTGTGCAAACGCTTCAAGATCAGCCTGGACAGCCGCGACAAGCACGGCGCCCTGATCGACGCCCACCTGCTGGCCGAAGTCTATCTCGAGCTGCAGGGCGGCAAGGAACGGGCCCTGGAACTGACCCAGGTGGTCGCCGTCACCGCCGTCTCGGCCGCCCGCGCCGGTTCGTACGGCGCCCGGCCCCGGCCGCTGGCCCCGCGCTCGACCGAGGAAGAACGCCAGATCCACGCCGCCTTCGTGCAGAAGAACCTCAAGGACAAGGCCGTTTGGATCCAGTTCGGCGTCGGGGTCGTGATCGAGGGCTGAGGCCCTCCGCCCCCTGTGGGGGCGGACAGACCGCGAAGCGGTCAGGTGGGGGCAAGTGTTCGCGGGCACGGCTTCGCAGGCTCATGCGATCTCTCGCTGAGGGGATGGAAAGGGTCGCGGAGCGCCGGACACCGTCCGGAGAACTTTGAACAAATACCGTTTCGACGAAGCCCGATCGCTCCGCGCGGTCGTTATCCGGAAGCCCGCGACGCTGAGCCTTTGTTAGGGCCTCGCCGCCTTGAAGCCTCCGACG
>NZ_LMFD01000001.1:226365-596664 GCF_001427165.1 Caulobacter sp. Root487D2Y
TGGAGACGTGAGGTTTGACGAGGTCCCTACGCACGCGAACCGCGCCGCCGACAGAGCTTCCCGCTCGATCGCCCCCCGCCGCCGCATCGGTCGCTGGCCTTGCGCCCTTTCCATGCGGCGAGGTGGGTCAAGGATACGGGCGGTTTGGAGGGGTGAGGACCAAATCGGGTCGAGAAAGTTCAGGGCGTTGAAATCGCGGGGGTTTGTTGGCTATGCGCCGAGCGTAAGTCGCCCAGCCGGGGACATGCTCTCACGGCAAGGCCTCGCCAAATCGCCTCCGAAGCGTGGGGTGAGTGCGTGTCCCCATCGTCACCCACGGCGTCGAACTTCGATCCTGAATAGTGACCAGGCTCAGCGGACGACTTTGGGGACACGCACTCACATCAAGGGCTCTGCGAAACCGGTCGATGCACCGCCGTGAGTGCATGTCCCCCAGCTGATCTCTCCCCTCCGGGTCGCCCTACGCCGCCCCGCCCACAGAAACGAAGCCATGCGCCCGCGCCAAAGCCTCGCCCGCCGCGATCCGGGCCGAGGGATTGGGCCGGGGTTCGCCGACCTTGTGCAGCGTGTTGATGTCGACGTGGCGGAACGGCGCGGCCCGGCCGCGCACCTGAAGCATGGTGGTGGAGACGTAGGACCAGCCGCCCTCGGCGTTGAAGCCGATGTCGAGTTGATAGGAGTCAGTCCGGAACGCCCATTCCAGGAAATCGGCCGAGCAGATGCCGTAGCCCGGGCCGCCCCGCTCGGCGCGCACCTTCAGGCCCGAACCGTCCGGCAGGGCGCGGCCGCTGGCCAGCGCCACCTGGCCACGCGGAATGGCCAGGGTCTGCATGATGATGCCGGTGGCCGGCTCCCACAGCCAGTAGCCGACCTGGTCGTGGAAGGTGGTGTCCTCGTCCGAGGCGACGATATGGACGTGATAGCGCAGGCCGTAGAGCAGCTGCGGCCCGTTGGCCTGGGGGTCGATCGGCTGCATCTCGATGCGCTCGAGGAACTCGCGCCGCTCGGGTCCCTCGGCCTTGGGATTCAGGTCGACGCCCTTGCGCCCTTCCCAAACGCCGGCCAGGCGTCGCAGCGGCCCCAGATTGGCCAGGGTGTCGGGATCCACGTCCGCCGGTTCGGTGAAGATGTCGTCGGGAAAGTCGATCATCGTGTCCCTGCTCCAGCCAAGCTTGGCGGTATGTCAGCAAGGCATGGCCGACTCGAACCCAAAAGGGAAGTTGGGGCGAAGCCGGAAGGCGGGTGGTCGCGCCGTTGCCGCCGAGGGGACCTTTTGAAGGTCCACTTCGGGCGAAAAGCGGACCTAGCGCCTATGGCCGATGAACCATTCTGTCGCGACGATGAAGCGCTCCGCGTGCTCCGGCGACGCGAATGGTCCCACCATGCGGCCCGCGTGTCGGTCGATGAAGGTGGTTCCCTCTACCCATTCGCTTTCGACCAGGTAGGTCTCGCCATGGGAAAACTCCCGGACCTCGGCCGCGCGTTTGCCGTCCGCGCTGTAGAGCGTGCAGACGGTTCGATATTCCGATCCGTCCAGCACAGCGCTTAGACCAGCAGATCGGCCGTCACCGGCGCGTGGTCGCTGGGACGCTCCCACTCCCGCACCGTGTCGTGGACCTTGGACGAGACCTTGCCGTCGACGATCGCCGCGTCGCGCAGGCCGGGGCTGGCCAGGATGTGGTCCAGGCGCAGGCCGCGGTTGGACTTGCGGAAGTCGGCGGCGCGGTAGCTCCACCAGCTGAACAGCTTTTCCGGCTCGGGCGTGGCCAGGCGCGGCAGGTCCAGGAGATCCATCGACTTGATCATCGCGTCGAAGGCTTCGAGCTCGGCCGGCGTGTGGCTGACAACCTTCAACATCTGGCGGTGACTCCAGACATCGTTCTCGCCGGGCGCGATGTTGAGGTCGCCGGTGACGATCAGCGGCGCCTTGGGATCGCGCTTCTTCAGGGCGGCGGTCAGGGTCTCGTAGAAGTCGAGCTTGTGGTCGAACTTCGGATTGCCGACGCGATCGGGCGTGTCGCCACCCGCCGGGATGTAGAAGTTCTGGATGTCGACGCCGGCCACCTTGACCGCGACGCAGCGGGCATGGCCCTCGCGGCAGTTCATCAGCGTCGGCACGTCCTCGAACGGCAGGCGCGAGGCGATGGCCACGCCGTGCCAGCCCTTCTGACCGGCGATCTTCAGGTGCGGCAGGCCCATGGCCTCGAAGGCCTCGCGGGGGAACTCCCCCTCCTGGCACTTGATCTCCTGCATGCACAGCACGTCGGGGGCCTGCTCGTCGACGAAACGGGCGGCCTGCTCGGCGCGCAGGCGGACGGAATTGACGTTCCAGGTGGCGATACGGAGGCGCATGCCGTTCCTCTAGAGGTTATCGACATCCAGGTCCAATAGGCTTCCGAGCGCTAAAACCTCGTCCTTCGACAAGCTCAGGATGAGGCTTTCGAGCGCGGCGTCAGCAGTAGCCCTCATCCTGAGCTTGTCGAAGGACGGGGACGGTCCCTGGACGCTGATTGCTCATCGTCTGGGCTTGCGGACGGACCAAAACGAAAAACGCCCAGACGCTGAGCGCCTGGGCGAAAGTCGGGTCTCTCATGCCGCCGCCGGGAGGGGATAGGTCCGGCACGGTTGCGAAGAGCGGGTCGGGCGCTCCTCGCCATGCGTGTTAAATCTGCCACGGCTGGAATCTAAGTCAAGAACAATCGCGTTAACACCTTGCATGTTGTGAAATTGTCGCATTTTGGCGTGTCAAACGGCCTTAATGCAACTAGGGCTTGCCGACTCTGCGCCTCGGATCGCTTAGGACGAAGAGCTTCGGATCCAGGCCCGAGGTCTTTTCGAAGTCGACCAGGCGCACGCGGGTTTCGCCGCCCTTCACGTCGGTGACGGTCCAGCCGATCAGGCTCGGCTCGCTGCTGAAGTCCAGGGCGATGCGGCCCAGGGTCTGGCGCCGGGCGTCGACGGCGGTGATCGTGAAGCCGTCCGACAGCTTGCGCACGCCGGTGATGGTCACGCCGCGGTCCAGCCGCACCTCCCGCGCCAGCAGCAGGGCCAGGGGCGTGCGGCTGAGCGGATAGCTTTCGAAGGTCTTCAGCCGGGGGTCGAAGAGGTTGACGTTGTTGCCGTTGCTGACGACCAGCAGGCCGGCCGGGCCGTCATAGGCGAAGCGGGCCTTGCCGGGGCGCTGCAGGTAGAAGTCGCCCTGGGTCTGGCCGCCTCGGGCGTCGGTCTGGATGAAGCGGCCCTTGGCCGAGCCCAGCGTCTGGATATAGGCCGTGGCCTTGTCGACCAGGGCCTTTTCCTCGGCCGAGAGCACCGGCGCCGAGGGTTGGGCGGCGAGCGCGGGGCCGGCCCCGAGCCCAAGGGTGGCGGCCAGGCTCAGGCCGGCGGCGAGGATCAGACGGCGGGTCGTGTCGGTCATGCGATCTCCTAGGCTTCAACCTTTGCCCTGACCATGCGACGAGCGAAAGGCCGTCGCGCGACCATTTTCCGGCGCTGCGATGAAGCGCCGTTCAGGTTCGGGGGTTGGAGCGAAGGGAAACGCGGGCGAACGGTCTAGGTTTCCGGTCCTCGCCGTGAGTCGAATTCCCCGTCCTTCGACAAGCTCAGGATGAGGAATTCGAACGCCAGCGCCTCGATAGCCCTCATCCTGAGCCTGTCGAAGGACGAGGGCGGGCCCGCGAGCGCCTACATCGGCGGCGGGGGCGGGGCCAGGATTTCGCGCTTGCCGGCGTGGTTGGCGGCGCCGACCACGCCCTCCTTCTCCATCCGCTCCATCAGCGAGGCGGCGCGGTTGTAGCCGATCTGCAGGCGGCGCTGGATGTAGCTGGTCGAAGCCTTGCGGTCGCGGGTGACCACCGCCACGGCGTGGTCGTAGAGGTCGTTGGCCCCGCCCTCGCCGGCGAAGGCGCCCTCGATGGCCTCTTCCTGCTCCTCGTCGCCGCCGGCGGTGACTTCCTCCAGGTAGTTGGGAATGCCCTGGTCGCGCAGGAACTTGGCCACGGCCTCGACCTCGCCGTCGCTGACGAACGGGCCGTGCAGGCGGGTGATGCGGCCGCCGCCGGCCATGTACAGCATGTCGCCCTGGCCCAGCAGCTGCTCGGCGCCCTGCTCGCCCAGGATGGTGCGGGCGTCGATCTTGCTGGTGACCTGGAAGCTGATCCGGGTCGGGAAGTTGGCCTTGATGGTGCCGGTGATCACGTCGACCGACGGCCGCTGCGTCGCCATGATCAGGTGGATGCCGGCGGCGCGGGCCATCTGGGCCAGGCGCTGGACGGCGCCTTCGATGTCCTTGCCGGCCACCATCATCAGGTCGGCGACCTCGTCGATGACCACGACCAGATAGGGCATGGGCTCGGGGCGGATCTTCTCGGTCTCGTAGATCGGGCGGCCGGCGTCGTCGAAGCCGGTCTGGACGGTCCGCTCGAAGTGCTCGCCCTTCTCCAGGGCCTCGTTGGCCTTCTCGTTGAAGCCGCCGATGTTGCGCACGCCGATCTTCGACATCCGGCGATAGCGGTCCTCCATCTCGCGCACCGTCCACTTCAGGGCGACGACCGCCTTCTTCGGATCGGTGACGACCGGGGCCAGCAGATGCGGGATGCCGTCATAGACGCTGAGCTCCAGCATCTTCGGGTCGATCATGATGAAGCGGCACTTCTCGGGCGGCAGCTTGTAGAGGATCGACAGGATCATGGCGTTGACGCCGACCGACTTGCCCGAGCCGGTGGTGCCGGCGATCAGCAGGTGGGGCATCTTGGCCAGGTCGGCGATGTAGGTCTCGCCGCCGATCGTCTCGCCCAGGGCCATGGGCAGGATGTGGGTGGCCTTGTCGTAGTCGGACGATGACAGCAGGTCGCGCAGATAGACCGTCTCGCGGCGCGAATTGGGCATCTCGATGCCGATGGCGTTGCGACCCTGGGCCACGGCCACGCGGCAAGAGATCACGCTCATCGAGCGGGCGATGTCGTCGGCCAGGGCCACGACCCGGGCGGTCTTGGTGCCGGCGGCCGGCACCAGCTCGTACATGGTGACGACGGGGCCGGGGCGGATCTGGTCGATCTGGCCGCGGACGCCGAACTCGGCCAGCACGCTTTCCAGCAGGCGGGCGTTCTGGCGCAGGGCCTCCTCGTCGAACTCGGCCGAGCGCGGCTTGGGCTTGGCCAGCATGGCCAGCTCGGGCAGCTGGAAGCCCTCGGCCTCGAAGTCGAAGGCCTTCTGCTGTTCGCGCTGCTCGCGGGCGTTGGAGCGGCCCGGGACCTTGGGCTGGGCGATGGCCAGGGGGCGCGGCTCGAAGCTGGGCTCGAAGGCGTCGTCGTCTTCCACGGGCGGCGGCGCGGCCTTGGCCGGCTTGGCGGGCTTGCGGGTTTCGGGCTCGATCTCGACGCCAGAAGCGCTGGTGGACGGAGCGGCCTTGCGCGGCGCGCGCGGGCGCGCGGCGGGTTCGGGCGCGGCGACCGGGACCGGGGCGGCGGCGCGCTCGCGCGGCTGCATCAGGCCGTGGATCATCTCGCCGATCGCCTCGGGATCGATGCGGCGCACGCCGATCGCGTAGCCCAGGGCCACGATCGCCCCGATCGCCAGCAGCAGGGCGGCGATCAGGTGGGCGCCGGGCAGGCGGGCGAAGCCGAGCAGGCCGGTCAGCAGGTTCAGCAGGCCGTCGCCCCAGAACCCGCCCAGGCCCTTGGCCAGCGGCCAGGCGGCGGGACGCGGCGGGGCGGCCAGCATGCCGGCCAGGGCCAGCAGGCCCAGGCCCCCGACCAGGGCGCGGACCCGTAGGTCACGGCGATGGGCGGCCGGATCGGGCTGGGTGACGCGCGACATGCCGAACACCAGCATCAGGGCGGCGGCGACCCAGCCGGACAGGCCCATCGACTGCATGACCATGTCGGCCAGGGCCGCGCCGGCCCCGCCCAGCGCGTTGGTGGCCGGCAGGCCGGTGGCGGCGTTCAGGCTGGGATCGGCGGCGTTGTAGGTGGCGACCGACAGCAGCAGGCCCGCGCCGACCACGCAGATCACCCCGCCCCGGAACCGTGCCGACCACGGCTGGGCCCAGCCGTAGCGCACCGCGTCCCAGACCAGTTCAACGCTCGATCGCCGCGCCGCTCGCGCCATCAGAAGTCACCTTGCACTCGTGTAACCCGGATGTTGTGCCGCAAGAGGGTTAAGGGGCGTTTACGATGACCGGGCGGCCGTGCGGTTTGGAGTCGCGGTCAGGGCGTCCTTCCCTTCCCCTTGTGGGGAGGGTGGCCCTGGCGGCGCCAGGTCGGGTGGGGCCTGCTGAGCCAGCGGATAGGCCCGTCCAACACCCTGCACCGATCCCCCACCCGTCGGCTTCGCCGCCACCCTCCCCACAAGGGGGAGGGAAAGATCGAAGATAAGAACAAAAAGAGAACATACGTCCGGACTCGACGTGGCCGAGAGTCATTCTGGCGCGTAACCCGCCGCTGGTTGGCGGGTCAGTTGGGCGCCGGTCATGGACAAGGAGTTGTTGAGTCAGTTGCCGATGGTTCTGTCGGCGGTCGCGACGGTGTTCACCGCCCTTGCGACCCTGGTTTGGGCGTTTCGGCGGCGGCCTTAGCCGCCGCCGAATGCTGCCTCAGGCCGCGCCCAGATAGTCCTTCTTGCCGATCTCGACGCCGTTCTTGCGCAGGATCGCGTAGGCGGTGGTCAGGTGGAAGAAGAAGTTCGGCTGGGCCTGGGTCTGCAGATAGGCCAGGCCCTTGACCACGGTGGTCTCGCCGCGGCGGGTCAGGCTGATGTCGCGGTCCTCGGCGCCCGCGAACTTGGCGGGGTCCAGGCCCTCGACATAGGCGACGGCGCGATCGACGCGGGCGATCAGCTCGTCGAAGGTGGTCTCGACGTCGTCCCAGGCCGGAACCTCCTCGCCGGCCAGGCGCGCGGCGCAGCCCTTGGCGAAGTCGGTGGCGATCTGCACCTGGCGCAGCAGCGGGAACATGTCGGGGAACAGCCGGGCCTTCAGCAAGGACTCGGGGTCGAGTTTCTTCGCTTCAACATGCGCGGCGGCCTTGGTCAGCACGCCCTTCAGGCCTTTCAGGCCCTGAACGAAGACGGGGACGCTGGCCTGGTGGATGGTGAGGGTCATGGGAACTCCGGCTCGGGGAGCGCGAGCCATAACGCGCGCCGTCGTCCGGAGCCAGAGCGCCTAGAAAAAGCCTTCACCGCACCGCCCGATCCGGCGAACATCGGTTTCCAATTCGTCGCCTGGGAACGCATTTCATGGTCCGAGCCGCCACCTCCTTCCGCCGCCTGGTCGCGCCCGCCATTTTGGCCGCCACGGCCGTGATGCTGGCCGCGACCGCCGCCGAGGCCCAGATCCCCGACGTCTTGCAGGCCTCGGAACAGGCGCTGTACGCGGGGAAATTCGACGCGGCCGTCGCGCCGTTGCGCGCCGCCCTGGCCGCCGACCCGGCGCCCGACGATCGCCTGCGGCTGCTGCTGCAGCAGATGCGAGTCCACCAGACCCAGCGGCTGTCGGGCAAGATCAGCCCCGACGAGGCGTCCGTGTCGGCGGCGGTCAAGGCCCTGACGCCGGGCATCCAGGACCCCGCCCTGCTGGGCCTGGTCGGCCTGCGCGAAACCACCTCGGACTATTTCGAGCGCCTGACCCGCGACCAGACGTCCGAGGTGATGACCCTGCAGCCGGCCTATCGCGCGGCGGCCGGGCGTCTGACCGACCCCTGCCTGCGGGCCGAGGCCCAGTTCTTCGTCGGGCTGATGCCGCAGATCGCTGGCGATCCCGCCGCCTCGGGTCCGCCCCTGGCCGAGGCGCTGCGGATCGCCACGGCGGGCCATTGCGACCTGGAGGTCTCCTACGTGCTGCGCCACCAGGCCGTCGAGCGCGACGCGGCGGGCGACAAGGTCCGGGCGCGCGACCTGATGGCCGAGTCCCTGGCCATTCGCCAACGGGTCGGCTTCCAGGTCTTCGTCCCCTATTCTCTGCTGTCGCTGGCCGACGCCGAACAGGCCGTGGGCGAGGCGGAGGCGGCGCGCGCCCATCGCCAGGAGGCCCTGGACCTGGCGCGAAAGCTGGATCTGCCAGCCCAGGAGGCGGCCGCGCGCGAGGCGTTGGGCGAGAAAGCCGGCTAGGTCGGAACCGTCCAAGCGCCGCCGGAACGGAACGGGCTTCGCCTCGCGGGGTTTCTCAGGGGTTCAATTCACTCCTTCAGGAGCTTCCCCATGAAAGTCAGCGACGCGATGACCAGCCAGGTCTCCACCGCCGCCCCCACCGACACCGTGCGCAAGGTCGCCCAGGTGATGGCCCATGTCGAAACCGGCGCCGTGCCGATCGTCGAGGGCGGCAAGGTGGTCGGCCTGGTCACCGACCGCGACATCGTCCTGCGCGTGGTCGCCGAGGGCCGCAGCTTCGACAGCCCCATCTCCGAGGCGATGAGCGAGGGCGACGTCCAGAGCGTGCGCGAGGACGACGTCCTGGCCGACGCCACCGCCAAGATGGCCAGCCACCAGATCCGCCGCCTGGTCGTGCTCAACGAGGCGGGAAACCTGACCGGCATCCTGTCGCTGGGCGACGTGGCCAAGGACTACGGCGCCAAGCAGGTGGGCAAGACGCTGGAGGACATCTCGGCGGAACCGGCGGACGCGGCGGCGCAGTAGCTCACCCCCTTGCCCCCACCTGACGGCTTCGCCGTCTGTCCGCCCCCATAGGGGGCGGAGGACGAAAGCGCGGACTCCTCTTCCCCCTTTGGGGGAAGACGGTCGCGAAGCGACCCGTAGGGGGCAAGTGTCCGCCGCACAAAAGAAAAGGGCGGCCCCTCGCGGAGCCGCCCTTTGTCGTTCTGGATCGAGGATCGCCTACTTCAGCGAGCCGTCGATGCCCTTGCAGGCTTCCATCAGGCCTTTCACCGACTCGACGGACTTGGCGAACATCGCCTTTTCGTCGTCGTTGGTTTCGAACTCGACGATCTTCTCGACGCCGGCGGCGCCGATCACGACCGGCACGCCGACATAGAGACCGTTCAGGCCGTACTGGCCGGTCAGGAAGGCGGCGCAGGGCAGGACGCGCTTCTTGTCCTTCAGGTAGCTGGTGGCCATGGCGATGGCCGATTCCGCCGGGGCGTAGAAGGCCGAGCCGGTCTTCAGCAGGGCGACGATCTCGCCGCCGCCGCCGCGGGTGCGCTTGACGATGCCGTCGAGCTCGTCCTGGGTCATCCAGCCTTGCTTGACCAGTTCCGGCAGCGGCAGGCCGCCGACCGTCGAGTGACGGACCATCGGCACCATGTCGTCGCCGTGGCCGCCCAGGGTCCAGGCGTGGATGTCCTCGACCGACACGCCGGTCTTTTCGGCCAGGAAGTAGGCGAAGCGCGCCGAGTCCAGGACGCCGGCCATGCCGATGACCTTTTCCTTGGGCAGGCCCGAGAACTGCTGCAGAGCCCAGACCATGGCGTCCAGCGGGTTGGTGATGCAGATGACGAAGGCGTCGGGGGCGTGGGCTTTGATGCCCTCGCCGACGGCCTTCATGACCTTCAGATTGATGCCCAGCAGGTCGTCGCGGCTCATGCCCGGCTTGCGCGGCACGCCGGCGGTGACGATGCAGACGTCGGCGCCGGCGATGTCGGCGTAGTCGTTGACGCCCTTCAGCGCGACGTCCTTGCCGAACACGGCCGAGGCCTCGGCGATGTCCAGGGCCTTGCCCTGGGGCGTGCCTTCGGCGATGTCGAACAGCAGGATGTCGCCCAGCTCTTCGCGCGCGGCGATGTGGGCCAGGGTGCCGCCGATCATGCCGGCGCCGATGAGGGCGATCTTCGCGCGAGCCATGGGGTCTCCGTCAAGGCTGTGGACGATGAATGTCGCGGCGGGGTCTACGCCCGCAACGGCTCGGCCTCAAGCCCCCTTTCCCGTTTCGCTGCAGTGCGGCAAAACTGCCTGAACAACGATAAGGAGGCACGGGGATGAGCAAGACCGATCCGGGGAACTATTTCGAGGACTTCCGCCTGGGCCAGGTGATCGTCCACGCCACCCCTCGAACCGTCACCGCCGGCGACGTGGCGCTGTATACGGCGCTGTACGGGCCGCGCTTTTCGCTGTTCTCGTCCGACGTTTTCGCCCGCGACTGCGGGCTGGAGACCGCGCCGGTCGATCCGCTGGTCGCGTTTCACATCGTGTTCGGCAAGACCGTGCCGGACATCAGCCTGAACGCCGTGGCCAATCTGGGCTACGCCGAGGGGCGGCTCCTGGCCCCGGTGCATCCGGGCGACACCCTGTCGGCCAAGTCCGAGGTGATCGGGCTGAAGGAGAACTCCAACGGCAAGACCGGCGTGGTCTATGTCCGCACCACCGGGACCAATCAGCGCGGGGTGGCGGTGCTCAGCTATGTGCGCTGGGTGATGGTGCGCAAGCGCGACCCGGGCGCGGTGGTCGAGGGCCAGAGCGTTCCGGATCTGGCGGGCGCGGTGGCCGCCGCCGACCTCGTGCCGCCGCCGGGCCTGGACTTCAAGCGCTACGACTTCGCCCACGCCGGCGCGCCGCACGCCTTCGAGGACTACGCGGTCGGCGAGAAGATCGACCACGTCGACGGCATGGTCGTCGAGGAGGCCGAGGCCCAGATGGCCACGCGCCTGTGGCAGAACACCGCCAAGGTCCATTTCAACCAGTTCGAGCGGGCCAAGGACCCGTCGGGCCGGCGGCTGGTCTATGGCGGGGTGGTGATCTCCACGGCCAAGGCCCTGTCGTTCAACGGCCTGCAGAACGCCGGACTGATCCTGGCGATCAACGGCGGCCGCCATGTCAGCCCCTATTTCGCCGGCGGCACGGTGTTCGCGTGGTCCGAGATCCTCGACAAGGCCGACCTCGGCCACGGGATCGGCGCCCTGCGCCTGCGGCTGGTGGCGACGGTGGACCAGCCTTGCGCCGACTTCCCCGACAAGGATGGGGCCGGGGCCTATGCTCCGGGCGTCATCCTCGACTTCGACTATTGGGCGGCGGTTCCGAAACGTGGCTGAGTTCTCGCTCGATCTGGCCTTCGTCGCCACCGCCGCCGACCTGGGCGAGCTGCCGCTGTGCCATGCCCGGCTGCAGCTCGACGCCCGCTATCCCTGGATCGTGCTGGTTCCCCGCGTCGCCGGCGCCCGCGAGCTGGAGGACCTGTCCGCCGCCGACCGCGCGCGGCTGATCGAGGAGACGGTGCTGGCCGGCGCGGCCGTCCGCGCCGTGGCGGAAGTCCTGGGCGTGCCGGTCGACAAGCTCAATGTCGGCGCCCTGGGCAATGTCACGCCGCAGCTGCATGTCCACGTGGTCGGTCGCCGGCGCGGCGATCCGGCCTGGCCGGGTCCGGTCTGGGGGCATTCGCCGGGCGCGGCCTACAAGGCCGCGACGCTGGAGCGGGCGGTCGCGGCGGCGCGGGCGGCGCTGGGGCTCTGAACCCACACCCATAACCGCCGTCATCCCGGGCCTTGTGCCCGGGACCCCTGGTTCAGCTGACGGTGAAGTGAAATGGCGCGCTGGCGCGCCACACCCCTGCCCTTGCGGCGGACGGAGGGGTCCCGGGCACAAGGCCCGGGATGACGGTTGAAAGGGGGAGGCCTACTTCTTTTTCTTTTTGGCCGAGCTCTTGGCCGTCGCCTTGCCCTTGGCCTTCGAGCCCTTGGCGGCGGTCGCCTTGCCCTTCGCGCCCTTCTTGCCCTTGGCCGTCGTCGCCTTGCCCTTGCCGCCCTTCTTGGCGGCGGCCGCGCACTTGGCCTTGGCGGCTTTCAGGGCCTTGCCGGTCTTGCCCTTGGTCGAGCAGGCCGGGGCCTTGGCGGGGGCCTCGGCGACCGCGCGCGGCGCGGCGCGGGGCGCGCCCCAGATCACCGGGCCGCGGCCGGTCGGCACATAGCCGGGCGGCAAGGTGGCCTGGGCCACGCGATGGGCGGTGACCAGGGTCTCGACGCCGTTCTCGTTGAGCTTGCCGCTCCACGACCCGTCGCCGCGCGGCGTCAGGTCCAGGGTCGCCAGCTGGCCGGGACGCGGCGAGAACCGGGCGAGAAAGCCGTTGTAGGAGCGGTCGACGAAATCGATCAGGCCGGTGGAGCCCACCGTCCCGGGCCGGCGCACGTCGCGCCAGGCGCCTTCCAGCCCGTCATAGCCGCCGACCTTGTCGACCAGCTGCAGCGCATAGAGCGACGCGCCGTCCGGACCCTCGATCGACCAGCCGCCGTCCAGCGGACCCTGCAGGCCCTGGGCGGCCAGGATCGAGCCCTTGACCCGCAGGTCGTAGGCCTCGGCCGTCGGCACATAGCCGCCCGGCGCGATGGCGTGGTTGGGCAGCTCGTCCGGATCCGGCGCGGGGATCGGCAGGATGGTGGGCTTGTGCGGCGGGGCCGGCGCCTGGGGCGCGGCGTCCTCCTCGTCGGTGGTCTGCGGACCGCTCTGGGCGATCAGGTCGGCCAGCGGGTCGACGGCCTGGTCGGCCGAGGTCGCGGTGTCCGGGGCCGGCGGCGCGGCCACGACGGGCGGGGTGTTCGGATCGACGGGCGCGGCCTGGGCCGACGGGCCGGCCGGCGCGGATTGCACGGGCGCTGTCGCGAACGGCGCCTCCTGAGCCAGAACGGGGGCGGCGGCGAGGGCCAGCAGGGAGATCAGGAGCGCGCGCATCGGGCTTTCGGTCTAGGCGGCCGAGCGTTCGGCGATGGCGGCGGCCACCGCCACCAGCCGCTGCGCCTGAACCAGATGCAGCCGCTCGGCCATCTTGCCCTCGACCCGCAGCGCACCCTTGCCGGCGTTCTCCGGGGCGGCGAAGGCGGCGATCACCGCCTGGCTCCAGGCGATCTCGTCGGCGGTCGGCGAGAAGGCGCGGTTGCAGATCTCCAGGTGCTTGGGGTGGATCAGGGTCTTGCCGTCGAAGCCGAAGTCGACGGCCTGGCCGCAGACCGCCGCCAGGGCGTCCAGGTCCTCGATGTCGTTGTGCACCCCGTCCAGGATGGTCAGGCCGTGGGCCCGGGCGGCGGCCACCGACAGCGACAGGATCGGCAGGAAGGCCTCGCGGCCCGGCGTCTGGCGGGCCCGCATCTCCTTGGCCAGGTCGTTGACCCCCATCACCCAGCCGGTCAGGCGGGTGGTGCGCGACGCCGCGGCGATCTCCCACAGGTGGAAGGCGGCCTTGCCGGTCTCGATCATGGTCCACAGCCTGGTGGCGGCCGGGGCGGCGTGCAGCGCGGCCTGGTAGGCGTAGACGTCGGCGGCGTCGTTGACCTTCGGCACGAGGACCGCGTCGGGGCCGGCCTCGGCGGCGGCCTTCAGGTCGGCCTCGCCCCAGGGGGTGTCCAGGCCGTTGGTGCGGATGACGATCTCGCGCGGGCCGAAGCCCCCGGCCTTGACCGCCGCGACGGCGGCGTCGCGGGCCGCTTCCTTCATGTCCGGAGCGACGGCGTCCTCAAGGTCCAGGATGATCACGTCCGCGTCCAGGGTGCGCGCCTTGTCCACCGCCTTGGCGTTGGAGGCGGGCATGTAGAGGGCGCTGCGGCGCGGCCGGGCGATGTCGGACATGAGGCTCCCGCTGGACTTCTTGGTCTTGTGCTTCCTCTTAAGCATCTGAAGCGCCGCACCGGAAGCCGTCACACGCGACAACAGCAGAACGGCGTCCAGATTCGCCAGACACAATCCCCGGGAACGGGGTTAAGCTCGGGGCATGACCACGCGCTACGACGACACCGCCAAGAACGTCCTGGGTCAGGAGCTGCAGCCCTGCTCGCTGAACCCGGTGACCGGCTTCTACCGCAACGGCTGCTGCGAGACCGGGCCGCACGATCTGGGCCTGCACACGGTGTGCGCGGTGATGACCGCCGAGTTCCTGGCTTTCTCGGCGGCCACCGGCAACGACCTGTCGACCCCGCGTCCGGAATACGCGTTCCGGGGCCTGGTCGCCGGCGACCGCTGGTGCCTGTGCGCCGGCCGCTGGAAGGAGGCCCTGGACGCCGGCGTCGCCCCACCGGTGGTGCTGGAGGCCAGCCACGAGGAGATGCTGGCGGTGGTCCCGCTGGGCGTGCTGAAGGACCACGCGGCGGCGTGAGGACATTCAAGGTCTGAGACGAAAACCTCGTCCTTCGACAAGCTCAGGATGAGGTTTTTCTGTCGCTCGGCCTGTCAAAGGTCCTCATCCTGAGCCTGTCGAAGGACGAGGACCTCGCACCGGGGCCAGTGTGGATCGGCCTAGACCAGCGGCTTCAACTCCCCCAGCATCGTCGGGATCAGCTCCGACACCGTCGGGTGGATGTGCACCGCGCGCTGGATCGTCGTGTAGGGCGCCTTGGCGTACATGATGTCGATCATGCCGTGGATCGCCTCGTCGCCGTTCAGGCCCAGGATCGCCGCGCCGAGGATCTGCTTGGTCTCGGCGTCGACCACCACCTTCATGAACCCTTGGGTCTCGCCCTTCTCGACCGCCCGGCCGACCCGGGTCATCGGGCGCTTGCCGACCAGCAGCGGGCGGCCCGTGGCGCGGGCCTCGGCCTCGGTCATGCCCACCCGGCCCAGCGGCGGGTCGATGAACAGGCCGTAGCAGGTGATGCGGTCGCTGACCTTCCGAGGGTCGTTGTCCAGGAGGTTGGCGGCGATGATCTCGAAGTCGTTGTAGGCGGTGTGGGTGAAGGCGCCCTTGCCGTTGCAGTCGCCCATCGCCCAGACGCCGGGATGGCTGGTCCTCAGCTGGTCGTCGACGACCACGTAGCCGCGTTTATCGAGGTCGATACCGGCCTTGTCCAAACCCAGGTCGTCGGTGTTGGGCTTGCGGCCGATGGCCAGCAGCAGGTGCGAGCCGGTCACCTGCGGCGCGCCGTCCTCGCAGGTGAC
This sequence comes from Caulobacter sp. Root487D2Y, assembly GCF_001427165.1. Classification (NCBI taxonomy): domain Bacteria; kingdom Pseudomonadati; phylum Pseudomonadota; class Alphaproteobacteria; order Caulobacterales; family Caulobacteraceae; genus Caulobacter; species Caulobacter sp. Root487D2Y. Next base: position 241,162 of record NZ_LMFD01000001.1, read on the forward strand.
ATGGACGCAAACCCCTTCGTCACAGGGGGCGAAGGCGATGCATTCGGCGTTGAGGCGGACGTTCACCCCCTCGGCCTCGAGGATCTCGCGCACGGCGTCGGAGATCTCGGGATCCTCGCGGCCGATCAGGCGCGGACCCATCTCGACCACGGTGACCTTGGCGCCGAAGCGCCGGTACATCTGGGCGAACTCAAGGCCGATATAGCTGCCGCCGACGATCACCAGATGCCGGGGCAACGCCTCGACCTCCATCATGCCGACATTGGTCAGGTATCTGATTTGGTCCAATCCCGGCATGTCGGGCGCGTTGGCGCGGCCGCCGACATTGAGGAAGATCTTCGGGGCGGTCAGCAGGTCGTCGCCGACCCGCACGGTCTCGGCGCCCTCGAAGCGGGCGTGGCCCCGGAAGACCGTGCAGCCCTTCATGCCGCCCAGCCACTTTTCCAGGTTGCCCCGGGCGTTGAGCGTGACGGTCCGGGCGCGGTCGTGGACGCGCTTCATGTCGACGCCGACTTCACCCTGCAGGACCACGCCGTACTCCGCCGACCGCCGCGCCAGGTGGGCGGCGTAGGCGCTGGCCACCAGGGTCTTGGTCGGCATGCAGCCGGTGTTGACGCAGGTTCCGCCGAAGTCCTTGCGTTCGATCACGGCGACGGTCCAGCCGGCGTCGGTCAGCCGCCCGGCCAGGGACGGACCCGCCTGCCCGGCCCCGATGATGATGGCGTCGAAGGCGCGCCTTTCGGGAATGGGGCCCGACATCTACTTGACCGCGGTGACGATCAGGATCGCGCCGCCGACCGCGACGACGTCTTCGATCAGGCCGGCCGGCAGGTCCTTGCCGACCGCCTTGGCCAGGCGGCCGCGGACGTCCGCTCCGCCCAGCGTGCCGATCACCGCGCCGATCGCCCCGGCGACCGCGCCGCCGATCCACGCCCCGCCCAGCATGCCGATCGCCGCGCCGCAGAAGGCCCCGCTGACGATCCGCGTCCCGAACTGCGCCGGAACCTTGCGGCTGGGGGTCTGGGGCAGCTGGTCACCGACCAGCTCCAGCACGGCCAGGGCGGTGAACACCCAGGTGGCGATCGTGCCGCCCACCCACTCCAGCGGCGTGCCCGTCAGCGGAATCAGGCCCAGGTGCGCGCCCCAGGCGACGGCGGCCGGGGCGGTCATGGCGCGCAGGCCGGCGACCACGCCGATCAGCAGAGCGAACAGATAGAGGGACATGCGGGTCTCCGTTGAACGCCGCCGTGATCTGGCCCGCCGCGCGATCAAATCGCAAGAGCGAACGCCGTTCTTGAACGTTTCGGCTTAAGCGCCGTGCGTCCTTCGAGGCCCGCTTCGCGGGCGCCTCAGGATGAGGAGCTTTGTTGCCACTGAATTCCTCATCCTGAGGTGCGAGGCGCAGCCGAGCCTCGAAGGACGCACGGTGGCCGGTTCAGCCCAGCGGGTATTCCGCCTCCAGCCGGTAGGCCGAGCCCTCGTGGGTGCGCCAGCTGGAATAAAGACCGAAGCGGTCGACGCGGAACGGCGGCGAGTGCAGCAGGTTGTTGGCCTGGATCCAGGCGGCGACCTCGGGCGCGGCGGGGCGCTTCAGATAGGCCAGGGTGAGGTGCGGGGTGTAGACCCGGGTCTCGGGCTTGAGGCCGGCCCGGCGGGCGGCGCTCTCATTGGCCTTGGCCAGGCGCCGCAGGTCGGGGTTCTCGGCGACCCCGGCCCAGACCGCGTGGATCTCGATCCCCTCGCCGAAATGGCCGACTCCCTGGAGTTCGAGGTCGAAGGCCGGGGCCTCGATTCCCCGCAGTTGCTCGTCCAGGTCGGCGGCGATGGTCTCCTGCACGTCGCCGATGAACTTCAGGGTGATGTGGAACGCTTCGCGCGGCCGCCAGTGCGCGCCCTCGATCCCGTGCTGGCGGGGCGGCAGGTGCTCGCCGACCTCGGCGGGAATGGCGATGGCGGTGAACAGGCGGATCATGGCGTTGTTCTAGCCGATCCTCCTCCCGTGGGGGAGGTGTCGGCGCAGCCGACGGAGGGGGGAGTAATAGGCCATGGACCGCAACTCGGATCGATCGTCCCACAACTCCCCCCACCGGCCTTCGGCCGCCCCCCCACACGGGGAGGGCCTAGGTTCTCACGGACAGGGATTGGGCTGCAGCGCGTGCAGGGCGTTGACCGCCTTTTCCATCTCCTCGGTCCAGGTCAGGTCGAAGGCGGCGATGTTGGTCTTCAGCTGGTCCATCGAGGTGGCGCCGATGATGGTGGCCGTGACGAACGGGCGGGTGTCGCAGAACTTCAAGGCCAGCTGGGCGGGGTCGACGCCGAAATGGGCGGCCAGGTCGACATAGCCGCGGATCGCCTCCTCGGCGCCGGGGCCTTCGTAGCGCTGCATGCGGTTGTAGAGCGCCTTGCGCGAGCCGGCCGGCAGCTTGCCGTCCAGGTACTTGCCGGTCAGGGCGCCCTGGGCCAGGGGCGAATAGGCCAGCAGGCCGACCTGTTCGCGCATGGCGATCTCGGCCAGGCCGTACTCGAACGTGCGGTTGGCCAGGTGGTAGGCGTTCTGGATCGAGGCGATGCGTGGCAGGCCCCGGGTCTCGGCCTCCGCCAGGAAGCGCATCACGCCCCACGGAAACTCGTTCGAGACGCCGATCGCGCGGATCGTCCCCTTCTTCACATGGGCGTCCAGCGCCTCGAGGATGTCGCCGAACGCCTCGAAGTCCTGCTCGTAGTCCTTGAAGGTCTGGCCGCCGAACACCCGCACCGGCCGGTCGGGCCAGTGCAGCTGGTAGAGGTCCAGATAGTCGGTCTCCAGGCGCTTGAGCGACTGCTCCACCGCATAGTCGATCTGGGCCCTGGTCTGGCGGGTGGGGCCGCCGTCAGGCCGCATCCACGACAGGCCGCCGAACGCCGCGCCCCGGCCGGCCACCTTGGAGGCCAGGACGATCTGCTGGCGCTTGCCGGTCGTCTTCAGCCACGAGCCGATATGGCGCTCGGTGTTGCCTTGCGTCTCGGGATTGGGCGGGCTGGAATACATCTCGGCGGTGTCCCAGAAGGTCACGCCCTGGTCGAGCGCGTAGTCCATCTGTTGGTGGGCTTCCACCTCGCTGTTCTGCGAGCCCCAGGTCATGGTGCCCAGGCAGCAGCGCGAGACCTGGATGCCGGTCCGGCCGAGTTCGACGTAGTCCATGTCGCCCCTTTCAAGGATCTGTCGAATCCATCTTACGGGCGGCGCGCGCCACGGAAAGCGCAACATCTTGCATGATACTCGCAGGACCCCGATATTCGGGGAGCGTCCAAGATGGGCGCGCTGCTTTTTTCGAAGGGCCTTACCCCGATGAACGACTTCAACCGCGGCTACGCGCGCTCGATCCCCGCGGATCGCGCCGACATGTCGGTTGACGCCGGCCTGCGCAGTTTCATGCTCGGCGTCTACAACAAGGTGGCGTTGGGTCTTCTGCTGTCCGCCGCCCTGGCCTTCCTGACCACCGCCTACGCGCCGGTCGCCAACCTCCTCTACGTCCTCACTCCGGACGGCCGCCTGGCGGGCTTCACGGTGCTGGGCATGGTGCTGCGCTTCGCGCCGCTGGTCATGATCCTGGTGTCGATCTTCGCCATGCGTAACCCGACCGCCCGCTCGTCCGGCGCGCTGTACTGGGCGCTGGTGGCCTCGATCGGCGCGGGCCTGGGCCTGTGGCTGATCGTCTACAACATCCAGTCGGTGTTCACGACGTTCCTGATCACCTCGATCGCCTTCGGCGGCCTCAGCCTGTTCGGCTACACCACCAAGAAGGACCTGACCGGTTTCGGCAGCTTCCTGATCATGGGCCTGATCGGTCTGGTTCTGGCCTCGCTGGTCCAGATGTTCCTGCACCTGCCGGGCCTGAGCTTCATCATCAGCATCCTGGGCGTGCTCATCTTCGCGGGCCTGATCGCCTACGACACCCAGCGGCTTAAGATGGCCTATTACGAAATGGGCGGTGATCAGAACTCGATGGCGGTGGCCACCAACTACGGCGCGCTGAACCTCTATCTGAACTTCATCAACCTGTTCCAATTCCTGCTCAGCATCTTCGGCAGCCGCCGCTAGACGCCAGGTCCGGAACTCGAGACGAGGGCCCCGGCGGGAAACCGCCGGGGCCTTTTTCCTGGCCTAGAGGCGACGGCGAAGCCGGCGCAGCCGCAGCGCCAGGGCCACGATCAGCACGCCCAGCGCGATGGCCCAGACGCCGATCAGCCAGGCCAGGGCCAAGGCGCCGGCCCGCGGCGCCAGGACCACCCCCGCCCCGAACAGCACCGAGATCGTCCCCGACGCGATCAGCATCCATTCGTTGTCGATGACCTTGCGCATATGGACGGCGCCGATGATCTCGAACAGGCCGCGCGCCACGGCCGACACGCCGATCAGGATGATCAGCAGGATCGCCGTCAGCGCCGGCCAGGCCAGGGCGGCCACGCCCGCGACGAGATTCGCGACCCCGATCACCACCAGCCACCATCGCGGGACAATGCCGCCGCCGCGCAGCGCTTCGGCCAGGGCGAACACCCCGTCGCTCAGGGCGTAGACGGCGTAGAGGATCACCAGGATGACCAGGGTCAGGTGCGGCCACAGCAGGGCCAGGGCCCCGAACAGGATCGCCGCCAGGCCGCGCAGCAGCACCAGCCACCAGGTGCGGGCCAGCAGATGGGCCACGGAAAGGGGTTCGGCGATCATGCGGGGCTCCCGTCAGGCCGAGCCGGCGCCCGGTCCCATGGGAACGCCGGCGGCCCCGCGATCGGTTCAAAAGCGCCTCAGTCGATGACCTTGAACCGGCCCTTGTCGAACATCCGCAGCACCTGGGCCAGGTCGTGTCCGCGCTTGAGGGTCAGGCCGCCCTGGCCGATCACCGCCCATTCGCCCTGTTTGCGGGCCAGGGCCGGGTGCTTCTCGATCCGGTAGAGCGGCGCCTCGGCCGCATGGCGGAACACCGAGAACACCGCGTGGTCGCTGAGGCCGGCCATGCCGTAGTCGCGCCACTCGCCGGCGGCGACCATCCGGCCATAGAGCCGCAAGAGCTGGTCGATCTCGCGACGCTCGAAGAAAACGACACCGTCCTTGACGGTGACCGGGGGGCGGGAATCCAGGGCCATCGGACGAATCCTAACCCCAAATCGGGCTTCGAGGCGAGCGCCCCTCGGCGAAGGGCGGCGTGCGAGCCGAGACCGGCGTTGCGGCCTTGCTACAGTGGCGCTTGATAATCTCGGTACGGTCGCGATGGGCCACGAAATGACCTTAATTTCGACCCCTCGCCGCCCGGTTGGCCCACCATCTTCGACTGGTCGGCCGATCGGACATCCTGCGGTTCAGGATCCTGAACAGCCCCCCCAGCCCCCTCGATCGTGGGCCGGTCGGCCGACAGACCACCCTCTAAAGCATTGCCCGAGACCCCCGCGTGGCGCCCCTCTCCACGCGGGGTTTTCGCGTGCGCGCCACCGCGACGTTCAGCGCGGCTCGGACACATCCACGACACGAACCGCCGCGAAACGACCTTTATCGCGCCCTTCCACCGCCGATTTGGCCCGCCATAAGGTCAGTGTCGGCTGATCGGACGCCTCGGATCCGGACCCTGAACAGCCCCCCAGCCCCCCTGATTCGGGCTCTGGTCAGCCGACGGACTAGACATTTCCCCTCCCCCTAAGAGGCCCGCGCGGTGTCCCCTCCCCGCGCGGGCTTTTCTTTTGGACATAGGTCCTCCCCCTGTGGGGGAGGCGGCGCGAAGCGCCGGTGGGGGGAGTTGTGGGATCGATCGAGGAATTCGGCATCTGCCGATCACTCCCCCTCCGTCGGCTTCGCCGACACCTCCCCACTGGGGGAGGACCCTACTTTTCCGAAACTTCCTGCAGCACCCCGATCACCCGGCCGCCCTTGGCGCCCTGGACGATGATCACGGTCTTCAGCGCCTCGTCGGCGGCGACGGGCAGGCGGTAGAGCTTAGGCCGGCCGTTCCAGGGACCCAGGCGGACCAGTTCGCGCACGACGTTGCGGTGGACCAGGGTCTGGCCGCGGTTGTCGCCGCGCTTGACGGCGATGTCCTGCTCGCGCGGGTCGTAGCGCACCAGCCAGACCTCGCCCCCGCCGCGCGGCGCGGGGCCCGAGCCGACGGCCACGCGGCCGCCGTCGCCGATGAATTCCATGTCCGGCGGATTGGACGGCGCCTTGGCGGCGTCCTTGACCAGGGTCTCGACCGCCTCGGCCTTGGCGCCGGACGCCTGCTGGCGGCCCGCGACCACGACCTGCGGGGTCGGCACGTCGCGCAGCGAGAACTTCTGGGCGTAGGCGCGCTGGCGGGTCGCGAAGGCCGGCTTGGCGAAGGTGTCGGTCCAGCCGAGGTAGTCCCAGTAGTCGACCGAATAGGTCAGGGCCAGGACGCCCTTGTCGTCGGCCATGTCGGCGATGACCTGGTTGGCCTTGCCGCAGGAGGAGCAACCTTGAGCGGTGAACAGCTCGACGACCACCGGCGGTTTCGCGGCGAGCGCGGGCGCGGCTGAAAAACCCGCGAGGGTGGTGAGAGCGAGAAAGAGCAGGGCCTGACGCATGTGCGGGGCACTTAAGCCAAGATCGTGGTCGATGGCCGTTCACGAGGCCGTGAAGGCGGCTTTCTCGCGCAAAAGAAGAAATCCGCCGCACGAAAAACCCAAAGAAAAAGCCGGGCCCCGTGGGGACCCGGCTTCGTCTTTTCGAGCGCGTCGCGCTTAGTCGGCCTTGGCCAGGTTGCGCAGCACGTAGTTCAGCACGCCGCCGTTCTTGAAATATTCAAGCTCGGTGGGGGTGTCGATGCGGCAGCGGACCGGGAAGCGGGCGATGCGGCCGTCGGTCGGGCGATAGAGCTCGACGATCAGCTGCTTGCGCGGCGCCAGGTCCTGCAGGCCGCGGATCGAGACGATCTCCTCGCCCGTCAGCTCCAGCTTCTGCCAGCCTTCCTGGACGAACTGCAGAGGCAGAACGCCCATGCCGACCAGGTTGGAACGGTGGATGCGCTCGAAGCTTTCGCAGATCACCGCGCGGACGCCCAGGAGCTTGGTGCCCTTGGCCGCCCAGTCACGCGACGAACCGGTGCCGTATTCCTTGCCGCCGAACACCACGGCCGGACGGCCCTCGGCCTGGTACTTCATGGCCGCGTCGTAGATCGACATCACCTCGCCCGAGGGGAAGTGCTTGGTCACGCCGCCTTCGATGTCCGGGGTGATCTTGTTGCGGATGCGGATGTTGGCGAACGTGCCGCGCATCATCACCTGGTGGTTGCCGCGACGGGCGCCGTAGCCGTTGAAGTCCAGCGGGTCGACGCCGTGGTCGATCAGGTACTGGCCAGCGGGGCTGGTCTTCTTGATCGAGCCGGCCGGGCTGATGTGGTCGGTGGTGATCGAGTCGCCGAACACGGCCAGGACGCGGGCTTCCACGATGTCGGTGACCGGGGTCGGGGTCATCGACATGTTGGGGAAGTAGGGCGGGTTCTGGACGTAGGTGGAGTCACCTTCCCAGGCGTAGGTCTGGCCGCCGGTGATCTTGATCCCCTGCCAGTTCTTGTCGCCCTTGAAGACGTCGCCGTAGCGGCTGGCGAACATCTTTTCGGTGACCGACTTGCGCTGCAGGGTCGCGATGTCCTCGTTCGAGGGCCAGATGTCCTTCAGGAAGACGTCATTGCCCTTCTTGTCCTGGCCCAGCGGCTGGGTGGCCAGGTCGATCTTCATCGAGCCGGCCAGGGCGTAGGCCACCACCAGCGGCGGCGAGGCCAGGTAGTTGGCGCGCACGTCCGGGTTCACGCGGCCTTCGAAGTTGCGGTTGCCCGACAGCACCGAGCAGGCCACCAGGTCGGCGTCGTTGACGGCCTTGCTGATGTTCTCGGGCAGCGGGCCCGAATTGCCGATGCAGGTGGTGCAGCCGTAACCCACCAGGTTGAAGCCGAGCGCGTCGAGGTGCTTGGTCAGGCCGGCCTTCAGCAGATAGTCGGTGACCACCTGCGAGCCGGGGGCCAGCGAGGTCTTCACCCACGGCTTGACCTTCAGGCCCTTGGCCACCGCGTTCTTGGCCAGCAGGCCGGCGGCGATAAGGACCGAGGGGTTCGACGTGTTGGTGCAGCTGGTGATGGCCGCGATGACCACGTCGCCGTGGCCGACGTCGAAGGTCTCGCCCTCGACCGGCACGCGGGCGTTGGGGGCCTCGGCCTTGCCGAACTCGCCGGCCAGGCTCTCGGCGAACTTGGCGGCGGACTCGGTCAGCAGCACGCGGTCCTGCGGACGCTTGGGGCCGGCCAGCGACGGCAGAACCGACGACAGGTCCAGCTCCAGGGTGTCGGTGAAGGTCGGCTCGGGCACGCCCGGCTCCCACCACAGGCCCTGCTCCTTGGCGTAGGCTTCGACCAGGGCGACGCGGGCGGCGTCGCGGCCGGTGCCCTTCAGGTAGGCCACGGTCGAGGCGCTGATCGGGAAGAAGCCGCAGGTGGCGCCGTATTCCGGAGCCATGTTGGCGATCGTCGCCTGGTCTTCCAGGGTCAGGTTGGCCAGGGCGTCGCCGTAGAACTCGACGAACTTGCCGACCACGCCCTTCTTGCGCAGCATCTGGGTGACGGTCAGCACCAGGTCGGTGGCCGTCGCGCCTTCCGGCATGGCGCCGGTCAGCTTGAAGCCGATGACTTCCGGGATCAGCATCGGGATCGGCTGGCCCAGCATCGCGGCCTCGGCCTCGATGCCGCCCACGCCCCAGCCCAGGACCGACAGGCCGTTGACCATGGTGGTGTGGCTGTCGGTGCCGACGACGGTGTCGGGATAGGCGGTGGTTTCGCCCTCGGCTTCGTTGGTCCAGACGGTCTGGGCCAGGTATTCCAGGTTCACCTGGTGACAGATGCCGGTGCCCGGGGGCACGACGCGGAAGTTGTTGAACGCCGACGAACCCCAGCGCAGGAAGCGGTAGCGCTCCAGGTTGCGCTCGTATTCACGGGCGACGTTGTCTTCGAAGGCCTTGGGATTGCCGAAGTTGTCGACCATCACCGAGTGGTCGATGACCAGGTCGACGGGGTTCAGCGGGTTGATCTTGGCCGGGTCGGCGCCCAGGGCGACCATGGCGTCGCGCATGGCGGCCAGGTCGACGACGGCCGGAACGCCGGTGAAGTCCTGCATCAGGACGCGGGCCGGGCGGAAGCTGATTTCGTGCTCGACGCTGCCCTTGTTGTCCAGCCAGTTGGCCACGGCCTTCAGGTCGGCTTCGTTGACGGAAACGCCGTCTTCGTAGCGCAGCAGGTTCTCCAGCAGCACCTTCATCGAGACCGGCAGCTTGCCGGCGCCGTTCAGACCCGCTTCCTCAGCGGCGCGAAGGCTGTAATAGACGTAGGTCTTGCCGCCGACGACAAGTTCGCGGCGGGTTTTGAGGCTGTCTACAGACGCCATTTCGAAGGATCCCTTCTCTGTCCACGGCCGCCGGAAAACCTCTCCAGGGATCGCGCGATCGAGGCGGACCCACAGCGTCCATCCTCGCGCCGCGTACGCCCCATCCAATGCGGAGGGTGACGGCCGAGGGCTTCTTAGCGGTCGTCGTCGGCAACGTCCATGCACAGGGCAGGGTCTTGAGGGCTTCCCGTCCATGTTGAGAGCTATTCGCATCAAGGACTTAAGTCTTGTTCGCGGCGAGCGGCGGCTGTTCTCGGGTCTGGATCTGGAGATCTCGGCGGGACAGGCCGTGGCCCTGACGGGACGCAACGGCGCGGGCAAGACTAGCCTGTTGCGGGCCGTGGCGGGCCTGTTGCGGCCGTCGCGGGGCGTCATCGGCTTCGACGGCGAGGCCGGCCCGCTGGAGGCCGAGGTCGCGCGGTCCGACGGGCTGCACCTGGTCGGCCATCACGACGGCCTGAAATCGACGCGTTCGGCCTGGGAGGAGTTGCTGTTCCAGACCCGCTGGACCGGCGGGTCCGAGGCCTCGGCGCGCGCGGCCGCGACGAAGCTGGACCTGGACCGCCTGCTCGACCTGGAGATCCGTCGTCTGTCGGCCGGTCAGCGCCGGCGCGTGGCCCTGGCCCGGCTGCTGGCCAGCCCCCGGTCGCTGTGGCTGCTGGACGAGCCGATGGCCCCGCTGGACGCCGGCCATCGCGAGGGCTTCGGCGCCCTGATGGCTCGACACCTCGAAGGCGGCGGCATGGTGCTGGCCGCCGTCCACGATCCCCTGCCCGTTCCCTGCCGCGTGGTGGAGGTCGGCGGATGAAGGCGTTCCTGATCCTGCTGCGCCGCGAGCTGGCCCTGGCCTGGGGCAATGGCGGCGGGCCGCTGCTGGCCCTGGCCTTCTACGCCTGCGTCGTGACCCTGCTGCCGCTGGCGGCCGGCCGCGCGCCCGAGCGGCTGGCCTCGCTGGCCCCCGGCATCGCCTGGCTGGCCCTGGCCCTGGCCGCCCTGCTCTCCTTGGAGCGCCTGTTCGAGCGCGACTTCGAGGACGGGGCCCTGGACCTGCTGGCCCTCGGTCCCGCCCCGCTCGAGGCGGTGGCCGTGGCCAAGTGCCTGGCCCACTGGCTGGCGGCCGGCGCGCCCCTGGCCTTCGCCGCCCCGATCGCCGCCCTGGCCCTGGGCGCCTCGTCGCACATCATCCCGCTGCTGATCCCCTGCGCCCTGGCCGGGGGCCTGGCCTTCTCGTTCCTGGGCGGACTGGGGGCCAGCCTGGCGCTGGGCAGCAAGCGCGGCGGCCTGCTGGTGGCGGTGATCGTCCTGCCGCTCTACGTGCCGCCGGTGATCTTCGGGGCCGGCGCCCTGGACGCCTTGGCCGGCGGCCTGCCGTGGACGGGCGGGCTGTTCCTGCTGCTGGCCTATTCGGCCGCGGCGGTGGCGTTGGGGCCGATCGCCATGGCGGCGGCGTGCCGGAACGCGCTGGACTAAAGGTCCGCTTGCGACCCTGAGGCGTCGTTCGAACCGCCGCGCGATCCAAGCTGTAGCGAGGCGCAGTTTAAGGTTGAAAGACACAATCTAAGGGCGCAACCTTTGCTTTGGGAAATGAACCCTGCACGAGGCGTCGCACATGAAAGCCCTGTTGAAAACCGCCAAACTCGCCGCCCTGGCCTTCGCCGCCAGCGTGTCGTTCATGCCGGCGGCGGTCCTGGCGGCGATACCGTACGAGCGGTCCCTCATCTATTACGATGGCCCGGATTCCACGACCATTGTGGGATATTTCAATATCAACTGCACCGGACACACTTGGCTGGATGGCCAGCGGACGCCCTGGTACAGCGAAACCCTGACGGCGTGCGATCCCCTTTACCCGCCGCCGCTCTAAGCCAAGGAGCGCCCTCGCGCACAGGCCGGTGATGTCGCGAGCGGGCGAGAGATCATGGGTGGCGGCGATACAATAGCGCCCGCCCGCGATTTCTCGCCCCGCCATCCTGAAAGTGGGATGGTCATACGAAGGAAGTCCGGGGTCAGACGTCCACCCATAGCCGACTAGATCGGCCCCGCGCTGGCCGTGACCGCCGGCGCGTGACGCTCGCCCAGCACCACCGCGAAGCTGCCGGCGATGATCATCAGTCCGCCGGCCGCCAGCGACCAGGTCAGGTGGTCGCCGAACAGCCACACGCCGATGCAGGCGCCCATCAGCGGCTCGATATTGATGAACACCCCGGCGCTGGCGCTGCCCACCCGGGCCGAGCCGAACTGCCAGGCGGCGGTGGCCAGCAGGGTGCCCAGCACGCCCAGGCCGAGGATGCCGAGCCAGACCATGGGGCTGAGATCCAGCTTGGGCGGCCCGTGCATGACCCACGAGATCGGCAGCACGGTGGCGGCGGCGATGATCACCGTCACGGCCGGTATGGCCATCGGGGTTGGGGCCTTGGGCGCGCGGCGCAGCACGATCAGCCAGGCCAGGAAGATGAACAGCGAGCCCAGCGACAGGGCCACGCCCAGGGGCGAGCCGGCCCCGTCCGGCTTGCCGGCGATCAGGGCCGCGCCCAGGGTCGCGGCCGCCACCCCGCCCCAAGAGGCGCGGCTGACCTTTTCGCCCAGCAGCTTGGCGGAAATGGCGATCAGGGCCGGCATCGCCCCGACCAGCAGGGCCGCCAGGGTGACGCTGACATGGGCCAGGCCCTCGAACTGCACCATGAAGGCGATCCCGTACAGCGCCCCGGCCGCCAGGATCACCGGCGAGCGGAACAGGGCCCGCGCCTGCGCGGTGCGCAGGGCGAACGGCGCGGCGACGAGGGCCGCCACCGCGAACCGCAGCAACACCATGTGCGCCGCGTCGGTCTCGCGCAGCACCAGCTTGCCCAACGGGAAGCCCAGCCCCCAGCAGACGCCGGCGACGATCAGGGCGAGGAAGGCGATGCGTTTGGCGGGGCGGTTCATGGCCGGGCTTCTAACCGTGTTCGGAGGGGCGGAGATAGGCGCGCGGTCTAGCCCGCATCGACATTCGGCGGCTGGGACGAAAACCTCGTCCTTCGACAAGCTCAGGATGAGGTTTTTCTACGCCTCGGACTTATAAATGGTCCTCATCCTGAGCCTGTCGAAGGACGAGGACCACGCACCGAGCCTGAATGTTGTCGATGCCCACTCTGGCCCGAACCGCCGTCAGCGCATGACAGCAGTCAGAGCTTCAGGCCGAAGCGCGGTCCGATCGCCGTCATGGTCAGATAGAGGCCCACGGTGACGATGCAACCCGCGCCCAGCGCCATCCAGAAGTTCACGCCCCGCCGCAGCAGGGCCGGCACGATCAGGAACATCGGCAGGGACGGCAGCACGTACCAGAAGGTCGCCTCGACGTGGGTGGCCATCCGTCCGACGTCGCGGGTGTCGCGCCACAGCCACAGCATGCCCAGGATCGAGATCAGCGGCAGCGAGGCGACCAGGGCGGCGAAGCCCGGCTGACGCTTGGCGATCTCGGACACCAGGGCGATGATCACCCCCGAAATCGCGGCCTTGACCAGCAGGTAGAGCATTCCGGGGACCTCCCTTGGGGCGCGGGGCCGCGAGACTCCGGCGCGGCGTCAAAGCGTTATCGACGATCAGTCCGTCAGTCCTGCAACATTCCTCGAAGATTCTGACATTCCGGCGTTACATGGGGAATTGAGGTTCTGCTCAAGGTGTTTTCCACGGAGCAATCAGATGCGCATGCAACCGAGCCGCCTGGCCTTGACGGCCGCGGCCGCGATCCTCCTCTCCACCGCGACGGCCGCCGTCGCCCAGGACGGTCCGCCGCCGCCCGGCCCGCCCCCTTCCGGCATGCCCCCCTCCGGCATGCCGATGTCCCACGATGGCCCCGGCGGTCCGATGATGATGATGCGCCATCATCACATGGATCCCGAAGCCCGCGCCCAGCACCTGCGCGACGTGCTGCAGCTGCGATCCGACCAGGACGGCGCCCTGAAGGCCTTTCTGGCCGCGACCGAGCCCAAGGACTGGGACGGCGACCGGCCGAAGAAGGGGGACGGGGACGGTCCGCCCAAGGCGCTGACCACGCCCGAACGCCTGGATCGCGAGACCGAGCACCTGGCCCGCGCCAAGGCGCGCATCGACGCCACCCGCGCCTTCTACGCGGCCCTGTCGCCCAGCCAGAGGAAGGCCTTCGACGCCCTGGGCCCGATGGTCGGCGGTCACGGCGCGATGATGCGCCACCTCGAAACCCGGCGCTTCGAGGGCGGTCCGGACAGCATGCCGGGCAAGCCCTGAGCCGGCTGGACCGTCTCGACGATTGCGGGCGTCCTCCAGGTCTTCTAAGGCTCGGAAATGGACGCCCGTGACCGACATCATCCGCTGGATTTCCTGACGAACCCCGAGCGGTTCATGGCCTTTTCCAGCTGGGCCGCGCCGATGTTCGGCGTGATCGCGGCGGTGCTGGCCGGAGTCGGCCTGGTGCTGACCTTTGTCGCGCCGGAGGACTACCAGCAGGGCGACACGGTGCGGATGATGTTCATCCACGTGCCGGCCGCCGTGATCAGCATGTTCGTCTATCTGTGCCTGGGCGTGGCCAGCTTCCTGGCCCTGGTGTTCCGCCACGCCCTGGCCGACGCCGCCGCCGTGGCCTGCGCGCCGCTGGGCGCGGCCTTCACGGTCCTGGCCCTGGTCACCGGCTCGTTGTGGGGCAAGCCGATGTGGGGAACCTGGTGGGTGTGGGACGCCCGCCTGACCTCGGTGCTGGTGCTGCTGCTGTTCTATCTGGGCTATCTGGCCCTGCGCTCGGCCCTGGAGGACGAGCAGAAGGCGGCCCGCGCCGCGGCGATCCTGGCCCTGGTCGGCCTGATCAACCTGCCGATCATCAAGTTCTCGGTCGAATGGTGGAACAGCCTGCACCAGGGCAGCTCCACGCTGTTCGCCAAGCCGGGCGACGCCCTGCCGGCGGTCTATGCCTGGCCCATGCTGGTGATGAGCCTGGCCTATCTGTCGGCGTTCGGATCGCTGTGGCTGGTGCGGATCCGCGCCCTGGTCTGGCGGCGCAAGGCCCGGGCCCTGGCCCTGCAAGCGGCGGAGGGCTAAGGGGTGCACTTCGATTTCGACGCCGGCAAGTACGCGGTCTATGTCTGGCCGGCCTTCGCCCTTACGGCCGCCGCCTTCGTCTGGATGATCGCCGACAGCCTGGCCTCGGCCCGCCGCTGGCGGCGCGAGGCCGAGCGGCTGCAGGCGCGCCGCCAGGTCCAAGGCGAGACCCAAGGCGAGGCGGGGAAGCCGTGAACCGCTGGATCGGCTACGCGCCGCTGATCGTCCTGCTGGGCCTGGGCATGCTGTTCGCCGGCTACGCGCTCAAGCACGACCCGCATGTCCAGCCCCACGCCCTGGTCGGCAAGCCGGTCCCGGCCGTGACCCTGCCCGACCTCGACACCGGCGCGATGGTCGCGGTGCGCGACGCGCCGGCTGGTCCGCGGCTGATCAACTTCTTCGCCTCCTGGTGCGCGCCCTGCCGGGTGGAGCAACCGCAGCTGATGGCGCTCAAGGCCCGGGGCGTCACCGTGGTCGGCGTCGCCTACAAGGACGAGCCGGCCCGAACCCAGGCCTTCCTCGCCGAGCTGGGCGACCCGTTCGCCGTCAAGCTGGCGGACCGCACGGGCCGGGCGGGCATCGAGTTCGGCGTCACCGGCGTGCCCGAGACCTTCCTGGTCGGGGCCGACGGCGTGATCCTGGCCAAGCACAGCGGCCCGCTGACCGACGCCGACGTCCAGGAGATGCTGGGCAAGCTGCGCTAAAGGGTTTTCAAGCGAGGTGGACGCCGGCTCGCGCGAAGAAGACGCCTAAAATCAAAGACTCTGGACGCGAAAAGGCCCGGACGGCCATGCCGGTCCGGGCCCGCGTTCAGTTTCAGCGGTTCCAGCCGTCAGCAGCGCGAACCCTTGCCGATCTGGCTGCCGGCGTAGGCGCCGACGCCCGCGCCCAGCAGGGTGCCGGGGGTGCGGTTGCCGTGCGAGACCGAGTTGCCCAGCAGGCCGCCGGCCACGGCGCCGATGATCGCGCCGGTCGCCTTGCCGTTCTTGCGGTGCGAGCGGCAGCTGTCGTAGCTGCGATAACGGCTGTCGTAACGGCTGTCGTAGCGCTCGTAACGATGGTGGTCGCGATAATAGCGGCCGTCATGGGCCGAGGCGAAGCTCGGGACCGAAGCCAGGCTCAGGGCCGCGGTGGCGGCGGCGAGCAGCGAAACGGTGGTTTTTGCGGTGGTGCGCATCGGGTGTCCCTTTCAGATCAGTTCGTGTCCGACCGCCCGGCCCCGATCCGGGTCGATCCTGGGGACAGCCTAGGCGGCCGAGCCTGAACGGCGTCGACAACCCAACTTTCATCCGGCGTTCATTTTTCTCCGGGTTTTGCCCTAGTTTTCCGGCGCCGAACCGCGACCATTAACCGCGCGTTGACCATGCTCGCCGACTTTGCGTTAACCATGATAGAGTCGCGTTCATGAGCACGATCCGCCCCACCGGCTTGCCGGCCGTTCCGCAGAGACCCGCCTCGTCCCAAGGGACGACGGGGGCCGGCGGCTCGCGCGCGGCGGCGTTCTTCCAGGCGGCCGTCGGCGACGCCGCCGCGACCCGGCCGACCACGCCGCCGATCGCCGTCCAACTGCAGACCCAGGCCCAGCCGCAGCGCCAGCCGCCGGCCCGCCCGTTCGTCCAGCCGGCCGAACAGCCGCAACGCATCCTGCGCCCCGGCTCGCTGCTGAACATCCTGGTCTAGTTCGGACCGGCGCCTAGACCGACCCCTAGACCGGCCACGTCTCCGGACTCATCGCCAGCACTTCGCCCGCCAGATAGAGCGAGCCGCAGATCAGCACGTGCGGCGTCGGCGCGACGGCCAGCGCCTTGTCCAGGGCCGCCTCGACGCTGTCGCAGGCCTGGGCCCGCAGGCCGGCCAGCTCCGCCGCCGCCGCCGTCTGGGCGGCGCTGGCGGCGGCGTGGCCCTCGAACGTGACCGTGAAGACCTTGGCCTCGAGCGCCGCGAACGGCGCGAAGAAGCCGGCGGCGTCCTTGTTGGCCAGCAGGCCGGAGATCAGCGCCACGGGCCGGCCGTCGCGGGCGGCCAGGTCGCCCAGGGCCCTGGCCACGGCCTGGCCGGCGTGCGGATTGTGACCGCCGTCGAGCCAGAGGTCAGCCCCGGCCGCCTTGGCGCGCGCGGCCAGCGGTCCGGCCGTCAGCCGTTGGAACCGCGCGGGCCAGGTCGCGGCGGCGATCCCTCGGGCCATGGCCGCCTCGTCGATGCGCGCATCGTTCAGGACCAGCATCGCCGCCACCGCCAGGCCGGCGTTGGCGAACTGGTGCTCGCCGGGCAGCGACGGGGCCGGCAGGTCCAGCAGGCGGTCCTGCAGCTGCACCAGCAGCCGTCCACGCTCGCTCCAGGCGTCGAAGTCGCGGCCCATCAGAGTCAGGGGCGCTTCGGCGAGGTCGGCCTCGCGCTCGACGACCCGCTCGGCCTCCTCGGCCTGGCGGGCGCTGACCACCGGGATGTTCGGCTTGATGATCCCGGCCTTTTCCTGGGCGATGGCCGCCAGGGTGTCGCCCAGGAACTCGCGGTGGTCGATGTCGATCGGGGCGATGACGCTGACGGCGGGCATGACCACGTTGGTGGCGTCCAGCACCCCGCCCAGCCCCACCTCGACCAGGCACAGGTCGGCCGGGACCTCGGAAAAGGCCTGGAACGCCGCGGCGGTGGTGATCTCGAAGAAGGTGATCGGCAGGCCGGCGTTGGCGGTCTCGACGCGCTCGAGCACCTCGGCCAGGTGTTCGTCGGTGATCAGGGACCCGGCCAGGCGGATGCGCTCGGCGAAGCGCACCAGGTGGGGCGAGGTGAAGACGTGGACGCGGAGCCCCGCCGCCTCGGCCATGGCCCGCAGATAGGCGACGGTCGAGCCCTTGCCGTTGGTGCCGGCCACGTGGATCACCGGCGGCAGGCGCCTTTGCGGGTCGCCCAGGGCCGCGCACAGCCGGACCATCCGCTCCAGCGACAGGTCGATCAGCTTGGGATGCAGGGCCTGCAGCCGCGCCAGCGCGGCGTCATGGGCGCGGAGGTGGTCGGTCATGAGGGTCCGCCCTCGTCCTTCGACAGGCTCAGGATGAGGGCTATTGCTCACTCAGCGCCAAATTCAAACCTCATCCTGAGCTTGTCGAAGGACGAGGTTCGTTCACGAACGTCCTAGGCCGCCTTGAGCCCGCGTCCCATCATCAGGGTGCCCAGGATCGAGCCCAGCACGGCCGGCAGCTCCTTGCGCGGCGTGACGCGGTCGACCATGCCCTTCTCGACCAGGTATTCCGAGCGCTGGAAGCCCGGCGGCAGGGTCTCGCGGATGGTCTGCTCGATCACCCGGGGACCGGCGAAGCCGATCAGGGCGCCCGGCTCGGCCAGGTGCACGTCGCCGAGCATGGCGTAGGAGGCGGTGACGCCGCCGGTGGTCGGGTCGGTCAGCACCACGACGTAGGGCAGGCCGGCGTCCTTCATCGCGTTGATGGCCAGGGTGGTGCGGGCCATCTGCATCAGGGACAGGGCCCCTTCCTGCATCCGCGCGCCGCCGGCGGCGGTGAAGGCCACCAGCGGAACCTGGCGCTCGATCGCGGCCTCGGCGGCGGCGATGAAGCCCTCGCCCGCGGCCATGCCCAGCGAACCGCCCATGAAGGCGAAGTCCTGGACCAGCACCACGGCGTCGACGCCGCCGACCTTGCCGAAGGCGATGGCCATGGCGTCCTGCTCGCCGGTCGCCTTGCGGGCGGCGGCCAGGCGGTCCTTGTAGGACTTGCCGTCCGAGAACTTCAGCGGATCCTCGAACACGGCCGGGGTCGGCAGGACCGAGAACAGCGCCTCGTCGAAGGTGAACTTGAAGCGCAGTTCGGGACCGATGCGCATGTGGCGTCCGGCCGGGGTGACCCACAGGGCCGCCTCCAGGTCGGAGCGGTAGATCATCTCGCCCGTGTCGGGGCATTTGACCCAGAGGTTCTCCGGGGTCTCGCGCTTGGCGAACGCGCCGCGCACGCCGGGCGCGATCCGCGACAGCCAGCCGCCGCGACGGCCCTCCGCCGGCGCCTTGGTCTTGTCGCCCTTCTTGGGCCCCTGGGGTTCAGCCATCGCCATAGCCTTCAGCCTCACGCCAATTCGAGTCGCGCCGACCGCACAGCCTTAGCCAGCTCCGACGCCTTGAGAAGAACCTTCTCGGTCACGTTTTCGTTCACCTTGGCCGCGGACTCGATTTCGTCCACCAAAGCCGAGCCGACCACGGCCGCGTCGGCGACGCGGGCCACGGCGGCGGCCTGGGCCGGGGTGCGGATGCCGAAACCGACCGCCACCGGCAGGCCCGAAGCCGCGCGCAGCCTGGCCACGGCCGGGGCCACGTCGCCGGCGTCGGCCGACTTCACGCCGGTCACGCCGGCCACCGACACGTAGTACAGGAAGCCCGAGGTGCGGCGGACCACGGCCGGCAGGCGCGCGTCGTCGGTGGTCGGGGCGGCCAGGCGGATCAGCGAGATCCCGGCGGCCTCGAGCGCGTCGGCCAGCGGATCGGCCTCCTCCGGCGGGCAGTCGACCACGATCAGGCCGTCGACCCCGGCTTGCGCCGCGTCATGGGCGAAGGCCTCGAAGCCCTTGTTCACCAGCGGGTTCAGGTAGCCCATCAGGATCAGCGGGGTGTCCTGGTCGCCTTCGCGGAAGGCGCGGACCAGGTCCAGCGTGCCGTTCAGGGTCATCTTCTGGGCCAGGGCGCGCTGGCTGGCGCGCTGGATGGTCGGGCCCTCGGCCATCGGGTCCGAGAACGGGAAGCCCAGCTCGATGAGGTCGGCCCCGGCGGCCGGCAGGCCCTTCAGGATGGCCAGCGCCGTGGCGGCGTCGGGATCCCCGGCCATCACGTAGGAGACGAAGCCGGCGCGGTTCTCGGCCTTCAGGGCCGCGAACCGGCGATCGATACGGTCTTTGGTCATGATCTCAGTTCCCGCCTGGAAAAGCGGTGGAGCCAAAACCCTTGTCGAAGGACGAGGGCGTGGAGCGCGGAGTCGAACGCATCTAGATCGTCCGCCCGAGGGCGTCGGCCACGGTGAAGATGTCCTTGTCGCCTCGGCCCGACAGGCACAGCACGATCACCCCGCCCTCGCCTATCTCCTTGGCCAGCTGCGGCAGCTTGGCGATCGCGTGGGCGCTTTCCAGGGCCGGGATGATGCCCTCGAGCTCGGCGCACAGCTGGAACGCCTTCAGGGCCTCGTCGTCGGTGCAGGTCAGGTACTGGGCCCGGCCGACGTCGTGCAGGAACGAGTGCTCCGGCCCGATGCCCGGATAGTCCAGGCCGGCCGAGATCGAGTGGGCGTCCAGGATCTGGCCGTCGGCGTCCTGCAGCAGGTAGGTCTTGTTGCCGTGCAGCACGCCCGGGCGGCCGCCGGTCAGCGAGGCGGCGTGCTTGTCGGTCTCCAACCCGTGGCCCGAGGCCTCGACGCCGTAGATCTTGACGCTCTCGTCGGCCAGGAACGGGTGGAACATGCCGATGGCGTTCGAACCGCCGCCGACGCAGGCGACGACCGCGTCCGGAAGCCGGCCCTCGGCCTCCTGGATCTGCTCGCGGGTCTCGTTGCCGATCACCGCCTGGAAGTCCCGGACCATGGCCGGATAGGGGTGCGGACCGGCCGCGGTGCCGATCATGTAATAGGTGTCGTGGACGTTGGTGACCCAGTCGCGCATCGCCTCGTTCATGGCGTCCTTGAGGGTGGCGGCCCCCGAGGTCACCGGGCGCACTTCCGCCCCGAGCAGGTTCATGCGGAAGACGTTGGGCTTCTGACGCGCCACGTCGACGGCGCCCATATAGACCACGCAGGGCAGGCCGAAGCGCGCCGTCACGGTGGCGCTGGCCACGCCGTGCTGGCCCGCGCCGGTCTCGGCGATGATCCGGGTCTTGCCCATGCGCTGGGCCAGCAGGATCTGGCCCATGCAGTTGTTGATCTTGTGCGCGCCGGTGTGGTTCAGCTCCTCGCGCTTGAAATAGATCTTCGCGCCGCCGAGATGCCGGGTCAGGCGCTCGGCGAAATACAGCGGGCTGGGGCGGCCGACATAATGGGTCAGGTAGCCGCTCAGCTCCTTCTGGAAGCTCGGATCGTTCTTGGCTTCCGTGTAGGCCCGGTCCAGCTCGAGCACGAGCGGCATCAGGGTCTCGGCCACATAGAGGCCGCCGTAGTCGCCGAAGCGGCCCCTGGCGTCGGGGTAGGCGGACCAGTCATTAGGTTTGGTCGGAACGTTCACGAGCTCTTCCGAAACATCAGGCGAAACATCACGCGCGTTTGACGGCGTCGAGGAACGCCGTGATCAGAGCCGGGTCCTTTAGGCCGGGACCCCGCTCGACGCCAGAGGAAACGTCCACCAGCGGCGCGCCGGAGGCCTTGATCGCCAGGGCTACGTTCCACGGATCCAACCCCCCGGCCAGGAAATGCGGGCGAGAAAATCGCCGGCCTTCCAGCAGGCTCCAGTCGAACCTTGCGCCGGTTCCGCCGGGGAGGGCGGATCCTTCCACCGGTCTGGCGTCGAACATCAGGTGCTCGACCACGCCGTCGAAAGCCGAGGCCTGGTCGACGTCCGCCGCCGACGAGACCGAAAAGGCCTTGATCACCCCGGCCCCGCTGCGCCGGGCGATCTCGCGGACCCGCGAGGGGGTCTCCTTGCCGTGCACCTGGATCAGGTCGGGCTTCAGCGTGGCCATCAGCTGGTCGACCAGGGCGTCGTCGGGATCGACGGTGACGGCCACGGTCTTGACTGGTGATTGGCGCAGCGGCGCGGCCAGCCGGGCGGCGGCCTCGGGGTCGAGGTTGCGGGGGCTCTTGGCGAAGAACACGAAACCCAGATGCGTCGCGCCGCCGTCCAGGGCGGCCGTCACGGCCTGGAGGGTCGAAAGGCCGCAGATCTTTGCATGAGGCATGGGGTTATCAACAGGGCGGGAAGAAGAGCTTGGCCGTTAACGGCTCGGCGACGTTCGACATATAGGGCGGTCGGCTGAACGACGAAACGCTCCTTGCGTCGGCGCCGAAATAAAGGGCGGTTCCGGCTGATGGGATGCGCTCTAAGTTGTGTCTGTACCCGTTAAGCCTAAGGCTGTATTATAACGATTGAGCTACAGATCGAACACGGATAGGTTTATAACAAGTTGCAATACACGTATTCCGCATCACCACTCATCGCCTATCTTGGCCAGAGCTTGTACTTTGACATCAAAGTACAAAATGATGACGTGCAATATCTGACCTTCACGCTGGAAGACGGAGTTTGGAATACGGTTGGCGGGTGGAGCAATTCCGGCGCGACCATCATCAAGATGGACACTCTGGGGGTCAGCGGCGTCACTCAGTGGGTGAACGATTCCTTCGACCTTAATATTAACCTGGTGAGTAACTGGGTTGGCGGTTGGTGGGTCATGGACGCGCAGACCGCGCGGGACACCATCACGGACAACGCCCAGCGCATCCAGATCGCCAACCTCGAAAGCAACGTCTCGCACGAGGCCAGCGCCAAGGATTGGCGCGCGGACATCCACTCGTTCACGGAACTGGCCGACTTCGTCGCGGACAAATTCACCGACGCCTACGCGGCGGAGACCACGCACGCATTTTCAACGCAGGAAAGCCGCGCTCTCTATTACATGCAGTGGGTCTCGGGTCTGTGGAGCTACGGCAACCTGACCGACATCTACGCGCCGGGCGCTGTCCAGGACAACGAGATAACGGGCGCCATCGACCCCGCGACGATGTCGGTTCGCACCTACCTCGACTCGCCTATCGGTTGCTGCACGGACTACGTCACGGTTCTGACCTTCCTGCTTTCGCAGGCTGGCATCGAGACGCGGGTGGTCGGCGGCGTGGGTCACGTCCTGGTCGAGGCCTCGCTGGACGGCAAGTGGTGGACCTTGGACGCCAATGTGGGGATCGCCTACGAGGCGTCGGTCGACCAGATCGTCGACACCAGCACCACCGTGAAGGCCATCAGCTTCGACCACGAAGGCATGCAGCTGGGTTCCTCGATCTACCGCGAGGCGCTGGTCGAATTCCGCCAGAACATACTCGCCTATTTCGACGACGGCTTCTTCGCGGACGGCTACCGATACAACACCGTCGACTTCTTCCACAGCCTGCCCTACGGCGACGCCTTCCTGTCCGAGATCAACCTCGCCGACTGGCCGACGTCGGACAACAGCCAAAACGGCTATCTGACCCTCAACTCCGATCTGAACGGACTGACGCTCGACCAGTACTACGCCATACTCAACATCCCGCTTCAGCGCCTGCACGCCGCGCAGGTGGACAGCGACGTCAGCACCGCCTTCGCCGACGGCGGATGGCGCGTCGGGATCACCAGCTTCTCCGGTCTGGTCGGCTATGTGGAGCAGCAGTTCGCCGCCGCGGCGCCCAACAGCGCCTTCTCCACCGCTGAAAGCCACGCGTTCTTCTATCTTCAGGCGGTCTCCGGCCTGTGGAACCTGGGCGCGGACGCGGGGGCCAGCGATGTCGCCGGCCTCCTGTCGGCCTCGACCGCGTCGCAGTCCGACTTCGCGACCGTGCTCGCCGCCCTCCTGAACCAAGCCGGCATCGAGAGCCGAATCATCGTGACGCCCAACTTCGTGATCAACGAAGTCAATCTCGACGGACACTGGTGGTCGCTGAACGCGGCGACCGGGGTGGCCGTCGAAGGGGCCTGGAACCAGGTGGTCGACACCTCGGGAATGCCGACGGTCTATCTCTTCGACAACGCACACCTTGATATGGGCGAACACTACCAGGACGTCGTTGATAACCTGGTGCGCGTCTACATGACCTCCGTGGCCAACGGCGTGGAATACGACTTCCAGCGCTACGCGGTCGCCGATTGGGCGCTGACCCACGGCTTCGGCGACGTCCTGGCCGGTCTGGCCGCGACGAAGACGCTGTTTCTCAACGGTGGTTCGTGGACCGAGCAGTCCAGCACCACGCCCTGGAACCTCGGGGACTTCGACGGCGACGGCAAGGCGGACGTATTCTCCTACGTGCCCGGCGTCTCCGGCGCCAACATGCTGCTGTCCAGCGGCTCGGGCTTCTCGACGCCGGCCAGCTGGACCGGCGCGGGCAACGGTTCGCAAGGCTGGTACGTCGGTGACTTCAATGGCGATGGCAAGGACGACATCTTCCGGGTGATCCCCGACGCTTCCGGCGCCCAGGTCTTCCTGTCCAACGGCGCGACCTTTGTCGGCGCGGGCAGCTGGGCTCAGCCCAACCTCAACGCCGGTCGCTGGTACATCGGCGACTTCGACGGCGACGGGCGCAGCGACATCCTCAACTACGCACCCGGCGTTTCCGGCGGCCAGGTCTATCTGTCGACGGGGTCGTCGTTCGCGAGCGCTGGGTCATGGACCTCGGCGGGCAACGGCTCGACGGGCTGGCTGATCGGCGACTTCAACGGCGACGGCAAGGACGACCTGGGGCGCGTCATCAACGACTCGGGGTTCCAGGTCTTGATATCGAACGGCGCCGGGTTCGATACGGTCGCGATCTGGTCGACGACGGGGAACGGGGCCGACAAGTGGGCGATCGGCGACTTCAACGGCGACGGCAAGGACGATCTGTTGCGGCGCGACGCGGCGACGGGCGGCAACGAGGTCTTGCTCTCCGACGGGAGCTCGTTCCACGGTCAAGGCCTGAGGAGCTCCAGCGATCCCGGCCTGCGCGGCTGGTTCGTCGGCGACTTCAACGGCGACGGGCTCGACGACATCTTCACCAGCCCCAGCGCTTCGGCGTCGATCAGCGTCGAACTGGCCCAGAACAAGGGAACGGCCGACCAGTTCGTGGGCCAGGACGACCATGTCGACAAGTTCGTGTTCCCGGCCGGCTTCGGCAACGACACGATCGTAAACTTCGACACCGACGGCGCCGACCACGACCTGATCGGCTTCAGCAAGTCGGTCTTCACCAGCTACGGGGATGTGATGGCGCATGCCCAGCAGGTGGGCCTGGACGTCGTGATCACCGTCGATGACCACACGTCGCTGACGCTCCACCACACGCTGATCGGAAGCCTGGTGTCGGACGACTTCCTCTTCCGTTGAGGCGCGTGATCGAGGGGGCGTAGCGAGGGCGATGCGGGCCGCGTCGGAGCCGCGCCTCCTGTCGCCGTGCGGTCAGATCACTCCCCCGCCGCCAAATCCCCGGCCCCCTCGTACGCCGCCATCATCGCCATATTCAGAATCTTCGACACCGACGCGCTCAATGGCGCGATCTGCACCGGCTTCGACAAGCCCAGCAGCACCGGCCCGATCACCGTCGCGCCCCCGAGCGACTGCACCAGCTTGGTCGCGATCGAGGCCGAGTGGATGGCCGGCATGACCAGGATGTTGGCGCTGTCGGTCAGGCGCATGAACGGGTAGTTGGCGCGCTTTTCCGGGTCCAGGGCCAGTTCGGGCGGCATTTCGCCCTCGTATTCGAAGTCGACGTCCATCTCGTCGAGCATGGCCACGGCCTCGCGCACCTTGTCGGAGCGCTCGCCCATCGGGTTGCCGAAGGTGGAGTAGCTCATGAAGGCCACGCGCGGCTTGAAGCCCAGGCGCTTGACGGCGCGGGCGGCCTCGCAGGCGATCTCGACCAGTTCGTCGGCGTCGGGCAGTTCGGTGACGTTGGTGTCGGCCACGAACACCGTGCGGCCCTTGGCCAGGACGACGGACATGCCCATGATCCGCCCGCCGGGGGCCGGGTCGACGACGCGGAGCACCTCTTCCAGGGCCTGGTCGAAGCTGCGGGTGACGCCGGTGACCATGCCGTCGGCCTCGCCCAGGGTGACCATCGAGGCGGCGAAGCTGTTGCGGTCCTGGTTGATCAGGCGCTGGACGTCGCGCTTGAGGTAGCCCTCGCGCTGCAGGCGCAGGTACAGGGCGTCGACATAGTCCGGGTTGCGGTCGCTGAGTCGAGCGTTGACGATCTCCAGGCCCGCGGTCTCGGGGTCCAGCCCCACCACGCGCATGTTTTCCTGCACCAGGTTCTCGCGGCCGCAGAGGATGGCCTTGCCGTAGCCGCCGGTCTGGTAGGCGTAGGCGGCGCGGATCACCGACGGGTCCTCGCCCTCGGCGAACACGATCGTCTTGGGATTGGCCAGCACCGCGCCGCTGATCTTCTGCAGGAAGCCGGCGGTGGGATCCAGGCGCTGGGCCAGGCTGGCGCGGTAGGCGTCCATGTCGGCGATCGGCTTGCGGGCCACGCCGGTGTCCATGGCGGCCTGGGCGACGAACGGCGGCACGTACCAGATCAGGCGCGGGTCGAAGGCCGAGGGGATGATGTATTGCGGGCCGAACTTCAGCTGGCGGCCGTGATAGGCGGCGGCGACCTCGTCGGGCACGTCCTCGCGGGCCAGCATGGCCAGGGCGTTGGCGCAGGCGATCTTCATCTCGTGATTGACGCGGCGGGCCCGCACGTCCAGCGCGCCGCGGAAGATGTAGGGGAAGCCCAGGACGTTGTTGACCTGGTTGGGATAGTCGCTGCGGCCGGTGCCCATGATGGCGTCCTTGCGCACGGCGTGGACCTCTTCCGGGGTGATCTCCGGATCGGGGTTGGCCATGGCGAAGATCACCGGATTGGGGGCCATGCTGGCGATCATCGCCGGCGTGAAGGCGCCCTTGGCCGAGAGGCCCAGTAGCACGTCCGCGCCCACGACGGCTTCGGCCAGGGTGCGCAGCGGGGTGTCGACCGCGTGGGCGCTCTTCCACTGGTTCATGCCCTCGGCGCGGCCGCGATAGAGCACCCCCTTGCTGTCGACGGCGATGACGTTCTCGGGCTTGACGCCCATGGCCTTGATCAGCTCCATCGAGGCGATGCCGGCCGCGCCGGGGCCGTTGAGCACGACCTTGACGTCCTCGATCTTCTTGCCGGTGATGTGGCAGGCGTTGATCAGGCCGGCGGCGCAGATGATCGCCGTGCCGTGCTGGTCGTCGTGGAACACCGGGATGTCGAGCAGCTCCTGCAGCTCGGTCTCGATGCGGAAGCATTCGGGGCTCTTGATGTCCTCCAGATTGATGCCGCCGAACGTGACGCCGATGTTCTTGACCACCGTGATGATCTCGTCGGCGTCCTTGGAGCTGATCTCGATGTCGATGGAGTCGACGTCGCCGAAGCGCTTGAACAGGACGGACTTGCCCTCCATCACCGGCTTGGAGGCCAGGGCCCCCAGGTCGCCCAGGCCCAGGATCGCGGTGCCGTTGGAGATCACCGCCACCAGGTTGCCCTTGGAGGTGTATTCGTAGGCCATGTCCGGATTGGCGGCGATGGCGTGGACGGGCACGGCGACGCCGGGGGAATAGGCCAGGGACAGGTCGCGCTGGGTGGCCATCGGCTTGGTGGCGACGACGCCGATCTTCCCGGGGGTCGGATAGCGGTGGAAATTCAGCGCTTCCTCGTCCGTGAAGGTCTTCTTTTCCGCGTCGCTCATGCGGTTCCCCTGTCCTGCGCAAGTGTCTGGGGACGGGCCGAACAATGCGGCGCGTCCTTATGTGGGCGCACCGTAGCGACCGGGCGGGGTCGTCACAACCTTACCCGGGGTAAGTTTTTGGCCGCAAACGCTTGTTCTGCTTGGGATTAGTTCTGTCCAACGTTGTCATTTCGCCCCTCCGGCGCGGTCCTTTGACTTGACCTGAGGGGGCGGGTCGGGAGACTACCGCGCGGGTCAATCCCGGGAGATCGCCTTGAGCCAGAACGACTTAGCGCCGCCGCAAAGCCGATCGAAAGGTACCGTTACCATTGCGTTGGCGGGCGCCCTCGGGCGGATGGGCCAGGCCCTGGCGCGGACTCTGGACGGGCGGTCGGACGCGACGGTCGTCGGACGATTTGATCGGCCCGGCGCGACCGGAGAGGGCCTGGTCGAGCGCGACGTGGCCCTGAAGGCCGCCGAGGTGGCCATCGACTTCACGATTCCCGAGGCCTCCGTGGCCCTGGCCGAAGCCGCCGCCCTCCTTTCTGAAAGAGATGGCGGCGGCCCCGCCTTGGTCATCGGCTCGACCGGTTTTTCCGACGAACAGAACGCCCGGATCGCGGCGGCGGCGACCAAGGTCGCCATCGTCAAGTCCGGCAACTATTCGCTGGGCGTCAACATGCTGATGGGCCTGGTCAGGCAGGCCGCCGCCGCCCTGCCCGCCTCGGACTGGGACATCGAGGTGTACGAGGCCCACCACAAGCGCAAGATCGACGCCCCGTCCGGCACCGCCCTGATGCTGGGCCAGGCGGCGGCCGACGGGCGCGGCGTTGGGCTGGGCCAGGTGGCCGACCGCGGCCGCGACGGCGTCACCGGCCCGCGCAAGGAAGGCGCGATCGGTTTCTCGGTGGTGCGCGGCGGCGGGATCATCGGCGAGCATAGCGTGATCTTCGCCGGCGAGGAGGAGGTGCTGACCCTGTCGCACTCGGCCACCGATCGGGGGCTGTTCGCGCGGGGCGCGGTGGCCGCCGCCTTGTGGGTCAAGGGCAAGCCGCCCGGGCTCTACGACATGCAGGATGTGCTGGGGTTTCAAAACTAGGCCTAACAATCGCCGCAGCTTGCGGCATTGTGCTCCTCGATGGCTGAACCGCTACCGCCCGATCCCCAGCCCGACGCCGAGCCGGCTTCCCCGATCGAAATCGTGGAGGCCGCGGGCGCGACGCTGAGGGATGTCGTGCTGGAGGTGATGTCGCTGGCCGCCCTGGCCTTCATCGCCCTGGGCTTCGCCACCTATGCCGGCCGCCGCGAGATCAGCCGCGAGCTGGCCCTGGCCTGGCTGAACAACAAGGGGATCGAGGCGACGCTCGACCTCGACGACCTTGACGCCACCGGCTTCGCCGGCGCCATTCGCCTGGGTCCCAAGAACGCTCCGGTGTTCTCGGCCGAGCGCATCGAGGTGGCCTATGACCTGGTCACGCCCTGGAGCGGCGGCCCGTTCGCGCTGAACACCCGGGCCGTGCGGCTGGTGCGGCCGAGGGTCAACGCCCGGCTCGACCAGAACGGCCTGAACTTCGGAACCCTGCAGCCGCTGATCGACGCGGCGCTGAAGTCGCCGGCCGAACCGACCACGCCCGGTCCGGCGATCCTGATCGAGGACGCCCGGGTGCTGCTGCGCACGCCCGGCGGCCCGGCCCGTCTGACCGGCGACGCCAGCCTGGACGACGGCAAGCTGCTGCGCTTCGACGGCCGGCTGGGCGCCCTGCGCTACGCCGCCCCGGGGTTGTCGTTCGAGACCGACGGCGCCCTGATCAAGGCCCGCAAGCGCGGCGACCGCCTGACCCTCGACGTCCAGCTGGCCCTGAAGACGCTCAGCGTCAGCCATTCGGGCGCCAGCCAGCTGGACCTGACCGAGGCGCAAGGCTCCCTGCAGGCCGACCTGACCTATCCGGACCTGAAAAAGCTGTCGATGGTCGGACCCGCGGAGGCGCGGCTCGCCCTGAAGGCCCGGGGCGCCGAGGTCGGGGCCGCCAGCCTGGGCGGGCTGGAGGCCAATCTGGCGGTGGCCGGGCTGCTGAGCGGCGACCTCAAGCGCGGCGGCCTGACCGGCAAGACCACCCTGCACGCGCGGGGCGAAAGCCTGACCGCCACGGGACCAGGCGGCGGCCTGGACAGCCGCGACGTGGTCGCCGACCTCGACCTGTCGAACCTGGCCCTGACCTATGATCCGGCCGGCGCGCACGGCTCGGCCCGCACCCGCCTGACCGCCAACGCCGAGCGGGCGGTGGCCGGCGGCGCGGCCCTGTCGCGGACCTCGGTCGAGGTCCGGTCCTCCAGCCTGACCCTGGTTTCGGACAAGGCCCGCAGCTCGATCAGCGGTCCGCTGACCGTGGCCCTGGGCGGCGGCCGCGTGGCGGCGGGCGGGGTCGTGCTGTCCAGCCTGGCGGCCGACGGCAAGGGCCGGTTCTCGGTCGGGACCGACGGGATCGCCCTGGCCCTGGACGGCAATGCCGACGCCGACGGGGCCATGACCGGTCCGGACGCCGCGCGCGTGACCGCCGCCCTGCCCAATCCCGCCTACGCCCAGGCCGCCGCCCGGGCCCTGTCGCGTTTCGAGCTCAGCGCTCCGGCCCTGAAGCTGGGGATCACCGGCGGCCAAACGATCCTGTCCCTGCCCCGTCCGCTGTCCCTGACCGCCGCCACCGGGGCCAAGGCCGTGCTGAGCGCGCCCGGCGGCCCGCTGCTGGCGGCGCGGGACGGCGCGGCCGACGGGCGGGCGGCGGTCGCCCTGAGCGGCGGCGGCCTGCCCGACCTGACCCTGAAGGCCCCCAACTGGCGGTCCGACGCCTCGGGCCTGACCAGCGACGTGATCGTGGCGGGAACGCTGGACGTCCCGCCGTTCATCGGCGTGGCCGGAACCCTGGCCGGCCGGGCGCGGCTGGCCGACGGCGGACTGACGGTCCGCCTGAATCGCTGCACGCCGATGACCGCCCGGGCGATCGCCATGGGTGAGCCGCCGATCAGCGACGTGACCTTCGACCTCTGCCCCGCCGCCCAGCTCCTGGTGGTCGCCGCCGGCGGGATCTGGCGGGCCTCGGCCCTGGTCAAGGACGGCGCGGCCCTGGTCAATGTCGCCCAGGCGCGGCTGGAGGGCGTCGACGCCAGCTTCGTGGGCGGCGGGCGCGGCTTCGACGCCGCCCAGATCAAGGTCACCGGCGGCCGGGTGGTCGAGGCCTCGACCGAGGGCAAGCGCTTCGAGACCATCGCCGCGACCGGCCAGGTCGACCTGGCGCGCGGCCAGTGGACCGGCGGGCTGGACGCCAAGACCCTGGACGGCCGCGCGCTGGGCCGGGTCACGATCCGCCACGAGGTGGCCAGCGGTCGGGGCCAGGCCGATATCGACGCCTCCAAGCTGACCTTCACCAAGGGCGGGCTGCAGCCGCTGGGCCTGACGCCCCTGGCCGCGGTCGCCCGCGACGCCGAGGGTCCGGCCGCCTTCACCGGGCGCTTCGCCTGGGCCGGCGAGGTGATGACCAGCTCCGGCAAGATCACGACCACGGGCCTGGATTTCCGCAGTCCGCTGGGCCAGGTCCACCGGCTGAAGGGTCAGATCGTGTTCGACAGCCTGGCCCCGCTGACCGCCCCGCCCGGCCAGGTCCTGACCATCGACAGCATCGACGCCATCGTGCCGATCCAATCGGTCCAGGCCAGCCTCGCCCTCGGCGCGGAGGCGCTGCACCTGCAGGCCACGACCTTCGAGGCCTCGAAGGGCAAGATCACCCTCGAACCGCTCGACGTGCCGCTGGACGGCAAGGGCGTGATCAAGGGCGTGGTGACGATCGCGGGCCTGGATCTGGGCCAACTGGTCGCCGACTCGTCCCTGGCCGACAAGGTCAAGGTTGAGGCGGTGATCGACGGCCGCCTGCCGTTCGAGGCCGGTCCGGCCGGCTTCCGCTTCGTCGACGGCAAGGTCTACGCCGTCGGCCCCGGCCGCCTGTCGATCGCCCGCGAGGCCCTGACCGGGGTGCAGGCGGGGCAAGGGGCCGCCGTCGATCCCAACGATCCGCTGACCACCAAGAAGGACGCGCCCGTCAACGCCATCCAGGACTTCGCCTACCAGGCCATGGAGAACCTCAGCTTCGACACGCTGGAGGCCGGGGTCAACAGCACCGACAAGGGGCGGCTGGGCGTGCTGTTCCACATCAAGGGCGAGCACGATCCCAAGATCGTCGAGAAGGCCCGGATCGGCCTGATGGAGCTGCTGAACGGCAGCGCCTTCCAGCGCCGCATTCCCCTGCCCGCCAAGACGCCGGTCGACCTGACGCTGGATACGTCGTTAAACTTCGACGAGCTCCTCGCGGCCTGGCGGCGCGGATGGCAGGAAAGCGAGCCCGAAACGCCCGCGACCCCTCCCGCCGCGCAAGCGCCGCGTTCAGACGCGGTTCAGCCGTGAAGCCGCACCTTTCTCGAGAACTGGAGACACCCGCATGAAGCGCGCTCTGATCCTTCCCCTCCTCGCGGTGGGCGCCCTGGCGGCGTGCACACCGACGGTGCGGGTCAAGGTCGACCCGATCAACATCTACGCCAAGCTGGACGCCGACGTGCGCGTGCGACTGGACAAGGAAGTCCAGACGCTGATCCAGCAAAACCCGAACCTGTTCTAGAGGAGGAACCGACATGATCCGCAAGACTATGACGGTCCTGGCCCTGGCCGCCTCGCTGGGCGCCGTGAGCTTTGGGGCCCTTCCCGCCCTGGCCCAGTCGCCCGCCGCCAAGGCCGCCGTCGACGCCGCCAAGGCGTCCGGAACCGTGGGCGAGCAGGCCGACGGCTATCTGGGCGTCGTCTCGGGCGGCGACGCGGCCCTGCGCGCCGCCGTGGCCGAGATCAACACCGGCCGCGCGGCCGCCTACAAGGACATCGCCGCCAAGACCGGCGTCACCCCCGAAGCCGCCGGCCAGGCCACCGCCAAGCAGCTCTACGCCCGCCTGGCGCCCGGCCAGTACTGGAAGCCGCTGGACGGCGGCTGGACGAAGAAATAGGCGCGAACGGCCAGGCTGGTCCTCCCCCTGTGGGGGAGGCGGCCGAAGGCCGGTGGGGGGAGTTTGGGCAGGCGGCCTTTTCGTGCGGTCGGGGCCTCATTACTCCCCCCTCCGTCGCCCTTTGGGCGACACCTCCCCCACGGGGGGAGGACCTTGCTTCCCTCTTGAACCCGCCCGCGCGCGTCGCCACCTAGGAGTTACGTTGCGAGGCCGGGCGCCGATCTTGGGCCTGATCCTCGCGAACGAAGTCGCTTGAGCGAGGACTTCGCGATGACCCGGACGATCCTGTTCGACAGCCCCTTTCTACTGGGCTTCGAGCACACACGAGACCTGATCGAGCGCGCGGCCAAGGCCGCCGCCGAAAGCTATCCGCCCTACAACGTCGAACAGGCCGACGACGGCGGGGTGCGCATCACCCTGGCGGTGGCCGGCTTCTCGCCCGACCAGCTGCACGTGACCGTCGAAGGCGGCCAGCTGATCGTGGCCGGGCGGCGCGACAACGAAGGCAAGCCCGAGGCCGACAAGGCCTATCTGCATCGCGGCATCGCCGCCCGCGGCTTCCTGCGGACCTTCGTGCTGGCCGACGGCATGGAGGTCACGGCCGCTACGCTCGAGCACGGCCTGCTGCACGTGGACCTGGCCCGTCCGGAGCCCGAACGGCTGGTCCGCCGCATCCCGATCCGCTCGGCGGGATAGGCCTTACGGCGGCCCGTCGACGCTTTCTCATCACGATCCCCAGACGCGGTCTGAACCGAGACGCGCCACGGGGCGTTCCCTTTCCGAAGGAGGTGGTCTTATGACACCGAACCCCGCTACCCCGTTCTTCTCCGCCGAAGCCTTCGCGGCCCTGGGCGCCCCGGATCTGGTCTATGTGCGACCGATCAAGGCCGCGGAGATCCTGGCCGACGTGCCCGTCGGCGTCAGCGACGAGGTCGACCTTTCTCCTGACCAGACGCTCTACGCGGTGTTCCGCGCCGACGGCGCGCGCCTGGCCGTGCTGACCGACAAGGACGCGGCCGTCGCCGCCGCCCTCGCCCACGAACTGGCGCCCGTCTCGGTGCACTAAGTCCTATCGCCGTGCTTGGTCCTCGTCCTTCGACAAGCTCAGGATGAGGACCATTTTAGAAGCTTTGCAGTAGAGAACCTCATCCTGAGCTTGTCGAAGGACGAGGTTCTCGCTTGCGGGGGGGGGGGCGAGCGCCGACCGCGCCAGGACTTTTTCGATCCCATCGGTATCTTCGCAGGTCTCGGCAGCGAGCCGACCACCTTCTGTCGACGCGCCCCCTTCAGGCAGGGTAAGCAGGCGTGACCTTCGATAGGACGAGGAAGACGCATGAACGACGCGAGGATCGGGCGCCGGGGCCTGCTGGGCGTGGCCGGACTGCTGATCGCGAGCCCAGCCTGGGCCGCCCAACCCAAGCCTCTGGCCAAGCCCCGCGTGGCGATCCAGACCGATCACGGCGTGATCGTCGTCGAACTGGAGAGCGGCAAGGCGCCGGTCACCTGCGCCAATTTCCTGCGCTATGTCGACGCCCGCAAATACGACGGCGGGAGCTTCTACCGGGCCTCCAAGACCAAGGGCGTCAAGGGCGCCGGCTCGATCCAGGGCGGACCGCCCGACCGCGTGCGCCGCTTCGCCCCCATCGCCCACGAAAGCACCCGCCTGACCGGGATCAAGCACCGGGCCGGGACGATCTCGATGGCTCGCAACGCCCCCGGCAGCGCCACCTGCGACTTCTTCATCTGCGCCAGCCCCCAGCCCTATCTGGACGCCCATCCAGGCGCGGCGGGCGACAACCAGGGCTTCGCGGCCTTCGGCGGCGTGGTCCAGGGGTTGGATGTGGTGAAGAAGATCCTGGCCCTGAAGGCCGACGGCCCCGCGCCCTATCCGGCCATGAAGGGCCAGATGCTCAATCCGCCGGTGAAGATCATCGGAATGAAGCGGGCTTGATCGGAGCTCGAGCTCGCTAGCAACGAACCTCCATTCAACCGTCATCCCGGGCCTTGTGCCCCGGACCCCTGGTTCAGCTGACGGTGAAGCGCCTTGGCGCGCTGGCGCGCCACTCCCCTCGCACCTGCGGCGGACAGAGGGGGCCCGGGCACAAGGCCCGGGATGACGGTGGGTTGTGGGGTGTTGAAGGGGGAGGACCCTCAGGCCGCCGTCGGCTTGCTCTCGTGGGCCTGGGTCAGCGTCACGTGCACGGCGTCGGCCGAGCGGGCCTTGCGCAGCTGCTCGCGCATTTCCGGCTGGCGCATCAGCCGCGAGATGCGGGCCAGGGCCCGCAGGTGGCTGGAATCGGCGTCCTTGGGCGCGAACAGCGCCACCAGCAGATCGACGGGCTTGTCGTCCACGGCCCCGAACGCCACCGGGGTCTCCAGACGCACGAACACCGCGCGGACCCGGTCCAGGCCGCGCAGGCGGGCGTGCGGGATCGCCACGCCCTGGCCCACGCCGGTCGAGCCGGCGTTCTCGCGCTCGATCAGACCCTCCAGCGCCTCGTCGGCGTCGACGCCGAACGCGCGGGCGGCGACGTCGGCGATCACGCCGAGAACCTGACGCTTGTTGGCGGCGCTGACCCGCAGGGTGACCGCGCCGGGCTCCAGTAGATCGCCGATGGTCATGGTGTGGAAACTCGCTCGCAGTCGGTCGTCGCGTATCGTCGCCCCAAGAAAGCCTCGGGATTGGGACCTACCAAAACGCGCCGACCGACCCGAGGTTCGATCAGCCCATGGCCGGTGCGTGCCCGTTTAGCGACTTCGTGCGTTCGGGGTCGATCCAGCCGATATTTCCGTCAGGCCGCCTGTAGACCACAGACAAACCGTCGTGGGCGGCGTTCCTAAACACGATTGCCTGGGACTCGGTCAAGTCCAGTTCCATGACCGCCATGGAAACAGTCATGATCTTCAGCGAGGACTGGGTTTCGGCGATGATCATGCCGGCGGGGGCGCCGGCGGGGTGATCGTCCTCCGCGCTCCAGTCGTCGTCGTCGATCTCGTCGCTGTCGGGGGCCCGCAGCACGTACATCGCCGCGTTTTCCGCCTGCTTGGCGGTGGCGGCGATGGAGTGGCTCTTAAGTCGTCGCTTGTAGCGCCGAATGCGCGTCTCGATCTTGGCCAGGGCGGCGTCGAAGGCCGCGTGGGCGTCGCCGCCCGAACCATGGCTGATCAGCTGCTGGCCCGAAGCCAGCTTGACCGAACAATCGACCCGGAAGGCGAAGCCCTCCTTGCTGATCACGACCTCGGCGTCACCGCCGCGGTCGAAATACTTGCCGATGCTCAGGGCGATTTCGTCGGAGACTCGCGCTCGCAGAGCCTCACCAACGTCGACATGCTTGCCGGAGATTTGGACTTGCATGGCCTATCAACGCGCCCGTCTCGGCCCGGTGTCAAGCGTCGCAAAAACGACTTAAAACAGCCCCGGAATCATATGCAGGAGCCTCTGAACCGCCGCCGTCACGACCCCGGCGCTGACCACCAGCAGGCCGACGCTGATCGACGCCATCAGGTAGCCCAGCAGGGCCAGAAGGCCGTCGCGCTGCAGCAGGGCCAGGGCCAGGACGGCCACCGTGGCCCCCGGCGCCAGGTTGCCCAGCGGGATCGGCAGCACCAGCACCAGGGCCAGCAGGGTGCAGACCACGCCGATCAGGCGCTCGCCGACCCGGCCGAACAGGATCTCCAGCCGGGGACGGGTGACCAGCTCCATCCGGCGGACGATCGGCGTCAGCCTACGGAACAATCCGCGCAGGTCGTCGCGCTTCAGGGGGTGCTCGACCAACTTGCGCGGCAGCCACGGAATGTCGGAACCCCAGGCGATCTGCGGGGCCAGCAACAAGATCGGCAGGCTGAGGATCGTGGACGAGCCCGGGGGCAGGGGCAGGCAGTTGAGCAGGCCGAACACCAGCAGCATGGCCCCGAAGGCGCGGCTGTCGAACTGCTCCAGCATCTGGCCGACGGTCAGGACGGGACGCGTGTCCTCGCCGAACCCCTCGATGACGTCGGACAAGCTCTCGGTGGTCATGCTTCGCCTTTAGTCGTCTTCACGAAACGCGGAGCACGACTGTTCGGCACCATGGGGTCAGGCGGTTTCCTTGATCAAGCGCCGCCGTTCAACTGACGAGGGAATTCGCAGGGCCTCGCGGTACTTGGCCACCGTGCGGCGGGCGATGTCCACGCCGCTGTCCTTGAGGATCTCGACGATGCGGTCGTCGGAATGGACGTCGGCCTCGGTGCGTTCGGCCTCGACCAGGCCCTTGATCTTGTGGCGCACGCTGGCGGCCGAGTGGGCCTCGCCGCCTTCGGTGGCCTGGATCGCCGAGGTGAAGAAGTATTTCAGCTCGAACACCCCGCGCGGGGTGGCGATGTACTTGTTGGAGGTCACCCGGCTGACCGTCGACTCGTGCATGCCGATGGCGTCGGCGACGGTCTTCAGGTTCAGCGGTCGCAGGTGCTCGACGCCGTAGGCCAGGAAGCCGTCCTGCTGGCGGACGATCTCGCTGGAGACCTTCAGGATGGTCTTGGCCCGCTGGTCGAGGCTTTTGACCAGCCAGTTGGCGGTGGCGAAGCTGTCGGAGACGAAGGTCTTTTCCTGGTCGGTCCGCGCGCCCTTGCTGACGCGGGCGTGGTAGCGCTGGTCGACCAGCACCCTGGGCAGGGTGTCGGTGTTCAGCTCCACGTGCCACAGGCCGCCCGGCGTCTCGCGCACATGGACGTCGGGCACCAGGGTCTGGGGCGGATCGCTGTGGAAGGCCGCGCCGGGGCGGGGGGTCAGGGCGCGGATCTCGGCGACCATCTCGCGCAGGTCCTCGTCGTCGACGCCGCAGAGCTTGCGCAGGGCCGCCATGTCGCGCTTGGCCAGCAGGTCCAGATTGTCCAGCAGGGCGGCCATGCAGGGGTCGTAGCGGTTGACGTCCTTCAGCTGCAGGGCCAGGCACTCGCGCACGTCGCGGGCCATGACGCCGGCCGGCTCGAAGCCTTGCAGCACGGTCAGGACGCCTTCCACGAAGTCCAGGGCGCAGCCCAGGCGCTCGGCGACTTCGGCGATGTCGGCGCGCAGGTAGCCGGTCTCGTCGACGGCGTCGATCAGCACCCCGGCCACGACGTTCTGGGCGGGCGACAGGCCGGCCACGGCCAGCTGCTGCGTCAGGTGCTCGACCAGGGTCGGCGGGCGCGACAGGGCGCCTTCGTAATTGTCGTCGCTCTCGAAATTGCCGCCGCCGCCGGTGCGCGACCAGTCGATCTGGCCGCCGGCCTGTTCAGCCCCGGCTTCGGCGCCGTCGCCGGTGGCGCGTTCACCTGGGGAAACGTCGTCGGGCGTGGCGTCCATCTGGCCGCTGGCGGCGCTGTCGGAGACCGCGTCCAGGCCCAGGTTCTCGGTCGGGCGTTCGATCTCGTCGGGCGCGCGCTCGGCCTCGACCGGGCCGTCTTCGCGCTGGAGCAGGGGATTGCGCTCGAGTTCGGCCTCGACGAAGGCGTCGAGTTCAAGGTTCGACAGCTGCAAGAGCTTGATCGCCTGCTGAAGCTGCGGCGTGATGACAAGGCCCTGGCCTTGACGAAGCTCCAATCGATGGCCGAGAGCCAATGCGCCCTCCTGGGCAAATCAACGAACCTGTTGATCGCCATTGAAAGGCCAGTTGGTTAACGGGGCGCCAACGCCAGCAAAAAGCGGGCCACTGCGACCATCCGCCCGCGAAACCCGGCGTCTTTCTCGATCCTGAACATCAAGCCGTTGATATTGCGAGGTTTCTGCTGTGTCGAAACCTCGACGCACGGACCGCGCGCGCCGGATGTCGGAACGCGCGGCCCGTTAAATTTGCCCAGGACGGAGGGCCTCGACCCGAAAGGTCGAGGCGAAGGGCGCCTAGACCCGCTCGTCGAAGCTGTCGCCGAGATAGACGCGGCGGACCTCGGGGTTGTCGACGATCTCCTGCGGGGCGCCCTCGAACAGCACCTCGCCGGCGTGGATGATCGAGGCGCGATCGACCATTTGCAGCGTCTCGCGGACGTTGTGGTCGGTGATCAGGATGCCGATGCCGCGGTTCTTCAGATAGCTGACCACCTCGCGGATGTCGGAGATCGCCAGGGGGTCGATGCCTGCGAACGGTTCGTCCAGCAGCATGAACGAGGGTTCGCTGGCCAGGGCCCGGGCGATTTCGACGCGCCGGCGCTCGCCGCCCGACAGGGCGACGGCCGGCGACTTGCGGATGTGGGTGATCCGCAGCTCTTCCAGGATCTCGGTCACATGCTCGCGCGCCTTGCGCTGGTCCTTCTGGCGCATCTCGACCACGGCCATGACGTTCTGCTCGACCGTCATGCCCCGGAAGATCGAGGCTTCCTGCGGCAGATAGCCCACGCCCATGCGGGCGCGCTGGAACATCGGCTGGCTGGTGATGTCCTCGCCGTCCAGATAGATCGAGCCGTAGTCGGCGGCGACCAGGCCGGTGATCATGTAGAAGCAGGTGGTCTTGCCGGCGCCGTTGGGGCCCAGCAGGCCCGCGACCTCGCCGCGCTTGAGGCGCAGGGAGACGCTCTTGACGACGGGGCGGTCGCCGAACGACTTGCCGATGGCGTCGACGACGAGGCCGTCTGAGGCTAGGTCGCTAACACCCGGGTATTGCATCGAAAACGCCATGGGTTCCTACGGCTTGCCGGCGGGCTTTTTGTCTTTGTTCTGGTCGGGATAGAGCACCGCCCGCACACGCGTCTTGCCGCGACCCGTGGCGTTGGATTCCATCTTCACGTCGTTGGTCTTGGTCTTGATCGTCATGCGGTCGCCGCGCGCGACGTCCTGACCCTGGACGGCCACGACGTCGCCGGTCACCACGACGGTGTCGGTGGCGTAGTCGTAGACGGCGTGATCGCCGCGCACCGTCTGTTCCGGCGTCACGTAGAAGACGTTGCCGTCGGCCTCGACGCGATCGACGTCGCCGCAGTCGGCGTTGCCGCCTGGCGTCGCGGACGCCTTACCCGGCACCTTGCGGCGGTTGTAGACGGTCATGGTCGCGGCTCGCATGCGGGCCTTGTCCTGCAGAACCTCGACCGCGCCGCGGAAGATGGTCTTGCACTGGCTGTTGATGACCTCCTGCTCGTCGGCGGAGATGTCCACCGGCGCGCTGGAGTTGTTGCCGCCGCCGCCGGGCGTCTGCGCCATGGCGGCGCCGCCCCAGGAACCCACGACGAGGGCCGGGCCGCTCAACAGGCTGAAGGCGATCGCCGTCGGCGCCATCCATCGATTCATCAACCAGGTCCTCATGTCTATTCCGGAGCCGTCCCGGGGTCTTGGCCTTGTTCCGGGACGGTTTCGCCCGTCTTCCGGTCGATCCGTGTCTTGACGCCGCCCCGGAAGATGATGCGGTCGCCCTTGTCATATACGGAGTAAGCGTTGGATTGCACCTGTCCAGTTGGACCTTCGCCTTGAAGCGAGGTTTCGCCGGTGGTGTTGCCGTTGCGGGTGTCGACCAGCGCCTCGTCCGAAGCAAAGCGGTAGCCGGCGCCGTCGTCCATGCGGACATTGCCGTACAGCTGGAGCTTCAGGGTGTCTTCGCGATAGACGCCGCGATCGGCGGTCGAGCGGGTGGGGGCGGGGCTGCCCACGCCCAGGGTCAGGGTCGGGGCGTCCAGGAACACCCGCTTTAGGTCGTTTTCGTCGCGCACCGCCGAGCGGGCGGTGATGATGAACGGCCGCCCGTCGCTGGACTGGCCGTAGAAGCGCGGCGAGACCATGCGGATCTGGGCCTTGCTCTCGGCCGGCCGACGGTCGCCGGCGGTGAAGGATCGCCAGGCCACCTGGCCGCCGACCGTCGCCAGCAGGGCGGCCATCGCGGCCGGCAGCACCACGCGCGCCAGCTTGACGCGGCGCGAACGGCGGCGCCAACGGCGCAGGTCCCGTCTGTATCCCGCCTGGTCGGCCTCGAGGGTGGTCATGCCTCCGGCCTCAGCTGTGCGCGAAGATGTCGACGTCTTCCCAGCCGGCCAGGTCGAGGGCCGCCCGATGGGGAAGATAGTCGAAGGCGGCCTTGGCCAGCGCCATGCGGCCCTCGCGGACCAGCATGGCGTCCAGGCGCTCGCGCAGGGCGTGGAGATGCAGCACGTCGGACGCGGCGTAGGCGACCTGCTCGGGCGACAGCGTCGCCGCGCCCCAGTCCGAGCTCTGCTGGACCTTGGACAGCTCGATCCCGACCAGTTCGCGCGTCACGTCCTTGAGACCGTGGCGGTCCGTATAGGTGCGGGCCAGCTTGCTGGCGATCTTGGTGCAGTACACGGGAGCCGTCATGACCCCTAAGTGCAACAGGAACATGGCGATATCGAAGCGGCCGAAGTGGAAAAGCTTCACCACCGCCGGATCGGTCAGCAGGCGCTTGAGGTTGGGAGCGTCGTAGGTCGAGCGGTCCAGGCGCACCACGTGGGCGTCGCCGTCGCCCGACGACAGCTGGACGACGCAGAGCGGATCGCGGCCCAGCCGAAGGCCCATGGTCTCGGAATCGATGGCGACCGCGGTCGCGCCGGCGAAAGCGCCGTCCGGAAGGTCGCCTTCATGCAGAAAGTTGGCCAAGTCTCTTCGTCTCCGCGCCTCGGTCTCGTCGCGCGGACGCTGCGAATTCCCGATACGCCTGAATAGTGGGGCGCCGACCCTGTCGGCCGGATGAACAGGATATCTAACGCCTGGCCAGCGCGACCGCCAGCCCATCCCGCGCACAAGACCGCGGCGCACGATAGGGTTGCGCGCGGCTGGATCGCGCCCCCGAGGGGGCGAAACACCATCTAGGGATGTTGGATTTCATTCGGCGCCACCCCGACCTTCTTCCGAAGGTTGGTAGGGGGTGGTGCCCAGGAGAGGACTCGAACCTCCACGACCTTTCAGTCACTGGCACCTGAAGCCAGCGCGTCTACCAATTCCGCCACCTGGGCCTGCGGGGCGATCCGTGGAGCGCCGCGAGGCCGGGACGTTTATGCAAAGGTTTTGACCGCGTCAATCGCTTAGTTGCGCATTTCGTTGCGATTGGTCGCGGGGTCGTCTATCCCCCGCCTCACGAGTTTAGGACGAGGTTGATTATGCAAGGTCTGGTCACGGTGTTCGGCGGCTCCGGCTTCGTCGGCGGCCAGGTCGTACGCGCGCTCGCCAAGGCGGGTCATCGCGTGCGGGTGGCGGTGCGCAATCCGAACCTGGCCTATCGCATGCGCATGCTGGGCGATGTCGGCCAGATCGAGGTCGTGCAGGCCAATGTCCGCAACGCCCCGTCGGTGGCCCGCGCCGTGGACGGCGCCGAGGCGGTGGTCAATCTGGTCGGCGTCCTGTGGGAAAGCGGCCGGCAGAAGTTCCAGACCCTGCACGTCATGGGCGCCAAGACGGTCGCCGAGCAGGCCAAGGCCGCCGGCGTCAAGCGCCTGGTGCAGATCTCGGCCATCGGCGCCGACGCCAATTCGCCCTCGAAGTACCAGC
This sequence comes from Caulobacter sp. Root487D2Y, assembly GCF_001427165.1. Lineage (NCBI taxonomy): Bacteria > Pseudomonadati > Pseudomonadota > Alphaproteobacteria > Caulobacterales > Caulobacteraceae > Caulobacter > Caulobacter sp. Root487D2Y. The sequence goes on from NZ_LMFD01000001.1 coordinate 282,464, forward strand.
GCACCAAGGCCGAGGGCGAAGCGGCCGTCCGCGCGGCCTTCCCCGGCGCGGTGGTGATCCGTCCGTCGATCGTGTTCGGCGCCGAGGACAAGTTCTTCAACAAGTTCGGCCAGATGGCCGCCCTGTTCCCCGCCCTGCCGCTGATCGGCGGCGGCGAGACGAAATTCCAGCCGGTCTATGTCGGCGACGTGGCCCAGGTGGTGGCGAAAGCCGTCGCCCATCCGGCCGCCGAGGGCCTGACCTACGAGCTGGGCGGCCCGGCCGTCTACAGCTTCAAGGAGATCCTGGAGTTCATCCTGCGCGAGACCGGCCGCAACCGCGTCCTGGCTCCGATCCCGTTCTTCGCGGCCGGCCTGATCGGCAAGATCGGCGACCTGTCGCCGATCGCGCCGCCGCTGACCTCGGACCAGGTCGAGTCGCTGAAGACCGACAATGTCGCCGATCACGGCCTGCCGGGCCTGGCCGAGGCCGGCGTCGTGCCGACCACCGTCGAGTCGGTGGTCCCGTCCTACCTCTACCGCTACCGCAAGGGCGGCCAGTACGCCGAGGTCCCGGCGGGGGCGTTCTAGGAATTCAAGGTCCTCCCCCCGTGGGGGAGGTGTCGGCGCAGCCGGCGGAGGGGGGAGTGATCGGACCTCGACCGCTGTCCGGATCGACGATCCCGAGACTCCCCCACCGGCCTTCGGCCGCCTCCCCCGCAGGGGGAGGGCCCGCGCCCGTCAGCGCGGGATGTAGATCAGCCCCAGGCCGATCACACCGACCACGATCCGCCACCAGGCGAACGGGGCGAAGCCGCGCTTGCCGATGAAGGCGATCATCGTCTTGACCACCAGCAGGCCCGACAGGAACGACACCACGAAGCCGACGGCGATCGTGCCGGCGTGGCTGGTGTCGATGTCCTTGTAGCTCTTGAGCAGGTCCAGGGCGAAGGCGCCGACCATGATCGGGATGGCCATGAAGAAGCTGAACTCGGCCGCGGCCTTGCGCTCGACGCCGATCAGCATCGAGCCGACGATGGTCGAGCCCGAGCGTGACACGCCCGGCAGCAGCGACAGGCACTGGAACAGGCCGATGAAGAACGCGGTCTTCAGGCTCAACGCCATGCCGTCCATCTCGCGCGGGGCGGGGGCCTTCTTGTCGACGATCAGCAGCAGGAAGCCGCCGATGATCAGCGACACGCAGATCACCTGCGGCAGGTAGGGGTTCTCGAAGAAGTGCTTGATCACGCCGTGCAGGAGGAGGCCGGCGGCGAAGGCGGGGATGCAGCCGATGATCACGCTGAGCGCGAAGCGCCGGGCCTCCGGCTTGGTCGGCAGGCCGACCACCACCTGCCACAGGCGCTGAAAGTAGACCGCCACCACGGCCAGGACCGCGCCCAGCTGGATCAGGACGATGAAGGTGTCCCAGGTCGGATCGGTCAGGCCCAGGGCGATCTTGGTCAACAGCAGGTGTCCCGTCGACGAGACGGGGATGAATTCGGTCAGGCCCTCGACCAGGCCCAGCACGATCGCGATCAGCCAATCCGGCATCGTCATTCCTTACAGGCGCACGGCCTCAAAACCCTGGGCCGGGCGTGCGCCCGACACGGTAAACAATCGGTTTATCCATAAAGTTGACTATTTTGGGTCATAACTGAGAGTGGCTCGCAATAACCCGGGGCCCATCACGGATATATTTGTCCACAATTTTGACTGACGCATTCTTCTTGCCGCGAAGAGTCCGTATGAGGCCCGCGCACGCAAATTTTTCCCCGGAAGCGGGGACGAGGGAAGTCGCATGGCCGAGCGCATGCTGAAATTCACGACCGTCGCCCGCACGACGCCCGAAAAGCGGGCGGCCAGCGAGCGCAATGGCGACTTCCACGAGATCTACGCCGACTTCATCGACGCCAAGGCCACCGAGCAGGCCTCGCGTTGCTCGCAATGCGGCGTGCCGTTCTGCCAGACCCACTGCCCCCTGCACAACAACATCCCCGACTGGCTGCGGATGACCGCCGAAGGCCGTCTGGAAGAGGCCTACCAGCTGTCGCAGGCGACCAACTCCATGCCGGAGGTCTGCGGCAGAATCTGCCCTCAGGACCGACTGTGCGAAGGCAACTGCGTCATAGAGCAGTCGGGTCACGGCACCGTGACGATCGGTTCGGTCGAACGCTACCTGACCGACAAGGCCTGGGAGATGGGCTGGGTGAAGCCGCTGACGGCCAAGGCCGATCGCGGCCAGTCGGTCGGGATCATCGGCGCCGGCCCGGCCGGCCTGGCCGCCGCCGAGAAGCTGCGCGAGGAAGGCTACGCCGTCACCGTCTACGACCGCCACGACCGGGCCGGCGGGCTGCTGATCTACGGCATCCCCGGCTTCAAGCTGGAAAAGGACGTGGTCGAGCGCCGCACCCGGCGCCTGGCCGACGGCGGCGTGGTGTTCAAGCTGGGCTTCGAGGTCGGCAAGGACGCCACCCTGCAGGACCTGCGCGACCGGCATGACGCCGTGCTGATCGCCGTGGGCGTCTACGCCGCGCGCGACCTGGTGGCCCCGGGCGCCGGCAGCCAGGGCGTGGTGCCGGCCCTGGACTATCTGATCGCCTCCAACCGCACGGGCCTGGGCGACAGCGTCCCCGCGTTCGAGAGCGGCGTGCTGAACGCCGACGGCAAGGACGTGGTCGTGGTCGGCGGCGGCGACACCGCCATGGACTGCGTGCGCACCGCCATCCGCCAGGGCGCGACCTCGGTCACCTGCCTCTATCGCCGCGACAAGGCCAATATGCCGGGCTCCTTGCGCGAAGTGGCCAACGCCGAGGAAGAGGGCGTGATCTTCGAATGGCTGGCCGCCCCGCGCGCGGTGATGGGCGAGGCCACGGGCGTCACCGGCGTGCGCGCCATCCGCATGCGCCTGGGCGCCCCGGACGCCTCGGGCCGCCAGACCCCGGAAGAGATCGAGGGCGGCGACTTCGACCGTCCGGCCCAGCTGGTGGTCAAGGCCCTGGGCTTCGAGCCCGAGAACCTGCCGGAGGCCTGGTCGGCCCCCGACCTGAAGACCACGCGCTGGGGCACGGTCAAGGCCGACGTCCGCCACCAGATGACCAATCTGGACGGCGTGTTCGCGGCCGGCGACATCGTGCGCGGCGCCTCGCTGGTGGTGTGGGCGATCAAGGACGGCCGCGACGCCGCCGACGCCATGCACCGCTACCTGATGACCAAGACCGGCGCCGCGGCGCTGATCGCGGCGGAGTAGGCGGCTGGTTCCCTCGTCCTTCGACAAGCCCGGGATGAGGAAACCAGACCGCCAGTGACGCTTCAGTAGCCCTCATCCTGAGCTTGTCGAAGGACGAGGGCGGACCAAGAAACTCTTCGGAGGCCGCTATGGCCCAAGACATCGACCTGTACTTGAAGAACCGCCAGGCCCTGATCGACGGCCACGCCTATGATCCCACCACCGAGCGCGACGCGTGCGGCGTGGGCCTGGTCTGCGCCATCGACGGCCAGCCGCGCCGCGAAGTCGTCGAACTGGCGATCAAGGCCCTCAAGGCCCTGTGGCACCGGGGCGCGGTCGACGCCGACGGCAAGACCGGCGACGGGGCCGGCGTGCTGGTCAGCGTGCCGCAGGACTTCTTCATCGACCAGGTGCGCCGCACCGGCCACGCCCTGCGCCAGGGCCCGATCGCCGTCGGCCAGATCTTCCTGCCGCGCACCGATCTGGGCGCCCAGGAGGCCTGCCGCACGATCGTCGAAGCCGAGGCCCTGCGCTTCGGCTTCTACATCTATGGCTGGCGCCAGGTGCCGGTGAACACCGCGGTGATCGGCGAGAAGGCCAACGCCACCCGTCCCGAGATCGAGCAGATCATGCTGGCCGCCCCGGCCGGCCTGGAAGGCGAGGCCCTGGAGCGCGCCCTGTTCCTGTGCCGCAAGCGCATCGAAAAGCGCGTCCATTCCCAGAACCTGTCGGGCTTCTACATCTGCTCGTTCTCGGCCAAGTCCTTGATCTACAAGGGCATGTTCCTGGCCGAGCACATCGATGAGTTCTATCCGGACCTGAAGGACGAGCGGTTCAGCGCCGCGGTGGCGATCTTCCACCAGCGCTATTCGACCAACACCTTCCCCGAATGGCGCCTGGCCCAGCCGTTCCGGATGCTGGCCCACAATGGTGAGATCAACACCATCAAGGGCAACATCAACTGGATGAAGTCCCACGAGATCAAGATGGCGGCCGACGCCTTCGGCGAGTTCGGGGACGACGTCAAACCGGTAATCCAGCCGGGCGGTTCGGACAGCGCCAACCTGGACAACACCTTCGAGGTGCTGGTCCGGGCCGGCCGCGACGCGCCGATGGCCAAGACCCTGCTGGTGCCGGAAGCCAACAGCCCGCACATGAAGCCGGCCCACAAGGCCCTCTACAGCTACTGCAACGCGGTGATGGAGCCGTGGGACGGCCCGGCCGCCCTGTGCGCCACCGACGGCCGCTGGGTCGTGGCCGGCAAGGACCGCTCGGGCCTGCGCCCGCTGCGCGTGGCCTATACCGACGACGGCCTGGTGATCATGGGCTCGGAAGCGGGCATGTGCGGCGTCGAGGAAAGCCGCATCACCCGCAAGCTGGCGATCTCGCCGGGGCGGATGATCGCCATCGACCTGGCGGGCGGCAAACTCTACGGCGAAGACGACATCATCGACGAACTGGCCGGCCGGCACCCCTATACCGACTGGCTGGGCAACATGGTCGATCTCGAAAAGGAAATCGGCCCCGGCCCCGAGCCGCGCAAGTACGGCCGCGAGGAGCTGACCCGCCGCCAGGCCGCCGCCGGCTTCAGCCTCGAGGACCTGGAAATGGTTCTGGCCCCGATGGTCGAGGAGGGCAAGGAAGCGGTCGGCTCGATGGGCGACGACGCGCCCCTGGCCGTGCTGTCGGAAAAGTACCGGCCGCTCAGCCACTTCTTCCGCCAGAACTTCAGCCAGGTGACCAACCCGCCGATCGATCCCCTGCGGGAGACCGGCGTGATGAGCTTGAAGACCCGGTTCAAGAACCTGGGCAACATCCTGGCGCAGGACGCGGCCCAGGCCGACGTCTACGTGCTGGAAAGCCCGGTCCTGACCACCGGCATGTACGAGCGCATCCACGGCCTGCTGGGCGAGAAGAGCGTGGTGGTCATCGACTGCACCATGCCGCTGCCGGCCCCGGAGGCCCGTCCCGGCGACGCCCTGCGCGCCAATCTCGACCGCATCCGGGCCGACGCCGAGGACGCGGTGCTGCGCGGCTGCGGGGCCATCGTCCTGACCGACGAGGGCTCGGGCGAGGACCGCGTCGCCCTGCCGATGATCCTGGCCACCGGCGGCGTCCACGCCCACCTGGTCGCCAAGGGCCTGCGCTCGTACGTCTCGATCATCGTCCGCTCGGCCGAGTGCCTGGACACCCACTATTTCGCGGTGCTGGTCGGCGTCGGCGCCACGGCGGTCAACGCCTATCTGGCCCAGGAAAGCTTCCAGGACCGCCTGGAGCGCGGCCTGATCGGCGACAAGTCGCTGCGCGACGTCTGCATCAACTTCAAGACGGCCATCGAGGGCGGTCTGCTGAAGATCATCTCCAAGATGGGCATCAGCGTCATCTCCTCGTACCGCGGCGGCTACAATTTCGAAGCCGTCGGCCTGTCGCGCGCCCTGGCCGCCGAGTTCTTCCCCGGCATGCCCTCGCGCATCTCGGGCATCGGCCTGGCGGGCCTGGAGAGCAAGGCGGTCGAGCTGCACCGCAAGGCCTGGGGCGAACCGGCCGTGACCCTGCCGGTCGGCGGGCTGTACAAGGTGCGCCGTTCCGGCGAGGCCCATGCCTTCGAGGCGCGGCTGATCCACACCCTGCAGAGCGCCTGCGACACCGGCGACTTCGAGCTCTATCGCCGCTGGTCCAACGGCCTGCGCACCCAAAAGCCGATCCAGCTGCGCGACCTGCTGGACTGGCGCTCGGACCGCAACCCGATCTCGACCGACGACGTCGAGAGCGTCAACGAGATCCGCAAGCGCTTCGTCACCCCCGGCATGAGCCTGGGCGCCCTGGGCCCCGAGGCGCACGGCGTGCTGAACATCGCCATGAACCGGATCGGCGCCAAGTCGGTGTCGGGCGAGGGCGGCGAGGACTCGGCGCGCTACAAGCCCCTGCCGAACGGCGACAACCCCAACAGCGCCATCAAGCAGGTGGCCTCGGGCCGGTTCGGCGTCACCGCCGAATATCTGAACCAGTGCCGCGAGATCGAGATCAAGGTCGCTCAGGGCGCCAAGCCCGGCGAGGGCGGGCAACTTCCTGGCTTTAAAGTCACGGAGATGATTGCACGTCTGCGCCACGCCACGCCCGGCGTGATGCTGATCAGCCCGCCGCCGCACCACGACATCTATTCGATCGAGGACCTGGCCCAGCTCATCTATGACCTCAAGCAGATCAATCCGATCGCCCGGGTCACGGTGAAGCTGGTGGCCGCCACCGGCATCGGCGCGATCGCGGCCGGGGTGGCCAAGGCGAAAGCGGACGTCATCCTGGTGTCCGGCAATGTCGGCGGCACCGGCGCTTCCTCGCAGACCTCGGTCAAGTACGCCGGCGGTCCGTGGGAGATGGGGCTGTCGGAAGCCAACCAGGTGCTGACCCTGAACAACCTGCGCCACTCGGTGGTGCTGCGCACGGACGGCGGCATCCGCACCGGCCGCGACGTGGTGATCGCCGCCATGCTGGGCGCCGAGGAGTTCGGCATCGGCACCGCCTCGCTGGTGGCCATGGGCTGCATCATGGTGCGCCAGTGCCACTCCAACACCTGCCCGGTCGGGGTCTGCACCCAGGACGAGGCCCTGCGCGCCAAGTTCACCGGCACGCCGGAAAAGGTCATCAACCTGTTCAGCTTCGTGGCCGAGGAAGTCCGCGAGATCCTGGCGGGCCTGGGCTTCAAGTCGCTCCAGGAAATCGTCGGCCGCACCGACCTGCTGGCCCAGGTGTCGCGCGGTGGCGAGCACCTGGACGACCTGGACCTCAACCCGCTGCTGGTCCGCGCCGATCCCGGCCAGAACAAGCCCTACTGCACCGTCGAAGGCGGCCGCAACCCGGTGCCCGACACGCTGGACGCCCAGATCGTCCGCGACGCCGCGCCCTTGCTGGAGCGCGGCGAGAAGATGCAGCTGACCTACACGGTCCGCAGCACCGCCCGGTCGATCGGTTCGCGCACCTCCAGCCACATCGTGCGCAAGTTCGGCATGAAGGGCCTGCCCGCGGGTCACCTGACCGTCCAGCTCAAGGGCTCCGCCGGCCAGAGCCTGGGCGCCTTCGCGGTCCAGGGCCTGCGCATCGAGCTGACCGGCGAGGCCAACGACTATGTCGGCAAGGGCCTGTCGGGCGCGACGATCGTCATCAAACCGGCCCGCGGCCTGGCGGCCCCCGAGACCAACACCCTGATCGGCAACACCGTGCTGTTCGGGGCCACCTCGGGCCGGCTGTTCGCGGCCGGCCAGGCCGGCGAGCGCTTCGGGGTCCGCAACTCCGGCGCCACCACGGTGGTCGAAGGCTGCGGCGCCAACGGCTGCGAATACATGACCGGCGGCCAGGTGGTGATCCTGGGCCCGACGGGCGGCAACTTCGGGGCCGGCATGACCGGCGGCATGGCCTTCGTCCTGGACCAGCACGGCCGGTTCGAGAACCTGGTCAATCCCGACAGCATCCTGGTCCAGCGCCTGGCCTCGCCCTATTGGGAAGGCGTGCTGCGCTCGCTGGTGGCCGAACACACCCGCGAGACCGACTCGGCCTTCGCCGAGAGCCTGCTGCGCGACTGGGACCGGGTGCGGGACCTGTTCTGGCAGGTCTGCCCGAAGGAGATGGTCTCGCGGCTGCCGCAGCCCCTGGCGGCGGAAGAGGCGGTCCACGAGCGGGCTTAAATCAGGCCCTCCCCCTGTGGGGGAGGTGTCGGCGCAGCCGACGGTGGGGGGAGTTGGCCGAGGTGGGTCTTCTCCCCCCACCGGCGGCTTCGCGCCGCCTCCCCATGGGGGGAGGGACTTAGGCTGCCGGCTTCGGACCGATGTACCGCGCCCGCGGCCGGATCAGCTTGCCCGTCTGCAGCTGCTCGATCGCGTGGGCGTGCCAGCCCGCCATCCGCCCCACCGCGAACAGGCTGAACGGCGCGTCGGCGGGCAGGGACAGGGCGCGGGCCATGGCGACCAGGGCGAAATCGATGTTGGGGGCCAGGCCGGTGGCGGCCTCGGTCTCGGCCCGCAGCTCGGCGAGCATGGCCGGAACCTTGAACGCGCCCAGCAACGCCGCCGCGCGCGGATCGCCGTCCGGATAGAGCGGGTGGCCGAAGCCCGGCATGGCCGAGCCCTGGGCCAGGCGCTCGGCCACGGCCTTGGCCGGTCCGCGCCGCTCGGCCTCGTCGACGAACATCTCGACCCGCGCCGCCATGCCGCCGTGCAGGGGTCCCGACAGCGCCGCCAGCCCGGCCAGGGAGGCCGCCGCCAGCGAGGCGCCGGTCGAGGCGGCGACCCGTACCGCGAAGGTCGAGGCGTTCAGCTCGTGGTCGGCCAGCAGCACCAGGGTCCGGCGCACCAGGTCCGCGCCCGACGCGTCCAGGCTCCAGGCGTCGGCGAGCCGTCGATGGATCGCGCCTTCGCCGACCGCGCCGGCCACCGCGTCGGCGGCGGCCTCCAAGAGGCCAGCGGCCTCCATGGCCAAGGCTAGAGGCGCGCGGCCCCGGGCCGGCGGATCGATCCCGGCCCGGGCGGCCAGGGTCGAGAACAGCCGGGCGCGCGGCGTCTCGCCCTTCTTGGGCTTCTTCGGTTCGGACCCGGTCAGCGGCGCGCCGTGGCCGCCGCGCAGCAGGCGGGCCACCTGCTCCAGGCTGTGCATGCGGGCCAGGTCCACGGCGTCCTGGCCGCGATAGAACAGCCGCCCGCCCTCCACCGTGGTGATCGCCGAGGGCAGCACGGGCTCGCCCCAGGCGATGGCCTCGGCCGCCACGTCGGCGGCGCGCCGGCCCCGGGCCTTCTTGGCGGCCAGGGCGGCGACGTCGGAGGCGCGGTAGAGGCTGCGGCGCGGATCGTCCGGATGGGCGGCCGCGCCGACCCGGCCCCGGCTGACATAGGCGTACAGCGTCTGGGCCCGCACCCCCAGCGTCGCCATCGCCTGTTCCGCGTCGATCCATTCGGCCATTTATATTGATTACATTGATCAAGATTGACGATCAAGTCTCGCGGGCGTGGATTGGGCGGCGAAAGGAGACCTATTTCCATGTCCAAGGGTCTTTCCACCCCCCAAGCCGCCGCCCATGCCGCTGAAGGCCTGGAAGGCGTCGTCGCCGCCCACACCGTGCTGTCCGATGTCGACGGCCAGGCCGGCCGCCTGACCATCCGGGGCTACGCCGTCGAGGACCTGGCGCACCGCGCTGGGTTCGAGGACGTCGCCCACCTGCTGCTCGACGGCTTCTTCGACGCCATGCCTTCGGACCTGGCCCCCGCCCTGGGGGCGGCCCGGGTCCGCGCCTTCGCCGAGGTCGCGGCCCTGGACGAGGGCTTGGCCAAGCGCGATCCCGTCGAGGCCGTCCGCGCCCTGATCGCCCGCCTGCCGGACGGCGACGGGCTGGACACCGCCCTGCTGCTGATCGCCGCCCCGGCCGTCTTCACCCCCGCCGTGCTGCGGGTCGCCGGCGGCCAGTCGCCGGTCGCCCCGGACCCGGCCCTGTCGCACGCCGCCGACATGCTGGCGATGACCCGCGGCGTCCCGGCCACGGACGGGGAGGCGAGGGCGCTGGACGCCTATCTGGTCACGGTCTGCGACCATGGCCTGAACGCCTCGACCTTCGCCGCCCGGGTGGTGGCCTCCACCCGCGCCGGCCTGACCTCGGCGGTGCTGGCCGGGATCTCGGCCCTGAAGGGCCCGCTGCACGGCGGCGCGCCCGGTCCGGTGATCGAGATGCTGGACGCCATCGGAACGCCCGACAACGCCGAGGCCTGGCTCCTGAACGCCCTGGCGCGCGGCGACCGGCTGATGGGCTTCGGCCACCGCATCTACCGGGTCCGCGACCCGCGCGCCGACGCCCTGAAGGCCGCGATCCGCCAGCTGGCCCAAAATGCGAGCTTGGCCTCGAACGCCGTGCCCGGCCGCCTGGCGTTCGCGGAGGCGGTGGAGCAGGCCGCCCTGCGGATCCTGCGCGAGCGCAAGCCCGACCGCGCGCTGGAGACCAATGTCGAGTTCTACACCGCCCTGCTGCTGGAGGCCCTGGGCCTGCCGCCGGCCAGCTTCACCTGCGTGTTCGCCATGGGCCGCACGGCCGGCTGGATCGCCCACGCGCGCGAGCAGCTGGCGACCGGCAAGCTGGTGCGCCCGCAGTCGGTCTATGTGGGGCCGAGGACGAAGGCGGCGGCTTGAACCTCTCCTCACCCGTGCAACGGGGGAGGTGGCTCGGCGCGAAGCGACGAGACGGAGGGGGCGTCGTGCGGCGGGAACGCCCCCTCCGTCACGATGTGTATTCGCATCGCGCCACCTCCCCCGCGATGCGGGGAGGAAAGCGCGAGTCGTTCGCGCTGTGGCTGCGCGCTCAGCCTTGCTAAACAGCGGGCATGTCCGTCTCCACGCCCGCCCTGACCGCCGCCGAGTCCCTGGTCCTCACCCGCCGGGTCACGACCCTGTCGGTGGCCGTGGCGGCGGTGCTGATCCTGATCAAAGGCGCGGCCTGGCTGGCTGGCCACTCGGTGGCCATGCTGGCCTCGTTGGCCGACAGCAGCCTGGATCTGGTGGCCTCGCTGATCACCTTCTACGCGGTGCGCTACGCGGCCGAACCGCCCGACGCCGAGCACCGCTTCGGACACGGCAAGGCCGAGGCCTTCGCCAGCCTGACCCAGGGCGGCCTGGTGTTCGCCTCGGCGGCGCTGATCGGCCAGGAGGCCATCCGCGCCCTGTTCAGGACCCAGCCGCCGGAGCACGGCATGCTGGGCGTCGGGGTCATGGTCGCCTCGATCCTCCTGACCCTGATGCTGATCCGCGCCCAGACCGAGGTGACCAAGAAGACCCGCTCGGTGGCGGTGTCGGGCGACCGCGCCCACTACGCCGCCGACCTGGCCTCGAACGCCGTGTCGCTGGTGGGCGTCGGCGCGGCCAGCCTGCTGCACCTGGCCTGGGTGGACGCCGCCGCCGGCCTGATCGTGGCGCTGTGGCTGCTGTGGGGCGCGATCGGCGTGTTCCGCGAGGCGGCCCACCAGCTGATGGACCACGAATTGCCGCTGGAGGACCGCCAGACGATCATCGCCCTGATGACCGCCGACCCCCGCGTGCTGGGCGTCCACCAAGTGCGCACGCGCGCCTCGGGACCCTACATGCACGTCCAGGCGCACATGGACCTGGATCCGGCCCTGCCCCTGAGCGTCGCCCACGCGGTGATGGTGTCGGCCGAAAACCGGGTTCTAGAGCGGTTTCCGGCCGCCGACATCCTGCTGCATCCCGATCCGCGCGGCGTGGCCGAGCCGCATGGCGGGGCGTTCGGCGAGGCGCCGCCGCACTGAACGCGCATCGCCGGGCTTGCCGACCGCGCTCCACGGGGCCAAATGGCGCTACTCCCTGTGACGTTAGAGCGACCGACCTGATGGACGACACCCTGGCCAAGCTGCCGCGAGCCTTTTCGGGCGCCACCGTGCTGGTGCTGGGCGACGTGATGCTGGACCGCTTCGTCTATGGCGCGGTGGACCGCATCTCGCCCGAGGCGCCGGTGCCGGTGATCGCCGTCGAGCGCGAGACGGTGATGCTGGGCGGAGCGGGCAACGTGGCCCGCAACGTCGCGGCCCTGGGCGGGCGGGCGGTGCTGGTGGGCGTGGTCGGCGACGACGACGCCGGCCGGGTGCTGACCGGCCTGATCGACCGCGAGCCCAGCCTGGATTCGGCCCTGATCGTCGACGCCCAGCGCCGCACCACCGAGAAGACCCGCTACATCTCCGGCTCGCACCAGATGCTGCGCGCCGATCGCGAGGACAAGGGCGAGGCCGACGGCCAGGCCCTGCTGGCGGCGTTCAGCGCCCACCTGCGCGAGGTCGACGTGGTGGTGCTGTCCGACTACGCCAAGGGCGTGCTGACCCCGGTGGTGCTGAAGGCCGCCATCGCCGCGGCCAACGCCGCCGGCAAGCCGGTGATCGTCGATCCCAAGAGCCGCGACTTCACGCGCTATGACGGCGCGACCCTGATCAAGCCGAACCGCCGGGAGGCCGCCGAGGCCACCGGCGTGGCCGGGGCCGGCGACGAGGCCGCCGCCGAGGCCGCCGACGCCATCCTGTCCACGGCCCCCAACCTGGCCGCCGCCCTGATCACCCGGGGCGGGGCGGGCATGACCCTGGCCGTGCGCGGCGAGGCCCCCGTCCACCTGCCGGCCACGGCCCTGGAGGTGTTCGACGTCTCCGGGGCCGGCGACACCGTGGCCGCGACCCTGGCGCTTTCGCTCGCTCGCGGCGCCAGTCCGCTGGACGCGGCTCGCCTGGCCAACCTCGCCGCCGGGCTGGTGGTGGCCAAGCTGGGCACCGACGTGGTCACCGCCGACGAGCTGGTCGGCCTGGCCCACGGCGAGCACGCCGACCCGATCGCCGACAAGATCGCCGACCTCGACGGCGCCCTGGCCGTCGTCGCCAGCTGGCGGGCGCGGGGCCTGAAGGTGGGCTTCACCAACGGCTGCTTCGACCTGCTGCACCCCGGCCACGTCTCGCTGCTGGCCCAGGCCAAGGCCGCGTGCGACCGGCTGATCGTCGGCCTCAACACCGACGCCTCGGTCCAGCGCCTGAAGGGTCCGACCCGGCCCGTGCAGAAGGAGACCGGCCGCGCCACCGTGCTGGCCTCGCTGTCGTCGGTGGACCTGGTGGTGCTGTTCGACGAGCAGACCCCGCTGAACCTGATCAGGGCCTTCCGCCCCGACGTGCTGGTCAAGGGCGCCGACTACACGGTCGAGACCGTGGTCGGCTCCGACGTCGTGCTGGGCTACGGCGGCAAGGTGGTGCTGGCCGAATTGAAGGCCGGCCAGAGCACGACCAACCTGATCGGCCGGATGAACGCCAAAGCTTGAGCGTAAGAGTTAACGCCGGCCCTTCAGGTCAAACGGCCCGAATTTAGTCGCGAAGTCGACGGAAGACCGGTGTTCAGCAAGTTCTTGTTAAACAAAACGGCGCATCGATCGAACGATGCAGCCTGAATGCGCGTGGGCATGAGCGTCGAACGAACCCTTCACCACTTCCCCCTGGATCCGGCCTCGCGCCAGGTGCGCCTCGCCTTGGCCGAGAAGCGCCTGCCGTTCGTCGAGGTCCAGGTGCGCTATTGGGAGGGCCCGGAGGAATTCCTCAAGCTCAACCCGTCGGGCGTGCCGCCGGTGCTGGTCGAGACCAAGCACCAGCGCACCACGGTGATCGCCGAGACCCGCGCCATCCTCGAGCACATCGAGGAACAGGATCCGGAACCGGCCCTGCTGGGCCGCGAGCCGGGCGAGCGGGCCGAGGCGCGCCGCCTGCTGCAGTGGTTCGACCGCAAGTTCGACAACGAGGTCAACGGCTTCCTGCTGCACGAGAAGATGGAAAAGCGCCTGCTGCGGCTGGGCGCGCCGGACCTGTCGTCGCTGCGTCGGGGCCGTGACGCCCTGCGCCAGCACATGGACTACATCGAAGGCCTGCTGAACACCCGCGACTGGCTGGCCGGCCGGCGCATGAGCCTGGCCGATTTCGCCGCCGCCGCCCACCTGTCGGTGATCGACTATTTCGGCGACGTGCCCTGGAAGGACTTCCCGACGACCAAGACCTGGTACATGAAGCTGAAGTCCAGGCCCGCCTTCCGACCCATCCTGGCCGATCGCTGGCCGGGCCTGGCGCCGGTCGCGCACTATGACGATCTCGACTTCTAGGCGTTCCGGCGCGTAAGACCGGTGGAGCGTAGTCCTCGTCCTTCGACAGGCTCAGGATGAGGAATACGACCGCCGACGCCGCAAAAGTAGCCCTCATCCCGAGCTTGTCGAAGGAAGAGGGCGGCCCACAGACCGGTCAGCCGAGTGTTCTCAGATCCTTGCCACCCCAATGAAGCGCTGAGGGACGAGATCCGAGCCGAGGCCCTGCGGCTGGGTTTCGACGCGTGCGGCTTCGCCAGCGCCTCGGACGCCTGGCCCAACGGCGGCTGGCTGCGGGAATTCGTGGCCGAGGGTTTCCACGGCGACATGGGCTGGATGGAGGAGACGCTCGACCGGCGTTCCCACCCCACCGCCATGTGGACCGACGCCAGGACGGCGGTGGTGCTGGGCGTCAACTACGGCCCCGAGCACGATCCGCTGCTGGCCCTCGAGGACGGCTCGCGGGCGGCGATCAGCGTCTACGCCCAGGGCGACGACTATCACGAGGTGATCAAGAAGCGGCTGAAAGCCCTGGCCCGCTGGATGCACGGCCGGTTCGGCGGCGAGGTGAAGGTGTTCGTCGACACCGCGCCGCTGATGGAAAAGCCGCTGGCCCAGCGCGCCGGCCTGGGCTGGCAGGGCAAGCACACCAACCTGGTCTCGCGTCAGTTCGGCTCGTGGCTGTTCCTGGGCTCGGTGCTGACCACCCTGGACCTGCCGGCCGATCCGCCCGAGCGCGACCATTGCGGCTCGTGCCAGGCCTGTCTGGACATCTGCCCGACCAACGCCTTTCCCGGTCCCTACCAGCTGGATGCGCGGCGCTGCATCTCGTACCTGACCATCGAGCTGTCGGGCCCGATCCCGGTCGAGTTCCGTCAGGCCCTGGGCAACCGCATCTACGGCTGCGACGACTGCCTGGCCGCCTGCCCGTGGAACAAGTTCGCCAGCCTCTCCAGCGAGATGGCCTTCCACGCCCGCGAGACCCTGAAGGGATCGTCCCTGGCGGAGCTGGCCGGGCTGGACGACCCGGCGTTCCGCGCCCTGTTCAGCAAGAGCCCGGTCAAGCGCATCGGCCGCGACCGGTTCGTGCGCAACGTGCTCTACGCGATCGGCAACAGCGGCGACGCGGGGCTGATGGCGGTGGTCGAGCCGCTGCTGGCCGATCCGTCGCCCGTGGTGCGGGGGGCGGCGGTCTGGGCGGCGGGGCGGCTGTTGGACCCGGCGGCGTTCGCGCGGTTGGAAGCGACGAGGGTCGAGGATGATCCAGAGGTGCGAGTCGAGTGGGCGGGCGCCGCCTAGCCTCCCGCCAGCCGCACCAGGTACTGGCCATATTCGGTCTTGCCCATCGCCGCTCCTAGCGCGGCGACCTGCTCGGCCGAGATCCAGCCCTGGCTGAAGGCGGCCTCTTCGGGGCAGCCGACCTTCTGACCCTGGCGCTTTTCGATGGCGCGGATGAATTCGGTGGCCTCGACCAGGCTGTCGTGGGTGCCGGTGTCGAGCCAGGCGTAGCCGCGGCCCAGCTTGGCGACCGACAGCTGGCCCTTTTCGAGATAGAGCTGGTTGATGTCGGTGATTTCCAGCTCGCCCCGGGCCGAGGGCTTGAGGGCGCGGGCCATCTCGACCACCTGGCGGTCGTAGAAATAGAGGCCCGTCACCGCCCAGTTGGAGCGCGGCGCGGCGGGCTTCTCCTCCAGCGACACGGCCTGGCCGTCGGCGTCGAAATCGACCACGCCATACCGCTGCGGATCGGTGACGTGATAGGCGAAGACCGTCGCGCCGGCGTCGGAGGCGGCCGCCTGGGCCAGGGCCTCGCTCAAGCCGTGGCCGAAATAGAGGTTGTCGCCCAGCACCAGGGCGCACTTGTCGTCGCCGATGAAGGCGTCGCCGACGATGAAGGCGTCGGCCAGGCCGCGCGGGGTGTCCTGCACCGCGTAGTCGAAGCGCACGCCCCAGGCCGAGCCGTCGCCCAGCAGCGCCTTGAACAGCGGGACGTCGCGGGGCGTGGATATGATCAGGATGTCGCGGATCCCGGCCAGCATCAGGGTGCTGATCGGGTAATAGACCATCGGCTTGTCGTAGATCGGCAGCAGCTGCTTGCAGACGGCCAGGGTCAGGGGATGGAGGCGCGTGCCGGATCCACCGGCGAGGACAATGCCTTTCATGGGCGACTAGAACTCCATCTCGTTCATGCAGGCGGCCAGGCTTTCGCGCCAGGGGCGACAGCGCCAGGGCAGGGCGGTTTCGATCTTGCCGCAGTCCAGGCGCGAATTGGCCGGGCGTTTGGCGGGGGTGGGATAGTCGGCCGTGGTGATCGCTCGCACGCGGGCGGTCGGGCCGCCGCGTCGCGCCGACTCCGCGAAGATCGCCGCGGCCAGGTCGGCCCAGCTGGCGTCGCCGGCGCCGCTGAGATGATAGACCCCGGCCAGCCCGGGATCGCGCGCCAGGGCGTCGGTCGCCAGCAGGGCCGCCTGCGCGCAGTCGCGGGCCCAGGTCGGGCGGCCGATCTGGTCGGCGACGACGCCGATCTCGTCGCGGTCGCCGGCCAGGCGCAGCATGGTCCTGACGAAGTTGGCCCCATGGGCGCCGTACACCCACGAGGTGCGCAAGGTGATCGCCGGGCCGCCGGCCGCCGAAACGGCCTGTTCGCCGGCCAGCTTGCTGGCGCCGTAGACGCCGGTCGGACCGGTGGGGTCGGTCTCGACATAGGGCCGGTCCAGGGTCCCGTCGAACACGTAGTCGGTCGAGAAGTGCGTGAAAGGCAGGCCGCGCGCCGCGCAGGCCCTGGCCATGGCGGCCGGAGCGTCGCGGTTGAGAGCGAAGGCGGCGTCCGGCTCGCCCTCGGCCCGGTCGACGGCTGTGTAGGCGGCGGCGTTGATCACCGCGCCGGGGCCGATCTCGGCGATCAGGCCCTCGATGGCGCTGTCGACCGCCTTGGGGTCGGACAGATCCAGGGTCCCACGCCCGGCGAAGGTCATGGCGCGGCCGCTCGCCTCGGCGAGGTCGGCCAGTTCGCGGGCCACCTGGCCGTCGCGGCCGAAGACGAGGATGGGTCCGGTCATCGGCCTCAACCGGCCTTGGCGGCCGGCAGGCCCAGCCGTCGGCCGTCATAGGCCGCTCGCAGCGGCGCCCACCAGTCGGCGCGGGCCAGATACCATTCGACGGTCTTGCGGATGCCGGTCTCGAAGGTCTCGCGGGCCCGCCAGCCCAGTTCGGTCTCGACCTTGGTCGCGTCGATGGCGTAGCGGCGGTCGTGGCCGGGCCGATCGGCGACGAAGGTGATCAGGTCGCGGTGCGAGCCGTCGACGCTGGGGGCCAGCTCGTCCAGCAGATCGCAGATCGTCTGAACCACCTGGAGATTGTTGCGCTCGTTGCGGCCGCCGACATTGTATTTCTCGCCCGGCCGGCCCGTCTCCAGGATCATGCGCAGGGCGCGGGCGTGGTCCTCGACGAACAGCCAGTCGCGGATGTTGCCCCCGTCGCCGTAGACCGGCAGGGGCCGGCGCTCCAGGCCGTTCAGGATCATCAGCGGGATCAGCTTCTCGGGGAAGTGATAGGGCCCGTAGTTGTTGGAGCAGTTGGAGACCAGCACCGGCAGGCCGTAGGTGTGGAACCAGGCCAGGGCCAGGTGATCGGCCGCGGCCTTGGAGGCCGAATAGGGCGAGGTCGGGGCATAGGCGGTGGTCTCCTCGAACAGCCCCTCGGCCCCGAGGCTGCCATAGACCTCGTCGGTGGAGACATGGACGAAGCGGAAGGCGTCCTTGGCCGCGCCGGTCAGGCCGCGCCAGTAGTCCAGGGCGCAGTCCAGCATCACATAGGCGCCGACGATGTTGGTCTCGATGAACGGACCGGCCCCGGAGATCGAGCGGTCGACGTGGGACTCGGCGGCCAGGTGCAGCACGGCGTCGGGGCGATGGGTTTCGAAGACGGCCTGCATCGCGGCGCGATCGGCGACGTCGGCCTGAACGAACACGTAGTCGGGCGAGGCCGAGACCTCGGCCACCGAGGTCAGGCTGCCGGCATAGGTGAGCTTGTCGACATTGACGACCTGGTCGCCCGTCTCGCCGAGCAGGAGGCGGCAGACCGCCGAGCCGATGAAGCCCGCGCCGCCGGTGACCAGTATCTTCACGCCCTAATCCTTCAGCCTGCGCACGCTTGCGGAATATCATCTGCCGCGAGGCTTCGATAGCCGCCGGACGGTCAGTCGGCCTCGGCCAGGAGGGCGGCGATCGCGTCCCAGGCCTCGGGCTCGGTCAGCATCGGCGCGTGGCCGACGCCCGGGACTTCGGCATAGGTCATGGCCGGCGCCGCGGCGCGCATGCGCTCAACGATCGGCGGATCGATCAGGTCGGAGATTTCGCCACGCACCAGCAACACCGGCCCGCAGGCGGCCAGGGCGCGGAACAGCGGGGTCATGTCGGCCGGCGGCGCCTCCGGGTCGGCGGCCTTGAACGGCGCGGCGATCTCGGGGTCGTAGGCCAGGACCAGGGCGCCTTCCGGCGTCTCGTCCACCAATCGACGGGCGAACGCCGCCCAGTCGGCGTCGTCGTGGTCGGGAAAGGCCGCGCCGTTGATCGTCTTGGCGTAGGCGGCCGCCTCGTCCCAGGTCGCGAAGGCCGAGTCGCCGCCGACATAGCCGCCGATCCGGGCCAGGCCCACCGGCGAGAGTTCGGGACCAACGTCGTTCAGCACCACGCCGGCGATGGCCTCGGGCCGAATCGAGGCCAGCACCATGGCGATGATCCCGCCCATGCTCGTGCCGATGAATGTCGCCCGCTCGATCCCCGTCGCCTCGAGGAGGGCCACGACGTCCATCGCGTAGGTCCCGGGATGGTAGTTCAGCGGTTGCGGATCGCGGGCGGAGCGGCCTCGGCCGCGCACGTCGACGGCGATGACCCGGCGGCCGAGAGCGGCGACGCGCCGGGCCAGGTCCTCGAAGTCGCGGGCGTTGCGGGTCAGGCCGTGGATGCAGATCACCGGAGCGCCGGAGACCGGCGCGGTCGGCGCGTAGTCGCGGGCGTGCAGGGCAAGGCCGTCCGGCGAGCTCCAGGTCAGGTCCGCGACGCTCACGCGGACGCGCCGTAGGCGAAGGGCGTGCTCAGTTCGGCCAACAGCGGCGCGGCGGCGTCGCGGGCGTTGGTCGTGATCGCGTCGGCCGGCAGGGTCCAGTCGATAGCCAGGGCCGGGTCGTTCCAGCGCAAGGTCCCCTCGGTCTCCGGCGCGTAGTAGTCGGTGACCTTGTAGATCACCTCGCAGTCGTCGGTCAGGGTGCAATAGGCGTGGGCGAAGCCCTTAGGGGCCAGCAGCTGGCGGCCGTTGTCGGCCGAGAGCTCGGCGCCGACCCAGCGGCCGAAGGTCGGCGAGCCTCGGCGGATGTCGACCGCGACGTCGAGGATCGCGCCGCGCACGCAGCGGACCAGCTTGTCCTGGGCGCGCGGCGGCGCCTGGAAATGCAGGCCGCGCACCACGCCGCGCCGGGTCGAGCGCGCGTGGTTGTCCTGCACGAAGACGCCGCCCGAAAAGCCGGCCTCGTCCAGGGCCGACTGGCGGAAGGTCTCCAAAAACCAACCACGCTCGTCGCCATGGCGCGTGGGCGTGATAAGCAGCACCTCGGGAATCGCCGCCGGCGTGATCTTCATCAATCGGACCCCTTGGAATGAGTTCGCCACGCATGGCTCGCCCGACCGGCAATGGCAAGAGCGAGGCGCCGCCTCTGATCAGCGTCGTCATCGTCGCCTATCAGAGCGGCCCGACCCTGGCGCGCTGCCTGAAGGGCCTGCGGGAGCAGATCTTCGGCGATTTCGAGATCCTGCTGGTCGACAACGCCTCGAGCGATGGCGCGCCCCAGGCGGCCGCGGCGGCCGATCCGGCGATCCGGCTGTTGCTGCCGGGCGCCAATCTCGGTTTCGCGGCGGGCAACAACCTGGCGGCGCGGGAAGCGCGCGGCCGCTGGCTGGCCCTGCTCAACCCCGACGCCTTTCCGGCCCCCGACTGGCTGGACCAACTGGTGGCGATGGCGCGGCGGCGCCCCGAGGTGAACTGCTTCGCCTCGCTGCAGCGCGATGCCGCCGAACCCGCCTTGCTGGACGGCACGGGCGACGTCATGACCCTGGCGGGCTTTCCCTATCGTGGCGGCTATCACAACCCCGCCCCGCCCGCCGTGCCCGAAGGCGAAACCTTCTCGGCTTGCGGCGCGGCCATGCTGATCGACCGCGCGCTGTTCCTGCGGATGGGCGGGTTCGACGAGCGGTTCTTCTGCTACTGCGAGGACGTCGACCTGGGCTATCGCCTGCGGCTAATCGGGGAGCCCACCCTGCTGGCGCCGCGCGCGGTGGTCGATCACGTCGGCTCGGCCTCGACCGGCGTGCGGTCCGACTTCTCGCTCTTCCACGGATCGCGCAACCGCATCTGGGTCTATGTGAAGAACACGCCGTCGGCCCTGTGGTGGACCGCGCCGCTGCACGTGCTGGCCACCCTGGTCCTGCTGGTCCGGCACCTGACGCGCGGCGAGGCGGCGCCCGCCTGGCGAGGGATCGTGGCGGCGCTGAAGGACCTGGGCCCCGCCCTGGCCGCCCGGCGCGAACTTCAGGCCGGACGCACCGCCGCCGTCGGCGAGATCGCCGCGGCCATGACCTGGAATCCCCTGGACCTGCTGCGCATGCGCAGCGTGATCAAGCCGCTGAGAGGTCCTCGATCAGGCGGCGCATGAAGGCCGCGCCGCGCTCCATCTGGCTGATCTCGACATATTCGTCGGGCTGGTGGGCCTGGTCGATCGAGCCGGGACCGCAGATCACGGTCGAGAAGCCCGCGCCCTGGAACTGACCGGCCTCGGCGGCGTAGGGCACCACGCGCGGCGGGCCGTTGTCGCCGGCGATGCGGCGGGCGAAGGTCTCGGCCGCGCCGTCGACCTCCGGCGCGAAGGCCGGGGTCATCGACCGCGTCTCGACCCGCACCCCGCCCTCCGGGGCCTTGGCCTTGACCTCGGCGTCCAGCGTTCGCGCCAGGGCGAAGAAGTCGGCCAGGATCGCCTTGGGGTCCTGGCCCGCCGGGACCCGCAGGTCGAAGATGAACACGCATTCCCGGGCCAGGATGTTGACCGCGGTGCCGCCGTTGATCTGGCCGACGGTCAGGGTCGCGCCCTTGGGGGTGAACGGCGAGGCGGGGTCGGCCTCGCGCTCCAGCCGCTCGGACAGTTCGACCAGATGGCTCATCAGCTTGATGGCGACCATGTTGGCCGAGACGCCCAGATGGGTCAGGCTGGAATGGGCCTCGCGGCCCGTGACCGTGACCCGGAAGCTGGCGATGCCCTTGTGGCCGCGCACGGCGACCATGTCGGTGGGCTCGCCGACCACCACCAGGGCGGGGCGGGGCAGTTCCTGGTCGATCACCGCGATCATGTCGGGCGCGCCCAGGCAGCCCACCTCTTCGTCATAGGAGAAGGCCAGGTGGACCGGGCGGTCGAGGCGGGCCTTGGCCAGGTCCGGGGCGGCGGCCAGGGCCAGGGCCAGAAAACCCTTCATGTCGCAGGTCCCCCGGCCGTAGAGCCGCCCGTCGCGCGCGGTCAGGACGAACGGGTCGCTGCTCCAGGGCTGGCCGTCGACCGGCACCACGTCGGTGTGGCCCGACAGCACGACGCCGCCGGGGATTTCCGGACCGATGCTGGCCAGCAGGTTGCTCTTGGTCCCGTCGGCGTTGGGCACCCGGCGCGAGCCGACGCCCAGGTCCGCCAGATAGGCCTCGACCCACTCGATCAGGGCCAGGTTGGACAGCCGGGAGGTGGTGTCGAAGGCCACCAGGGTGGAGAGGATGTCGACGGCGCGGGCGGCCAGGACTTCGGAGGACGAGATTTCGGAGGACGGGACCATGGCGCGACCCTAGCGCGGGTCTCGGCGCGCGCCTACCGGGGCTGAGCCTTAACGGCCGGCTTCGCGTTCTATGCTTCGAAGATGAGCGGAGACGCGCGCCATGATCGACCTCTACACCTGGACCACGCCCAACGGCCGCAAGATCCCGATCGCCCTGGAGGAACTGGGGCTGGAGTACCGCGTCCATCCGATTGACATCGGGCAGAACCAGCAGTTCGCGCCCGACTTCCTGACCATCTCGCCCAACAACAAGATCCCGGCCATCGTGGACCACGACGCGCCGGAGGGTCCTCAATCGGTGTTCGAGAGCGGGGCGATCCTGATCTATTTGGCCGAGAAGACCGGCAAGCTCCTGGCCCCTTCGGGTCCGGACCGGGTGGCGGCGCTGGAATGGACCTTCTGGCAGGTCGGCGGCCTGGGGCCGATGGCCGGCCAGCTGGGCTATTTCGCGCTGCGGGCGCCCGAGCTGGTCGAGCTGGCCATCGACCGCTTCGCCGACGAGGTGCGGCGGTTGCTGGGGGTGATGGAGGGGCGGCTGGAAAAGGTCCCCTACCTGGCCGGCAGGGAGTATTCGATCGCCGACATCGCCAGTTTCGCCTGGACCCAGGCCGCGCTGGAGATCCTGGAGCAGATCCAGCCCGACCGTCCCCCTCTACCGGCCGCGCGGGCCTGGCTGGAGCGAGTGGGCGAGCGGGCCGCCGTGCGGCGCGGCATGGCCGTGCCGAAGGTGTGAGGCGAGCGACGTTCAAGCCCGGTGCGTGGTCCTCGTCCTTCGACAAGCTCAGGATGAGGACCATTTTGCAGGTCGCGGCGGTAGAAAACCTCATCCTGAGCCTGTCGAAGGACGAGGTTTTCGCTTTCGAGACCGAATGTCGATCAGCCCTAGGCCGGCGCGCGTTGCTTGGGCGCCTGGATCTCCGAGGGCAGCACGTCGATCAGCTCGATCCGGAAGATCATCACGCTGTTGCCGGGGATCGGGCCCTTGTCCTGGGCGCCGTAGCCCAGTTCCGGCGGGACATAGAGGGTCCATTCGTCGCCGGGGCGCATCATGACCAGGGCTTCCCTCCAGGCCGGCACCAGGCCCTGCAACGGGAACGAGGCGGGCACGCCGCGCGCGTAGGAGCTGTCGAACACCGTGCCGTCGACCAGCTTGCCCTCGTAATTGACCTTGACCTCGTCGGTCGGGTTGGGCTTGGCGCCGCCCGGCGGACCCGAGCGCACGACCTTGTACTGCAGGCCGTCGGCCAGGGTGACGACGCCGGGCTGCTTGGCGTTCTGGGCCATGAACACTTGCGCGGCGGCCAGGCTTTCCTGCTGCTTCTTGCTGGGACCGCAGGCCGACAGGGCCAGGGCCGCGCCGAGGACGGCGGCAAGGAGAAGCTTGGGGGCGAGGGCGAAGCTGAGGGGGCGAACCATGAGACGACGGGCTCCGACGGATATTCGTCCGTGCTAGACCAATTCGCGTTCGCCCGCGCGCCGATTTTGGGCGCTCCCAAGTTTGGCCCCGGTTTGAGACGGACAGTCACAGAACAGTGGTGGCGCGGGATCGCGGCGCGCCCTAGAAACCGTCCCCACCCAGTGATCCTCCCAGCGACCCTTCACGAGGCCCTCATGAAACCCGTCCGCAAAGCCGTCCTTCCCGTCGCGGGCTTCGGCACCCGGGTCCTGCCCGGCACCAAGACCACCCCGAAGGAGCTGCTCAACGTCGTGGACAGGCCGATCCTGTCCTACATCGTCGAGGAAGGCCGCGCGGCGGGCATCGAGCACTTCGTCTTCGTGACGGGGCGCAACAAGGGCGCGATCGAGGACTATTTCGACCACCAGGTCGAGCTGGAGGCCGCGCTGGCCGCCAAGGGCAAGACCGAGATCCTGGAAGAGCTGCTGGGCGAACTGCCCCGGCCCGGCGAGATGAGCTTCGTGCGCCAGATGGCCCCGCTGGGCCTGGGCCACGCGGTCTGGTGCGCCCGCGACATCGTCGGCGACGAGCCGTTCGCGGTGATGCTGCCGGACATGGTGATGTCGGCCGGCACCCCGGCCCTGGCCCAGGCCATCGAGGCCTACGACCAGAAGGGCGGCAACATCGTCGTGGTCGAGCCGGCCCCCGAGGGCATGGCCCACCAGTACGGCATCGTGGCGCTGGACGGCCGGGACGGGCGCCTCAACCGCATGACCGGCATGGTCGAAAAGCCGCCGAAGGGGACCGAGCCCTCGAACCTGTTCATTTCGGGCCGCTACATCCTGCAGCCGGAGATCTTCGACCTGCTGGAAAAGCAGGGCAAGGGCGCGGGCGGCGAGATCCAGCTGACCGACTCGATGCTCTCGCTGCTGAAGACCCAGGACTTCCACGCCCTGGAATACGAGGGCGAGACCTATGACTGCGGCGACAAGATCGGCCTGCTGCGGGCCAATGTCGCCCTGGCCCTGAAGCGCCCCGACCTGGCCGACGCGGCGCGGGAAATGATCAAGGGGCTGCTGTAGTTCGCGCCGCTCCCTCTCCCCTTGCGGGAGAGGGTGGCCTCCGAAGGAGGTCTGGTGAGGAGTTGAAGAACGCAAAAAGCCGCGACAGGCCGAAGGGCCGGTCGCGGCTTTTCTGTTTGAGAGATCCCTCATCCGGCGCTTCGCGCCACCTTCTCCCGCAAGGGGAGAAGGATGTTAAACCGTCCGCGGCGGGTAGCCCTTCTCGCGCAGGGCGTCCATGACCTCCTGGGTGTGCTGGGCGTCGCGGGTCTCGATGGTGATATCGAACTCCGCGCCCTTGGCGGGCACGTCCAGGGCCAGGCGGTTGTGGTTTACCTCGATGATGTTTGCGCCCATCGTGCCGATGACATTGGCCACGGTCGACAGCAGGCCTGGGCGGTCGTCGCCGACGATGCGCAGGGACACCAGGCGCTGGGCGCGCACCAGCTCGCGGGTCAGGACCGAGGCCAGCAGGCGGGTGTCGATATTGCCGCCGCACAGGATCAGGCCGCACTTCTTGCCGCGGAAACGCTCGGGATAGGCCAGCAGGGCGGCCAGGGAGGCCGCGCCGGCGCCTTCCGCGATCGTCTTTTCGACGTTGCAGTAGAGGGCCACGGCCTGCTCGATGTGCGGCTCTTCCAGCAGCAGCACGTCGTCGATCAGCGGCCGGGCGACGCCGTAGGTCAGCTCGCCGACCTGCTTGACCGCCACGCCCTCGGCGATGGTCTGGCCGCCGCAGTGGGCGGCGACGCCGCGCATCTTGGCGGTGAAGGACGGGTACATGGCCGGCTCGCAGCCGATGATGCGGATGTCGGGCTTGACGGCCTTGGCCGCCGTGGCCACGCCGCTGATCAGGCCGCCGCCGCCAATCGGCACCGGCAGGACCTCGAGGTCGGGCGCGTCCTCCAGCATCTCCAGGGCGATCGTGCCCTGGCCGGCCATGATGTCGTAGTCGTCGAACGGATGGACGAAGGTCAGGTCCTGCTCGACCTGCAGCTTGCGGGCGTGGGTGGACGCGTCGTCATAGGTCTCGCCCTCGATGACCACGGTCGCCCCGAAGTCGCGGGTGTGCTGCACCTTGATGAACGGGGTCGTCTTGGGCATGACGATGGTCACCGGCACGCCGAGGCGGGCGCCGTGATAGGCCAGGCCCTGGGCGTGATTGCCGGCGCTGGCGGCGATGACCCCCCGGGCCTTCTCGGAATTGGACAGCAGCATCAGCTTGTTGAGCGCGCCGCGCTCCTTGTACGCCGCGGTGAACTGCAGGTTCTCGAACTTCACCCAGACTTCCGCGCCGGTGATCTTGGACAGCGTCCGGGAATAGCGGCACGGCGTGCGCTCGATCTGGCCCGCGAGGCGGGCGGCGGCGGCGCGGATGCTGTCGATGTCGAGCGTTCGGCTCATGTGCGGTGCGTCTCGGCCAGTTTCGTCCTGGCCAGTTCGACGACGTGCTTGGCCGTGATGCCGAAGGTCTCGAACAGTTCGGCGGCCGGCGCGCTGGCGCCGTAGCCCGTCATGCCGACGAAGCCGCCGTCGGCGCCGATATAGCGATCCCAGCCTTGGCGAACCCCCGCCTCGACGGCGATGCGGACGCCAGCGGTCCCGACCACGGTCGAGCGATAGGCCTGGTCCTGGGCTTCGAAAAGCGACCAGCAGGGCATGGAGACGACGCGGGTGGCGACGCCTTCGGCCTCCAGTTGGTCGTACGCCGCGACGGCGACGGCGACCTCGGTCCCCGTGGCGAAGAGCGTGACCTGGGCTTCGCGGGACGCCGCGCGCAGCTCGTAGGCGCCGCGGGCGCTGAGATTGCCGTCTGAAGCCTGCCGCCGAACCGCGTTGGTCTTCTGGCGGGACAGCACCATCACGGACGGGGCCTTGGGGTTCTTCAGCGCCAGCGCCCAGCATTCGGCGACTTCCACGGCGTCGGCCGGCCGGAAGACGTTGAGATTGGGCATCGCCCGGAGGCTGGCGACCTGTTCGACGGGTTGGTGCGTCGGGCCGTCCTCGCCCACGCCGATGGAGTCGTGGGTCATCACATGGACGACGCGAACTCCCATCAGGGCGCCCAGGCGGATCGCTGGCCGCGAATAGTCGGCGAAGGCCAGGAAGGTGCCGGCGTAGGGGATGACGCCGCCGTGCAGCGCCATGCCGTTCATCGCCGCCGCCATCGCGTGCTCGCGGACGCCGTAATTGACGTGGCGTCCGGCATAGTCGGGCTGGTCGAACGTGCCCATGCCCGACACCAGGGTGTTGACCGAGCCGGTCAGGTCGGCCGACCCGCCGATCATCTCCGGAATGGCCGGGACCAGAGCCGCCAGCGCCTCGCCCGAGAAGACCCGAGTCGCGTTGCTGGGCGCTTCGGTGACGCGCTTGGCGATCAGGGCGTCCAGGCCCTCGAAGGCGTCGGCCGGCAGCTGGCCGGTCACGGCGCGCCGGAACTCCGCCGACTTCGGGGAGGCGGCGACCTCGCGCTCCCAGGCCTTGCGCACCCGCGCGCCGCGCTTGCCCGCCGCCCGCCAAGCCTTGGCCACCGTCTCGGGCAGTTCGAACGGCGCGTGGGACCAGCCAAGCGTCTGGCGCGCCGCGGCGGTGTGCTCGGCGCCGAGCACGCCGTGCGCCTTGTAGTGGCCTTCCATCGCGCCCGCGCCACGGCCGATCTGGGTCTTGCAGGCGATCAGGGTCGGACGGTCCTGCTTGGTCGCCCAGGCCAGGGCCCGGCGAATCTGGCCGTGGTCGTGGCCGTCGATGGCCTTGGTCGCCCAGCCGGCGGCCTTGAACCGGGCGATCTGGTCGCCGCTCTCCGACAGGCTGACCTTGCCGTCGATCGTGACGTCGTTGTCGTCCCACAGCACGGTCAGTCGCGACAGGCGCAGGCGGGCCGCCAGGCTGATGGCCTCGTGGCTTACGCCTTCCATCAGGCAGCCGTCGCCGGCGATCACCCAGGTCCGGTGATCGACCAGGCCTTCGAACCGAGCGGCCATGGAGCGTTCGGCCATGGCCATGCCCACGGCGGTGGCCAGGCCCTGGCCGAGCGGGCCGGTCGTGGTCTCCACGCCGGGGGTGTGGCCGTATTCGGGGTGGCCGGGTGTCAGCGAGCCCAGCTGGCGGAACCGCTTCAGCTGCTCGATCGTCACTTCCTTGACGCCGACCAGGTGCAGCAAGGCGTAAAGCAGCATCGAGCCGTGGCCGGCCGAGAGCACGAAGCGATCGCGATCGGCCCAGTCGGGCTTGGCCGCGTCGAACTTCAGGAACTTCGTCCAGAGCACGGTCGCGACGTCGGCCATGCCCATGGGCATGCCGGCGTGGCCGGAGTTGGCGGCCTCGACCGCGTCCATCGCCAGGACGCGGATCGCATCGGCCATGACCAGAGCCGCGTCACGCGGCTCGGAGGGGAGTTGCGAAGAGCTCATGGCCGTCTTTTGTCGGATCGGAAAAAGAGCGCCTCTCTGCCCTATTGCGCCTCGACCCGCAAGGGAACGCGCAAGCGCGGGGGCATGTTGCCAAGGGCGACGGGAGGGATTAGGTCGAACCAGCCCCGAAGCTTGCCATGGATTGAAATATGTCGGTCAACGTCCATCCGTCCTCGTATGTCGACGACAACGTGGAATTGGGGGAAGGCACGTCGATCTGGCATTTCTCGCATATCCTGAGCGGGTCCCGGATCGGCAAAAACTGTTCCTTCGGCCAGAACGTCATGGTCGGACCCAACGTCACGATCGGCGACAACTGTCGCGTCCAGAACAATGTCAGCCTCTACGAGGGTGTCGAGCTGGAGGACAATGTGTTCTGCGGGCCGTCCTGCGTGTTCACCAACGTGGTGACCCCGCGCTCGGGCGTGAACCGGCGGGGTGAGTTCGCGCCCACCCGGGTTCGCAAGGGCGTGACGATCGGCGCCAACGCCACCATCGTCTGTGGCTCGGAACTGGGCGAGTACGCCTTCATCGCCGCCGGCGCGGTGGTGACCAAGGACGTCAAGCCGTTCTCCCTGATGGCCGGGGTTCCCGCCCGCCGCATCGGTTGGGTCAGCCATGCCGGCGAAGTGCTGCGCGCCGATCTGACCTGTCCCCGGACAGGCGAGAAGTACGAGGTCGTCGACGGGCAGCTCCAACGCGTCGGTGGCTGAGGTCGACCGACCCGGTGAGGGCTTGAACGTCCTCCTGATCGCTCGCCACTTTCCGCCGCTCGTGTCGGGCGGCGCGCGACGTCCCTATCTGCTGGCCCTCGCCCTGGAGGCGCTAGGCGCCGAGGTCCGCGTCGTCGCGCCGGGCCTGCCGCCTGGCGTGAAGGGCGTCGTCGCGCCCCTGCTTCACGCGCCGCCCCTCGAGCAAGCCGACGCCCCTCCGGTCCCCGCGCCGCCCCCGACCCTGTCGGCGCGGCTCCGCGACCTGGCGCGATCATGGCTGCTGTGGCCTGACGCCGAGATCCGCTGGGTGCGGCGAGCGGTTCGGGCCGCGGGGTCGCTGGAGGGGTTCCGCCCCGACTGGATCCTTACCACCAGCCCGCCGGAATCGATCCATTGCGCCGGCCCAGCCCTGCGCCGCCGCCACCAGGCCCGCTGGGTCGCCGACCTGCGCGACGAGTGGCTGGCCCGTCCGTTCCGCGCTGAGCTGTCCCATCCGTGGCGCCGGATGGTGGAAGGCGTCATCGCGCGGCGGTTGTTAGTCCGGGCGGACCTGATTATCGGCGTGGACGCGGTGGTCGCACGGGAGGCGCGACGTCTGGCGCCTGGTCGCCCGATCGAGGTGCTGGCCCAGTTCGCGGCGCCGCCGCCTCCGCCGGTCGACCTGGGACCCGGAGGAGTCCACGTCCTCTATACCGGCAGCGTGTCGCTTTCGGATCCGGCTTGCGGGATCGAGCCGCTGTGCGCCGCGATCGCCGCCACCGTGCGCCGACGTTCGGACCTGGTATTCCATTTCGTTGGCCGGCTGACCCCGGAAGAGAGGGCCGCGCTGCGGGCGACCGGGGCGGGAGACGCCGTGCGCCTGCACGGACCGCGCCCCTATGACGAGACGCGCGCGATGCAGGCGGCCGCGGACGGCTTTCTGGTCACCGCCGCGCCCGACGCGACGGCCATACCGGGCAAGGTCTACGAATACCGCGCGGTCGGCGCGCCGATCATCGCGGTCGGCGAAGGACCTTGGCGCGCGATCGGCGGCTACGATCCGGGCGACGCCGCCGATCGTTTGTCGAGCCTGGCCAAGCGGCGGCCTGGCGAGCGCGACGGTCCTGTCGCGGACACCCCGGAGGACGCCGCGCGGCGCCTGCTGGCGATGATGCGCGCCGTGGTCAGAGGCTGATCTCGAAGATCGCGGCCCAACGAAGGAAAACCGCGATGCGGAACGCCGCGGCGTTGGCGTCTCCGGACAGGCCGACCCGGGCCGTGATCGCGTCCAGGGCCGCGGGGTCGAAGATATCGCTCTTGCGCGCCTCGGCCAGGCGTTCCAGGGCCCAGGGCCGCCAGCGGTCGGCCATCCACTGGTCCTGCGGGGTCACGAAACCCAGCTTGCGACGGCGGCGCGCGATCTTGTCCGGGATCAGGCCGGTCGCCGCGCGGCGCAGGACGTCCTTCGTCCAGCCGTCGCGCATCTTGGTTTCGGCCGTCATGCCCAGGGCCAGATCCACCACGCGCGGCGCCAGGTAGGGCAAGCGGCTTTCGACGCCGTGCGCCATGGCGTTGCGGTCTTCGAAGCGCAGCAGGGCGGGCAGCGACGCCCGGGCCAGCATGTCCCGTGTCATGGCGTCGTAGCGATTGCAGCCCGGGCGGTGGGGCGCGGCGTCCGGCTCGCGGCCGCGGACCGGCCAATCCTGGGGCGGATACCGTCCCCTTAGGCGGGCCATCTTGCGCAGGCCGGTTTCGGGCAGCAGCCTGATCAGCGCCGACTTCGCCAGGGTGGAGGTCGAGAACACGCCGCCGTCGCCGGCATGGGCCCGGCTGGACCTCAGCGCGCCGCCGAGGTCGAGGGCGGCGAGGCGATCCGCCAGGTGGTAGCCGATCATATGGTCATAGCCGCCGAACAGCTCATCGGCGCCCTGGCCGTCCAGCATGACCTTTAGGCCTTCTTCCCGCGCGCTGCGGAACACGAACCATTGCAGGCAGATCGAGCTGTGGCCGAACGGTTCGCCCTGGGCTTCGATGACGTCGTCCAAATGGTCCAGCATCTGGTCCGCAGTCGGCGTGATCAGACGCGCGGGATGGCGGTCGCCGGCGAGGGCGGCCTCGAGATAGGGGCGCTCGGACAGGGCGTCGTCGTCATCATAGACGGCGCTGATCGTGTGGATACCGCGCGAGCCTCGCGCCTCCAGGGTGTTCTGGGCCAGGCTCACCAGCAGGGTTGAGTCCAGGCCGCCAGACAGGCAGCTGCCGACCGGAACATCGGCTTGCAGTCGCAGCGCGACCGCATCGTCCAGGGCCGAACGCAGCTGCTCGGCAAGGTCGTCTCCCCGTGCCGGCGGCGCCGTCAGCTGGGTCCACGATGTGAACGCTTCGCGCGTCGGCGGGCGGGCGGGGTCGAGATCGAACTCGCCCCAGCAGCCGGCGGGAACGCGCTTGATATCCGCGAAAAAGGTGTCGTCGCCGGTGTCAACCGAGCCGACGTTCAGAAAATCGGCGGCGACGTCGGCGTCGAGCCGCCGGCCGTCGGGCAGGAAGGGCAGGAGCTGCCGGACGTCGGACGCGAAGGCGAAGCCCCGGTCCTGGCCCAGGCCGACGCGGGCCCACAGCACGGGCTTCTCGCCGAACCGATCGCGGGCCACGATCAGTTTGCGGCGGCGCGCGTCGTGGATCGCGAAGGCGAACATGCCGTCGAATCTGGCTAGGGCGCCCGGGCCCCAGTGGTCCCAGGCGGCCAGCAGGACCTCGCTGTCGCCCTCGGTGTGGAAGGCATGCCCCAACGCCTGGAGCTCCGTCCGCAAGGCGCGGTAATTGTAGATCGCGCCGTTGAACACCATGTGGAGGCCGGGATCGTCGGCCGACACGCGTCGCGTCATGGGCTGGTCGGACGCCGTCGAAAGATCGTAGATCGCCAGCCGGCGGAAGCCCAGGACGACCGGAACCTGTCCGTCGAGGCCTTCTCGCCAGCCTTCGCCGTCCGGTCCGCGACGCTGGATCGGCGCCAGCATCCTGCCGTCGCGAATAATGCCGATCGAGGCCCAGATGCCGCACATGGTCTTCGACTCCGACTCCCGGTTGGGCGATAGCGTGGACAAATCGCCTGTCCGTCGCGGCGAGGCCTAGGGTATACGAAACCATGCCGCAAGCCCGAGAACCCCGCCAGATCCTGGCGGGCCGCCGTATAGCCTTGGTCGCGAAACTCTTTGATCGCGGCGACGGCCGCCTTCTCAAGCAGCGCGCCGCCCTGCGGGCCGCTGGCGCTGAAGTCGGATGCTTCGCGATGATCGACCACGCCCGGTCCGCGCCGGACGTCACGACACCCGACTGGCGGGCCGCGCGGACGCGGACGGCGATGACGGGCGGGATCGTGCTGGCCGCGGGAGTGTTCGGGGCCCGTCTGGCGGCGGGCCGGGCGACGCGCGATGCGATAGGTGACGCCTCCAGCTGGCTGGCCTATCGCGGCCAGGTTCGGGCCCTGGCCGACGTCCTGGCCGCCTGGCGCCCTGACGTCGTCGTCTGCTCCGATCCGGAGACCCTCCCGGCGGTGGTCCGCTTCAAGGCTCTGGGCGGCGGGGCCGTGCTCTATGACGCGCACGAGTTCCATGAGGAGGAAGACCACACCGATTCCGGCCGGCAGGCCTGGGTTCAAAAGGTGGAGACCCGGGCGGCGGGCGCGATCGACGGCTTCGTCACGGTCAATGCGGGCATCGCGGCGCTCTATGCGGAACGACGTCCCGGCCTGCCACCTGCGGTCATCGTCCACAACGCCGGCGAGCTGGAGACGCCGCCGGCTTATGATGGCCGCCTCCACCGCGCGGCCGGCTTGCCGGCCTCGACCCGCATCCTGCTCTTCCAGGGCGGACTGGCGCCGATGCGCGGGCTCGAAGCGCTGGTCGACGCCGGCGCCCGGCTTCCAGAGGGGTGGGCCCTGGTGCTGATGGGGTCGGGGCGCCTGGAGCCCAGCTTGCGGGCGCGGGCAGACGCCGATCGGGTGCGCTTCGTGGCGCCCGCGCCGTTCGCCGAATTGCCTCAATGGACCGTGGGCGCGGCCCTGGGCGCGCTGCTCTACGAGGACCTGAACCTCAATCAGCGCCACTGCAGCCCAAACAAGCTCTGGGAGTATCCGGCGGCCGGCGTTCCAATGCTGGCGACGGACCTGCCCGAGATCCAGCGACTCGCGTCGCCGTACGGCGTGGCCTTCTTCGTGCCGTCGGGGGCGGGGGCGACGGATATCGCCGCCCGGGTGGCTAGCCTGACCGACGCCGATCTGGCCGAGGCGCGCGTCGGGGCGGCGGCGTTCACCCGCCTTCACAGCTGGCGCGCGAACGCCGAGGCTTTCGTCTCGGAGGTCGCGCGCCTCGCCGCGGATCGATAGCCCGGAGGCTTAGGCCCGAACGATCTTGCAGCCGTGGGTCTTGGCGTAACGCGCGGTGGCGTTGCGCGTGTCGACGATCAGCGGCAACTGTTCGAGCAGCAGTTCGTAGTCGACGTTGTCGTGGTCGGTGGAGATCAGCGCGCAGTCGAATTGCGCCAGGTTCTCCGCCGTCAGCGGGGTCGACTCCCAGCCCGCCAGCTCAGGATGTTCGCGGGTGGCGGGGATCACCGGCAGATACGGGTCATGGTACGAGACCTTGGCGCCGCGGGACTGCAGAAGATCGATGAGGATCAGCGACGGGCTTTCACGCATGTCGTCGATGTTCTTCTTGTAAGCCAGCCCCATCACCAGGATCTTCGCGCCATTGATCGCCTTCGACAGGCGATCGCTGAGTCCGTCAGCCACGGCTTCGATTACGTTGCGCGGCAGCTGGTTGGTCACGTCGCCGGCCAGCTCGATGAAGCGCGTCGACAGGCCAAACGCCCGCGCCTTCCAGGTCAGGTAGAAGGGGTCGATCGGGATGCAGTGACCGCCCAGGCCCGGACCCGGATAGAAGGCGTGGAAGCCGAACGGCTTGGTCTTGGCGGCGTCGATGACTTCCCAGACATCGATGCCCATGTTGTTGTAGACGCCCTTCAGTTCGTTGACCAAGGCGATGTTGACGAGCCGATAGATGTTCTCGGTCAGCTTCACCGCCTCGGCAGCGCGCAGGCTCGAGACCGGCACCGGCGTGGTGATCAGGCCATACAGGGCGACGCCGATGGCGCGCTCCGCGTCGGTGTCGGCGCCCACCACCTTGGGGATGGTGCTGGTGTTGAAGTGCGGGTTGCCGGGATCCTCTCGCTCGGGGCTGTAGGCCACGGCGAAGTCACGTCCCACCTTCAGGCCCGAAGCTCGCTCCAGGATCGGGATCAGCACTTCCGAGCTGGTGCCGGGATAGGTGGTGGATTCCAGAACCACCAGCTGCCCGCGACGCAGAACCTTGCCCACGGCCTCGGTCGTGTCGCGCACGAACGACAGGTCGGGCTCGCGGTGACTGTCGAGCGGGGTGGGGACGCAGAGCAAGATCGCGTCGGCCTCGGCCAGGCGTTGCGCTTCGAAGGTCGCCTCGAAGCGGCCGCTGGCGCGCATCTGGGAGACCACCTCGTCGCCGATGTGGGCGAAGTAGGATTTGCCGGCGTTCAGCAGTCCGACGCGCGGCTGGTCGATGTCATAACCGATGACGCGCACGCCGCTCTCGACGAACGCGCGGGCCAGGGGCAGACCGACATAGCCCAGCCCCATGACGCCGACCGTGACGTCGCGCGCCTCGGCGCGGCGCACCCACTCCACCGCGAGGGCCTCGAACGCCGCGTCGGTGTCGTGCTTGGAGAACAGGTCGATTTTCATGCGTTTTGGCCGATCGCGTTGCGAACGCTCTGGGTGATGTAAGCCTGATCTTCCGGCGACAGGTCGGGGTGCATCGGCAAGCTGATGACGCGCGAAGCCTTGTCCACCGTGACCGGCAGGCCCGACGGGGCGAGCGGGTGCTCGGAGTAGGCCGGTTGCAGGTGCAGCGGGATCGGATAGTAGGCCGCGGTCGGCACGCCCACCGCCTTCAGCTTCTGGGCCAAGTCGTCGCGGTCCTCGACCTCGATGGTGTACTGCGCCCAGCTCGAAACGCCGCCGGCGATGACGATCGGGGTCTTGACGACGCCGGCCAGCTGTTCGGCGTAGCGATTGGCGATCGCGTTACGCTGCTCGATCTCCCAGGCGTAGACGTCGAGCTTTTCGAGCAGGATAGCGGCCTGGATCGTGTCGAGACGGCTGTTCATGCCGACCCGCATGTTCAGGTACTTGGGATCGTGGGTGAACGAGCGACCCTCGATGTCCTTCTGGGTCGCCTTGCCGTGCACGCGCAGGGAGTCCATCAGTTCGACCAGGCCGGCGTCGTTGGACAACACCGCGCCGCCGTCGCCGTAGCAGCCCAGCGGCTTGGCCGGGAAGAAGCTGGTCGTGGTGCAGTCGGCCCAGTGGATCGGATGCTGGCCGTTCAGGGTGCAGCCGAAGCCTTGGGCGGAGTCGGCGATCAGCTTCAGGCCGTGCTTCTTGGCGATGGCCGCGATGGCCGGATAGTCGGCGGGCTGGCCGAACAGGTCCACGGCGATAACGACTTTCGGCGTCAGGCGTCCTTCGGCCTTCACCTTCTCGATGGCGGCCTCTAGGTCTGCGGGATCCATGTTGTAGGTGTCGGCCAGGACATCCACGAACACTGGCGTCGCGCCCACCCACGGAACGACCTCGGCGGTCGCGGCGAAGGTGAAGCTGGGGCAGAACACGGCGTCGCCCGGACCCACGTTCCAGGCCATCAGCGGCAGGGCGAGCGCGTCGGTGCCATTGGCGCAGGACAGCGCCAGCTTGGCTTGGCCGAAGTCGGCGAGGCGCTTTTCGAATTCGCGAACTTGCGGGCCCATGATCCACTGGCCGGCGTCGACGGCCCCCATGACGGCCTTGTCAATGCGGTCGCCCAGGCGGCGGCGTTGAGCAAGAAGGTCGATGAACGCGAGCGGCGTGGAGGGAGAGGTGGCCATCAAGGAAGCTCCAATTTGAGTCCGATTTTGAGAGTGTGAGGATCTTAGAGCGCGTTGGCCGCGCTAGCCGTGGCGGCGGCCAGAACCTTGAGCACGCGGATGCCCTCGTCAGCGGAGGTCTCCGGTGCGGCCACACGACCCGTCACGACGTCGAGGAAGTGCTGGCATTCGCGCTTCAGGGGTTCGTCGGCGGGGTAGGGGATGACCTCGGCGTCGCCCTTGACGGGCTCCGGCGCGCCCGACGTCCTCTTGATTCCGTGGCGATACAGGCGAAGCTTGTCCGCGGCGGCCGAGTCCTCGAAGACCAACATGCCGGTCTCGCCGACCACGGTCAGCATGTGGCGTTTGAACGGGTGCAGCCACGAGGTGAAGACGTGAGCGCGGGCGCCGCCCGGGAAAGCCATTTCGATGCGGCTCATATCGTCGACGCCTGGAGTGACGGACGAGACGCCCGTCGCCGAGATCTCGACGGGGTCGGCGTCCATGATCGTCAGCAGCATCGACAGGTCGTGAGGCGCGAAGCTCCAGCAGACGTCTTCCTCGACCCGGAACTTGCCCAGGCTCAGGCGATCCGAGTAGGCGTAGAGCACCCGACCGATGGCGCCGTCCTTGATCATGCCGGCCAGGGTTTCGAACGCGGGGTGGTAGCGCAGCAGGTGGCCGACCATCAGCGCCTTGCCGGCGGCCTCGGCGGCGGCCTTCATCCGCTCGGCGTCCTCTACGGTCAGGGCGATCGGCTTTTCGACGAAGACGTGCTTGCCAGCGCGCGAGGCGGCGATGCAGATCTCGGCATGCAGCTCGGCCGGCGCGGCCACGGCGACGCCTTCGATCGACGAATCCGCCAGGCCCGCTTCCAGGGAGAGCGCGCGGACGCCGTACGTGGAGGCCAGGGCTTGGGCGACTTCCGGTTGCTGATCGATCACCGCGGCCAGGGCGCCCAATTCCGAGAAATTACGGACGAGATTCTTGCCCCAGTAACCACATCCGACGACCGCGATACGTCCGACCAAAATAACGCCTCCCGTTTGGAGGGTCGGGCATACCTTTTCAACAACCGCACGTAAAGCAACGAGATTAAGACATTTCAGGAGCTGGGCCTTGACGTTCCGCGTCTAGGGAACTGATGGTTGGAAACCGGCCTTCACCCATATAAGAACCCAGCTCAATCCAAGCTCGTCGTCGGAGATCGGTATGTGCGGAATAGCGGGCATGATCCACCTTGATGGTGAACGCGTGCCTCAACTCGCGCGACGGCTGCAGATGATGAACGACATCCAGGCCCACCGCGGCCCCGACGGTCACAGCATCTGGACTTCGCCGGACGGCTCGGTCGGCCTTGCGCACCGTCGCTTGGCGATCGTCGATCTATCTGAGCGCGGCGCCCAGCCCATGAAGGGCGAGGACGGTTCGGTCCTGGTCCACAATGGCGAGGTCTATAACTTCCACGAGCTGCGCGAGACGTTCGCCGGGCGCTGGACGTTCAAGAGCGGCACCGACACCGAGGTCATCCTCGCCGCCCACAGCCAGCTGGGCGACGCGGCCGTCGAGCGCTTCCGCGGAATGTTCGCCTACGCGCACTGGCAGCCGGAGACCCGGCGCCTGGTCATCGCGCGCGACCCGTTCGGCATCAAGCCGCTCTACTACGCCCAGGTCGGGCGGACGCTGATGTTCTCGTCCGAAGCCAAGACCCTGCTGCCCTTCCTACCCGACGTCGAGACTGACCCGCACGCGTTCGCCGAATATGTGGCGCTGCAGATCCCGCTCAGCGACCGCACCCTGTTCGCGGGCATCCGCCAGCTGCCGGCCGGCCATACGCTGGTCTGCGAGAAGGGTCAGGTGAAGATCCGCGCCTACTGGAGGCCCGAGTACAATTGTATCGACATCAGCCAGGCTGAGGCGACCGATCGGCTGTCGGCCCTGATCGAGGACTCCCTGGCGCTGCACCTGCGCAGCGACGTGCCGGTCGGCGCCTATCTGTCGGGCGGGGTGGATTCCAGCCTGATCGCGATCATGGCCGCCGACAGCCACCACGAAAACCGTGACTTCTTCCACGGCAAGTTCACGCAGTTCCCGGGCTATGACGAGAGCGGCTATGCGCGCGAAGCCGCCGGCCTAGCCTCGGGCCGGCTGCACGAGATCGACATCACCGCGGCCGATTTCATCGAGTCCATGCCCAAGGTGATCTACCACCTGGACCAGCCGGTGGCCGGGCCAGGTTCGTTCCCGCAATACATGGTCTCCAAGCTGGCCGGCCAGCATGTGAAAGTCGTCCTCGGCGGACAGGGCGGCGACGAGATCTTCGGCGGCTACAGCCGCTACATGGTCGCCTATCTGGAGCAGTGCCTGCGGTCCGCCATCCAGGGCGAGGACGATCCCGGCACGCGCGACCTCAGGTTCGAAACCATCCTCCCGCAGCTGGACTCGCTGCGGGAATACCAGCCGATGATCAAGTCGAGCTGGTCGTCGGGCCTGTTCGGGGCGTTCGACGAGCGCTACTTCCGCCTGATCAACCGCACTGTCGACATGGCCGGCGAGGTGGAGATCGAAGATCTCCCGATGGCCGACGTCCATCAGCGCTTCACCGCCGAGTTCAACGCGGACGGGGTGGGCGAGCGAGCCTATTTCGACAAGATGATGCGGTTCGACATGCGGTTCCTGCTCCCGGCCCTGCTGCAGGTCGAGGACCGCATGGGCATGGCGCACGGCATCGAGTCCCGCGTGCCGTTCCTCGACCGTCCCGTCGTCGAGTTTGTCTCGTCGTTGTCGCCGGGGATCAAGCTCAAAGGCGGGGTCTCCAAGCACCTCCTGCGCGAGGCCTTCGGCCACCGCCTGCCTCCATCGCTGCTCACCCGCCGCGACAAGATGGGCTTCCCCGTGCCTCTCAAGGAGTGGTTCGGCGGTGAGCTGAAGAGCTTCGTCCACGACACGTTCCACAGCGCCCGGGCCGGCTCGCGGCCGTGGATGCGCCGCGACGTCGTGCTGAAGAACATGACCCAGATGGGTTCGTTCTCGCGGACCGCGTGGGGAATGCTGTCTCTGGAGCTGTGGTACCAGCAGTTCCACGATGTGGCCCACCAACACCGCCGGACGGTCGAGGCGATGGCCTCCTGAGTTCGGCGCGAGCCGAACCAGGAGGCTCCGTCCCGGGCTCTATCGGTCCGCGCTCGCGAACCAGTCGTCGATCCGCTCGACGATGCGGTCGGCGGCGTGGCCGTCGCCGTAGTCGGCGATCTCGCGGCGCGGCGCGGTGTATTCGGGTGTCCGCCAGAGACGATTCCAGCCTGCGTCGATCGTCTCGACCCATTCGGTCTCGTCGCGCAGCGTGACGCAGGGGCGGCGGTGGAAGTAGGCTTCTTTTTGCAGCCCGCCGGAATCGCAACAGACCAGCTCGCAGCCGTTGATCAGGCGCTGCAGGTCCAGATAGCCTGCGGGATCGATCGGCATGAAGCCGTCAAGGCCGATACCGGCCTCCTCGCAGATCTTGCGCGTCCGCGGGTGCACCGGAAACACGATAGGCCGCGTTCCCGCTGTGGCGCGGACATAGTCCAGCAGCTCCCGCAGCCGGCTCAGGTCGTTGGTGTTTTCGGCGCGATGGATGGTGCAGAGCACGTAAGGCGTGCCCTCGAGCCCCAGGTCTTTCACGATGGTGGAGACCTCGTTGGCGCGGGCCGCCGCCTGCTGGGTCGCGTCCTGCATGACGTCGCCGATGGCGTGCACGCCCTTGAGCAAGCCTTCTCGCCGCAAGTTCGTCACCGCCGTTTCGGTGGGGCAGAAGAGCAGGTCGCTGACATGATCGGTGAGGACCCGGTTGATCTCTTCCGGCATCACGCGGTTGAACGACCGCAGACCGGCTTCGACGTGGAAGACGGGGATGGAAAGCTTGCTGGCGGCCAGGGCCGCCGCGAGCGTGGAGTTGGTGTCGCCATAGACCAGCACGCCGTCTGGCTTCTCGGCGATGAACAGCTGGTCTAGAGCTTCCAACATGCGGCCTGTCATCTGGCCGTGAGAGCCGCCCGAGATGTTCAGTTTGAACGACGGCGCGGGAATTCGCAGCTCGTCGAAGAATACGTCGGACATGTTCGTATCGTAGTGCTGACCGGTATGGACGAGATACGAATTCGATACGGCGCTTTGTTGAAACGCGCGTTCCACTGGAGCGGCTTTGATAAATTGGGGGCGTGCGCCGACTACACTGAAAACACGGCGTTGCATTATGCGAAGCTCCAGATTCCGTTGAGCGAGAGCGGGTGTGGGTTGTGTGTGCTCGCTTGACACGTAGACGCTTTTTAGGCCATTCCGTCGCCACCAAATCGCGGACTAGATGATAAATTAATGACCGTTCTGATCCACCCGACGGCCGAAGTCCATCCGCTGGCGAAACTGGGTGAAGGTGTAAAGGTTTGGAATAACGCCCAAGTCCGAGAGCGCGCCGTGATCGGCGACAGGACTGGGGTTGGCAAAAATGCATTTGTCGACATGGACGTACAAGTTGGATCTGACTGTAAGATTCAAAATAATGTCAGCGTATATCTGGGGGCGGTCGTTGAAGACGGGGTCCTGCTTGGTCCTCACTGCGTACTGCTGAACGACCGCTTTCCGCGTGCGATCAATGCTGATGGTTCGTTCAAATCAGCCAGCGACTGGGTCGTCTCCGGCGTGACCGTCCGCTATGGCGCGTCCATCGGCGGCGGGGCGATCCTGACGCCCGGCGTGACGATCGGCCGTTGGGCCCTGGTCGGCGCCGGCTCGGTCGTGGCCAAGGACGTGCCCGACCACGCGCTCGTGGTGGGCAACCCCGCCCGCATCATCGGTTACATTTCTCCCGCCGGGCGCCGGATGTCTGTGGTGTCGCAGGATGGCGACCGCGTGTTCCTGGCCTCGCCCTGTGGCTTCGAACTCGAGATCAGCGGCTCGGTGGCGACAGTCTAAATTTGGCCCGGTTTCCCGGCTTCCTCCGGGGGGCTCAGCTCGCGGTCGCTTGCCGCTCGGACGGATGATGAAAAACGCACTCAATACTAGTTTTCGGGATCTGCGGGAAAGCATCGCCCGTCTCCCGCTGGCCTTCTTCCTGGCCTGGCAGGACATCCGGCTGCGTTATTCGCGATCGTTGATCGGCCCGTTCTGGGTCAGTATCTCTATCCTCGTGACGGCCTGCGCGCTGAGCTTCGTCATGACCGGCCTGTTTGGCGGCGAGTTGCGCAAGGCGCTGCCCTTCGTGCTGACCGGCATCATCATCTGGTCGTTCCTGTCCCAGTCGCTGATCGAGGCCTGCACGACCCTGATCGTGGCGCGTGGACACCTGACCGGTGCGCCCATGCCCTACGGCCTGATGATCATGTCGACGGTCATCCGCAACGTGATCGTCAGCGCCCACCACCTGTTCGCGTTCATCTTGGTCGCCATTTTCGTCGGGATTCGTCCGGACTGGTCGATGCTGCTGATCATCCCCGGCGCCCTCCTCGTCGTGACGGCGGTGACGGGCCTGGTGTTCGCGGTGGCGTGCCTGACCCCGCGATTCCGCGATCTGATGCCCCTCATCACCATGGTCATGGGCATCGGCGCCCTGTTGTCGCCGGTCTATTGGCGGCCCGAATCCCTGGTCCGCAACCGCGGGATCGTGGCCCTGAACCCCATCACCTATCTGCTCGACGTGCTGCGGGCGCCGTTGATCAACGAGCACACCATGCCCCATGCCTGGAGCGCCGCGGTGGTGATCGCCCTGGTGTGCCTGCTCGTCGGTGTGGGCACCTTCGTCCTCACCCGTCGACGTCTGCCTTTCTGGATCTGACCCATGGCTAGCCTCAACCTCCGCAGCGTCACCCTGAACTTCCCGGTCTATGGCGTCGCCGCGCGACAGTTCCGGTCGCAGATCATCAAGCCGCTCAAGCTGGGCCGCAGCTCCGCCGACCACAACCGTCTGCTGGTGCGCGCGCTCAATTCGGTGACGATGTCGGCCAGCGCCGGCGACCGCATCGCCTTGATCGGCGGCAACGGCGCGGGCAAGTCCACTCTGCTGAAGCTGATGGCCGGCATCTACGAACCGACGTCGGGCGTCATCGAGCGTCGCGGCACCATCCGCACCCTGCTCGACATGAGCAGTGGCATGGAGGAAGACACCAGCGGCCGCGACAATATCGTCATCCGCGCGCGCTACATGGGCGCCAGCACCAAACAAGCCAAGGCGCTGGTCGACGAGATCGTCGACTTCGCCGAGCTGGGCGAATTCATCGACCTGCCGATCCGGACCTATTCGGCCGGCATGCGCATCCGCCTGGCCTTCTCGATCGCGACCAGCTTCAACGCCGATGTCATGCTGATCGACGAGGTGCTGGGCGCCGGCGATGCGGCTTTCATCGACAAGGCCACCGCGCGGATGACCAACATCATCAAGAACGCCGGCCTGGTCGTTCTCGCCACGCACGCGCTGTCGCTATCGGACGCGATCGCCCAGCGAGGCATCTTCATGAAGGATGGCCGCATCGCGTTCGACGGCCCCTATCAGGAGGCCGTGGCGGCCTACATGGCGTCCACCCACGCGGCGGCGTAACCCGCGCCTTAAACCGGAAACAGAGATGAAAACGCTTCGCGGCGCCGTCTTCGGCGCGGGCGTCATGGGCGCCTATCATGCTCGCATGCTGCGCCAGGCGGCCGGGGTCGAGCTTGTAGGGGTCGTCGACACGGACGCCGACAAGCGGGCGCAGGTCGCCGGCGCGCTCGGTTGCGGCGGTTTCGCGGACATCGCCGAGGCGTTGGATGCGGGCCTGGATTTCGCGGTCGTGGCGACGCCGAACCATCTGCACGCGCCCCTGGCCGAGCAATTGCTGACCAACGGCGTCCACGTCCTGGTCGAAAAGCCCATCGCCAACACTCCCGAAGAAGCCCGGCGCCTGATCGCGGCGGCGGACGTCGCGGGCCGGCTGCTGATGGTCGGTCACGTCGAGCGCTTCAATCCCGCCGTCCTGGCCGCCAAGGCCGCCTGCGAAGGCGAGCGGGTGGTGTCGGTCTCGATCACCCGGGCGGGTCCGTTCCCGCCGCGCATGGCCGACGTCGGCGTTATCATGGACCTGGCGGTGCACGACGTCGATATCGTCCGCTACATCACGGGGTCGGACATCGCCGAGGTGTCGTGCCAGCACGATCGCGTGCACGGTTCGCGCCAGGACGTGGCGCTGATCCTCGCGCGAACGGAAAGCGGCGCCAGCGCCCAGATCGACTGCAACTGGCTGACGCCGTTCCGGGTTCGCCAGATGAAGATCGCGACGGCGACGAAGTTCATCGTTGCGGATCTGATCACGCGACAGGTCGTTGAGCACTCCGCATTCATGCCCAATGGCGCCTATACGACGCGGCATCTGTTCGTGCGCCAAGCCGAGCCGCTGCAATTGGAGCATGAGGCGTTCCTCGAGGCGATCCGCAACGGCGCGCCCGCGCCGGTCACGGGCTGGGACGGTTTGCGCAATCTGGAGATCGCCCTGTCCTGCATCGGCGGCGAGGCGGCCTGAAAAGGAACGGTGGGTGCGCGGCGGGCGTTGAGTTCCTCACAAGCTTGAGGTTTTTCGTGCTCCAGCAACTCATCAATGTCGCCGCGGACGGAGACGGCTGGCGGGTCAGCCGGCAAGGCGACACGCTGCTCC
This sequence comes from Caulobacter sp. Root487D2Y, assembly GCF_001427165.1. Taxonomy (NCBI): domain Bacteria; kingdom Pseudomonadati; phylum Pseudomonadota; class Alphaproteobacteria; order Caulobacterales; family Caulobacteraceae; genus Caulobacter; species Caulobacter sp. Root487D2Y. The sequence continues at coordinate 325,310 of NZ_LMFD01000001.1, forward strand.
AGACCAACGACTACGGCGACGCCATGGCGTTCGCGACCAGCCTAGCCGAGCAGTCCGACGGCGGCGCGGGCGTCGTGGTGGAGGGCGCCGGGGGCGAGGTCGAGAGCCAGCAATATGTCGGCCCCGATTCCTTGCCTTGGGGCCAGCCGGAAGCGCAACCGGAACCGCAATCGGCCGAGGCGGATCCGATGGAAACGATCCTTGAGCACGCCATGCCGGTCGAACCGTCGAAAAGCGCCTAGCACCCAGACCGCGCCCCAAGGGGCTATTCTGCTCTGGGATTTTGCGGAAGAATCCGCCATGGCTGTCGACTGAAGGCCGCGAGGCGGGTCAGGGAGCGTTTCATGCGTGTGGCGATACTGGGCAGCTGCGTCACTCGTGACATATTCGGTCTGGTTCCCGAGAAGGGCTGGTCCGTCGAGTGCTACCTCGGACGGCAGTCCATGATCGCCCTGAACACGCCCCCGGTACAGCCGGACTTTTCGGTCGCCCAGGAACCCGCCACCCGCTGGCGCGGCGAGACGGTGGCCCTGAACGCCTCCAAGCGTGTTTTCGAAACGCTCCGCGACACCGATTTCGACTGCCTGGTGGTCGACCTGATCGATGAGCGGTGCGCCTGCGTGGCGACGGCGGACGGGCGGATGATGACCTATTCGCCGGAGCTGCAGGAGATCGCTGAAGGTACGCCGTTCCTGGAGCACAACGGCCTGCGACCGCTGGTGGAGGCGTGGCCCTACATGGACCAGCGGGAAGCCGCGCTCGACGCCTTCGCCGAGGGTCTTCGCAAGGCGTGTCGCGGCAGGCCCCTGGTCCTGCACGAGGCCTATTGGGCGCCGCGCTCGGTGGCCGGTGAGACCAGCGTCAACTACGACGTCAACTGGGTGGCGCGGAACAACGACCTGCTGGCCCTCTGCTATGCGGGGCTCAAGCGCCGCCTGAACTGCTGGGTCGTGTCGGCGCCGCGGGCCGAAACCCTGGGGGACGCCGAACACAAGTGGGGACCCGCGCCGTACCACTACCAGCAGTCCTACTACGAGCATATCCAGGCCCAGCTGGACGCCCTGCCCGTGTACGGCTTCGCGCCCGGTTCAGCGGCCAGCCTGGAGTCAGCGGCCAGCCTAAGCGCGCTGCTGGACAGGCCGTTGGACGCCGAGACCGTCGCGATCGACGTGCAGCCCGAGGATCACTTCACACTGCACGGGCTCGAAATCCCGAAATTCAACTAGCGGGCGGGACGTCGCTGGCGAAGGCGCTGGCGATCGAGTCGAAGATCGGGTGGCGGGAAATCAGGCCTAGGTCAATGACCAGGGCGCGGAGGGCCATCCCTTGCGGCGTACCTGTTTCCGGATAGGCCAGCGAGAAGATCGGCGTTTCGCCAGGCCGGCGCGTCTCCGGAAGATAGCGGGCGGCCGTGGCCAGGCAGGCGCGGAGCACTGGCTCGGCCGCCCTGTCGTCGGTGCACTGGACATAACGATAGACCGCCAGGGTCGCGAGCAGATGGCCGTGGAGGCTTTGCAGGGGCTTGCCGTGGATCGGGGGCATGTCCTCCAGCCAGAGATAGCCGCCCGCGTCCCGCCGCACGAGGTCCTCGTCACCCGCGATCAGCGGCGTGATCAGTTCGCGCGCCAGCGCGCGATACGGTTCCGGCATGGCCTTGGCCTGGGCGAGCTGCAGGACGCCCAGCGCGGCCTCGGCCTGGGCGGACGCGCTGGCCCAGCCCGCGGGGATCGTCGCGCCGAGCAGGGAGTGATCGTAATCGAGCCGGATCTTCCGGCCGCCGACCGCGGCGGGGTCCGAATTTCGGGTGATATCCGCGACCAAGGCGTCGAGCGTGGCCTTGTACGGGGCCGCGCCGTTGATGTTGATGAGGTCGGCCAGGACGGCGCAATTGATCGCCAAGGCGTGGGTGCTGAATATGGTCTGGCCCACTTCCGCGCCGGGCGCGAACACGGGATAGGGCGGGCGCCCGTCCTTCGAGGGCTTCCATCCCCGATGCGCGTGGGAGAGATCGACCGCCCGCAGGATGTCGACGCCGAAGTCGAGCTGCTGGTCCATCACCTTCACGGCTTGGCCGCCGATCTGCTCGATCTTCAGGTGCTGGACGGCGGGGATGACTTGAAGCGCCTCGATCCGGCGCAGGCCGCCCTGCAGTGCTTGCCGCGCCGCGCGGCTCTCGACCAGGCTCGCCTGGCGCGCGACGTCATCCTGGTCCAGGCGGTTCAGCACGGCCTTCCGATCGTCGTCGATCCGGTCCCGCAGGGCGTCCAACCGAGTCAGGAAATTCTCGTGATTCGCCGCGCGCGCCGAGTCCAGCGCGTCTACTCGCGCCAGGACGGCCGCCCGGTCCTCGCCGCCGCGCAAATCCTGGGCCGCCAACCGGGTCAGCAGCTCGTCATGGGCGCCGCGCCAGGCCGTTTCGTCGCCACGTAGGGTTTCGATCAATCCCGCCAGCCCGGCGCGCGTCGCCGTGTCCCGCTCCGCGGCGGCCTCGAGGCCCGCCCGCAGCTCGTCGGCTCGCGCGAGAGGCTCCAGACCCGCCCGCAGATCGTCGGCTCGCACGAGAGGCTCCAGACCCGCCCGCAGATCGTCGCTCGCGGCGCGCCAAGACGCCTCCAGCCGATCCAGCCGCTCGAGCATCTCCGCGCGATCGCTTTCCGCGCGCCGGCCTTCGGCCCTGAAGCGCTCGGCGAGCAGGTCCTGGTTTTCACGAAAGGCCGCTTGCCGGTCGGACGCTTCGCGAACTCGCGCCCGCCGTCGTTCGATCAGCGAGAAGGTCTGTAAGGCCAGGATCGCGCCGCAGAGGCAGAGGCACAGGCCGGTCACGGTAAGCAAAGGCGTCACATCAGCGTCCATCTTCCGGCCTGCCGCAGCGAAGCGTGCGTCAGGCTAACGCAATCTCAAGCGCGCATAACAGTGCGTGCCCGTACTGTCTTGCTTGATTTCCTCCAGATCAAACGCTGCGTCCCGCGCAAGCGTCGCGATTTGAGATTCGGTGAAGGAATAGCCGCAGGTGGGCGCGGCGTGATCGAAGGGCGCATCGTGGTCGTGGATGGTACCGGCGATCGAGCCCGGCCGTATCGTGCAGAAGTCCACGACGGCCAGGCTGCCGGGGCGCAGGAGCTCCCGACCGCGAAGCAGCGCCCCAAGAGCGTGGGCGCGGTTCAAGTGGAAGAAGGTGTTGCGCGTGAACAGGGTGTCGAACGTGCCCCTCAGGTCGCGGAACACGGCTTGGTCGGAGATATGGGCGTAGCGCATGCGGGGACCGCGGGCCGACCGCGCGACGCACAGCGAAAGGCGCGAGACGTCGACGCCCAGATAGCGCGAGGTCCATGGCGCGACCTGCCGGCCGAGCCAGCCGTAGCCGCAGCCCAGTTCGACAACGCGGCGGCCCTTGATCGCGGAGCCGGGCAGGAACAGGCCGCAGGGCGCCGCGCTCTTGGTCGGCCCGTGAACCGCCAGGGCCGTCGCGTACACCTCGGCGCTTGAGGCCTTGTGAAGCCCTTGCAGGGGCGCGCGCGTCCACTCCGCGGCGGGGCGCAGCGGATCTTCGAGGGAGCTCGCGAAGACCTCGGCCCACGCGCGGTCCCACGCGCTGCCCGCGAGGCTCATGTCCGCGACGGAGGCGGCGACGGGCTTGGTCATTGGGCCGCTTCCTCGACGAGCGAAATCTCGCCGGCGGCCGGCAGGCGAGGGTGAACAGGCGGGCCGCGCAATCTTTCGTCCCGGGACGAGGCGATCACGCCGTCGTAGATCCGCAGGAGTTTCTCCGCCTCCACCGGCCATTCCCAACCCGGGCCCTTGGCCATGAGGTTGCGGCGCGATTGGCCGACGATGTCGGTCGCTGGGTCGAACATCTCGTTGATCGCCGCGGCCATCCCCTTGGGGTCGGTCAGGTTGCGCACGAGCCCGAAGCCCTCGCCCTCGACGACTTGGCGCAAATAGACCAGGTCGTTGGCCAGGACCGGCAACCGGGCGGCGATGAACTCGTAGAGCTTGTTGGGCGAGCAGAACTTATGGTTGAAGTCGATCGGCTGGTACGGGATGATCCCGACGTCGGCCGACGCGCTCCATTCGAGCAGTTCGGTCCAGGGCACGGCTTCCAGGGTGTGGACCCGGGCTGAACCGCCGGTGCGTTTGGCGATGTCCCTGAAATAGTCGTGGTCGCCATAGCCGATCATGACCAGGTGCACGTCGTGGCGGACATCCGCCATGGCCGCGACCAACTCGGCCAGACCGCGCCCATCCTTCGAGAACCAGCCCTGATAGCAGAGGATCCGGACAGTGGGGGGCAGACCGAGACGTTCGTGAAAGCGCCGTGGCCGGGGGTTGGCTTCCAGGGCCGGCGTGCGTTCGGTGGCGTTGGTGATCACGTTGAACGGCTTGCAGCCGTAGCGTTTCTCCATGAACTCGCCGCAGAACGGGTTGACCGTGATCAGCGCGTCGCAGTGCTTGACCAGCGTCCGTTCCCGAATGACCAGGAACTCCTGTTCGGCCGGGGTGAGGGTCGAGATTTCCGGATAGACCTCGTGGGCGTCGTAGATCAGCGGCACGCCCAGCTTGCGGGCCGCGGTCACGCCGGCGAACAACTGCGGAAGATCGTGAGCGTGGATGAGATCGGGGTCGTAGTAGATCGCCCGATCGATCAGCGCCTGGTCCCAGGCGTGGGGCTTCATGGGCTGGGCCAGGAACGAGACCTGGCCCACCTTGGGCGTATTGCGCAGGGCGCGGACGAAGCGGACGGTCTGGGCGGCGGCCCCGATCGCCATGATGGCCATCAGCCTCGCGCCGATCGCGGCCCGCCGGTGCAAAGGCGTCCAGGAGTCGAAGGTCCGGGTCGCGTCGCGGCGGACATAGGCTTCCGGCGCCGAACGCACCATCGAAACCCACAGATAGGTCTTGCCGAGAAACGCCTTGCTCCGCCGAAGCGGCTTCCAGGCGCTGGCGGGCGCTCGTTTCTTGACGAAGCGCTTGATCTCCCGGGCCATGCCGAAGGCGAAGTCCCGGAAGGCCGGCTTTGCCAGCCTGTAGGGGTTCAACTTGACGTATTCGACCTTGAGTTCGTTAATCCTCGCGCCGTCCGGCAAACCGTCTATGTGACGGGCCAGAAGGATTATCTCGTGCCCTTTGGCGATAAGAGAGTCGGCCTCGAGAAGAATACGGCGATCTATCGAGCTGGAATCGTCCGTCAGCATGACGATGCGCATGGATAACGATGTCCTGCGAGCTTTAAAGTGGCAATCGATGTCGCATCATCACTTACCGGGCGCAACCCCGAGTTCCAATACGGTTGATCGTTTGGCTTCAATCGAGCTAGATGCGGCCGACAGGCTGACATACGCGCCATACACAGATAACGAGCTGAATCGCCAATGGCCTCGCAATGAAGAAACAGCCTAGGGTTTACCACGGTCCGTTCAATATCGCCGGGATCCCCGGGATTCTGGCCAAGACCGAGCGCGAAGCGGGATACGGTTCAAAGGCGGTCTGCTTTCCGGCCGGCGTCTACCAGCGGGACGTTGACCAGACCATCACCGGGTTCACCGCCGACAACGCCGTCGCCGCGCTGATCGACTACGACGTCTTCAACTTCCATTTCGGTTATTCGCTTTGGGGTGACGGCCTGGAGGACATCCCGGCCCTGAGACTGGCCGGCAAGAAGGTCGTCATGCACTTCCACGGATGCGACATCCGTGATTCCAAGGTCGCCCAGCAGAAATACGCCATCAACCCGTGCCAGGCTTGCTGGCCGATGGCGTGCAACCGCAATCGCGCCCATGCCCGCGAGGTGGCCCAGAGCCTCGGACGGCGCGTGGTGGTCTATACCCCCGACATCCATGAGTTCGTGCCCAACGCGACCTTCCTGCCCCAACCGGTTGATCTCGAAGCGCTGGACGCGGCGAAGCTTCGCTTCGAGGTTCACGATCGCGACCCGAAGGTCGTCCGCATCGTCCACGCGCCGTCCGCTGTTGATCTGAAGGGCTCGGTCTATCTGCAGCAGGCCTGCGCCCAACTGAAAGCTCGAGGCGTGAACGTCGAACTGCGACTGATGACCCAAAGAACCCACGAGGAAGTGCTGGAGGAGGTCGCCAACGCGGATCTGGTGGTCGACCAGCTCCTGGCCGGCGCCTACGGGGTGTTCGCGGTCGAGGCCATGGCGCTCGGTGTGCCGACCATTGGCTACATACGCGACGATCTCCGATCGCTGTATGGCGACGACCTGCCCGTGATCAGCGCGACGCCGCAGGATATCGGGAACGTCATCCTTCAAACGATCGAACGCTCCGACGGCTGGGCCGACATCGGTGCGCGCAACCGCCGCTACGTCGAGGCCCGCCATGAACGCCGCGTCGTTTCGCGTCGACTGATCGAGCTCTATGAGTAGCGGCAAAGCCAGGAGGAAAGGCGCATGAAAGTTCACGCCTCGAATATCGCGACCTTGCTTGGCGCCGAGCTGGTGGGGGAGGATCGGCCGATCAAGGGCCCCTGTACGCTGGATCGTCCCCTGCCCGACCATCTGGGCTTCATCAACCGCGACTCGGCCGCCCTGTTCGAGCGCGTGGCCGGCCACACCCAGACACTGTTCCTAATCCCGTCCGCCGCGGACGTCACGTTCGCGCCGCCGCATATCCGCATGCCCAACCCCCGCGGCGCCTTCGCCCGGGCGACGAGCCTGTTCGTCTTCAAGCCCGAAGCGGGGATTTCACCGACCGCGTACGTTCACCCCACCGCGACGATCGATCCCACGGCCTCGATCGGTCCCGGCGCGGCCGTCGGCGCCTTCAGCATCGTGGGAGCCGACACCGAGGTACGAGCCAACGCCGTGATTGGTCCCAGGGTCCGGATCGGTCGCGGCTGCCTGATCAAAAGCGGCGCCGTGGTCGGCGACGAGGGCTTCGGCGTCGACACCGACGAGAACGGCAACAACATCAGGCTTCCGCACCTAGGCGGCGTGGTGCTGGGCGATTTCGTGGAAGTGGGCGGCCAGACCACGGTCTGCGCCGGAACTATCGAGCCCACCGTCGTGGGCGACTACTGCAAGTTTGATGACCATGTGCACGTGGCGCACAACGTGGTCATGGGCAAGAACTGCATCCTCACGGCGCACGCCGAGCTGAGCGGCAGCGTCAAGCTTGGCGCGGGCGTCTGGCTGTCGCCCAACGTCTCGATCGCCGAGGGGATCAAGATCGGCGACGACACGATGCTTGGCATCGGCGCGGTGGCCATTCGCGACCTCGAGCCCAACAGCATCTATGTCGGCTCGCCCGCGCGGCGGATCCGGGCCCGATATGAAAACCCGCCCAACGCCCAGAAGCAGGACGTCCCATGATCTCGTTCTCCGCTGACGGCTACGCCGCCGTTCTCCGCGCCGGGCTCGACGCCGGCTACGTCTATTCGCCCGTCGGCGAGTCGCTGTCGCGGACGGGCAAGACTATCGCGCTGCGGCACGACGTCGACTTCGACCTCGATTACGCGCGCCGCATGGGGGAGATCGAGGCCGGCCTCGGTGTCAGGTCCACCTATTTCGTCCTGATGGGCTGCGACTTCTACGCCGCGACCGACGCCCAAGGGCGCGCCGCGATCAACGCCATCGTCGACATGGGCCACGAGGTTGGCCTGCACTGGGACTCGTCCTACATCGCTGACGCCGAGGCGGCCGTGGACCGGGTCCGCCGCGAACGCGACCTCCTTTCGGCGATCGCCGGAAAACCAGTCGTCAGCGCGTCGCAGCACGTGCCGACTGACTCCGCCTATTTCGACATCGAAAGCCTGTTCGAAGTCGAAGCCTATTCCGCCGCGATGCGGGAACGGTTCACCTATGTCGCGGACAGCTCGATGCGCTGGCGGGCCAAGACGCCGCTGGACCTGTTCGCAGAGGGCGGCGATGTGCAGTTCAACGCCCACCCGGTCTGGTGGATCGCGGAGGGCGAAACCGCCGACGACAAGCTGCGGAGCCTGAGGCAGGTCCAAGCCGAGCGGAAGAGCGCGGAGTACGAGCGCTTTATCGGCTACATGAACCACGTCCTGGCCAACCGCGACGCTTACGACCGCAAGTTCGCGGAGGCGCGGGCCTGATGGACGGCCCGTCCTTTCGGGGTCAGGGTCGCAGGATCCGATAGTTCTCGGCGAAGACGGCCTTCGGGTCGTGGTGGAGCAGGTCGCTGGGGCCATAGAGATCGATCGCGATCGCGAGGAAGGCGATCAGGGCGTCGAGGGGCGCGCGATGCGCCTGCTCGCTGGCCAGCGACAAGACGGGCCAGGCGAAGACCTCGACCGGCTCGACCAGCGCCTCGGCATAGGCGCGCGTGTAGAGCGTGTTGATGCTCGGATCCAGCGTGAAGGTCCGGCCCTCGACGGTGATCTCGTTGAAGACATGGTCGCGCTTGATGCTGACGGCGCGGTTCTCGACGCCGAGCGCGTCGAGAACCGCGGCCAGGATGCAGCTGAAGTCCAGGCAGCATCCGATGCGGCTGGCCAGGTAGTCACGAGGCTTGACGATCGGGCCTTCGCTCTCGTTCAGCACGCAGCCCGAGCGGTTCGAATCCTGGTGGCCGAAAATGTACAGCCCAGAGACGACGTTCATGGCGTGGACGGCCAGCAGCACTCGCTCGGAGTCCAGCCCCGTGGCGGCGCGCAGCGCCGTGGAGCGGGCGGGATAGGTATCCTTGATCGCGTCGGCCAAGGCCTGGATCGAGCCGAGCGCCTTGATGTCGGTGGGCGACCAGTTGCAAGCCGGATCGACGATGTGCCGCCGCCGCACCCGCGCGGCGGTCTGATTGCAGAGCTGGCCGAACCGCCCGATGTCGATCGCCGTCGCCTGCGCCACGAAATGGGCGCTGATCTCTTCGCCGGCGCGAAGGTCCAGATGAAGGCTGTAGGTTCCGGCCGCGGCCAGATCGATATCGATCCTCGGCTCTGTCGACCAGTCGGACACGATGGTCCAGTCGTACGACGCGCCTTGGGGGCCCTCGGCGTCGAAGCGAAGCTGGACCCGACGTTCGACGCCTCGCGGCAACTGGACGCGATAGCGCTGTGACGTCACGCCGGTGATGGCCTTGAGCCCCTGGAAGACGACCCGGCCGGCTCCCGCCGGAGCGTCGAACGCGATCCCATCGAGCGTTTCGGAGGGCGAAGCAGGCTGTTGCATGAAGGTCTTGTCGGACTGTGTGACTCGGATGCCGCGAGTGTAGCGTCGCCCCGCCGCCCGCGTCGCGGTGTTCCTTGCTCTCCCCGGGCAAGACCGATAGGGCAGAGTCTCTAGACACAGAGGAAGGCCAGCGCTTGAGCAAGCCGTCGTTCTTCTCGCCCTATCGTCACGGCTTCGTCCGGGTCGCCACGGCGGTTCCGAAGGTCAAGCTGGCCGATCCGGCGGCCAACGCCGCCAGCGCGCTGGCCCTGGTGCGCGAGGCCCACGAGGCCGGCGTCGCGGTGCTGGTGCTGCCCGAGCTGGGCCTGACCGGCTACACGATCGACGATCTGCTGCAGCAGGACGCCCTGCTCGACGCGGTCGAGACCGCGATCGCCGCCCTGGCCCAGAAGAGCAAGACCCTGGCGCCGCTGTTCGTGGTCGGCGCGCCGCTGCGCGACAACGGCCGGCTCTACAATACGGCGGTCGCCATCCAGGGCGGCCGGGTGCGGGCGGTGATCCCGAAAAGCTTCCTGCCCAACTATCGCGAGTTCTACGAGCGCCGCTGGTTCACGCCGGGCGCGGGCGTGGTCGGCCGCACCCTGGACCTGGCCGGCCAGGCCGTGCCGTTCGGAACCGACATCCTGCTGCGCAATCTGGGCGAGGTCGCCTTCACGGTCGGGGTCGAGATCTGCGAGGACGTCTGGACCCCGACCCCGCCCAGCACCGCCCAGGCCATGGCCGGGGCCGAGATCCTGCTGAACCTGTCGGCCAGCAACATCACCATCGGCAAGTCCGAGACCCGCCGCCTGCTGTGCGCGAGCCAGTCGGCCCGGGCGGTGGCCGCTTATGTCTATTCGGCCGCCGGAGCGGGCGAGAGCTCGACCGACCTGGCCTGGGACGGTCATGTCGACATCCACGAGATGGGGAACCTGCTGGCCCAGAGCCCGCGGTTCTCGACCGGACCGGTGATGGCCGTGGCCGACGTCGACGTGGCGCGGCTGCGCCAGGAGCGCATGCGGGTCGGCAGCTTCGGCGACGCCATGGCGCTGAACCCGCCGCAAGCGCCGTTCCGGATCGTTTCGCTGGACTTCACGCCGCCGGCCGGCGACCTGGTCCTGGTCCGGCCGATCGAGCGCTTCCCGTTCACCCCGTCCGACCCCGCCAAGCTGGCCGAGAACTGCTACGAGGCCTACAACATCCAGGTCCAGGGCCTGGCGCGCCGCGTCGAGGCCACCGGTTCGAAAAGCCTGGTGATCGGGGTCTCCGGCGGCCTGGATTCGACCCACGCCCTGATCGTCGCGGCCAAGGCCATGGACCAGCTGGGCCGGCCGCGTTCCGACATCCGCGCCTACACCCTGCCGGGCTTCGCGACCTCCGAAGGCACCAAGTCGAACGCCTGGAAGCTGATGACCGCCATGGGCGTCACCGCCGAGGAGCTCGACATCCGCCCGGCCGCCAAGCAGATGCTGGCCGACCTCGGCCACCCGTTCGCCAAGGGCGAGCCGGTTTATGACGTGACCTTCGAGAACGTCCAGGCGGGCTTGCGCACCGACTATCTGTTCCGCCTGGCCAACCACCACCGGGGCATGGTGGTGGGCACCGGCGACCTGTCGGAACTGGCGCTCGGCTGGTGCACCTACGGGGTCGGCGACCAGATGAGCCACTACAATCCCAATTCCGGCGTGCCCAAGACCCTGATCCAGCACCTGATCCGCTTCGTGGCGGCCTCGGGCGACGTCGACGAAGCCACTGGCGACCTGCTGGAGGACATCCTGGCCACCGAGATCTCGCCGGAGCTGGTGCCTGGCGAAGCGGTCCAGGCCACCGAGAGCTTCGTGGGCCCCTACGCCTTGCAGGACTTCAACCTCTACTATCTGACCCGCTACGGCATGGCGCCGTCGAAGATCGCCTTCCTGGCCTGGACCGCCTGGCGTGACGCCGCCGCCGGCGCCTGGCCGGTCGGCATCCCCGAAGCGGCCAGGCGCGCCTACGACCTGCCGGAGATCAAGCGCTGGCTGGAGCTGTTCCTGACGCGGTTCTTCGCCAATCAGTTCAAGCGCTCGGCCATGCCCAACGGCCCGAAGATCTCGTCCGGCGGCGCCCTGTCGCCGCGCGGCGACTGGCGCATGCCTTCGGACGCGACGGCTGACGCCTGGCTGGCGGAGTTGCACGCCGGAACGCCAGTTTGAGATTTTTCCCGGTTGCCGAGAGCGGCGTTATGAGTCCGTAGCGCGCCCATGCTACGAGCGATTCCGGGGACGAGGGCGTCGCCGCGATGTCTAGGGAAATTTGTTTTGAGCGCGATCTACCCCGTGATCCTGTGCGGCGGCTCCGGCACCCGTCTTTGGCCGGCTTCGCGTCCGGACCGTCCCAAGCAATTTCTCAAGCTTCTGGGACCCCATTCAAGTTTTCAGGAAACGCTCCTGCGCGTGCGCGACCTGTCCGAGGGGCGCGAGGTGGTCATCGTCACCGGCGCCGCCATGGCCGACTTCGTGCGCCGCCAGGCGGCCGAGATCGAGACCCCGGTTGCGGTGCTGATCGAGCCGGAGGCGCGCGACTCCGCGCCCGCCGTGGCCGCGGCCGCCGCCTATGTCGAGGCCCGCGATCCGGAAGGCGTGGTCCTGATGCTGGCCGCCGACCACCATGTCGGCGAGCCCGAAGTGTTCCGCGACGCCGCGCGTCTGGCGTGCAAGGCCGCCAGCGAGGGGCTGATCGTCACGTTCGGCGTGCGCCCGACCGGACCGGCCACGGGCTTTGGCTACATCCGTCCTGGCGCCCCGGCGGGCGAGGGGGTCTTCACGGTCGCCGCCTTTGTCGAGAAGCCCGACCTAGCCACCGCCGAGCGCTACGTCGCCGACGGCTATCTCTGGAACAGCGGCAACTTCGCCTTTCGCGCCTCGGTGTTGCTGGGCGAGTTGGAGCGTTTCGAGCCGACGATCGCCGAAGGCGCGCGCGCGGCCCTGGCCTCGGCCGTCTCGGACGGCGACGTCCTGCGTCTGGATCCCGAGGGTTTCGGCCGGGCCAAGAAAATCTCGCTCGACTACGCGGTGATGGAGCGCACCGACAAGGCCGCCGTGGCGCCCGCCGCTTTCAGCTGGTCGGATCTGGGCGCCTGGGACGCGATCTGGGGCGCCTCGCCTCAGGACGGCTTCGGCAACGCTGCCCACGGCGATGTGACCTTGGTCGAGACCCGCGGCGTTTTGGCCCGGTCCACCGGTCCGTTCGTCGGGGTGATCGGCGTCGCGGACCTGATGATCGTGGCCGAGCCGGACGCGGTGCTGGTGTGCCGTCGCGACGACGCCCAGTCGGTCAAGCTCTTGGTCGACGGCCTCAAGGCCAAGGGCCGGGACCTGGCGCACCGTCACCCGGTGACCGTCAACGGCGGCGTCGAGCGTCAGCCCGTCGCCCAGACCGGACAGGCCGGCGTCGAGATTTGGCGTTTGGAGCCCGGCGCGACGGCCGCCTTGCCGATCGCCAGCATCCAGGTCCTGAGCGGCGCCTTGCTGGGCGACGGCCGCGCCTGGGCCGCCGGCGACCACCTCGCGCTCGACGCTCAGACGGCGGTCACGGCCAGCACTTCGGCCACGCTCCTGGTCACGACCTGGCGCTGACGGCCCGGTCCAGCTCCAGGATCGCGCAGACGATGTGGTAGAACGAGCTGGCCGGCGCGGCTTCTTCGACGAAGGTCCCGTCCGCCCGCAGCTTGTCGCGCCACAGACCCTTCACCGGCACGTCGAAATATTTGATCAGCCCTTCGGCGCCCTCGGCGGCGGTGGTCCACCAGCGCGGATCGCCGTCGACCTGGGCGGCCAGCACGCCGGCCTTGATCCGCTCGGTCTGGGCCCAGAGGCGGGCGATGTCATCGTGCACGCTCATGTCGTCCAGCAGGGCGAAGATCGCCACGCCGCGGGCCGGGTCGACCCCGGGACCGTCGCCGATCGCGATCATCCGCAGGGCGGCGGCGATGGCGTCGTCGCGACCGGCCAGCTTGCCCCAGCGCAGCAGCAGCCAGGCCCATTCGAACTGGTGGCCGGGCTCGACGATCCGGCCGTCCACGCCCGGCGCGGGGTTCCAGTCGCCGTCGTAATACTCGCGCAGGCCGCCGCTCTTGGGATCGATGAACTTGGCCAGCGCCAGCTCGGCGATCTCATCGGCCATGGCCCGCCATTGGCTGTCGCCGCCCGCGTCGATCCAGGCCAGGCTGGCCTCGAACAGGTGCATGTGCGGATTGGACAGCAGGGGCAGGGTGCGCGGGACGCTTTCCTCGAAGCCGGCCGTCGGATGCTTGAGCTTGGCGTAGAGCGCCTGGCGCAAGGCGACGGCCAGGGCCGGCAGGTCGGCGCGCTCGGGCAGCACCGAACTGGCCATGGCCAGGCCGAACAGCCCGAAGGCCTGGTCGTAGAGGTCGACCTTGTCGTCCAGGGGCGAGCCGTCGCTGGCCACCAGGGTGCGCATGAAGCCGTCGGGACGGCGGTACTTGCTCAGATAGAAGTCCAGCCCGTGCTCCAGGGCCTGCTTCCAGGGGCCCTCCCAGCCCAGCAGTCCGGCCACGGCGTAGGAATAGATCTGCCGCGGCTGCACCCGCGCCCGGCGCGGGGCCTCGACCGGCGTCCCGTCCAGGGCGATCTTCTCGAAGAAGCCGCCCTGGACCTTGTCGGCGCCGACGTCCCACCAGACCGGAAAGGCGTGCTCCAGGGCCCAGGCCTTGAGGTCGTCTCGCAGGCGGACAAGGCGGGCGAAGTCGTCGGTCATCTGCGGTCCTTGGATGGCTTCCGGAACGTCAGGCCGTTCTAGGCTGTCGCGACTGGGTTCGCCAACCCCAGGAGGGCTCGCCCGTCTTGTCGCGCCGCGAGGCCTGGCGTAAGCGGGGGCATGTCTAAAAAAGCGCCGCTGAAAGCCGTCTTCTTCGACCGCGACGGGGTGCTGAACCTCGACCACGGCTATGTCTGCGAGCCCGATCGGCTGGACTGGATCGACGGCGCCCGTGAGGCGGTCGCGGCGTTGAACGCGGCGGGCGTGAAGGTGCTGGTCGTCACCAACCAGTCGGGCGTGGCGCGCGGCTACTTCACCGAGGCCCAGGTCGACGTGTTTCATGCCGCCTTGCAGGCGGGTCTGGCTCCATTCGGCGGCCGGATCGACGCCTTCTATGTCGCGCCTCACCACCAGGACGCCGTCGAGGACCGCTATCGCCATGCCGACCACCCCGACCGCAAGCCCAATCCCGGCATGATCCTGCGCGGTCTGGCCGACTGGTCGCTGGCGCCGGAGGAGACGGTGCTGGTCGGCGACAAGGGCTCGGACGTCGAGGCGGCGCGGCGGGCGGGGGTCGTGGGGCTGCGGTTCCGGGGCGGCGACCTGCTGGCCTTCCTGCGCGAAAGCCTCGGCGAGCGGCTTCCGTCGATCGGTTCCTAGAGGCTTTCCCGGCTTGGCGCGGGGCCCCAGGGCGGATAAACGAGCCTGAAACCTCAGAAAACATAAAGCGCAGACCCATGCAGATCTTCCTCGACAGCACCGACACCAAGGTCATCGCCGACCTGGCCTCCACCGGCCTGGTGGACGGAGTGACCACCAACCCGACCCTGATCGCCAAGGCGGGCCGTCCGATGCTCGAGGTGATCGCCGAGATCTGCGACCTGGTGCCCGGTCCGATCAGCGCCGAGGTCGCCGCCACCACCCACGAGGCGATGATCGCCGAGGGCAAGAAGCTGGCCGCCATCGCTCCCAACGTGGTCGTGAAGATCCCGCTGACCCGCGACGGTCTGATCGCCTGCGCCGCCTTCGCCGGCGAGGGCATCTCGACCAATGTCACCCTGTGCTTCTCGCCGACCCAGGCCTTGCTGGCCGCCAAGGCCGGCGCGACCTACATCTCGCCGTTCATCGGCCGCCTGGACGACTACGGCTTCGACGGCATGGACCTGATCCGCGACATCCGCGCGATCTACGACAACTACGGCTACGAGACCGAGATCCTGGCCGCCTCGGTGCGCAACGTCGCCCACGTCAAGGACGCGGCCATCGTCGGCGCCGACGTGGTGACCATCCCGCCGGCCGTGTTCGGCGACCTGTTCAAGCACCCGCTGACCGACAAGGGGCTGGAGCAGTTCCTGAAGGATTGGGCGGGAACGGGTCAGTCCATCCTCTAGAGCGGCGTCAAACGCCTCGATCCTGAACGGTCCCGGATTGATCCGGGGCCGTTTCATTTTGCAACTGCGAAGATTGTTCGCATTTGCGAGTTCATGCGTTAGGGTCCGGGTAACTTCTCGGGAGCGCGCCCATGAACGCCGCAGACCTCGCCGTCGACATCTGCATCGCCTCCGCCGAGGAGGCCCTGCGCTTTTCGGGATTCGTCCAGGCGTTCCTGTCGCGCAACGGCTTTCCGTTCGTGATGATCCACAACGCTCCGGACCTTTCGGGCGAACGCCGCAAGGTGGTGTTCGAAGACGCCGTGGTGGGCCGCAAGTTCGCGACCGAGTGGCGGCGCGACCGCCTGGCGGCTTGCAGCGCCTAGGCTTGCGGCGAAGCTGGCGTAACGCTGTTTGCGCTTTCGCGAAACCGGCCTAGATAGGGAGATCGTTTCTCTCTATCGCCGAGTTGCGCCATGAACGACCCCAAATTCGCCCTTCCTCCGGTCGTCGGTTCCGCGCTTGATCTGATCGGCCATACGCCGATGATCGAGGTTCGCAACCTCGACACCGGCCCCTGCCGGCTGTTCCTGAAGCTGGAGAACCAGAACCCCGGCGGCTCGATCAAGGACCGGGTGGCCCGCTCGATGATCGAGGCGGCCGAGGCCGACGGCAGCCTGAAGCCCGGCGGAACGATCATCGAGGCGACGGCCGGCAATACCGGCCTGGGCCTGGCCCAGGTAGCGACCCTGAAGGGCTACAAGCTGATCCTGGTGGTGCCCGACAAGATGGCCCGCGAGAAGATCCTGCACCTGCGGGCCATGGGCGTGGACGTCCGCCTGACCCGCAGCGACGTCGGCAAGGGTCACCCAGAATACTACCAGGACATGGCCCAGACCCTGGCCCAGTCGATTCCGGGTTCGATCTACGTCAATCAGTTCGAAAATCCCGCCAATCCGCTGGCCCACGAGACCACGACGGCGCCGGAGATCTTCGAACAGATGGGCGGCGACATCGACGCGGTGGTGGTCGGCGTCGGCTCGGGCGGCACGCTGACGGGCGTCGGCCGGTTCATGGCCAAGCACTCGCCGAAGACGGAGATGGTGCTGGCCGACCCGGTGGGATCGATCCTCTGCGAGTACGTGGCGACCGGCAGCTACGGCGAGGCCGGCTCGTGGATCGTCGAGGGCATCGGCGAGGACTTCATCCCGGCCGTGGCCGACATGAGCCTGGTCAAGCACGCCTATTCGATCAGCGACCGCGAAAGCGTCGAGACCGCCCGCCTGCTGCTGCGCAAGGAGGGCGTGCTGGCCGGTTCGTCCTCGGGCACGCTGCTGGCGGCCGCCCTGCGCTACTGTCAGGCGCAGACCGAGCCCAAGCGGGTGGTGACCCTGGTCTGCGACACGGGCTCCAAGTACCTGACCAAGATGTTCAACGACATGTGGCTGGCCGCCCACGGGTTCGATCAGCGCGAGCTGCACGGCGACCTGCGCGACCTGATCGCCAAGCGCTACGCCGACGGCGGGGTGGTGGCGATCGGGCCCGACGACACCCTGCTGACCGCCTACAACCGCATGCGCAGCGGCGACATCAGCCAGCTGCCGGTGGTCGACCACGGCAGGCTGGTCGGCATTCTCGACGAGAGCGACATCCTGGCCGCCGTCGAGGGCGTGGACGACGATCGCGGCCCCAAGTTCAAGACCAAGGTCGGGGCGGCCATGACCAAGGCGGTCAACACCCTGCAGTCCACCCAGGGCGTCGACGCCCTGCCCGAGGTGTTCGACCGCGACGAGGTGGCGCTGGTCTGCGACGGCGACGAGTTCGTCGGGGTGATCACCCGCGTCGACCTGATCAACCACCTGCGCATGAGCGCCTGAACGGTTTTGCGTCCTGCGAGGCCCGCAAGCGGGCTCCTCGGGATGAGGAACTCAGTGCAAAGATCCTCATCCTGAGGCGCCCTCCGCAGGAGGGCCTCGAGGGACGCAGGGCGTCTAGGAACGACAAATGAGCAACGACATCCCCGGCAAGAACCGCCTGGCCTTCGCCACCCGCACGATCCACGGCGGCCAGTTCCCCGATCCGACGACCGGGGCGGTGATGGTGCCCATCTACGCGACCTCGACCTACGTCCAGTCCAGCCCGGGCGAGCACAAGGGCTTCGAGTACAGCCGCAGCCACAACCCGACCCGGTTCGCCTTCGAGCGCTGCGTCGCGGATCTGGAGAGCGGCACGGCCGGTTTCGCCTTCGCCTCTGGCCTGGCGGCCGCCTCCACGATCCTGGAGATCCTCGACAGCGGGGCCCACGTGATCGCCAGCGACGACCTCTACGGCGGTTCGTTCCGGCTGTTCGACAAGGTGCGCAAGCGCTCAGCCGGCCTGGCGTTCAGCTTCGTGGACATGGGGGATCTGGCGGCCATCGAGGCGGCGATCACGCCTGAGACGAAGATGATCTGGGTCGAGACCCCGACCAATCCGATGCTGCGCCTGGCGGATCTGTCGGCCATCGCGGCCCTGGCCAAGACGCACGGCCTGATCACCGTGGCCGACAACACCTTCGCCAGCCCGTTCGTCCAGCGGCCGCTGGAGCTGGGCTTCGACATCGTCATGCACTCGGCCACCAAGTACCTGAACGGCCACTCCGACGTGGTGGCGGGCGTGGCGGTGGTCGGCGACAACGCCGAGATCGCCGAGAAGCTGAAGTTCCTGCAGAACGCCGTCGGGGCGGTGCTGGGGCCCTTCGACAGCTTTCTCGCCTTGCGCGGGGTCAAGACCCTGGCCCTGCGCATGCAGCGCGCCTGCGACAGCGCCCTGGCCATCGCCAAATGGCTGTCGACCCGCAAGGACGTGGAACGGGTGATCTATCCCGGCCTGCCCAGCCACCCGCAGCACGACCTGGCCAAGCGCCAGATGCTGGGCGGGTTCGGCGGGATCATCTCGGTGGAGCTGAAGGGCGACGTGAACACCGCCAGGCGGATGTTGGAGCGCACGCGCCTGTTCACGCTCGCGGAAAGCCTGGGCGGGGTCGAGAGCCTGATCGAGCATCCGGCCATCATGACCCACGCCTCGATCCCGGCCGATCAGCGCGCCGCCCTGGGCATCTCCGACACCCTGATCAGGCTTTCGGTGGGGATCGAGGACTGCGAGGACCTGATCGCGGACCTTTCCGCGGCCTTGGCAGTCTGAACAGGTGATGCTCGGCGTCGCCGGGCATGGCCGGCGACGGGTCCGGGGCCTTGGACGGGCGGGGCGGCGGCAGGATCCGCGTCGGGTCCTCGGCCCACAGGTGGGCGGCCAGCATCAGGTCGGTCCTGACCGGGCCGTAGTCCTCCTTGGCCGTCCAGACGCGGATCGCGGCCTGGGCGAAGGCTTCGCTGAGATCGACGACCTCGACCATCACCGCCGGGTCCTTGCGCACCCGCGGATCGCCCTCGGCCCGTTCGCGCATCTTCTGCAGCACGGCCACCAGGTCGGTCTTCAACGGAACCTTGAACACCACGTCGGCCCGTCGGGTGCGGTGGGTGGAGTAGTTGAGGATGACGTCGCCGAACACCTTGCTGTTGGGGATCATCACCTTGACGTTGTCGGGGGTGGCGATCTCGGTGAACAGCAGGTCCAGCGCCTTGACGGTGCCGTTGCGCGTCGAGGTCTCGATCACGTCGCCCACCTTGTAGGGACGGAACAGCAGGATCATCACTCCGGCCGCCACGTTCGACAGCGCGCCCTGCAGGGCCAGGCCGATGGCCAGGGAGGCCGCGCCGAGCACGGCGATGATCGAGGTGGCCTGCACGCCCACCTTCTGCAGCACCGCCACCAGGCCCACGGCCACCACCGCGTAACGCACCAGCGAGGCGATGAAGCTCTCCAGGGTCGGGTCGGGGTTCTTGCGATGCACCCGGCCCAGGGCGCGACGGGCCACGCCCGCCAGCCAGCCGGCCACCCAGAAGGTGACGACCAGGATCAGGGTGGCGGCCACCAGGTTCACCGCCAGCCTGCCCAGCCAATCGAGGAAATGACCGAACATGGTCTCATCGACCTTGATGTTGGCGATGGACGGCAGGGAAGCGTCGGCGGGGATCAGGCTGGGCTTGGTCTGCATGGATCTCTCGATGGCGCCCCCGCGCCGAGCCGTCAACGAAGCAGCACAAGGCCCGTTCCCGTCCCGGTATCGCTTCGCCCTTTGGAAACACTTGGTTACATCAATTGGCTCGAATCCGAGCCGATCCGCCTCTAAGAGCGCCGCCCATGAGCATGTCCTTCATCGACCTCGCCGCGCAGCAGCGCCGGATCCGCGCCAAGATCGACGCGGCGATCGCCGCCGTTCTCGACAGCGGGGCCTATGTGATGGGTCCGCAGGTGCGGGAGTTCGAGGCCAAGCTGGCGGCGTTCGGCCAGGCCAAGCTGGCCCTGTCCTGCGCCAACGGCACCGACGCCATCGCCCTGCCGCTGATGGCCTGGGGCGTGGGCCCGGGCGACGCGGTGTTCTGCCCGTCCTTCACCTTCGCCGCCACGCCCGAAGTCGTGCCGTGGGTCGGTGCGACGCCGGTGTTCGTCGACGTGCTCGCCGACACCTTCAACCTCGACCAGGCCAAGCTGGAAGCGGCCATCGCCGGCGTGAAGGCCAAGGGAGAGCTGACCCCCAGGGTGGTGATCGCCGTCGACCTGTTCGGCCAGCCCGCCGACTATCCGGCCATCAAGGCCATCTGCGACCGCGAAGGCCTGAAGCTGATCTCCGACAGCGCCCAGGGCTTCGGCTGCACCCTGGGCGGCAAGCACCCGCTGCACTGGGCCGACGTGGCCACCACCAGCTTCTTCCCCGCCAAACCCCTGGGCTGCTACGGCGACGGCGGGGCGGTGCTGACCAACGACCAGGACCTGTGGGACCTGATGGACAGCTTCCGGGTGCACGGCAAGGCCGTGGCCCCCGACCTGGTCGGCCGCACGTTCGACCACGACACCAAGTACCTGAACACCCGCATCGGCATGAACTCGCGGCTGGACACCATCCAGGCGGCGATCCTGATCGAGAAGCTGGCGATCTTCCAGGAGGAGATCGACCTGCGCCAGGTCGTGGCCGACCGCTACGCCGAGGGCCTGAAGGGTTTCGCGCTCGCCACGCCGAAGGTCATCGACGGGGGCGTCTCGGTCTGGGCCCAGTACGTGATCGAGCACGCCGACCGCGACGGCCTCGCCGCCCATCTGAAGACCCAAGGGATTCCCACGGCCGTCTACTACCCCGTGCCGATGCACGTGCAGGCCCCCTATGCCGACTTCCCGCGCGGGGCCGGCGGCCTGCCGGTGACCGAGGCCAAGGCCGAGACGGTGCTGGCCCTGCCGATGCATCCGTATCTGTCGAAGGCCGACCAGCAGCGGATCATCGAGGCGATCCGCGCCTTTAACGGCTAAGCTGCGCCCCATTCACGCCTCACCCTGGGGTATTGTGGCCGGAAGTTGATTCGAAGGTTCAGATGCACGATCCAGTGACCTCGTTCGTCGTCGCGGTGTTCAGCATGCCCGGCGCCGCCTTGCTGATGGCCGGCGCGTTGCTGGTGTTCGCCGTCGGACTGATCTTCCAGTCCGGCCATTTCGAATATGCGCCGTTGATGGACGACCTGCGTCGCCGCGCCGACCTGCTCGACGACCTGCGCGGTGATCGCCAGAAGGCCTTCGCCGAGGCCTTCGAAGCGGTCGACAAGCGCCTGAGCGGCGTGGCTCATCCCGTCCTCGAACTGGGCTGGGCCCATTATCGCAGCCAGCTGACCCCGACCGAGGACGGCCGCCTGGCCGCCTCGATCCACGCGTCCGACGCCTTCGACCTGGCCGACACCCCAGCCCGCACTCTGGAATGGTGGGCCAACATCATGGTCGCCATCGGCCTGGTCATCACCTTCATGGGCATCGTCGCGGCGCTGACCGAGGCGACCTCGGCCATGAGCGGCGGCGCCGCAGCGATGCAGGGCGCCCTGATCAATCTGCTGACCATCGCCGCCACCAAGTTCTGGACCTCGATCGCCGGCGTTCTGGCCTCGATCATCCTTCGCCTGGCCGCGCGCCGTCGGCGTCAGGCCATCGAAATGCAGGAAGCCCACTTCTTTGCCTTGCTCGACGCCTGCGTCCGCTTCGCCCCGCCGGAAAAGGTGATGCTGGAGCAGTTGGCGGTGCTGGGCCGCATCGAAGCGGCCCTGGCCGGCAGGACCGCCCGCGTGGGCGTCGCCTGATGCGGCGCAAGCGCAGTCGGACGATCGATGTCGAGGAGGGCGAGAGCTACTACGTCTCGATGACCGACATGATGGTGGGGGTGATCTTCATCTTCATCATCATGCTCAGCTATTTCGCGTTCGAGTTCCGCTCGAGCACCGCCAAGCTGGCGACCGCCAAGCATCCGGAAACGGCCGCGCTGCTGCAGACCGCCGCGAACCTTCAGCCCAAGACCGCCGACATCGAGATCGACTACGGCGCGCAGGTGCTGTGCGTGCCGGAG
Organism: Caulobacter sp. Root487D2Y; assembly: GCF_001427165.1. Lineage (NCBI taxonomy): Bacteria > Pseudomonadati > Pseudomonadota > Alphaproteobacteria > Caulobacterales > Caulobacteraceae > Caulobacter > Caulobacter sp. Root487D2Y. The sequence continues at coordinate 347,037 of NZ_LMFD01000001.1, forward strand.
GCGACCTTGTCGGAAAGCGGGCAGGGCGCGGCGGGAGAGCGTCGCTGTTTCGCGTATTCGCCGCCGAAGCCTTCAGCCCTGACCGCCTCGGCGATCGACGCGCAAAAGCTCCTCATGCAGGCGCTGGACGCCGACCTGCGCGACGCCCGCGTGCCGATCACCGGCGATCCGTCGGGCGGTTCGCTGAACTTCCGGGCCGATCAGCTCTTCGTGGCGGGAACGGCCGCGCTTTCGCCCGACGGTCAACGGATCGCCGGCGATGTGGCCCAGATCCTGATGCGGCGTCTGCCTTGTCTCGGTTACGGCGTGGCGGCGGAAGCCGATTGCGAGGCGGGCCCCAAGCTGGCCGTCGCCAACGTCGTCAGCCAGACAAATCTCGACATTTTCAGCACCGAGGGGCAGCAGGCGGCGACCCTGGCCCTGCAGCGCGCCGTCGCCCTCCACCAGGCCCTGACCGCCGCTCAGCCCGGTCTGGCGTCCTTGCGCAACGCGCCGACCGGCCAGGCCGGGTCGCAGCCCCTTTTGCGGGTGGCCAGCGTGGGCCAATCGCAGGAAGGCGCCTCCAAGGTCGGCGACGACCAGACGGTGAGCATCCAGTTCCAAATGGGCTCGTAAGCCCGCGCCCATTTGGCGGACAGCCAGGCCTGTCCTATATCGCGGCTGTCGCGTCTCGCGCCCGCCGGCGCTTCGGCGTCCCGGCCCGTGAAAGAGCGTCATGTCGTCTAATCCCATCGCCGCCCAGGCGCGCGCTCGTCCCGGCCCCCACCCCGGCATGGGCTTTGGCCAGTTCGTCGCCCTGATCGCGGCGATGATGGCCACCAACGCCCTGGCCATCGACTCGATGCTGCCGGCCATGCCGCAGATCGGCCGCGCCCTGGGCGTGGCGACCGACAACGAGCGCCAGTGGATCCTGACCGCCTACCTGCTGGGCTTCGGCGCGGCTCAGATCGTCTACGGCCCGCTGGCCGATCGTTTCGGGCGCAAGCCGGTGCTGCTGGTGGGCCTGTCGCTCTATGTCGTGTTCGCCGCGGCCTGCGCCTTCGCCGCCTCGTTCGAGATGCTGCTGACCGCCCGCGCCCTGTGCGGCGTCGGGGCGGCCGCCACCCGGGTGCTGTCGGTGTCGATCGTCCGCGACTGCTACAGCGGCCGGCAGATGGCGCGGGTGATGTCGTTGTCGTTCATCGTCTTCCTGGGCGTGCCGATCATCGCCCCCTCCGTCGGCCAGGCCATCCTGCTGGTCGCGCCCTGGCCGTGGGTGTTCGGCGTGCTGTCGATCTTCGGCCTGGCGGTGATCGCCTGGTCGTGGATCAAGCTGCCCGAGACCCTGCATCCGGAGGATCGCGTGCCCCTGGAGGTCACGCCGGTGCTGGCGGCGTTCAAGGCGTGCCTGACCAACCGCGTCGCCGTCGGCTACACCCTGGCCGCCACCCTGGTGCTGGGCGGGCTGTTCGGCTTCCTCAACTCGGCCCAGCAGGTGTTCGTCGACGTGCTGGGGGCGGGCCAGGCGTTCCCCTTGATCTTCGCCGCGATCGCCGGCGGCATCGCCGTCTCGTCCCTGCTCAATTCCCGCATCGTCGGCCGCCTGGGCATGCGGCTGGTCTCGCACGTCTCGCTGCTCGGCTACATCGCCTTCGCGGTGGTCCACGCCCTGGTGGCGCTGAGCGGCCACGAGACCCTCTGGACCTTCTCGCTGCTGCAGGCGGGGATGATGTTCTGCTTCGGCATGGTGATGTCGAACTTCGGCGCGATCGCCATGGAGCCGCTGGGCCACCTGGCCGGCACGGCGGCGTCGGTCCAGGGTTTCGTCACCACCATCGGCGGGGCGCTGTTCGGCTTCTGGATCGGCCAGCGGTTCGACGGCACCACCGTGCCCCTGACCCTCGGATTCGCCGGCTTCGGGATCGCCGGCCTGCTGGCCGTGCTGATCACCGAGAAGGGCCGGATGTTCCACGCCGGCGCCGGCGCGCCGGCCGTCGAAGGCGTCGGAGCGGGCCACTAGGACCTATTGTCAAGTTTCGCTTGAGCTTGACCGTGTCGAGATGAGCGAAACTTGAAGATCCGGCGAACCGGGATCTTCAAGCTTGGCTTATTCGAACAAGCGCCAGCATGAGCGGAATTTGAAGATCAATCCAGCATCCGCTCCAGGGTCTCCAGTTCGTCGGCCTCGCGCGACGGCTTGTCCCAGCGGATGCGGTTGATGCGCGGGAAGCGCATGGCCACGCCCGATTTGTGGCGGGTCGAACGTTGCAGCCCCTCGAACGCCACCTCGAACACCAGGCCGAACTCCAGGTCGGCGCGCACCGAACGCACGGGTCCGAACCGCTCGACGGTGTGGTCGCGCACGAACTTGTCGATCCGTTTCAGCTCTTCATCCGTGAAGCCGAAATAGGCCTTGCCGACCGGGGTCAGGTGGCGTGTCCCGGTCTCGTCCTCGCGCCAGACCCCGAAGGTGTAGTCGGAATAGAAGCTGGACCGCTTGCCGTGGCCGCGCTGGGCGTACATCAGCACCGCGTCGATCAGGCGGGGGTCGCGCTTCCACTTGAACCACGGACCCTTGGGCCGGCCGGGTTCGTAGACGCTGTCCCAGCGCTTGAGCATCAGGCCCTCGGCGATCGCCGGGTCGCCTTCCGGCGGCTGGGCGCGCTGGGCGGCCAGCGCTTCCCAGGTGTCGAACGGCTGGATCGGCGACAGGTCGATGCGGGGACTGGCCGCGGCCGTCACGAAGGCTTCCAGCCGCCGGCGCCGCTCAGCGAACGGCAGGCCGCGCAGGTCGGTCTCGCCGTCCAGCAGCAGGTCGTAGGCGCGGATGCTGGCCGGATAGGTCGCGAGCTGCTTGGCGTCGACCGTCTTGCGGTTCAGCCGCTGCTGCAGGTCGCCGAAGCTGGCCACCGCGCCGCCCCGCATCACCAGCAGCTCGCCGTCGATCGCTCCCTCGAAGGTCAGGGCCTCGACCACGTCGGGAAAGGTCGCCGAAATGTCGTCGCCGGTGCGGGTGTAGAGGCGCCTTTCGCCACGCTCGCTGACGGCCTGGACGCGGATGCCGTCCCACTTCCACTCGGCGGCGTAGTCGGCGGGATCGAGCTTGGCGAAGTCGACCGCCTCGTCGATGGCCTGGGCCAGCATCACGGGCCGGAACCGCCCCGGGGCGTCGGGCGAGGGCTGTTCCGAGCGACCTTCCAGCCAGGCGAACAGGTCGCCGTAGGGCGGGGTCATGGCGTGCCAGACCTCCTCGACCTGGCCGATCTCGACCTGGCCGAAATCGGCGCAGGCCTGTTTGGCCAGCCGCGCCGAGACGCCGACCCGCAGGCCGCCGGTCATCAGCTTCAGCAACGCCCAGCGCCCGTCGGCGTCCAGGGCGTCGAGCCACCCCTCGATCAGTCGCTGGACCTCGATGCGCGAGGCCGTGCGCAGGCTTTCGACCACCTCCGACAGGTCCGGCTCGCGGTTGGCCCCGGGCTTCTCCGGCCAGACCAGGGCGACGGTCTCGGCCAGGTCGCCGACATAGTCGTAGGACCAGGCGAACAACTGGGCGTCCATCCGGCTCTCCACCGCCTTGCGGATGAAGGCCGGCTTGGCCGCGTTGAACGACAGCGCCCCGGTCAGGGCCGCCAGCACCCAGCCGCGCTCGGGATCGGGCGTCTCGCGCAGGAAGTCCTTGATCAGGGTGAGCTTGGCGTTGCGCGAGCTGGTCAGGGACAGCCGGTCGAGAAGATGGGCGAAGGCGCGCATGGCAATGAAATGTCGCGCCCCAGGCTTAGGTTCAAGTCGCGGGGTTCAAGTCGCCCGCGTCTCGTCCAGCTGGCCCAGGATCATGATCTTCTGCCAGATCTTGCGGCCCAGGTCGGAGCTCAGGGTTTCGATGTCGTTGACGGCGGCGACCACCACCGGGTCGTTGCTTTCGCCGGCGTAGAGCGCCGCCAGCTTGGCGGTCAGGGCCAGCATTTCGGCGCTGTAGTCCAGATAGCGGGCCAGCTGGAAGCGGTTCATCTCGCGGGCGGGCGACGAGGCGGTGCGCGGGCCCAGGACCAGGGTGGGGTCCTTGGTCAGCTGGTGCATGTCGATCACGTGGGCGAAGGATCGCAGCTCGTGCAGGGCCTTCTGGACCCGCGAGCGTTTCCAGCGCGACTCCAGCGACACCAGGAACCAGATCGCCGCGCCCGACAGCAGCAGCAGGTTGACGGCCGGCTCCAGGCTGGTGGCCAGGGTCAGGGCACCGGCGTCGCGCAGGTTCGCCAGCCAGTCCAGGCGGCCGATCAGAGCCGCCTCGGCCCCGATCGCCGCGACCGCGATCACCGCCACCAGGGTCCGCAGGCCCAGATAGGGCCGCGACAGCCGCCGGGCCCGCTGGGCCGTGACCCGGGCCACCGCCGTCAGCTGGCCGCAGACCTCCGACAGGCCCGACGCCGGAAAGCGTTCCGCCACCCGAGCCTGCAGGTGGTCGAGCGTCTGGACCACCTTGTCGGCGTCCAGCTTCAGCGCGCTGTTGCGAACGGCCATGCGGGTCCCCCGATCCGGTCCCCATCGGGACGGGGCGACGCTAGCACGGCGCCCAGAACGGGGGGCGAGGCTTGAAGTCAATTCGAACATCTGTTTGAATTGCACGGTCCAGAGCCCGGACCAGGAGGCGACCATGACCCCGCCCGAGCCCTTCGTCCCGCATCCCCGCAAGAGTCCGCTGACCACGCCGTGGGAGCCGATCTTCGCCGACATCCGCGACGACCGCTGGGTGCTGGCCGTGGAGGTGCGCGAGCCGCACACCAATTCGCGCGGCGGCCCGCACGGCGGCCTGATCGCCGCCCTGGCCGACAACGCCATGGGCCTGTCGTGCGGGGTGATGCTGACCCGGCTGAAGATCCCTAGCAAAGGTCTGATCACCGTCTCGCTGGGACTGGACTACATCGCCGCCGCCCAGATCGGCCAATGGCTGGCCTTCGACACCGACTTCATCAAGCCTGGCAAGAGCCTGTGCTACGCCGAGGCCACCGTGCGGGCCGACGACAAGCCGGTGGCGCGGGCCCGGGCGACGTTCAAGGTGGTGTGAGCGCGCTTTTGACCGCTTGACGGATAAGTCTACATAGGTAGACTTATGACATGGTCACGCGCAATCGACAGCTTTCGCCGCAGACGACGGCGGTCCTCGGCCTGCTGGCCGACAATCCGGAGCACTGGCTCTATGGGCTCGAGCTGTCCCGGGCCAGCGGACTCAAGTCCGGAAGCCTCTACCCGATCCTGGTGCGTCTGGCGGATCGAGGGCTGCTCGAGAGCCGGTGGCTGGAGCCGGAGAAGGCCGGCCGCCCGCCACGACACGCCTATCGCATCACCGCGCGGGGCAAGACCGCGCTCCGCGACGCGAGGTCGCTTTCGACACTCAAAGACCTGAAGGTGGTTCCCGGATGAGCGTTCCCCTTCTTGTCGCTCGAGCCTTGATGCGGACGGCGGGCTGGATCGCTCCGCGAGAGCGGTCTGAATGGCTGGCCGCCATGGTCGGCGAGCTTGGCGAGATCGGCTCGCCTGGAGCGGCCCTGAGCTGGGCCGGCGGGTGCCTGGCCGCGGCGACGGGGTGGCGGCTTTGGGCGGAGCTGCCCTATGCGGCCGCCGCCGTCCTCGCCAGCGCCGCCAGCACGATCGGCTACCTCGTCTGGTGGTGGCTGACGCCGCCGCCGCTCGACCTGGCTTGGGTCACGGTGGCTCAGCAGGTGGCGATCGTCGGGGCTACACTGGGCGTAGGCCTAGTCTTCCCGCGACGCGTGTTGCTGAGCGCCGTCCTGATCGTCACGTCATCCGGCTTCGGCGGTTTGCCCAGGTTCATCATCGACGTCATGGCGTCCGCCGGCACGCTGGAGAAGGCGGTGGGCCTCGCCCCAGCCATGGCGCTGTTCGTCGTTGAAAATGGCTGGCCGGCGTTGCTCGCGGCGCTTTTGGTCGCGGGTTGGGCGAACGCCGCGAAGGCCAGGTCTTGGCGCTGATGCCCGCCCAGAAGGCGCGCCCTACTCCCCCTCCTCCTCGTCATACCCCACCAGCCGCAAGGCCCGCGCCGGTATGCCTTCCAGCTCGCACCAGCGTTCCAGCGCCTCTTCGCGGCCATGGGTGATCCACACCTCGCCGGGGCGCAGTTCGTCGAGGGTGGCGGTCAGCTCGTCCCAGTCGGCGTGGTCGGAGATGATCAGCGGCAGTTCGACCCCGCGCTGGCGGGCCCGGGCCCGCACCCGCATCCAGCCGCTGGCGAAGCAGTCGACCGGGTCGGGGAAGCGCCGCGACCAGCGGTCGGCCAGGGCCGAGGGCGGGGCGACGATGATCGCGCCCTCGAAGTCCTTCTTGGTTCCCGTCGTGGCCGGAGCCAGCGGGCCCAGCGCGACGCCGTGGCGCTCGTAGAGCCGGTTCAGCCGCTCCATGGCCCCGTGCACGTGGATGGTCCTGTCCCAGCCGGCCTCGCGCAGCAGGCTGATCACCCGCTGGGCCTTGCCCAGGGCGTAGGCCCCGACGATGTGCGAGCGCTCGGGAAACTGCTCGACCGATTTCAGCAGGGCGGCGATCTCGCCCTTGTCGTCGGGATGGCGGAACACCGGCAGGCCGAAGGTCGCCTCGGTCACGAACACGTCGCAGGGCACGGGCTCGAAGGCCGGGCAGGTGGGGTCGCGCCGGCGCTTGTAGTCGCCGGAGACGACGATGGTCATGCCCTTCCAGCGCACCACGGCCTGGGCCGAGCCCAGCACGTGGCCGGCCGGGACCAGGGAGACCTCGACGCCGTTGTGGGTGAAGCTCTGGCCATAGGTCAGCGGCTGGCGGCGGCCGGCGAAATCCTCGCCGTAGCGCTCGGCCATGATCGCCAGGGTCTCGGGGGTGGCGGCCACGACGCCATGACCGGCCCGGGCGTGGTCGGCGTGGCCATGGGTGATCACCGCCCGGTCCACCGGGCGGACGGGGTCGATGTAGAAGTCCCCGGGCGGGCAATACAGCCCGTCGGGCTTCGGACAGATCAGGTCCTGAGGCTTCATCACGATGGATATGGCAACGCGCGCGGCTATAAACCTATCCCATGAGCACCGATTTGAGCGCCGGCGAACAGCATCGGCTGATCGCCAACACCATGAACGAGGGCAGTCCTCAGGCCCGGGCCCTGGGCTTCCAGACGCTGGAGATCGGTGACGCCGTCGCCATCCTCAAGGTCCCGTACCGGCCCGAGATCGTCGGCGACCCCGAGACCGGGGTGATCGCCGGCGGAGTCGTGACCACCTTGCTGGACCACGCCAGCGGCCAGGCGGTGCACGCCGCGCTCAGCGAATGGACCTCGATCGCCACCCTCGACCTGCGCATCGACTACATGCGGCCGGCCCAGCCGGGCCGCGACGTGCTGGCCCGCGCCCATTGCTACAAGGTCACCCGCTCGGTGGCCTTCGTGCGCGCCGTGGCCTACGAGGACGACCCCGACGACCCCGTCGCCGCCGCCCAGGCCGCCTTCATGCTCGACTCCAGCGCCGGCAAGAAGCCCGGCGCCAACTTCAAGCCGCCTAGGTCCAAGTCAGGCGAAAAGGGAGACGCCGCATGAGCGACGCCGACACCCGCCTGATCGCCGTGCTGGGCTCGATCCCCTACGCCAAGTTCATCGGCATGCGCGCCGAGCTGGCCGGCGACGAGATGACCGCCATCCTGCCGTTCTCCGACCACATCGTCGGCAATCCGATGCTGCCGGCCATCCACGGCGGGGTGCTGGGCGCCTTCATGGAGATGACGGCCCTGGCCCAGTTGTCGGTGGCCGAGCCGCTCAAGCGCCAGCCCCGGACCATCGACGTCTCGATCGAATATCTGCGCACGGGCCGGCCGCTGACCACCTTCGCCCGCGCCCAGATCAAGAAGGTCGGCCGGCGGATCGCCAATGTCCATGTCGAGGCCTGGCAGGAACAGCGCGCCGCCCCCATCGCCGCCTTGCGCGGCCATTTCCTGTTGACCTCCGCGGAGGACTGATCCGGACGACGAACAATGGTCTCAAAGGTAAAAGTTTCCATTGCAACGGTATGAATCGACAACATTACACCTCTGTAATGCCGATTACCGGCGTCAACGTTTCTTAAAAACGCTTCATGAAGCAAAGGTAACGGGTGTTCACCATCCCGCGGGCCTATACCCCTGATCACCGGACGCGGTCGTCGCGCCGGACACTCAGGGAACCAAGACAATGACCTTCTCGAACAATGCTTTTTCCGGTTTCGCCAGCATCGTTCTGGCCATGCTGCCCCTCGTCGTGATCGCCGGCTCGCTCGTCTCGAGCTTCTAAGTGATCGCCGCGTAGCTCCACCGGAGCGCGACCCCTCAGGCCCTCAGGGCCTCGCGGGCCGCCCGGTGGAGAAGGGCGTGACGATGCGCCAACCGATCGATGTCGGCGTCGTATCCGCCGCCGATCACCCCGGCCACGGGGACCCCCCTTTCCAGACATGAGCCCAGGACGAACGCCTCGCGCCGCGCGAGCCCCTCGTCGCTCAGACTCAGACGCCCCAGCTTGTCGTCCGCGTGCGGATCGACCCCGGCGTTGAAGAACACCAGGTCCGGCGCCACGCGCGCCAGCAGGTCCGGCAGGATCTCTCCCAACCTTCCCAGATAAGCCTCGTCGCCCGTGCCGTCCGGCAGGTCGACGTCCAGGTCGCTGGCCGCCTTGCGGGCCGGGAAGTTCTTCTCGGCGTGCATCGAGAAGGTGAAGACGCTGGGATCGTTCTCGAAGATCCTCGCGGTGCCGTCGCCCTGGTGGACGTCGAGGTCGACGACCAGCACCTGGCCGACCTTGCCCTCCGCCAACAGCCGCCGCGCCGCCACCGCCACGTCGTTGAACACGCAGAAGCCCGCGCCCGTGTCGGCCTGGGCGTGGTGGCTGCCGCCGGCGGTGTTGCAGGCGATCCCGTGCTCCAGCGCCAGACGCGCCGCCGCCAGGGTGCCACCGACCGCCGCCCGGGCCCGGATCGCCACCGACTCCGTATTGGGCAGGCCGACCCGCCGGGCCACGTCGGCCGGCAAAGTCAGGTCGATCACCCCGCGCACATAGGCCGCGTCATGGACCAACAGCAGGCTCTCCAGATCGATCGGCTCGGGCCGCACGAAGCCGGCCGGCCCCGCTACGCCCTCGGCCTGCAGCACCGCCGCCAGCCGCGCGAACTTGTCCATGGGAAAGCGGTGGCCCGGCGGCATCTCGGCGCGGAAGGCGGGGTGGTGGATGATCGGCGGGAAGGACGGGACCATCGCTCGACGATGGGGATGGCGAGGATTTGGTGCAACCACGCACTTGCCCCGTCCGGCTTGCGCGCCTAACCAACCCCCATGCGCACGCCCGAGAACCTCGCCGAAATCCTCGCCCTCGAAACCATCGAGGTGAACCTGTTCCGGGGCGTCAGCCCCAATGACGGCTTCCCCAGGATCTTCGGCGGGCTGGTGATCGCCCAGGCCCTGACCGCGGCCTATCGCACCGTGCCCGACCGCATCTGCCATTCGCTGCACGCCTATTTCATCCGCCCCGGCGACGTGAACGCCCCGGTTCTCTACGAGGTCGAGCGGGCCCGCGACGGCGGCACTTTCACCACCCGCCGGGTGGCGGCGATCCAGCACGGCGAGCAGATCTTCAACCTGGCCGCCTCGTTCCAGACCCCCGAGGAGGGGCTGGAGCACCAGAGCCAGATGCCCGACGCGCCGGACCCCGAAAGCCTGCCGACCGAGGGCGACTATCTGCGCTCGCTGGGCGACGAACTGCATCCGCGCTTCATCAAGCTGGCCGACTTCCCGCGGCCGGTGGACCTGCGCTGGGTCGATCCCCAGCACCCGACCAAGCCGACGCCCAAGTCGTCGACCAAGCAGGTGTGGATGCGGGCCAAGGCGCCGATCGGCGACGACGTCCGCCTGCAGCAGTGCGCCCTGGCCTACGCCTCGGACATGGCCTTCATGGAAAGCGCCCTGCGCCCGCACGGCCTGATCTGGACGACGCCCGGCCTGCAGGCCGCCAGCCTCGACCACGCCATGTGGTTCCACCACCCGTTCAACTTCAACGACTGGACCCTGTTCTCGCAGGACAGCCCGTCGGCCTCGCAGGGCCGCGGCCTGGTGCGCGGCCAGATGTTCACCCGGGACGGCAAGCTGGTGGCCTCGGTGGCCCAGGAATGCCTGATGCGGGTTCGGAAGTAGCTTCGGGTCGCGGTTCGTCAGCGAACCGCGACCGTCGCCACCCCGGCCTGGGTCAGGCCGCGCAGCAGCGAGCCCACGTGCATGGCCACCACCATCTCGCCGGCCAGGGCCATGCGCACCGCCTCGGCGGCGGGGACCCAGAAGTGCTCGATGCGCTCGGCCGGGTCATCCTTGGGGTCGGCCGCCCGGACCACGTCACGCGCCAGCAGGGTGTGGACGCGGTTGGTATGGGTGCCGGCGTTGGGGCGGGCCTCGCCCACATAGCTGAGGACGCCGACGCAGCCGGTCTCCTCCAGCAGTTCGCGGGCTCCGGTGACGCAGGGATCGGTGTCGCCTGGATCCATGCCGCCGGCCGGCAGCTCGATCGTGAACCCGCCCATGGCGTGCCGGTACTGCCGCACCAGAAGCACGTTGTCCTCGGTGTCCAGGGCCACGACCTCGACCCAGTCCGGATATTCCAGCACGTAATAGGGCGCGACCGGCACGCCGTCGTCGGTCAGGCAGTCGTCGGCGCGCAGGGCGATCCAGCGGTCCTTGTGGATGTAGCGCGAAGCCGTCACCCGCCATTTGCCGTCCGACGCCATGGCCGAGCTCCTAGATCTGATCTTCGCCTTCGTCGGGCTCTTCGACAGGGCCTTCCGGCTCGCCCACCATCACCGGCGGATCGGCCAGGACCAGGCCCTCGGCGATCTTCACCTCGGGCACGGCGGCGCGCGTGAAGGGCAGGTACCAGGTCTGGCCGCCCAGGGCGGGGGTGATCTCGAGCAGATCGTCGGCGCCGAAGTTCTGGACGCTCTTGATCTTGCCGATCAGGTCGTTGGTCGCCACGTGGCGCACGGTCAGGCCGATCAGGTCGGCCAGGTAGAATTCGTCTTCCTCGGGCTCGGGCAGGGCCGCGCGCGGGACGTAGAGACGCAGGCCGCGCAGGGCGTCGGCGGCTTCCTTGGTCTCGATCCCGACGCAGCGGGCGACGACGCCGTCCTTGACCACCCGGGCGGTGGTCAGGGTCAGGGCGGGCGAGCCGTCCTGGCGGGTCAGCGCCTTGAATCGGGTCAGGGTCAGCGGATCTTCGGTGTAGGTCGCGATCCGCACCTCGCCACGCACGCCGAAGCCGCCGGCGACGCGGCCGACCAGGATCAGGTTCTGCGGGGGCGACTGGGTCATGAAGGGATCGCGCAAAAGAAAACGCCGCCGCCAGGCGGACCCCGGCGGCGGCGCTTTTCGAAGGCCTTAGCCTTCGGTGGTTTCTTCCGAAGCCGGGGCTTCTTCAGCGGCCGGAGCCTCTTCGGCGGCGGCTTCGGCGGCCGGGGCCTCTTCAGCGGCGGCTTCTTCAGCCGGAGCTTCTTCGGCGACGACTTCCGGTTCCGGAGCCGGAGCGGCGGCGGCTTCGGCGGCCGCGGCGGCGGCGGCTTCAGCAGCGGCTTCGGCGGCGGCCTTGGCGTCTTCCTTGGCTTGGACTTCGGCGGCGGCGCGGTCGGCGTCGCGCTGGACGCGCTCGGCGTCACGCTCTTGGGCCTTCTTGCCCGGCTTGGCCTTCTCGGGGTTGTTGCCGTGGGTCCATTGGACCAGGCCCTGGGCGGCCAGGAAGCGGGCGACGCGGTCGGTCGGCTGGGCGCCCTTGGCGAGCCAGCCCTGGATGGACTCGACCTTCAGGGTCACGCGCGCGGCGTCGTCCTTCTTGAGCAGCGGGTTGTAGGTGCCGACCTTCTCGATGAAGCGGCCGTCGCGGGGCGAGTGGCTGTCGGCGACGACGATCGAGTAGTAGGGACGCTTCTTGGCGCCGCCACGGGCGAGACGGATCTTCAGCATAGTCTTAGTCCTTGGTCTAAAGTTCTATTTCTTGAACGGGTTGAAACCGGGGGGCAGGCCGCCCAAACCGGATAGAAGGTTGGGCTTGGCGTCGCCGCCGCCCCCGGATCCCGGAAGACCGGGGAGCCCCGGAAGGCCGCCAAGGCCCCCCGCGGAATTCTGATCAGGCGCGGCCATCTTGCCGCCGCCCATCGCTTTGAGCCGGGACATGTCGCCGCCGCCCATCATCTGGGCCATGCGGGCCATGCCCTTGCCGCCGTCCTTGCTCATGGCCTTGAACATGTCGGCCATCTGGCGGTGCTGCTTGAGCAGGCGGTTGACCTCGGCGACGTCGACGCCGGCCCCGGCCGCGATGCGGCGCTTGCGCGAGGCGGCCAGGATGTCGGGCTTCTTGCGCTCCAGCTTGGTCATCGAGCCGATGATCGCCTGCTGGCGGCGGAAGACGCTGTCGTCGACGCCGCTCTCGGCGATCTGCTTCTTGACCTTCTGGACGCCCGGCAGCAGGCCCATGATGCCCTGCATGCCGCCCATCTTCTGCATCTGGTTCAGCTGGGCTGCCAGGTCGTTCAGGTCGAACTGGCCCTTGGCCAGCTTCTTGGCCATGCGCTCGGCTTCGGCCACGTCGAGGTCCTGCGCGGCCTTCTCGACCAGGGCGACGACGTCGCCTTGCCCGAGGATCCGGCCGGCCACGCGGCGGGCGTCGAACACGTCCAGGGCGTCGATCTTCTCGCCGGCGCCGAGGAACTTGATCGGCAGGCCGGTGACGTGGCGCATCGACAGCGCGGCGCCGCCTCGGCCGTCGCCGTCGGCGCGGGTCAGGATCAGGCCGGTCAGCGGCAGGCGCTCGTGGAAGGCCTTGGCCGTGCGCACGGCGTCCTGGCCGGTCAGGCTGTCGGCGACCAGGAGGGTCTCGGACGGCTGGGCGATGCGGGCGATTTCCGCCGCCTCGCTCATCATCGCCTCGTCCAGCGTGGTGCGGCCGGCGGTGTCGAGGATCAGGACGTCGTAGCCGCCCAGCTTGGCGGCGGTCAGGGCGCGCTTGGCGATGTCGGCGGCGCTCTGGCCGGCGACGATCGGCAGGCTCTCGACCTCGACCTGCTTGGCCAGTATGGCCAGCTGTTCCATGGCGGCTGGACGGCGGGTGTCGAGCGAGGCGACCAGCACCTTCTTGCGCTCGATCTTGCTCAGTCGCAGGGCCAGCTTGCCGGTGGTGGTGGTCTTGCCCGAGCCCTGCAGGCCGGCCATCAGGATCACCGACGGCGGGTTCAGGGCCAGGTTCAGGCCGGTGGGGACCTCGCCGCCCAGCATGTCGACCAGGCCGTCATAGACGATCTTGACCACCTGGTCGGCCGGCTTGACCGAGCGGATGACGGCTTCGCCCGAAGCGGCTTCCTTGGCCTTGCTGATGAAGTCCTTGACCACCGGCAGGGCGACGTCGGCTTCCAGCAGGGCGACGCGGACCTCGCGCAGCGCCTCGTCGACGTCCTTCTCGGACAGCACGCCGCGGCCGCCGAGGCGGTCGAACACCCCTGAAAGTCGCTCTGTAAGGCCGTCGAACATGCGGAACCCACGTCAAAACACCGGAGCGTGACGCCACGCTCCAACTCTTCGTTTGCTGTCTGTTCGGAGAACAGCCAGCGTCCAAACGCGATCAGCCCCCATGGACGATCACGTCGATGGGGGTCCTCGCCGTCCTCGTCCGGATGGATCCTGCGCTAACAGGCCGGGGTCGTGACGGTGGAGGCGCTGCTGATGAAGCGCCGGAAGCGCGCGCTTATGCACGAAAGGGGGCGGGGAGTCAAAACGCTCAGCCCCGCAGCTCCAGTCCGTTGCCCTCGGGGTCGGACAGATAGAGCGAGGTCGCCTCGCCGGTCGAGCCGTAGCGCTCGCCGATGTCGCCGATCGCCAGGCCGTGGGCCTCCAGGTGGGCGCGAACTTCGTCGACGTCGAAGTCGACCACCCGCAGGCACAGGTGGTCCATGTTGTGGGCCTCGGCGCCCGGCGCGGCGCCGCCCGTCCGGCCCAGGCGGCCGGCGACGTCGACCAGGTCGATCAGCTGGGCGCCGGCCCGCAGCTGGACGAGGCCGACATTGTCCTGCCGGCGCTCGACCGCGCAGCCCAGGACGTCGACATAGAACCGTTCCATGGCGACCGGGTCGCGGGCGCGGATCACCACGTGGTCGATGCCGAGCAGGCGCATGACGAAATCCTCGGACGGGAAGCGTTCCCGCCCGAGGTATTCATCGCCCGCGCCGGAGACAAGGCCGGCGGCGGATCAGAGCAGCCAGCCGCTGGTCGACACCGAGTTGTCGGCGACCAGAACACCGAAGTCCGACACGCCGTCGCCGTCGATGTCGCCCCAGACGATCGAAACCCGGCCGCCAAGGCCCCAGCCATAGGCGCCCAGGTCCACGCCGCCCAGGGCTCCGACGGCCTTCAGCACGTTCGAATAGGTGCTGACCATCAGCTGCCCGACCCCGCTGGACGTCCAGTGCGACACCAGCGAGAAGGCCTGGTCGCCGTCGAGGGCGGCGTTGCCGTCCAGGGCGCTGAAGTCGAACAGGTCGCCGCGGCTGAAATCGCTGATGAAGTCGATCGACAAATCGTCGTCTTCGAACGAGGCGCTGTTGTAGACGAAGACGTCATTGCCGGCACCGCCGACCAGGATGTCGAAGCCCGCCCCGCCGTTCAGCCGGTCGTTGCCCGCCCCGCCCAACAGGATGTCGTTGCCGCCGGCCCCGAACAGGCTGTCGTTCCCGGCCTCGCCGCTCAGCAGGTTGAAGGCGTCGTTGCCCTCGATGACATTGGCCGACCCGTTGCCCGCGCCGAGCGCGGCGTCGCCGGTCAGCTTCAGGTTCTCCAGGTTGGTGGAGAGGTTGTAGCTGATCGAGCTCCAGACGGTGTCGGTCCCGCCGCCGGCCAGCTCGGTCACCGTGTCGCGCCAGTTGTCGACCACGTAGCGGTCGTCGCCGGCCCCGCCGGTCATCTTGTCGACGCCCGTTCCGCCGTCGAGGATGTCGTTCCCCAGCCCGCCGATCAGGATGTCGGCGCCGTCGCGGCCCTCCAGGGTGTCGTTGCCCGCGTTGCCAGTCAGGGTGTTGGCCGCGGTGTTGCCGATCAGGCGGTCCGAGCCGCTGCCGCCCACCCCGTTCTCGATCGTCGCGCCATAGGCGATGGCCACGTTGTCGATCAGCCTGCCGACCACCGGGTTGGAGGCCAGCACGGCCATGTTGGAATTGTAGGTCGCCAAGGGCACCGGGGCGTAGCCGGCCGCCGCCCGGTTGGCGTTGACCTGCTCGAACGACGGGGCGGTGTCGTAGGTCACCCCGCCGATGCTGCTCAGCGAGCCGGGCGTCAGGTCGATGATCTGGTCGGTCGCGTAGCCCGAGGCGTCCAGGGTGTCGATCCCGCCGGCGTCCCAGATGGCCATGACCGGGGCCGGGGTCTTGGTGAAGTCGTAGGAATCGCGCCCGGCGTTGCTGTTGAAGCCGTAGGTCGTGTCCCCCGTGCGGGTGGTCATGTCGGCGCCGTAGATCGCCTGGATGGCGGCGATGTCATGCACCAGGGGCGTGGAGGCGTAGACCGTGGTCGAGATGTTGAAGTCGAAGTGCCGCGCGCCGGTCTCGGAGCCGGCGAAGTAGGACATGATGCTGTAGGCGCGGCTGTCCTGATAATATTCGGCGTTGGCGGCGTAGGTGATGCTGACCCCGGGGGCGGCGTTGTAGTCGCCGGGGTGTTCCAGGCCCAGGGCGTGGCCGCTCTCGTGGGTCAGGGTGTGGATGCCGTAGAGGCCCTCGTCCAGCTGGAAGTTGCTGGGCTGGTTGGCGCTGACCCAGATGTCGCCGGCGATCAGGTCGGCGTTGTCGGGCGTGTAGTCGTACGGCAGGTAGGCGTAGGCCTGGGTGCCGGGCCGGTTGGTGTAGTTGGCGAAGGTGATGTCGGCCACCTCGGGGGCGCTCTCGACCAAGGTCGGGGCGATCAGGTCGTCCCAGCTGGCCATGGCCTCGCGCGCGGCGGCCTTCTGGGCTTCGGTGAACGGCGCGAAGCCGAAATATTCGGTGCGGCCGTAGAGCTCCCCATCCTCCTCATAGACATAAGGCTCGGCGAACATGCTCTCGGCGGTGTGGAAGCCGAAGTTCAGAACCGAGACATCGCCGTCGCGCGGCACGGCGTGGTCGATGTTGCCCGGCGTCCAGCCGGCGCCGCCGCGATTGAGCTGCTCGACCACCTGTTCGATCGTGAACACCGGCTTGCCGCGGATCTCGCCGCCCTGGCCGTCGACCGAGGCGTCGACCGGCTCGACCGAGACGTCCAGCGCGGGGGCGACCGCGTTCGTCGGTCCCTGGAACACCGGGAAGCTGGTTTCGCGATGGAGGTCCTGGTCCAGGTTTTCGTCGTGAAGGCGCATCGGTTCTTCCCGTTTCTTGAGGTTGTTCCGTGTGAGGTCAGGGGGCCGGCCGTGATCGCCACGGCAGGGTTTCGGCGAGCGCGGCGTTCAGGGCCGCGTCGAATTGCGCGGTGGGGCCGCCGCCCGAAGGCAGGCCTGGGGGCAGGGCGGTCGCGCGCGGCGCGGCGCCGAACAGCTCGGACGGCGCGGCCGTGGCGCGGAAGGCGCGCAGGCTGAAGACCAGCAAAGGACCGCCCGTGGCTTCGCCGCCCGACTGGACATTGGCGTGGAACAGCAGGACGGCGGTGTCGGCGGCGATCAGACCGGGGTCGCCCGGCGCCAGCAGGACGACCGGGATCGGCGCCTTGTCGGCGGCCAGGGCCACGACGCGGTTACAGAGCGCGGCCTGGAGCCGGCGGCGGTCAGGCAGCCGATCGGGATCGACCAGGCACTGGACGCCCAGACGCCTGGCGCCCTCCCAGGCCAGGACCGGGGTCGAGGCCGTCGCTGGAGCGCCATAAAGCATCGCCCCGCAAGTCATGGCCCCGATCGGGGAAAGGGCGCAGGCCCATGCCATGAATTGTCGGATTAGCGACATGGATTTCCCGTTGCTGGTCGGTATCGGGCGTCTTCGACCCGAGCACCTTCGCGAGGAAATCAGCGGTATGCAAGTGTAACGTGTATTGTGAAGCTTACAAAACCTATGTGTGTCGCAAAGTCGACCGAACGCGAGCTCAGTTGGCCGGCGAGGTGATGGTCGCGCCCGAGGTTTTCAGACGGTCGAGCACGCCGTTGGCGGGCAGCAGGAAGGCCAGGTCGACGACGGCGACGGTCACGCCCGGGCGGGTCAGGGCCTCGTTCAGGGCGTCGGCCGACTGGCCGATCTGCTGGGCCAGCAGGCCGGCGCCGCCGGGGGCGCGCATCACGCAGCGCTGGGCCGCCGAGGCCGAATAGCGGGCCCGCACGCTGGCCAGATCGCCGTTGGCCCAGTCGGTCCCGATGCTGGTCGGGTGGGAGCCTTCGAATTCCAGTTCAGTCAGGGCGTCGTTCAGGCAGGCCAGATTGGCCTCGTCCGACAGCTTGCCGGCGCTGGCGAGAATGGGGCCCAGGCGGTACTGGCTCATCGCCTTGACCTTGACGCCCTTGGCCTTGGCCATGCGTTCGATGGTGCTGACCGGCTTGGCCTCGGACAGCCCGGCCGCCTGACGGAAGTCCGACAGCAGGATGAAGCCCGCCACGGCCGGCTTCCAGTCCTTGTAAGGCACGGCGGTGCGCTGCGCCCGCTCGCGGGCGCTGACGAACCGGGCCAGCAGGTCGGGGGGCAGGCGGTTCTCCAGCTTCTTGCCGAACGGCTGGCGCACGCCGCCGCCGCCGGTCAGGAAGAACTTGGTGATCTGCAGCGGCCCGACCGAGGCCTCGGGCGGAACCAGCACCAGGCTGGCCTGGTCCATGGCCCGGTTCAGGCGCGGGCTGTCCCACTTCAGCTGATGCGGTAGCGGCGGGGCGGATCCGACGACATAAAGCTTGGCGCCGCCCTTCTCGACCAGCCACAGGGCCGGACCGGGCGGCCGGGCGACCACCAGCAGCTCCTCGACCACGGCGCTGCCGGGATCCTGCGGGAACAGCTCGACGGACTGGGGCGGCGGGGTCTGGGCCCAGGCCAGGCCCGCGGCGAACGCCAGGACCGTTCCGCCGATCAGCGCCGATAGGACTCGAACCATGGGCGTCCCCGTCTCGTGAGTTCAGTGAGGCAGATGGGTATCGGAATGCCGTGGCGAAACCGCGGCGGGCGGTAGGTCGCGCAGGGTCTGGGCCAACAGCCGCCCCTCGGCGCTCCGGCTGGAGCCCGCCCGCCAGGCCACGACGATCTCGCGGCTGGAATGGTCGGTGTTCAGCGGCCGGATGGTGACCGGCGCGTTCTCGGCCAGGCCCGCCGCGACCGCCATCGACGGCAGGAACGACACGCCCAGCCCCGACCCGATCATCTGCACCAAGGTGGGCAGGGAGGTGGCCGCGAAGCTCTCCTCCTCGCCGGGACCGCCGCGCGGCGGTTCGAGCCCGCAGGCGGCCAGGGCGTGGTCGCGCAGGCAGTGGCCGTCCTCGAGCAGGATCATGTCGTCGCCGCGCAGGCTTTCGGGATCGACCCGTTCGAAGGCCGCCATGCGGTGGTTGGCCGGGGCGGCGGCCAACAGCTCGTCGTCCTCGACATGGGCCCAGTCCAGGCCGGTCATGTCGTAGGGCAGGGCGATCAGGGCCGCGTCCAGGGCGCCGGACTTCAGGGCGGCGATCAGCCTATGGGTCAGATCCTCGCGCAGATAGAGCTTCAGCTTGGGGAACTGCGCGCGCAGGACCGGCAGGGCGCGCGGCAACAGGTAGGGAGCGACGGTCGGGATCACGCCCAGGCGGAACCGGCCCGCCAGCGGCTGGCCCGCCCCGCGCGCGGCCTGCACCAGGTCCTCGGCCTGGGCCAGGATCGCCTCGGCCCGGCGCACGGCCTCCTGGCCGGCGGCCGTCAGGATCACGCCCGAGCGGGCCCGATCGACGACCGGCGCGCCCAGGATCTTCTCCAGCTCCTGGATTCCGGCAGACAGGGTCGGCTGGGTGACGTGGCAGGCCTCGGCCGCGCGGCTGAACGAGCCGTGCTCGGACAGGAGCTTCAGATATTGCAGCTGGCGCAGGGTCGGAAGCATGGCTGATAAATAGGCGTGATCTATCGGAAATCAAAAGACAATCGACGATATCTTTGCTGCACCTGCGAAAACGACCCGTCGCGGCGCATAGAGGCGCCCTATCGACAAGCATGAAACAATCGATTGGCCCTATCGGTTTTCGTTGCCTACAAGGCCTTTGCAATTCCTGCAGGAGAACTTCATGTCCTTGATCAACACCGAGATCAAACCCTTCACCGCCCAGGCCCTCAAGGGCGGCAAGTTCATCACGATCAGCGAAGCCGATCTGAAGGGCAATTGGTCCGTCGTGTTCTTCTACCCGGCCGACTTCACGTTCGTCTGCCCGACCGAACTGGAAGACCTGGCCGACAACTACGGCGAGTTCCGCAAGCTGGGCGTCGAAATCTACTCGGTGTCGACCGACACCCACTTCGCCCACAAGGCCTGGCACGACACCTCCGACGCCGTGCGCAAGATCGAATACACCATGGTCGGCGACCCGACCGGCACGATCACCCGCAACTTCGGCGTGATGATCGAGGAAGCCGGCCTGGCCGATCGCGGCACCTTCGTGATCGACCCGGAAGGCAAGATCCAGATCGTCGAGATCACCGCCGGCGGCATCGGCCGCGACGCCCTGGAGCTGCTGCGCAAGGTCAAGGCCGCCCAGTACGTCGCCGCCCACCCGGGCGAAGTCTGCCCCGCCAAGTGGGAAGAGGGCGAAGCCACCCTGAAGCCGTCGCTGGACCTGGTCGGCAAGATCTAAGGTTCCGGCCCGCGTCGCCGCCCCTCCGCCAGCCTGCGGACGGGCGGCGACGCACCCCTTCTTCGAATTCACGTCGCCGCCTCCTCCCCCTGGGCGGCAAACCAGGAGCACGTCATGCTGGACGCCGGTCTGAAGGATCAACTGAAGGCCTATCTGGGCCATCTGCGTCAGCCGATCGAGCTGGTCGCCGCCCTCGACGACGGCCCCAAGTCCCGCGAGATGCTGGACCTGCTGGAAGACATCGTCGCCGCCTCGGACAAGGTCAGCCTGTCGCGTCGCGCCGATGCCCGCACCCCGTCCTTCGCCATCGAACGCGCCAGTAAGGACGCCCCCCAGGACAAGGTTGGCGTCCGCTTCGCCGGCCTGCCCCTGGGCCACGAGTTCACCTCGCTGGTGCTGGCCCTGCTGCACGTCGGCGGCCACCCGCCGAAGTTCGACGCCGAGGTCCTGGACCAGGTCCGCGCCCTGGAGGGCGAGTTCCGCTTCGAGACCTATTTCTCGCAGAGCTGCCAGAACTGCCCGGACGTGGTCCAGGCGCTCAACACCATGGCGGCCCTGAACCCCAACATCACCCACGTCGCCATCGACGGCGCGCTGTTTCAGCAGGAAGTCGAGGAACGCCAGGTCATGGCCGTGCCGACCGTCCTGCTGAACGGCCAGCCGTTCGGCCAGGGCCGCATGGGCCTGGAGCAGATCCTGGCCAAGCTGGACACCGGCGTCGCGGCCCGCGAGGCCGAGAAGATCAAGGCCAAGGACGCCTTCGACGTTCTTGTTGTCGGTGGGGGCCCCGCCGGCGCCGCCGCGGCGATCTACGCCGCCCGCAAGGGCATCCGCACCGGCGTGGCGGCCGAGCGCTTCGGCGGCCAGGTGCTGGACACCATGGCCATCGAGAACTTCATCTCGGTGTCGCACACCGAGGGTCCGCGCCTGGCCGCCAATCTCGAGCAGCACGTCAAGGACTACGACGTCGACATCATGAACCTGCAGAAGGCCGTGGGCCTGGTCCCCGCCCAGACTCCGGGCGGCCTGATCGAGGTCAAGCTCGAGAACGGCGCCAGCCTGAAGTCGCGCAGCGTGATCCTGGCCACCGGCGCCCGCTGGCGGAACATCAACGTGCCCGGCGAGGCCGAGTACAAGAACAAGGGCGTGGCCTATTGCCCGCACTGCGACGGCCCGCTGTTCAAGGGCAAGCGCGTGGCGGTGATCGGCGGCGGCAACAGCGGCGTCGAGGCGGCCATCGACCTGGCCGGCCTCGTGGCCCACGTGACCCTGATCGAGTTCGACAGCCAGCTTCGCGCCGACGCGGTGCTGCAGCGCAAGCTGGCCAGCCTGCCGAACGTCCGCATCGTCACCTCGGCCCTGACCACCCAGGTCCTGGGCGACGGAAACAAGGTCACCGGCCTGACCTACAAGGACCGCAACCACGACCAGGTCCACCAGGTCGACCTGGAAGGCGTGTTCGTGCAGATCGGCCTGGTGCCCAACACCGAATGGCTGAAGGATGCGGGCGTGGCGCTCTCCCCGCGCGGCGAGATCGAGGTCGACCATCGCGGCGAGACCTCGCTGCCCGGCGTGTTCGCCGCCGGCGACGCCACGACCACGCCCTACAAGCAGATCATCATCGCCATGGGCGAGGGTTCGAAGGCGGCTCTGTCGGCCTTCGACTACATGATCCGCCTGGAGCCGGACGTTCCCGCCGAGCAGGAGGCCGCCTGACGTTCCAGGCTTGAAGCCTCCGGGCGGGCCCGGGGGCGGAACGAATCGCCATGGAGCCGCCGCGGCCGCCCTTTCCGGGCCGTCGCGGCGGCTTTCGTGTTTCTGGCGATGCGTCAATGCGCCTCTCGCCGAATGCGCGATCTTGACCTCGACAGCAATCTCGGGGCCGGGCTATCTTGTTAACGAATGGGCAAAATGATTCTGCGGGTCGGCACGACCGAATCGGCGCGATGGGCGTCGTCCCGGGAATCGTAAAGGGTGGGCAAGATGAGGCTGCTGTCGAAGGGCGATCGCAACACCAAAGGCGGCGTCAAACCCGTGATGCTGGCCGCCGAGAACGATCGTCTCGAAGCGGACAGCGACCGCCTGGTCGAGGCCACCCAGGCCATCGGCGTCCGCTATGAGACCATCCACGGCGGACTGGACAGCATCAGCCGCGTGGTCGAGCACCTGCGGGCCATCGAGCCCCTGCTCTCCGAAATCCGCGGCCCGGTCGCCGAGGAGTTCGAGGCCCGTCGCGCCGAGCACGCCGAGCTGATCTCGCTGCGCGCCAATTTCGAACAGGCTTCGCGCCAGCTGGCCGCCGCCCAGGCCGAGGAACGCGAGCTGTCCGCCAAGCTGGCGACCGCCGACGCCGCCCTGACCGAATCCGACGCCCGCCGCCAGTCCCTGGACGTCGCCCTCGAGGACGGCGCCCTGGAGATCGACCGCCTGCGCAACGGCCTGCAGCAGTCCGAGCTCAAGGTCGGCGGCCTGGAGGCCGCGCTGCGCGACGCCACCGCCCGCGCCGAGCACCTGACCCAGGACGTCGAGACCCTGCGCTTCCAGACCCAGGACATCGACGCCCGTCGCGGCGAGTCCGAGGCCGCCCTGGCCGCCGCCAAGCAGCAATCGGCCCTGCAGGTCGAGGAGCTGGGCACCCTGAAGAAGCGCCTGGAGCAGGCCGGCGCCGACATCGCCCGCCTGTCGCGCGTCGAGACCGAGCTGGAAGCCCAGATCGCCACCGAGCGCGCCCGCGTCCTGGCCGCCGACAACGCCCTGACCACCGTCCAGGCCGACAGCGCCCGCACGATCCGCGGCCTCGAAGCCCAGGTCGAGTCCGGCCGCGCCGAGGTGCTGGCCCTGCAGACCCGCCTGGAGACCGCCACCGGCCGCGCCGACAAGCTGGAAGAGATGAACGCCCAGATCTCGGCCCGCCTCAACGAAAGCAGCGCCCAGCAGCAGGCCGTCGAGCGCCGGGCCGGCGATCTCAACGTCGCCCTGGAACGCGCCCTGGAACGGGTCCGCAACCTCGAGGACGAGGTCGAGGACCTGCGCGGCCGACATGCCGGCGTCGACACCGCCCGCGCCGCGGCGATCGAGCGCGCCGACCAGCTGGCCAAGACGGTCGTGGCCCACGAGAAGGCGCTCAAGCGCGCCGAGGAACGCGCCGCCCAGCTGCGCACCCGCTTCGAGGCCCTGCAGGCCTCGGAAGACGAGACCCGTCGCGCTCACGACGAAAAGGTCACCGAGATGCAGACCGAGATCGAACGGATCCGCTCGGAGGCCGCCCTGGCCGAAGGCGCCCTGGAATCGGCCCGCCGCGACCGCTCGCGCCTGCAGATGGCCCTGCTGGGCGCCACCAGCGACGACGTCCAGGCCGCCGGCTAAGGCCTATCGACCCGGCCCCGTCGTTGCGCCCTTGGGCGGAGCGGCGGGGGTCGGCGCGGCCTTCGGGGCCGACATCCTGTCGAACACTTCCGGCGGCTGGGTCGCCATGGTGGCCCTCAGCCGCTCCATGGGCGCCTGGCTTTCCGTGACCCGGCCGGTCCTGGGCCGGTCGATGTCCAGCGTCAGCAGCAGCGAGATCGTCAGCAGCAGGAACAGGAAGGCGGTCGCGCCGCGCCCTTCCTTGTTCGCGCCGGCATAGCCCAGCACGCCGGCCGAGGTGACCACATAGACGAACAACACGAAGAACACCGTGCTGGGCACCCGGGCCAGCCGGGCGGCCTTCCGCGCGGAGTCCAGGTCGATCATGGTGTTCATGGTGTCCAGGTACGAGCTGGAGAAATCCAGGCCCTTGATCGAGGGCCAGGCGGCCAGGGTCGCGGTCCACAGGTCGGTCAGCATCTGGTCGTTCCTGGCCAGCAGCGTCGGGACCTGGTCGGGCGGCGCCTTGGCCAGGGTGATCCGATTGTCGGTGTAGTCGACGAGCATCCGGCTGATCCGGGCCCGATCGACCGGCTCCAGCATCTGGGTGCGCAGATAGGTGGTGCCGATGGCGTTGGCTTCTTCGAGCACCAGCATCCGCCGCGACTCGAAACGGTCGACGGCCAGCGAAAAGGTGAAGCCCATCAGCAGGGCCAGCAGCCCCAGGGTGGCCGAGACGATGTAGCCTTCCTTCCCGCCGTCGTCCCCGCCTTCGCCCTTGGTCTTGCCCGTGCGCCGGCTCAGCCATTCGCCGAGCAGCGAGGCCGCGAACATGGCCGCCAGCAGGATCAGGCCGATCAGCCAGGCGGGCGTGGTCTCCAGCCAGGTG
Organism: Caulobacter sp. Root487D2Y; assembly: GCF_001427165.1. Taxonomy (NCBI): domain Bacteria; kingdom Pseudomonadati; phylum Pseudomonadota; class Alphaproteobacteria; order Caulobacterales; family Caulobacteraceae; genus Caulobacter; species Caulobacter sp. Root487D2Y. The sequence continues at coordinate 371,060 of NZ_LMFD01000001.1, forward strand.
GCGAAGCCGCCGGTCATCGCGCGAACGCCTTGGGGTCGGCCTGTCGTCCGCTATCCATCCTGGACCTCTCGCCGGATCGAAATCTCGGGGCGATCTTTCGACGCGGGACCGCGATCCGCCATGGGGCGAATCCCGGGTGCGGCTGGTTCTTCGTCCGGATTTTCGACCCCCGTGCAGGACCGGACCTATCTACTATAGCGTTTATATATTGACGACTCTTCCTGTGAGTGAGCAGCCTGTGGCGAAGCTCGGGCCCGCGGCGCATGGCGCAGCCTTGCGCGGACCCTGGTCGGAACTCGGCGGAGGGCGCGATGAAAATCTCGAAGACGGCGCGGAAGATCGGCTGGCGGACGCTGGCCGCGACCCTGGTGTGTCTGGCGGGCGGCGGCGGGCTGTTCGCGGCCAAGGCGATCAACGCCGCGCCGCCGGCCAAGCCGGCCTATCTGGCCGCCTTCCCCAATTTCGCCCCCAAGCTGACGCCCCAGCTGCCGGGCGACGTCGATATCGCGCTGAAGACCCAGCTGGAGAAGGCCCAGAAGTTTTCCGAGGTCCAGCGCGAGTTCGACCTCTATTCCTGGCAGATGTTCCTGGCGCTGAACTGGCCGACCAACAGCCAGGGCCAGGCCGCGCCCAAGCTGACCGACACCCGGTTCGGCCAGCCGCACTGGACGCTGTGGCACAATTCCAGCGCGATCTTCCAGACCGACGGGGAGCGGCCGGCCGCCTGCCGCGTGTCGCCCAAGGCCCGGACCCTGACGCTGTTCCGCGGCGACCTGGCCAAGCCGGTCAGCAAGGGGCTGGCGCCGTTCTCGGCCCAGGCCACCGCCAACGCCGACCCGCGCGCGACCCGGTTCCTGGGCGTGCTGTCGGCGGTGGGCGAACTGAACGCGGCCAATCTCGGCGACCTGGACGACATCCAGCAGGCCTTCTCGGGCCCGATGATCGATCAGAACGGCGAGTTCGTTTATTACGAGATCATGATCGACCCCAACGAGGTCGGCTATCTCTGCGACAACAGCCTCTACAACATCAACGGCCAGGTCGCCTTCTCCAAGGCGGGCTCCAAGGTGGCCATGCCGATCGGTACGCCCGGCAAGGACTGGAGCGGTTCGTTCGAACTGAAGTTCGCCTGGCGGATCCTCAAGTCCGGCAAGGATGACTTCAGCCGCTTCTACACCAGCCCGGCCGTGGTCATCGATCAGGGACCGGACGGCAAGCAGCTGGAGCGCAAGGTGACGGTCGGCCTGGTCGGCATGCACATCGGCCACAAGAGCACGACCTCGCCGCAGTGGATCTGGTCCACCTTCGAGCAGGTCGACAACCTGGATGTCGACGCGGTCGCCCATCCCAAGCTGAACCCGTCGTTCGTCGATCCCAACTGCCCGATCTGCGCGGTCGACCAACTGCCGCAGAAGGTCAAGGGCGTCTATCCGCGCATCCCGACCCAGGCCTGGCGCGGCATCCCCATCCCCGGCGACAAGGTCGCCCTGAACCGTCAGGCCCAGGCGGCCCTGAAGGCCCAGGGCTCGGTCTGGCAGTACTATCAGCTGATCGACACCCAATGGCCGACCGATCCGACGGCGCCGCCCGCTCCGTGGAACGGCGGGCTGCCCAACGCGATCGTCAACAAGCCGGGCGGCAATCCCACCCCGGTGTTCCTGACCAACGTCACCATGGAAACCTACTTCCAGAAGGGCAACCAGGTGGCGTGCAACGGCGAGGAGCTGCCCAACGGCCAGGACTGTCCCGCCTCGGGCTCCGCCCAGCCGCCGGTCTGGAACTCGGTGCTCAACAACCAAGGCAAGCCGGTGACGCCGGGGATCAACACCCTGACCTTCCAGACGGAAAGCTGCATGGGCTGCCATTCGTCGGCCGGGGTCTGGACGTCGTACGATCCCAAGACCGGCAAGGGGAACCAGTCAGGCCAGCTGACGGCGGACTTCTCCTGGCTGATGAGCCAGAAGGCCAGCTGGGAGAAGTAGTTCCAAGCATCCCGGGCCTTGCGCCCGGGATTACGGCGTTCGCTAGGGCTGATCGAGGTTCGGCTTCGAAAGCGAAAACCTCGTCCTTCGACAAGCTCAGGATGAGGTTTTCTATCGCACGGCCCGCACAATGGTCCTCATCCTGAGCTTTGTCGAAGGACGAGGACCATGCACTTGGCTTGAAGATCGATCGCCCCTACGGCGCCTTGCCCGTTTCGACATAGGCCGTCAGGCGGTCGAACTGCTCGCTTAGCACCTGATCAACAGCCGGGGCGATCTTGTCGAGCCCGCCCTTCATGTAGCCGCCGACATCGTAGGTCTGGATCAGGGTGGTCTTGCCGTCCGTCTCCGACAGGGTCCAACCCAGGTGGCCGGCGGCGCCGGACATCTGCAGCGGCCCCAGGGCGCCGAACAGCCGCAGGCCCCGACCGGGCTGGGCGTAGACCACGGTCATGTGCATCACCGAGCCGCCGTTCAGCAGCTTCTCGCAGAAACAGCCGCCGGCCATCGGGGCCAGGGACAGGCCGGCCGAGGAGCCCGACCAGGTGTGGTCCTTGCTCCACCATTGCGAGGGCTGGGCGAGGGCGGCGTAGACCCTGTCGGCCGGGGCGTTCAGCACCGCCGTGCGCTTGACCTCGAAGCCGCCCGGCTGGGCGTCGACGACCTCGGCATGGGCCGTGGTGGCGGTGAGGGCGAGCGCGACGGCGATCAGCAGGTGTTTCATGGGGTGAGGCCCTCCGGTAGGGAGAAGGGTGATGCAGGCCACGCTCGCGTCAAGTCCACGCTTGCCCCCACCTGACCGCTACGCGGTCTGTCCGCCCCCATAGGGGGCGGAGGCTCCGACGCAGAGCGTCCTCTTCCCCCTGTGGGGGAAGACGGTCGCGAAGCGACCCGTAGGGGGCAAGTGGTCGCCTCCAAGCCGCTTGAAGCTGGCCGCCCTAAGCCGCCTCGAACCGCAGCGGGCCGCCCCAGAAGCTCTCCACCAGACCGTTCTGGGGGCCCGGCGCGCCGGTGGTCAGGAACTGGCGCGAGCCGCCGGTCCCGGGGTCGAGCTCCGGATGGCGCTGCAGATAAAGCTCCAGGGCGTCGGCGGTCGAGGCCGGCTGGTGGATGACCGGCGTGCCGGCCGGCAGGGCGGCGCGGAAGATGTCGGCGATGATCTCGTAGTGGGTGCAGCCCAGCACCGCCCGGTCGGGATAGCGGCCGATGCGGGTCTTCAGCGCCTGGACATAACCCTCGACGGCCTTGGCCAGGTCCACGGCCCCGGCGTCGGCCTCGATCATCGGCACCAGGTCCGGGCAGGCCTGCGAGAACACCGCGATGTCCTGCTTGCGCTTGTCGATCTCGATCTCGTAGACGCGCGAATTGGTCGTGCCCTGCGTCGAGAAGACGCCGAGGACATCGAGCTGCTCGACCTTGTCGCCGCGCCGCTCGGCCTCGTGCTCCCAGGGCAGGCCGGTGGCCGCCTCGATGGTCGGCACGATGATGCCCAGCACGTTGATCGGCCGGCCCAGCTGCCTGCGATAACCCGGCAGCCAGGTCTGCTGCAGGCGACGCAGCGCGATGGCCGAGGCGGTGTTGCAGGCCAGGACCACCAGGCTGGCGCCGGCGTCGAACAGGCGCTCGCAGCCGGCCCGGGTCAGGTCGACGATCTCCTCGCCCGGCCGGCCGCCATAGGGGGCGTTGGCCTGGTCGGCGAGATAGATGAAGTCCGCCTGGGGCAGACGGTTCACGAGGGCGCGGTGGACCGTGAGGCCGCCCACGCCGGAGTCGAAGACGCCGATTGACATGCGTTTGGCTTACCCCGCCGCCGCCCGGTCGTCCACGCGGCCGGCTTGAGATTCTGACGCAGATCCCGTGCAGGCGCCTATCGCGCACGAACCGGCCCCGGCCGAATGCGCCGTGCGAGCGTTTCTGTCGTCGAATTCATGGCTGGCGGCACGAATTCCGCGCGAAAGCGCTTAACGACCAGCCGCGCGGCGCTCTAGGGTTCAGCTCCCTTTTTCCGGAGACCCGCCCGTGAAGCGTCGTTCCTTCCTCGCCGCCGCCAGCGCGACCGCCCTGATGCCCATGATCGCCAAAGCCGCCACCCCCGCCGCCGCTTCACCCAATCCCCTTCTGGCCCCCTGGACGGGTCCGCACGGCGGCCTGCCGCCGCTGGACAAGGTCAAGCCCGAGCTGTTCGCCTCGGCGTTCGAGACGGCCATGGCCGAGCAGCGCCGGGAACTGTTCGCCCTGACCGCCAAGCGCTCGGCTCCGACCTTCGAGGGCGTGATGGCGGCCTACCAGGATTCCGGTCGCGCCATGAACCGGGTGGGCGCGTTGTTCGGGGTGTTCACCTCGACGATGAACGACGCGGCCATGCAGAAGGTCGAGGCCGAGACCACGCCGAAGCTGGCGGCGTTCGGCGACGAGATCGTCCAGAACGAGCAGCTGTTCGCTCGCATCAAGGCCGTCTACGACGCCCGCGAAACCTCGAACCTGACGCCCGAGCAGAAGCGCCTGGCCTGGGTGGTCTACAACTCTTTCGCCCGTCAGGGCGCGGCGCTGGACGCCGCCAAGAAGGCTCGTCTGGGCCAGATCAACCAGGCCCTGGCCAGCCTCTACACCAGGTTCAGCCAGAACGAGCTGGCCGACGAGGAGAGCTACACCCTGGAGCTGGCCGAGGCCGACCTGACGGGCCTGCCGGACTCGGTGAAGGCCGGGGCGGCCGCCGCCGCCGAGGAAAAGGGCCTGAAGGGCAAGTGGCTGATCACCAACACCCGCTCGTCGATGGAGCCGTTCCTGGTCTATTCCGACCGCCGCGACCTGCGCGAGAAGGGCTGGCGGATGTGGGTGTCGCGCGGCGACAACAACGACGCCCGCGACAACAAGGCGGTGATCACCGAGATCCTCAAGCTGCGGGCCGAGAAGGCCCAGCTGCTGGGCTTCGAAACCTACGCCCACTGGATCACGGCCGACCAGATGTCCAAGACCCCGGACGCGGCCATGGACCTGATGATGCAGGTCTGGAAGCCGGCCGTGGCCCGGGTCCACGAGGAAGTGGCCGACATGCAGAAGGTGGCCGACGCGGAAGGCGCGACCTTCAAGATCGCCCCCTGGGACTACCGCCACTACGCCGAGAAGGTGCGCAAGGCGCGCTACGACCTCGACCAGAACGTGGTCAAACCCTACCTGCAGCTGGAGAAGCTGCGCGAGGCCATCCACTGGGCGGCGGGCCAGCTCTACGGCTTCACCTTCACCCAGATCGCCGACGTGCCGGTCTGCCATCCGGACGTGCGCGTCTGGGAGGTGACCAGGGGCGGGCAGCGCGTGGGCCTGTGGTACTTCGATCCCTATGCCCGGGCCGGCAAGCAGTCGGGCGCCTGGATGAGCGAGTACCGCACCCAGGAGAAGTTCAAGGGCGTGGTCACCCCGATCGTCTCCAACAACTGCAACTTCGTGAAGGGCAAGCCCGGCGAGCCGGTACTGATCTCGTGGGACGACGCCGTCACTATGTTCCATGAGTTCGGCCACGCCCTCCACGGCCTGAACTCGGACGTGAACTATCCCGGCCTGGCCGGCACCAATGTGGCCCGTGACTTCGTCGAGTTCCCCAGCCAGCTGAACGAGCACTGGCTGCCGACCAAGCCGGTGCTGAGCCAGTTCGCCGTCCACTACCAGACCGGCAAGCCGATCCCCGACGAGCTGGTGGCCAAGATCGAGAAGGCCAAGACCTTCAACCAGGGCTTCTCGACGGTCGAATACCTGGCCTCGGCGATCTACGACATGAAGATCCACCTGGCCGCCAAGGGCCAGGCCATCGACCCGGCGGTCTTCGAGAAATCGGCCATGGCCGAGATCGGCCTGCCTTCCGAGATCGTCATGCGCCACCGGCCCACCCAGTTCGGGCACATCTTCTCGGGCGACGGCTATTCGGCCGGCTATTACGACTACATCTGGGCCGACACCCTGACCGCCGACGCCGCGGAGGCCTTCGAGGAGGCGCCCGGCGGCTTCTATGACAAGGCCGTGGCCAAGCGCCTGCACGACGACATCATGAGCGTGGGCAATACGATCGACGCGGGCGAGGCCTTCCGCCGCTTCCGCGGCCGCGACGTGAAGATAGGGGCGCTGATGCGCAACCGCGGCTTCCCGGTTCCGCCGGGCGCCTAGGGCGGGTTCGAAGAAGGCGCGCGTCGATGCGGCGCGCGCCTTTCTTTTAGGTCGGTTTTAGATATATCGAAAAACACTCTTGACGTTCCGCCAATCCGATATATCTGTATCTTCGATATAACGAAACAGGATCTAAAACCTACATGTTTGGACGTCATCCCCACCACGGCCGCCACGGCGGTCATCACGGCGCGCCCTTCGGCCGCCACCCGTTCGGCTTCCACGGCCACGAGGGCCATCATCGCCGCGGCGGCCGCATGGGCCGGTTCTTCGATCACGGCGATCTGCGTCTGGTCGTGCTGAAGCTGATCGCCGACAAGCCCAGCCACGGCTACGAGCTGATCAAGGCCGTCGAGACCGCCGCCGGCGGCGCCTACACCCCCAGCCCGGGCGTGATCTATCCGACCCTGACCCTGCTGGAAGAGCTGGGCTACGTCACCGCGGCCGACGCCGGCGGCGGCAAGAAGCTCTACACGATCACCGACGAGGGCCGGGCCTTCCTGGAAAGCAACAGCCAGCCGGTCCACGGCCTGTTCACCCGCATGGCCGAAGCCGCCGCCCAGAGCGCCGCCTTCTCGCCTCAGATCATGCGGGCCCGCGAGAACCTCAAGACCGCCCTGCGCCTGAAGCTGACCTCCGGCTCGCTGACGCCCGAACAGGTCTCGGCGATCGCCAAGGTCATGGACGACGCGGCCGCCGCCATCGAAGGGGTCTAGCCTCATGCAGAGCCATGCCCGCCTGACCACCGACAAGGCCGCGCGCTACATGACTCAGCTGGCCAAGCACTGGGGCCACAGGTTCGAGGTGTCGTACGACGACATCTCGGCCCTGATCCCACTGCCGCTCGGGACCTGCAGCATGATGGCCGATCTGGAGGGTCTCGACGTCACGATCGAGGCCGCCGACCTGGAGGGCCTGGCCCGACTGGAGGACGTCGTCGCCGATCACCTGCTGCGCTTCGCCTTCCGGGAACCGGTCAAACGCCTGGCCTGGACGCGCGCCTGGGAGGCCGGCCGCATCGATCCGCCGGCCCTGCGGATCAACGGCGTTTCGCCCTAGAGCTGACAGGCTCCGGGTCATGCCCGTCACGGCCCAGCTGGAGTATCGTCACATTTTCGGGATTGTCGTGGGACAGCCGATCAAACTTGCTTGCGCCTACTCGGGAACGGGAGTTTCATCCGATTCAAGCTCCACCAGAGAGCTTTGGAGGAAACCATGGGTCATGTGGTTCGCGGGGATGCGTATCGCGGGCGGCACGACGGCCGTCAGGGTCGTCTGGGCTGGCTTCTGTTTATTTCCGCCGTCAATCTCATGCTCTGGAGCTGCGTGATCGCGTTGATCGCGCGCGCCTCTTAAGGTCGAACCGTCTGACTCAGCGCAGCCCGCGCAGGACGTCGATCCGCCGCATCGCCTTGCCCGGCAGGGCCGAGACCGGCCCCAGCGGCAGGGCCTCGGCGACCTCGCGCAGGCCGTAGACCGCGGTGCGGGCCAGGGTCGAGACCGACGGCGCGCCCAGGAACCCGAACATCACGCCCTGTTGCCGGTTCGACAGCTCGCGCTTGAAGCGATAGTCGCCGGCCCCAAGATCGAGGCGCCTGTAGGGCCCGGCGTCCAGGCTCCTGAGGATGTCCTGGAACAGCAGCAGGCCCGGCGAGTAGCGTTCGAACCGTGGATCGTGGGCGATCAGCCAGCCGTGGATCGTGGCGCCGCCCCGCAGGTGGAAATGCACGGCCGCCAGGTCGTCGCCCAGGTGCAGGGTGTAGAGCCCGCCGCCGAACGCCGGGTCACGGGTCTCCAGCAGCTCGTCCATCAGCCGCATGACCCAGGCGGTCTTGAACAGGTCGGTCTGGCCGGTGGCGGCCAGCTGGGCGCGTTTCCAGGCGATCAGCTGTTCGTAGTCGGCGCGGGACGCCGACAGGGCCGTGAAGCGGGCGGGCCCGACCTCGCGCTCGACCTTGCGGCGCTTCTTGTCGATGTCCTTCAGCGCGCCGATCCCGGCCGCCCTGCGCTCGGCCTCATAGGCGGCGTAGCCGTCGGCGACCTCGACCACCCAGGACACGTCCCGGCCGCGGGCGTGACCCTGGAAGGCCGGATCCTCGGCCAGCATGTGGCAGAAATCGTAGCGCGAAACGCCCAGGGCCTGGAGCATGGCGCGCGGGTCGGCCCTGAAGCCGTCGCGGGCCACCAGGGCCTGGTAGTCGCTCATCGGCGCGCCGACCGGCATGGCGGTGGAGCCGCGCTTGCGCACGGCCAGGAACGCCGCCGGGTCGCCGGCCGGGTCGCGCTGGACCGCGATTCGCACGCCGCCGGCCGGCCCCTGGGCGCGGGCGACCGCCTGGGCCCACAGCGGCGACAGGAACGGGCTGTCGAGGCGCGTCTCGCCGGCCTGGACGGCCGACCAGGCCGCGTGGACCTCCGCGGGCAGCTCCAGGGCGGGGAAGACGTCGATCTTCAAGGCAACCTCGATCCGGCTCGGCCGGAAGAGCGGCCGGACAATCGACGCCATCATGACGGGCAGAGATTGAACTAGGGTTTACGGCCCGGAAAACAGGCTTCTCCGGGCCCCCGGTCAGTCCATCAGCTTCTTCGACAGATAGATGTATTCCAGCGCCTGGCGGCGGGCGGTCTCGGCCAGGTTGGCGCTGGCCGCGTGGCCGCCGTCGATGTTCTCGTAATACAGCACCGGATAGCCCAGTTCCTCCAGCCGCGCCGCCGCCTTGCGGGCGTGGGCCGGATGGACGCGGTCGTCCTTGGTCGAGGTCTCGATGAACACCTCGGGATAGTTCTGGCCCGCCTTGAGGTTGGAATAGGGGTCGTATTTGGCGATCACCGCCCGTTCGGACGGGATGGCCGGGTCGCCGTATTCGCCCACCCACGAGGCGCCGGCCCCGATCTGGGTGTAGCGGATCATGTCGAACAGCGGCACCTGCACGACGACGGCGTTGTAGAGCTCTGGCCTTTGGGTCAGGGCCACGCCCATCAGCAGGCCGCCGTTGCTGCCGCCCATGATCCCCAGGCGGCGCGGCGAGGTGATCTTGCGGGTGATCAGGTCCTGGGAGACGGCGAAGAAGTCGTCATAGACCTTCTGGCGGTTCTCCTTGAGGCCGGCGTTGTGCCAGGCCGGGCCGAACTCGCCGCCGCCGCGGATGTTGGCCACCACATAGGTCCCGCCGCGCTCCAGCCACAGCTTGCCCATCACCCCCGAATAGGCCGGGGTCATCGAGGCCTGGAAGCCGCCATAGGCGTAGAGCAGGGTCGGGGCCGTCCCGTCGTACTTCACGCCCCTGGGCCGCACCACGAAATAGGGGATCCTGGTCCCATCGGTGCTGGTCGCCTCGAACTGCTCGACCACGTGGGCGGAGGCGTCGAAGCGGGCGGGCGAGGCCTTGACCTGCTCCAGCTGCAGCGAGGCCGCGTCGGCCAGCCAGTAGGTCGAGGGCGTCAGATAGCCGGTGACGCTGAGGAACAGTCGGTCGTCCTTCTGCGAGGCCGAGCCCAGGCCGATCGTCGAGTTGGTCGGCAGGGCCAGCTTCTGGCTGGTCCAGCCCCCGGGTCCGTGCCTGTAGACCAGGGCCCCGCCGGTGACATTGTCCAGCAGGCCGACCACCAGCCTGTCGCGGGTGGTGGTGACCGTTTCCACCGACTGCTTGGCGGTCGGGCGCAGAACCAGGGTCGCGGCGGCCTTGGCCGGATCGGCCTTGAAGGCGGCCAGGTCGAAGCTGATCAGGTCGCCGGTCTTGAAGCCGCGTTCGGGCCAGTCCTGCTCCAGGGTCATGATCATCTGGCCGGCGACATAGCCCTGCACCGAGCTCTTCAGCGGCAGGGGCAGCTTCGCCGCGCCCTTGTCGGTCAGCAGATAGGTCTCGGCCTCGAAGAAGCTGACCGCGCGGTTGACCAGGGTGGCCACCACCTTGCCGTCGGCGTCGAGCAGCGTGTAGGCCGAGGCCGAGACGTCGTCCGGCGTGCCCCGGAACACCTCCTTGGCCGAGGCCAGGGGCGTTCCGCGCTTCCAGGCCTTGACCACATAGGCGTAGCCCGACTTGGTCACCTGGCCCGGCTCCCATTCGCGGGCGACCAGCAGGGTGTCGCGGTCGAGCCAGCCGACGCTCTGCTTGCCCTCCGGCAGCACGAAGCCGCCCCCTTTGGCGGGATCGACGAAGGTCCGGGTGGTGGTGTCGAACTCGCGGACGACCATGGCGTCCTTGCCGCCGTTCGACAGCGAGACCAGGCAGCGGGTGTCGTCAGGCGCCAGACAGCCGGCGCCCTTGAACACCCAGTTGGCGTTCTCGGCCTTGGACAGGGCGTCGATGTCGAGGATCGTCTCCCACTGGGGTTCGGCGGTGCGGTAGCTCTCCAGCGTCGTCTGGCGCCAGACGCCGCGCACGTGCTCGGCGTCCTGCCAGAAGTTGCGCAACGAACCGTCGCCGGCGAACGACACGCCCGGCACGCGGTCCTTGGCGTTGAGGATGGCCAGGGCCTGGCTTTCCAGGCCGGCATAGCGGCTGTCGCCCTGCAGCACGGCCAGGCTGCGGGTGTTCTGCGCCTTGGCCCAGGCCAGCGGCCGCTCGCCCTCGATCTCCTCCATCCACTTGTAGGGATCGTCCTTGCCCAGGTCGGCCAGCGGCGTGCGGGCTTCAGTGTCGGCGGGGACGGGATCGGCGGCTTGTGCGGCTGTGGTCATGAGGCTCGTGGAGGCGAGGAGGGCGAGGAGCAGTCTGCGCATCTGGGGATCCGGCGGCTGTCGTGACAGGGCGGCGGCTTCGGAAAGCGGCGCCTTCGACCCGGACCGTATCGCAAAAGATGTCCCGCGCCAGAGGACTCAGTCGCCGTCGTTGGGGATGTTCAGCACCTGACCGCAGGCCTTGCAGTGCACGGCGTCGGGATCGTGCCGGCGCAGGCCGCAGCACGGACAGGGGAAGGTCACCTTGTGCGGCCGCAGGATCGACTGGATCAGGCCGATGAACAGCGACACTCCGCCCAGCATCACCGCGATCGACAGCAGCTTGCCCCAGGCGCCGGGCAGGGTGACGTCGCCATAGCCGGTGGTGGTCAGGCTGGTGACGGTGAAATAGAGGGCGTCGACATAGCCGCCGATGCCTTCGTGCCGTCCGGCGAAGCTGGAATAGACGAAGCCGGTGACCACGAAGACGAAGGTCACCAGGGTGGAGGCCGCGCGGGTGATCTGCTCGACCCGGGTGTCGTCGTAGCGCCGGCCGATCGTGCGCCAGAAGAACTCGCTGTGGATCAGGGTCCACAGCCGCACCACCCGCAGGAAGCCGAAATTGAACAGCCAGGCCGGGAACAGCAGGGTGGCCAGCACGAACAGGTCGACCCAGGTGATGGGCTTCTTGAGCCAGGTCTTGATCTCGCCGTGGGCGATGGCCCGGGCCGCCAGGTCCAGCGCGAGGAAGGCCGCCACGAGATAGTCGATCGCGTAGAAGGTCAGGCCGTGACGGCGCATCAGCGGCGCGGCGACGAAGAAGGCGATGATCGCCAGATCGATGACGATGACGCCATAGCGGAACCGCACCGCGGTGGGCGAGGCGCCATGGTAGAGGGCGCGGAGACGGGCTCGGAGGCGCAGGCCGTCGGTGTTTTCGGCTGTCAAACGGACCATCCCACGGCGACGCATTGGGTTCGCCCATAGAACGACAGGATACAGGATCGAGACCCATGCGGGTTGATCTTTGTCTCCTTTCGATATTCGAGCCGGGCCCGCGCGCGTCGATGACCTACGATTCAAAGAACCACGGCGTCATGGCGTCGGCGCGGCTTTCCAGCAGGCCGGGCCGATGCGACTTCATCTCCGCCCGAAGCGCCAGCAACTGGGTCCTCTGGGGACCTGACGGCGTTCGGCTGAGAACCTCGTCGATCTTGGCCAACGTGGCGTCGTTCAGCGCCAACGCGGCCCGGACGCCCTCGAGCATCAACACGCGAAGCTCGTTGCCTCGACGGATCTTGCGACGACGGGGCGGCTTGGACTTGGGCATGACAGTCTCCTCATGGAGGGTTGGCGGCGGACACGACTGTCCGACCTCGGGCTTTCGCGACGAGTGGGTGAGGAGGCGCGGAGCGGCCGGGCCAGGCCCGGAGACCGTGAGTGTTGTGTTTGCGTTTCGGCGTGGACAGACCGCTCCGCGGAACCGTTCTTCTCAAGGGACGGCGACTGAGGGCCTGTTTCATCCCGGTCGACGTTCCCCCTCGGACGGGCAGGATCAAAGTCGCCCGGAAGGGGCCGTCAGCGACTCCGACAGATCCTGGAACAGGCCGGTTTGAACCTCCCGGCCCCGTCGACCCGCCCGTCCGGCCATCGTCCCCGCCGGACCTTGGAGCCTTCTGAGCCCCGCCGTCCGCCGCGATCCGATCGCCAGGTCCAGCCGGCCCCGCTCGGTTCCACCTCCATCGCCGCTTCGGGTCGGTACCAAGCGCCCTCCTCCGCGATGGAGACGGGTTTATTGTGCGGGGGGTTTGAACACTGGCGCGTCGGTGACGCTGCTTTTTTTCAGAGCGTTGAAGTTGTTGAACTTCTTTGCCGAATTCGCGGGGATGGAGGCAGCTGGATCCCCGCCGGGGACATGCTCTCACGGCAAGGCCTGTGAAATCTTGTCCAGACGGCCAGGGCGAGTGCGTGTCCCCACGGTTGCCCCCAGCCCCTCCGGCAAGCCCACGGCTGACTTGGGGGACACGCACTCATCTCAAACGCCCCGCGAACCTGGCCGGCGCTCCGCCGTGAGTGCATGTCCCCAGGGGCGGCGCCCGAAAAGCCGCGACCAAAACGCCGCCGCTGTGGCCGACCTCTGACTCCGGCGCGGTTTTCCACTATATAGCCCGCACCATGAGCCGCACCTTTCTCAAGATGAACGGCCTCGGCAACGACTTCGTCGTGATCGAGACCCTGACCCAGCCCTTCAATCCGACCCCGGACGAGATCCGGGCGATCGCGAAACGGGGCGAGGGCGGAATCGGCTGTGACCAGGTGATCGCCATCGACCCGCCGCGCGCCGAGGGCGCCAGCGCCTATGTGCGGTTCTGGAATTCGGACGGCGAGGAGACCGGGGCCTGCGGCAACGGCACGCGCTGCGTGGCCTGGCTGCTGATGCAGTCGTCGGGCAAGACCGCCGTGGCCTTCGACACCGTGGCCGGCCGCCTGACGGGCCAGATGGCCGGCGACAAGCTGGTGACCGTCGACATGGGCCGGCCCGGTCTGGCCTGGGACCAGATTCCGCTGGCGGAAGAGATGGACACCGTCGGCATCGAGCTGCAGGTCGGCCCGATCGACGCGCCGCTGGTCCACACCCCCGGCTGCGTCTCGATGGGCAATCCGCACGTGGTGTTCTTTGTCGACGCCCCGGTCAGCGACGACTTCGCGCGCGGCACGGGCAGCCTGGTCGAGCATCACCCGCTGTTCCCCGAAGGCGTCAATGTCGGCTTCGCCCACATCGCGGCGCGCGACCATATCAAGCTGAAGGTCTGGGAACGCGGCGCGGGCCTGACCGCCGCCTGCGGCACCGGCGCCTGCGCGGCCCAGGTCGCCGCCGTGCGTCGCGGCCTGACCAACCGCGTCGCCAAGGTCGAGTTCGAGAGCGGCGTCCTGACCATCGAATGGCGGGCCAGCGACAGCCACGTGATCATGACCGGCCCGGTGACCATGGAGTTCGTCGGCAAGTTGCCGGAGCTCGCGGTCGCATGACGATCCACCCCGCCCCCATTCATCCGGCGATCGGGCCCGGCAAGACGGCCGTGATCACCGGCGCGGCCGACGGCATCGGCCTGGCCGCCGCGCAAGCCTTCGCGGGCCTCGGCATGAACGTGGTCCTGGCCGACATCATGGGCCGGGCCCTGAAGAAGGCGGCCGACGCCATCGGCGACAAGGCCCTGGCCGTGGAGACCGACGTCGCCGACCGCGCCGCCGTCCAGGCCCTGCGCGACGTCGCCGTCGACAGGTTCGGCGCGATCGACGTGCTGATGAACAACGCCGGGGTCGGCGGCGGGGGCGACGTCTTTTCGGGCGAGGACCCGTGGAAGCGCGTGCTCGACGTCAATCTGTGGGGCGTGATCAACGGCGTCCAGGTGATGGGCGAGGAGATGGCGGCCAGCGGCCGTCCTGGCCTGATCATCAACACCGGCTCCAAGCAAGGGATCACCCAGCCGCCGGGCAATACGGCCTACAACGTGTCGAAGTCGGCGGTGAAGGCCTTGACGGAAGGGCTCGCCCACACCCTGCGCGAGACGGTCGACTGCCAGGTCGACGCCCGCCTGCTGATCCCCGGTTTCGTCCATACCGGCATGACCCGGCGCGGCCGCGACAAGCCGGCCGCCGCCTGGACGCCGCAGCAGACCGTCCAGTTCATGCTGGACAGCATCGCGCGCGGCGACTTCTACATCCTGTGCCCCGACAACGACGTGCCGCGTTCGCTGGACGAAAAGCGCATGGCCTGGGCCATGGGCGACGTCATCGAAAACCGTCCGGCCCTGTCGCGCTGGCATCCCGACTGGAAGGACGCCTTCGCGGCGTTGGTCGAAGCCCCGTGACCTACACCCTCATCTCCAGGCCCCCGAAGCCCGCGCCCGCGGTCGGCGAAGAGGGCGGACCGGCGACGACCGTGTCCGGTCCGGACGGCGTCGACGTCGTCACCTTCGGCTGCCGGCTGAACGCCTATGAGTCCGAGGCCATCCGGGCTCGTGCGTCGGCCGACGGCCTGGCCGACGCGGTGGTGTTCAACACCTGCGCGGTGACCAACGAGGCCGTGCGCCAGGCCCGCCAGGCGATCCGCAAGGCCCGCCGCGAGCGGCCGGACGCCCGGCTGATCGTCACCGGCTGCGCCGCCCAGATCGACCCCGCCGCCTTCGCCGCCATGCCGGAAGTCGACCTGGTGCTGGGCAACGCCGAGAAGGCCGCCCCGGGCGCCCTGCTCGACACCTCCACCCGCGTGCGGGTCAACGACATCATGTCGATCAAGGAGACCGCCGGTCACCTGATCGCCGGCCTCAAGGACCGCGCCCGGGCCTATGTCGAGGTCCAGAACGGCTGCGATCACCGCTGCACCTTCTGCATCATCCCCTATGGGCGGGGCAATTCGCGCTCGGCTCCGGCCGGCGAGGTCGTGGAACAGGTCCGCCGCCTGTCGGCCGAGGGCTATCGCGAGGTGGTGCTGACCGGCGTCGACGTGACGTCGTGGGGCACGGACCTGCCCGGCCAGCCGACCCTGGGCCAGCTGGTCGCCCGGATCCTGAAGCTGGTCCCCGACCTGCCGCGCCTGCGCCTGTCGTCGATCGACGCCGCCGAGATCGATCCGGACCTGTTCAAGCTGCTCGAGACCGAGCCGCGGCTGATGCCCTACCTGCATCTGAGCCTGCAGGCCGGCGACGACCTGATCCTCAAGCGCATGAAGCGCCGCCACAGCCGGGCCGACGCCCTGAAGCTGGTGTCCGAGGTCCGCCGCGTGCGTCCCGACACCGCCTTCGGCGCCGATCTGATCGCCGGCTTCCCCACCGAGACCGAGGAAGCCTTCGCCAACACCTTGAAGCTGGTCGAGGAGGCGGGTCTGGCGTTCCTGCACGTCTTCCCCTACAGCGCCCGCCCCGGCACGCCGGCCGCGCGGATGCCGCCGGTGAAAGGCCCTGTGATCAAGGACCGAGCCCGCCGCCTGCGCGAGGCGGGCCAGGCCGGGCTCGAGCGACACCTCCAGCGCCAGGTCGGCCGCATCCTGTCGGGCCTGATCGAACGCGAGGGCGTGGCCCGGGCCGAGGACTTCACCGAAATCGCCTTCGATCCCGCCTTGGGGGGCGTCGCCCCGCAGGGCGAGATCGCCGCCTTCCGGGTGGTGGGTCACGACGGCGCGCGGGTGATCGCGGAGCTCGCCGTCCAGGAATGATCGATCGTCGCGTCCTGACGGCCGTTCTCGCCGCCATCCTGCTGACCGGGGAAGCGGCCCTCGCGCAAGACGCGCCGCGCCCGCGGGAGCCCCAGACCGAGGACACCCCGCCCGCCGCCTTCCATCCGATCGGCCCGATGCGGTCGGTCGAGCTCAGCGTGATGACCTACAATGTCGAGGGCCTGCCCTGGCCGGTGCGGGCGGGTCGCGGCTCCAAGCTCAGGGCCATCGGCCGCCAGCTGGCCGGCCTGCGCGAAAAGGGCCTCGAGCCCGATGTCGTCCTGTTGCAGGAAGGTTTCAGCGGCGAGGTCGACGACCTGATCGAGCTCAGCGGCTATCCCTATGTCGCCAAGGGGCCGCGCAAGAAGCAGCGCGACGGCAGCCAGCTGACCCGCGAGGACAAGCCGCGCTACAAGCGGGTGAAATACCGCCGCAAGGGCGAGGGCTGGGGCAAGTGGGGCTCCAGCGGCCTGTGGGTGCTGAGCAACCACCCGATCAACTGGGTCAAGTCGCACGCCTACCACTATTGCGCGGGCCTGGACTGCCTGGCCAACAAGGGGGTGATGCTGGTCAGCCTGGAGGTTCCCGGCCTGCCCGTCCCGGTCGAGATCGCCGACACCCACCTCAATTCCAAGGGCGCCTCGGGCGTGCCGCGCAATCGCAACCGCATCGCCCACCACCTGCAGGCCGCCGAGCTGGGCCGGTTCATGGGCACCGACCGCACGCCCGGCGCGCCGCTGATCGTCGGCGGCGACTTCAACGTCATGCACGCGCCCGACCGCTACGACTACGTGATGCAGCGCTATCCGTTCGAGGTGGTCAGCCAGGTCTGCTTCCAGACGCCCGACAGCTGCGACGCCAGGATCTCGGCCGACGGCGACGCGCCGTGGCTGGACACCCAGGACCTGATCGGTTTCAAACAGGGCGACCAGGTGGCGATCCGGCCGATCCAGGTCGAGGCCCGGTTCGACGGCTCGGCCACCGGCGGTCCGGTGCTGTCCGACCACGACGCCTACGAAGTGACCTTCCGCCTGACGCCGGTTCCGATCCTGTCGTTTCCGCCCCCCAAGCACTGAGGTTTCCGATGTCCGAGACGCCCAATTCGACTGGCGCCCTGACCGGCGGCTGCCAATGCGGCGCGGTGCGTTTCCGGGTCGAGGGCGAGGTCGGCCGCGCCTCGATCTGCCATTGCCGCATGTGCCAGAAGGCCTTCGCCGGGCCGTTCGGAGCACTGGTCACCGTCAACGTCGCCGACCTGACCTGGACGCGCGGCGCGCCGTCGCGTTTCCAGAGCTCGGACGCCGTCCGGCGGGGCTTCTGCGCCGCCTGCGGCACGCCCCTCTCCTTCGAATGGAGCGCCGACCAGATCGACCTGGCGGTGTTCGCCTTCGACGACCCGTCGCGGGTCGAGCCGGTGGTGCAGCTGGCCGTCGAGGGCCGTCCCGCCTGGATGGACCACCTGGCCGACATGCCCGTGCGCCCGCCGATCGGGCCGTCAGACGCGGTGGTCAGTCGCCAGCATCCCGATCACGACACCTGATCCGCTTCCTCGCCGCCCGCGAATCCCGGCAGGCTCCAGCCGAACTTCAGCGCGCAGGCCCGCAGGCCGAAGGCGGCCGTGAAGCCGGCGATCCCGGCCGGCCAGAAGCCGACATGGAACAGAGTGGTCAGTCCGGCGAACACCCCCGCGCCCAATAGGGCCGCGGTGATGTAGATCTCGCGGCGCAGCAGCAGGTTCGGCTCACCGGCCAGGACGTCGCGGATCACCCCGCCGAACGCGGTGGTCAGCACGCCCATCATCACCGCCGTGAACGGATGGACGCCCAGGTTCAGGGCCTTGGCCGTGCCGACCACGGCGTAGGCGGCCATGCCCAGGGCGTCCAGCCACAGCAGGGCCCGGAACCGCCAGCCGCGCTTGCCCAGCAGCCAGACGGCGACGGCCGCCAGCAGACAGACCATGACGTAGCCGGGGCGCTGGATCCAGAACACCGGCGCGTCGATCAGCAGGTCGCGCAGCGTCCCGCCGCCCACCCCGGTGATGGCCGCGAAGAAGCCGAAGGTGATGATGTCGTGCTTGCGGTGGGCGGCGGCCAGCGCGCCGGTCGCGCCGAACACGGCGACGGCGGCGTAATCCAGCCAGAATAGGGTGGTCGAAAGCGCGTCCATTGGCGTTTCATGCCACGTCCGATAGAGCCTGTCTCAGGCTCCATCTCTATAAAATTGGAGCGTGGCGAGCGCTGAAACCGCTCACACTTTCAGCTGCCACGCTCTAAAGGAACGCCATGAGCGAAAAGCCCGAGCAGAAAAAAGGCTGGTTCCAGCGCCTGACGTCGGGCCTGGCCCGGTCGTCCCAGGCGATGACCGAGCAGGTCACCGGCGCCTTCACCAAGAAGCCGCTGGACCAGGAGCAGCTGGACCAGCTGGAGGAGATGCTGATCGAGGCGGATCTGGGTCCCCAGATCGCCGCGCGCATCACCGACGCCTTCGGCAAGGCGCGGTTCGGCAAGTCGTCGACCGAGACCGAGGTCAAGGAGGCCCTGGCCGAGCTGGTCGCCGCCGAGCTGTCCGACCGCGAGGGCGTGTTCGACCCGCTGTCGGGACCCAAGCCCTATGTGGTGCTGTTCATCGGCGTCAACGGTTCGGGCAAGACCACCACCCTGGGCAAGATCGCCTCGGACCTGACGCTCAACCACAAGGCCAAGGTGCTGATCGCCGCCGGCGACACCTTCCGCGCCGCCGCCGTCGAGCAGCTGAAGATCTGGGCCGACCGGGCCGGGGCCGACTTCATGAGCCGCCCGCCCGGCGCCGACGCCGCCGCCCTGGCCTACGAGGCCGTCGAGCGCGCCAAGCTGGAAGGCCACGACGTGGTGCTGATCGACACCGCCGGCCGCCTGCAGAACAAGCAGGGGCTGATGGACGAGCTGCTGAAGATCATCCGCGTGCTCAAGAAGGTCGATCCCGACGCCCCGCACGAGACCCTGCTGGTGCTGGACGCCACGGTCGGCCGCAACGCCCTGGCCCAGGAAAAGATCTTCGGCAACCAGGTCGGGGTGTCCGGGATTGTGATGACCAAGCTGGACGGCACCGCGCGCGGCGGGGTGCTGGTGCCGGTGGCCCGCGCCTCCGACAGCCCGATCAAGCTGATCGGCGTCGGCGAGGGCGTCGATGATCTGCAGCCGTTCGACGCGCGGGCCTTCTCGCGTTCTCTGGTGGGCCTGGAAGACTGACCATGACCGACACGCCTCCCGAAGCCGCCCCCTCCGAAGCGATCAAGAAGAACGCCGCCTGGGTGCGCACCGCCATCGACTACGGCGCGCCGGTCGCCTTCGGGGTCGCGTTCTTCGCCACCAAGAATTTCCAGACCGCCACCTGGGTGCTGGTCGCCGCCTCGGCCCTGGCCCTGGTGCTGGGCTATGTGGTCGAGCGCCGGGTGGCGCTGTTGCCGCTGTTTTCCGGCGTCATGGCCCTGATCTTCGGGACCCTGGGCCTGGTGTTCCACAGCGACGTGTTCGTGAAGGTCAAGGTCACGGTGGTCAACGCCGCCCTGGCGGTCTTCATGATCGGCGGGGTGCTCACCGGCCGCGCGCCGCTCAAGGCCCTGATGGGCGAGGCCGTGCATCTGCCCGACGCGGCCTGGCGGACCCTGACCCTGCGCTACGGCGGCTATTTCGCCTTCGCCGCCGTCGCCAACGAACTGGTCCGCCTGACCCAGACCACCGACATGTGGGTGAAGTTCCGCATCGGCCTGCTGCCCCTGGCCCTGCTGTTCTCGCTGAGCCAGGTGCCCTTCATGATGAAGCACATCGCCAAGGGCGACGAGGCCAAGACCCCCGAGCCGCCGGACGCGGGATTCTAGGCCAACCGACAGCCCACGGACCATCTGTCGTCAAAACGACGCGTAACCGTGGTACATAAAGGTCCGTCGGCGGAAACGAGGGACGACGGACCATGGCCAAGACCAAGGACAAGGACGGCAAGGCCGTCCACGGGGCTGATCACGGCGGGGCGTTGGCCCGTTCGCCCAGTCATCTCCTGCACCGGGTCCTGCAGCTTGCCCTGGACATCTACGCCGAGGAAAGCGGATCGGGCGGGATCACCCAGCGCCAGTTCGCGGTCCTGGCGGCGGTGGCCGAGAACGAGGGCGTCACCCAGACGGGCCTGGTCCGCGCCACCGGCATCGACCGCTCCACCCTGGCCGACATGGTCGCCCGGATGATCACCAAGGGCCACCTGGAGCGCCACCGCTCCGACCAGGACGCCCGCGCCAACACCGTCAACCTGACCCCCGCCGGCGCCGCCGTGCTGGCGGAGAGCCGGCCCAAGGTGGCCATGGCCGACGCCCGCATCCTGGCCCTGCTCAAGCCCAGCAAGCGCGAGGGCTTCCTGGAGCTGTTGGCCGACATGGCCGTCACCGACGTCCACGCCGAGCCCGAGGCCAAGGCCAAGAAGCTCAAGGCCCCCAAGGCCGAGAAGCCGGCCCACGGCAAGAAGGACAAGAAGCCCAAGAAGGAAAAGGCGGCCAAGAAGGCGGCCTAGGGGGCGACTTCCTCCATCCCATTTTCACCCGTCATCCCGGGCCCTGTTGTTCAGACCGGGGAGACGAGTGTGAGAGGTGTGGGCCGCGCCGCCCGAAATCCGTAGGTCTCGACGCGCTGAAGCTCTAGACTTGACCCACGCCGAAAGGGCGGCTCGGCCCGCTGGATCTCCCCGGCGCGCGAGCGTCCAGGCAGGAGCCGCCATGGCCAAGGGTCAGAAGAAGTCCAACAAGGAAGTCCGCAAACCCAAGGCGGACAAGAAGACGGCCCCGGCCTCGGTCTCGCCGTTCATCGTCACGCCCGGGAAGAAGTAGACGCCGGCTTCCGGCGCAATTCCGCATCCGCGGTGGTACGGCCGGCCCTTGGGCATGACGATGGCCCAGAGTCGGCCGTGCCGGCCGCCCGCTATAGCTTGACCGTTCTTCCCTCGCGCGCCGACCGGTAGATCGCCTCGATGATCCGCATGTCGCGCAAGCCCTCTTCTCCCGAAACGATCGGCGAGCGGTCGGCTTGAATGCAATCGGCCAGGTGATCCAGCTGGCCGGCGAACTGGGTCTTGGCCGGGCCGGGCGGCGGCGAGATTTCCTCCGCGCGGCCGTCCTTGCCGGTCCACAGGCGGTTGCCGTCGTAGCGGGTGGCGGGCTCAAGCTCGATCCGTCCCTTGTCGCCCATCAGCAGGACATGGTTCTGGTTGGCGCTGTAGGTCGACAGGCAGCTGGCGATCGCGCCGGACGGAAACTTCAGCAGCCACTCGATCATGTCCTCCACCTCGGCGAACCGGGGATCGCCGCGGTCCGTGGACTCGCGCGCCATGACCGAGACCGGCTCCTCGCCGGTCATGTACCGCGCCGCTTGCAGGCTGTAGACGCCCATGTCCATCAGCGACCCGCCGCCCGCCATCGCCTTCTTCAGCCGCCACTTCGACGGGTCGCGCTGCACGAAGCCGTGCTCGGAGCGGACATAGCGGACGCGGCCGGCCGCGCCCGAGCGGGCCAGGCGCATGGCTTCCAGATTGGTGGCCTCGAAATGGCAGCGGTAGCCGATCATCAGCTTGCGGCCCGCCGCCTTGCACGCGGCGATCATCGCCTCGCACTCGGCGACCGAGGTCGCCATCGGTTTCTCGCACATCACATGCTTGCCCGCCTTGGCGGCGCGGATCGTGTACTCGGCGTGCATGGAGTTGGGCAGGATGACGTAGACGACATCGACGTCGGGATTGTCGCGGATCTGGTCGAAGGTCTCATAGGAATAGATCGAGCGCTCCGGCACGCCATAACGCGCCGCGGTCGCGCGGGCCTTGGCCGGATCCCCGCTGACCAGGGCCGTGACCCGGCTGTGCTGGCAGTTGACGAACTGGGGCAGGATGACGTTGAGGCCGTAATAGCCCAGGCCGACGATCGCGTAGCCGATCTTGCGATCGCCGGCGGCGCGGGCCCCTCCCGCGACCGAGGCGACGGCGAGAGAGGCGGCGGCGAGGAGAAGGTCGCGGCGTCCGATGTCCATGGTCGTGGTTCCGGTGATTGGCGGCGGTTTCAGGGCTTGAGGGGTTTGGCGTCCACCAAGGGCCGTTCGTGCAGCCAGCCGCCGTCGCTCAGCCAGTCGGCCAGGCGGTCGGGCCAGTGCAGGATCGACAGGCTCTCGGAGTGGGCGGCGATGTTGAAGCCGTGGTCCATGTCGGCGAACAGGTGCAGCTCGGCCGACACGCCGGCCTTGCGAAGCTGGCTGTAGAGGGTCACGGCCGGTTCGGCGCAACATTGGTCCAGGGAGCCGGCGGTGATGAAGGCCGGCGGGGCGCCGGCCGCGGCCTGGGCGGGGATGCCCAAGGGCCCGGGATAGACCAGCACCTGGAAGTCGGGACGGGCGCTGACCGCGTCGAGCGGATCGGCCGAGGGCGGCTGGGGCGGCGCGGGGTTGTCGGCGACCAGCGAGACCAGCTCGCCGCCCGCCGAAAAGCCCATCACCCCGATCCGGCGCGGGTCCACGCCATATTGGGCGGCGTTGGCCCGCACCCAGCGGACAGCCCGGCGCAGATCGGCGGCGGCGTCGCGTTCGATCGCGTAGGTCGATCCCGCCTCGCGCGCCAGACGGTACTTCAGCACGAAGGCGGTGACGCCGTAGCGGTTGAGCGCCTTGGCCGGCCCGGCGCCCTCGTTGACGAAGACCAGCATGCGATGCCCGCCGCCGGGCACGACGATCACGGCCGCGCCGTTGGCGTGGCGCGGATCGGCCGGGAACACCGTCAGGGATGGATCCTGGACGTTGCGCACATAGGTGTTCTCGACGATCTCGGGCTCGTCGGACCGCCGTTCGGCGCCCGGCGCCCCGTGGGGCCAGAGCGAAACCGTCTCCGGACCGCCGGCGACCGCGCGCGGCGTCTCGGCCGCCGCCGCGAGCGGCGCGCTGGACAGAAACGCCACGAGGGCCAAGGCGCGGACGAGCATTGCGAACCTCCCGAACCGCGCATGCGGCCTGTCTTCGCGACGCAGACTTCACATTTTAACGCCCGTGCCTACCGCGACCATCGTCTCGGGCCGGCGCGACGTCCGGGGTCCGGTCGCCCGAAGACGGTCCGGTTCCTGGAGCGATCCCAGGGCGGGCTTCTGTCCGCAAATCGCCCCCCAAACGCAAACCGCCCGCCTCGCGTCGGCGAGGCGGGCGGCTGTGCGCTGTGAACCAGCGAACGCCTAGGCGGGCTGGTGCACGCCGGCTTCGTTCAGCCATTCCAGGATCTTGGCCTTGGGCATGGCGCCCACCTTCATCGAGGCCATCTGGCCGCCGCGGAACAGCATCATGGTCGGGATGCCGCGCACGCCGTAGCGCGACGGGGTCGTGGGGCTGTCCTCGATATTGACCTTGGCCACGGTGACCTGATCGGCCAGCTCCTCGGAGATCTGCTCCAGGGCCGGGGCGATCTGCTTGCACGGACCGCACCACTCGGCCCAGAAGTCGACCAGGACCGGCTTGTCGGCCTGCAGGACGTCCTTTTCGAAGGACGCGTCGGTCACCGTCACGGTGCTCATCTCTTTGGCTCCATCTGCGCCCGGAGGATCGGGGCGCGCTAGAAAACTGTGTGGCCCAAACTGCCTGGGTGGGGATTCGCGCCCCGTCTTGCAGCAAGATTTAGGGACCCGCGCCCCCCTCGGCAATGATCTAGAACAGCCGGGCCAGGGCGGCGGCCATCACCTTTTCTGGAACCGCCATGAGTTTGGGGCCGTCCGTCCACACGATCGCGGCCTCGATCGGGCGGTCCGGGAACACCTCGGCCAGCACGGCGGCGTAGACCGCCATCTGGGACAGATAGGCCGGATCGGCGTTCTCGATGCGGTCGGGCGAGGGGCGGTTGGTCTTGTAGTCGACCACCAGGACGCGGCCGGGCATGACCACCAGCCGGTCGACCCGGCCCGAGATCTTCAGCTCGGGCGGCAGCTTCGAGGCCCCGCCGGCCACCGAGACCTCGGCCCGCGAGCCGGGGCCGAACACCGCCGCGAACCGGGGGTCTTCCAGCACGCCGAAGGCGGCGGACGCCATTTCCGCGCGCTGGTCGTCGGTCAGGTCGCGCTCGGCGGCCAGCAGGCGGCCGGCGGCGGTCCTGCGACCCACCGGCTCGATGTCGGGGAGAAGCTGCAGCAGCCGGTGGATGATCTCGCCGCGCCGATAGCGGCCCAGGCCCGACACCGCCGCCAGGGGCGAGGGCGCGCTGCCCCGGGCCTCGTCCTCCAGGGTCGAGGGGGCGGCGTAGCGGGCGGCGGGCGTCTCGGGCGCGGCCGGGGCCAGGGTCCAGGCGGGCGTCGGGACGGGGCCCGGCGCCGGGCGCGGCGCCGAGGCATCGGCGCGCATCGGGTCGGGCCCGAAGCGGCGGCGTCCGTCGTCGCTGATCTCCCGCACGCCCGGCTCGATATCGGGATGGGCGAAGGCGGCCTGGGCGGCGGCGTACCAGCCGCCGACGTTCTCGTCCTTGGTCCGCGCGTCGATCCGGCCGCATAGGATCAGGCGGTCGCGGGCTCGCGTCAGGGCCACGTAGTAGAGGCGCAGGGCCTCCTCGGCGTCCTTCTTCTCGCGGCGCTCGCGGGCGTTCGCGCTGGCCTCGCAGTCGTTGGCCTTGGACGCGCACCACAGGAAGCCGCCGGCCTCCGTCCGCATCAGCGGCGAGCCGCGCGCCCCGCCCTTCATGGTGGTCTCGGGCAGGAAGACGATCGGCGCCTCCAGGCCCTTGGCGCCGTGGGCGGTCATCACCCGCACCTCCTGGCGCGCGCCCTCCATCTCGCGCTTGACCACGATGTCGAGGCTGGCGAAGTCGGCGACCAGGGCTTCCAGGTCGCGCACCCCCCGCTGCTCGGCGGCCAGGATCTGGGCCAGGAACTCGTCCAGGGCCTCGGCGGCCTCCTCGCCCAGGCGGGTCAGCACCTTGGCGCGGTTGGAGCGGACGGTGTCGTCCACCCGGCCCAGCAGCAGGGCGTAGAACTCGAACGGCTGCTTGCGGCGGCTCTCGGCCAGGGCCCAGCGCAGCAGGTCGCGGGCGGCGGACCATTTGGGCTGCTCGGCGGCGCGGTCGTTGACGGCCTTCCACAGCGTGCCGGGCCGGCCCTTGGCCAGGGCGTAGAGGTCGTCGTCCGACAGGCCGCAGAACGGGCTCTTCAGCAGGGCCGCCAGGGTCAGGTCGTCGTCGGGGAACAGGCAGAACCGCCCCAGGGCCAGCAGGTCGTCGAACACGATGTGGGCCGACAGGCTCAGGCGGTCGGCGCCGGCCACCGGCACGCCGCGCCGCTTCAGGGCCCGCAGCACCTCCTCGAACAGCGCCTTGCGCCGGCGCACCAGCACCAGGATGTCGCCCGGATGGGCCGGCCGCCACTGACGGGTTTCCTTGTCGAACACCGCGTCGCCGCGGGCGATCAGGGCCTGGATCTCGACGGCGATCTTCTCGGCCAGGCGGCGGTTGGCGCCGTGCTCGCTCTCGGCGTCCAGCGGCGCGTCCCAGGCCTCGCGCTCCTCGCCGGGCAGCTCGCGCTCCAGCGGCCACAGGTCGACGCACCCCTTGTGGTCGACGCGGAATGGCTGGTGGCGCACCAGGTCCTCGCCGGCCGGGGCGGGCACGCCAGACCGCGTCTCGGGGGCCGAGAACAGGGCGTCGACGAAGCTCAGCACCTCGACCGTCGAACGGTACGACATGGTCAGGGGCACGGCCTTGCCGATCCGGTCGGCGGCGGTGATCTGGGCGATGTAGCCTTGCGTCTCCGCCAGCAGGCGCTGGGGATCCGCGCCCTGGAACGAATAGATCGACTGTTTCTCGTCGCCGACCACGAACAGGGTGCGGACGTCCTCCCCCTGATGGGTGGCCCGCCAGCGGACCGCGCCGGCCCCGGCGAAGAAGTCCGAGGTCAGGGCCCGCAGGATCGCCCACTGCTCGGGGGCGGTGTCCTGGGCCTCGTCCAGCAGGATGTGGTCGATGCCGCCGTCCAGCTTGTACAGCACCCAGGCCGCGTCGACCTTTTCGGTCAGCAGCACCTTGGTGCGGTCGATCAGGTCGGCGAAGTCCAAGGCGCCGCGGGCGTCCTTCTCGATCTGGTGCGAGGTGACATAGAGGGCCGCCAGGCGCAGGGCGTCGGCGCTGTCCTCGGCCACCCGGGCGGCGCGCAGCCATTCGCGGGCCTCGGCCAGCCGCTCCTGCTCGGCCAGCAGGCGCGTGCGCAGGTCCTCGCGGCTCTTGAGGCCCGAGGTCTTGGCCGGCCAGGTCGCGGGCGTGCCGGCCCCCTTCTCGGTGAACAGCGCCGCCAGGGCCTGGTCGAGGTCGGCGTCGGGATCGGCGGCCACGGCCCGAAGTTGGCCGGCGCACTTGATGTCGGTCTTGGTCCCGTTCAGCAGCACGTCGGCCACCGAGCGCCAGAGGTCGCGGTCCAGTTCGGCCATGGCCTCGGCCGTGACGTCCTCGACGCTGCTGGCCCCGTAGTGGAAGCCGCAGACCTTCCAGACGTCCTCGACCGCCCCCCGCAGGCCGCCGACCCGTTGCAGATAGTCGCCGATCGCCCCGCGCTGGGTCTCGAAGGTGGCGAACATCGCCTCGAAGCTGGCGAAGTCCAGGGCCACCGAGAACCGGGCGTAGGCCAGGGCGAAGGCGTCGTCGTGGTCGGTGACATAGGTCGCCACCTGGCGCAGCGCGCCCTGGGCGATGGCGGCCGAGGCGCTGTCGTCCATCACCTGGAAGCCCGGCGAGACCCCGGCCTCCAGCGGGAAACGCCGCAGCAGCTTCTCGCAGAAGGCGTGGATGGTCTGGATCTTCAGCCCGCCCGGCGTCTCCAGCGCCTTGGCGAACAGGCCCCGCGCTTCGGATAGATCGCGGTGGCTGAAGCCGGCCGGGTCGCGGCCCTCCAGCGCCCCGAGCTGCTCGCGCAGCTTGACGTCGGGGGTCACGCACCACTCGCCCAGCCGCTCGAACAGCCGCCGCTGCATCTCGGCGGCGGCGGCCTTGGTGTAGGTCACGCACAGGATCGCCTCGGGCGTCGAGCCGGCCAGCAGCAGGCGCGCGACCCGGTCGATCAGGGTCTTGGTCTTGCCCGAGCCGGCATTGGCCGTGACGAAGGCCGAGATGGCCGGGTCGGCGGCGATGCGCTGGGGGTCTGGGGGCAGGGTCAGGGCGTCGGACATGACTAGGCCCTCCCCCCGTGGGGGAGGCGGCCCGGATGGGCCGGAGGGGGGAGTCGTCCCACCTCCGCGGTATCCCCCCACCGATCGCTTCGCGATCGCCTCCCCCACAGGGGGAGGGACTTTTGGGGGAGGGCGAAGCTCACTCCGAACCCTCCCCGTCGTCGCCGCTGGTCGACCACTCGAACACCCGGGCCAGATGCCCGTAGTCGCCCGCGTGATCGTGCACGAACTGCGGCGCCACGCGCGACAGGTACGGCTGCCTCGGATTGTCGTAGCGCTCGATCAGTTCGCGCAGCCCGTTCAGCGCCTTGATCGCCGCCTCCTGGCTGTCGACCCCGGCGGCGGCCCGCACCTCCTCGACGCCCGCCGGCTTGCGGCCCGTGACCCGCAGATAGGTCAGGTCGCCGGGCTCGCGCGGGCCGATGTCCTTGAAGCCGCCTTCGCGCAGGATCGCGGCGGTCAGGGTCAGCTGGGGCGAGAAGCCGGTCTCGACCTGCTTCTTGGACGGCGCGGCGCCGGTCTTGTAGTCGAGGATGTGGGCCAGGCCGTCCGGCGTCGGCTCGATGCGGTCGGCCTTGGCGGTGACCGTGAACGGCCGGCCGCCGATGTCGAAGGTCAGCTCGCCGGCGGCCTCCACCACGATCCGTTCGGCCCCCGCGCGGCGGCGGGTCTCCAGCTCGGCGACCCACAGGGCGGCCTCGCGGGCCAGGGCCCGTTCGCGGGCCAGGGCGGCGGGCGGCATGCCGGCCTTTTCCAGTTCGCCCAGATAGAGGCCGGCGAAGATCCCGGCGGCGTCGGCCGGCACGGGGCCGGGATGCTCCAGCGAGAAGGTTTCGAACGCCGCGTGGATCGCCGTGCCGCGCGCCCGGGCCTCGACCGGCTCGTCAGGGCGGTCCAGCGGGAACAGCTTGAGGATGTCGCGGGCCCAGACGGCGTAGGGGTCGCGGGTCAGGGCCTCGATCCGGGTGACGGCCATCCGGCGCGGACGGTCGGCGACCGGCGGGGTCGGGGCCGGGCGCTTGATCGGCTCGTAGGGACCTGGCGCGTCCAGATCGCGGGCCCAGGCCAGCACGTCGGGGCGCTCGGTCAGGGAAAGGCCCGCGCCGCGCGCCAGGGTCTTCAGCCGCCACAGCCAGCGGCTCTCGACGGCCGGCGCCCCGCCGCGCCGCTCGCTGTGGACCAGGATCACGTCGGGCGCGCAGGCGGCCTGGGCGAAGTCGTGGGCGGTCAGGCCGATGCGGCGCTCGGGCGGCGGCAGGTTCAGCTTGGCGCGCATGGGCCGCGACAGGAACGGGTCGATCGGCGCGCCGCGCGGCCAGATCCCCTCCTCCAGCCCGGCCAGGATCAGCCGGTCGGCCCGCACCATCCGCGCCTCGATGGCCCCGAAGATCCGCAGGCGCGGGTGGGTGGCCCCGCCGGTGCGCAGGGTCTCCTCGTTGACCAGGCGGTCGAACAGGTCGGCGAAGCCCTGGGCCGAGGCCGGCGGCAGGGCGACGCCGTCGGTGATCAGCGACGACAACAGGCCCGCCAGGCTCTCGCCCGCTGACCCGGCCCAGAGATCCGTGGGATCGGCCAGGGCCTCCAGCGCCTCGACCAGGGCCCGGGCGGCGGCGGCCGGCTGGCCGGCCTTGGGATCGGCGACATAGGGCAAGGCGACCCGATGGGCGGCGGCCAGCACGCGCTCGACCAGGGTCTTGGCCTCGGCATGGTCCTTCAGCCGTTCCAACAGCTGGGCGGCGTCGCGCGGAGCCGGACCGCGCAGGCCCTTCAGCTCCAGGTCGCGGGTCACCGACGCGTCGGCGCGCAGCAGCGGATGCTTGGACACGGCCAGCAGGCGCACGGGATCCAGCGGATCCACGGCCAGGCCCGCCACGTGCTGAGCGAGGATCGCCGCGGGGCTGGCGGCCAGGGGCGCGCCGGCCGAGCTGTCGGGGATCACGCCCCAGCGCACCAGGCGGGCGTTGACCCGCCGGGCCAGCTCCTGGTCGGGGGTGACCATGGCGGCGGTCCGCCCCGGATCCTCCAGCGCTTCGCGCAAGAGAAGCGCGCAGGCGACGGCCGCCTCCTCCTCGGTGCGGGCGTTGACCAGGGACAGGCCCTTCAGCCCCTCTTCGATCGGGTCCAGGCCCGGCGCCTCGGCGCGCAGACGATCGATCTGGGCCAGCCAGTCGGCGGTGGCCTGGGCCGGGCGCAGGGCCTCGTTGATCAGGCGGCGGCGCCAGCGGCCCCGGCTGTCGGCCTCGGGCCACCAGGGGCGGACGTCGGCGCGGGTGACCTTGGCCCCGTCCAGCAGGCGCTTCATCGCCCCCTGCGGATGCTGTTCGCCCTGGACGCCCTCGATCTGCTCCCAGGCGTCGTCGGCCAGGCCGTCGTCCAGGCCCGGCAGCACGACCGCGCCCTGGGGCAGGCCGGCGATCACCCGCAGCAGGCGGGCGGTGGCGGGCGCCGTGCCGGTCGAGCCGGCGGCGACCAGCACGCCTTGCGGCGGGCTGGCCTCCCACTGGTCCGAAAGCGCGTTCAGCAGCCGCACCCGCCGGTCGCTGACGTCGATCAGCCCCATCTCGTCCAGGCGCTTGGGCCAGGCGGTCAGCACCGCCTTCAGGAACCGGGCCGAGACCTGCCAGTGCTGGGCCAGATCCCCCTCGGCCAGGCCGTCCAGGCGGCCGTCGTCGGTGATCACTTCCTCGATCTGGCAGCTGTCGAGGAACTCGGCCAAGGCCTTGGCCATCTCCAGCGCCTGGCCGGCTTGCGGCTGGAACGACAGCAGATGGGCGTTGTCGGCGACCAGCCGGGCCAGCTCGAACCGGCGGCGGCGCGAGGAGACGGCGGGGGGGACGTTCAGCGACAGCTCGCCGGGTTCGAACGGCGGCTCGCCCTCGTCCAGGTCGCCCAGCGGCCGGATCTGCGGCAGCAGCAGGGCCCGGCCCCCTCCAGCGGCCACGAAGGCGTCGGCCAGGGCGCGGGCCCCGCGTCGGGTCGGGGTCAGGACGGTGGCGGCGGCCAGGGCCTCGGGCCCCAGCGGCGCCAGGGCGTCCAGCAGCCCGCGCGCCAGGTCCTCGACGAAGGGCCGGTGGGCGGGGATCGAGAACCAGCGCGGCCCCGGATGGTCGAAGGGGCCGGCCATGGTCAGGGGTGTCCCGCCAGCCGCGCCTCGGCGATGTCGCGCGCGCCAGGATCGCCGACGTGCATCCAGACCCCGTCCGGCGCGACGCCGTGCACGCGGTGGTCGGCGGCCAGCGCCTTCCAGGTCGGCAGCAGCGAGAACGGGCCCTCGGGACCGTCGGCCACCACCTGAGGCTTGCAGATATGGACGCCGACATAGACCAGCGGCGCGGTCTCGCCCGGGTTCTTGAACCGCACGACGCCCTCGTCGCTTAGGAACACGTCGCCGGTGTCGTGGAAGCCCAGCGACCGCGTCGTCGAGGCCAGCATCAGGCAGACGTCCATGGTCGCCGGATCCCAGGCCCGGGCCACGGCCTCGATGGCCGAGGTCTGTTCAATCCAGACGGAGTCGATATTGGCCACCCAGATCGGATCGTCGCCCAGCAAGGGCAGGGCGTGCTTGACGCCGCCGCCGGTCTCCAGGGCCTGGGGACGCTCGTCGGAGATGACGATGCGGGGCAGGGGATGGGTCTTCGCGCGGGCGGCCAGGTGCGCTTCCAGCCGGTCGGCGAAATAGTGGACATTGACCACCGCGGTCTCGACCCCGGCGACGGCCAGGCGGTCCAGCATGTGGTCGATCAACGCCTTGCCGCCGACCTCGACCAGGGCCTTGGGCCGGTTATCGGTCAGGGGGCGCATGCGGGTGCCCAGGCCCGCGGCCAGGACCATGGCGATCTTGGGCGCTTGCGGGGGCGCGCTCATCGACGGAACTCCGACGGCACGTGGGCGTCGAACCAGGCCTTCAGGCCCGTCATCGCCGGGTCGTTCAGATTGCGCTCCAGATAGCGCCAGGTGCGCGGCATGTAGGCCTCGTACTGCGGGCGGCCCAGCAGGGCCTGGCGGGCGAACACTCGGCCCAGGATCCGCGCGGCGTTGGAGGCGGCCAGGGCGCGATAGTCGGCGATGAACGCCGCCCGATCCACGCTCGGCCGGGCCGCCAGGTAGCGGTCGAGCATGGCCTGCTCCAGCTCCGGCGAGACGTCGCGGCGGGCGTCCTGCAGCAGGTGGGTCAGGTCCCAGGCGGGGTGGGCGCGCAGGGCGTCCTGGAAGTCCAGCAGGCCGACGCGGGCGACGCCGTCGCGGTCGGGCAGCCACAGCAGGTTCTGGGCGTGGTAGTCGCGGTGGGTGAAGACCGAGGCGCCGGCCTCGCCGCGCGCCCAGACCGGGGCCCACAGGGCGTCCCACGCGGCCACGGCCTCGGGGCCGAACGCCGGCAGGCCCGAGAACTTCGGCCAGAATTCCAGGAAGGTGTCGGTGGCGATCTTCAGGGCCAGGGTGTCGTAGGTCAGCAGCGGCCAGGCCACGCCGCCTTCGGCCGTGAGGACGTCCGGCGGCGTCTCGGCGTGCAGGGCCACCTGGACGTCGACGGCGGTCTCGTAGAGCGGGACCTCGTCCTGGCCCTCGGCGATCAGGGTGGCGTAGAGGCCGTCGCCCAGGTCCTCCAGCACCGCCAGCCCGGCCTCGACGTCGTGGGCCAGGATGCGGGGCGCCGACAGGCCGCGTTCGCGCAGGTAGGCGGCGGTGGCGACGAAGGCGGCGACCGAGCCGGCGGCCAGACGGGCGGCGGCGTTGTAGCCCAGGGCCACGCGCTCGGCGTCGCTGGCGCCGGGCGGGCAGACCACGCTCTCCAGGGCCGGCGGCTGGTCCATGAAGATGAAGCTGTCGCCGTCCCGGTGCAGCCGCTCGTAGCTGCGCGTCGAGGCGTCGCCGCTGAGCAGTTCGCGGCGGGCGTCGCCGAAGCCGTGGGCCGTCAGGAAGGCCGCCTTGAGGGTTTCGCGATCAGAGCTCAAGCTTGCGTCCTTCGAAGGTTCCGTGCGGGACGAGGATGGCGCGGCGCGCCGATCCGTCTTCGCCCATGGGGGTGATGTCTATAGCGAGTCGGTTGGCCGGCAGGCGCCCCTCCAGCCGCTGGGGCCATTCGATCAGGGCCGCGCCGTCCTCCAGCGCCTCCTCCAGCCCGATCTCGTAGGCCTCGTCCGGATCGGTCAGGCGGTAGAGGTCGAAATGGGCGACCGGGAAGTCGGGGCCGTCATAGAACTGCACCAGGGTGAAGGTCGGGCTGGGGACCTCCTCGTCGGGCGAGGTCAGGGCGCGGACCAGGGCGCGGGCCAGGGTCGACTTGCCCGCCCCCAGCGGACCGGTCAGGCAGAGGGCGTCGCCGGGACGCAGGGTCGAGGCCAGCTTTTCGCCCAGCGCCCGGGTGGCCGCCTCGTCGGGCAGGGAGATCTCGATCATCGCAGCACCGCGTCGGGGTTCGAGGGCAGCACCCGCTCGACGAAGTGCTTGAGCGCCCCGGCGGCCAT
Organism: Caulobacter sp. Root487D2Y; assembly: GCF_001427165.1. Lineage (NCBI taxonomy): Bacteria > Pseudomonadati > Pseudomonadota > Alphaproteobacteria > Caulobacterales > Caulobacteraceae > Caulobacter > Caulobacter sp. Root487D2Y. The sequence continues at coordinate 403,711 of NZ_LMFD01000001.1, forward strand.
GGCCGCGTCGGGGTCCAGCGCCTTGGCCGGGATCGGCTTGCCGACGATCAGCGAGAAGCGCCGGCCGCGCTTGTTGAGCATCTCGTGGAACAGGGTGATGTCGCGCAGCTCCTGGAAACGGCCGTCGAACAGGTGGAACAGGGTCGACCATGGCCCCGACAGGTGCATGGGGGTGATCGGCGCGTCGCTCCACCGGGCGATCGAGACGGCCGAGGGCTGCCAGGGCTTGTCCGTGAGCCGGCCCTGAACCTTGGTCGCCAAACGGCCGGCCGGGAAGATCATCAGGGCCTGCTCGGCCTTCAGCACCGCCCGGGTGCGCTCGACCACCCGGCGGGTGTCGCCCAGGGTGCGCTTGGCCTCGACCCATTCGACCGGGATCAGCACCTCGTCCAGCCCAGGACAGACGCGCAGGGCGTCGGAATTGGCGTAGAACTGCATGTCCGGCCGCCGCGCCCTGAGGGCGTCATGGACCGCCATGCCGTCGGCTATGCCGGTGGGATGGTTGCAGACCACCACCACCCGGCCCTTGGCGGGCAGGTTCTCCAGGCCCTGGACGGCGACCTCGACGCTGAGCAGGCGCGAGACGTAGTCCAGCGCCTCGCGGCCGCCCATCGGGGCGATGGCGTCGACCATGGCCCGGGCCTTGCCGTAGCTCAGCAGGGCGTGCAGCGGCCCGCGCGCCAGCGGCCAGGCCGGCGAGCCGCACAGCTTCGGCGCCCGCTCGGCGATCAGGATGTCGATGATGTGGGGGCGGGCCGCGTCCTGGGCCTGCGGGCTGGTCATCCGCGGACTCTAGAGAACGCGCCGCGTCGTTCCAAGGCGGGGCCTCGGGGAATTTGACGGACCGCTCGCGACGTCGGACGTTAGGGGCTGGGGAAGAGGGAGTTCTTGCATGAAGCGTTTTGGTCGCTGGCTCGTCGCCGTCGTCGTGATCGCCGCCGTCGGGGCGGGCGCGTGGGCCTATTGGAACTACGACCTGCGCTGGCGGCCCAAGACGATCACCCGGAACCAGGCCGAGATCGCCAAGATCCTGGAGGGCGCGGGCTGGGTGTCGCCCGGGCTGAAGGGCCCCAAGCTCTACATGGTCAGCTTCCGCACCTGCCCCGACTGCGTGCGGTTCAAGGCCGAGGAGTATCCGGTCCTGCACAAGGCCGGGGTCGACACCCGGCTGATCGAGATCGCCCGCGCCGACCGCAACGGCGTGCCGAAGTCGACGCCGGCCGAGCGGGCGACCGTGGCCGAGCTGTGGGTCAACCGCGGCTGGGCGCTGTCGGAGAGGTGGGACGCCACCCCGGTCGAGGCCTGGACGGCCGCCGGCATCGCCCCCGCCGACGGCGACGTCGCCCGCACCGCGGTGATCGAGGCCGGCCGCAAGTCCGTCGAGGACCTGCGGCCCCTGCTCAAGGCCAACGGCGTGAACTTCGCCTATCCGCTGCTGGTCTGGTGGACCCCGGACGGCAAGATGAAGGCCTGCGCCTGCGAGCGGCGCGAGACCTATCGGTTCGTGCGGAAGGATCTGGGGGTCTAGACCGGCCGGTTGCTGATCTCGGCCTTCCGCGCCTGGCGGGTCTTGGTCCCGGGGCGGTGGTCGAGGTCGCCGTCGTGCGGCGCGGCGCCGGCGTCGAGGTTCAGGTTGTCGGCGTCGTCGTAGAGCGCCGCGGTGGCGCCTTCGGGGGCGAGGTCGGAGGGAATCGCGCGGTCTTCGGGTCGGGCCATGTCGGTCTCCTTCTGACGTGTCAGGGAAACAAACGACGTCGCCCCCGGCCACGTTTCATGGCCGGGGGATCGTGGGTCGCTAGAAGTCCTGCGCCGTCGGGCGGACGGCGATCTCGCTGACGTCGACGTCGGCCGGTTGCTCCACCGCATAGGCGACGGCGCGGGCGATGGCGTCGGGGCCGATGGCGATCTCGTAGAAGGCGTCCAGGGCCTTCAGCGACTCCGCGTCGGAGCTGCCGTGCTTGAGCTCGGTGTTGACCCCGCCGGGCGAGATCACCGTCACGCGGATCTTCGAACCGACCTCGTGGCGCAGGCCTTCGGAGATGGCGTGAACGGCGAACTTGGTGCCGCTGTAGACCGTGCCGCCCGGGCTGAAGACCTTGCGGCCGGCGATCGAGCTGATGTTGACGAACTGGCCCGAGCCTTGCGCCTCGAACACCGGCAGGGCGGCGGCGACGCCGTACAGCAGACCCTTGATGTTGATGTCGATCATCCTGTCCCACTCGTCGGTCAGGCGGGCCGACATCGGGGCGATGGCCATGTAGCCGGCGTTGTTGACCAGCACGTCGACGCGGCCGAAGGCCTTCACGGCGGCGGCGATCATCGCCTCGGCGTCGGCCTTGACGGTGACGTCCGTCTGGACGGCGATCGCCTGGCCGCCGGCGGCGGTGATCTCGGCGACCAGGGCTTGCAGACGATCGAGGCGACGGGCGGCCAGCACCAGGCGGGCGCCCTTGGCGGCGAGGTGGCGGGCGGTCGCTTCGCCCAGGCCGCTGCTGGCCCCGGTGACGACGACGACCTTACCGGAAATGTTGTCAGCGATGGCGGTCATGGCGGATCTCCTTGTTTCGTGGGCGTCCTCGCCCGTGGCCAGAAGATGAGGGCTCGACCCCTTCGCGATAATCCTTGATAGTTTGAACGTCGTTTCAAACAGGATTTGATAATGCAGCGCGACCTGCTGGACGGCGTCGTGGCCTTCACCACCGTGGCCCGCCGACGCAGCTTCACCGTGGCGGCGGCCGACCTGGGCGTCACGCCGGCGGCGGTCAGCCATGCGGTCAAGCAGTTGGAGGCCCGGCTGGGGGTCGTGCTGTTCGCCCGCACCACCCGCGAGGTCGGCCTGACCGAGGCCGGGCGGCGCTACCTGCAGGGCGCCCAGCCGGCGGTCGAGGCGATGGAGGCCGCCACGGTCTCGGCGCGGTCGCTGGGCGAGGGGCCGGCGGGCACGGTGCGCCTGACCACCTCGCGCCTGGCCTTGCGAATGCTGCTGGCCCCGGTGATCACCGACTTTTCCCGCGCCTATCCGGACGTGCGGCTTGAGGTCGTCGTCGACGACGCCTCGATCAGCATCATCGAGGAGGGTTTCGACGTCGGCGTGCGGATGGGCGAGATGATCGCGCCCGACATGGTGGCCGTCCGGGTCTCGCAGCCCTTCCGGTTCTGCGTGGTCGGGGCGCCGGCCCTGCTGCAGCGCTGGGGCCGGCCCGAGCATCCGCGCGACCTGAAGGCCATCCCCTGCCTGAACGTCCTGCAGACGACCCGCCGCAACAACTATCGCTGGGAGTTCGAGGAGGACGGCCGCGAATTCGAGGTGGCGGTCGACAGCGCGATCAGCGTCAACGACTTCGACTTCCTGTTGAAGAGCGCGATCGACGGCCTGGGCTTGACCTACCAGCCCGAGCCCCTGGCCATGCCGCACGTGATGACGGGACGGCTGGAGCGGGTGCTGGACTCCTATCTGGCCGGTCCGACCGCCTGGCATCTCTACTATCCCAGCCGCCTGGGCGCCTCGGCCCCCTTGCGGGCTTTCGTGGAGTTCATGCGCGGCCGCCTGCGCGTCCCGGGCCGGGCCTAGAGGCGCCTTAGGCCTTTCCCCGCCGGCCACGGCGCGCTAACCGGGTCGACGATGCCCACCTCCGTCCGCACCGCCTATCGAGAACGCCTGGCCCAGGGCGAGATCAAGCCCGACGTCGCCCAGGCCGCCGCGGTCGACGCCCTGTCGCGGCTGGAGGCCGATCTCGACAACGCCGGCGAGCCGGGCTTCTCGCTGTTCGGCCGCAAGCCCAAGGCCCAGAGGGGCGTCTATCTGTGGGGACCGGTCGGGCGCGGCAAGTCCATGCTGATGGACCTGTTCTTCGACAGCGCCCCGGTCGCCAAGAAGCGCCGGGCGCACTTCCACGCCTTCATGGCCGAGGTCCACGAGCACATCAACGCCTGGCGCAAGGGCGACGCGGCCGAGCGCAAGGCGCGTTTCGGGCAGCACAAGGGCGACGACCCGATCGCGCCCACCGCCGACCTGATCGCCGAGGACGCCCGCCTGCTGTGCTTCGACGAGCTGCAGGTCACCGACATCGCCGACGCCATGATCCTGGGCCGGCTGTTCGAGGCGCTGTTCGCCCAGGGCGTGACCCTGGTGGCCACCTCCAACCGCCCGCCCGACGAGCTCTACAAGGACGGCCTCAACCGCCAGCTCTTCGTCCCGTTCATCGAGATGCTGAAGGAGAGGCTGGAGGTCGTGGCCGTGCGCGGCCCGGTCGACTTCCGGCTCGACCGCCTGCGCGCCGCCCGCACCTGGCTGGCCCCGGACGACAAGACCAGCCTCGCCGAATTCGACCGCCTGTGGGCCGACATGCTGGACGGGGCCGAGGAGACCGGCGCCACTCTGGAAGTTCTAGGCCGCAAGATGCGCTTCCCGCGCGCCGCCGGCGGCCTGCTGCGCGCCTCGTTCGCCAGTCTCTGCCAGCAGGCCCTGGGGCCGCAGGACTATCTGGCGATCGCCGAGCGGTTCCACACCCTGTTCCTGGAGGACGTGCCGCTGCTGACGCCCGAGCGGCGCGACGCGGCCAAGCGGTTCAACACCCTGGTGGACGCCCTCTACGAGGCCGACGCCAAGCTGGTGGCCCTGGCCCACGGCGAGCCCGAGGCCCTGTACCCGGCCGGCCACGGGTCGTTCGAGTTCGAGCGCACGGTGTCGCGCCTGCAGGAAATGCGCTCGGCCGACTATGTGGCCCGGGTGAGGGATTAGGGGAGCGTGAACGGTCCTGGTCCGAAAACCTCGTCCTTCGACAAGCTCAGGATGAGGTTTCCTACTGAACCGACGCCGAAAGTAGCCCTCATCCTGAGCCTGTCGAAGGACGAGGGCGGTCCCGCGGTCATTCGCCGTCGAAATTCCACCGACACCAGGAGCGCCAGATGAGCGTCAAAGACCGCGTCCGCGTCCACGAAACCCGCCTGCTCTCCGACAACTGGTACGTCCTGAAGACGACCACCTTCGACTGGAAGCGCCGCGACGGAACCTGGCAGACCCAGCACCGCGAGCACTACGACCGCGGCAACGGGGCGGTGCTGCTGCCCTACAACCTGGCTGAGCGCACGGTGCTGCTGGTCAGGCAGTTCCGCTATCCGGCCTTCGTCAACGGCTATGACGACCTGCTGGTCGAGGCCGCCGCCGGCCTGCTGGACGACGCCGAGCCGGAGGTCCGCATCCGCGCCGAGGTCGAGGAGGAGCTGGGCTATCGCCTGGGCGAAGTGACCAAGGTCTTCGAGGCCTTCATGAGCCCGGGCTCGGTGACCGAGGTGCTGCACTTCTTCGTCGCCGAATACGACGCCGCGATGCGGATCGGCGACGGCGGCGGGCATCCGGACGAGGGCGAGGACATCGAGGTGCTGGAGCTGGCGATCGACGAGGCCCTGGCCATGGTCGCCGACGGCCGCATCCGCGACGCCAAGACCATCATGCTGCTGCAGCATGCGGCGCTGACGCTGTTTCGGGATTGAAAATCCCTCTCTCAAAGAGAGAGGGATTCCTCGTCCGCCGCGTCGGCCGGCGCCCGCGCGCGCGCCCAGCGGTCGATGGCGTCGATCAGCTCCGACGGCGAGATCGGCTTGCCGATGTGGCCGTTCATGCCGGCCTGGACGCTGGCCTCCACATGTTCGGGCAGGACGTCGGCGCTCAGCGCGATGATCGGGGTGTCGCGGTTGGCGCTGTCCTGGGCGCGGACGGCGCGGGCGGCGGCGAAGCCGTCGACCTCGGGCATCTGCAGGTCCATCAGGATCAGGTCGAACCGCTCGCAGGCGGTCAGGCGCAGGGCCTCGGACGCGCTGCCGGCTTCGGAGACCTCGTGGCCGACGGCCTGCAGCATGGCGCGCACCAGTTCGCGGTTCACCGCCACGTCGTCGACGACCAGGACCTGGGCGCGGACGACCGGCCTGGCGCGCTCGGCGCGCCCGCCCGCCGGAACCGGCGCGGCTTCCTCGGCGCGGACCTCGAAGGCGAAGATCGAGCCGCCGTCCGGCGCGGGCTCCATGGCGATCGAGCCGCCCATCAGCTCGACCAGGCCCTTGCAGATCGACAGGCCCAGACCCGTGCCGCCGTAGCGGCGGCTGATCGAGCCGTCGGCCTGGAAGAAGCGCTGGAAGAGGCCGTCGCGCTTGTCCTCGGGCACGCCGCAGCCGGTGTCGCGCACCGAGACCCGCAGCACGCCGCCGGCATGGCGCACGCTCAGGCGCACCTCGCCGGTCTCGGTGAACTTGATGGCGTTGCCGACCAGGTTGACGATCACCTGGCGCAGCCGGTCGGCGTCGGCCTCCAGGGCCGCGGGGACGTCGGGGTCGAGATCCAGCGACAGCGCCAGGTGCTTGGCGGCGGCCTGGTCGGCGAACAGGGCCATCACGTCGTCCAGGAACGGCGCCAGGGCGAACGGCTGGGGCGCCAGGGCCACGTGGCCGGACTCCAGCTTGGAGAATTCCAGGATGTCGTTGACCACGGTCAGCAGGGTCATGCCCGCCGTCCTGACCCGCCGCACGTAGAGGCTCGCGTCGGGCGGCAGGTCGTCGAGATCGGCGAGCAGGCTTGAAAAGCCGTTGATCGCCGTGAGCGGCGTGCGGATCTCGTGGCTCATATTGGCCAGGAACTCAGCCTTGGCCTCGGCGGCGGCCTCGGCGCGCAGCTTGGCGTCCAGCAGGGCGGCCTCGCGGGCGCGGGCCTCGGTCACGTCCATCAGGGCGCCGAACAGGGTGGCGACCTGGCCCTCGCCGTCAGGCTCGACCGCCGCGTGGCAGACGACGTGGCGCACCGCGCCGTCGGTCCGGGTCAGGCGAACCTCGAACTCGAACGGCTCGCCCGTCGCGGCGGCGGCCTTCAGCCCGGCCCGCCAGCGGGGGCGGTCGGCGGCGTCGAAATGGGCCAGCTGGGTTTCCAGGTCGGGGACGCCGGTCGAAGGCTCGCGCCCGTAAATCCGGAACACCCCTTCGGACCAGGTGGTCTCGCCGCTGGCCAGATGGACGCGCCAGTGACCCACCCCGGCCATGTCCTCGGCCATCAGGGCGATGCGGTGGGCCTCGCGGATGGTGCGGGCGTCGGCCTCGGCGCGGTCCTGCGCCTCCGCCACCTCGCGGCGGGCGCGCGTCAGGTCGATCTGAAGCGACCGGAAGACCCGGAAGACCAGGTAGGTGGTGGCCAGCACCGTGGCGATTCGCCAGGGCTGGTCGCGCTGGACCAGCCGCACGCTGGCTCCCAGCTGGACAAAGACCATCGAGATCAGCATCGGCGTCAGGTTGGTCAGCAGGCGCTTGGGTCGGGCGTAGTCGCGCACCAGGATCTCGAACATGACCACGCCGTAGAGGGTCACGCCGAAGGTCTGGGCCGCGCCGATCTGGAAGAAGGTCAGGTAGAAGCCGGCCAGGGCGTAGCCGGCGCTCTGCATCCAGGCGAAGAGGTCGGCGGCGCCCTCCGAGGTGCGCGCCTCGGCGACGGCCAGGGCGGCCATCGCCGCCATCCAGAAGAACGGCGCGGGATCGTTGGAATAGGGCAGGGTGGCGCAGAAGACGACGGCCGAGAACACCAGGCGCGCGCCCATCCCGCCGGTGTCGCCGCCCGAGACCCGCAGCACGTCGCTCACCGCGCCGAGTCTGCGTCGCCAACTGGCGACCGCCGGCGCATCCGTCAAAATCCCTGCGGCCATTGAACGCACCCCAACTCGGTCAACCGATCATTTACCCTTCAGGGCTGAACGAAAGGTTGAACGCGGTCGGCGAACGCCGATCGCCTTCGCGGCGCCGCGACGGAAGCCTCGGCCTCGGGATTTCGTCGCGCCTATCCCTCACGATGCTGAGAACGCTTCTCAACAAGGGCGGCTGCGTTGACACCCCCAACGTCGCGCTTAAAAGCATCCCGCAACGCACAAAGCCAAAGGGTTGGACACAACCATGACCGAGACCAGCGGGGGCCTCCCCGAGCGCCCTCTGTCGCCGCACCTGCAAGTCTGGCGCTGGCACATCACCATGGCCTGCTCGATCCTGCACCGAGCCTGCGTCTTCGCGCTCTATGTCGCCGTCCTGCTGCTGGCCGGCTGGGCCCTGGCCCTGGCCTCGGGTCCCGAAGCCTACGCCTGCTACACCGGCGCCCTGGGCTCGCCGTTCGGCAAGCTGGTGCTGTTCGGCCTGACCGTCGCGGTGCTCTACAACATCGCCTACACCGTGCGTCAGACCGTCTGGGACGCCGGCAAGGGCTTCACGCCGAAGATCGCCGACATGTCCGGCGCCTGCGCCATCGCCTTCGCGGTGGTCGGCGCGATCGTCGTCTGGGTCATCGCCGCCCAAACCGGAGCGCTCTGACATGGCCGGTCCTTCCTCCGCCAACCGTTTCCGCACGCCGATGTCCCGGGCCCGCGGCCTGGGCGCCTCCCGGCACGGCGTCAGTCACTTCATCACCGAGCGCGTGTCGGGCATCGCCCTGATCCCGTTGGCCCTGTGGGGCCTGTTCGCCGGCCTGCGCCTGGCGGGCCTGGGCTTCGACGGCGCCGCCGAATGGGTGGCCATCCCGCACAACACCGTCCTGCTCTGCCTGCTGATCGTCGTCGCCCTGATCCATCTGAAGGGCGCGGTGCAGGTGGTGATCGAGGACTACATCCCGGACTTCACGACCAAGACCGTGCTGGTCCTCGCCAATCTTTTCGTTTGCGTCCTCGGCGGCGCTCTTGGGGTCGTGGCGATCCTCAAGGTCGCCTTCACCGGAGCCCTCTGATGTCGGCCTACAAGTTCATCGACCACAAGTTCGACGTCGTCGTCGTCGGCGCCGGCGGTTCGGGCCTCCGGGCCGCGCTCGGCTGCGCCCAGGCCGGCCTGAAGACCGCCTGCGTCACCAAGGTGTTCCCGACCCGCAGCCACACGGTCGCCGCCCAGGGCGGGATCTCGGCCTCGCTGGGCAACATGGGCCAGGACGACTGGCGCTGGCACATGTTCGACACCGTCAAGGGCTCGGACTGGCTGGGCGACCAGGACGCCATCGAATACCTGACCCGCAACGCCCCGGCGGCGGTCTACGAGCTGGAGCACTGGGGCGTGCCGTTCTCGCGCACCGTGGACGGCAAGATCTATCAGCGCGCCTTCGGCGGCATGACCAAGAACTTCGGCGAAGGTCCGATCCAGCGCACCTGCGCGGCGGCCGACCGCACCGGTCACGCCATGCTGCACACGATGTACGGCCAGTCCCTGGCCCACGACACCGAGTTCTTCATCGAGTACTTCGCGCTCGACCTGATCATGGAAGACGGCGTCTGCCGGGGCCTGACCGCCTGGAAGCTGGACGACGGCACCCTGCACCGGTTCCAGGCCCAGATGGTCATCCTGGCCACCGGCGGCTACGGCCGCGCCTACTTCTCGGCCACCTCGGCCCACACCTGCACGGGCGACGGCAACGCCATGGCGCTGCGCGCGGGCCTGCCGCTGCAGGACATGGAGTTCGTGCAGTTCCACCCCACCGGCATCTACGGCGCCGGCTGCCTGATCACCGAGGGCGCCCGCGGCGAGGGCGGCTACCTGACCAACTCGGAAGGCGAGCGCTTCATGGAGCGCTACGCCCCGTCCGTGAAGGACCTGGCCCCGCGCGACATGGTCAGCCGGGCCATGACCATCGAGATCCGCGAAGGTCGCGGCGTGGGCCCCAACAAGGACCACATCTTCCTGCACCTGGACCACCTGGACCCGAAGATCCTGCACGAGCGCCTGCCCGGCATCTCCGAGACCGCCAAGGTCTTCGCCGGCGTCGACGTGACCAAGGCCCCGATCCCGGTCCTGCCGACCGTCCACTACAACATGGGCGGCATCCCGACGAACTATCACGGCGAGGTCGTCACCAAGGCGGGCGACAACCCCGACCAGGTGATCCCCGGCCTGATGGCCGTGGGCGAGGCGGCCTGCGTGTCGGTGCACGGCGCCAACCGCCTGGGCTCCAACAGCCTGATCGACCTGGTGGTGTTCGGCCGCGCCGCCGCCCTGCGCTGCGCCGAGATCCTCAAGCCCCTGGCCACCCAGCCGGAGCTGAAGGACAGCATGACCGACGGCCACCTGGCCCGCTTCGACCGCTTCCGCCACGCCAACGGCAATCAGCCGACGGCGGCCCTGCGTCTGGAGATGCAGAAGGCCATGCAGGAGGACGCCGCGGTGTTCCGCACCGGCGAGAGCCTGGAAAGCGGCGTCGTGCGCCTGCAGGCGGTCTGGGACAAGGCCAAGGACATCAAGGTCAGCGACCGGGGGCTGGTTTGGAACACCGACCTGATGGAGACCCTGGAGTTCGACAACCTGATCGGCCAGGCCGTCGTCACCGTGGCCGGGGCGGTCAACCGCACCGAAAGCCGCGGCGCCCACGCCCGCGAGGACTTCTCCACGCGCGACGACGCCAACTGGATGAAGCACACCCTGGCCTGGCTCGACCCCTCGACCGGCAAGGTGAAGATCGATTTCCGGCCGGTGCACAGCTACACCATGTCGAAAGACATCGACTACATCCCGCCCAAGCAGCGCGTGTACTGAGGGTACGATCGATGGTTCAGCTCACCCTCCCCAAGAACTCCACCGTCCAGCACGGCAAGACCTGGCCCGCTCCGGCCGGCGCCAAGAACACGCGGTCGTTCAAGATCTATCGCTACGATCCGGAAGACGGCCGCAACCCGCGCTGGGACACCTACGAGGTGGACCTGGACGCCTGCGGCCCGATGGTCCTGGACGCCCTGCTCTACATCAAGAACACCATCGACCCGACGCTGGCCTTCCGCCGTTCGTGCCGCGAAGGCGTCTGCGGCTCGTGCGCGATGAACATCGGCGGCCGCAACACCCTGGCCTGCACCCACGGCCACGCCGACACCCCCGGCAAGGCCGTGCAGATCAGCCCGCTGCCGTCGCAGCCGGTGGTCAAGGACCTGATCCCGGACCTGACGCTGTTCTACGCCCAGTACGCCTCGATCGAGCCCTGGCTGCACACCGTCACGCCCGAGCCGCAGACCGAGTGGAAGCAGTCGCCGGAAGACCGCTCCAAGCTGGACGGCCTCTACGAGTGCATCCTGTGCGCCTGCTGCTCGACCTCGTGCCCCAGCTACTGGTGGAACGGCGACAAGTACCTGGGCCCGGCCACCCTGCTGCACGCCTACCGCTGGCTGATCGACAGCCGCGACGAAGCCACGGGCGACCGCCTCGACAACCTCGAGGACCCGTTCAAGCTCTATCGCTGCCACACGATCATGAACTGCGCCCAGGTCTGCCCCAAGGGCCTGAACCCGGCCAAGGCGATCGCCGAGATCAAGAAGATGCTGGTGGAGCGGGTCGTCTAGCGACGAGCGCCCTTCCAATCGCGGTCTTCGGACCCCAGGCCGATCGGCTTGCAAAAAGGTGACGCCCTCGTCATCTTTGTTCGAACGGGAGGACGATGGCGTTGAGTGAAGCTGGAACAGGTGACCTGAACGCCCGCGTCGTGATCGTGGGCGCCGGCCATGCCGGCGGTTCTGCCGCGGCCTTCCTGCGCCAGTACGGCCACGTCGGCCCGATCGTGCTGATCGGCGAAGAGCCCCTGCTGCCCTATCAGCGCCCGCCGCTCAGCAAGGCCTGGCTGAAGGGCGAGGCCGACGCCGACAGCCTGCAGCTCAAGCCCAGCAGCTGGTACGAGGAGGCCGGGGTCTCCCTGCGCCTGGGCGGCGTCGTGGTGTCGATCAATCGCGGCGCCAAGACCGTCAGCCTCGCCTCGGGCGAGACCCTGCCCTACGACTACCTGATCCTGGCCACCGGCGCCCGGGCCCGGGCCCTGCCGATCCCCGGCGCCGATCTCTCCGGCGTGTTGTCGCTGCGCACCGCGGCCGACGCCGAGGCCCTGAAGGCCGCGCTCGGCCCCGGCAAGCGGCTGGCGGTGATCGGCGGCGGCTATGTGGGCCTGGAAGCGGCGGCCTCGGCCCGCGCCCTGGGCGGCCACGTGATGATCATCGAGCGCGAGCCGCGCGTGCTGGCCCGCGTGGCCTGCGAGACCCTGTCCAGCTTCTTCCAGGACTATCACGGCGCCCGGGGCGTGGCCTTCGAGTTGAACGCCGGGGTGGCGGGCTTCGAGGGCGAGAACGGCCACGTGACCGGCGTGCGCTTCACCGACGGCCGGGTGGTGGCCTGCGACGTCGCCCTGGTCGGGGTCGGGGCGATCCCCAACGAGGAGCTGGCGCGCGACGCCGGCCTGGAGTGCGCCAACGGCGTGGTGGTCGACATCGAGGCCCGCACGGCCGATCCGTTCGTGTTCGCCATCGGCGACCTGACCCACCGGCCGCTGCCGATCTATGGCCGCCAGTTCCGGCTGGAGAGCGTGCCCAACGCCCTGGAGCAGGCCAAGCAGGCCGCGTCCGCCATCGCCGGCAAGGCCATGCCGCCGCACGAGATTCCGTGGTTCTGGTCCGACCAGTACGACCTGAAACTGCAGATCGCCGGCCTGCCGTTCGACGCCGACCGCCAGGTGGTGCGCGGCGACGTGGCCGCCGCCAAGTTCGCCGTCTTCCACCTGAAGGGCGACCTGGTCCAGGCCGTCGAGGCGGTCAACGCGCCGCCCGAGTTCATGGCCGGCAAGCAGCTGATCGCCAAGCGCACGCCCGTCAGCATCGAGAAGCTGGCGGATCCGACGATTTCCATGAAAGAAGTAGCGGCGTAAAACGATCGTTCGAAAGTATATTAGGCAAAACCAGTTCAGGGGACCCATGGCCAAGATCACCTACATCGAGCACGACGGCACCGACCACGTCATCGACGTCAAGCCGGGCCTGACGGTCATGGAAGGCGCGGTGAAGAACAACGTGCCGGGCATCGACGCCGACTGCGGCGGCGCCTGCGCCTGCGCCACCTGCCACGTCTATGTCGACGACGCCTGGATCTCGAAGACCGGCGAGAAGTCGGCCATGGAAGAATCGATGCTGGACTTCGCCGAGAACGTCGAGCCGAACTCGCGCCTGTCGTGCCAGATCAAGGTCAGCGACGCGCTGGACGGGCTGGTCGTGCGGCTGCCGGAAAGCCAGCACTAGGGTTCGTGTCAGGGGCGGTGGCTCACCCACTTGCCCCCACCTGACCGCTTCGCGGTCTGTCCGCCCCCATAGGGGGCGGAGGGTGCGCGGACAGCCCTCTTCCCCCTTTGGGGGAAGACGATCGCGAAGCGATCCGTAGGGGGCAAGCGGTCGCCGTACAAACCTAGGACCTAGAACCCGAACTCCGGCTGCGCCGCCCCGGGCTGCTGCGTCTCGGGCAGGTGGCAGGTGAACATCGAGCCCGCGCCGGGTTCGCTCTCCAGCGCCACCCAGCCGCCGTGCAGCTCGACCAGCGCCTTGACCAGGGCCAGGCCCAGGCCCGGGCCGCCGCGGTCGCGGCCGACGAAGCGGTCGAAGATGTGGGCCTGGACGTGGAAGGGCACGCCCCGGCCGGTGTCGGTGACGTCCAGCCGCACCTCGCCCAGGGCCCGTCGCGCCGACAGGGTGACCACCCCGTCCGGCGGAGTCTGGCGCAGGGCGTTCTCGATCAGGTGGTCCAGGATCTGCGACAGCCGCTTGTGGTCGCCGCGGATCAGGCCGACGTCCTTGTCGCACTCGACCGACAGGGTGACCCCGCCGATCTGGGCCAGTTTCAGCGAACGCTCCTGGGCGTCGCTGAGCAGGCCGGCCACGCGGATGTCCTCGATCTCCAGCGCCATCTCGCCGGCGTCGATCTGGGCCATGTCCAGCACGTCGTCGATCGAGCGGGCCAGCTGGGTGGCGGCGGCGCGCACCGAGGCCACGTGGCCCCGGCTGCGGTCCGACAGGCCGTCGGCCCGCTCCAGCAGCTCCGAATAGCCGATGATCGTCGTCAGCGGCGTGCGCAGCTCGTAGGAGACGTTGCCGACGAAGTCGCGCTTGAGCCGCTCAGCCTCGGTCAGGGCCTGGGAGCGGTCGGCCAGGGCGCTTTCCAGCTGCCGGGTGTCGGTGACGTCGGCGAAGGCGATCAGGGTCGCGCCGTCGGGCAACGGACGGCTCTGGTAAACAATGATGCGATTGTCCGAGGTGCGGGTCTCGCCCGAGGTCGGGGCGCGCATCTGGGGATCGGGATCGGCCACCCGGCCCTTCAGCTCGCGCCAGAACGACAGGTCGTGCAGGCGCGGCACGCACAGCTCGACCACGCCCTCGAAGTCGACCGCCGCCTCCAGGGCCTGGGCCGAGACGTTCCAGAAGGTCTCGAAGGCCTCGTTGTGCAGCCGCAGGCGGCCGTCCGAGCCGAACACCGCCACCGCGTCGTTCAGCTTGTCCAGCGTGGCCTGCTGCACCTGGATCAGGGCGTTGTACTGAGCCTTCAGGCGCAGCTCGCCGGTGATGTCGGAATAGAGCAGCAGCATGCCGCCCAGCGGGTGGGGCTGGCGCACGACGCGCAGGGTGCGGCCGTCGGGCAGGTCCCACAGCTCGTCGGCCTGGGGTCCCAGGTCCTCGTAGCGCGCCAGCTCGGCGGCCTTCCATTTGGCGTAGTCGACCGTTTCGGGAAGCCTGCGGCGCTGGCGCAGGCGGTCCAGCACCTCGCCGTGGGTCGGGCGTTCGGCCAGCCAGGCCGGCTCCAGCCCCCAAAGCTCGGCGAAGGCGGTGTTGTGGAAGGCCAGGCGGCGGCCGGCGCTGAAGATCGCCACCGCGTCGGCGATGTGGTTCAGGGTCTCGTCGTGGGCGGCGACGTGCTTCTTCAGCGCGTCGCGCATGTCCTCGACCTCGGTGACGTCGCTGCTGAACACCCCGACCCCGCCGCCGTCCAGCGGCTGGGCCGAGAAGCGCAGGGCGCGGCGGCGGCCGTCCAGCGGCACCCAGCGGACCAGCTCGCGCAGCTCGCCGGCCTTGGCGGCCTCGACGGCCAGGGCGTCGGCGGCCCGATCGATCGACTTGTTGTCGCGCGTCGCGTCGGCGGCCGTCTCGACCCCGACCACGCGCAGATAGGCCGCGTTGCCCCAGACCGGCGCGCCGTCGGCGCCGGAAATCCAGGCCGGCTCGACCAGGCCGTCCATGAAGGCGGCGAAGCGGCCGGCGTCGGGCAGGCCGCTCTCGTCGTCGACGGCCGCGGCCAGGCGCAACCAGGCGCGGGTCCCGGCCGCGCGGCCCTCGACCACCACCCCGCCGCGCGGGCTCCGCGCCTCGAAGGCGCAGACCTCGCCCTGTTCGAACAGGGCCTTCAGCTTGTGGGCGTGGGCTGGATCGGCCTCGGTGAGGGCCGCCACCACGGCCTGGGCGTCGGCGTCGACGTCGAGAATCCGCGCGCATTCGGCCAGGGCGTCCTCGCCGGAGACCAGGTCGACGCCGCCGTCGTGGATGACGACCAAGGCGCTCTCGAAGGCCTCGGCCGCCCCCTGGCTGTCCATCAGCCGGGTTTCCAGGCTCGTGGCGCGGGCCTTCAGGCGGGCCAGATGGTCCTCGAACCGCCGTCGCTGGGACATCGCCCACAGCGTGGCGCAAAGGGCGAGGCAGACCGCGCCGGCCGTCGCGGCCAAGATCAGGTCGGACGAGGTCATCAGGCTTGTCGTCGGCCCCCGGGCTGCGGACGTGGTTAGCGAATCAGATTCACAGATTAGGCCGCGCGTGACCAGAGCGCGATGAGCGCCGCTGTCGCGGAGGCTCGAACGCCTTTTCGGCGCGGCCTTTCCCCAACAGCTGGCGCGGCCTATGTAGCGACCATGACCTGGACCGACCGTTTCGCCCCGTCGCTGGACGATTTCGCCGCCCTGGCGCGAAAGGCCTTCGACGACCTGCCCGCCGATTTCCGCCGCCAGACCGGCGACGTGGTGTTCCGCATCGACGATTTCGCCGCCGACGAGGTGCTCGACGACCTGGGCATCGAGGATCCGTTCGAGCTGACCGGCCTCTACCAGGGCGTCGACCTGGGCCGCCGCTCGGTCCTCGACCCCTCGCCGCAGACCTCGATGGTGTTCCTGTATCGCCGGCCGATCCTCGACGAATGGTGCGAGCGCGGCGACGTCACCCTGGGCGAGCTGATCACCCACGTGCTGGTCCACGAGATCGGCCACCATTTCGGCCTGTCGGACGACGACATCCACCGCATCGAGGACGACGCATGAGCCTGTTCGACGCTGACGCCTGGCGCGGGCGCATGGACGAGCGCTGGTTCGAGAGCGGCGCCCAGCTGGCCGAAGAGGGCAAGGTCGACCTGGTGGCCATCGAGGACGACGCCGTCACCGCCCATGTGACCGGCAGCGTCGGCGATCTCTATGTCGTCAGCCTGCGCGCCCCGGACGGCGAAGGCGCCTGCACCTGCCCGGGCTTCGACAAGTTCGGCGCCTGCAAGCACCAGGCGGCGGTCGTGGTGGCGGCCAACCTGCTGGACGCGACCGGGCGGGGTTATGTGCGCGAGCGGTTGGCCAAGCTGCGCGACGGCCTGGCGCTGGAGAGCAAGGACGCGCTGATCGAGCGGATCGTCGAGCTGGCGAAGCGGGACCCCAAGGTGCTGGCGGGGCTGGAGGGGTAGGGCGCCGGTCTTGGCGTGGGATCACACCCCCTTGCCCCCACCTGGCGGCTTCGCCGCCTGTCCGCCCCCATAGGGGGCGGAGGTTTCGCGCGGCGTCCTCTTCCCCCTGTGGGGGAAGACGGCCGAAGGCCCGTAGGGGGCAAGTGTTCGCCGCCCGGGCCTAGTTCAGTAAGGCAGCTGCTCCGGCGCCGGCGTCCCTGGCGCGGGCGTCTCGGCCGCCGGGCCCTCGGGCCCCGCCGGGCCGGTCAGGATGTCGCCGATCGGGTCGTCGGTGGCCGGGGGCGGGGGTTCGATCACGCCGCCGGGGATCGGGGTGGCCTTCAGGCGCGGCAGGGCCGCGGCCATGAAGTTGCGCCAGATCTCGGCCGGGGCGCCGCCGCCGGTGACCTTGCGCATCGAGGTGTTGTCGTCCTTGCCGGTCCACACCGCGGCGACGAAGCCGCCCGTGTAGCCGACGAACCAGGCGTCGCGGTAGTCGCTGGTGGTGCCGGTCTTGCCGGCGATGTCGTAGCCCGCGACCTTGGCCCGCGTGCCCGTGCCGGCGGCCACCACCTGGCGCATCATCTGGTTCATGTACTGCAGAGACGGCGAGCCGATCACCGCCGGGCGCTGAGTGCGGTCGACGCTGTGGTCGTACAGGACCTTGCCGCTGGTCGTGCGGATGCGCTCGATGCCGTAGCCCTTGGCCAGGAAGCCGCCGTTCGAGAACGGGGCGTAGGCCTGGGCCATCTCCATCGGCGAGACCTCGACCGCGCCCAGGGCCATCGACGGGTCCAGCTGGATCTTGCTGGTGATCCCCAGGCGGCGGGCGGTGGCGGCGACGTTGCTGGTGCCGACCTCGCTGGCCAGGCGCGCGGCGACCGTGTTGATCGACTGGGAGAGCGCCGTCTGCAGGGTCATCTGGCCCAGATACTTGTTGGTGTAGTTCTTGGGCTCCCAGTTGCCGATCTTCACCGGCTCGTCGACGACCACGACGCTGGGATTGCGGCCCTGGTCCATGGCGGTCAGGTAGACGAACGGCTTGAAGGCCGAGCCGGCCTGGCGGCGGGCGCTGGTGGCGCGGTCGAACTGGGTCTCGCCATAGTCGGCGCCGCCGACATAGGCGCGGATGCGGCCTTCGCCGTCGATGGCCACCAGGGCCGCCTGCTGGACGCCCTGGGCCTTGTGGCCCTCGACCCCGACCTGCACCGAGCGCTCGGCGGCCACCTGGATCGGCAGGTCCAGGGTGGTCTCGACGACGAGGTCCTCGGTCGGTTCGCCGACCAGCGAGCGCACCTGGGCGTCGACATAGTCGGTGAAGTACTGGGCGCGCTGGTTGGCCAGGGTGGCCGAGACGCGGACCGGCTCGCGGAAGGCCTCGTCGCGCTGCTCGGCGGTGATGGCCTTCATCCGCACCATCTCGTCGAGCACGATGGTGGCGCGGCGGGCGGCGCGGTCGCTGGCCGAGACCGGCGAATAGCGGGCCGGGGCCTTCATCAGTCCGGCCAGCAGGGCGGCCTCGCCGACGGTCAGCTGCGAGGCGGGCTTGTTGAAATAGCGCTGCGAGGCGGCCTCGATGCCGTAGGCGCCGGCCCCGAAATAGACCCGGTTCATGTACAGGGCCAGGATCTGCTTCTTGCTGAACTTCAGCTCCAGCCAGACGGCCAGGATCAGCTCCTGGGCCTTGCGGCGATAGTTCTGGGCCGGGCTGAGGAACAGGTTCTTGGCCAGCTGCTGGGTGATGGTCGAGCCGCCGCGCTGGGGTCCGCCCTCGTGGCTCAGGTTCCAGATCAGCGAGCGGGCGATGCCCCAGGGGTTGAAGCCGATGTGGTGATAGAATTGACGGTCCTCGATCGCCACGAAGGCGGCCGGCACGTATTCGGGCAGGGCGTCCAGGTCGACGGGCGGCGCGTACTGGCTGCCGCGCACGGCCAGCAGGGCCCCGGAGCGGTCCAGATAGTTGATCGAGGGCTGGCGCTTGACGTCGTACAGCTTGGAGGTGTCGGGCAGATCGCTGGCGAACACCGCGAAGAAGGCGACGACGAAGATCAGGCCCCAGACGCCGAGCACGACCGCCCAGTAGAGCAACGCCTGCAGCGGCGTACGCTGGGGCTTCGCCGGCTTGTTCCCGCCGAAGGTGCCGTTGGCCATGTCGTCCTTATCCCGAAAGGCGCGAATATCCCGGCGCGCGCCGAATTCCGTTTAGCTGAAGCTCACAAAACGCGCGACAAGATTGACGAGGGATGAACGACGCCTCATCGGCCTTGCACGCCCCGCGTGTTCATGGTTCGTTTCACTTTCCGGTCGCGCCGCGAACACGCTGGCGGCCTTCGATGCAGAGCCCGTGAAGCCGATGTCCGCTTTCAAGCCGAATTCCGGGGCCAGATCGTGGCGCCGCGCTTGGCCTGAGGTCCGGGCGCTGTCAAAACACGCCCGTGTACGACCTTCCTGATTCCGTCCAAGACCGGCCGCCCGCTTCGCTCGACGCGGCGCGCGAGGTGCTGCGCCGCACCTTCGGCCACTCGGACTTCCGGGGGCTGCAGGCCGGGGTGATCGGCGAACTGCTGGCCGGGCGCAGCGCCCTGGCCGTGCTGCCCACCGGCGGCGGTAAGAGCCTGTGCTACCAGATCCCGGCCCTGGTCCGCCCGGGCCTGGGCCTGGTGGTCTCGCCGCTGATCGCCCTGATGGCCGACCAGGTGGCGGGCCTGCAGCAGGCCGGCGTCGCGGCCGAGCGGCTGGACAGCAACACCCTGCCCGGCGAGCGGGCCGAGATCTGGCGGCGGATCGACGCCGGGGTGCTGGACCTGCTCTACCTGTCGCCCGAAGGCCTGATGCAGCCGTCGATGCTGGAGCGGCTGTCGCGCCTGCCCCTGTCGCTGGTCGCCGTCGACGAGGCCCACTGCGTCAGCCAGTGGGGCCACGACTTCCGCCCCGAATACCGAATGCTGGGCCGTTTGGCGGAGGTGTTCCCGCACGCCCCGCGCCTGGCCGTCACCGCCACCGCCGACGCCCGGACGCGCGACGACATCCGCTCGGAGCTGCGTCTGCAGGGCGCGGCCGAATTCGTCGACAGCTTCGCCCGCCACGAGCTGGCCCTGAACGCCGAGCGCAAGAAGGGCAAGGGCCACGACCGGGTCATCGAACTGGTCACCGAGCGCCCGAACCGGGCCGGCGTGGTCTATGCCGGCAGCCGCGACTCCACCGAGAAGCTGGCCGAGAAGCTGATCGCCGAGGGCATACCGGCCCTGGCCTATCACGCGGGCCTCGACAAGGCCGTGCGGGCCCGGCGGCTGGAAGAGTTCCTCGAGGCCGACGAGGCGGTGATGGTCGCGACCATCGCCTTCGGCATGGGGGTCGACAAGCCCGACGTCCGCTTCGTGATCCACGCCGATCCGCCGGCCGCCATCGAGGCCTATTGGCAGGAGATCGGCCGCGCCGGCCGCGACCGCCAGCCGGCCGAGGGCATCACCCTCTACAGCTCCGCCGACCTGGCCTGGGCCGTGCGCCGCATCGAGGCCCAGAGCGCGCCCGACGAGGTCAAGGCCGTGCAGCTGCGCAAGCTGCGGCAGTTCTACGCCATGCTGGAAGGCGTCACGTGCCGCGCCGCCGCCGTCCGCCGCTATTTCGGCGAGGAGGGGGTCGAGCGCTGCGGAGTCTGCGACATCTGCATCTCTCTGCCGCTTGGCGTCGACGCCACCCAGGCCGCCCAAAAGGCCCTGTCGGCCGCCCATCGGAT
This sequence comes from Caulobacter sp. Root487D2Y, assembly GCF_001427165.1. Lineage (NCBI taxonomy): Bacteria > Pseudomonadati > Pseudomonadota > Alphaproteobacteria > Caulobacterales > Caulobacteraceae > Caulobacter > Caulobacter sp. Root487D2Y. Next base: position 423,914 of record NZ_LMFD01000001.1, read on the forward strand.
GGGCGGGCGATTCGGGCGCGGCCGCTTGGTCGACCACCTGCTGGGCAAGACCAAGGACGTGACCCAGGCCGAGGCCCAGATGTCGACCTTCGGCATCGGCAAGGAGTTCAGCCCGCAGGGCTGGCGCGACCTGATCGACACTCTGGTGTTCGAGGGCCTGCTGCGCGAGGACCCCAATGACGGCCGGCCGTTGATCGGCCTGGGCGACGGCGAGGGCGTGCGCCAGGTCTATCGCGGCGAACGGCCGGTCTCGCTGCGCCAGCAGCCGGCGACCGCCGACAGCCCCGGTCGCTCGGGCGCCGGCAAGACGGCCCGCAAGCGCCAGGCCCTGACCGTGCCGCTGGAGGACCAGGCGCTATTCGAGGCCCTGCGGAGCTGGCGGCGCGAGGAGGCGGCGCTGCAGCACGTGCCGCCCTACGTGATCTTTCACGACGCCACCCTGGCCGAGATCGCCGCCGCCCGTCCGGCCGCCCTGGGCGCGCTGGCCAAGGCCGGGGGCGTGGGCCAGGGCAAGCTCGACCGCTACGGCGAGGCGGTGCTCAAGGTGGTGCGCGACAACTGAGTCGCTCCTGATCAGGGAAACGTTTTGCGGCGCGGCGTGTTACGATGCCTGGCGCCTCCATCCGCAGGATTTCGCATGACCGACTTCACGATCAAGACCCCGGCCCCCAAGGCTTCCGCCAAGACCACGGCCAAGGAAGGCGTCAAGCGCGCCAAGGCCGCCGTGGAGAAGGCGGTCGAGACCGTGGCCGAGAAGACCGAGGTCGCCCGCGCCTACGCCGCCGAAAAGGCCGAGGTCGGCAAGACCTGGAGCATCGAAAAGGCCAAGGCGGCCCACGTGGTCGCCGAGGAGCGCCCCGTCGCCCTGGCGGTCGGGACCTTCGTGGCCGGACTGGTGTTCGGCTTCCTGCTGGCCCGCAACTTCGACCGCTAGATCTGGAGCGCCAGATTCAGAGCGCCAGATTTAGAGCGAGAGCCGCTCGGCGTTGACGCCGGCGGCGCGCAGGGCGGCCAGCCGGGCGAAGGCCAGGGTCAGGGCCTTGCGCCGCGCCGGGGCCAGCGGCGCGACGGGCGCCTCGCGCACCACCGCCCCGCCAAAACCGTCGGCGACGATCAGGCCGGGCTCGTCGGGCAGGATTCCCTCGGGAAAGTTCGGCGAAACGGCGAAATAGAAGCCGTCGCAGTAGGGCGCGTACTCCGGCCACTTGCGATCGATCCGGAAGTCCTCCAGCCCCGACTTGACCTCGACGATCAGCACGTCGCCCTTGGGGCCCAGGGCCATCAGGTCGGCCCGGCGGCCGTTGGGCAGGGTGACCTCGGCCAGGGGCGCGTAGCCCAGCGAGACCAGGAACCGCCCGGCCCCGCGGGTCACCAGGTCGGTGGTCTCGGGCCGTGAAGGCTGAAGATCGATGACGACGTCCATGCCGGAACTTTGTTCCAGCTTTGTTCGTGGATCAAGAGGTCAGTAACGGTAGCGGCATTGAGCCACTTCCAGCCGTTGCTCATCGCCCGAACCGGCCACGCGGTAGACGAGCCGGTCTTCGAGCGTGATCCGCCGCGACCACCAGCCTTTCAGGTCGCCTTTGAGCGGCTCGGGTTTTCCCGTGCCTTTGAACGGCGTGCGCAGGCATTCCTTGATCAGCGCGTTCACTCGATCCAGCGTGGTTTGATCGCTGGCCTGCCAGTGCAGATAATCTTCCCAAGCCTGTTCGGAGAAGACGAGCTTCACGGCTCGATCAGCGTCCGTTCCGACCCCTGCCCGGCGTCCAGTTGCGCGATCGACCTGCGCAGGCGATCGGCGTTGGCCGGCGACGAAAGGAGATGCAGCGTCTCTTCCATGGCATGCCAGTCCGACAGTGAGACCATGACCACCGACTCCGCCTTCTGGCGCGTGATCACCACCGGCGTGCGGTCGTCTACCACGCGGTCCATGACCTCTTTCAGGTTGGCCCGAGTGTCGGAATAGCTGAGCACGTCCATCACGTTCTTCCTCGATCGACGATCTCAATATGTACAGTAATTTGTACAGATCAAGGGGCGTGTCGAGTCACCCGCAGCATTGACGTATCGTAGCCCATGGCCTTGGCCCGGTCGGTCAGGGCCTTCAGCTCGGCCGGGGTTGGCGGCTTGCGGGTCAGGAGCCACAGATAGCGGCCCGAACCCTCGCCGACGATCGACCAGCCATAGTCGTCGGCGTGGTCCAGCACCCAATAGTCGCCGACGAAGAACGGGCCGAAGAACGAAACCTTGAGCTTGGCCCCCGGCTTGTCCCCGGTGGCGGAGTCCGCGACCTTGGCCTTGCCCTCGCTGACCTTGACCGGTCCGGTCGGCCCGCCCTGGCGGCAGGTGTTGACCACCCGGATCAGGCCGTCGGGGCGTTTGGAATACTCGGCCGTGACGCCGTCGCAGCCCTTCTCGAACCGCATGTCGTAGCGCGCGGCCTCGTACCAGAGGCCGGCATAGCGATCGAGGTCGACGGCCTTGGCCGGCTGGGGCGGATGCGGGTTGCCGCTCGGCCCCGCCACGCAGGCGGTGAGGGCGGCCGCGGTCAGCAGGCCGGCGGCGAACAGTCCGGGAAGGCGGTTCATCATCATTAGGCCGGCGGCTGCTGAGGGTATTCCAGCTTGGCGTAGCCGAGCGTCTTCACGCGGGCCAAGGCCTGGGCCTTGGCGGCCGGGCCCATCACGGGCTTGCGCGACAGCAGCCAGACATAGTTGCCGCCCGGAGTGGCCATGATCGCCCAGGAATGGTCGTCGGCGCAGTCCAGCACCCAGTATTCCTGCTTCTTCAGCCCGCCCAGGAAGCTCATGGTGAAGCGGGTGTTCTGGGAGGCCCCGATGATCTTGCCGGTGGTGTCGAACACCTTGGCCGCGCCGCTGGCCGAGCCCTTGCGGCAGACCTGATGCACGGAAAAGCCGTTGGCGCCCTTGCCGGTGAACTCGGTGGTCGGGGCCTGGCAGTCGCGCTGGCCGGCGTTGGGCGTGCGGGCGATCTCGTACCACTTGCCCGTATAGAAGCTGGCCGGGATCGGCCTGGCCGGCGGCTTGGCGGCGGCGACCGCGCCGGTGGCGGCCAGCAGGCTCGCGGCGATCGAGATCAGAAGACTGCGCATGACGCCCACCTTGCCCCACAAGTCGAGCACAACGCAAAGCGCCCCGCCGGAGTTCCCGGCGGGGCGCTGATCTCGCGCGGCGGACAGGCCTATTCGGCGGCGATGGTCACCGGGTGGGCGCGGTCCTTGAAGTTGATGGCCTGCAGGTGGCGGATGCCTTCCTCGGCGATGTCGTCGCCGACCATCCGGTCGCCCTCGCCCTTCAGCTCCTCGATGTCGACGTACATCGCGTAGAAGGCCTTGGTGCGGTCGGTGATGATGCCGGCGTTGAGCAGCGTCTTGACCAGCACCCGGAAGATGTTGGTCTGCTCCTTCATGTTCTCCCGACGCAGGTCGTCGGTCATGATCTTCCCGTACTCCTCGACCACCTTGTCGGGGTCCAGGCCGAACTCGGCGTACAGGTCGAGCTGCTGGTGGGGCGAGACCAGGTTGAACAGCAGGGTCTGGAAGCAGTGCGCCGCCCAGTCCTCGATGATCGCGTGCTCCTCGGGGCTCAGCTTGGGCACGGTGCGGTCGGCCCAGATCTTCCCGAACTTGTGGTGGAAGGCCTCGTCGGTCATCACCAGCTGCAGCATCTTCTTGCCCAGCGGGTCGTGGATCTGGGTGTAGAAGGTGGCGAAGGCGCCCATGGCCAGGCCCTCGACCAGCATCTGCATGCCGATGATCTTCTTGTAGACCTCGGGCGCGCCGATGATCTCGACCAGCAGGGTCTTCAGGGCCGGGCCGCACTCGACCGGCTTGCCCCAGCGGGCCTTGATGTATTTGGCGAAGGCCGTGACGTGGCGGGCCTCTTCGCGGGTCTGGTTGGCGGCGTATTCCTGGGCGCCCTGGTCCTTGAGCACGTGGCAGAGCGATGCCGACAAGTTCAGCGCGCCTTGCTCGCCGTGCAGGATCGACGAGAAGCTGCGCAGCACCGACTGGTTGATGAAGCGGATGCGCTGCTTGGGGTCGCTGAGGTGATTGGAGACGTAATCGGTCGACAGGGCGATCACGAGATCCTCGGGCACCAGGGCCTGGTTCTCCATGTCGAACGGCTCGTCGAAATCGATATAGGCCTTGTCCAGCGGATCCCAGAAGTGGTCGTGGGTCGCCGAAATGATCTTGTCGAAAGCCGTGGAGCGGTTGTTGTAGCGGTCCAGTTCGAGCATCGACTCGAAGTCGTCCGGCGCCACCGCATCGTACATGGCGTCCTTGGTGATGTTGTTGTCCGTCACGGGGGGCTCCTCGCCAATGGGTCTGGACAGGATCCGTCTAACGCGGGTCTCTCTCCTATCTAAACACTGTCAACTCAAAGAGCCGACGGGGTCAAATTAAAAGTGACGATGGCGTCAAGTTCGCAGCAGGCGCCCAGGGGGCGGGGAGAAACGCCACAATGGGCCTGCCCATGGGCTTGAACGTCTTCGCCCTGACCGGCGCCGGGATCTCGGCCGAGAGCGGCCTGGGCACGTTCCGAGACGCCAGCGGGATCTGGACCCGGTACGATCTGTCGGAGGTGGCCACCCCCGAGGGCTTCGCCCGTGATCCGGCCAAGGTGCGGGCCTTCTACAACGCCCGCCGGGCCAATCTGGCGGGCGCGGCGCCCAATGCGGCGCATCTGGCCCTGGCCCGGCTGCAGGCCGGCCTGGCCGCGCGGGGCGGACGATTGTTCCTGTGCACCCAGAACGTCGACGATCTGCACGAGCAGGGCGGCTGCGTCGACGTGGTCCACATGCACGGGCAATTGCGGGTCACTCGCTGCCACGGCTGCGAGGCGACCTGGCCGGACCCGGGGCCGCTGAGCGCCGACAGCGCCTGCCCCGCCTGCGGCGTCGTCGGGACGGCCCGGCCGCACGTGGTGTGGTTCGGCGAGGTCCCGCTGTTCATGGACGCGATCGACGACGCCCTGGAGGACAGCGACCTGTTCGTGTCGATCGGCACCTCGGGCGCGGTCTATCCGGCCGCCGGCCTGGTGGCCCGGGCGCGGCGGCTGGGGATCCGCGCCTGCGAGCTGAACCTGGAGCCCTCGGACAACGCCCGCGCCTTCGACGAGCGTCGCTACGGCCCGGCGACGGAAGTCGTGCCGGCCTGGGTCGACGAGGTATTGGGCGGGTAGGCGCTCCCCCTCACGCCGAGATCGCGTGCAGCTCCGCGGCGTGAGCCCGCAGCCAGCGCCGGTGCGGCGCGGGGTCGCCCGACAGCGTCTCGCACAGCGCCCAGAACCGGGGGCCGTGATTGGCCTCGATCAGGTGGGCGCATTCGTGGGCCACGACATAGTCGGCCACGTCGAACGGAGCCAGGACCAGCCGCCAGCTGTAGCGGATCGCCGCCGGATGGCCGGCACGGGCGGGACGGCACGAGCCCCAGCGGGCCTTGGGGTCGGCGATGGCCACCGAGGGCATGGGACGGCCCAGGGCCGCGGCGTGGTGGGCGGTGCGCTCGGTCAGGCGGGTCAGGGCCTCGCGCTTGGCCAGGCGCAGGATCCGCAGGCCCCAGGCGCTGTCGTCCGGCGCGATCAGGGCGTCGTCGGTCATCTTCGGCCGGCCGGGGCCGACCTCCAGCCGATAGGGTTTGCCCAGCAGGCGCAGGATTCCGCCGGGGGCGATGACCTGGCGGTTGGGCAGGGCGGCCAGCTGGCCGGCGATCCACTCTGCCTTCTCGTGGGCGAAGGCCACGGCCTCGGGCAGCCGGCGCGGGGTGGGGGCCAGGGCCACCACCTCGGACTTGGCCCGGTCGACCCGCAGCGAGATCCGCCGCGCCCGGCCGTCGACCTTCAGCCGCACCGCGCAGCCGCGCACGTCCAGCCGGTCACCGTCGGCGTAGCGCTGCGGGCGGAAGAGGTTCATGCCCTCTAGATCGCTCTTGGCCGGGAGTCGCGCAAGGCCGAGCCAGGCCCTCCCCCTGTGGGGGAGGCGGCCGAAGGCCGGCGGGGGGATGCGACGGCGACCATCACAGGCAGAATCGACGACCCGATAACGCCCCCCTCCGATCGCTGCGCGATCACCTCCCCCACAGGGGGGGCCTGGACGCGCAGGCTTCAGCCCCCGAAGTTCGGATCGTTCTTGAGGATGAAGTCGCGGACCCGCGGATAGATCTCCTCACGGAACCGGCGGCCGTTGAACACCCCGTAGTGGCCGACGTTCGGCTGGATGTAGTCTTCCTTCATCGTCTCGGGCAGGGACGAGCACAGGGCGTGGGCGGCCTGAGTCTGGCCGATGCCGGAGATGTCGTCGTTCTCGCCCTCCACCGTCATCAGGCCGATGTCGGTGATCAGGTCCGGCCGGACCAACTGGCCGCGGTGGGAAAGCTCGCCCTTGGGCAGCAGGTGTTGCTGGAAGACGATGTCGATGGTCTGGAGATAGAATTCCTCGGTCAGGTCCAGCACCGACAGGTACTCGTCGTAGAACTCCAGGTGCTTGTCGGCGCTGTCGCCGTCGCCCTTCACCAGGTCCTGGAAGTAGCGCTGGTGCGCCTGCTGGTGCTTCTCGGCGTTCATGCTCATGAAGCTGGCCAGCTGGACGAAGCCCGGATAGACGCGCCGGCCCATGCCCGGATAGGGCGGCGGCACGGTGTAGATCATGTTCGACTGGAACCAGGCGAACGGCTTTTCCTCGGCCAGGTTGTTGGTCACGGTCGGCGACAGGCGCGCGTCGATCGGCGAGCCCATGAAGGTCATGCTGGCGGGCCGCGACGGATCGCCGTCCTCGGCCATCAGGGCGGCGGCGGCCAGGACCGGCGGGCCGGGCTGGCAGACGGCCACGACGTTGGGGCGCGGACCCAGCACCCGCAGCATGTCGCGGATGTGGTCGATATAGTCGTGGAAGTCGAAGCGGCCCTGCAGGACCGAGACGTCGCGGGCGTTGACCCAGTCGACGATGAACACGGCGTGGTCGGGCAGGAAGGCCTCGACCGTGCCCCGCAACAAGGTCGCGTAGTGACCTGAAAGGGGCGCGACGATCAGCACGGCGGGGTCCAGCTGGAACTTGCCGGCCCGGCGCATGTCGGCCATGTCGCGGTCGAACTGGATCACCCGCGCCCAGGGGCTTTCCCAGACCACGGTCGGGCGCACGCGCACGTCGATCTGCCCCACCTTGACCGTGTCGATGCGCCAGTCCGGTTTGCCGTAGCGGCGGGTGACGTTGGAGAAAAGGTTGGCGCCCGCGTGAATGCGCCGGCCAAGATCGCTCTCGGCCGCCGGATTCAGGGGCGAGCCCCAGAAGTCGCGGGCCGCGCGGGCCGCGAGGCGCAGGGGGGTCGAGGCATAGAAGCTTGCCTCATGCAGGGCGTACAGCATGGCGCATCCAGTATGTTGCGATGCAGCATAACACGCCGAAGCCTAAGAAAGTACAGACTTCCGATAGCGGTACAGCGTCGCGGTTCTACCGGCCCTCCATGGCGTCCTTGATCTGCCGGGCGATCTCCTCGGGCGGCAGGTTGTAGGCGATCACCTTGTCGAACCGGCCCTTGGGATCCATCAGATAGATCGCGGTCGAATGGTCGACGCTGTAGTCCGGTCCGTCGCCGACCTGCTTGTAATAGGCGCGATAGGCCTTGGCCGCGGCGGCCACCTGGGCCGGCGTGCCGGTCAGGCCGACGATGTTTTTCGGCAGGGTGGGTCCCGACAGGAAGGTCTTCAGCTGCTCGGGATTGTCGCGGCCGGGATCGACCGAGATGAAGACGATCTTCAGGTCCTTGGCCTTGGGGCCCAGCCGGTCGCTGGCGGCGGCCAGGGCCTGCAGGGTGCCGGGGCAGACGTCCGGACAGTAGGTGAAGCCGAAGAACAGCGCGTTCCACTGGCCTTTCAGCGTCGCCTCGGTGGTCGGTCGGCCGTTCTGGTCGACCAGCTGGAAGGGTCCGCCGACCAGGGAGGGCGGTGGAGCCTTGTCGAAGACGCCCGCCCTGAAGATCAGTCCGCCGGCCACAAGCACGGCCAGCAGACCGGCCAGAATCGCGAACAACCGATGACGCGGCATGGACGTTGAACCTTTCGCTCTCGCCAGACGAGAATTTCTGGCCTTAAGGTGCGACATGGCAGACGCGTCTCTCAAGAATGCGCCGCATAGTTCGCCTCGATCGGGGCTCGATAAGCCTGACGTCGAGGCGGCGCAAGACGAGGACTGGTCCTGGGCGGGGCCGGGGCTGCGTCGGGGACGCCTGAGGGTCCGCACCCTGATCGCCCAGCGCTGGGTGATGGTGATCGGCCAGACGGCCGCCGTGCTGGTGGCCGGCCTGCTCCTGGACCTGAAGATCCCCTACGCCCTGTGCTTTTCCCTGATCGCGATGTCGGCCTGGCTGAACGTGCTGATCGGCCTGGCGTTCGGCGGCCAGCGGATGGCGCGCGAGGGCGAGGCCACGCTGCAGATCACCTTCGACACCCTGCAGCTGGCGGGGATGCTTTACCTGACCGGCGGGATCATCAATCCGTTCTCCCTGCTGCTGATCGCCCCGGTCACCCTGGCCGCCGCCACCCTGCCGGCCCGGTTCGCCGCGGGGATCGGCACCCTGGCGGTGGCGGCCTGCGTGGTCCTGGCCTTTTTCTATCTGCCCCTGCCCTACCGGCCGGCGGCGGGGCCGGGACCCGTGCCTGGCGGGCTGACCCTGATGACCATCGTCCTGTCGCGGGTCCTGGGCATCGCCGTGACCGGGGCCTATGCCTGGCAGGCGGCGACGGAATCGGCGCGGATGGAGCTGGCGCTGAACGTCACCGAGACGGTGCTGGCCCGCGAGCAGCGATTGTCGGCGCTGGGCGCCCTGGCCGCCGCCGCCGCCCACGAGCTGGGCACGCCCCTGGCCACCATCTCGGTGGTGGCGCGCGAGATGGTCCGCAACGCTCCCGACGAGCAGACGCGCGAGGACGCCGAGCTGATGATCGGCCAGGCCGCGCGCTGCCGCGAGATCCTGGCCCGGCTGACCGAGATGCCCGAGGCCAAGGACGCGGTCCACGAGCGCATCAGCCTGGTGCAGCTGGTCCACGAGGTGATCGAGCCGCACATGATCCACGGCGTCCGGGTCGAGGCGGTGGTCAACGGACCGCCCGGCGATTCCGCGCCCGACATCTGGCGGCGCGCCGAGATTCTTCACGCCCTGACGACGATCGTCGAGAACGCCGTCGACTTCGCCCGGGCCGAGGTCATCGTCGTGGCCCGCTTCGACGCCCGCGCCGTGGTGATCGAGGTGCGCGACGACGGGCCGGGGTTCTCGCCGGAGATCCTGGCCAAGCTGGGCGAGCCCTACGTCACCTCGCGTCCCGGGGCCGAGGGCTCCAGGACCGGTCATATCGGCATGGGCCTGGGCTTCTTCATCGCCAAGACCCTGTTGGAACGGACCGGGGCCACGGTGGATTTCAAGAACGGACGGCGCGGCGGCGCGGTGGTCGCGGCGCGTTGGCCGCGGTCGGCGCTGGAGGCGCCGGCGATCATCGGGGCGAGCGAGCTTTAATGAAACACTTGCGACACTCGGGAATTGGGCAGCAAGATATCTTGTTCGTGGCCTGGTTGAGTGTCGGCGTTGGGAGGCGCTGAATTTTATGGCGGATATCAGTGAGATGGTCGCGGCTTTGCCCGACAAGTCCCTGCTGCTTCTCGACGACGACGCGCCCTTGCGTACGCGCCTGGGTCGAGCGCTCGAACAGCGCGGATTTGCGGTGACGCTCTGCGCGTCGGTCGCCGAGGCGATGAGCGCCCTGCGAACCTCCGCGCCCGCCCACGCGGTGCTGGACATGCGGCTGGAGGACGGCACGGGCCTGAAGGTCGTCGAGGCCGTGCGCGACGTCCGCCCGGACGCCAAGGTCATCATGCTGACCGGCTACGGCAATATCGCCACCGCCGTCGCGGCGGTGAAGGCCGGGGTGATCGACTACCTCTCCAAGCCGGCCGACGCCGACGACGTGGCCCGCGCCCTGCTGGCCGCCAAGGACGCCGCCCCGGTCCCGCCCGAAAATCCGATGAGCGCCGACCGGGTCCGCTGGGAGCACATCCAGCGGGTCTACGAGATGTGCGGCCACAACGTCTCGGAGACCGCCCGGCGGCTGAACATGCACCGACGGACGTTGCAGCGGATCCTGGCCAAGCGCGCGCCGCGGTAGCGCCTAGGGCCTCCCCCCGTGGGGGAGGCGATCGCGCAGCGATCGGTGGGGGAGTTTTGGGATCGTCGATCCGAGACCTGGCCGACTGCCGATCGCTCCCCCCTCCGTCGGCCTTCGGCCGACACCTCCCCCACAGGGGGAGGTCGGCTCGTTTCACATCGCCGAAATGCCGCCGTCCAGCTTCAGTTCGGCGCCGGTCATGAACTTGCTCTCGTCGCTGGCCAGGTAGAGCACCGCGTTGGCGATGTCGTTCGGCTCGCCGATGTGGCCCAGCGGGATCTGCCGGCCCAGCTTGGCGTGGGCCTCCTCCTTGCCCAGGCGCTGGCTCAGCGGATCCAGGATCGGGGTGTCGATGAAGGTCGGATGGATCGAGTTGGAGCGGATATCCAGCCCCATCTTGGCGCAGTAGAGGGCGATGTTCTTGCTCAGCAGCCAGACGCCGGCCTTGGAGGCGTTGTAGGCCGGCGAATTGTGGTTGGCGATCAGGCCGGCGATCGAGCTGATGTTGATGATCGAACCCGGCTGATGGGCGCGCATGTATTTCAGCGCGTGCTTGGCGCCCAGGAAGACGCTGTCGACATTGATCGACATGATCTTCTTCCAGAGGTCGAACTCCATCTGCTCCAGCGGCCTGTCGCCCGCGACCCCGGCGTTGTTGAGCAGGACCGAGATCCCGCCCATGGCCGCGTCGGCCTTCTCCAGCGCCTCGATCCACTGGTCTTCCTGGGTGACGTCCAGCGCGAAGGCGAAGGCCGTGCCCGCGCCGTGGGCGGCGTTGATCTCGGCCGCCACCGCCTGGGCCCCGGCGAAGTTGATGTCGGCGAGGCTGACCTTGGCGCCCTCTTGCGCCAGCCGCCGCGCGGCCGCCGCGCCCAGGCCCTGAGCCCCGCCCGTGATGAAGGCCTTCTTGCCGGCGACCCGGCCCGTGCTCTGCGCCATTTTCGACGTCCTCCCGATTATAATTCAAACATTAGTTTGAACTGGAAGCGGCGGTGACGGAAGGGGGAAACGCCGTGCGTCCTTCGAGCTCCGCTGCGCGGGCGCCTCAGGATAAGGAGCTATGTGCTGGTTTCCTCATCCTGAGGTGCGAGGCGCAGCCGAGCCTCGAAGGACGCACGGCTTCAGCCCGCGATCTCGTCCATGAAGCGCGCCATCGTCACGTCCAGGTCGCTGACGCCGTCCGCGTCGTGGGTGGTCAGCACCACCTCGACCCGGTTGTAGACGTTGAACCACTCCGGATGATGGTCCAGCTGGTCGGCCTTCAGGGCCACGCGGGTCATGAAGCCGAAGGCGGCGTTGAAGTCGGCGAACTTGAAGGTCTTGCCGATCGCGTCCTTCTCGGACACGGCGGCCCAGCCTTCCAGTTGGGAGAGGGCGGCGGCGGCGCCGATCTTGGCGGGGCGGGACATGGCGGCTCCTGACGTTCGACTTTGTCGAACCCTCAGAACGCCAAACCGGTCGCCGCCGCAAGGTCCTCCAGCGCCTGGTCCTCGGTGGCGACCTTGATGGCGGTCATGCCCAGGGCCGCCGCCGGCTTGCAGTTGACCCCCAGGTCGTCGAGATAGACGCAAGCGGCGGGCTCGACCGCCAACTGCTCGCACATCATCGCGTAGATGCGCGGATCGGGCTTGCGGACCCCCGCCTTGGAGCTTTCGATCACCGCGTCGAACTGGTCGAAGATGTCGGCGACGGCCTGCGCCTTCTCGGCCGAGCCCGCCATGCCCGTGCCGTGGCCGGTGGCGACGTTGTTGGTGATGCAGCCGACCTTGAACCGCGCCTTGCAGGTCTTCAGCGCCGCCACGACCCGCGGCCGCACGTCGCCCGACAGCAGGGGCAGCACCTCGGCGCCGCGCACCGCGTGACCCAGCCGCACGGCCTCCTCCAGGAACATCGCATCGAAAGCCGCCGCGTCGATTTCCGAACGCTCGAACAGCGCCCAGGCGTTGGCGTCGGGGTCGGCGGCGTTGACCCGGCGGATGAAGTCCCGGGGCAGGCCGCGCTGGGCCTCGAACCGCCGGAAGGCCTCGAACGGCGAGGTGGTGAACACGCCGCCGAAATCCCAGATCACCGCCTCGATCGCCATGCTCGCCTCAAACAACTGTTTGACTCACGCTATGCGGCCGACACGGCCGTGGCAATCGCCTGATGAATCTTCATGGCCAAGCTCGCGTTGAGGGTGAAAGCGGGCGAAACCGGGTGGGGGCTCTGGTTTGTTAACCTTCTGGAGTTTTCGCCATGGTCCGCCGCCTGCTTCCGCTGCTCGTTCTCGCCGCCGCCTGCGCGGCGTGGGGCGGCGCATCGGCCGAGGAACGGCCTGGCGAGTGCGTCACGCGGCGGGTCACCGGTCCGGGCGGCGCCTATCGCTACGATCGCGTCGAGTGCGAGGTCCAGGCGGGCTGGAGCGATTTCGACCGCTGGGGTTATCAGCGACCGCTCGATGTGGTGGACGCGCCGCTGCGCGGCGATCGCTACGGCGGCTGGAGCCAGGTCGCTCCGGACCATGGCTATCGGGGTCACGAGGAACGACCGTCCCAGGACGATCGCCTCGAGGACGATCGTTTGGGCGCGCGCCATCTAACTTATCGCGTCGCGGGCCGCGACGCGGACGGCTTCCTGGTCTGGCCAGGCAAGTCGCCGTGACGACTCAGGTTTTTGGCCCGGGGCTTGCGTGAGGCAGAGCCGCACGCATCAAATCGGGACGGGGGAACTTCCATCATGCGCCAACCGAGCAAGCCGCTCTTCAAGACCTATGAGATCGTGGCGATCGTCGCCTTCGTGCTGGCCGCGATCGGGGTCGGCAGCCTGAGACTAGTCTACTAGGCCTCGCCAGCGCTTTAGCGCCGGGTTTGGCCGACTTCGGAACATAAGGACCCCGTCCGCGCGTTGTGGACGGGTATCCGGAGGTTCCGACCTGACAACGCTCGCCCCCAATCCTCAATCTGCTCAAGGGCCCAGCCTGGCCGCGCGCCTGCGCGGCCTGCCGCCGCGCGCCCGCTGGGGGATGATCGGGGCCATCCTGCTGACGGTCGCGATCGTCGTCTTCCTGGTGCTGTTCGACTGGAACTGGTTTCGGGGGCCGGTGGGCCGCTTCGCCTCGGCCCAGCTGAACCGCGAGGTGGTGATCACCGGCGACCTGCGCGTCCACCCCTGGTCGTTCTCGCCCAAGGTCGAGGCGCTGGGCGTCCGCGTCGCCCAGCCCGACTGGGCCGCCAAGGCCGATCCGAAGGGCTCGCCCGCCGGGACTCCGATGGCCAAGGTCGATCGCATCGCCGTGCAGATCAAGCTTCTGCCCCTGCTGAAGGGCGATGTGATCCTGCCGCTGCTGGCCGTGGACCGTCCCGACGTGCGCCTGCTGCGCGAGGGCTCGGGCCGCGCCAACTGGACGTTCGGCGATCCCAAGGCGCCGAAGAAGCCGCTGAAGCTTCCGGCCATCCAGCACTTCATCATCAAGGACGGCCAGCTGCGCTACGAGGACCAGCAGCGCGACGTCTTCTTCCTGGGCACGGTCAGCTCGAACGAGGAGGTCACCGGCGACGGTCGCGGCAAGTTCGTGCTGGAGGGCAAGGGCCAGCTGAACCGCTCGCCGTTCACCGCGCTGGTCACCGGCGGGCCGCTGCTGAACATCTCGCCCAACCGCCCCTATCCGTTCGACGCCAAGGTCGACGCCGGCTCGACCCACGTGCTGGCCAAGGGCCAGGTGACCAAGCCGTTCAATCTGGGCCTGTTCGAAACCCAGCTGACGGTGTCGGGCGCCGATCTGAACCGCCTCTACGCCCTGACCGGCCTGGCCCTGCCCAACACCCCGCCCTACAGGATCAGCGGCCACCTGACCCGCAACGGCCAGCGGTTCGACTTCAACAAGCTCAGCGGCCGAGTGGGCGACAGCGACGTTTCCGGCGACCTGTTCGTGCTGATGGGGCGCGAGCGGCCCTATCTGGAAGCCGACCTGCAGTCCAAGCGCCTGGACTTCGACGACATGGGCAGCCTGGTGGGCGCCGCGCCCGCCACCGGCAGGGGCGAGACCGCCTCGGCCGGTCAGAAGGTCGAGGCCGCCCAGCGCGACGCCACCCAGCGGCTGCTGCCCGACGCCACCCTGCAGGTCGAGCGCGTCAAGGCCATGGACGCCAAGGTCAAGTATCGCGCCCTGGCGGTGAACGCCCCAGGCCTGCCGCTGAAAAAGGTCCGCGCCGACCTGACGCTGGAAAAGGGCGTCCTGACCCTGGATCCGATCGCCTTCACCTTCTCGCGCGGCGACCTGACCGGCAAGATACGGCTGGACGCCAATCCCAAGACGCCGCGCACCGATCTCGACCTGCGCCTGACCAACGCCAAGCTGGAGGACTTCATCCCGATCCAGAGCGGCGGCAAGCCGGCCATCGAGGGCGGGGTGATGGCGCGCGCCAAGCTCACCGGCTACGGCAATTCGGTGCACCGCGCCGCCTCGAGCGCCAGCGGCCAGGTGACGCTGGTGTCGCCCAAGGGCCAGATCCGCCAGGCCTTCGCCGAACTGCTGGGCGTCAACGCCTCCAAGGGCCTGCTGCTGCTGCTGAGCAAGGACAACCGCGAGACCAGCGTCCGCTGCGCGGTGGCCGACTTCAGCGTCAAGGACGGGATCATGACCTCCAACCACATCGTCGCCGACACCGGCGTGGTGCTGGCGCGCGGCAAGGGAACGATCGATCTGCGGACCGAGCGCATGGACCTGAGGATCAACGGCGACAGCAAGAAGCCGCGCCTGGTGCGGCTGTTCATCCCGATCACCGTCAAGGGGCCGTTCATGGCGCCGAAGGTCGGTCTGGAGACCGGCGGGGCGGTGGCGCAAGGCGGCGTGGCCGCGGCGCTGGGTCTGTTCGTCACGCCCCTGGCCGCCGTCCTGCCCTTCGTCACCGGCGGCGAGGCCAAGGACGCCGACTGCGCCGGCCTGGTCGCCGAGGCCCGCAGCGACGGCGCGCCGGTCAAGGTGGCCCAGACCACGCCGGCCAAGGCGAAGAAGAAGTAGGCCTAGGCCCGTCATGCGAGACCCGGCGGCGTTGCCGCGCGGACACAGGCCGGCTCGGCCTTGGTCTCTCGACCCCTAGGGGGATGACGGTCCGGCGCGGCGTGCGCTAGGCTCCGCCCGTCCGAAATCCAGTGTGGTTCATGTCCGAGATTGTGTTCGAGGCCCGGGCCTAAGGCTCCGAACCTCCCGTTCGCAAGCTGATCAGGCCCCGATCCGTCGCGTCTCTCGCGAGGGACGCGTTCTCACGCCTCGATCCTCGGACCACTTCCTTGAACATTTCAAAGCCGCAGCAACGCACGCTGCACGCGCTGGCGCAGGGCGCCCGCATCGAACTCCTGCGTGACGACAAAGGTCGCATCGTCGGCGCCGACTGCATCACCGGCGAGGGCTGGCGCCTGAGCGACTGCACGCTGGGGGTCTTCAAGACCCTCAAGCGGCGACGTTTCATCGCCAGCACCGACGGCGGGCCCTACCGGATCACCCGCCAAGGCGCGGCCAACCTGCGCAGTCAGCTGGACAACCGCGTCACGGCGCGGGGCTGGTAGCTAGGTCTTTGCTTTCGCGCATTTTCTTCACGCGAACCGGCATCCACTTCGCTCGAATGCTAGGCGAGACGGAAGAAGAAGACGCGCGCGGCCCCATAGTCGCGCGCGTCGAGCCGTTCGAACCCCGCCGGCGCCGGATCGGGCTCGTCGCGGCCGCGCTCGAACATCACGATCGCTCCGGGCGCCAGCCAGTCGCCGGCCGCCAGCGCGGCCAGGGCCTTTTCGCCCAGGCCCTTGGCGTAGGGCGGGTCGAGGAAGGCGATGTCGAACGGCGCGCCGACGCTGCCGGGGCGGGGGCCCGGATCGGTGGCGTCGCGCCGGTGCACCCGGGCCTGGCCGAACAGGCCGAAGGCTTCCATGTTCTCGCGGATCGCGCCGCGCGCGGCGTCGTCGGTCTCGACGAACAGGCAGAAGGCCGCGCCGCGCGACATCGCCTCCAGGCCCAGGGCCCCGGAGCCGGCGAACAGGTCGATCACCCGCGCGCCGTGCAGCTCCGGCGCCCAGGCGGCGTGCTCGAGGATGTTGAACACCGCCTGCCGGGCCCGGTCGGAGGTCGGGCGGGTCGTGTCGCCCGGCGGGGTGACGATGGCCTTGCCGCGATATCGGCCCGAGACGACGCGCATGCTCAGACCTCGGCCTCGGCCGCGTCGGGCTTGGGCTGCAGGCGACGACCGACGAGGGTGAGGACCGCCGAGACGACCGCGATGGCGATGAAGCCCCAGACCGTGCCGGTCAGCACGCTGACGAAGGTCAGGCCGCAGAACAGGCCGGGCAGCAGCGAGACCCGCGCCAGGATGAACAGCCGCGTCGACAGGTCGATCGGCTCGACCAGCTTGCCGATGAAGGCCGCGTAGCCCCAGGCCAGGCCCTGGGCGATCCCGACGCCGGCGACCAGGCCGACATAGAGGATCAGCGCGCCGGCGCTGTTGGCTTCCCACAGCAGCTGGGTGCCCAGGGGCAGCAGCGCCACCAGGCCCAGCATCAGGAAGTTGAGCACGTCGAGCACGCCGTCGGCCTTCACCAGGCGGGAATAGGTGCGGCGATGGCTGATCCACAGCACGCCGATCGCGGCGAAGCTGACCGCGTAGGCCAGCAGCTTGGCGGCCATCAGGTGAAAGAACGATCCCACGTCGCCATGCCAGCCCTCGGGCGGATGGATCTCGATGGCCAGCAGGGTGATGGCGATCGCGAACACCGCGTCCGAGAACAGGATCAGCCGGTGCAGGTGCTGTGCTTCCTTGTCGGTGATATCGGTCATGCGCGCCCCGCTTCCTGTCCCGCCGCGTTTCTGCCCGGATGTGTGCCGCGCGCCGGCCATCGCGGCAAGTCGCGTATCGCATGGCTTGCGCCGCGCGCGGCGAACGCCTAGCGATGATCCTGGGTCAGGATCGAAAACAGTGGTGCTAGCAGAGCTTCGACGGTCGCCGTTCCTGGACGATCTGACGCCGGCCGACCGGCGCGTCGTTCCGCTTCTGCTGACCCTGCCCATCGGCATGATCGCGGCCGTGCTGGCGGCCGTGATCTGCGGCGCCGCGGTGTTCGTGGCCTTCGCGATCGGTGGCGGCGGGGTGGATGCGCCCGAGCGGATGATGGCCGCGATCGGCCGCGGCGAGACGCCGACCGGCTTCACCCAGGTCGCCTTCATGCTCAGCCTGCTGGCCTTCGCCAACGGCGGCATGGCCCTCGCCTTCGTGGGGGTCGCCGCGCTGCTGCACCGCCGCCGGCTGGCGTCGTATTTCACGATCGCGCCCCGGTTCCGCTGGCGGCTGCTGCTGCTGGGCCTGGGCCTGTTCGCGGTGACGATCGGGCCGCTGCTGCTGGCCTCGGCGGCGCTGGACCCCAAGGCGCCGGGCGCGCCGATCCTGGCGGTCAGCCCGGACCTGGCTGGACGCCTGATCTATGCGCTGATGGTCGTGTCCCTGCTGCTGATCGCCGCCGCCGCCGAGGAGCTGGTCTTCCGGGGCTGGCTGATCAAGGTGGTCGGCGCCTGGTTCCCCGATCCGCGCGTCGTGCTGGTGCTGAGCGGCCTGCTGTTCTCGGCGATCCATTTCGATCCCAATCTCGACGCCTTCCTGACGCGGCTGGCCATGGGCGTGGGACTGGCCTGGATGACCCTGCGCCTGGGCGGCGTCGAATTCGCCATCGGAGCTCACGCGGCCAACAACATCGTCATCCTGCTGTTCATCCAGCCGATGGCGCTGAAGCCCGAGCCGCCGCACGCCTTCCCGCCCGAGACCCTGGTCATCGCGCCCCTGATGCTGGCCGGCTACGTGGCCCTGGCCGAGATCGCCGCGCGGTGGGCGCCGCTGCGTCGCTGGACCCGGCTGGCGGCCACCTGAGCTAGAGCGTCACCGCTTGCCGCGCGGCGGAGCCCCCGAGCCGCCCGGACGCGGACCGCTGGGCTTGCCGCCCGGGCGCGGAGCGCCCCCGTGGGCATCTGCGCGCGGAGCGCCCCTATGGGCGTCTGCGCGCGGGGCGCCCTTGGGGCCGTCGGGGCGAGCGCCGGCCGACTTGGCCATGCCCGGCTTGGACCACACCTTGCCCGCCTCGCCGGGCTTGGAGCCGGCGGTCTTGGGGCCCGCCGCCTTGACCGTGCTGGGCTTGCCGCCCGTCCTGCCGTCCTTCTGGGCCGGACCGTCGCCCAGCGGCTTGTAGCCATTGGCCCGCAGCGCGCCGAGCTTCGGCTTGTCGGACCCTTTCGAGGGTCGGGCGTCCTTGCCTTGGGCGGCGCGCTTGTCGGCCGCGTTCTTGTCGGCCATCTCCTTGTCGCGGATCCGCTTGGCGGCCGCGTCGCGGTAGGACAGCGGCTTGGGGCCGATCATCTTGCTCTCGATCGACTTCTTGGCCGGGCGCACGGGCTCGCGGCCGACGATCGACGGCTTCTTCTTGGGCTTGGCCCAGCCCGGCTTGCGGACGAACTTCTCCTCCTCGACCTTTTCGTCGGGGATCAGGATCGAGGTCTGAACCGCCTTGTTGGTGCGGGGCACGCCGCGCCGCTGCATGTCGCCGCCGCCCGCCGTGCCGACGGCCTTCAGCGGATCGGCCACGCCGATGAACTGCGGCTTGTCGCCCTTGGGCATGTTCTCTTCGGCGACGATGCCTTCCAGCAGTTCGCGGATCACCCGGGGGCCGACCTCCTCGACCTGGCCCGGCAGCAGGGTTCCCAGCGCGAACGGGCCATAGGACAGGCGGATCAGCCGGTTGACCTTCAGGCCGATGGACTCCAGCACCCGCCGCACTTCGCGGTTCTTGCCCTCGCTGAGCGACAGGGTGATCCAGATGTTCTTGCCGCCGCCGGCCTTTTCCTGGGCCTTGTCGAGGCGGGCCTCGATCGGGCCGTAGCGCACGCCCTCGACCGTGCACCCGTCCTTCAGCTTGTCCAGCTTGGCCTGGGTGGTGTCGCCGAAGGCGCGGGCCCGATAGCGGCGCACCCAGGCGTTCTGCGGCATCTCCAGCGCCCGCGACAGGGCGCCGTCATTGGTCAGCAGCAGCAGGCCCTCGGAGTTGAGGTCCAGGCGTCCGACCGAGATCAGGCGCGGCAGGTCGCGCGGCAGGGCCTGGAACACCGTCGGGCGCTGCTTGGGATCGTTGTGGGTGGTCATCAAGCCGCTGGGCTTGTGATAGCGGAACACCCGCGTCGCCTCGGGCTCGTCGATCATCTTGCCGTCGACGGTGAGGATGTCGCCGGGGCGGACCTTGACGGCGGGGGTGGTCAGGACCTCGCCGTTCAGCGCCACCCGGCCGTCCTCGATCAGCCGCTCGACCGCGCGCCGCGAGGCCACGCCGGCCCGGGCCAGCATCTTGGCGACCCGCGCGCCCTCTCCGTCGTCGTCCTGACCCGGAATGGCGTTGTCATGCAGGTGGGGCTGGTATTTCTCGGTCACGGCGTCGGTCCTTCAAGGGCTGGGCGCATCTCACGATGGGCGGTTTTCTAATGCGCACCGAACCGGGCGGGGATCAAGGTGGACGCATATCAGGAATAGTATATACTTCGTGTATCGCGGAGACATACTATGAAGCCGACGAAGTACGAACCGCTGAAGCGTCACCTCGAGGGGATGTTCCAGCACGGCGAGGTGCGTCTCTCCTTCGCGGAGATCGAAAGGATCCTGGGCTTTTCATTGCCGCCCTCGGCCTACGATGCTCAGCCCTGGTGGTCGAACACCCGCGCGGGCCACTCACAGGCGGCCGCCTGGCTGGACGCCGGGTGGAAGACCGCCACGTTGGACCTCGCGGCGCGTCAGGTGAGCTTCGTAAAGGCCTCCGCGCTCGGCGTGGCCGAGGACGGGGCGAGCTTTCAACACCAGGATACGGAAGCCATCGTCCTGCCGATCGCGGCGCTCCACACGCGTGCCCTGCGTATGATCGACGAGCATGTGAAGGAGCATGGCGGCGACCGGTCCGGCGCCTGTGTCGCCCTGCTAGATCAACTGGCCAATGACCGGCTCGCGGCGATGGTCGACTGGTTCCAGAAGCGGTCGCCTCCCTTGACGGACGATGTCGATATCGTCGCCCTGATCCAAGAAGGCCGTGATGAGCGCGACGAGCGCTATGAGCGATGAAGTGGTGCTGGACGCTTCGGTCGCCGTGAACTGGCTGCTTTCGGGATCGCGTCCGGGCGGGACACTGCCGTTCTTCCGTGCGGAGGTGCGACGCAGCGCGCCGGACCTGATCTTCGCCGAGTTTGTGTTTGTCGCGAGCCGGCTGGTTCGACGCGGCTTGGTTTCGAAGGTGGCGGCTCGCGAGACAATCGAGAAGCTGCCGTATCTGCTGGACGAGGTCGCGCCTCTGAGCGATTTGGCTGTGTCGGCCTATGATCTTGCGGCCCGTTACAGCTTTTCCACCTACGACGCCATCTACCTGACCCTCGCCCTGCTGCGCGATGTTCCCCTCGTCACGGCCGACGCGAGGCTTGCCAGAAGGGCGGTCGACGTCGGCCTGGCCGGCCATGTCCGCCTTTTGACCCCGGAGTCATGACCATCACCGCCCCCTCGCTCACCGACGAAGCCGCCATGGTTCTGGCCCTGGACGAGGCGCGTGCCGCCGCGGCGCGCGGCGAGACGCCGGTGGGGGCGGTGATCCTGAACCCCGCGACGGGCGAGGTGATCGCCAAGGCCGGCAACGGTCCGATCGGCGCCCACGACCCTACGGCTCACGCCGAGATCGCGGCCATGCGGATCGCCGCCGCCAAGCTCGGCAACTACCGCCTGACCGACCTGACCCTGGTGGTGACCCTGGAGCCCTGCGCCATGTGCGCCGGGGCGGTCAGCCACGCGCGGATCGGCCGGGTGGTGTTCGGGGCCGAGGATCCCAAGGGCGGGGCGGTGGTCCACGGCCCGAAGTTCTTCGCCCAGCCCACCTGCCACTGGCGGCCCGAGGTCGTCGGCGGGGTGATGGCCCAGGAGAGCGCGGACCTGCTGCGGGGGTTCTTCAGGGAACGGCGGAAGAAGTGACGCCCCCAGGCCCGTCATCGTCGGACAAGCCCGAGGATGACGGTGAGTTAGTTCACCATCGCCGAGCCGAGCAGCACCTTGGCGCCCTTGCGGCCCAGGACCTTGTCGGCGGCGTCCTGCATCTGGCCGCCCAGATAGTTCAGGTCCGGCGCCGCGCCGCGCGGCAGGTTGGCGGTGTAGGTCATCAGCACCTGGGCGAAGGCGGCGCGCAGGCGGGGCTCGGACTGCTGGGCGCGCTCCATCAGGGCCGGATCCGGCGACTGCACCCCGGTCTCGAGGGTCATGACGCCCCGGCGGCCGTCGCGGCGGATCGTGGTCGCCGTCAGGGGCTGCAGGGCGAAATAGGTCACGGGCGCGGCCTTCTCGGCCTTGCCGTGACCGGCGAAGGCGGGCGGGGCGGCCAGGCTGGCGGCGGCCAGCAGCGACAAGACGGACAGGGCGATTGCGCGGCGCATGCGCCCTTATGGCACGATGGGATTGACGTCCTCTTTACGTCTGACGGGCACAAAGGGGCGTTAACCATGAATCGTCCCGCGCGCGGCAGACCGCGTACAGCTCGCGGCGGGGGCGCAGGAGACTGAAATTGGGGCGCTTTTCACCGAAAACCCTCGATCTGGACGGCAAGGTCATCCTGGTGACCGGCGGCACCGGTTCGTTTGGCCGTCGTTTCATCGAGACCGTCCTGCGACGCGCCGACCCGCGCAAAGTGATCGTCTATTCCCGCGACGAATTGAAGCAGAGCGACATGCAGCTGGAGCTGCGCGAGCAGTTCGACGAAGCGACCTATGGCAAGATGCGCTTCTTCCTGGGCGACGTGCGCGATCGTGAGCGCCTGACCCTGGCCCTGCGCGGCGTCGACATCGTCATCCACGCCGCGGCGCTGAAGCAGGTGCCGGCCGCCGAATACAACCCTTCCGAATGCATCCACACCAACGTGCTGGGCGCCGAGAACGTGGTCTGGGCCAGCCTCAACAACCACGTCAAGCAGGTGGTGGCCCTGTCGACCGACAAGGCCTGCAACCCGATCAACCTGTACGGCGCGACCAAGCTGGCCTCCGACAAGACCTTCGTGGCGGCCAACAACCTGTCGGGCGACATCGGCACCCGCTTCTCCGTGGTCCGATACGGCAACGTGGTCGGCTCGCGCGGCAGCGTCGTGCCGCTGTACAAGCGCCTGCTGGGCCAGGGCGTGACCGAGCTGCCGGTCACCGACGCGCGGATGACCCGGTTCTGGATCACCCTGAACGAGGGCGTGGAGTTCGTGCTGTCGTCGCTGGAGATCATGCGCGGCGGCGAGATCTTCGTGCCCAAGATCCCGTCCATGACCATGCCCGACCTGGTCAAGGCCATGTCGCCGGACGTCGGCATGAAGATCGTCGGCATCCGCCCAGGCGAGAAGCTGCACGAGATGATGATCAGCGCCGACGACGCCCGCGCCACCGTCGAGCTTTCCGACCGCTATGTGATCGAGCCGACCTTCGTGGAATATCCGCGCAAGGCCTTCCGGGGCGAAGCGGAGGCCAAGGACGTGGCCGAGGGCTTCAGCTACAGCAGCGACAACAACGACGACTGGCTCAGCGAGGACGGCCTCAACGCCATGCTGGCCGAGAAGGCCTGATGCCGCCCTCCGCGGGAGACAGCGCGGCGCCGCTCCCCTTCCTGCCCTACGGCCGTCAGACCATCGAGGACGACGACGTGGCGGCGGTGGCGGCGGCCCTGCGCGCCGACTTCCTGACCACGGGGCCCACCGTCGAGGCCTTCGAGGCGGCGTTCAAGCGGAAGGTCGGGGCCGAGCACGCGATCGCCGTGGCCAACGGCACCGCCACCCTGCACCTGGCCATGCTGGCCCTGGGGATCGGCGAGGGCGATCTCTGCATCGCGCCCTCGGTCACCTTCCTGGCCACCGCCAACTGCGCCCGCTATGTCGGGGCCGAGGTGGTGTTCGCCGATGTCGATCCGGGCAGCGGCCTGATGACGCCCGAGACCCTGGCCGAGGCGCTGAAGCGCGCCGGTTCAGGCCCGTTCGGCGGCCGTCGGATCAAGGCCGTGCTGCCCGTCCACCTGCGCGGTGACGTCTGCGACCTGCCGGCCCTGCGCGAGCTGGCGGCCGGGGCCGGGGCGGTGCTGGTCGAGGACGCGCCCCACGCCCTGGGTTCGGTCGGGACCTTCAACGGCGTCGCCCACCCGGTCGGCGACGGCGCCTTCTCCAGCTTCGCCAGCTTCTCGTTCCATCCGGTCAAGACCCTGGCCACCGGCGAGGGCGGCATGCTGACCACCAACGACGCGGCCTTGGCGGCCCGGGCTCGATCCTTGCGCGGCCACGGCATGGTCCGCCCGGCCGGCGCCGAGCCCTGGGTCTACGAGATGCCGGAGCTGGGCTTCAACTACCGCATCCCCGACGTGCTCTGCGCCCTTGGAATCTCGCAGCTTTCGAAGCTCGACCGCTTCGTGGCCCGTCGTCGGGCCCTGACGGCGCTCTACGCCGAGAAGCTGGCCGCCCTGGCCCCGACCGCGCGCCTGGCGACCAGCCCGGCCTGGTCCGACCCGGCCCTGCACCTGCTGACCGTGTTGATCGACTTCGAGGCCGCCGGCACGAGCCGCCGCGCGGTGGTCGAGGCGCTGAAGGCGCGCGGCGTGGGCAGCCAGGTCCACTACATCCCGGTGCACACCCAGCCCTACTACCAGACCCGCTACGGCGCCCTGGACCTGCCCGGCGCCGAGGCCTGGTACGCTCGCTGCCTGACCCTGCCGCTGTATCCGACGATGGCGGATGGGGATGTGGATCGCGTGGTCGAGGCGCTGGCCAAATCCCTCTCTCTTTGAGAGAGGGCGAGCCGCCTAAGCCGCCGCCTTCTGCTGGAACATGCCCTTGAGCAGCTCCATGGTCTCGGGCGAGTTGGCCAGTTCTTCCCGGGCTTCCGGCGCGCGGGCCAGTTTCATGGCCTCGATCCTGGCCTTTTCGGCGACGGGGCCGGTGGGGCCCGCCTCGCCCATGGCCAGCTTGATCAGCACCGAGATCTTCTGGGGCAGGGGCGCGGGGGCGCGGACCAGCATGGCGACCAGGCGGGCGTCGATCTCGATCATGCCGCCCACCTCGCCCAGCCGGGCGCACAGGGGTTCGTAGTCCTCGACCACCAGGCCCGAACGGACCAGGGACCTTTGCAGGGCGGCCAGGGCGGCCAGCTTGGCGGCCGCCGAGTCCGGTCCCTGGCGCAGCTCGCGCTCGAAGCGCAGCGCCAGGACGTTGGCCGACAGCCAGCGGGCGGCCGTGCGCTTGTTGACCGCGCCCATGACGTTCTCGGCCAGACGGATCAGCATCTGCACCTCCTCGCGCGACGAGCGGTCGCGGCCGAGCAGGGCTTCGATGAACTCGCCGTTCAGCAGGGTCTTGGACCGGGTCGTGAAGGCGCTGGTGATGTCTTCCGGCGGCAGGATGCGGCCCGCGGCGGCCGTCAGGCTCATGGCCAGGGCGCGCAGGAACTCGATCTCGGCCTCGGCGTCGGCGGGCTTGAGGCGGCGCACGCCGTTCAGCTCCTTGAGCACCCGCTGGGCGATCGACATCCGCACGGCGGGGAATTCCTCGCCGCTCAGCCAGTCGCACAGGCGCTTGGCGGTGCCGTTCAGCTCGGGCATGCAGTTGCGCACCCCGGCCTCGACGCGGATCAGGCCTTCGACCTGGGCGCCGCCCGCCAGGCGGGTCATGGCCGCCAATGTCGTGCCCAGGTCGGCGTCGCCCCCGGCGCTGTCAGCGCCCAGCAGGTCGGCCATGCCGGCCTTGGAGCCGATGATCTCGGCCAGGGGCGTCTCGATGGCGGCCAGGGCGGCGGCGCGGGCCTTGGGTTCGGTGGGGGCGGCGTCGGCCAGGTCGAGCAGGCGGGCCAGCTTCTCGGACCAGTTCTTGCCAGGCGCGATCGAGGCGGCGACGCCGGCCCCCAGTAGGAAGGCGCGGTCGGGATCGATGGCCAGCCGTTCGGCGGCGCGGGCGAAGCCTTCCTTGTCCAGGTCGGGCAGGTCGCCCTTCTTGAACGCCTTCATCAGGTTGGCGACGGTGCGCTCGACCAGGCCCTGGAAGGTGCGGATCAGCTCGTGGACCGACATGCCCCGGGCCTCGGCCTCGGGGATGGCGATCTTCTGCAGGGCGTGCTGCAGGTCGGTGCCGGAGGCTTCCAGCTTCTCGACCAGGTCGGGACGGTGCAGCAGCTCGAACGGGGTGGCGTGGTGACGCTCCAGGAAGCCTTCCAGCAGCCGGCCGATGCGGTCGCGCGCGTGGGCGGTATAGAGGTCGGCCGGCTGGACGCAGAGGGGCTCGAGATCCTCCTGCACCTTCTTGGGCTTGCCGCCGTCGACCTGACCCTTGGTGAAGATCGAGATCGACTTGTATTCGCGGGTCTCGGGGTCGAGGGTCTCCTTGCTGACCCGCACGGCGATCGCTCGGCCCTGCTCCAGCGCCTCCTCGGCGGTCTGCAGGGCGTGGGTGCGGACCTCCGTCGCCATGTCGAGCGTCCACTGCGCGCCGGGCTTGCGGCGCACGAACAGCTCGTAATGGACTTGATCGCTCATCGGCAAAACGCTCCCCGAGGCTCGGTTATGGGATACAAGACCTTAAGGTGAGGTTGCCGCCGGACACGCTCGTCGGGACGCGCCGCAATCGCGCCACGCTGGAGCCGCAAAAGATCGGGAAAGCTTAGCCGCCCCTAAGCGTTGTTGGGGGGTGCGTTGTAGCGGGCGTCGCCGGTCGGTAGTATCGACAGGCACTCTTCGAAAGGACCCTTAGGGCTCGATGGCCGATATTACTCTCATCGACGACGACGAAAACATCGTCGCCTCGGTTTCGCTGGCGCTGGAAAGCCATGGCCACGTGGTGAAGGCTTACTACGACGGCGCGTCGGGACTCGACGCGGTCGAGAGCCAGGCGCCCGACCTGGTGATCCTGGACGTCAAGATGCCGCGCATGGACGGCATGGAAGTGCTGCGCCGCCTGCGTCAGACCACCGAGATCCCGGTGATCATGCTGACCTCCAAGGACGACGAGATCGACGAGATCCTCGGCTTCAACCTCGGGGCCGACGACTACATCCACAAGCCGTTCAGCCAGCGCCTGCTGCTGGAGCGGGTCAAGGCCGTGCTGCGCCGGGCCCGTCCGGAGGAGGAAGACGCCGCCGGCGCCGCGCCGGGCTCGGCCAATTCCAAGATCATGAAGCGCGGCAAGCTGACGCTCGATTCGGCGCGCCACGACAGCCTGTGGGACGGCAAGCCGGTGCGCCTGACGGTCACCGAGTTCCTGCTGCTGCAATCGCTGGCCCAGCGCCCGGGCTTCGTGAAGAGCCGCGACAACCTGATGGACGCCGCCTACGACGATCAGGTCTATGTCGACGACCGCACCATCGACAGCCACATCAAGCGCATGCGCAAGAAGTTCCGCCAGGTCGATCCGGAGTTCGATTCCATCGAAACCCTGTATGGCGTCGGCTACCGATATCGCGAATCCTGATCGCAAGATGGCCGGGGACCCCGGACCCGAGGGCAGGCGGAAGCGGCGACTGACCTGGTCCGGGTTCGCCTGGCCCAAGCTCGGCTGGCCCAAGGGCTCGCGCCTGGGCCGGCTGATCATCGGCCTCAACCTGCTGGCCCTGGCGGTGCTGCTGGGCGGGGCGCTGGTGCTGAACGAGCTGCGCAGCGGCCTGATCAACACCCGCATCGACAGTCTGACCACCCAGGGCGAGCTGATCGCCAACGTGATCGACGCGGCCGCCACCGAGGGCAATCCCGAGCCGCGCCTGTCGCCCGGGCTGGCCAGCGACATCCTGCAGAGCCTGTTCATCCCGCGCTCGCAGCGCGCGCGGCTGTTCGACGCCCAAGGCAATCAGTTGGCCGATTCCTACGTCGTCGCCGACCGGGTGGAGTCCAAGGTCCTGCCGCCCGCCCGCAAGCCCGGCAAGCCGTCCTTCGGTCTGCCGACCCAGGATTCCGACGCCAAGCCGGAGGTGGCGCGCGCGGCGCGGGCCGCCCTGGCCGCCGAGATCGCCCAGGCCAAGCTGGGCGAGCCCGTGGCCGGCACCCGCATCGACGAGATGGGCGAGCGGGTGGTGTCGGTGTCGATCCCCATCCAGCACGTGCGCGCCGTGCTGGGGGTGCTGACCCTGGAGGCCGGCGACATCGACCAGATCATCGCCGCCGAGCGCAAGGCCCTGCTGCCCTTCGCCCTGATCGCGATCGCCACCACCCTGATCTCGTCGTTCCTGCTCAACCGCCTGATCGCCCAGCCGGTGCTGCGCATGGCCAGCGCCGCCGACCGCGTGCGGCTGGAGGGCGCCCGGGCCATCTCCCTGCCCGACATCTCCGACCGCAAGGACGAGCTGGGCGACCTGTCGCGGGCCCTGGAGGAGATGACCGACTCGATGTCCGAGCGGATGGACGCCATCGAACGCTTCGCGGCCGACGTGGCCCACGAGATCAAGAACCCCCTGACCTCGATCCGCTCGGCGATCGAGACCCTGGACCTGGTGACCGACCCGGCGGCCCGGGCCCGGCTGCTGGGCATATTGCAGCAGGACGTCACCCGCCTGGACCGGTTGGTCACCGACATTTCCAACGCCTCAAGGCTGGACGCGGAGCTGTCGCGCGAGGCGCCGCGGGCCTTCGAGCTGAACCTGCTGCTGACCGAGGTGATCCATCTCTACGAGGCCCAGCTGCGCCCGGGCGAGGCGCCCGGCAGCGTGCGGGTGACCCTCGACGCCAAGGCCGCCCCGCGGCACGCTTGGGTCATGGCCCGCGAGACGCCGATGGGGCAGGTGTTCCGCAACCTGATCGACAATGCCCGCTCGTTCAGCGCCGCCGGCGGCGAGGTGCGGGTCACCCTCAAGCGCGATCCCGGCCTGCGCGACCATCACAACCGGCTGGTCGTCACGGTCGACGACGACGGTCCTGGGGTTCCCACCGAAAACCTGGAGACCATCTTCGAGCGGTTCTACACCTCGCGGCCGAAGGGCAAGGCGTTCGGCGGCAATTCGGGCCTGGGGCTGTCGATCGCCCGCCAGATCGTCGAGGCGCACGGCGGAACCATGCGGGCCGAGAACCGCAAGGACGCACAGGGCCGGGTGATCGGCGCGCGGTTCTGGGTCGACCTGCCCGAGGCCGGACCGCAACATCCCCATCACGGCGGCCAACGCGACGCCCAACGCGATGGGGGCGCGCGCGAATGATCCGCCATGCGGGACTGATCGCCCGCCGGATCGCCGGCGATTGGCGTGGCGCGCTGATCGAAGGCCCGTCGGGCGTGGGCAAGAGCGACCTGGCGCTGCGGGCCCTCGACCAGGGCTTCGTCCTGGTCGCCGACGACCGCACCGTGGTGTTCGTGTCCGGCGGCAAGCTCTACGGCCGCGCGCCCGACGCCCTGGCCGGACAGGTCGAGGCGCGGGGCCTGGGCGTGCTGCCCAAGCCCTATCGACCGTTCTGCCGGATCGACCTTCTGGTGCGCTGCGTGGATCGGCCGCAGGCGGTGGAGCGGCTGCCCGATCCCATGTTCGAGGTCATCGAAGGCGTTTCCACGCGCGTGCTCGACCTGTGGCCTCTGGAACCCGCCGCGCCGACGAAAATCAGGTGGATGTTTGAGCATCTTGGAGTCGCCGACTAACAAGCGTATCAAGGCGGCCCGCGCGGCCCTCCCTGGCCGCCACGGGTTATGGGGATCCCGTTTGAGAGATCAGGCATGATCGGGCTCGTGATAGTCACGCACGGGCGGCTGGCGGAGGAGTTCGTCTCCGCCATGGAGCACGTGGTCGGACCGCAGAGCGCGGTGAAGGCCATCTGCATCGGCCCGGAAGACGACATGGAACGTCGCCGGTCCGACATTCTGAAGGCGTGCGCCGCCGTCGACCAGGAGGGCGACGGCGTGATTCTGCTGACCGACATGTTCGGCGGTACGCCGTCGAACCTGGCCATCTCGGTGATGGAGCAGACCAAGGCCGAGGTGATCGCCGGTCTGAACCTGCCGATGCTGATCAAGTTGGCCAGCGTGCGCCAGCGCGAGAACCTGCAGGCCTGCGTCGCCCACGCCCAAGAGGCTGGACGCAAATATATCTCCGTGGCCTCCTACGTGCTCGCTGGGGAAAAGTGAGTCGCATGGCGGCGCGCACGGTCGAGATCGTCAATGAACGGGGCCTGCACGCCCGCGCCTCGGCCAAGTTCGTCAAGCTGGCCTCGGGCTTCGACGCCGAGGTCACCGTCGCCCGCGAAGGGACCAGCGTCGACGCCCGCTCGATCATGGGCCTGATGATGCTGGCCGCCGGCATCGGCTCGACCATCGACATCGCCGCCGAGGGCCCCGAGGCCGACGCCGCGGTCGAGGCGTTGACCGAGCTGGTGTCGAATAGGTTCGACGAGGAGCGCTAGGCGCTCGTCCCAGGTCCTCCCCCCGTGGGGGAGGTGTCGGCGCAGCCGACGGAGGGGGGAGTGATCGGCAGCCGCCGCCCGCAGGATCGACAACCCCAAAACTCCCCCCACCGATCGCTGCGCGATCGCCTCCCCCACGGGGAGAGGGTCTTCGGAGACGGCTCGTCTACTCCGCCGCCACGGCTTCCGGCGCCGCCGCCTTCACGCCCATCGGACGCAAATCCAGGTCCTGGAACAACGCGCTGTCCTCGTCCTGGCCGGGCAGGGGCGTGGTCAAGAGCTTGCCGCCGACGAAGATCGAATTGGCGCCGGCCAGGAAGCACAGCGCCTGCAGCTCCCGGCTCATCTCGTCGCGGCCGGCCGACAGGCGGACCATCGACTTGGGGCAGACGATGCGGGCCACGGCGACCGTGCGCACGAACTCGATCGAGTCGATCTGGCCTTCCTTCAGCACCTTGTCGCCCAGCGGCGTGCCGCTGACCGGCACTAGGCCGTTGATCGGCAGGCTGTCGGGATGGGCCGGCAGGGTGGCCAACTGGTGCAGCAGGCTGGCGCGGTCGCGCCGCTGCTCGCCCATGCCGACGATGCCGCCGCAGCAGGTGCTCATGCCGGCGTCGCGGACGTACGCCAGGGTGTCGAGGCGCTCCTGGTAGGTGCGGGTCGACACCACGTCGCCGTAATATTCCGGGCCGGTGTCGAGGTTGTGGTTGTAGTAGTCCAGGCCCGCGTCCTTGAGCGACTTGGCCTGCTCGGGCGTCAGCATGCCCAGCGTCGCGCAGGTCTCCAGGCCCAGCGCCTTCACCCCGCCGATCATCGCCGCCAGCTTGGGCAGGTCGCGGTCCTTCAGCTCGCGCCAGGCCGCGCCCATGCAGAAGCGCTGGGCGCCGCCGTCGCGGGCCTCGCGGGCCTTGGCGATCACCACGTCGGCGTCCATCAGCTTCTCGGCCTTCAGACCGGTCTTGAAGTGGGCGCTCTGGCTGCAATAGCCGCAGTTCTCGGCGCAGCCGCCGGTCTTGACCGACAGCAGCTGCGACAGCTGCACCTCCGACGGATCGAACCCGGCCCGGTGGACGGTCGCGGCCTGGAAGACCAGCTCCATGAACGGCAGGTCGAACAGGGCCTCGACCTGGTCGAGGGTCCAATCGTGGCGGGGCTGGGCGAAGTTGATCTGGCTCATGGCGCGCAGGTTTGGACTCGGGCACCTCGATTGGCAAGCACGTCCCGCGTGCGTGGCTTTCAAGACCCGATGCAGCCAAAACCCGTCGGCCAAGTTATGATTGTCGCATGGATCACGAAATCGAACTGAAGTTCCTGATCGCCCCGGAGGCTTCGAACGCGATCCTGGCCCGGCTGGAAGGGCGGGAGGCGGTTCGACAGCTCGACGCCACCTATTTCGACACCATCGACCACGCGCTGCGCAAGGCGGGCTTCGGCCTGCGCATCCGCGACGGCGAGAACGGCCGCAAGCAGACCCTGAAGTCGGCCTCGTCCGGCGGGGTGTTCGCCCGCGGCGAATGGGAGAACGCGGTGGCCGGCCCCGAGCCCGACCGCGATCTTCTGGCCCAGACCCCGGCCGCCAAGGCAGTCAACGGCGACACTCTAGTTGCGGTGTTCACCACCAACGTCAAGCGCGTGACCCGGCTGATCGAACGGGACGGGGCTGTCATCGAGGCGGCCCTGGACCAGGGCGAGCTGCTGGCCGACGATCGCCGCGTGGCGGTCAGCGAACTGGAGTTGGAGCTGAAGACCGGGCCGGCCCAGGCGCTGTTCGACCTGGCCCGCGACGTCGCCGCTCACGCCCCGCTTCGGCTGTCGCTGGTGAGCAAGGCGGAACGCGGCTACGCCCTGGCGCTCAACGAGGCGGACGGTCCGCGCCCCGACACCCCCTTGGATCCTGGATCGACGACCGGCGAGGCGCTGCAGGCGCTTGGCCGGGCGGCCCTGTGCCGCCTGTGCGCCGCCGCCGAGAGCCTGCGGACCCGTCCCGGTCCCGAGCGGGTGCACAAGCTGCGGGTGGCGGCCCGCCGGTTCCGCGCCCTGCTGTCGACCTTCAAGGCCCTGGCCGACGATCCCGCCGCCCGCCATGTCAAGGCCGAGCTGAAGTGGCTGGCCGACGAACTGGGCGCGGCGCGGAACCTGGACGTGTTCATCGCCGACGTCTGGCGGCCCGCGGCCGAGAGCCAGAGCGCGCCGGATCAGGTCGGGCTGGACCCGGCCGGGCAAGACCAGCCCGACCCCGTCCAGAACGAGGCCGCCGAAAACCAGACCAGGGCCCTGGCGGCGTTCGGCAAGGCGTTGCTGACCGCCCAGACGCAGGCCTACGCCGGGGCCGACGCGGCCGTGGACAGCGCCCGCTTCCGGACCCTGGCCATCGACGCCGCCGCCTGGCTGGAGGCCGGCGCGTGGACGACCGACAAGCGCCTCCAAAAGCGCCGCGACAAGCCCGCCGCCGGCTTCGCCGCCAAGGCCCTGGACAAGCGCCGCCGCCGCATCCGCGAGGACGGCCGCGACCTGGCCGCGCTCAGCCCCGAGGACCGCCACCACCTGCGCATTCGCGGCAAGAAGCTGCGCTACGCCGTCGACGACCTGGGCGGGCTGTTCCCCGACCATCCCAAGCGCCTGGCCCGCTTCGCCGAGGCGGCCAAGACCCTGCAGGACGCCCTGGGACGGCTCAACGACCTGGCCGTTCGCGAGGCCCTGGCCCACGAGGTGGCGCTGTCCTGCGAGAATCCGGAGGCGGCCTTCGCCGCCGGGCGCCTGACGGCGGGTCGCGCGGAGCGAGAGGCCGAACTTCTGGTTGAGGCTCAGGGCGCTTATGTCACATTCATCGAGGCCAAACGGTTCTGGTGACCGTCGCCTCTTTGGGATGCGGGCATGAAAGTCGAGATCTCGATCCTGGCCCTGGCGGCCGCTCTGGCGCTGGCGCCCGGGGTGGCCGGGGCCGACGGCGTGGAAAGCTTCAAGGACTGGACGGTCGTCTGCGACAACCTGCGAAACTGCCAGGTCGCCGGCTTCGCGGCCGACGACACCGAACTGCCCGCGGTGCTGCGGTTGAGCCGCGCCGCGGCGGCGAGCGCGCCGGCCAAGGTCGAGATCGACCTGCTGGGCGAGATCAGCCTCGGCGGCAAGGCCCCGGCCCTGGCCGTCGACGGGCGGGTCGTGATGACGGCCAAGGTGGTGAGTTCGCGCGACAGCGCGGACTTCACCGTCGTGCTCGACGACGCCCAGGTGGGACCGCTGCTGGGCGCGGCCCGCAACGGGACGCTGCTGTCGATCCAGGACGGCGGCAAGGAACTGGGCCGGGTGTCCCTGGCCGGCATGGTCGCGGCCCTGCGCTATGCCGACGACCAGCAGAAGCGGGCCGGCACGGTCACGGCCATGGTCGCCAAGGGCGCGGTTCCGGCCGCCGGCGTTCCCGCGCCGCCGCCGGCGCCGGTCCTGCACGCCGCCCCGGCGGTCGCCCAGACTGGGCTGCCCGCCAAGCCGCCGGCGGCGATCAAGGCCCTGTTCAGCAAGGCCGAGTGCGACCTTGGACCGGGCCGGGACGACAAGCCCGAAGCCTTTCGCCTGTCGGCCGACAAGGTGCTCTGGCAGGTTCCGTGCTGGGGCGCGGCCTACAACTTCGGCTCGCTGTTCGTGATCGCCGACAAGGCCGACCGGCTGAGCCTGGCGCTGGAGGGCGTGGGCGACGGCGTGCTCGTCAACGCCGAGTACGACCCCAAGACCCGCCTGCTGTCGGCCTACAACAAGGGGCGCGGGATCGGCGACTGCGGCGATTCCAGCCAGTGGGTGTGGACCGGCGAGGCCTTCGCGCTGTCGGAGGCGACGGTCATGCCGGTCTGCCGCGGCTACGGCGGCGACTGGCCGACCACGTTCCACGCCGAGGTCCGGTAGTCGAGCGGCATATAAAGAAATCCTTATGCCTTAATTGCGAGAAAGGGCGGAGCGCGGTATAGACCGCGCAAGACCATCCCCCGACCGCAGGAGCCCGACCGTGGCCGACTACATCGTCAAGGACATCTCGCTCGCCGATTTCGGCCGCAAGGAAATCGCCATCGCCGAGACCGAAATGCCCGGTCTGATGGCCACCCGCGCCGAATACGGCCCGGCCCAGGTCCTGAAGGGCGCCCGCATCGCCGGCAGCCTGCACATGACCATCCAGACCGCCGTGCTGATCGAGACCCTGACCGCCCTGGGCGCCGACGTCCGCTGGGCCTCGTGCAACATCTTCTCGACCCAGGACCACGCCGCGGCCGCGATCGCCGCCTCGGGCGTGCCGGTGTTCGCCTTCAAGGGCGAGAACCTGGTCGAGTACTGGGAATACGCCCACAAGATCTTCGAATGGGCCGACGGCGGCTATCCGAACCTGATCCTCGACGACGGCGGCGACGCCACCCTGCTTTGCGTGCTGGGTCCGAAGGCCGAGAAGGATCCCTCGATCCTCAACAATCCGCAGAACGAGGAAGAAGAAGCGCTCTACACCGTGATGAAGCGCTACCTGGTCGAAAAGCCGGGCTTCTATTCGGCGATCCGCGCGGCCATCGGCGGCGTGTCGGAAGAGACCACCACGGGCGTGCACCGCCTGTACCAGATGGCCCAGAAGGGCGAACTGCCGTTCCCGGCCATCAACGTCAACGACAGCGTCACCAAGTCCAAGTTCGACAACCTGTACGGCTGCCGGGAATCGCTGGTCGACGCCATCCGTCGCGGCACCGACGTGATGCTGTCGGGCAAGGTCGCCGTGGTCTGCGGCTACGGCGACGTCGGCAAGGGCTCGGCCGCGTCGCTGCGCCAGGGCGGCGCCCGGGTGATCGTCACCGAGATCGACCCGATCTGCGCCCTGCAGGCGGCGATGGAAGGCTATGAGGTCCAGACCCTGGACGACTGCGCCGGTCGCGCCGACATCTTCGTCACCGCCACGGGCAACAAGGACGTCATCACCGTCGATCACATGCGGCAGATGCGCAACAACGCCATCGTCTGCAACATCGGCCACTTCGACTCGGAAATTCAGGTCGCCGGCCTGAAGAACTTCAAGTGGGACGAGATCAAGCCGCAGGTCCACCACATCGAGTTCCCGGACGGCAAGAAGATCATCCTGCTGTCGGAAGGCCGCCTGGTGAACCTGGGCAACGCGACGGGCCACCCCTCGTTCGTGATGTCGGCCAGCTTCACCAACCAGACCCTGGCCCAGATCGAACTGTGGACCAACAAGACGGCCTACAAGAACGACGTCTACACCCTGCCCAAGCACCTGGACGAAAAGGTCGCCCTGCTGCACCTGGAGAAGCTGGGCGCCAAGCTGTCGAAGCTGCGTCCCGACCAGGCCGAGTACATCGGCGTGCCGGAAAAGGGTCCGTTCAAGCCGGACCACTACCGCTACTAGGCTTCGCCTTCAGCCAAGCCGAAAAGGCCCGCCGCGGAAACGCGGCGGGCCTTTTTCTTGGTCGCCGCCTGGCGGATCGGCTTTGGGCGGGCTTGCCGGAAGCGGCTTGGCATCGGCCTGGAGGTTCAGGGCTCGCCGCCTCTTCAAGAGTATACATTAAGGTAAATATTCGTGAATTCGCATCTGTTCTTGCGAATACGTATTTTATCTTGACATACCAAAATTTGTTGGTAATATGTGGGTATAGATTGGGGAATTGGCCCCGATCAAACTTGCGTGGCATGAGTACGCTCAAACCACGGAGGAACTGCCATGTAGACATCAACAACAGAAGGGGCCCATCCCATGACGAAGAATATCTATAGCCGCTATCCGACGATCATCCTGTGTGGCTTGATGGTTACCATCGCCGCCAGCGTTCTTCGCTTCACGCAAGCGATTTCCCAACGCATCGAGAACTCGCCCCAAGCCGAGGGGGCGCTGACCTTCAGCCCCAGCACCATGGAGCTGAAGTTCAACACGCGTGTTCAGGCGCTCGGCGTCTCGACTCCCAGCAAGCGCTAGAAACCACCCCATCGCCCGGCGACGCGGTTGTCGCCGGGCGGAGATTTCTCGCGCCATATTGCATCCTACGGTGGCGCTCATCGGGCGCGAAACGATGACTGTCTCACCGCGCCCTATTCAAGTCCTCAATGCTCAGCTAAGCCGCTAGTCATGCCGCTCGCTCTGATCATCTCCAGCCATGTCGCCGGCAGCCGGGTCGGCGCGTCGGCCCAGGCCGCCGCTCTCGTGCAGTTCCGCATCGACTCGATGATCGTGCCGACCGTGCTCTACGGCCGCCATCCCGGCTGGGGCATTCCCGGCGGGGCGCCGGCCCCCATCGAGGTGATGGAGGGCATGCTCGACGGCATCGAGGCCAACGGCCTGTTCGGCCAGACCGACGTGGTCATCACCGGCTATTTCGCCAGCGCCGCCCAGGTGCGCGCCGCCGCCCGCACCATCGACGCCGTCCGCGCCGCGCCGCGCGAGGGCGCGACCCCGGGCGCGCCGGCGCGCAAGCCGACCGTGATCATCGACCCGACCATGGGCGACGCCGGCAAGGGGCTGTACGTGCCCGCCGAAGTCGCCGAAGCCATCGCCAGCGAGCTGATCCCGCGCGCCGACGTCGTGGCCTGCAACGCCTGGGAGCTGCAGCGCCTGACCGGCACGGACTCCCGCGATCCCCAGGCGGCGGTGCGCGCCGGCCGGCTGCTGAACAAGCCGACCCTGGTTTCATCCGTGCAAAGAGGAAGCGAGATCGGCGTCGTCTATGTCGACCGCAAGGAAGCCTGGCTGGCGGCCCACGCCAAGGCCGAGCGCTCGCCCAGCGGCACCGGCGACCTGCTGACCGCCCTCTACGCCGCCTCGATCCTGGAAGGCCAGACCATCTCGTACGGCCTGGCCCGCGCCGTCGGCGGCGTGGCCGAGACGGTGACGGCCGCCAACATCTGGAACGCCCCGGAACTGCCGATCGTGGCCATGGCCGCGCGCATCAAGCAGACCTCGCCGACCGTGCGGATCGAGCGGCTGGCCTAGAGCATTTTCGAGCGAAGTGGCTACCGGTTCGCGTGAAGAAAATGCGTAAAATAGATACATCTAGAGCTCGATCGATTCCGTAGGAAACGAGCGTGCTCTAGCCGCCGAAGTGCGCCGCCAGGCTTGCTAGAACCAGGTCGGCCATGGCCGCGCGGGCCTCGACCGTGGCGCTGCCGCAGTGGGGTTGCAGCACCACGTCGTCGCGATCGAGCAAGGCGGCGGGCACGTTGGGTTCGTCCGCGAAGACGTCCAGGCCCGCCCCGGCGACGACGCCGGCTTCCAGCGCCGCGATCAGGGCCGTCTCGTCGACCACCGAACCCCGGGAGACGTTGATCAGCAGGCCGCGCGGGCCGAGCGCCTCGAGCACGGCGGCGTCGACGAGGGTCCGCGTGCCCGCCCCGCCCGCCGTGGCGACGAACAGCACCTCCACCTCCCGGGCCAGGTCCAGGGGACTGGCGGCGTAGGCGTAGGGCGCGTCGTCCACGGGCCGGCGGCTGTGATAGACGACCTGGGCGGCGAAGGGCGCGACGCGCGCGGCGATGGCGCGGCCGATCTGGCCCAGTCCCAGCACGCCCACGCGCTTGCCGCTGGCGCGTGGGACCAGGGGCGGGGCCGTTCCCGGCTCCCAGCGGCCCGCGCGCACGAAGCGGTCGCCGACCAGCATCCGCCGCGCCAGGGCCAGCCAGAGGCCGACGGCCAGGTCGGCGACATCGTCGGTGAGCACGCCGGGCGTCGTCGTCACGGACACCCCGCGCGCGGCGGCGATGTCGAGATCCACGGCGTCCAGGCCCACGCCGTTCACGGCCACGATCTCCAGCGCCGGCAGGCGGGACCAGAGGGCGGCGGGCACGCCGGTTCCACCGCTGGTCACGATCCCGCGCACCCTCGGGCCGACCGCCGCCACCAGGGCCTCGGGATCGACGGCGCGGTGCGGACGGTGGACCCGGTAACGGGCGTCCAGCGCCGCCTCGAGGTCTTGCGAGAACGACTGCAGCTGCAGGAGGTCGATGGTCATGGGCGGACTCCGGTCGGCGGCGCGACGATATCCTTCGGATGGCAAACCCGGCCGGCCTGGGCTAGACGAAATCGCATGACCGTCGACATCACCGGCTTCTGCCCCGACCGCTTCTCCGCCGTGCGTGAGGCCTTCGCCGCCAATTTCGAGGCCGATTCTTCTGGGGGGGGCGGCGAGCTGGGCGCGCGCTTCAGCCTGGCCGTCCACGGCGAGGTCGTCGTCGACCTGATGGGCGGCTACGCGGACCGCAAGCACGAGGTCGCGTTCGGGCCCGACACCCTGACCCCGCTGTTCTCGACCACCAAGGTCGTGGCCGCCCTGCTGATCGCCCGGCTCGTCGACCAGGGCAGGCTGACCTACGACCAGACCGTGGCCTCGGTCTGGCCCGAGTTCGCGCAAGCCGGCAAGCAGGACGTCACGGTCGGCCAGGTGATGTCGCACCAGGACGGCCTGTCGGGCTTTCCCGACGAGACCGATCCGGCCATCTGGTTCGACTGGGAGGCCACGACCGCCAAGCTGGCGGCCATGGCCCCGCTGTGGCCGATCGGCTCGGCCAGCGGCTACCACCCGATCACCTTCGGCTTCACCGCCGGCGAGATCTTCCGCCGGGTCGACGGCCGGACGATGGGCGCGGCCCTGCGCGAGGACCTGGCGCGGCCGCTGGGCCTGGACCTCTGGATCGGCCTGCCCGACAGCGAACACGCCCGCTGCGCCGAGCTGATGCGGCCGAGCGCCGTGCCCAAGTTCGGCGCGATGAACGCGGCGGTGAAGGCCGCTTTCATGACCCGGTGGGCCG
Organism: Caulobacter sp. Root487D2Y; assembly: GCF_001427165.1. NCBI lineage: Bacteria > Pseudomonadati > Pseudomonadota > Alphaproteobacteria > Caulobacterales > Caulobacteraceae > Caulobacter > Caulobacter sp. Root487D2Y. Next base: position 462,246 of record NZ_LMFD01000001.1, read on the forward strand.
CGCCGGGCGGACGCGGCACGGCCGACTGGCGACGGGTCGAGATCCCGTCGGCCAACGGTCACGCCACCGCCCCCGCCCTGGCCCGTCTGATGGGGGCCCTGGCCTCGGGCGGCGCGCTGGACGGCGTCCAGGTGCTGTCGCCCGCCCTGATCGCCGAGGCCAGCGCCGAGCGGATCGTCGGCCAGGACCTGGTCCTGCCCTTCGTGATCAGCTGGGGCGCGGGCTTCATGCGCAACACGCCCAACTTCTTCTACGGCCCCACGCCCGAAGCCTTCGGCCACAGCGGCTGGGGCGGTTCGTGCGCCTTCGCCGACCCGTCGCGCGGCGTGTCGGGGGCCTATGTGATGAACAAGCAGGGGACCGAGCTGATCGGCGACCCGCGCGCCGTGCGCTTGATCCAGGCGGCCTATTCGGCGCTCTAGCGACCTTCGGAGGCGGAGATGAGCAAGGCCGGGATCGCGAGCGCCGGCCTGGCCGCCCTGGCCTGGGTCTCCGCCGCCCACGCCCAGGACGCCGCTCGCGATTTCTGCGCCGACCGCCCCGGCAAGGGCTCGCCGCCCTGCGTGCTCGACGCCGGACGCTTCCAGGCCGAGCTGGGCGTGGCCGACGGCGCCTGGAGCCGGGGCGGCGGGGTCTCGACCGACGATATGGCCTTCGGCGAACTGGAGCTGCGGCTGGGCCTGACCTCGACCGTCGAGGGGCAGGTGGCGTGGACTGCCCGGGAGCGGGTGCGCGACGAGGATCGGGCGGCGGGCGTGGTCTCCACGACGGAGGGGTCGGGCGACGTGACCTTCAGCCTGCGCTGGTCGCTGCGAAGCCCCGGCGGCGACGGGGTCTCGGTCGCCCTGCAGCCCTTCGTGTCCGCGCCCGCGGGGTCCGGCGGGATCGGCGACGGGATGTGGCTGGGCGGGATGATCGCGCCGATCTCCGCGCCCCTGAACGCCGACTGGTCGCTGGCCTTGTCGCCCGAGCTGAGCGCGCGGCCGGACGCCGACGGCTCGGGCCGCCACCTCGGTTTCGGCGGCGCCGTCGGCGTGGGACGCTCGGTCGGTCCGGTGGCGCTGGGCCTGGAGCTCTGGGCCGACCGCGACGAGGATCCGTCCGGCGCCGTCACCGCCGCCAGCCTCGACCTGACGGCCGCCTGGACGCCGGCCTCGATCAAGGACCTGCAGCTGGACGTCTCGGCCTATGTCGGGCTGAACCGCGACACGCCGGACCTCGAACTGGCGGTGGGCGTGGCCAAGCGGTTCTAGGTCCCAATAAAATCCGGGGTTAGGCCTTGGCGCGCGGCTTTGCCTCGATCATCACCGCCCCGACGATCCCCGCCGCCACCGCCGCCGCCGCGCTGATCCCCATGACCCAGGGATAGCCCTGGGGTCCGGGCGCGAAATAGATCAGGCCCAGCACCGCCACGGCCAGCAGGCCGGCGATCCGGGCGACGGCGTTGTTGACGCCCGAGGCGACGCCGGCGTGGCTGGCGGCCACCGCGCTCATCACCGTGTTGGTCAGGGGCGCGACCGCGACCGTCATGCCCAGGGCGACCACCAGAACGCCGGGCAGCACGCCGGTCCAGAAGCCCGAACCGATCCAGGGCGCGCCCAGCAGGCCGAAGCCGATCCCGGCCAGGATCGGCCCGAGGGTCAGCATCGGCCGGGCTCCGAACCGGTCGGCCAGCTTGCCCGTCACGCCCGACAGCGTCCCCATGATCAGCGAGAACGGCAGCAGGGTCGCTCCGGCCTTGGCGGCCGAATAGCCGTGGCGGGCGATCAGCTCGTAAGGCAGGAAGAACAGGGCGCCGGTCAGGCCGAAATAGAGCGCCAGGGTCAGCAGGTTGGCGCCGCTGAAGGTCCGGGAGCGATAGAGCGTCAGCGGCATCATCGGATGCTTCTCGCGGGCCTGGCTGACCAGGAAGCCGGCCAGCAGGGCCGCGCCGACGCCCAGGGCCGTCCAGACCGCCGGGCTGGCCCAGCCGCGCTGGCCGGCCGCCGTCAGGCCCCAGGTCACCGCGCCCAGGCCGGCGGCGGCCAGGACCGCCCCGCGCCAGTCCAGGTGCTCGACCTCGGGATCGCGGCTCTCGCGCACCGCCGCCAGGGCCAGCCAGACGGTGGCCAGCGCCAAGGGCAGGTTGATCAGGAAGATGGCGCGCCACGAGACATGGTCGACCAGCCAGCCGCCCAGCACCGGGCCGATCGCCGTGGTCACCGCCCCGAACCCGGCCCAGGCCCCGATCGCCGCGCCGCGCTCGTCGTCGTCGAAGGTCGAGCCCAGGATGGCCAGGCTGGCCGGGACCAGCAGGGCCGCGGCGATCCCCTGCACGGCGCGGGCGGCGATCAGCCAATCGGCGTCCGGGGCCAGGGCGCAGCCCAGGGACGCCGCCGCGAACAGCGACACGCCGATCACGAACACCTTGCGCCGCCCGTAGCGGTCGCCGGCCGAGCCGCCGATCAGCACCAGGGCGCCCAGCAGCAGCAGGTAGGCGTTGACGATCCACTGCACCTGGGCGGCGTCGGCCTTCAGGGCGGTCCGCATGGCCGGCAGGGCGACATTGACCACCGAGCCGTCGATGAAGGCCATGCTCGAACCGAGCACCGTGGCGGCCAGGGCCAGGCGCTTGCGGGGCGCGGGCGTGTCCGAGCGGCCGGCCCGGATCACGCCTTCGTCGCAGGGGGGATGCACCGGTCCGGTCATGGCGGGGAGGATGGCGTGAATGCAGCCGGGTCGCCAATCCCATTTCAACCGCTCATCCCGGCGAATGCCGGGATGAGCGGATTTGAAGGGAAATCAGACCGCCGCGATCACCCGCGTCCGCTTCCAGGCCCCATAGGCGAAGGCGGCCACGCCCAGCCAGATGAACACGAACGACGCGGCCCGCATCGGCGTGAAGGCCTCGCCCAGCGCCACGCCCAGCAGGAACTGGATCGTCGGGGCGATGAACTGCAGGAAGCCGACCGCGCTGAGCGGCAGGCGGCGGGCCGACCAGGCGAACAGAGCCAGGGGGACGACCGTGGCCGGTCCGGCCAGCATCAGCAGCAGGCTGACCGGGGCGTTGGCGCCGAAGTGCCCCACGCCGGACGCCTGCAGATGCCAGACATACAGCAGGCCTGGAACGGACAGATAGGCGCACTCGATGAACAGGCCGGTCTGGGCGTCGGCCTTCACCTGCTTCCGCAGAATGGCGTACAGGCAGAAGGTCAGGGCCAGGCTCAGCGAGACGATCGGCAGGTGGCCCAGGGCCAGGGTCTGGATCGCCACTCCGACCGCGGCCAGGCCGATGGCGACCTTGCCCTCGATGCTCATCCGTTCACGGAACAACAGCGTCCCGGCGGCCATGTTCATCAGCGGGTTGATGTAGTAGCCGAGGCTGGCCTCGATCAGGTGGCCGGCGTTGATCGCGAAGATGTAGATCGCCCAGTTGCTGAAGATCGCCACGGTCGACAGCAGCAGCACGCCCAGGGTGCGGGGCTGGCGCAGCACCGCCGCCACCTGTCCGCCCTGCTTGCTCAGCAGCACCAGGCCGCCGGCCCACAGCACCGACCACATCGTGCGGTGGGCGATCATCTCCCACGACCCGACGCCCATCTGGTGCAACAGGTGGAAATAGAGCGGCAGGAAGCCCCACAGGCCGTAACAGGCCACGCCGGCGATATAGGCGGACTTGCTGTCCGCCGAGGAACTGGCCGTCTCGGAACTGGAAACCATGGAGCGTCACCTTTCGGGATCACGTGACAGATGGGAATCGCGTCGTCGATCCGCTTCTTGCGGAGGGCGCGAAATCCGGTCCCGAAGGTGGAAATTTCATCGTCCCCCGCCTCTGGCGGGGGACGATGGGGTCGTCTTAAGCCAGGGCCTTTTGCTTGATCAGGCCCTTTTCATGCAGCAGCTGGGCGATCTGCACGGCGTTCAGGGCCGCCCCCTTGCGGAGGTTGTCGGCCACGCACCAGAGCGCGATGCCGTTCTCGACCGTGGGGTCGGTGCGGATGCGCGAGACATAGACCGGGAACTCGCCGGCCGATTCCTTGGGCGTCATGTAGCCGCCGTCCTCGCGCTTATCGACGACTTGCACGCCGTCGGCGTCGCGCAGGATCTCGCGGACGTCGTCCTCGTCCAGCGGGGTCTCGAACTCGATGTTCACCGACTCGGCGTGGCCGACCATGACCGGCACGCGCACGCAGGTGGCGGTCAGCTTGATCGACGGATCCAGGATCTTCTTGGTCTCCATCATCATCTTCCACTCTTCCTTGGTGAAGCCGTCTTCCATGAAGACGTCGATGTGGGGGATGACGTTGAAGGCGATCTGCTTGGTGAACTTCTTGGGGGCCGGGGCGCCCAGGACGAACACGCCCTTGGTCTGCTCCCACAGCTCGTCCATGCCTTCCTTGCCCGCGCCCGAGACCGACTGGTAGGTCGAGACGACCACCCGCTTGATCTTGGCTTCGGCGTGCAGGGGGGCCAGCACCACCACCAGCTGCGCCGTGGAGCAGTTGGGGTTGGCGATGATGTTCTTGGGCAGCTTGTTGACGGCGTCCGGGTTCACTTCCGGCACCACCAGCGGCACGTCCGGATCCATCCGGAAGTGGCTGGAATTGTCGATAACGATCGGACCGGCCGCGCCGATCTTCTCGCCCCAGGCCTTGGAGATGGCGCCGCCGGCGCTCATCAGCACGATGTCGACCTTGGAGAAGTCGAACTGCTCCAGGTCCTCGCAGTGCAGAATCTGGCTGCCGAACGAGACTTCCACGCCGATGGATTTACGCGAGGCGATGGCATGCATCTTGTCCACGGGGAACTTCAGTTCCTCGAGGATATTGAACATCTCACGGCCCACATTGCCCGTGGCGCCGACCACGGCGACCCGGTAACCCATCGCAGCCTCCAATTCATGTCTTGAGCCCGCCCATCGACGGCGGGAGCGGACCCGTTACGCCCGGTAAGGCCCGGAAGCAAGAACAGGCTTTCTAATGCGACGCTTAGCGCAAGGCGTCGGGGGAAGATTTCACCCGGACTGGATGGGATCTGCACGAAGCGGCGTGACGCCCCCTCCGTCACGTCGCTACGCGACGCGCCACCTCCCCCGTTGCACGGGGGAGGAGAAGGTCGGATTCGCATCCTCCTCACCCGCATCGCGGGGGAGGTGGCGCGAGCGGATACGCATCGTGACGGAAGGGGCGTCACGGCAGAGTCTACTTCCGCTCCGCCTTCACGAAATCCACGAACGCCCGCAGCGGCGCCGGCATGTGCCTGCGGCTGGGATAATAGAGGTACGGCCCGCTGAACGGCGGCAGCCAGTCGTCGAGCACGGTCTCCAGCCGGCCGGCGGCGATGGCCGAGGCGACCATCCCCTCGAACTTGGCCAGCAGGCCCAACCCCGCCTCGGCGGCGGCGATCTCCAGCTCGCCGCTGTTGGTGATCAGGGGGCCCTCGGGTTGGACGCGGATCACCTCGCCGTCCTTCTCGAACTCCCAGGCGTAGCTGGTCCCGCTGGCGAAGCGGTGGCGGATGCAGGGATGGTTCAGCACCTCGCGCGGGTGGGTCGGTCGGCCGTGCCGGGCGAAATAGGCTGGTGATCCCACCACCACGAACCGCTGCGGCCCGGCCAGGGGCACGGCGATCATGTCCTTCTCCAGCCGCTCGTCATAGCGCACGCCCGCGTCGTAGCCGGCGGCCAGCACGTCGACGAAGGAGTCGTCGGCCGTGACCTCGACCCGCACGCCGGGATGGGCGGCCAGGAAGCGCGGGATCAGGTCGGGGAAGACCATCTGCGTCACCGCGCCCGGCACGTTCAGCTTCAGGACGCCGGTCGGGCTGTCGCGGAAGGCGTTGATCTCGTCCAGGGCCAGGGTCACGTCGGCCAGGGCCGGGGTCAGGCGGGCCAGCAGCCGCTCGCCGGCCTCGGTGGGGGTGACGCTGCGGGTGGTGCGGTTGAGCAGCCGCACGCCCAGGTCCGCCTCCAGCCGGCGCAGGGCTTCCGACAGCGACGAGGCCGAGACCCCGCGCAAGGCCGCCGCGCCGCGGAAGCTGCGGGTCCGGGCCACGGCGGTGAAGGCGTCGAGATCGGCGAGATCGGGCTGGGCCATTGTGCGGATATCCAAACAGCTCGTGCGGTGATGAGCGGATTATCGCACGCGAAGCGGCGGCGCATAGTCCGCCCCATCGAACACGCACGCTTTCGGAGACTCCCCATGCAAACCCGTCAACTCGGCAAGACCGGTCCCGTCGTCTCGGCCCTGGGCCTGGGCGCCATGGGCATGTCGGGCATGTACGGCCCCTCCGATCGGGCCGAGAGCCTGGCCACGATCGACGCCGCCCTGGAGGCCGGGATCACCCTGATCGACACCGGCGACTTTTACGGCATGGGCCACAACGAGATGCTGATCGGCGAGGCCTTGAAGGGGCCCAAGCGGGACAAGGCGGTCATCAGCGTCAAGTTCGGCGCCCAGCGCGACCCGGCCGGCGGCTGGATCGGCTTCGACGGCCGCCCGGCGGCGGTGAAGACCGCCCTGGCCTATACGCTGCAGCGCCTGGGCGTCGACCACATCGACATCTACCGGCCCGCGCGCCTGGACCCCAACGTGCCGATCGAGGACACGGTCGGGGCCATCGCCGAGCTGGTCCAGGCCGGTTATGTGCGTCACATCGGGCTGTCGGAGGTGGGCGTCGAAACGATCCGCAGGGCCCACGCCGTCCATCCGATCGTCGACCTGCAGATCGAATACGCGCTGATCACGCGCGGGGTCGAGGACAGGATCCTGCCGGTCCTGCGCGAACTGGGGATCGGCATGACCGCCTATGGCGTGCTGTCGCGCGGCCTGATCAGCGGCCACTGGGACAAGGATCAGGGCAAGGCCAAGGGCGACTTCCGCGCCTATTCCCCACGCTTCCAGGGCGACAATGTCGACAAGAACCTGGCCCTGGTCGAGGCGCTGCGGAAGGTCGCCGAAGCCAAGGGCGTCAGCGTCGCCCAGATCGCCATCGCCTGGGTGGCGGCGCAAGGGCCGGACATCGTGCCGCTGGTCGGGGCCCGCACCCGCGCCCGCCTCGCGGAATCGCTGGGATCCCTGGACGTCACCCTGTCGGCCGACGACCTGGCCGCGATCGAGCGGGCGGCGCCCAAGGGCGCGGCGGCCGGCGCGCGCTACGCCGAAGCCCAGATGGCCCATCTCGACAGCGAGCGCTGACCGGTTCGGCCCACCCCGGTTTTCCGGCCCGGTTTTCAAGGGTGGGCGGATGAAAATTTCGGTCTGTCAAAGGCCGCGAAGCTGGGTTTAGCTTCGCGGTCATGATCGAAGCTCTGCTGAAAAAGATGGTCAAGGTCGGCGACCTGACCATCCACCTGCCCAACGGCTCGACCACCAAGGCCGGCGACGGCTCGGGTCCGCCGGTGACGATGCGCGTCAACGGCCGCGGCCTGCGCCGCCTGGTCGCCAATCCCAGCCTCGGCCTCGGCGAGGCCTATATGGAAGGCGACCTGAAGATCGAGCAGGGGACCCTGTGGGATCTGCTGGAGATCGTCGGCAAGAGCGGCGGGCGCACGCCCAAGCGCGGCACGCCGCTGAAGCGGGCCCAGAAGGCGATCAAGCGCACGGTGCAGTCGGTCAACGACCGCATCGCCGCGCGCCGCAACGTGGCCCACCACTACGACGTGTCGAACGCGCTCTATGAGCGCTTCCTCGACAAGGACATGCAGTACAGCTGCGCCTATTTCGCGCGGCCCGACATGACGCTGGAGGAGGCCCAGGCCGCCAAGAAGGCCCATATCGGCGCCAAGCTGAACATCACGCCGGGCATGAAGGTGCTGGACATCGGCTCGGGCTGGGGCGGCATGGCCCTGACCCTGGCGGCCGACCACGGGGCCAGGATGACCGGGGTCACCCTGTCGACCGAGCAGCTGGCCCTGGCCAGGGAACGCGCCGACAAGGCGGGCCTGTCCGACCGGGTCGAGTTCCGCCTGACCGACTATCGCGACCTGGACGAGACCTTCGACCGCATCGTTTCGGTCGGCATGCTCGAGCACGTCGGCGCCCCGAACTTCCAGACCTATTTCGACACCGTCAAACGCCTGCTGGCCGACGACGGCAGCGCGGTGATCCACGCGATCGGCCGGATGAGCGGCCCCGGCGCGACCAACGCCTTCACGGCCAAATACATCTTCCCGGGGGGCTATATTCCGGGCCTGTCGGAGATCGTCAGGGCCGTCGAGGCGGCGGGCCTGTGGATCACCGACATCGAGATCCTGCGCCTGCACTACGCCGAGACCTGCAAGCACTGGCGCCTGCGCTTCCTGGCCGATCCGGACATCCCGGCGATGTTCGACGAACGGTTCCGGCGGATGTGGGAGTTCTACCTGTGCGGGGCCGAGCTGGGCTTCCGCTACGGCGGCCACATGGTCTTCCAGATCCAGGTGGCCAAGAAGGTCGGCGCCCTGCCGATCACCCGGGACTACATGTTCGACGGCGAGCGAGGCGCCTAGGTCGGGCTAGCGGCCCTCCCCCCCGTGGGGGAGGCGATCGCGCGGCGATCGGTGGAGGGAGTTGTCAGGCCGTCGGGCCTGTGCGACCAGCGCCCGAGCACTCCCCCCTCCGTCGGCTTCGCCGACACCTCCCCCATGGGGGGAGGGCCGCCAGACCTCGAGGATGTCCATGGGTCAGTTTCGCGCCGCCGATCTGTTTCGGCGCAAGCCCGTGGGCCGGGTCATCGCCGAGGGCGGCGAGCACCTGCCGGAAGATCACGCCATTGGGGGCCTGCACCGCACCATCGGCCTGTTCCAGCTGACCATGCTGGGGGTCGGGGCCACGATCGGCACCGGCATCTTCGTGGCCCTGACCACGGCCGTGCCGGCCGCCGGGCCGGCCGTCGTGGTCTCGTTCGTGATCGCCGGGATCACCGCGGCCCTGACGGCCCTGTGCTACGCCGAGCTCGCCTCGACCATTCCGGTGTCGGGCTCGTCCTATTCCTACGCCTACGCCACCCTAGGCGAGTTCGTGGCCTTCATCGTCGGGGCGTGCCTGCTGCTGGAATACGCCGTCTCGGCCTCGGCCATCGCCGTGGGCTGGGGGCAGTACCTGAACGAGATGTTCTCCGACCTGATCGGCTGGCGCATGCCCGACGCCATCGCCAAGGCCCCGGGGGCGGGCGGGGTGTTCAACCTGCCGGCGGTGGTGCTGGTCGGCGCCTGCCTGATCCTGCTGCTGCGCGGCGTGAAGGAGTCGGTGACGGTCAACGCCGTGCTGGTGGTGCTGAAGCTCCTGGTGCTGCTGTTCTTCGTGGTCGTCGCCTTCAGCGGCTTCCACACCGGCAACCTGACGCCGTTCGCGCCGATGGGCATGGCCGGCATCGGGGCGGCGGCCTCGTCGATCTTCTTCTCCTATATCGGCATCGACGCGGTCTCGACGGCCGGCGACGAGGTCAAGGACCCGCGCCGCACCCTGCCTCTGGGCATCATCCTGTCCCTGCTGATCGTCACCGGCGTCTATATCCTGGTGGCCCTGGCCGCCGTCGGCGCCCAGCCCTGGACGGCCTTCGCGGGCCAGGAGGCGGGGCTGGCGGTGATCCTGCGCAACCTGACCGGCCAGGCCTGGACCTCGCTGATCCTCTGCGTCGGGGCCATCGTCTCGATCTTCTCGATCACCCTGGTGGTCATGTACGGCCAGACCCGCATCCTCTACGCCATGAGCCGCGACGGCCTGCTGCCCAAGCTGTTCCAACGGGTGAACCCCAGGACCCAGAGCCCGGACCTCAACACCTGGATCGTCGCGGCCTTCATCGCCCTGCTGGCCGCCTTCGTGCCGCTGGACACCCTGGTCAACCTGACCAGCATGGGCACGCTGATCGCCTTCGCCATCGTCTCGCTGGGCGTGATCATCCTGCGGCGGACCCAGCCGGACCTGCCGCGCGGCTACCGCGTGCCGCTGTATCCGGTGGTGCCGCTGCTCAGCGTGGCCTTCTGCGGCTACCTGATCGTCGGCCTGCCGCTGGACACTTGGATCCTGTTCGCGGTCTGGGCGGCGGCGGCGTGCGTGCTGTACTTCGGCTATTCGGCGCGCAATTCGAAGCTGGCGACGTAAGCAGCGAAACGCCCGCTCCGTCACGATGCGTATTCGCATCGCGCCACCTCCCCCGCGATGCGGGTGAGGAGTAAGCGCGGGTCTTCTCCTCCCCTGCGAAGCGGGGGAGGTGGCGGGCGAAGCCCGACGGAGGGGGCGTCCGGGCCCCCTACTCCACCGTCACCGACTTGGCCAAATTCCGCGGCTGATCCACGTCCGCCCCCTTCACCACGGCGACGTGGTAGGCCAACAGCTGGATCGGGGCCGCCATCACCAGGGTCGAGACCAGCGGGTCGCTGGCCGGGGCGGTGACCACCACCCGGGCGCCGGCCGGGGCGTGCTTGGCGCCCTGCGGGTCGGTGATGAACACCACCTGGCCGCCGCGCGCCATCACCTCGCTCATGTTCGAGGCCGACTTCTCGAAATAGCTGTCATACGGGGCCAGGATGATGATCGGGGTCTGGTCGTCGACCAGGGCGATCGGTCCGTGCTTCAGCTCGCCGGCGGCGTAGCCCTCGGCGTGGATGTAGCTGATCTCCTTCAGCTTCAGCGCGCCTTCCAGGGCCAGGGCCGACATCGGGCCGCGACCCAGGAACAGCACGTCGCGGGCCTTGGCGATGTCGACGGCGATGTCCTTGAGGGCATCCTCCAGGCCGATGGCCTCGGCGATCAGGCGCGGCGCCTCCAGCATGACCTTGACCATCCGCTGCTCCTCGGCGGCGTCGATCATTCCGCGCGCCTTGGCGGCGGCGACGGCCAGGGCGATCATCACGCTGACCTGGGCGGTGAAGGCCTTGGTCGAGGCCACGCCGATCTCGGGCCCGCAATGGATCGGCCAGACCACGTCGACCTCGCGGGCCATCGTCGATTCCTGGGCGTTGACCACCACGGCGCTCTTCATGCCCTTGGCCTTGCAGTAGCGCAGGGCGGCCAGGGTGTCAGCGGTCTCGCCCGACTGCGACATGGCGATGACCAGCGAGCCGGGGCGCAGGGCCGGCTGGCGGTAGCGGAACTCCGAAGCGATCTCGACGTCGACCGGCAGGTCGGCCAGCTGCTCGATCAGGTACTTGCCGATCACCCCGGCGATGTAAGAGGTGCCGCAGGCGACGATCTGGATGCGCTCCAGCGCCTTGAAGTCCAGGTCGCCCGGCATGGCCGCGCGGGCGGTCAGGGCGTCGACATAGGCCGAGATCGTGCGCTGGCAGCCTTCCGGCTGGTCGTGGATCTCCTTCTCCATGAAGTGCCGGTAGTTGCCCTTCTCCATCATCACCACCGAGGCGGGGACCACCTTGACGGGGCGGACGACCGGCGCGCCCGCGACGTCGAAGATCCGGGCGCTGTCGTGGTCGATGGCGACATAGTCGCCCTCCTCCAGATAGATCACCCGGTTGGTGAACGGGCCGACGGCCAGGGCGTCGGAGCCCAGAAACATCTCGCCCTGGCCCTCGCCGACCACCAACGGGCTGCCGCGCCGGGCGCCCAGGATCAGGTTGTCGGCGCCCTCGATCAGCACCGCCAGGGCGAAGGCCCCGGTCAGGCGGTCCAGCGTGGCCTTGAACGCCTCCAGCGGCGGAAGGCCGGTGGCCAGTTCGGCGTCGATCAACTGGGCGATGACCTCGGTGTCGGTGTCGCTCTCGAAGACGCGGCCCGTGGCGGCCAGCTCGACCTTCAGTTCGGCGAAGTTCTCGATGATGCCGTTGTGCACCAGGGTGACGCGACCGGCGGTGTGGGGGTGAGCATTCTTGACGTTTGGGGCGCCGTGCGTGGCCCAGCGTACGTGGCCGATGCCGTTCTGGGCGTCCAGGGGTTCGTCGGCCAGGACGGCTTCCAGGTTCTTGATCTTGCCCTGAGCGCGGCGACGCTCGACCTTGCCTCCGACCACGGCGGCGACGCCCGCGGAATCATAGCCCCGGTATTCAAGCCGCTTGAGGCTGTCGACCAGCCGTTCCGAGACCGACTGGGTTCCAACGATGCCAATGATGCCGCACATGGGCCGAGATCCTTTGAAGAACATCGCGGCGGCGGCTATTGCTACCGGCGCAAGGTGTGTAGAGGCGGGGCTTTAGCACTCGCATCAGCCTCTTTGTGTAAATCTGCATTTCGGATCGTTGCGTGATTCGAAAGGCTCACAGACGAGACCAGAAGACGACCATGAGCAAGCGCGCCTATTTCGGCACTGACGGCATCCGCGGCCAGGCCAACAAGCACCCGATGACCGCCGAGGTCGCCCTGCGCGTCGGCCTGGCGGCCGGCAAGCTGTTCCGCTCCCAAGACGACCGCCGCCACCTGGTGGTGATCGGCAAGGACACCCGTCTGTCTGGCTACATGATCGAGCCCGCCCTGGTCGCCGGCTTCACCAGCGTCGGCATGGACGTGCGCCTGTTCGGCCCGCTGCCGACCCCCGCCGTGGCGATGATGACCCGCTCGATGCGCGCCGACCTGGGCGTGATGATCAGCGCCAGCCACAACGACTTCGCCGATAACGGCATCAAGCTGTTCGGTCCGGACGGCTACAAGCTGTCGGACGAGCAGGAGTTGAAGATCGAGGCCCTCATGGACGAGGGCCTGCAGCAACGCCTGGCCGAGCCGCGCGAGTTGGGCCGGGTCAAGCGCATCGACGACGCTCAGGCTCGCTATGTCGAGATCGTCAAGGCGACCTTCCCGCGTCACCTGAGCCTTGCCGGCCTGCGCATCGTCATCGATTGCGCCCACGGCGCGGCCTACAGGGTCGCGCCCGAGGCCCTCTACGAGCTGGGCGCCGAGGTTTTCCCGATCGGCGTCGAGCCCAACGGCACCAACATCAACGCCGAGTGCGGTTCGACCCATCCCGAGACCATGGCCAAGCTGGTGCGCGAATACCGCGCCGACATCGGCATCGCCCTCGACGGCGACGCCGACCGGCTGGTGATCTGCGACGAGAAGGGCGTGGTGGTCGACGGCGACCAGATCATGGCCATCGTCGCCCTGGCCTTCGCCAAGGCCGGAACCCTGAAATCCGGCGGCGTGGTCGCCACCGTGATGTCCAACCTCGGCCTGGAACGGCTGATGACCGACAACGGTCTGACCCTGGAGCGCACCAGCGTCGGCGACCGCTACGTGATGGCCCGCATGCGCGAGGGCGGCTTCAACATCGGCGGCGAGCAGTCGGGCCACGTGATTCTGTCGGACTTCTCGACCACCGGCGACGGCCTGATCGCGGCCCTGCAGGTGCTGGCGGTGATGATCCAGACCGGCAAGCCGATGAGCGCCCTGGGTCGGCAGTTCGAGCCGGTGCCGCAACTGCTGGAAAACGTCCGCTTCGCCGGCGGCAAGCCGCTGGAGCACAAGACCGTCATGGAGGCCATCGCCGACGGCGAGAGCCAGCTGAACGGCTCGGGCCGCATCGTGGTCCGCCCGTCCGGCACCGAGCCCCTGATCCGCATCATGGCCGAGGGCGACGACCCGGCCCTGGTCAGGAAGGTGGTCAAGTCGATCGTCTCGGCGGTGAAGGCGGTCTGAGGGCGGCGGCTTTTGCTGCCCGTTAGGGGCATTCGAATTCTGGTGGTCGAAACGGCGGCGGGAAGAGATCCCCGTCCTTCGACAAGCTCAGGATGAGGATCTCTACTGAACGGCCGCGAAATTCGTCCTCATCCTGAGCCTGTCGAAGGACGAGGACGCATCCAGAATGCTGGCCGCCCCCGTCGACCTCGTCTGACAGCACAACGCCCCGAGGAGGGGACCTCGGGGCGCGTGCGGGCCTGAGCGGGGTGGCGGCGTCAGGCCGCCGCTTTCCAGTTCGGCTCCAGCACCACGTGCGGCGGGCAAGGGGCGATCGCGCCTTGCGGCAGGCCGCGCAGTTCGTTGGCGAAGCCGTGGTTGACGTCGCGGTGGTGGGCCTCGTCGGCGCGGACCACCTCGACCACGTCACGCAGCGTCGCGCCGGCGGGCAGGCTCCAGTAGTCCAGCGCGATCCGCGGCGCCGGCACGTTCTCGGAACGGCCCTCGTCGATCTCGGCCAGATAGTGGGTGTAGCTGATCACCGCCTCTTCCTCGAAATAGCCGACCACGCGGTGGGCGGTCTTGGACGAGACGAGATAGAGGCCGAAGAAGAACAGGTAGAACACCCACTGGGCGGCGACGACCACGAAGCGTTCGAACAGCGTGGGCTTGGCGACCTCGATGAAGGTCATCAGGTGCATGCGCTCGTTCTCGGCCTCGTCCATCAGGGTCTTGATCCAACCCTTGTCGCTTTCCATCCGGCGCAGGCACTTCAGGTGGGTCAGGGTGGCGCCGACCATGCCCGGCACGGCGGCGACGGTTTCCAACACCACCGCGCGGTGGCCGTAGCGTTTGGCGAAGAAGGTGTCGGCGCAGAACCGCAAGGCCTTGACGAAACCGTAGGCGACGGCGTCGGACACGCCCTTGGGCTGGTGGTGAACGGTGAGGTCGATGGGCTGTTGGGTCATCGTCTTGGTCCTGAAGTCCCGAGGCCCGCCTGGCGCGGGAACGGGTTCGACTGACCGTTTCAATAGCCCCGCCCGGGGCGGGCGAATATTCGGGGCCCGCCCCTAAGGGGTTCCGCGCTAAGGGGGTTTGCGTACCCCCTTACCGTCAGTCCCCGTCCACCCCCTCGACCACCGCGCGCAGATAGTCGACGTGGCGGCGGAAGGCCTTGCGGCCGGTCGGGGTCAGGGCCACGCGGGTGCGGGGCTTCTTGCCGACGAAGTCCTTGGCGATCTCGACGTAGCCGGCCTTTTCCAGGGTGGTCAGGTGGCTGCCCAGATTGCCGTCGGTCGCCTGGGTCACGGCCTTGAGGCGCGAGAACTCCAGCGGGTCGGCGTCGCGCTCGGCGTGCAGCGCGGCCATGATCTTCAGCCGCAGGGGCTGGTGGATCAGCTCGTCCAGCTCGGCCACGCTCACGCCCTCCGCAGCCAGAGGCCGGCCACGAACAGCCCGCCGCCGCCGACCGCGGCCATCCAGAAGGTCAGCCAGGGCTGGAAGAAGAAATAGCCGACCAGGCTGGCGGCGAACACCGCCCCGCCGATCCACAGGTAGCGCGGGGCGAAGGCGATGCCGATCCCGGCATAGACCAGGCCGGTCACCACGCCCGGATAGGCGATCGTGGCGTCGATGGAGATCGGTTGAAAGAGCGTCAGGGTGGCGGCGTAGAAGGCCAGGATGGCCAGGACGCCGGCGACGATCTTCCAGCCCTGTCCGGCCTTGGCCGCGCCCTTGCCGCCCCGGCTGAGCAGGATCGTCGCCACGACGCCGGCCACGTCCAGCACCAGCCAGATCAGGCCCCATTGCTCGGAGGGCAGCAGGCCCATGCCCGAATAGCCCAGGGCCCAGATCACGCCCCAGACCATCAGGATCGGCCCGGCCACGTGATAGCCCTTCAGCAGCCGGCTGCGGCCGGCCGTGCTCTCGATATCGGTCAGCGCGGACGCCGCCTCGCTCTTGGAAATGCCCATCGCACCCTCCATGAATTAAGCGCCCAGAGCGCTCTGTCATTCAGAGTAATACATTCATTCACTCTGTCAAGCAGAGTATCTTGCGACCGTACGCGGTTCCTCCGGTTTGCGCTCGGCGGCGAGGAACCGTTCGATCGCCGAACAGGTTCAGTCCGCGTACGACAGTTCAGTTCGGAGCTCGGCGATGGCGTCCCTGGCATCTTCCCGAAAGGGCGTGGGCGGCTGGGCCGTCATGCTGCTCGGCCTCGTCCTGGCCCTGATCGGCCTGACCTTGACCATTGGCGGCGCCTGGCTGGCCGCATTGGGGGGCTCAGCCTATTACGTGCTCGCCGGTCTGGGCCTGCTGGTCTCTGGTGTCCTGCTGGTCCAGCGACGGCCGCTGGGCGCCTGGATCTATATCGCCGTCTTCATGCTGACCGTCCTGTGGGCGCTGTGGGAGGTCGGGCTGAACGGCTGGGCGCTGGTCCCTCGCGTGATCGCGCCGACGGTGCTTCTGGTCTTGGTGCTGGCCGCCCTGCCGGTGGTCGATCCCGGTCCGCCGGGCCGGCGCAAGTCGCTGATCGGCTTCGCGGCCCTGGCGGTGTTCCTGCTGGTCGGCGGCGTGGTGGTGGCCGGGGCCAACAAGGCCAGGGTCGACGGGCCTCTGCCCGCCGTCGCCGCCATGACCGACAACGACCCCTCGCTGATGCGGGTCGGCGCCGACTGGCCGGCCTATGGCGGCACCTATGCCGGCCAGCGCTATTCGCCCCTGACCCAGCTGAACGCCGGCAATGTCAGGAACCTGGCCCGGGTCTGGATGATCCGCACCGGCGACATGCCCAGCGCGGCCGCCGAGGGCAAGTACGGGGCCGAGAACACGCCGCTGAAGGTGGGAAACACCCTCTACGTCTGCACGCCCAAGAACATCATGATCGCCATCGACCCGGCCACCGGCCAGACCCGCTGGCGCTACGACCCCAAGGTGCCGGACGAGGCCATTCCCTACACCGCCGCCTGCCGGGGCGTGTCCTACTACGCCGCGCCCGGCGCCGATCCGGCCAAGGCCTGCGCGGCCCGGATCATCGAGGGCACGCTGGACGCCCGTCTGATCGCCGTGGACGCCACGACCGGCGTCCCCTGCGCCGACTTCGGGACCAACGGCCAGGTCTCGACCGCCGTCGGCATGGGCCCATCGGCCGCCGGCATGCTGTCGATCACCTCGGCCCCGACCATCGTGCGCGGGGTGATCGTCACCGGCCACCAGGTGCTGGACGGCCAGCGGCGCGACGCGCCGTCGGGGACGATCCAGGGCTTTGACGCCGTCACCGGCGCCCTGCGCTGGGCCTGGGACATGGCCCGTCCGGACATCACCACCCTGCCGCCGCAGGGCCAGACCTACACCAAGGGCACGCCCAACATGTGGACCACGGCCACCGGCGACGAGGCCCTGGGCCTGGTCTATCTGCCCCTGGGCGTTTCCGCCGCCGACTACTGGAGCTCCAGCCGCTCGCCGCTGGAGAAGCAGTATTCGACCTCGCTGGTCGCCCTGGACGTGACCACCGGCAAGCCCCGCTGGAGCTTCCAGACCGTGCGCAACGACGTCTGGGACTACGACCTGGGCTCGCAAGCGACCCTGGTCGACTTCCCCACCGCCGGCGGTCCCGTCCCGGCCGTGGTCCTGCCCAGCAAGCGCGGCGACATCTTCATTCTGGACCGGCGCACGGGCCGGCCGCTGACCGGCGTGCAGGAGCGGGCCGTGCCGCAAGGCGGCCTGGAGCCGCAGCAGCGCGCGCCCACCCAGCCGTTCTCGCTGTACCACTCCCTGCGCAAGCCCGACCTGACCGAGAAGCAGATGTGGGGCATGTCGCCGATCGACCAGATGATCTGCAGAATCCAGTTCAAGCGGGCCAAGTACGACGGCTTCTTCACCCCGCCGGTCGCCGATCGCCGCTATGTCGAATATCCCGGCTACAACGGCGGCTCCGACTGGGGCGGCGTGGCCGTTGACTCCAGCCGCGGCGTGATCGTCGCCAACTACAACGACATGCCCAACTACAACCGCCTGGTGCCCCGCGCGGTGGCCGACGCCAAGGGCTGGACCCCGCGCGGCGACGCCCGCGGCGGCTCGATGAAGAAGGGCGCGGAAGGGGCGGGCGACCCGCAGGTCGGCACGCCCTACGCCATCGACGTCAACGCCGGCTGGCGCCTGCCGCTGACGGGCCTGCTGTGCAAGCAGCCCCCCTACGGCGGCATCCGGGCCATCGACCTGCGCACCGGCAAGACGCTGTGGGACCGCCCGCTGGGCACGGCCCGCACCAACGGCCCGTTCGGCGTTCCCTCGCACCTGCCGCTGAACATCGGCACGCCCAACAACGGCGGAGCGGTGGTCACGGCCGGCGGGCTGGTGTTCGTGGCGGCCGCCACCGACAACCTGATCCGCGCCATCGACCTGAAGACCGGCAAGACCGTCTGGCAGGACGTGCTCCCGGCCGGCGGCCAGGCCACGCCGATGACCTACGCGGTCGGCGGCAAGCAGTACGTGGTCATCATGACCGGCGGCCACCACTTCATGGAGACCCCGATCGGGGACCAGGTGATCGCGTACGCGTTGAAGTAGGACGGGCGGCTCAAATCAGTTGTCATCCCGGAAAGCGCGTAGCGCTTGTCCGGGACCCAGGTGAACCGCAAAGCATCAGCCCAGTCGCCTGGGTCCCGGACAGCCTCTGCGAGGCTTCCGGGATGACAACTGTTAGGAACGTGGTGCGTTTGGGGCGGCCGCTGGCGACCGGGTCGCGATAAGCACCGACAGGATCAAGGCGACGACCAGGGCGGGCAAGCCAAACGCGAAAAGCGCGGTCAGGCTGGGGCCGGCGAAGGCGTCGAACGCCCTGCTGTTGGGACCCAGCCCGACTACGACCAGCCAGCCGCACACCAAGGTGGCCAATAACGTGGTCGCCTGTAGCGGGATCAATGCCGGCCGGGGTCTGAGCGCGAAGAATTTCGCAAACATGTATCCGGCGAGGATGGCAATCAGCGCCGCGGGGAGACCCAGGCTCACATACAGAATCTCCGGATAGCTTTCGTCCGGCCGTCCAGCTCGCATCCACGCGATCGGCGTAAAAGCCAGCAGCGCCATGGCGGCGAAGGCGAGAACCCCGAGCGCCAACAGGCCATGGCGTTGCAGCTTCATAGGCCCCGGCTACCCGACCTTCGGCGCCTTCAGCCGCCGTTTGTTCACATGCGCCGCCGGGGCGGGGGCCTCGACCTCCTCGGGATACTCGCCCTTGAAGTAGAAGCGCTGCCACGCCTCCTTCATCGCCTCGGGCTCGCGCTTGAAGATCCGGGCGTTGAACTCGCCGCGCTGGGCGGCCCAGGCGTCGTACTGCTTGCGCAGGTCGGGATTGGAATTCAACGACCGGATCACCGGCTGCACCTGCTCCAGCGGCTTGTCCTGGATCATCATGAAGAAGCAGAACGGCTCGCCCTTCTCGAAGCGGACCGTGCCGGGGCGGGTGAACAGCCAGTTCATCGTGAACGGGAAGGGCAGCCAGTCGGTCTCGACCAGGCCGGCCAGCGGCTGGATGCCGTCCTTGATGTGGTTGGGCGGACCCATGGTCCAGATCGACCAGCCCGGCGGCGTGCGGAACAGGTAGCCGGTGTGGAAGGTCACCGTGCCGCGCGAAAAGTGCGACTTGACGAAGTCGTCGAAGCCCGGATGCGGATGGTCGGCCTTGAAGGTGATGCAGTTCTGGTGCGCCCCGCCGTCCCAGGTGGCCGTGAAGCCGACCGGGCACAGGATCTCCCAGCCGGTGGTGTTGGCCATGGTCAGGGGCAGGCAGCGATAGGGGTGGCGGTCGGCGAAGTGGTCCATCCACGCCCGCTGCGGCCGTCCTGGCACGATCTCGGGCGGCCGGTTCTCGGTGGGGTAGCACTCCAGTTCCATGCCGGCTCTCTTCTTCCCTAGCTGGTCTTGAGTCTGGTCTAGCGGGCCACGGCTCGGCTAGGAAGTCCCCCATGAAGAGCCGCGCCGACCTGCTTTCCTTCCTCGACGCCCACGGCGTCGCCCATTCCACGCTCGACCACCCGCCGGTGTTCCGGGTGGAGGAGGGGCTGGAGATCAAGGCCGCCCTGCCCGGCGGCCACACCAAGAACCTGTTCCTCAAGGACGCCAAGGGCCAGCTGTGGCTGATCTCGGCCCTGGGCGAGACGGCGATCGACCTCAAGCGCCTGCACACGGTGATAGGCTCGGCCCGGCTGTCGTTCGGCAGCGCCGAGCTGATGGCCCAGACCCTGGGCGTGACCCCGGGCTCGGTCACCGCCTTCGGCCTGATCAACGACACGACGCATCGCGTGCGCTTCGTGCTCGACGCGGACCTGGCGAAAGCCGATCCGGTCAATTTCCACCCGCTGGCCAACGACGCCACCACGGCGGTGTCGCAGGAGGGTCTTCGGCGGTTCCTGGCGGCGCTGGAAATCACGCCGATGATCGTCGATTTCGCCGCCATGCGGGTTGTTCAATAAGCGCTTCGCCCGATTGCGAACCGCGCGCCGAGAGACCATCTTGGCCGCCAAGACGGACGCTCCAGTCCTCCCCCGCCGATCCCTTCGGCGCTTCGAGCGTTCAAGACCCGCGTATTTAGAGAGACCCCATGGCCCTGATTGGCGACACTCCCCCTCCCATTCGAGCCGGCGGCCCCAATAGCCAAGGGGGCGCCAAGAGCGAGCACATCAAGGACGGCACGGACGCCAGCTTCATGGCCGACGTGATCGAGGCCTCCAAGGTCCAGCCGGTGATCGTCGACTTCTGGGCCACCTGGTGCGGCCCGTGCCGCCAGCTGACCCCGGCCCTGGAAAAGGCGGTCAACGCCGCCGGCGGCGCGGTCAAGCTGGTCAAGATCGACGTCGACAAGAACCCCGGCTATTCGGGCCAGCTGCGCGTGCAGTCGATTCCGACCGTCTACGCCTTCGTCAACGGCCAGCCGGTCGACGGCTTCCAGGGCGCGGTGCCCGAGAGTCAGATCAAGCAGTTCATCGACCGCCTGGCCGGACCGCCGCCCGAGAGCGACATCGACGCCCTGCTGGCCCTGGCCAAGGAGTCGGTCGAGCTGGGCGACATCGGCGGCGCGGCCCAGGCCTTCGCCCAGGCGCTGCAGATGGATCCGGTCAACGTGAAGGCCATCGGCGGCCTGGCCAAATGCTACCTGGCCGGCGGCGACCTGGAAGGCGCGGCGGAAGTCGCGGCCACGGCCCCGGCCGGCGCCAAGGACCCGGACCTGGACAGCGTCCGCGCCGCGCTCGCGCTCGCCGAAGACGCCCCGTCCGAGACCGCGCCGTTCGAAAGGCGCCTGGCCGCCGACGCCGACGACCACGAGGCCCGCCTCGAGCTGGCCAAGGCCCTGGCCGGCGCCGGTCATCTCCAGGCCGCGTCGGACCATCTTCTGACCATCATCGAACGCGACCGTGCCTGGAACGACGAGGCCGCCCGCAAGCAGTTGCTGACCGTGTTCGAGGCCGCCGGCTATGCGTCCGAGGTGGCCAAGGCCGGCCGCAAGCGGCTGTCCGCCATCCTGTTCAGTTAGGCTTCAAGAGGAGCGTCGCATGCCGGGATCCTATCGAAGGGCGGACGACCTGCCGCTGGTGATCCCGGTGTTCCCGCTGGACGGCGCCCTGCTGCTGCCCGGCGGCCAGCTGCCGCTGAACATCTTCGAGCCGCGCTATCTGAACATGTTCGACGACGCCATGTCGGGCGAGCGGATCATCGGCATGGTCCAGACCCGGCCGGGCGGCGATCACGAGCGGCCCAACCTGGCGCCGGTGGGGTGCGCGGGCCGGGTGACCAGCTTCGCCGAGACCAGCGACGGCCGCTACCTCGTCACCCTGACCGGGGTCTGCCGGTTCCGGGTCGGCGACGAGCTTCCCACCCGCTCGCCCTACCGCCAGGTGCGCGCCGATTTCACCACCTTCGAGGACGACCTGCGGGAAGCCTCGCCGCACACGGCCACGGGGAGCGACGCCTCGCCGTTGCTGGACGCCCTGCGCCGCTATCTCGACCATCGCGGCCTGGCCATCGACTGGAGCAGCGCCGAGGCCGCCCCGTCCGACGCCCTGATCAACAGCCTGGCCATGGCCCTGCCGTTCGAGCCGGTCGAGAAGCAGGCCCTGCTCGAGGCCCCGACCCTGGTCGAACGCCGCGAGACCCTGGTGGCCCTGCTGGAGATCGACGCGGCGGGGGACGACGAAGACCCCACGATGATTCAGTGACAGTCTTTCCCTCCCCCTTGCGGGGAGGGTGGCCCGCGTGGCGGGTCGGGTGGGGTTTGATGACTCAGCGAGCCCCACCCGTCGGCTTCGCCGCCACCCTCCCCATGAAGGGGAGGGAGTTCTCATCAGTTGGAAAACCCCCTACAACTCCGCCCATGACCGCCCAACCGCCTCCCCCGCCCGCCGATCTCGACCCGCGCCTGCTGGAGGTGCTGGTCTGTCCCGTCACGCGCGCGCCGCTGTTCTACGACCGCGCCCGGGGCGAGCTGGTCAGCAACGCCGCCAAGCTGGCCTATCCGATCCGCGACGGCGTGCCGATCATGCTGCCCGAGGAAGCCCGCGGCCTGGACGACTAGGCGGTGGATCAGCGGCCGCCCCGTCTGGCTTCACTGGACGTGCTCCGTGGACTGACGATCGTCGGCATGATCGTCGTCAACAGCGCCTCCTACCTGCATTATGTCAGCGGCTACGCCCAGTTCGCCGGCCTGGAGCATGCCGCCTGGCGTGGCTTCACGCTCGCCGACGCGGTGTTCCCGGCCTTCGTGTTCATGACCGGGGCGTCGATCCCCCTGGCCCTGGCCGCGCGCGGCGCGCCTGAACAGGGAATCGGCGGTCTCGACGGACCGACCCTGCGCCGGCTGCTGGTCAGGTCCGGACGCCTGTTCCTGCTGGGCCTGATCCTGTCCAACCTCTACTGGATGGCGACGCCCGAGAGCGTGCCGTTCCGGCCGATGGGCGTGCTGCAGCGCCTGGCCCTGTGCTTCCTGGCCGCCGCCGTCCTTTACAAGACCCTCGGGCCCCGCGCCCGGCTGATCCTGGCCGTGGCGATCCTGGCGCTCTACTGGCCCCTGACCCTCATGCCGTTCCCGGACGGCGCGACCGACCTGCGGGGGCCCGGCGCCAACTTCGTCGGCTGGTTCGACCGCCTGGTGCTGGGCGCCCACGTCTACGTGCCCGGCCCGCTGGGCTATGACCCCGAGGGCCTGCTCTCGACCCTGCCGGCCGTCGCCCAGGCCCTGCTCGGGGTGGCGGCCGGCGAATGGCTCATGGCCCCCCAATCGAGAAATGGGCGTGGCGCGTTGGGCCTGTTGATCGCGGGCACGGCTTGCATCGCCGGCGGCCTGGTCTGGGGCCTGGCGTTCCCGATCTCCAAGGAACTGTGGACCTCAAGCTTCGTGCTGCTGTCGACCGGCGTCGCCCTGGTCCTGCTGGCCGGCCTGCACCAGGCGCTGGACGTCGAGGGCCGGCGGCTTCCGGGATCAGGCTTCCTGACCGACTTCGGGATCAACGCGATCTTCGCCTACAGCCTGCACATGCTGGCCTCGATCATGCTGACCGCCCACCTGCTGAAGATCCCCTACGTCTGGGCCACGCCTTTCGTCGGCGACAGGGCGGCGGCCCTGATCCCGGTGGCGATCTTCGTCGGCCTGATCTGGATGGTCGTGGCCTACATGCGCAAGCGCGGGTGGGTGGTGAAGGTCTAGGTGAAATCTCTTCCCTCCCCCTTGTGGGGAGGGTGTCGGCGAAGCCGACGGGTGGGGGATCGGTGCAGGGCGGCTGGCTCAGCAAGCCCCACCCGACCCTGGCGCTGCCAGGGCCACCCTCCCCATGAAGGGGAGGGAAGGTTTCGGCTCCTAAATCCCCTCGCCCCGCAACAACTTCGGCAGGTCGCCCACCCCGCCGCCGGCCTCGTGCATGAAGAACCGCCGGGCCGGGGCGATGCGGTTGACCGCCGCCATGCCCACCCCGCGCGCCAGGCGCAGCAGCGGATTGTCGTTGGAGAACAGCCGCACGAAGCCGTCGAAGGCCAGGGCGTTGGAGACGTTGTCGAACCGCCGCCAGCGGGCGTAGCGCTCCAGGGTCGCCTCGGCCCCGATGTCCTCGCCGTTGCGCAAGGCCTCGACCACCACCTCGGCCAGGGCCGCGGCGTCCTTCAGGCCCAGGTTCAGCCCCTGGCCGGCGATCGGGTGCACCCCGTGGGCGGCGTCGCCGATCAGGGCCAGGCGCGGGGCGACCAGCCGCTCGGCCAGCGACAGCGACAGCGGATAGACGAAGGTCGGGCCAGCCATCTCGACCGTGCCCAGGAACTCGCCGAACCGCCGCATCAAATGGCTGTGGAAGGCTTCCGGCGAGGCGTGGCGCAGGGCCTCGGCCCGGTCGGTGCTCTCGGTCCAGACCAGGCTGGCGCGATTATCCGTCAGCGGAAGAATGGCGAACGGCCCGCTGGGCAGGAAGTATTCGTGGGCCACGCCCTGGTGCGGATGCTCCATCCGGACGGTGGCCACCACCCCGCTCTGGCCGTAGCTCCAGCCGATGTCGCCGATGCCGGCGGCCTTGCGCAGCACGCTGCCCCGGCCCTCGGCGCTGACCACCAGCGGGGCCGACAGCGTGCGGCCGTCCGTGAGCGTCAGGGTCGCGCCGGCCGGGGTGACGTCCAGGGCCTGGGCGCCGACCGGGGCCAGCACGGTGATCCCCTTGTCGATCACGGTCCGGGCCAGGGCCGCGCGGATCTGGCGGTTCTCGATCAGATAGCCCAGGGGCTCGCCCTCGGACCGGTCGGCGATCTCGCTGCTGTCAAAGCGCAGGAAGAACGGCGAGGGTCCGCCCGAGGCCGGGCCCGGCGTCTTGCCGTCGGTGACCAGGATCTGCTCGATCCGCTGGGCGTTGGGCGCCAGGGCCTCGCCGGCCCCGATCGCCCGCCACTGGCGGAACGACGAATAGGCGATGGCCGACGAGCGCCCGTCGAAGCTCTCGGCCAGCTGGGCGTCGAACGGCTGGGGATCGACCAGCAGGGCCTTGACCCCGGCCGAGGCCAGGGCGAGCGCCAGGGTGGTTCCGGCCATGCCGGCTCCGGCGATGATGACGTCGGCGTCGTGGTCGCGCATGGGCGGATATGGCGCGCGGGGGGCGGTGGTGTCTAGGGGCGGCGGTTTGCGGAGTGGTGTCCGGTTTGGGGGTCAGACGCTGATGTCGGCTTGCGACCCTAGCCAGACATTCGCAGACATGGTCAGCTTAGCCATGAGCTTCAGATGGATCAGCCTCGTCGCACTTGGCCTGGCGCTTTCGTCTTGTTCGGACGGCGGCTTCAACGGGCGCACCCGGCAGTTTTCCGGCGTCTGGCTCCATGAGTTCGAAGGATCGACCTTTGTCGATGGCGCGACCGAGGTCCCGGCGGAACGTCCAGACCCCGCGAAGACAGACTATCTGGAGTGGCGCGATTGGCCCCGCCTAGAAGCCCTCATGGAAGCGAGCCGGGGCAACGGGAGCTGCTACACTGTGCAGCCATTCTTGGTCACTTTTTCCGGCCGCAGAACGCACTATCCGCTTTACAGCGCGAAACGCTTTGGCGGTGCGGGACACATGGGACTATGGCGTTCAAAGGTGACTGTGCAGAGACCGATCTCCGCTAAGCGGCTTGGCCCGTCATTCTGCTACGAACGCTAGCGTCCGCCACCCACCCATCTCGGACCTCTGAAACGGCGGCTTGGCGCAGGCCCCCATCCGCTCCGGATGGGGCCACGCCTTAAAGCCTTGGTGGATCGGAGCTCTGGCGTCTGGCCGTGTCAAGGATCGCCCCGCAGGGGCGACCGCGGCGCGGCCGGCCGGAGGCCGGTCCTTGACACGGCCAGACGCCAGAGCAGGCTCGCCATCAAGGTTTCAAGGCGCGGCCTCGCCGCTGGCGGATGACGTCAGGGGCGTTTGCCGGAAAGGACCCAGTCCCTCCCCCTTGCGGGGAGGGTGGCGGCGAAGCCGACGGGTGGGGGATCGGTGCAGGGTGTCGGACGGGGGTTGTTCTGCTGACTCAGCTGCCCCCCACCCGACCCTGGCGCTGCCAGGGCCACCCTCCCCGCGAGGGGGAGGGAAGGCACTTACGCTCGGCGCATAGCCACCAAACCCCCGCGATTTCAACGCCCCGAACTTTCTCGACCCGATTTGGTCCTCACCCTCCAAACCGCCCGTATCCTTGTCTCACCTCGTCGGGGGCGATCGAGCGGGAAGCTCTGTCGGCGGTGTTGTCCGCGTGCGTAGGGACAGCATCAAACCTCACGTCTCCAGGGCCGGCCGGGCATGGAACACAGAAACGGCGTGGCGTGAGGGCCGGCTTTGCAGCAGGCGGGCGGTGATGCGCTCGCGGTCCGGGACCGGGTTTCGTTGACCAGGCCCGCCCGTCGGAGGCTTCAAGGCGGCGAGGCCCTAACAAAGGCTCAGCGTCGCGGGCTTCCGGATAACGATGGCGCGGAGCGATCGGGCTTCGTCGAAACGGTAACAACTGCAAACACTCCGGACGGTGTCCGGCGCTCCGCGACCCTTTCCAACTCCTCAGCGAGAGATCGCGTGAGCTTGCAACGCCGTGCCGGTGAACACTTGCCCCCACCTGACCGCTTCGCGGTCTGTCCGCCCCCACAGGGGGCGGAGGGCCGCCTAAGGCAGCGGCCGCGGCTTCCGGTCCTCGCCGATGGCCACGAAGGTGAACACGCCCTGGGTCACCTTGTGGGCCTGCTCGCCGTCGCGGCGGCGGCGCCAGGCTTCGACCTGCACCTTCAGCGAGGTGCGGCCCACGTGGACGACCTTGGCGAACAGGCTGACCTCGTCGCCGACGAACACCGGGCTGATGAAGGTCATGCCGTCGATGGCGATGGTGGCGCAGCGGCCGGCCGCGCGGTGGAAGGCGATCGAGGCCGCCGCCAGGTCCATCTGCGACAGCAGCCAGCCGCCGAAGATGTCGCCTTCGGGATTGGTGTCGGACGGCATGGCGATGGCCCGCAGCACCGGGGCCTCGTGCGGCCACTCGGCGGCCTCCCAGGCCTTGGCCAGGGATTCGGCGCGCTGGGTCGTGGGATCGCTCACGCTGCGCGGAGCCTAGTGGCCGCCGGAGCCTTCGTAGACCCCCGGGGCCAGACGCTCGTCCTCGTCGTGGCCGGCGGCGGTCGAGGCCACGAAGCGGCGGTCGCAATAGGGGCAGTCGACGAAGCCGGCCGCGCCCATCTCCAGCCAGACGCGCGGGTGGCCCAGGGCGCCGCCGACGCCGTCGCAGGCGATGCGGTGCGAGCGGACCATGATGGTTTCGGGCGCGGGACCGGCGCCGACCGCGACGACAGTCGGCTCCATGGCGGTGGGAGCGGTGGTCTTGGCCTTGCGCGCCATGTTCGTAAAACCCTTGAAATCCAGACGCGGCCTTGGCGTGGCGGCGATGCAGGCATACCTATGCGACCTGTCGCGGCGCCGTCAATTCGCGCGGCGTGTTCCTTTTGCCCATCTGGACGTTCCATGGACCTGCCCGCGTACGCGATCGAAGCCGAAGGCCTGTTCAAGACCTATCCCGCCTCCAAGACCTCGCCGGAAAAGCGGGCGCTCAACGGCATCGACCTGAAGGTGCCGCGCGGCTCGATCTTCGGCCTGCTGGGCCCGAACGGCGCGGGCAAGTCGACCTTCATCAACATCCTGGCCGGCCTGACCCGCAAGACCAGCGGCACGGTGCGGATCTGGGGCCGCGACATCGACGAGCGCCCGCGCGACGCCCGCGCCGCCATCGGCGTGGTGCCGCAGGAGCTGGCCGCCGACGTGTTCTTCACCCCGCGCGAGTCGCTGGAGGTGCAGGCCGGCTTCTACGGCGTGCCCAAGAACGAGCGCCGCACCGACGAACTGCTCAACGCCCTGGGCCTGGGCGACAAGGCCAATGCCTATGTCCGCCAGCTGTCGGGCGGCATGAAGCGCCGGCTGATGGTGGCCAAGGCCATGGTCCACCAGCCCCCGGTGTTGATCCTCGACGAGCCGACCGCCGGCGTCGACGTCGAGCTGCGCCGGCAGCTGTGGAGCTATGTGACCGGGCTGAACCAGCTGGGCGTGACCATCGTGCTGACCACCCACTATCTGGAAGAGGCCCAGGAGCTGTGCGACCAGATCGCCATCGTCAACCGCGGCGAGGTGGTGGTCTGCGAGCCCACGGCGACCCTGCTGCGCCGGATGGACATCCGCAACGTCGTGGTCACGCCGGAGGAGCCGGTGACCGTCGCCCCGCTGCTGCCGGGCTTCGAGACCAAGCTGCGCGGGGCCGGGGCCTTCTCGGTCTCCTACCGCACCGGCCAGTCCAGCGTGGAGCAGGTGCTGGCGGCGGTCCGCGCCGAGGGCCTGAAGATCAAGGACATCGCCACCGAGGACCCGGACCTGGAGGACGTGTTCGTGTCGCTGACCTATGGCGATCCGAGCGCCAAGGATCCGTTGAAGGCCTGAGGGGCGGACCTGAACTTGCCCCGACCTGGCGGCTTCGCCGCCTGTCGCGGCGAGGGGGCGGAGGACGCGCCGCAACGCCCCTCTTCCCCCTGTGGGGGAAGACGACCGCGAAGCGGTCCGTAGGGGGGAAGTGTTCGCCGCCGTGGCGCCGCCGCCTCGCTCAGGCGCAGCGGAAGTCGGGTCCAGCCCTCCCGCCGATCCCCGATTGCATCGCCGGCCGCATCGGTGGAGGTTCACCGCCGGATTTCTGGTGGGGCGTCGCATGCGTGCTTTGTGGTTTCGAATCGTCCTGGCTCTGGCCATCGCGCTCGGCATGGGCCTGGCCTCCGCCCAGGCGGCGGATCGCCTGCCGATCAAGGTCGTCGTCGTCACCACCTTCGAGATCGGGGCCGACACCGGCGACTTCGCCGGCGAGTTCCAGCCCTGGGTCGAGGGCTGGCCGCTGACGCACGAGATCGCCATCCCCGGCGTCCGCCACGTGGCCCGCTATTCCGACGACGGCGTGCTGGCCATCGTCAGCGACATGCGCGGCCGGACCCGCGAGAGCGTCGCGGCCCTGATCCTGTCGGACCAGTTCGACCTCTCCAAGGCCTACTGGATCGTCAGCGGCATCGCCGGGGTCGATCCCAAGGCGGCCTCGGTCGGCAGCGCCGCCTGGGCCCGCTACGTGGTCGACGCCGACCCGATCTACGAGGTCGACGAGCGCGACATGCCGGCCGACTGGCCCTACGGCCTCTATTCGAACGACGCCGAGCGCCCCAACGTGAAGGGCAAGGCCGAGGGCTCCAGCGCCATGGTCTGGACGCTGGACCGGGGCCTGGTCGACTGGGCCTACGGCCTGACCCGCGACGTCAAGCTGCCCGACTCGCCGGGCCTGCGGGCGATGCGCGCGCCCTATGCGGGCGACCCCGAGGGCCAAAGGCCGCCGTTCGTGCTGCGGGGCGACGCCCTGGGCACGGTGCGTTTCTGGCACGGCGCGCGGCGCACCCAGTGGGCGGAGGACTGGGTCAAGCTCTGGACCGACGGGGCCGGAACCTTCACCATGACCGACTGCGAAGACCAGGGAATTCTCGACGTGCTCGACGCCCACGCCGCGTCCGGAAAGATCGACCGCCGGCGGGTCCTGGTGCTGCGCACCGGCAGCAACTATTCGCGCGCGCCGCTGGGCCAGACCAGCCTGCCTCACGTGTTCCATGAGGACGGTCTGAAGGCGAGCTTCGACTCCGCGTTCCGGGTGGGCGGCGTCGTGGTCCGCGAACTGACCGCTCACTGGGACCGCTACGCGTCTGAAATCCCCACCGCCGCCTCTTCTCCCCAGTCCGGCCGGAGCCGCTAAGCCATGCTCGAACGCCTCTTCGGCCTCAAGGCCCAGGGAACCGACGTCCGCACCGAGCTGCTGGCCGGCGTCACCACCTTCATGACCATGGCCTATATCGTCGTGGTCAATCCGGCGATCCTGGGCGAGGCCGGCCTGCCGGTGGCCGCCGTGGCCGCCGCCACCTGCCTGGCCGCCGGCTTCGGCTCGATCCTGATGGGGCTGATCGCCAACTACCCGCTGGCCCTGGCGCCGGGCATGGGGCTGAACGCCTATTTCACCTACACCGTGGTCAAGGGCATGGGCGTGCCGTGGGAGACGGCCCTGGGCTGCGTCTTCCTGTCGGGCGTGGCCTTCCTGATCCTGACCCTGGTCGGCGTGCGCCAGATGATCGTCGCGGCCATCCCCAAGCCGCTGTTCTCGGCCGTCGCCGCCGGGGTGGGGCTGTTCATCGCCTTCATCGGCCTGAAGGAGGCGGGGATCATCGTCGCCAACCCGGCCACCACCGTGGCCCTGGGCGACCTGACCACCCCGACCGCCGCCGTGGCCATCATGGGCCTGGTGCTGATCGCCGTGCTGCAGGCCTGGCGGGTCAAGGGGGCGATCCTGATCGGGATACTTTTGACCACCGCCGCCGGCTGGGCCCTCGGCCTGGCCAAGATCGCCCCGGCCACCTCCAGCCTGGCCGACCTGACCGCCACGGCCTTCAAGATGGACGTGGTCGGCGCCTTCAATCTGCGGGGCGGGGTCGGCCTGGCCCTGCTGGAGATCATCTTCGTCTTCCTGTTCGTCGACCTGTTCGACAATGTCGGCACCCTGGTGGCGGTGACCAAGAAGGCCGGCCTGCAGGCCCCCGACGGCTCGATCCCGCGCCTGAACCGCATCCTGATCGCGGACTCGGCGGCGACCATGATCGGCGCGGCGGCGGGCACCTCAACGGTGACCAGCTATATCGAGAGCGCCGCGGGCGTCACGGCGGGCGGCCGCACCGGCCTGACGGCGGTGGTGGTCGGGGTTCTGTTCCTGGTCACCCTGTTCTTCGCGCCCCTGGTCCAGGCCATTCCGGCCGCCGCCACGGCGCCGGCCCTGATCCTGGTCGGGGCGATGATGGTCGGGGCCCTGGTCGACGTCGACTGGGCCGACCCGACCGTGGCGATCCCGGCCTTCCTGACCCTGATCACCATTCCGCTGACCTTCTCGATCGCCAACGGCCTGGCGTTCGGCATCACCAGCTACGCGGTCCTGCGCCTGCTGACCGGCAAGATCGGCAAGGGCGATTGGCTGCTGCTGATCCTGGCGGTGCTGTTCGTCGTCCGCTTCGTCTATCTGGCGAAAGGCTGATAAAGACCCGTTTGCGCAGGCGCGGCCTTTCGGCTAAGACCGCGCTTCCGCAAGGCGGAAGCACCCGTAGCTCAGCTGGATAGAGCGTTGCCCTCCGAAGGCAAAGGTCACACGTTCGAATCGTGTCGGGTGCGCCAAAATCTCCATAGAAAATCAATGACTTAAGGTCGATTTTATCGACTGCGGCCCGCCTATGGAATGGGAACGGCGAGCGAACAGAATCATTCTCCGGGACTCGAAGTCGCGGAATAGTCCCGGATAATGTTCTGGCCTTGTTCATGAGGCCGTCATGACGAACGCCGTTCGCCTCCTCACCCTGTCGTCGCTTCTAGAGGTCCCTCAGCGCCTGGTGATCAGCTGCTACAAATGTTCGCGCGCGCCGCTGTACCTCAGCCCGGAAGACGCCGTCGCGCGTTATGGCGCTGACACCACCTTCGCCGCTCTCCGCCGCCGCCTGCGGTGCGAGGCGTGCGGCGCGCGGGGTCGGGATAGGCAGATCGACGTGCGGGGCTGCACCAACGATTATTACGACGCTATGGAGCGCCACAAGCACCAGACGAACGTCATCCTGTACGGCAAGGAGTCCGCCGAGCGGATGCGCCAGCACAGCCCTTCGCGACACAGCTTCATGACGACGGGCGGCGCCGCGCCCGACCCGCCGAAGTCGTGACGCGTGGCAGTCATCTGGCCCACCCTCCAGCGGATCAAATCGCCGCTGACGATCACTTGCCGACGCTGCGGCAACCACAAGGTATGGCCGCGCGAGAAGGCGATCATCAATCTCGGCGGCCACACCCAGCCCCACACGATACGGAACAAACTGCGGTGCAGTCATTGTGGGGCGCGAGGATGCGAAGGCTGGATCGACACCGATGCTCGAATGTAGGTCGCCTGTTGGTGCCTGCCCGCGTTCTGCTTTCGACAATGATCGGACATATCCGTCGGATAGCCCTGACCGTTGCGCAGAATTGAAAGTTTGACTCCAACTAGCACGAAATTGCGAGGGACTAACGGTATGGATGGGCGGACTGTCGCACAACAATCACCCCTGCTGTCTCTTCGTGTTCGAAGGGTACCCCGTCCATCGGTACGACCGAGGTCTTCCAGTCGTTGACGACCTCGCCTTGGACGTTCATCCGCTCGCTGTCGCGTGGCGGTGGGTTACTCGAAAGCCAGATGATTGTTGCTCTGACCATGCCGTGAGGCCCCTTGACTTGACCTACATAGGCCAAGGCTTCTCGGCCCTGGAATTTGACCGGGAACGGCGCGATCAATGCGCCGGAAATTTCGTGAGGAAATTCCAGTCTGGCCCCTCCAGCTCTCTTCGAAATCAGAGCCGCGCTCGTCCGTGCCCCCTGGGCCAATTCAATCGGCGGGTAGTCGGCGAATTGTATGGTGACGGAGGCGCAACCAGTCTGTTGCGCCGCAACCGCAAGCTCCTGCGCACGAGGAAGAGTGTGTCCCTGAAGCGAGCTGGCCAGCGTATCGATCGCCTTTTCTTGCTCAGATACCGCAGGCTTCCCGAGCATTTCGAAATTCTTTGAGAGGGTTCCCCAATCGCTGAGGAACAGTGCAATAACGACCGCAGCAAAGTTTAAACCACGATCCACCGTCAAAAACTGGCCAGCCCTCGTTGTAGGCGACTTGGGATCCCGGACGAAGATCTCACCCGCGATGTCGACGCGAAATCGCAGCTTCAGACTGCCGACACTAGGGCTGGCGTCAAGGATGAGGGTGGTTTCCGGCGGCTGATCTACAGCTGGTATATTTCCAATTTCTGCAGCAATTTCTTGGATTGAACGCGAGACGATGTTCGTTACTGAAACAAGCCTCGCAAATATCACTCCATGATCGTTTGGATCGTGATTTGTAAATGTTAGTTCAATGAATTCATTCGCGGCCATGAATCCCCCATTTTTTGGTTAAGGTACCTGAGTCGGAGCGTTCTCGCTCGGCGGCACGTTGCCCCGGCATGCTCACACCTCACGGATACACCTTTAGCGTTGACGCCCGTGGTCAGAAGTGGCGTGGGACCTGGGAAGTGGAGGGCAAGGACGTGTGCGTCACCAGCGCGTTCGGCTCGAAGCGTGCGCCGAAAGGGCGCAGACAGCCGGCGGACGTCGCCGCCCAAGCGCTGCGAGACTTGGTCGATGAGTGGGCGTCAAGGCGCGGCTAGCAGGCCCAATCCTCGCCCGCGTGGTCGCTGGCGTGGTCGCCTCTACGCGCCGAGCGCACGTGGGCGCGGCGATACTTGCCGTCCGCGTCTCGTAGGCCCTCGCGGGCCGCTGTCGCCATGCGCTCGATGCTCTTGGGCGTGATCATGGGTCCGAGCTTCTCGATCGCGGCCTCGGCGCGATCGGCGTCGGCCTTGGCCTCCACCTTGATCGCCTCTAACTCCCTGATGCGGTCCTTGAGACCTTCGGCGCCCTGGCCGACGAGCCCGTCCCGCATGGCGGGGCGCAATGCCGACAAATCTCGGCGGGCGCGGGGTGCTCCTTGATGAAGGGCGAGCTGCGCGACGGCCCCGATGTCGAACTTGCGTCAGGTCAAGGCAGGTCCAGGGCGGGTCTGTAGCGATCAGGGGCAGCCGCCCTGCTCCGGAGACCGTGTCCGCATGACCGAAGCTGCTCTCGACGTGCGCGATCTGGCGAAGGTCTATTCGACCTCGGCCGGCGATGTACACGCCTTGCGGGGTGTCGACCTCAAAATCGTCCACGGCGAGACGCTCGTCCTGCTGGGGCCGTCGGGATCGGGCAAGTCGACGCTTCTGAACATCCTGGGCGGCCTAGATCGCGCGAGCTCGGGCTCGGCACGCTTTCAGGACCTGGAGCTGACCCAGGCCAGTGATCGCGAGCTGACCCGCTACCGGCGCGCGTCGGTCGGCTTCATCTTCCAATTCTTCAACCTCGTGCCGAGCCTGACCGCGCGGGAGAACGTGGCGCTGATCACCGAGATCGCCCGCGATCCCATGACCCCCGAGGACGCCCTGGCGCGCGTCGGGCTGTCGGACCGGCTCGACCATTTCCCGGCACAGCTCTCGGGCGGCCAACAGCAGCGCGTGGCGGTGGCGCGCGCCATCGCCAAGCGGCCGCGGCTCCTGCTGTGCGACGAGCCCACCGGGTCGCTCGACAGCGAGAGCGGGGTGCGGGTGCTGGAGGCGATCGCCGAGGTGACCCGGGACGTGGGCGCAACGACCATGATCGTCTCCCACAACGCCGACATCGCCGGCATGGCCGATCGCGTGATCCGCTTCCGCGACGGGCGGATCACCGAGGTCGAGCGCAACAGAAACAAGCGCGCTCCGCGGGAGATGACCTGGTGAAGCCGCTCGACCGCAAGCTCTTGCGCGATCTGTGGCGCCTCAAGTGGCAGATGATGGCCATCGCGCTGCTGATCGCCTGCGGCGTCTCGGTGGCGGTGATGTCGTTCTCCGCCCAACGAGCGCTCATGGACGCACAGGCGGCCTTCTATTCGGACACCCGATTTGCCGACGCCTTCGCTCAGACCAAGCGCGCGCCGATCTCCCGCCTCCGGGACTTGACCGGGATCGACGGTGTCACGGCGGCGGACGTCCGCATCCTTGAAGCCGGGCTCATGAATGTCCCAGGGCTTTCGCGGCCGGTGGTGGCGCGCCTCATCTCCCTCCCGGAGAACGAGGACCATGCCCTCAACCGCGTCCGCCTGACCCGCGGCCGGATGCCGGAGCCGCGGCGAATCGACGAGGCGGTCGCCCTCAAGGCCTTCATGGACGCCGCCGGAGTGAAGCTGGGCGACCGGCTCACCGCCGTAGTGCAGGGCCGCGCCTTCACCTTCACCGTCGTCGGCGCGGTCTTGTCGCCAGAATACGTCTACGTCCCCGCACCGGAGTCGTTCATGCCGGACGACGCTCACCAAGCGGTCCTGTGGGCGCCCCGGCCGGCGGTCGAACGGGCGGCGGGCATGGACGGCGCATTCAACACCGTGGCGCTGAAGCTTGCGCCCGGCGCCTCGGTCCCGGCTGTGCTGGCGGACGTGGACCGGATCCTGGCGCCCTACGGCGGTCGGGCGGCCTACGCACGCGAGGACCAGGCTTCCCATGCCTTTCTGGCCGCCGAGCTCAAGGAGCTCTCGACCTCCGCCTCCATCCTGCCGCCGATCTTTCTGATCATCGCCGCGGGTCTCGTTCACCTGACGGTGTCGCGGCTGGTCGACGCCGAACGCGAGCAGATCGGTCTGCTCAAGGCGTTCGGCTATCGCGATGGAGAGGCCGCGGCGCCCTATTTGCGGATGGCGGTGGCGATCGGCCTGCTAGGCGCTCTCGCCGGCGGCCTGGTCGGGGGGGCGCTGGGGGCGGCCATCGTCGACCAGTATCGCGAGTACTTCCGCTTCCCGGTCCTGGCTGTGCGCTTTCACGGGCTGGCTTTCGCCGGCGCGTCGGCCGTGGGCGTGATGGCGACGCTCGCCGGGTCGCTCGCGGCCGTGCGGCGCGCGGCCGCGCTCTCCCCCGCCGTGGCCATGCAACCCCTGCGGCCGGCGACCTACCGGGCGGGGCCCCTGGACCGGCTGATCCGAGGTCCAGCAGTCGACCAGGCGACGCGAGTGATTATCCGCAATCTTGAGCGTTTCCCGGTGCGCGGCCTGCTGGCGACCCTCGGCTTGGCGGCGAGTCTGAACCTGCTGGTGGGCACCCAGTTCCTCTTCGATAGCCTCGATAAGGTGGTCGACCAAGCTTACTACCGCACCCAGCGCTGGAGTGAATCAATCAGCTTCGCGGAGGCGCGGAGCATCGTGGCGCTCGGCGAGATCTCCCGCCTGCCGGGGGCTTTCGCGGCTGAACCCGTCCGTGTCGTGGCCGCCCGATTGAAGGCTAACGGCCGAGCGGAACTCACCCGCGTCGTCGGTCTCGAACCCGACGGAGTTCTTGACCGGCCCCTGGACGACCACGACCGACGGGCGCCGTTCAAGGGCCGTGGGCTGGTCGTGAGCGAGGCGCTCGCCGACCGGCTCGGCCTGCGCCCCGGCGATTCTGTCCGCGTGGAGGTGATCGACGGACGCGGCCCGGCGGCGGTGCTGCCGATCACCGGCCTGGCGCGAGACTACAGCGGCTTCTCCGCCTATATGGACCGCCGGCGATTGAACGACCTGATGGGTGAGGGTGATCTGGCCAGCGGCGCGCACCTGCAGGTGGCGGAGGATCGTCGCGCCGACTTCTACCGCGCCATCGCGCGGACGCCGCAGATCGTGGGTTCGTCCTCCCGAGACGAGACGGTGGCGAACTGGCGGCGGGCCATGGCCGAGGCGTTCCGCGTCACCGTCAGCTTCTATGTGGGCTTCGCCGGCGCTATCGCCTTCGGGGTTGCCTACAACACCGGCCGCATCGCGCTCTCCGAGCGCGCGCGCGACCTGGCCACCCTTCGGGTGCTAGGCTTCGGCCAGGGTGAGTGCGCCTACATCCTGGTTGGCGAACTGGCGGTGCTGGCGCTTGTCGCGATCCCGCTCGGCCTGCTGGGCGGCCAGGCGCTCGCCCACGGGTTGGTGGCGGCCTATTCGCGCGACGAGGTGCGGTTGCCGCCGATCATCGGCGCCCGCAGCTACGGCATCTCGCTCCTGGCCTATCTGACCGCCGTCACAGGGGCCGGCGTCCTGGTGGCGCGTCGAATCTGGAGTTTCGACCTCGTATCCGTGCTGAAGACGAGGGACTGACGATGTCCAGGATCAAGTGGGTGCGGTGGGGCCTGGGCGCGGCGGTCGCGGTCGTCGTCGCGGCGATGCTCGGGCTCCTGCTTGCCCCCCGGCCTGTCGCCGTCGACATCGAGACCGTCCGCCTAGGTCCGATCGCCGACAGCATCGCGGATCAGGGCGCGGCGCGGGTGCTCGAAGCCTATGTGGTCGCCGCGCCGGTCTCGGGACGGCTGGAGCGGGTCGACCTGCACGTCGGCGACCGCGTGACGGCGGGCGCGACGGTGGTGGCGCGCATCCAGCCGGCGAGCCCGGACCTCCTGGATCCCAAATCACGCGCCCAGGCGCAGGCGGGCGTCTCGGCCGCTCAGGCGGCCGTCGGCGCGGCGCGGGCCGATCTGGATCGTTATGCGGCCGAAGGCCACCGCGCCGACGGCGAGCTTGCCCGCGCGCAGGCCCTGGCCGCCCAGGGCTTCGCCGCCCAACAGGCTCTCGACGCCGCGGAAGCCCGCGCGCGCGCCGCCCGGGCCGCGGTGCGCGCGGCGACCGCGCAACTGAGCGTGCGCCAATCAGAGCTGGCCGCCGCCCGGTCGGCCTTGATGGGACCAGAAGCCGAGCGCGCTCGGGCCGTTCCCGTGCTCGCCCCGGCTTCCGGTTATGTCACCCGCGTGCTGCAGGAAAGTGAGCGCACGATGGCGGTGGGCACGCCGCTCGTCGAGATCGGCGATCAAAGTGGGTTGGAGGCCGCGGTCGAGTTCCTGAGCCAGGATGCGGTGCGCATCCGCGAGGGAATGCGGGCGGAGGTGTTCGACTGGGGCGGCGAGGGGAGTCTTCCGGCGATCGTTCGACGTGTGGAGCCCCAAGGGTTCACCAAGGTATCCGCCCTGGGCGTAGAGGAGCAGCGGGTGCTGGTGCTGTTGCGGTTCGAAGGCCCGCCCGCCGGATGGTCACGGCTGGGGCCGGGCTACCGCCTGTGGGGACGTGTGATCCTGCGCCGGGAAGCCAGCGCCGTGAAGGCGCCGCTCGGCGCGCTCGTACGGTCGGACGGCGGCTGGGCCGTATTCCGCGTCGCCGATGGCCGGGCGCGCCTGACGCCTGTGGAGGTCGGCGCGATGACGGACCGCGAGGCGGAGATCCGCAAGGGGCTCCGCGGCGACGAACGGCTGGTGGTCTTCCCCTCCGATAAGGTCGCGGACGGCGTCCGCGTGCGCCAGCGGACACCCTGAAGCTCCAGCTTGCGCCAGATCAAGGCTCCGGTGGCGAAGCCGTGATCCGCTTCGGCGCGGAGCCAGGAGGCCGCCCATGCAGATTCGTAACACCCGCGTCGCCTACGGCTGGATCGCCATCGCCCTGCACTGGATCAGCGCCGTCGGCGTCGTCGGCCTCTACCTCCTGGGCGAACGGATGGAGGCCGCGGCGGGACGGGCGGAGAAGCTCCAGGCGCAGCACCTGCATGTCTCGGTGGCGGTCCTGTTGTTCACCTTCCTTCTGGCGCGGCTCTTGTGGAGCGCCTCGCAACCTGCGCCCCGCCCTCTGGAGCGCCAACGGGCGCTGCGGCTCGCCGCCAAGGTGGTCCAGGGGCTGTTCCTGCTGATGATCGCGGCGCTGCTAATCACCGGCCCGCTGGTGATCTGGTCCGCCGGCCGGCCGATCGAGGTGTTCGACCTCTTCGCGATCCCGAGCCCGTTCGCAACCCGTCTAGACGGGTTGCACGAAGCCGCCGAGGAAATCCACGGCGCGGTGACCAAGCTCTTCTGGCCGCTTATCGTCCTGCATGTGGCCGGTGCGCTCAAGCACCTGCTGCTGAACCGCGACGATACTCTCCGGCGGATGCTTTGGGTCCGCGGCGCCCCATAGGCCCCAAAGGTGATCCCGCGCCCCGACCGCGCGCGGGCGCCGGCCCGCCGTTGATCTCGAGGTCATGGCGCGATGGTCCGTTCGGCGTTGATCCTGCTCAAGGCGAGAGCATTTCCCAAGCCCATCCTGCGGCGTCAGATCAAGTCTGGAGACGGACATGCCTCGTGCCGACTACATCGCGCCGTTCGACGCTCTCACGCTGAGCGACGTCTCTCGCGTAGGCGGCAAGACGGCTTCGTTGGGCGAACTCTGCCAGTTGCTCCGGGACGGGGAAGTTCGGGTTCCGGACGGCTTTGCGATCACCGCCGCCGCCTATCGCGATGCGCTGTCGGAGGCGCACGCCTGGCCGAAACTCCAGGCGCTGCTGGCCTTTGACATCGAGGACGTGGCCGAGCTCGGCCGGCGTGCGGCGCAGGCCCGCGAAATCGTCTACCAGGCCACGGGCGGACAGGCCCTGCGAGCTCAGATCATCGCCGCCTACCGTCTCTTGCGGCAGGCCGCCGGTCCCCACCTCAGCGTCGCCGTGCGCAGCTCGGCCACCGCCGAGGACCTGCCGACCGCCAGCTTCGCGGGCCAGCATGAGAGTTTCCTGCACATCCGTGACGAGGACGCGCTTGTGGAGGCCTGCCGCCGCTGCTTCGCCTCGATTTTCACCGACCGCGCGATTGTCTATCGCGTGAACAACGGCTTCGACCATTTCAAGGTCTTCCTCTCGGTGGCGGTGATGCGGATGGTCCGGTCCGATCATGCGGCGAGCGGCGTGATCTTCACCCTCGATACCGAGAGCGGCTTCCGCGACGTGGTGTTCGTCACCGGCGCCTATGGCCTGGGGGAGAGCGTCGTCCAGGGGCGCGTCGATCCCGACGAGTTCTATGTCCACAAGCCCACCTTTCGGCAGGGATTCCGTGCCGTTCTGCGCCGCAGCCTCGGGGCCAAGCAGAGCCGCATGGTCTGTGATCCGAAGGGTGACGGCGCGGGCCTGTTGACGCTCCCGGTCGCGCGGCGTCTGCGCGATCGTTATTGCCTGAGCGACGCGGAGGTCCTGGCGCTCACTGACGTCGCGATCCGTATCGAGGACCATTACTCGCAGCGCGCCGGGCGACCAACGCCCATGGACATCGAATGGGCCAAGGACGAGGGCGATGGCCGGCTCTACATCGTGCAGGCGCGACCGGAGACGGTGGCCTCGCAGCGCGGCGCGGGCCTGGAGACCTTTCGGCTCACGGGCTCCGGCGTCGTGCTGGCCTCCGGCAAGGCGGTCGGAGAGCGGATCGCCAGCGGCGTGATCCGGGTCATTCGAGGTCCGGCCGATCTGGTCGCCTTTCAGCCGGGCGAGGTGTTGGTGGCGGCCGCCACCAGCCCGGACTGGGAGCCGGTGATGAAGCGCGCGAGCGCCGTGGTGACCGATCGCGGCGGGCGGACCTGCCATGCCGCCATCGTTGCGCGTGAGCGGGGCGTTCCGGCGGTGGTTGGAACAGGCGACGCCACCGGACGTCTGGTCGACGGCGCTCGCGTGACCGTTTCCTGCGCCGAGGGCGACACCGGCCGGGTCTATCAGGGCGACGTGCCCTTCGAGGTGCAGCGTCTGAAGGCCTCGGACTTCAAGCAGCCCAAGACCCCTGTCATGCTGAACTTGGCGCAGCCGGACCTGGCGTTTCGGTTCGCCCAATTGCCGAGCGCCGGCGTCGGTCTCGCGCGCCTGGAGTTCATCATCGGCGAGCAGATCCGGCTGCACCCGATGGCGGCGGCGCATCCGGATCGCGTCGTCTCGGCGCGCGAGCGCGCGGCTGTCAGTCGACTGAGCAAGGGCTACGCCTCGCCAAGGCATTACTTCGTGGAAAGGCTTGCGGAAGGCGTTGGCGTCATCGCCGCCGCTTTCCACCCGCGGCCGGTGATCGTTCGACTCTCGGACTTCAAGACGAACGAGTACGCCCGGCTGTTGGGCGGCAAGGCCTTCGAGCCCGTGGAGGAGAACCCGATGCTGGGCTTTCGGGGCGCCGCGCGGTACGCCCATCCGCTGTACGCGGAGGGGTTCGCGCTGGAGTGCGAGGCGCTGCGGCGGGTCCGCGCGGAGATGGGGCTGACCAACCTGAAGGTCATGGTTCCTTTCTGCCGGCGCACGGACGAGGCCCGCGGGGTGCTCGGCGCGATGGCCGTGAACGGTCTGAAACGCGGCGAGGACGGGTTGGAAGTCTACGTCATGTGCGAGATCCCCAACAATGTCATCGAGATCGACGCCTTCGCTGAACTGTTCGACGGCTTCTCCATTGGTTCGAACGACCTGACCCAGCTGGTGCTCGGCGTGGACCGGGATTCCGAGACCGTCGCCTTCGACTTCGACGAACGCGATCCCGGTGTCATGGAGATGCTTCGGCAGGCGGTGGTGGGCGCGCACAGAAACGGCCGCCACGTCGGCATCTGCGGGGAGGCGCCGGCCACCTATCCAGAGGTTGCGGCCTTCCTGATCGGCCTGGGCATCGATTCCATCAGCGTCAATCCGCAGAGCCTGCCGCGAACGCTCGCGGTGGCGTTCGATGCGGAAAATTCCGTTTCGATCGTCGCATCACCAGGTCCTTCGATCGCCAAAGCCGTCGGAACCTGACCCCATGCCCAAGGCCCGCGCCAAGCCGCCCGCGCCGTTCTCCCTGCTCGGCATGCAGGCCCGGATCCACATGAGCTGGGTGATCATGGCGCTGTTCACCGCCTGGTCCCTTGCGTCCAGCGCATGCCGGTGGTGCATCTTGGATCGGTGGTCGGCGTCGTAGCCCTGCAGGACCTGCTGGGAAGCCTCGAGCTTTGGCGGCGGTTTCGGCCAAAGCCGCTCTGAGCTCGGCTCAGCCGGTCCCGCGAGATTTTGATCGCCTTCAAGGCGTGCCTGGACCAGGACTGCGCACCGCCTTCAGGAGGTGTCCCCGTGTCCTTCATCAATCGAACAGAGGCTGGTCGGCGCCTTGCCGCCGCCTCAGCCTGAGAGCGTAGCGCCGCGCTTGCGCGTCAAGTAGGCAACCGCGCCAT
Organism: Caulobacter sp. Root487D2Y; assembly: GCF_001427165.1. NCBI lineage: Bacteria > Pseudomonadati > Pseudomonadota > Alphaproteobacteria > Caulobacterales > Caulobacteraceae > Caulobacter > Caulobacter sp. Root487D2Y. Next base: position 503,393 of record NZ_LMFD01000001.1, read on the forward strand.
TGATCGTCGCCAACTCGGCGGCGTCGGTATCGGGGATATCCGGCCGATCTCAGCGAGGAACAGCCCACCCCGATGACCGTCGCTCACGCGATGATCGGCGGCGATTGTAATGGTCACCACCGGTCGGGGGCTGATGGCGCCGTCGACGACCCAGGGGCGCTCGTGCGCGACTTCCCGAGCCAAGAGACATATTCAGCCAGTGATCGATCACCTGATTGGAGCTCGACTTTTCGGAGAGCGGCGGTCTACCATCTTGCTCGAACGCCAGCAGTGTTGGGATCGCAGCCGTCTACCCCGCGTTCGGTAGCTGTCGACCTCATACTCGCCCGGGTGCCCTCGCAGATGGAGACGCGGGAGGGGTTGGGTGGATAGTCCTAACACGAACAGGTCCGGCATACGGCGGCGCACCCCATCCAGAACGAGCGGGTGAAACGCGAAAAGCCCAGCCCCGCCGAAGCGAGGCTGGGTCAAATCACAGTCCAGTTTTACACCGCCCCGATCGGCGTCTCGTCAACCTGGTAATTTTGGAAACGATCGTTTGCGCGCGTTTGTGTTTATTCTGGCCTTGGTAGTGGCCGTCCCAGCTGCGGCCGGTCCTGTGACCCTCGTCGGCGGCGTGAAGGTCAATTGCTACGACTACACCTTGCAGCTTGGCTTTGACGCAGCGGGGCCCATCAGCCTAGCCCCCTCGACCAACGACGGCTGGACCCCTCAGAGTCCGACCGACTACCCGGTGCCCTGGCCGGCTGATTGGGTGAAGAGGGGGCAGTCCTTCAATCCGTACACCTTCGCCCTGAACGCAGGGGTTATTCTGGGCGAGAGCCACCGCAAGGGCGTCCTACCGGTCTATGAGCGGATGGCGCTCAACCTCGACGCCGTCGCCGCGGAGCGGACCGAGACCCTGCCATCGGGAGCCACTCAGATCGTCCACAAGTTCGGCTATGACGTCGGAGATGAGATCTCCATGCCGCCGGGGTTCCGAGGTGCGTTCGCCAACGCCATGACGGCGATTGGCTACATGCACTTCTACGAGATGACGCAGAAGCCCGCCTATCTGCTGAAGGCGCAGAAGATGCTGGACGGGATCACCGACACCAGCGGGAGCCAGAGGCTTTTCACGGTCGATTCAGGGGGCTACCTGTGGTTCGAGGAGATCATCGCTGGCACCAAGGCCCTGGGGGTCTACAACGGCCACATGGGGGCGCTGTTCGCCATGCTGGAGTATCGTCGAATCACCAAGTCGAACCGGTACGACGTCCCGATTGAGGCCGGGATCACCACAATGGCGCATTGGCTCCCGCTGCAGCGTCGGCCCGAGGGCTACTTCGGCTACTCCCGCGACTTTCCCGCGATGGCCGACTACGGCCAGGAGCGAGCGGTGATCATGGCCGAGGCCCTATGCGCCGTGACGTCTGACTATGCCCTGTGTGGTGAAGCCAAGGCTTTCCGCCAGGACTTCACCTACAGGGCGACGAAGCACTAAGCGGCGACGTTCGCCATAGCCTTCCAAGCTCCGGACACCCTCACCCAGCCCGGAGCGCCGCCGGCTACAACCGCAGTGTTCCATACCTTGGTCCCGATCGGCAGGTTGCCGTTGGAGGGGGCCGAGGCGGCGTAGTTCCACGAGTTGCCCTCGTTGGTCACGACGCCCGATGGAGAGCCGGGGAGGAACACGTCGCGCTCGGAGGCCTTGGGCGGACCGAAGTCCACCAGCAAGGCGCGCCCCTCCGGCTTGAGGACGCGCCGGATCTCATGCGCCATCGTCCGCCCCACGGACGCCGGGACGCGATGCAGCATGAAGCCATGGTCCACTGGAATGCTGCAAAACGCGCGGCTCTTGCGCCGGCGGCAAATCGGTTCAGCCAGCGACATCGACTTGCGCGAAAGGCAGCCGACGCGGCGGGGTCCGACCCGTGATCCGCCATCGCCAATAGCCGACGGACCAGCCCAGGTGCATGATCATCGCCGCCAGGCCCGAGCCGAAAGCGCAGGGCTCCCTGGTCCGCCAGCCGACCAGCGCGCCGCCCGCCAGGCATGGGGCGGCCCAGGCCAGGGCCGGCAGCGCCGCCGCCAGCGCCCACGGCGTCAGCGCCGCCAGGGGCGCGGCCAGAACCGCGCCCAATACGGCGGGCGCGACCGCCAGCGGAGCCAATTGGCGGATCTTCAGCGGGGTCCGATGACGCGCCACGGTCTTCGCCCGGCCCTGGCCGTAGTTGAGGTACTGCCGAAACAGCGACCCCGGGTCCGAGCGGGGGTGGTAGTCGATGGCCAGGTCGGCCGCCATCCAGATCCGCCCGCCGCCTTGGGCCAGCCGCAAGTCCAGTTCGGCGTCCTCGTTATGGCTGAAGCCCTCGTCATAGCCCCCGGCGCCTTGGAAAGCCTCGATCGCCATCAGGGCGTGGTGGCCGTGATCCACCCAGCCGCCGCCCGCGCCGCCGCGGTGGGCGGCGCCGCCGGTTCCGAGCCTGGAGTTCTGGGCGGCGGCGGCGGCCTTCTGGAAGCAGCCGCGACCCACCGTGCGCATGGGCGTCACCACCGAGACCGCGCCCGTCGCCTCGGCCGCGACGACCAGGCGTGACACATAGGCCGGCGGATAGCCGGCATGGGCGTCGATGCGGGCCAGCCAGCGGCGGTCCCCGCCGAACCGCGCGACGGCCAGGTTGATCGCCGCGCTCTGGATGCGGTCCGGATTGGCCAGCAGGCGCACGCGCGGCTCCCGGGCGGCGATCGCCTCGACGATCGACACGCTGGCGTCCGTGCTGCCGCCGTCGGCCACGACGATCAGCGCCTCGCGGACGGCCGTGTCCGCCAGCAGGTGGTCCAGGAGACCCGCCAGGTTCGCCGCCTCGTTGAGGCAGGGGACCACGACCAGCACGTCGCGTCCGTCGACGGCCATCAGCGCGCGCCTCCCAGGCTGGTCGCCAGGCGGCGGCAATCGGCCCGATCGGCCACCAGGTCGGAGAGCGGAATGGCGCAGGTCGCGCGTCGTCGACGGACATAGTCGGGCTCGGTCAGCCCCTCGAAGAAGGCCGGCAGCTCCCGCTCCGGATCGGAAATCAGCACCCCGGCGCCGCGCCGCGCCAGCCAGCGGCCGGTCTCGACCTCGTCCAGCGCGATGGCCGGCACGCCGTTCAGGCCGCCCTCATAGAGGCGATTGGGCAGCAGCCACGAGGAGTTGAGCCCCTCCTCGAAATAGTCGACCGCCCAGGTGAAATGCACCCCGCGATAGAGGTCCGGAAGCGCCTCGGGCCGATAGGGTCCGCCAAACCGCAGGCCCGGCGTTCGGGCGATCACCGCGTCGAAGTCGCTCAGGACGTCGTAGGACGGCCGCCCGCGGATCACCACCTCGATCAGCCCGTCGCCGCGTTCAACCAGCCGGGTCAGCAGGTCCAGGCTCTTGCGGCAGCGGATCATGCCAAACCATCCGATGCGCCAAGGCGGCCCGGACGACGCGGCGTCCGGGTCCGGTCGCGCGGGGGCGGCCACGTCCGCCAGCACCTTGTTCTCGATCAGCAGGACGGGGGCGCGACAATCCTGCCGAGGCGCGAAATAGCGCTCGACGAAGGCCGGAGAACTGACGATCACCTGGGCGCAGCGAGCCAGCAGGCCCCGTTCGACGGCGCGCAAGGCTCTCGACGCGAGCCCGGCGCCCAACAGGGTCCGATGGATGTCGAGGCATTCATAGACCAGGCTCGCGCCCGGCGCGTGGAGCTCGCGAGCCCAGGCGGCGAGGGCCAGGCATTCCAGATTACGCGCCAGAACGACGTCCGCGCCCGCCACCTGGGCCTTCAGGCGGCCGGCCTTGAGGAGATTGACCGCCACCGCCGCCGCGCGCTGGGCGAGCCGAGCGTTGTGGGTCCGGCCAAGGTCCGTGGCGGGGACGCCCTCGACCTGGTCGACGGGCGCGGCGGCGCGGCGAAACCCGAGCACAGCCACCTCGCAGCCGCCGGCGCGCAGCATGCGCACCCGACGACGCACCGCCGCGTCCTCGAGATCGTGGACGAAATAAGCGACCTTCACGCGGGCGCCTCGCAGCCCAGCGGCGTGACCCGGTACATGAACAATCGCCGGCCCCGCGCCTTCCAGTATTCGGCCAGATAGCCGGGTCGCAGCAGGTGCGAAAGCAGCAGCAGAACCTGTCCGGCCTCGTCCCGGCTCGCCTTCTGGGTCAGCAGCTTGCGAAGCCGGTGCGAAACCGGCAGCAGCAGGTTGCCCGCGATCTGCGAGGCCTGCCGGCGACTGGCGAACAGCTTGATCGTGCCGAAGAAGGTCGACGCCTCGTCCGCGTTGGAAAAGGTCGAGCGGGCGCCGCTCTGGAACACCCGCCGCAGGGCCGCGGTCTCCTGTTCGTTCAGCGTCGCGACCCGCAGTCGGGCGCTTAGCTCCGCCGCCTCGACCATGTCGACCGCCGCCAGATCCCACAGACCCTTGCGCGCCATGATGCAGGCGCGCTGCAACAGGGCGGTGAGGCGCTTGCGTCGGGGATCGACGGCGGGATCGGCCTCGACATAGAACTCCATCAGATCATGGCTGGCGTGCAGGTCGCGGAAGATGATCTGGTTGAACCTTCGCCAGGCGGCCTCCACCTTGTCGGCCCCGACGCTGGCCGCGCGCGGGCCTCGCACGCCGGCATGATGCCGCTGGTGGAAGACCACGAACGGCTGGCCTCGCCCCTGAAAGCGCCGGGCCAGCCGCAGGTTCATTTCATAGTCCTGCGAGCGCGTCAGCCGGATGTCGAAGGGGCCGACGGCCGCGTAGCACCGCCGGCGCACCAGCATCGAGCCTTGCCAGATGAAGAAGTCCTCCATCAGCCGCACATAGAGGGCAGCGCGATCGCCGGATTCGTAGGAGGTGTTCGGCTCGCTCAGCGGCGACGGCCATTCGCCCTCGAACTTGTCGCAAAGGCCGTAGGTGAAATCGAGGCCGGGGTCGGCGGCCAGGGGCGCATAAAGCCGCTCCAGCGCTTCGGGCGCGGCGATGTCGTCGTCGTCGAAGATCCAGACGGCGTCCTGGCTGGCCAGCGACAGGCCCAGATTGAGGGCCGCGGCCTTGCCGCTGTTGTCCTGCCGCAGATAGGTGACGGCGGGACCGAAGCGTTCGACGACCGTGGCGGTGTCGTCGTCGGAGCCGTCGTCCACCACCAGGATCTCGGCGGCGGGGCGGCTCTGGGCCACCAGGCTGTTCAACGCCTCGCCCAGCAGGCGGGCGCGGTTGAAGGTGGGTACGATGATGCTGACCGGCAGCGGCGCGGTCGAGCTGTGGGTTGGCGAAACCAAGTCGAGCTCCCAAGGCGTTGGTGCGAAACCGAGCGCCCCCCCGGTGACGACTTCCACGTTCGTGGCGTGGCTTCAGACCTCCCGTCGGTTGGCCGCGGCCGCGCGGTCGACCGGGCGCGCCGCCCGCCCCAGGGCGCCGTACAGCGACGGGCCCAGCAGTCGCCGGGCCACGCGCTTGAGCGCCGTGCGCGGGGGCGGAGTCTCGACCGCGCCGCGCAGGCGGTCGCGGGCGGCCAGCCGTTCGCGCATGCGCATCTGGTCCTCCAGCCGGTCCGGATAGAGGATGGTCTGGGTTTCGATGCTCAGCACCGGCTTGCGCGACAGGCGCGCGATCTCGACGGCCTGGCGTTCCTCGCTCTCGATGAACAGGGTGGCGTCGAGCCCGGCATAGACCTTGGCCTTGAAGCCGCCGTGGGCGCCGAGCCGGCGGCGCTCCTCGGCGCTGGGCAGGTCCAGCATCCACAGCTTGCCGTACGCGATCCCCGCCTCGGCCAGCCAGGCCTCGGTCGCGGCCCGGTGCTTCTCCAGCCGGCTGGTCACCAGATGGCCGACCTTCTGGGTCGGTCGCAGGAACGGCCGGGCGTCGCGCAGGAAGGCCTCGTAACGGGGGCCGTCGTCGTTTTCCACCTCGCTCGGATCGCAGCAGAGCACCCCGTCGATGTCGAGACAGGCGTCGGCGAGGAACTTGTGATGCATGACGTTCCACTGGAACATCCGGGGCCGGGGCGCCGTCTCCAGGACGATGTCCGCCTCGGGATGTTCGGCCCCCAGGCCGTAGGCCGCGCAGAATAGAACCCTGTCCGAAAGGCCCGCCTCGGCCAGCCTTCGCCGCGCCTCCAGCATCGATCCGCCGGAGTTGATGCTGTCGTCGACGACCAGGATCCGGCGATATTCGCCTCCATCGCCGGTCAAGCTTTGTAACGGGCGAGTCCGACCCTTGGCCAGTATTCGTCCCTGCAGGAATCCGTCCAAATCGGCCAATGGCAAGTTCAAGGCCAAGCTTAGCATGTTGGCCGGAATAAGGCCGCTACGCGGTATGCCTACAATAAGGTCGATATCGGGGGGTATCTTCCTTAGGTTACGGGTGATCGTGGCGTTCAAGTCCGCGATGGATCGATAATGCATTGGCGCCTCACTTGACGCGTCACGGCCATAGCGGCCTATGCTGCAACTGCGAACATAGCCGGTTCGAGGTGGCGTGGGTAGCGCCCGCAAGGAAAAGCGAGCGAAGATGGCCCCTTCAAGGCGCGATGATGAAGCCGAGCGCGCAGCCCCCCCGGTCGGCGCCTTGAAATCGCGCGCGGTCGGCGGCGCGGCGGTCACCGGGGCCGCTCAAGCCGTGAAGGTCGTCGTCCAGTTCGTCTCCGTCGTGGTGCTGGCGAGGCTGTTGAGCCCCGGGGATTTCGGGGTGTTCGCGATGGTCATGCCCCTGACCGCCTTCGTCATGGTGTTCCAGGACCTGGGTCTGTCCCAGGCGGTGATCACCTCGCGCGAGATCACGCGCGAACAGATGAGCGGCCTGTTCTGGATCAATCTGGGAGTCGCGGCGCTGCTGGGCCTGCTGCTGGCCGCGAGCGCCCCCCTGCTGGGCCTGTTCTACGGCGAGTCCAAGGTCGTCGGCCTCACCGTGGCCTTGGCGGCGACCGTGGTGATCGCCGGACTGGGCTCGCAGCACTTCGCCCTGCTGGCCCGGGACATGCGCTTCAAGCCCCTGGCGATGATCGACAGCGCCTCGGCCGTCATCGGTCTGGCCACGGGCGTGCTGATCGCCTGGTGGCGGCCCAGCGTCTGGGCTCTGTTCGCGGCGACGACGGCCTCGATGTCGGCGGGCATGGTCGGCGCCTGGCTGTTCACCGGTTGGCGTCCGGGCCGACCCGCGCCGTTCGCCGAGGTGCGCGCCATGCTGAGGCTGGGCGGGGGAGTCACCACCTTCAACATCTCCAACTTCTTCGCCCGCAATCTCGACAACGTGCTGATCGGCCGCGTGGCGGGGGCCGCCGAGCTGGGCCTCTACGACCGGGCCTACAAGCTGCTCCTGCTGCCGCTGCAACAGATCAACAACCCGATCGGCCGGGTCATGGTCCCCATCCTGTCCCGGTTGGTCGATGAGCCGGAGCGCTATCGCCACGCCTATGGCCGCACCGCCCAGCAGATCCTGCTGATCACCGTGCCCGGCGTGCTGTTCCTGATCTTCACCGCCGACACGCTGATTCCGGTGCTCATGGGCCATGAATGGGCCGGGGCCGCGCCGATCTTCGCCTGGCTGGGCCTGGCGGCGCTGCCCCAGCCGCTGAGCAACACCCTGGGCTGGCTGTTCGTCAGCCAGCAGCGCACGGGCCAGTTCGCCCGCTGGGGCCTGTTCAACGCCGTGACCAGCATCGCGGCCTTCGTCGCGGGCCTGCCCTGGGGCGCGATCGGCGTGGCGGCCGCCTATGCGCTCAGCGACGTCTTTCTGAGATTGCCGGCCCTGTGGTGGTACGCCGGCCGCGAGGGGCCGGTCCGCACGCGGCAGATCTGGGCCCTGGCCGCGCCGTTCGCGGCGGCCGGCGCGGTCGCCGCGATCCCGCTGGCCGCCCTGCGCCTGACCTCGACAGGGTGGCCGCTGCTGGATCTGGCGATCGCCGCCGCCGTCTCGTACCTCGGCGTGGCGAGCGCGTTGTTCGTCTCGTCGACCGGGCGCGCCATCCTGAAGGAAAGCCTGGGCCTGGTGGCGATGGCCGGCCAGCGTCTGGGCCGCCGGAAGCTCGCCTGAGCCGGGCGAAGGCCCGACGCGCTCTATTCGGCCAGCTTCCAGGCCCGCACGTAGTCGATGGTCATGGTCGCCGGGAAGGGCGTCGTCGCGGTCGGATCGCCGGGCCAGTAGCCGCCGACCGCGAGATTGGCCATCAGATACATCGGCTTGTGGGCGTCGGTCGGGGTCGGCCTGGCCGCCGTCTGCCGCCCGTCGAGATAGAAGCGGATTTCGTCCTTGGTCCACAACATGCCGTAGGTGTGGAACGCCGAGGTGCCCGCGTCCACGGCCACGCGGGTGGTGTCGCCCACCGCCGCGCCGGTCTGCTTGGAGTGGACGCTCTGATAGACGGTGGTCGGCTCATGGCCCAGCGCCTCCATGACGTCGAGCTCGGGCGGCCAGCCGCCGTCGGCCGGCAACGCCCAGAAGGCCGGCCAAAGTCCCTTTCCGCCGGTCCAGCGCGCCCGGATCTCGAAATATCCGTAGAGCTGGGAGAAGCTTCCCTTGGTGGTGATCAGCCCCGAGCTGTAGCTGACGTCCTTGAGCGGGCTGTTGCGGATCGACTCAGGCTGCTGAGCCACCGCCGCGGCCACCGCCTCGCGCGCCGACGGCGACATGGGCGCCGCGGTGATGGTCAAGGCGCCGTCGGCGACGGAGAAGGGCTGCACGCCCAATCCCAGGAACGCCGGATCGAAATAGAGCTCACGCTCGCGATTGCCGTAGAGCGATCGATTGGCCACCGTGGGCGGCGTCACGCCGTCGGTCCGATAGGCCGTGCGCCAGCGGGTCGTGTCGAGAGCCGCGCCATCGAATTCCTCGTTGAAGCTGGGCGTCAGGGAGAAACCCGCGGGCGGTCCGCCGACCGACTCCTGAGGCCAGGCGGCGAGCGCCGAGGCCGCGCCGGCCAGGACCACCACGGCCATGCCGACGGCGCGCATTCGTCTGGGGGCTGAGCTCATTGGCGCTCCAATGCTTAAGATAGGGCGCCCCGCCCAAAAAGATCCTCCATCAACGACAATGGAAAATCACGCGAAATATCCAAAGGCCTCCGCGCGTTTCACAATATCGCCACGTTTGCGCCCGACAAAGCGATGAAGTGATGATTATATCATCTCTTACTGCTCACATTATCACATGATGTACTTACGATCATGACATATACATATAGCTAAGCTTTCCGGCGGCGAATCAGCTCTTGATCGCCAACGATGAGCGGAGTGATGCTGGCGATCGGCCGCGTGCTCCTTCGCGCGTGTGAAACCGCTCTCCTGGACCGAGGCGACATGGCCCTGATCAGCCGCATCCGTTCCGAACTCTCGGCTCGCAACCCGCTCGACGCGCCCTGGGCCGCCGAAGCCTTGAGCCTGCTCGCCCTGGTCCTGACCTGGACGGCGATCCTCGGCCCGATCAACATCATCCTGCAGCTGGGCGTCCTGGCCCTGCTGATCTGCATCCGGCCGCTGACCCTGGCGACGACCCTGGCGCGCGCCTGGCCGCTGCTGGTCATTCCGCTGGTCACCTGCCTTTCCGTCATCTGGTCGACGGCCCCCGAGGTCAGCCTGCGCTACGGCGTCCAGATGCTGCTGACGGCGCTGATCGCCATGTCGGTGGTCGGCGCGCTGTCGACCCGGGCCCTGGTGCGGATCATCTTTCTCAGCGCGCTGTTCATCTGCCTGGTCTGCATCGCCGACGGACGGCGCGGCGTTTCGGCGACCGGGCCCGTGCTGATCGGCATACTGGGCTCCAAGAACGCCATGGCCGTCCTGGCCCAGCTGCTCCTGGCCGGGGCCATCGCCGCCGTGGTCGACCGCGAGCAGCCCGCGCCGGTGCGCCTGCTGGGTCTGCTGGGCGCGTCCGTCGCCAGCTTCGTGCTGTTGAGAGGCGAGTCGGCCGGCGGCCTGATCACCGCGGCGCTCGGCGTGCTGCTCTTCGCCAGCCTGTCCGCGTTCGCCGTGCTGAACGTTCGCTGGCGCGCCCTGGCCATTTTCGCGCTGGTCGCCGCCATGATCCCGCTGGCGATCGGCTCCTCGCTCCTTTTGGAGGGGGCCCAGCACTTTTCGACGACGGTGCTGCACAAGGACCCGGGGCTCACGGGCCGCGACTATCTCTGGGCCCATGCCGACCGCATGATCGCCGAACGCCCGTGGCTCGGCCATGGTTTCCGCTCGGCCTGGCTGGGCGGCGGCGCGGACAATATCGGCCTGCTGCGATGGGCGGGCGTCGCCGACGGCAAGGGTTTCCACTTCCACGACACCTATCGCGAATGGGCGGTGGACTTCGGCCTGATCGGCGCGGCGCTGTTCTGCGCCTTGTTCGCCCTGGCCGGGGTCAAGTCCGTCGCGCGGGCCGTCGTCGCGCCGTCGGCCCCCGCAGCCTTCCTGGCGACCATGTTCCTGATCCTGACCATCCGGGCCAAGGTCGAGAACGTCTTCCTGCCCTTCGCCCCGATGACGGTGCAACTGTTCCTTCTGACGTTCTCCGCATGGCTGGGCTGGCGCGAGAGCGCCGCGATCGAACCGGAAGCCGACCTTGAGCCCGCCCCTGGCTCACGACCGCGTCCGGTTCGGCGAACGCCGGCGATCCTCGATCGCGGGACGGGGCGGCCAGGGAGGCGGCCGGCCGCGCGGCCGGCGCCGCGATCGTGATCGTCGCCAGGCCCCCCGCGCCTCGGATCAATTCAGCCCGAGAAACACACGACGCGTGACGGCGTGGCGCTTCAGCAGCGCTTCCAGCGCCATCGGGCCGGCGACCGCCAGCGCCATGCCGACCCCGACCAGCGTCGCCAGATCCGTCACGCCCAGCTTCGTCAGCGCCAGGCGCGAAGCGGTCGCGAAGAAGATGTGAAAGAGGAAGATCGCGAACGAGGAATCGCCGACGCGGGCCAGCCAGCCGCTGCCGGGCCAGTCGGTGGGAATGTATCGCAGCAGCAGCAAGGACGCGCCGCCGCCCACCAGCGGGGAGAGCAGGTGAACGCGGCCGACGCTTTGGAGGTGCGGCAGGGTCAGCACTTTCCAGGCGTGGAGCGCGAAGGCGCAGATCAGGATCGCGGCGACCACCCACGGAACGCCGCGCGCCTCCATCGGCTTGAAGCGGCAGGCGGCGAGGCCGAGCAGGAAATAGGGCGCCAGATAAAGGGCCCCGCCGATCGACAGAAAAGAGACAATCTCGAACTGGGTGGCCAGCAGATAGGCGGTCACCGCCGCCGCGACGACGCCCGCCGGACGACGCAGCAGTTCCAGCCCCTCGAGCGCGGCGATGCCGACGAAGATCAAGGCCATCGCCTGCAGGAACCAGAAGATCTCGTAGGAGAAGACATAGATCCGCCAGATCTCCGGCAGCCGCTGGACGAGCGCGCCGTCCAGGGCGTTCCAGGTCAGGAAGAACAGGGTGGAGGTCGTCGCCAGGGGCAGCAGCAATCGCCGCGCCTTGCCCCTCAGGAACGGGAGCAGCCGGCCGCGCTCCGTCGGCCGCAGCGCGTAGACATAGCCCGACAGGAAGCCGAAGATCGGCATGCGGATGTAGAGCAGCAGGTCCAGCCCCTTGCGGATCCATCCGTCGTCGGAGACCCGCAGGCCGTCATGGGCGTTGCCGCCGATGACGTGGAACAGGACCAGCAGCAGGCAGGCCAGGCCGCGCATGACCTGGATGCGGTCGCGCTCGACGGTCGCGACCGCGCGCGTGGCGGGCGGTGCCTGATCCAGCATGACCTCGCTCATGACGCATCGCCGGCGATGGCTTCGACGAATTCGCCGTAGCAGGCGTCGGGCGAGAAGCTGCGGCGAACGCGATCGAGCGCGGCTTCGCCCTGGGCGACGCGCCGGTCGGCGCTGGCGAGCAGCCCGACCACATGGGCGGCGAACAGGTCGGGATCGTCGGCCCGGAGGACGCAGGACCGCAGCAGCTCCTCCACCCCCTGCAGGCTGACCGAGGTCGCGACCATGGCCTTGCCGCGCCCCAGCGCCTCGATCACCTTGATCTTCAGTCCCGAACCCGTCGTCAGCGGCGAGACCACGACCGCGGCGCGGGCGTAGAGCGGATCGAGGTCCGGCACCGGTCCCAGCATCCGCACGCCGGGCGGAACGGTGGCGAAGGCCCGGCTGACATTGCCCGCGACCGTCAGGACCGCTTCGGGTTGCGCCGCCCTCACGGTCGGCCAGACCTGGTCGAAGAACCATCTCAAGCCGACGACATTGGGCGCGGTGTTGCTGCCGACGAACAGCAGGAGCGGCCCCTCGCCGGGGCTGGCGGCGGCGACGGGCGTGGCGGCCAGCGGCGCGACGATCACCTTCTGGTTGGGATTGGCGGCGCTGACCGCCGCCGCTTCGGTCTCCTGGATGGCGACCACGGCGTCGGCCTGGGACAACAGTTCGAATTCGCGTTCCGGGTCCAGCGTGGCGACCGAGTCCGTGGCCCCCACGGCGGCGAACGACGCCGTCCGGCTGGAGAACAGATCGTGCATGACCACGAAGCAGGGCGCGCCCGGCGTCAGGGCGTAGGGGGCCAGCGGCGTCAGGAAGGCGTAGTCGGCCACGATGGCCCCCGCGCCGCGCGCCCGTTCGGCGACGTAGAGCCGGTCGACATCGGCGGCCGCCGCGCTGACGGCGTAGGGCGCGGGCTTGACCCACCCGCTGGACTTCAGCTTCAGCTTGGCCAGCAGGCGCTCCAGCCCCGTCAGCAACGCCGAGCCCAGGACGGCCGGGTCCTGGGCGATCAGCAGGTCGCCGACCCGCCATCCGCCGCGCACCCGCACCCGATCGAACACGGCCATTTCCGGCGTCAGCCGCATCCAGGGCCAGCGCCCGAACGTCCCGGGGCTGGGCCCCAGGAACTCCAGGGACAGTCCGCGCGCCTTCAGCGCCCGGCATAAGCTCAGCAGGTAGGTCGAGCTGCCATTGGTGGACCCGATCACCCTCTGGCGCGACAACACCACCACCCGCCCGGCCGCCGAGGTCCGGCGCGGCGTCGCGGGACCTCGCGCCAGCGCCGTCAAACGGTCGCCGACCACGATGGTCAGCAACGCCGCGCTGGTTGGCGAGCGCAGGCCGGTCCGCAGGGCCTTCAGGATCGCGCCGCGCTTCAGATCGGCCACGATCCGGACAAAGCCCCGCGCGGCCGTGATGCTCCGTTCACGGACGGACAGGGCGGCGTCCAGCGTCGGCGAGACCTCGACCTCGGCGCGATAGCGCGCGGCGTTGGCGGCCATCGCCTCCAGCCGCGCCTCGTCCAGCCGGTGCGAGATCGACACGCGGTGCTTGCGGTAGAAATAGGTCAGGTCCGGATAGGCCCTCAGGCGCAGCCCCCTGGCCATCGCCCGCGCCAGCAGGTCGTAGTCCTCGCCGACGGGCAGCGCCTCGTCGTAGGCGACCGCCGCGAGCCGCAGCGCCTCGCGCCGGATCAGCGGCTTGGTGAAGCCCAGGACCGGCTCGCGTCCGAACAATCGGTTGGATCGGACGAAGGCGGGCAGGTCGATCCAGCGCGGCGCGCCGCCCAGCATCCGAGACAGCAGGGCGCGCGGCGGCGCCGTTTCGTCCTCGGAAAAGATCAGCAGGTCATCGACCGCGATGTCCGCGCCGTCGGCCTGGGCCTTGGTCAGCAGGGTCTTCAAGCGTTCGGGATGGATCAGGTCGTCGCTGTCGACCACCGCCACCCAGTCCCCCCGGGCGACAGCCAGGGCCGCGTTGCGCGCCGCGCCCGGCCCGGCGCTGCGGTCGCGCTCCAGAAGGCGGATCCGGGGATCCAGGGCGGCCAAGCGCCGAACGATGGCCACGCTGTCGTCGCGTGAGCCGTCATCGACGACGATGACCTCCAGGTCCCTCAGGGTCTGGCGCTGGATCGAGGCCAGGGCGTCGGCGATGAACGCCGAGCCGTTGTGGTTGGCCATCAGGACGCTGACGCGCGGCGCGCGCGGCGGGGCCGCCCCCGCGGCGCCGAGCCGGGCCTCTTCGACGAGGTCGATCACCGCTTCAGGCTCCCGGCGCGACCTGCGCGCCTTTGCCGCTTCAGGGGAACGGCGCCGGGTCCTTCCGCGTAACGACTTTGTGGATTAGACATTCAGGCATCCGATCTGTGGAGCCGTGGGTTGAGCCAGGCGTCCAAGGGCGGACCGAAATGGGAAGCCGGGATCATGGGCTTGAGGCGGAAGATACCGAACTACACGGGCCCGGGTCCGGTCGTGGCGCAGCGCTCCGACGCCGCTCCCGCCGCCAGGGAGAAGCCCAAGCCGCGCTGGTCGAAGCGCCAGACCCTGGCGTTCATCATCGCCTTCAACGTCGTGGGCTGGACTGCGGCGTGGGTGGTGTTCAGGCCCCATTGAGCCACGGTCGGCGCGGCGGGTCCAAAGCCTAGCCATTGGCGTAATACCCCTTGAACTGGCCGTAGTAGAAGGCCGGGTCGCCGTAGCCGAACCGCTGCTGCTTGCGGAAATCCACCTGGGTCAAGGCCAGGCCGGCGATCGTCGCGCCCGACTGCTCCAGATGGCGCAACCCCTCGTCCACGGCGTTGGCGGATGTCTTGCGCCACCGCGCCACGTGCAGGACGACCTCCGCCTTCGCCGCCAGCACGCGCGTGTCCGCCACGGCCAGGACAGGCGCCGTATCGAGCAGGACCAGATCGAAGCGGGCCGACAGCGCCGACAGCAACCGGTCCATGGCCGGCTGTGAAAACACGTCCTGGTGGACCGTCTGACGGTGGGCGGTGGGCAGCAGCATGGCGCCCGAGACGTCCGGCAGCAGGGCCTGGTCGAGTCCGCAGGCGCCCGACAGCACCTCGAGCAGCCCGACATCGGGTTCACGGCCCAGCAGCTGATTGAGGCTGCGGCGGCGAAGGTCGCAATCGACGAGCACGACTTTCAGTCCGGCCTGGGCCGCGCTGCGCGCCATGCAGACGCTGACCGTGGTCTTGCCCTCCCCCGGCAGGGAAGAGGTCACGGCGACGATCCGCACGCCGCCGAACTCGCCGTGCAGCAGGACCGCGCGCAGCGTGCGGAAGGATTCGGCGAACACCGACAGGGGTCTGGCCAGCACATGCCCGGCCGGCGCCATGTCGCGGTCGCGGCGACTCGACACCGACCGCAGCAGCGGCACCGAGCCGAGCGCCGTCAGGTTCAGCTTGCGTTCGACATCGGCCGCCGTGGCCAGGCTGTCGTCCATCGCCTCGGCCAGCAGGACCGCGCCGATTCCCAGGACCAGGGCCAGCACCACGCCCAGCGAGATATTGATCGGCACGTTGGGCGAGCTGGGCGCGTTCGACGTCCGCGCCCGCGAGACCAGTTCGGCGTCGGAATCCTGCAGCGCCGCCTGAGACGAGGTTTCGCGATAGCGGGCCAGCAACGACTCATAGTCCGTGCGCGCCACCTGGGCGTCGCGTTCGAGCCGGTTGAGCGACACGCTGGCGGCGTTGACGCCGGCCAGGCCGCCGCGCGCCGCGCCCAGGCTGCCCGCGAGCGAGCTCGTCCGCTGCCGCGCCACCTGGGTCTTGGCCTCGAGGTTCGACATCACCCGGTGGATTTCTTCCTCGATCTGCCGGTCGATGTCGCCCAGCTCCCGCTGCGCCTTGAGCAGGTCGGGGTGGCGGGGACCATAACGGCCCTGAAGATCGGCGACGGCCGCGCTGACCGCCGCCCGCTGCTCGCGCAGCTTCTGGATGACCTGGGAATCCAGGGCCTCGCCCACGTCGTCGCCCCGCGAACCGCGGGCCAGCTGGCTGCGCGCGGTGTCGAGGCGCGCCTGTTCGGTGGCCTCCTCGGCCCGCGCCGCGGCCAGTTGCTGGTTGTAGCTGGAGATCTCCTGCTCGGCCAAGGTCGCGCCCGAGGCGCTGAGCAGGTTGTTGCGCGCGCGATAGGCGGCGACGGCGGCCTCCTTGGCGGCCAGTTCCGGTTCGAGCTTGGCCAACCGCCGCTGCAGCCACTGGTTGGCTTTGGTGGTGGTCGACATCTTCGCCTCGGATCGCGAGTTCAGATATTCCTCGGCGAGGGCGTTGGCGATCAGGGCGGCCTTCTGGGGATCGCGCGAGGTGAAGCCCACATCGACGATGTAGGTCAGGCCCGACCGCCGGATGTTCAGTCCGCGCTGCACGGCGCCGGTGGCCGCGCCTCGGCCCCGAGCCTCCAGCTGTTCGCGGCTGGCGGGCGGCTCGGGCGGCTTGCGCGGCCCGAGGCCGGCGAGCCAGCGGTCCAGCGCGGAGGGCTCGCGCAGGAAGGGGTTGAACTCCGGATCCTTCTGCAGTTGCAGCTGGTCGGTGACCCGCTGGGCCAGTTCGCGCGACTGCAGGACCTCGACCTCGGTGTCGATCACCGTCGACACCGCCGGCGGATCGGGCACCACGGACTGGGAGGCGACGACCTGCTCGGGACTCGGATTGAACATGATCCGCGACTTGGCGGTGAACAGGCGCGGCGCGGTCAGGGTCAGGATGAGGGCGGCCAGCAGCACGATCGCGGCCACGGCGATGAACGTTCGCAGCCGGCGCTGAAACATCCGCCACGCCTTGCGCGGATCCATGACCTCGGAAACCGTCTTGGGCGCCTCATGGGCCGCGCCGCTGCGCGGGGGGGGTAGAGCGGTGAAGGACGGGCTGTGAGTGGCGATCGTCATGGCGTTCACTTCGCGATGGTTTGATTCAGACGGGGGGCGGCTGGCCGAGGCGATGTCGGCCGCGCCGTGCCGGATTTCGCCCCCAGGCGCCCGACGGAGCGGAGCCAGGCCTGTTCGGCGAGGCGCGCGACAAGGTAGGAGCCAACCTTCCACGAGGTGAAGGTGCGCAAGGCGGCGACCACGTCGCGCGCCTTCACCGCGTTGATCATCAGCCGCCACTGAAGCCGGCTGTCGACGCTGGCGGCGTGCCGACGAAGCGCCTGGCGCTCGCCCGCGCTCAGGGGCCTGAGGGCCGCCAGCCCTTGGTCGCAATCGCGCAGACGGCGCAGATCTTCCTCGGAATGGCGCCCGCTCAGCGAGCCGGCGCGCTCCACGGCGACATAGCCGCGCGGCGGCGACAGAACCATCCGCGCGCCCCGGGCCAGGGCGCGGGCGTAGAACTCGTAGTCCTCGCCCAGCCTCAACCGCTCGTCATAGACAAGACCGTGCCGGCGCAGGAACGCCGTGCGCGTCAGCGGCTTGATGAAGCCTAGCTCCTGGCGCGGTCGGCCCTCGCGGCTGACATTGCCCGACACGAAGGCCTCGAAGTCGATCCGCCGCGGGTCGCCGGCGGGCGTGGAGAGATGGGTGATCGTGGCCGGCGAGGTTTCCCGGGTCCGGATCAGTTCGTCCGCCACCAGGTCCGCCTCGCCGGCGTCGGCCAGCAGCCGGGCGATGCGCCCGGGGAGGAAATAGTCGTCGGCGTCCAGCACGCAGACCCAGTCGGCCGTGGTCAGGCTCAGTGCCAGATTGCGCGCGGCGGCCGGACCCTGGTTGGAGGGCTGACGCAGGATCACAAGGCGGCCGCCGCCGTCGTCGCAGGCGGCCGCTGTCGCGATCGTCTCGTCGTCCGAGGCGTCGTCGATGACGTAGACCTCGGAAACCCCCTGTTGCCGCAAGGCCGACCGAACCGCCCGGCCGATCGTCGCCTGGGCGTTGTAGGCGGCGACGATCACGCAGACGCCAGCCTCGGGCAGGGGCGTGAGGCGCGTCATCTAGGCCACCGCCGCGATGGTCGCGACCTCCTCCGGGCCCCGGCCCTGGGGTCGTCCCACCCCGACATAGGCGAAGCCCTGTTCGGCCATGTCCTCGGGGCGGTAGATGTTGCGCAGGTCGACCACCACGGGCCGCCGCAGCAATCCCTTGACCCGTTCCAGGTCGAGCGCCCGGAACTGATCCCATTCGGTGACGATCACCACCGCGTCGGCCCCTTCGACGGCCTCGTAGGGCCCCGGACGGAAATCGACGCCGGCGACCAGCCGGCCGGCCTCGCGCATGCCTTCCGGATCATAGCCCTGGACCCGCGCGCCCAGGGCCTGGAGACCGGTGATGATCTCCAGGGCCGGCGCGTCGCGCATGTCGTCGGTGTTGGGCTTGAAGGTCAGTCCCAGCAGGGCGATCGTCCGGCCGCGCATCTCGCCGCCGAGCGCGCGGACGACCTTGTCGACCATGGCCTTCTTGCGCGCGTCGTTGACCGCCACCGTGGTCTCGATCAGCCGGATCGGCGCGCCATGATCGCTGGCGGTGCGGGCCAGGGCGACGGTGTCTTTTGGGAAGCACGAGCCGCCGTAGCCGGGACCGGCGTTGAGGAACTTGCCGCCGATCCGCTTCTGCTGGACGTCGGCCCCGACCTTTTCGCACAGGTCGGCCATCTCGTTGATGAAGGTGATCTTCATGGCCAGGAAGGCGTTGGCCGCGTACTTGATCAACTCGCTGGTCCGGCGGCCCGTGAAGACCACCGGCGTCTCGTTGAGGAACAGCGGGCGATAGAGCTCGCGCATCAGATCCTCGGCGCGACGGTCGTCGCAGCCGACCACCACCCGGTCGGGACGCTTGAAGTCCTCGATGGCCGCGCCTTCGCGCAGGAACTCCGGGTTGGACACCACCGCGAAGTCCGCCTCGGGCCGCGCCCGCCGGATGATGGCCTCGACCTCGTCGCCGGTGCCGACCGGCACGGTCGACTTCATGACCACGACGGTGAAGCCGTCGATCAGGCCGGCGATCTCCTCGGCGGCGGCGTAGACATAGGACAGGTCGGCATGGCCGTCGCCGCGCCGCGACGGAGTGCCGACCGCGATGAACACCGCGTCGGCCTGGCCGACGGCCTCGGCCGGATCGCTGGCGAAGCCGAGCCGTCCTTCGCGGACATTGCGCATCGCCAGTTCGTCGAGACCCGGCTCGAAGATGGGCATGTCGCCCGCCGTCAACCGCCGGATCCTGTCCGCGTCGCGATCCACGCAAACGACCTCATGGCCGAAATCGGCGAAACAGGCCCCGGACACCAAGCCGACATAGCCGGCGCCGATCATCGCAACTCGCATGGTCATGATCCTTCCAAGCGGAGTGAAGCAGGGGGTGGGGCGCGGCCGGTCGAAGCCGCCGCGAACCGGGCCTCAATAGGAGCCCTGGCCCTTGAGGACGGCGGGCACGGTCCAGACGATGATGAAGACATCCCGGCCCAGCGACTTGCGCCGCGCATAGACGACGTCGCACGCGACCCGGCGGCGGTAGGAGACGTCGTTGCGGCCGCTGACCTGCCACAAGCCGGTGATCCCCGGACGCACCGCGCAGTACGAGGCGAAGCGGCGGCCGTAGCGCGCGACCTCGGCCTGGACGATCGGGCGCGGTCCGACGATGCTCATCTCGCCGCGCAGCACGTTGAACAGCTGCGGCAGCTCGTCGAGGCTGGATCGGCGTAGGAAGGATCCCAGGGGCGTGACGCGCGGATCATCCCGCAGCTTGTGGTCCTTGAGCCATTCCTGGCGCGCCAACTCATCGACCGCCAGCAGCCTGGCCAGGCGTTCCTCGGCGTCCACGACCATGCTGCGGAACTTCAGGCAACCGAACGGCTGGCCGTCGCGCCCGATCCGCCGATGGCTGAACAGCACGGGGCCCCCGTCGGCGAGCTTGATGGCGACCGCGATCGTCGCCAGCAGCGGAACGATGAAAATCAGCGCCAGCAACGCCACGGCAATGTCGAGACATCGAGAAACCACCTCGCTGATCCGAGGCAAACTCGTGTTCACTGATACGACTTGAGTCATGCCAATATTCACCGCGCGACCTCCGATACGCAAGAAATCATCAAATCGCTTTGATGATTTCTAAATAATCTGAGCCCACCCTAAGTATTTTATGAGAATTGAGAGATGCTATAGTCTTGGACTATCGCAACGCAGCATTTTCGCCACGTCACCCTGCGCTCTCCCTGCGTCTCCCCGCGCGTGGTCGCAATCGACTCTTACTGACCGTTGTTTTTGATCGTCGGATCGAATCCGGTAAGATGTCGCAACCTTACGTTATGCACATGACGTTCTGAGACGCCGTATAGTCAAGTAATCCATAGTTCATATGAAGCACATACCCATACAGCTTCAGCAAGCGTCGCCATGCAAGAGCCTTCGAATTTCAGCCTGTTGTGCGAATACAAGGCGCCATGTCGTCGCGGGAAACAAGCTTGGCAGAACGAAAAAATGTGCCCTAGCCGACACGAAATCATTTCTCGGACGAAAATTGAAATCCTCTCGCAAGCAACGCTAGATCAGCAAGTAGTTGATTTTGCATACCTATAAGCGCGGCAATTCGTCGATCCGCGCACCTGAAGCATGGCTCGCGATTTTGCAGAGCAGCGACAAGCTGGGCTATAGAATTAGCTTGACTGCTAGTATCGGAAATTCCTTATATATTACAATATCTTCAGCAAATATCGGCATATTCGTGCATAATGTGGCATAAAAATAGGACAGTATACCTATATTCGCCCAATTTTTGCTTTATTTACGTGACCCATAATCACACCAAAGTACATCCGACGGCGCGATTATTGGACTAGATCGGTCAAATTTGACCTTTCATGGTAATCGGCCGCGCTGTCGCGCGTCGATCTGGCGTTGACTGACGGAAAGCGCTTCGCGCCGCGATCATCGGATCGGGATGGCGCGCAACGTCCCCTGCAAGGAATTGCTGCGGCGCAAATGCCGGCGAATACTTATCGCCGAATGCGCTGGCCGCCCTTCACGCGACCGGTCGGCGGAGAACAACCGCAACGCCGCGATCCGGGCCGACGGCGGCGCGTGCTCAGCGCCTGGCGACATCGGCTCCCCAAGCTCGGCGGCTCATGATCATGTTGAAAAGCGAGCGGCCGACGGGCCCGGCGCCGGCCGCCCAAGCGCCTACATCTTCAGACTCAGGGTGAGGCCGAAGGTTCGAGGAGGATTGTAGGCGCCGAAATTGGCCCCCAGGAACGTGCCCTGATAGGTGCGGGTCAGTTCGTCGGTCAGGTTCTTGCCCCACAGCGACAGGGCCAGCTTGTCCGAAGGCGCGCTGTAGACGATGCGGCCGTCGAGGAAGTTGGTCGCCGGGCGCTGCTCGGGACCGGTGTTGGAATTGTCGTCGTAGATGTGGCTCTCGTAGCGGTAGTCGACGGCGAACCGCAGCTCGCCGCGATCGCCCAGGGGCAGATCGTAGGACGGCGACAGCACCACCTTGTGCTTGGGCGTGCGAGAGATGCGGTTGCCGGCATAGTCCACCCCGGGCTCGGGCATGAACGCGTCGAAGCGCGCGTCGGTGTAGCCGTAGCTGGCCACGAGGCGGGCGTGGGCGAACGGCCGCCAGCAGATAGGTCTCGTAGCCCTTGATCGTGGCCTTGCCGGCGTTGTCGGTGATCGTGGCGAAGCCCACGGTGCGCCGCGTCTGCAGGTCGCTGTATTTCAGCACGTAGATCGTGTTGTTCCAGGTCAGGGCGCCGTTCAGGAACGTGCTCTTCTGCCCCACCTCGTACTGGGTGGCGTATTCCGGCTCGAAGCCGTCGGCGGCGTCCTCGGCCGAGCTGGGCGTGTCCTGGAACCCGCCGCTCTTGAAGCCCTTCGAGACCATCACGTAGTAGAGCCGATCCTCGGCCGGCTGATAGTTGGCCCCGGCGCGATAGGTCACCGCGTCATAGGTTCCCGAAACGCTGACGTCGAAGACCTCCCCGGCGCGGAACACCGAGTCGCCCTCGGTGTTGGAGACCCGATAGTCCTTCTTGTCCTTCGAATAGCGCAGGCCGCCGATCAGCGAGACCGTGTCGGCGACCGGAACGGTGATGTCGCCGAACACCGCGTAGCTGTCGAGCCTGGCGTCCTGGGCGTAGATCTCCGTGCCCTGGCCGCCGATGTCCAACCGCAAGATGTCGTCGCGCAGGGTCTTGCTGTCGTACTTGTAGACGCCGGCGACCCACTGGACGCGGCTGTCGGGCAAGGCGCTCAGCCGCACTTCGTGGCTGGAGAAGCGGCTGTCCTCGTCATTGCCGCCCGAGATGTCGATGAAGTTGGTGCTCGGATTGCCGCCGTCGAAGTCATAGGCGACGTGATAGTCGAGATCCCGGTAGGCCCCCAGATAGGTCAGGGTGGCGAACGACAGGTCCCAGTCCATCTGGCCGCGCACGCCCCAGGTGTCGCGGTTCTGATAGCCGTCCGTCGAGCCGGCGGTGTGCTTGCGGTCACGGTCGACGGTCCAGAACGCCGACAGCGGATCGGTCTCGTCGAGATCAAGCACGTGCTGGCCGGGTCCGGCGCCGCGGTCGCGCGTGCCGTCGACGGTCACCAGCAGGCGGAGGGCTTCCTTCGGCTGGACGGCCAGCTGCAGACGGCCGCTGCGGGTGTCCTGGTCCTCGACCCGGCCGCCGGTGAAGGTGTTCTTGACGTAGCCGTCATGGGTTCGCCAGCTGCCGCTGGCCCGGAACGCGGCCTTGCCGTCGGCGAACGGCGCGTTGACGTAACCGGCGCCTTCCTGACGCTCGTAGTTGCCGGCCGTCACTTCGCCCGCGGCCTCGACCCGGTCGAAATCGGGACGGTTGGTGACGACGTTGATCGCGCCGCCCACGACGTTGCGGCCATAGAGCGTGCCCTGCGGCCCCTTCAACACCTCGATGCGCGAGACGTCGAAGGCGTCGAAAGCCACGGCGGCCGGACGGCCCAGATAGATCTCGTCCAGGAACACCGCCGAGCTGGGATCGCCCGCCGCGCCGCGATCGGACGAGCCGATGCCGCGAATGGCGATGCGCGGCTGCGAGGCCGGAAAGGCGTCGAAGTTCAGACCGGGCGTCCGGGTGGCGACATCGTCGATCTCCCGGATCCGCGCCTGACGCACCTCCTCCGCGCCGAAGGCCGTCACCGTCACCGGCACGTCCTGCAGGCGCTCGCTGCGCCGTTGCGCGGTGACGACGATTTCGTCGAGCGAAACGGCTTCCGGCGCCCCCGCCCGCGCGACTTGCGCGGTCTGGGCCATCGCCTGGCCGGCGCCGGCCAGAGCGGCCGCCGCGGCGCCGCACGCCAGAATCCTTCGACTGGTCGTCATCACGCATCCTCCCCGTTTTTGTTTTGTCCTCGGGCGGACCCGGGCATCAAACCATAGGAGAATTGGATCACGACGGTCAATTAATTGGATGCAATTAATTGATGCGTTGGATGATATAAGGCGACGACGACCTCAGTCCGCGCGGACCAGCCCGGCGGCCTTGAGGTCGGCGATGGTCGGATAGCCGTCGACCGCCATCAGCAGGTCGGCCTCGGCCAACAGGCTGCGCAGGACATGGGCGACGCCCGCCGCGCCGCCGAGCGCCGCGCCGTAGGCATAGGGCCGCCCGACCCCGACAGCCGTCGCGCCCAGGGCCAGCGCCTTGACCACGTCGCTGCCCGAACGGACCCCGGAGTCGAACAGCACCGGCACGTCGCCGCTGGCCTCGACCACCGCCGGCAGCAGGTCGATCGCCGCCACGCCGCCATTGGCCTGGCGTCCGCCGTGGTTGGAGCAGTAGATCCCGTCGACGCCGCCGTCGATGGCTCGGCGGGCGTCGTCCGGGTGGCAGACGCCCTTGAGGATCAGCGGCAGCTTGGTCAGCGAGCGCAACCACGGCAGGTCGGCCCAGGTCAGCGGCTTGCCGAAGGTCTGGGCCCAGGTCATCACGGCGCTGGGCAGATCTTCTTCCGGCGGCTTGGCCAACAGGGCGCGGAAGGCCGGATCCGAGAAGTAGTTGGCCAGGGCGTGGCCGCGCAGCTGCGGGAAGTTGGCGTCGTTGAGGTCGCGCGGCCGCCAGCCCGTGATCCAGGTGTCCAGCGTCACGACGACGCCCTTGAAACCCGCCGCCTCGGCCCGGCGCACCAGGCTTTCGGCCACGCCCTTGTCCTTGGGCGTGTAGAGCTGGAAGAAGCCGGGCGTGTCGCCCATCGCGGCGGCGACCGCTTCCATCGGATCGTTGGTCAGGGTCGAGGCGACCATCGGCACGCCGGTGGCGGCCGCCGCCTGGGCGGTGGCGATGTCGCCATGGCCGTCCTGGGCGCACAGGCCGATCACGCCGATCGGCGCCATGAACAGCGGCGTCGGCAGCGTCAGTCCGAACAGGTTCACCGACAGATCCCGGCGCGTGCAGTCGACCATCATGCGGGGGATCAGGCCCCAGCGCCGGAACGCGTGGGCGTTGTGGTTCTGGGTGAACTCGTCGCCGCAGCCGCCCTGCACATAGGACAGCACCGACGGCGGCAAGGCCGCGACGGCTCTCTGCTCCAGCGTGGCGAAATCCACGGGCCAGGTCGGCTTCACGCCGTGCAGACCCTTGAAATAGATCTCGTTCTGATAGTCGCCGTAGGCCACGGACTTCCCTCCAAGACTGCCGGCGCGGGTCGCCGAACGGATTTTCAAGTCCGACGCGTCGAGAGGGCGCGGCCGACCTGGCCGACAGGATGAACGGTGGACCCCCCGGCGTCGAGGCGGCGATGATCAGGACGGAGTCGACTCCGTCGGCCGGATCAGGCGGCGCAGCCGGGGTTCTGGCGATCCGGGCGCCGCAGCAGGCCCGGCCAGACCAGTTCGCGCGGCGTGCATCGCTGAATGGATGGTGAAGCCGGCGGGATGGACCATCGCCTTGGTCGGACCGACCACCTTGCCGTGCAGGTCGACCTTGACCAGCGACGAGGCCGTGATCTCCTCGAACATCCAGCCGTATGGATTGATCAGGAAGTGGTGCTCCGGCCCCGGCGCGCGGGCCGAGATGCGGGGTGAAGACCAGGTCGTCTCAGCCGAACAGCGCCGCCAGCCGATAGGCGACGGCCAGGCCGATCTGGATCGCGGTTTCCGGATCGTCGGCCTGGGCGGGCGGCGTGTCCACGGCGTGGGCGTTCATGGCCGTCCGTCCTCAGTCGAGTTGAACCTCGAGCAGCCGCACGAATTGCTGACCGCGGTGCATGTCGCGTTCGACCTCGCCGCCCTGCGGCGTGGTCCGGGCGTAGGAGATCTTGACCACGTTCAGGCTGGGCACCGAAAAGCGCTTCACCTGCGCCGGATCGGCGCCGAACAGCCGGTGCAGCAGGTCGGGTCCCAGGGCCGGGCTCTGGCTGTATTTGGCGAAGTTCTCCGCCCCGTCGAAGAACAGGTCGAAGGTCACCCAGTAGGGCCCGGCGTTCTTGGAGCGCACATGGCGGCAGACATCGCCGACGGTCGCCATTACGCGGCCTCCTCTTTGCGCAGGTCGATCCAGGCGGTGCGGACCAGTTCCAGGGGATCGTCGACCTGGACCACGTGGTTGAGCTTGAACTCGTAGACCTGGCCGCGTTCGACGTCGGCCGGGGTGAAGGCGAAGCCGTAGCTGGGCAGCTCCTTGTCCATCGAGATCGGGTAGTGGAAGAAGTACGCGTTGCAGGCCTTGGCGATCTGGGTGGCCAGCTCCTGGGTGTCGGCGGTGGCGACGAACAGCACGCCGATCTCGCGCGGCGCCGGCGTTCCGGGCGGCGGCCTGTCGCCGGACACCGCGTTCCAGCCATACATCCGCAGCGAGATGTGAAAGGCCGCGTCGTCCAGGCCGGTTGACTTGCGCGCGCGGTCGTAGAGGGCGGCCAGCATCTTGTCGTGGAACTCGTCGACGCGGCCCAGGACGTCGGGGTCCTGGATGCCGACCAGCATCAGGGTCTGGTAGCGGCCGCCGGCCGCGCCCTCCAGCTTCATGGTGTAGGGCTGGGGCTCCCAGACCGATCCGGTGACCTTGACGGTGCGGTCGTCGACCTCGGCATAGACCGCGTCGGTCACGTCGAGGACGCCGCCGGGCTCGGTCAGGCGGAAGGGGTCGCTGTTCTCGTACAGCATGTGGGCCGAGACGCTGTGGGGGTCGCAGCGATTGTCCGGCGCCAGCGGTTCGACCTCGAAGCCGTCCTGGCCGATCGACAGCAGGACGCCGGAGCCGCGATCCCGGTAGACGGCGCATTGCGAACCGCATTCCGAGACCTTGCCCGCGTGCCAGGCCGCGCCCGCCGGCGCGCCGTGCAGGAGGGCGAAACAGGCGATGACCGCCGTGTCGGTGGTGCGGCCGCCAAGGATCAGGTCGGCGCCCGCCCGCAGCGCGGCCATGTAGGGCTCGGGCCCCATGGCGGCGACGATGTGGTCGCAAGCGTCGATGGCGGCGTCGTCGAGCGGGCCCAGCGGGGCCAGGGGCGTGATCTTGCCGGCGGCGTTCCGGGCCTTGAGGACGTCCTTGTCCTGCTCGGAATAGAGCAGCGCGATCCGGGGCGACAGGCCCAGCTCGCGGGCGATCTCGACGGCGATGTCGCGGGTCCAGTCGACGTTCTTGTCGCCGCCGGCCTGGCCGCTGGTGCCGACGATGACGGGAATCCCCGCCTCCGCGCCGGCCTTCATCAGGATGGTCAGATCGCGCTTCACCGAGCCGCGATTGTTCTTGGACATGCCCAGAGCCAGGTAGGCCGCTCCGCTGTCGGTCGAGCCCGCGTCGGTGGCGATGGCGTGAGCGCCCAGGGCGACGCCGCGGCGGACCTCCGCCTCGACCACGCCGGCGCCGAGCGAGCCCACGGGGACGATGATCTTGATAGGGCCTTCGAACATGCGCTTCCCACCCGACAAAGGCCGGCCCTGACCGGCCGTCGAAAGCCACTAGCGTTATGGGATGCAATGTGTCAAGTTTTTGGATGCAAATTATCCAACACTTCGCTAGCGATGTGAAAAGGCCCACTTCGGGAAAGGCGGCCGCCCAGGCGATCCGCGCCCCCCAGGGCCCGTGTTGCGAAACTTGGATCGAATGATGCGCGCCGCGATCTGGCGCGGAAACACCCGGGCGCTTCCCCTGCGGCGACCTTTTCGAGTTTGGAGACAAGGCATGCTTGGCGCCCGCAAGGTCGTTGTCACCCAGCGCTTCTTCGACGACCGCGCCCACGCCTACCTGCGGTCTCACGGCTGCGAGGTGACGATCGCGTCCCTGCCGGCGGGAAAGGCCGACGGCGACCTGTCGCACGACGCCCTCGTCGAGATCCTGGCCGGCGCGGCGGGCTGGATCGTCGGCCACGCGCGGGTGACCCGCGAGCTGCTCGCCGCCTTGCCTGACCTACGGATCGTCTCGCGCCGGGGAGTCGGCCACGAGCGCGTCGACCTGGCCGCGGCCCGCGAGCTGGGCCGGGTCGTGACCATCGCGGCTGGCGGCAACGACGCCTCGGTGGCGGACCACACGATCGGCCTGATGCTGGCCGTCGGCCGGCGGCTGCGCGAGTCCCAGCAGCGGATGATCGACGGCGACTGGTCGATCCTGAAGGGCTCGGACCTGTGTGAAAAGACGGTCGGTCTCATAGGTCTGGGTCGGATCGGCAAGAGCGTCGTCAAGCGCCTGTCTGGCTTCGACTGCAAGGTCCTGGTCCACACCCCGCGCCCGGACGCCGACTACGCCCGGGCGTCCGGGGTCCAATTCGTCGACCTGCCGCAACTGCTGGCCCGCGGCGACTATGTCAGCCTGCACGCGCCCCTGACCCCGGAGACCCGCTTCCTGATCGACGAGGCGGCGATCGACGCCATGAAGCCCACGGCGATCCTGATCAACACCGCGCGCGGCGGCCTGGTCGAGGACGCCCACCTGCTGGACGCGCTGCGGGCGGGCCGCCTGGCCGGCGCGGGCCTGGACGTCTATGTCAGCGAGAGCGACCCCGCCTACGCGCCGGTGTCCCAGGCGCTTCTGGACCTGCCCAACGTGATCGGCACGCCGCACGCCGCGGCCTCGTCGCGCGAGGGCCTGGACCGGACCAACATGGTGGCGGCGCGCGCCGTCGTCGCGGTCCTCGACGGAGACGACGGCGCCCCCGAATGTGTCGTCGCCGACGGTCGCGAAGGCCGCTAGGCGGAGCACGCTCATGGAGCTCGACTGGCTCGAAGACTTTCTCACCCTGGTCAAGCACCAGCATTTCGGGCGCGCGGCCGAGGCGCGCAACGTCTCGCAGCCGGCGTTCAGCCGCCGCATCCGTCTCCTGGAAGCCTGGCTGGGCGCGCCCCTGTTCAACCGCGACACCCACCGCGTCGCCTTGACCCTCGCCGGCGAGCAATGGCGCCCCTCGGCCGAGGATCTGCTGCGCCGGCTCTATCTGGGACGCGAGCAGACCCGGGCGATCGCCGAGGGGTCGACCACCACCCTGCGCTTCGCCTCGACCCACGCCCTGTCGATCACCTTCTTTCCCCGATGGCTGGAGGAGATCGAGGCCGAGCGCCCCCTGGGCTCCACGGTCAGCCTGGTGACCGACAACATGGCCGGCTGCGAGCGGATGATGCTGCAGGGCCAGGCC
Organism: Caulobacter sp. Root487D2Y; assembly: GCF_001427165.1. NCBI lineage: Bacteria > Pseudomonadati > Pseudomonadota > Alphaproteobacteria > Caulobacterales > Caulobacteraceae > Caulobacter > Caulobacter sp. Root487D2Y. The sequence goes on from NZ_LMFD01000001.1 coordinate 531,609, forward strand.
CAGTTCCTGCTGTGCCACCACCACCCCTCGACGCCGGTGTCGTTCAAGCCGAACTATTTCGTCTCGGTCGACCTGGGGACCGACACCCTGGTTCCGGTCAGCGCCCCGGCCTTGGACGACCCGCGTCGCCCCCGCTTCGTGCTGCCGGGGGACCTGGGCGCGCCGGCTCCCTATCTGGCCTTCAGCGACGTCTCCGGGATGGGCCGCATCCTGGCCTCGACCCATGCGCTGGAGGGACCCTCGGTGTGGTTGAAGCCGGTCTTCACGGCCCATGTGGCCACCGTGCTGGCCGAGATGGCGCGGGCCGGGCGCGGCGTGGCCTGGATGCCGATGAGCCTGATCGCGCGCGACCTTGACCTGGGCGTGCTGGCTCGGGCCGGCGACGAGCGCTGGGATATCCCCATCGACATCCGCCTCTATCGCCCCCGCGCCCGCCAGACCATGGCGGCCGAGGCCTTCTGGGCCCTGCTCAAGGCTCGCGCCGAAGCCGATCCCGGCGAACGGGCCGAGCCCTCCCGAAAGGCGCCGGGCGCACCGGGTGACGGCGCGCCCGCGGGAAGCCGAGGCCGGGCGACGGCCTGAGGCGCGGGGTTCGATACGCGTCTTCGATCAGCCGACCACCGGGATCGCGCCCGTCAGCATGGCGGCGCCCAGCACCAGCAGGCTGATCAGCACGGCCCATTTCAGCGCGAACCTCTGAGCGTCGGCCACGTCGACGCCCAGCAGGCCGCAGGCCAGATAGATCGGGGCCAGCAGCGGGCTCATCGAGTGGACGGGCTGGCCGATCAGCGAGGCGCGGGCGATGGCGGCCGGCTCGATCCCGAAGCCGGCGGCGGCGTTGGCGATCACCGGAACCACGCCGAAATAATAGGCGTCGTTGGACATCACGAAGGTCAGGGGCATGCTGATCAAGGCGGTGATCGGCGCCAGGAAGGGACCGATCTGGGGCGGGATGACCGCCAGGGCGGCGTTGGCCATGGCGCCGGACATGCCCGTGCCGTTGAGGATGCCGGTGAAGGCGCCGGCCGCGAACAGCAGCACGACGACATTGACGACATTGTCGGCGTGGGCGGCCAGCCGGGCCTTCTGGTCGGAGACTTTGGGATAGTTGACCGTCGCGGCCACCGCGAAGGCCCCCATCATCAGCACCGGCAGCGGCGCCAGGCCCAGGATCATGCCCAGGATCAGGCCGACGGTGAGCACCAGGTTGAACCAGAAGAGCTTCGGCCGGCGGATGGCGGCGCGCTCGGCGTCGGCGACCGGAGGCAAGGGCGTGATCGCCCCGCCCGGGTCGCTCCTGGCCGCCGGGGCGAAAGCCAGGCGCTCGCGCTCCGATTTCCCGAAGAGCAAGGCCAGGCCCAGTATGCCCAGCAGACCCACGCCCATGGCCGGCAGCAGCGGCCCCACGACGTCGGCCAGGTCAACATGGACCGCGGCGGCGGCCCGGGCCGAGGGGCCGCCCCAGGGGACGTAGTTCATCAGCGCGTTGGCCAGGCCCAGCAGGGTCGCCAGGATCAGCGGGTTCATCCCCACCCGGCGGTACACCGGCAGGAAGGCGGTGATCACGATTAGCGCCGTGGTCGTGCCGTCGCCGTCGATCGAGACCAGCATGGCCAGGATGGCCGTGCCCAGGCTGATCCGCAGCGGATCCTCCCCGACGATCGCCAGCACCTTGTTGACCAGCGGATCGAACAGCCCCGCGTCCATCATGATGGCGAAGTAGAGCACCGCGAAAGACAGCATCAGCGCGGTCGGCGCCACCTGACCCACCCCCTGGAGGATCATCTCGCCGAGACCGGCCCCGGCGCCGGCCAGCAGTCCGAACCCGATCGGCACGACCAGAAGCGCGGCGATCGCCGACATCCGCTTGGTCATGATCAGGATCATGAAGGTGACCACCATCGCCAGACCAAGCGCGGCGGGTTGAAGCAGCAGGTCGGTCACGCGACGATCTCCGGGCCGGCCGGCGGCCGCCTTTGCAGGTGAGTTGAGGTCAAGGCTCGGCCGAAGTCTTGCGCGTCCAACGAGGTAGCGGTGTAAGGAAGGGATAGCGGGCCGGACTCGAACCGGCTTCGGGAGACACCGAACGTATGGCGACGAAACCGGCAGGCCAAAGCGCAGACCCGAGCACGCCCCTGGCCGACCCGCCGCGGACGGAACCGGCGACCCACACGGTCCTGATGCGCCTGCGCGAGATGATCGTCACCGGACAGATCCCGCCCGAAACCCGGCTGCGGGCCGAAGGCCTGGCGACCGAGCTGGCCGTGTCGCGCACCCCCATCCGCAGCGCCCTGGCGGTGCTGTCGGCCGAGGGCCTGGTCGATTACGGGATCAACCGCGGCTACACCGTCCGGGCCGTGACCATCGGCGACGTGTTCGACTCGATCGAGGTCCGGGCCGGCCTCGAGGGCCAGGCCGCGCGGATGTCGGTGGATCTGGGCTGGGAGGCCCCGGCGCTGGATCGGCTGGCCGACCTGGTCCGCCAGGGCCGAGCCATACTGGATCGGGGCGAATGGTCGGAGAAGGCCGAGATCGAGTGGTACGAGCTCAACCACGCCTTCCACCGCTCGATCCATCATGCGTCGCAGAACAAGGTCCTGCGCAACGCTATCCGGATGACCCTGATCTATCCGGTGTTCGGCGACCCGGCCCGGCTGTGCCCCAGCGTGGCGGCGGCCGTCCCGTTGCGTCTCAGACAGGTGGCCGCGACCACGCCGGAGCACCTGCTGTCGTCGCAGGGCGACCATGAACGGCTGCTGGACGCCATCCGACGCCAGGACAGCGCCGAGGCGGGCCGCGTCATGACCGATCATGTTCTCGCTACGAAACGCCGTCTTCACGCGATCGCCACCCGCCGCTGATCGATCATCAGTCTCTGGGTCCAGCCATAACGACATCCAAGAACGTTAGCAATTGCATCCATTTTTAGACACGCCAGAATGAGCGCGTGTCGACGGCGGCTATCGGTGCTCCGACCCCGCTTTCCGAACGGACGACCGTCGCGGCATCGTTTCATACGAATTTCGCATTTGCCCTGTTCTCGGCCCCTGGCCTAACCCGGCCGGTGATGCCGACGGGGCATGGGGCGTGTCGTCCGAGGGTGTTTCAATGAGCCAAGCGCGCCACTACCGGATCGCCGTCATTCCGGGCGACGGGATCGGCAAGGAAGTCGTCCCCGAGGGGCTGAGGGTGCTGGAGGCCGTCTCGGCGCGCTTCGGCTGCACCTTCGCGTTCGACCATTTCGACTTCGCCTCCTGCGACTATTACCTGAAGCACGGCCAGATGATGCCGGACGACTGGAAGGTCCGGATCGGCGGCCATGACGCGATCTTCTTCGGCGCCGTCGGCTGGCCGGAGACGGTGCCAGATCACGTCTCGCTCTGGGGTTCGCTGATCCAGTTCCGGCGCGAGTTCGACCAGTACGTCAACCTGCGCCCGGTCCGGCTGATGCCCGGCGTGCCCAGCCCCCTGGCCAACCGGTCGCCCGGCGAGATCGACTTCTATGTCGTGCGCGAGAACACCGAGGGCGAATACTCCTCGATCGGCGGGCGGATCTTTCCGGGCACCGAACGCGAGGTGGTGATGCAGGAAACGGTGATGACGCGGATCGGCGTCGACCGCATCCTCAAGTTCGCCTTCGAGCTGGCCCGGCGCCGCGAGAAGAAGCACCTGACCTCGGCGACCAAGTCCAACGGCATCGCCATCACCATGCCCTACTGGGACGAGCGGGTCGAAGCGATGGCCCCGACCTATCCCGACGTGCGCTGGGACAAGTACCATATCGACATCCTGACCGCGCACTTCGTGCAGCATCCCGACTGGTTCGACGTCGTGGTGGCCTCCAACCTGTTCGGCGACATCCTGTCGGACCTGGGCCCGGCCTGCACCGGCACCATCGGCATCGCCCCGGCCGGCAACATCAATCCCGAGCGCGCCTTCCCGTCCCTGTTCGAACCCGTGCATGGCTCCGCGCCGGACATCGCCGGCCAGGGGATCGCCAACCCGGTGGGACAGATCTGGTCGGCGGCCCTGATGCTGGACCACCTGAGCGAGCCGCGGGCCGCGGCGGCCGTCGTCGCGGCCATCGAAACCGTGCTGGCGCAACCCCAGCTGCGCACCCGTGACCTGGGCGGACCGCTCGACACCGTCGGCTGCGGCAAGGCTGTCGCCCAGGCGCTGTTGGACGCGGACTAGATCGGCGCCCCCAATCCTTATGCTCCCCTTATGCCCGTCGCCTCTTTCCGCATGGAGGCCTTACGCGCGCTCGTGGTCTTCAAGCCGTCCATAGGAATGGAGGCGGCGCATGGCTGACCTGATCTATCTGGCGCTGGGCCTTGGGCTCTTCGCCGTCTTCGCCGCGTTCGCGGCGGGGCTGAGGCGCGTCTGACCATGTTGGTCAGCGTGCTCTGGGCGGCCGGGGCGATCGTCGTCGCCGGCTACATGGTCGCGGCGATGCTGCGGCCCGACAAGTTTTGACGGACCTATTTCCATGACCTGGCAAGGATGGGCGGAGATCGCCCTGACCCTCGGCCTGGCGGTCGGCGTCGGCTGGCCGTTGGGCGTGTACATGTCGCGCGTCTGGAACGGCGAGCGCACCTGGCTCGACCCGGTGCTTCGACCGGTCGAGAAGGCCTTCCACGGGGCCTGCGGCGTCGATCCGAACAAGAGCCAGACCTGGTTCGGCTATGCCGGCGCCCTGCTGGCCTTCAACGCCGTCGGCTTCCTGTTCGTCTATGCGGTGCTGCGGCTGCAAGGCGTGCTGCCGTTGAACCCGCAAGGCTTCGCCGGCGTCTCGCCGCACCTGGCCTTCAACACCGCCGCCAGCTTCGTGACCAACACCAACTGGCAGAGCTATGGCGGCGAGACGACCATGTCGACGCTCAGCCAGATGCTGGCGCTGACGGTGCAGAACTTCGTCTCGGCCGCGACCGGCGCGACCATCGCCGCGGCCCTGGCCCGGGCGTTCGTCGCCAATCGCGGCGAGGGCGTCGGCAATTTCTGGTCCGATCTGGTCCGCACCACCCTCTATGTGCTGCTGCCGCTGTGCCTGGTCATGGCGATCGTTCTCGTCGCCCTGGGCGTGCCCCAGACCCTGGCGGCCGGCGTCACGGCCCACACCCTGGAGGGCGGCGAGCAGAAGATCTCGCTGTTCGCCACCGCCAGCCAGTTGGCGATCAAGCAGTTGGGCATCAACGGCGGCGGGATCTTCAACGTCAATTCCGCCCACCCGTTCGAGAACCCGAGCCCGCTGACCAACCTGATCACGGCGGTGTCGATCAATGTGCTCGGCTGGGCCGCCTTCTTCGCCTTCGGCCGCTCGGCCATGGCGCGAAAGGACATCCGGGCCCTGGTCGTCGCCGGCGTCCTGCTGCTGGCCGCCGGCGCGGCGGGAGTCTACGCCGCCGAGACGCGTCCGGCGCCGGCCCAGGTGGCCGCCCACGTCGACGCCTCGGTCAACATGGAGGGCAAGGAGGTCCGCTTCGGCGCCCCCTCGACCGCCGCCTGGGCGGCCATGACCACCGGGGCCTCCAACGGCTCGGTCAACGGCATGCATTCCAGCCTGATGCCCCTGGGCGGCGCGGTGGCGATGTTCCTGATGCAGCTGGGCGAGATCCTGCCCGGCGGCATCGGCTCGGGGATCGCCATCATGGTCGTCATGGCCCTGCTGGCGGTGTTCGTGGCCGGGCTGATGGTCGGGCGCACGCCGGAATATCTGGGCAAGAAGGTCGAGGCGCGCGAGATCCAGCTGTCCATGCTGGCCGTGCTGATCGTCCCGCTGTCGATGCTGGGCTTCTCGGGCGTGGCCGCCGTCCTGCCCGAGGCGCTGAAGGGCCTGATGCATTCCGGGCCGCATGGCCTGTCGGAGATCCTCTACGCCTACGTCTCGGGCACGGCCAACAACGGCTCGGCCTTCGGCGGGCTGAGCGCCAACGCGCCCTGGTGGAACACCACCCTGGGCGTGGCGATGATGCTGGGCCGCTTTGTTCCCATGATCGCCGTCCTGGCCATCGCCGGCGCCCTGGCCGCCAAGCCCAAGCTGGCCCCGACCGCCGGCACGCTGCCGACCGACGGCGGCCTGTTCATCGGCCTCCTGATCGGGGTGATCCTGATCCTGGGCGGCTTGCAATTCTTCCCCGCGATGGCGCTGGGACCGATCGTCGAGCACTTCCAGGCGCTCGCCGCGGTCGCCGCCCTCCACTGATGGGTGACCCCATGACCTCCTTAGACACCCACGCCGGCGAAGGCCGCCGCAAGGCCGCCGCCCTGGCGAGCAGCCTCACCGGCCCGGTCCTGGCCCGCGCCGCCCGCGACGCCTTCGTCAAGCTCGATCCGCGCCGGCTGACCGGCAACCCGGTGATCTTCGCGACCTGGATCGTGGCCCTGCTGTCGACGGTCTCCGCCGTCGCGGCGGTGGCCGCCCACCAGGCCGCCGGCTTCGCGATCCAGGTCTCGCTGTGGCTGTGGGCCACGGTGCTGTTCGCCAACCTCGCCGAGAGCGTCGCCGAAGGGCGGGGCAAGGCGGCCGCCGACAGCCTGCGGGCCACGCGGGTGACCACCCAGGCCAAGCTGATCATTAACCCCGAGAACGACGCCTGGATCCCCACCCCGGCCCACAAGCTGGCCGTCGGCGAGGTGATCCTTGTCGAGGCCGGCGACGTGGTGCCGACCGACGGCGAAATCGTCGAGGGCATGGCCAGCGTCAACGAGGCTGCGATCACCGGCGAGAGCGCGCCGGTGATCCGCGAAAGCGGCGGCGACCGCTCGGCCGTCACCGGCGGCACCACCGTGGTCTCGGACTGGATCAAGGTGCGGGTCACGGCCGAGGCCGGCTCGACCTTCCTGGACCGCATGATCGCCATGGTCGAGGGCGCTGATCGTCGCAAGACACCCAACGAGATCGCCCTGGCCGTCCTGCTGGCCGGCCTGACCCTGATCTTCCTGATCGCGGTGGTCACCCTGCTGGGCCTGGGCAAGTTCTCGGGCGTGGCGCTCGATCCGCTGGTGCTGGGCGCCCTGTTCATCACCCTCATTCCCACGACGATCGGCGGGCTGCTCAGCGCGGTCGGCATCGCCGGCATGGACCGCCTGCTGAAGGTCAACGTTCTGGCGACCTCCGGCAGAGCGGTCGAGGCCGCCGGCGACGTCGACACCTTGCTGCTGGACAAGACCGGCACCATCACCTTCGGCAACCGCATGGCGGTCGAGGTGATCCCCGCTCCCGGCGTGCGGGCCGACCAGGCCCTGCGCGCGGCCCTGATGGCCTCGCTGGCCGACGAAACGCCCGAGGGCCGATCGATCATCGAACTGGCTCGTGGCCAGGGCCTGGCCGTCGAACCGCCGGTCGGCGCCCTGTCGATCCCGTTCACCGCCCAGACCCGACAGTCCGGCCTCGACGCCGGTGGGCGCTCCTGGCGCAAGGGCGCGGTGGACGCGGTCTACCGCTCGCTGGCCATCGATCCGAAGCGCGTGCCGGCCGAGGTCGCCGCCGCCGTCGACCGCATCGCCCGCTCGGGCGGCACGCCGCTGGCCGTCAGCGAGGACGGCGTCCTGGTCGGCGTCATCCACCTCAAGGACGTGGTCAAGCCGGGGGTCAAGGAACGCTTCGCCGACCTGCGCCGCATGGGCCTGCGCACGGTGATGATCACCGGCGACAACCCGGTGACCGCCGCCGCCATCGCCTCTGAGGCCGGGGTCGACGATTTCCTGGCCGAAGCCACGCCCGAGGACAAGCTGCGGCTGATCCGCGAGGAACAGGGCAAGGGCCGCCTGGTCGCCATGTGCGGCGACGGGGCCAACGATGCTCCCGCCCTGGCCCAGGCCGACGTCGGCGTCGCCATGCAGACCGGCGCCCAGGCCGCGCGCGAGGCCGGCAACATGGTCGATCTCGACAGCGACCCGACCAAGGTCATCGAGATCGTCGAGGTCGGCAAACAGATGCTGATCACCCGCGGCGCCCTGACGACCTTCTCGATCGCCAACGACGTGGCCAAGTACTTCGCGATCATCCCCGCCATGTTCGTGGTCGCCCTGCCCGCCCTCGGCGCCATGAACGTCATGAAGCTGCATAGCCCGCAAAGCGCGATCCTGTCGGCGGTGATCTTCAACGCCCTGGTCATCGTCGCCCTGATCCCCCTGGCGCTCAGGGGCGTGAAGTATCGCGCCGTCGGGGCCGGCAAGCTGCTGTCGCGCAACCTCGCCCTCTACGGTCTGGGCGGCCTCGTGGCCCCCTTTGTCGGCATCAAGCTGATCGACCTCGTGGTCTCGGCCCTCGGTCTCGCCTAAGCTCGGCTCATCGGAGATTCATCCGTCATGCTTTCCCACCTTCGCCCCGCCTTCGTCTCGATGGGCCTGTTCACGCTGCTGCTCGGCCTGGCCTATCCGCTGGCCGTCACCGGCGTCGGACAGGCGGTCTTTCCGGCCCAGGCCAACGGCTCGCTGCTGCGCGACGTCAAGGGCGCGGTCGTCGGCTCGGCCCTGATCGGCCAGCCTTTCGCCCGGGCCGAGTATCTGCATCCGCGTCCGTCGGCGGCCGGAAACGGCTACGACGCCTCGGCCTCCAGCGGCTCCAACATGGGCCCGCTGAACGCCAAGCTGATCGAACGCGAGAAGGCGCAGGCCGACGTCCTGCGCGCCGAAACCCCCGGCGCCGCGATCCCGGCCGACGCGGTGACGACCTCCGCCTCGGGGCTCGATCCCGACATCTCGCCGGCCTACGCCCGGCTGCAGGCCGCGCGCGTGGCCAAGGCGCGGGGGGTGTCGAAGGCCGCCGTCCTGGCCGTGGTCGAGAGCCAGGTGAAGCCGCCGCTGCTCGGCTTCATCGGCCAGCCGCGCGTCAACGTGCTGGCCGCCAACCGCGCGCTCGACGCCCGTTTCGCGAAAGGCGGATAGTTGCCGGCCCACGATCCCAGACAAACTGAAAAGGGCCGTCCTGATCCCGAGGCGCTCCTGGCCGCCGCCAACAAGGCTGGCCGGGGGCGCCTGAAGGTGTTTCTGGGCATGGCCCCGGGGGTCGGCAAGACCTACGAGATGCTGCGCGCCGCCCGTCGCCGCAAGGCCGAGGGCCAGGACGTCCTGGTCGGGGTCGTCGAGACCCACGGCCGCCGCGAGACCGAGAGCCTGCTGCGCGGCATGGAGGTTCTCCCCCGCCAGCCGATCGACCATCGCGGCCGGGTGCTGATGGAGTTCGACCTGGACGCGGCCCTGGCCCGCCGGCCCAAGGTGCTCCTGGTCGACGAATACGCCCATTCGAACGCGCCGGGTTCGCGCCACCCCAAGCGCTGGCAGGATGTCGAGGAACTGCTGGCCGCCGGCATCGACGTCTGGACGACGCTGAACGTCCAGCATCTGGAAAGCCTGGTGGACGTCGTCCAGCGCATCACCGGCGTGCGCCAGCGCGAGACCGTGCCCGACAGCGCCCTGTCGCGGGCCGACGACATCGAGGTCGTCGACATCACGCCCGACGAGCTTCGCGAACGGATGACGGCCGGCAAGGTCTATGTGCCGGAGACCGCGCGTCTGGCGTCGGAGAACTTCTTCAAGGTCGAGAACCTCACGGCCCTGCGCGAACTGGCCCTGCGTCGCGCGGCCCAGACGGTCGACGACCAGCTCGTCGCGACCATGCGGGAGAAGGGCGTCGACGGACCGTGGGCGGCGGGCGAACGCATCCTGGTGCTGGTCGGCGGCGACGCCATGGCCGGCGGTCTGGTCCGCGCCGGCCGGCGGCTGTCGGACATGATGATGAACGCGCCCTGGACCGTGGCCCATGTCGAGCGGACGGATCGGCCGGCGGTCGGGGCCGAGGGCTCCGTGCGCCTGCGCGAAGCCTTCCGCCTGGCCGAACAACTGGGCGGCGCGACGCTCGCCCTGACCGGCGGCGACATCGTGACCGCCGTGATGGCCTACGCCCGGCGCAACAATGTCACCCAGATCGTCATCGGCAAGTCGACCGACAGTCGTTGGCGGGAGCTTCTCGGCCGATCCCTGGCGGCGGCCCTGCTGCGCGAGGCCAGGGGCGCGGCGATCCACGTGGTCACCGAGGCCGGACACGAGCGCGAGCCGCCGCCGGTCCGACGCCCGAGCCTGGGGTCCTGGCGCGGCTATGTCGTCGGCGCCCTGTTCGTGGGGGCCGCGACCCTGGCGGCCTGGGGCCTGGACGTCGCCTTCGACCGGGTGGACCTGGGGATGATCTTCCTGGCCGCCGTTCTGGCGGCCGGCGTGCTGCACGGGCTGCGGCCGGCCCTGGCGGCGGCGACCGTGGCGTTCCTCGTCTACAATTACCTGTTCCTGGAACCGCGCTACAGCCTGGCCGTCGGCGCCCCGACCGACTTCCTCACCCTGCTGGTGTTCTGGTTGGTGGCGCTGGCTTCGGGCGGCTTGGCCGGACGGGTCCGCGACCAGGCCCTGGGCTCGCAGCGCCGCACCGCCGCCGTGGCCACCTTGCTGGCCGCGAGCCGCACGCTTTCGGCCGGGGCCGGCCGCGAGGCGGTCGCCCGGGCGCTGGCGGAGCAGGTCGCCGCCGCGGCCGGCGCGCGGACCCTGGTCCTGCTGCCGATCGAAGGCGAGATCGCCCCGGTCGCCGGCTCGCCGGACATCGAGTCGCTCGACACCGCGCCGATGGCCGCCGCCCGCTGGGCCTGGCAGCGCGGCGAGCCGGCCGGGGCCGGCACCGGCACCTTGCCGCAAGCCCGCTGGACCTTCTGGCCGCTGGAGGGCGTGCGCGGGCGGACCGGGGTCGCCGGGATCGAGGCCGGCGCCGTGCCGCCCGGCTCGGACGACGAGCGCCTCGTCCTGGCCCTGCTGGAACAGGGCGCCGTGGCGCTGGAGCGCTCGCAGCTGGCCGCCGAGGCCCTGGAGGCCGAGACCCTGCGCCGCGCCGACCGCTTCCGATCGGCCCTGATGAACTCGGTCAGCCACGACCTGCGCACGCCGCTGTCGACGGTGCTCGGCGCCTCGACCACCTTGATCGACTTTGGCGACAAGCTGACCAAGCCGGTGCGCGACGACCTGGTGGTCAGCATCCGCGAGGAGGCCGAGCGCCTGAACCGCTATGTCGCCAACCTGCTGGACATGACCCGCATCGAAGGCGGGGCCCTACGCTTGCGGACCGAATGGATCGACGTACGGGAGGTCCTCAACGCCGCCGCCGACCGCGTCTCGCGTCGCCTGGGCGGCCGGGATCTGACCCGGGACTTCCCGGTCGAGCTCACCCTGGTCCAGGCCGACGCCGGCCTGCTGGAACAGGTCGTGGTCAATGTCCTGGAGAACGCCATAGCCTACAGCCCGCCCGAGGCGCGGATCGAGATGGCGGCCTATGAGGACCGCTCCAACCTGGTGATCAGCATCGAGGACGAGGGGCGCGGGATTCCGCCCGCCGAACTGGAGCACATCTTCGAGAAGTTCCGTCGCATGGACGAGCCGAGCGACCGCAGTCAGGGCGTGGGCCTGGGCCTGTCGATCGCCAAGGGCTTCATCGACGCCATGGGCGGACGGATCGCCGCCGCCAGCCCGATCCACGACGGCAAGGGCACCCGGGTGCTGATCAGCCTGCCAAAGTCGGTCGCCACGCCCCATCATCTGCTATGACGGTCTCGTGACCGCGCTTCGCCATCGCATCCTCGTCATCGACGACGAGCCCCAGATCCACCGGTTCCTGGGCCCCGCCCTCGACGCGGCCGGCTATGAGCCCCTGCGCGCCGACAGCGGCCAGGAGGGCCTGCGCGGCATCGCCCTGTGGTCGCCCGACGCCGTGGTGCTGGACCTGGGCCTGCCCGACATGGACGGCAAGGAGGTGCTGACCAAGGCTCGCGCCTTTTATGACGGCCCGATCCTGATCCTCTCGGCTCGCGACCGCGAGATCGAGAAGATCGAGGCCCTGGACCGGGGCGCCAACGACTATGTCGAAAAGCCCTTCGGGGTCGGCGAACTGCTGGCTCGGCTCCGCGCCGCCATCCGCCATTCCGCTCGCGCCCCGACGCCCTCGGGACCGATCCGCGCGGGCGATGTCGAGATCGACCTGGAAATGCGGCTGGTCACCCGCGACGGCGCGGCCGTGAAATTGTCGCCCAAGGAATACGACCTCCTGGCCCGCCTGGCGATCGGGGCCGGCAAGGTGCTGACCCACAAGGAGCTCCTGGTCGCCGTCTGGGGCGCGGCCCACGCCCACGATACCCAGTATCTGCGCGTCTTCGTCGGCCAGCTGCGCCAGAAGCTGGAAGACGATCCCGCGTCGCCGAAGATCATCCTGACCGAACCCGGCGTCGGCTATCGGTTCGCGGCTTGATCTCGTCCCCGGCCGGTATGGCTGATCACCGACGATCCCCGCACGCCGACAGTCGTAAAAACCCCGCCAATCTCGGGGTTTACCCCGACTGACGCCGTCGACCTCCTGTGTACGATCGTCGCCGAAAAGGGACGGTCCGCCAGTCGCAGGAGTTTGCTATGTCGCAACGCGGGGGCGCCCGGCGTTCGTCGCGTGCGGCGCACTGCTCCTCCGCGTCATCGATCGCGCTGGCGGCGGCGCTGGCGATCGGCGTCGCCCATGGCGTCGGCCACGCCCAGACCGAGGTCCGGTCCAGCTTCAACACCCAGCGGCTGAACAGCGACACGGCCTACATTCTCAATCAAGGCACGACGGCTTCCGCGCGGAACAAGGACGCGATCATCGTCGACGGCATCCCGCCCGCCACGTTCACCAACGCCGGCGTCATAACGAACGACAGGCGTTTCACCGGCGAACGGAACTTCGACTCCGCCTCGGCCATTCGCTTCCGCGACGACGGCAGCCTGATAAACCAGCCGACCGGCCTGATCCTCGGCGACGACCGCAGCGTGGCCGTCGATGGAAGCTTCACGCACGTCAATCTCGCGATCACCAACCTTGGCGACATCAGCGCCGGGGAAGGCCCCGCGATCGCCTTCGCCCACAACACCAGCGGCGCGGTCGACAATTTCGGAACGATCAACAGCGGCGACATCGGCCTGTTCGCCGATCCGTTGCACCACGGCGGCGATGGCGGCAGCGACGGCAACAGCGGCATCGCCATCTTTATCGACACGTTGGGAACGGTCTCGATCAACAACCATGCGGGCGCCTCGATCCGGTCCGGGATCGGCGTGTCGCCCAGCGCCATCGTCATCCGGTCGGGCGATCATGTCATCATCAATGAAGGGCTGATCGACGGGCACCGCATGGGTGTCGAGATCACGGACGGCGGGGCGCAGGTCACTAACCGCGGCACGATCTCCTCCGAAACGGGCACCGCGATCAACTTCGGAAGCAACGACAACCTCCTCACGCTCGACACGGGCTCGATACTCCACGGCGCCGCGACCAGCTTCGGAGCCAACAACTTCCTGCGACTCCACGGCTCGGGCTCCGAAAGCAGCCCGATGAGCGGGTTCACCAACCTGACCATGGACGGCGAGGCCTGGACGCTGGGCGGTACGGTCAGCCTGACGGATGATGCTCCCAACACGATCAACGTGCAGCGCGGAACCCTGACCGTGACCGGCACGCTTCGCCCGGGACTTGGCGGCGGTGCGATGATCGCGAGCGGCGCCGGACTGTCGATCGGGGCAGGTGGCGTCACCGGCAGCCTCGAGGGCGACATCGTCGACCACGGCGTCCTGACGCTCAGTCGGTCGGACGACGTGATCTTCACCAGCACCATCGTCGGCTCCGGCTCGGTGGTGAAGCGCGGCGCAGGCCGGATGACGGTGATCGCGGCGAACAGCTATTCCGGCGGCACGCGGATCGAGGACGGCGTGCTCAACGTGTCGAGCAACGTCAACCTGGGCAGCGCGACCGGAAGCCTGACCTTCGACGGGGGGACGCTTCGGGTCGGCGATCCGTTCACCACCGGGCGGGCGACGACGGTCTCGGTGGCTGGCGGGACCATCGATGTGGCGAGCCCGAGCGCCACCTTCACGGGCAATCTGCTGGGCGCCTACCCGCTTCACAAGAAGGGCACGGGCCTTCTGGTCCTGGCGGCCGACAGCCCCAACTACACGGGGACCCTGACGATCGACGCCGGCAACGTGCGGCTCGGCGCCGGCGGAACCACGGGCACGATCGCCGGCGACGTGAGCAACGCCGGCGTCCTGACCTTCAACCGCGCCACGGACCTGGTGTTCGCGGGATCGATCTCGGGCGGCGGGGCGATCATCAAGGAGGGCGGCAACAGGCTGACCTTGAGCGGGACCGTCGCTTCGACCGGGGTGCGCGGTTCCGCCGTCGAGGTTCGCTCCGGCGTGCTGGCGGTGACAGGCACGCTCCAAACCAGCGGCGAGGGTCTCACCACCGTCGCTCCCGGGGCGACGCTGACGATCGGCGACGGCGGATCGACGGGCATCCTCGTCGGCAACGTCGACAACGAGGGCGCGGTCGCGTTCAACCGAGCGACCGATCTGACCTATGGCGGGGGGATCGTCGGGTCCGGCACGTTCGACAAGCAAGGCGGCGGAACGCTTACGCTGCTGGGCGAACTGGCCCTCACCGGCGAGGTCTCCATCAGCGGCGGCGCGCTGCGGCAAGGCGACGGCGGCGATCGGGGCACGATCGCCGGCCGCATCGTCAACAACGCCACCCTGATCCTGGATCGTTCCGACAACCTGACGCAGATCGCCGCCATCAGCGGCTCGGGCGCGCTGATCCAGCAGGGCGCTGGCACGACCACCCTGGCCGGGATCAACACCTATTCCGGCCTGACCAGCGTCAACGCGGGGCGGCTGGACATCTCCGGTTCGGTCGCCGGGGCCGTGCAGGTGGCGGCCGGCGGCACGCTGGGCGGCAGCGGGGGCAGCATTGGGGGCGCGGTTACGGTTCTCGCGGGCGGACAGGTGGCGCCGGGCGCGAGCTTCGGCACGCTGACGATGGGATCGCTGGTGCTGAACCCCGGTTCGCTGCTCGACTATGAGCTGGGCCTTCCCAACATCGTCGGCGGCGCGTCCAACGACCATATCATCGTCACCGGCGGGCTCACGCTCGACGGCCTGCTCAACATCTCGGACGAGGGCGGCTTCAGCCAGGGCGTCTACCAGCTGATCCACTATGACGGAGCGCTCACCAACAACGGACTGGATCTTGGCGCGCTGCCGGAACGCTTTCGCGAGACAGGAAACATCCTCGTTTCCACCGCGACCCCCAACGAGGTCAATCTAATCGTCAGCGCCGGCGGCTTCGGCCTGCAATTCTGGGACGGCGCCGGAACCGCCGGGAACAGCATCGTCGATGGCGGATCGGGAATCTGGAGCCCGTCGGGCTCCAACTGGACGGCGGACGACGGCAGCGTCAACGCTCCGTGGCAAGGGGGCTTCGCGGTGTTCCAGGGCGCCGCCGGCACGGTCACGCTCGGCGGGAACATGGGTTTCGCGGGGATGCAGTTCCGCACCGACGGCTATGTCGTCCAGGGCGGCGGCTTCTCGCTGGCCCATGAGCCGGAGACCATCATCACCGTCGATCCGGGGATGACGGCCAGGATCGAGGCGCCGATCACCAACGGACTGGGCGCCCTGACGGAACTGAAGAAGGAAGGCAACGGGACGCTGATCCTCGGCGGGATCAACACCTTCGCCGGCGGCGTCAATCTCGACCAGGGCACGCTGAGCGTCGCGACCGACGCCAATCTGGGCGCGGCGACGGGCGGCCTGACGTTCGACGGCGCCACCCTGCGCGTGGGCGATGGCTTCACCACGGCGCGAACCGTGCATCTCGAATTCGAGAGCGGGATCATCGATACGACCGGCGGGACCGCCACCTTCACCGGCCTGATCCATGGCGAGGGCGCGCTGTTCAAGACCGGCGTGGGCAATCTGGTGCTCGGAGGAACGGCCAACAGCTATGAGGGCGGGACCGTCATCATGGCCGGCGTGCTGACCGCCGCGACCGACAGCCTGCTCGGCGACCCCACCCAGGACGTCACGTTCGACGGCGGCGCGCTGACCGTCGGCGGCGGGTTCAGCTCGGCGCGCGCCCTGACCCTGGAGGACGGCGGCGGCACGCTGGACACCAGCGGCGCCAGCGCGACCTTCAGCGGCGTCATCTCGGGGGCGGGCCGGCTCACCAAGGGCGCCTCGGCGAACACCATCGTCCTGACCGGGGACAACACTTTCACCGGCGGCGCCACGATCAGCGGCGGCGTTCTGCAGCTCGGCGCCGGCGGCGCGACGGGGAGCATCGTCGGCGACGTGCTCGACAACGGCATGCTGATCTTCAACCGCGGCGGCGCCTATCAGGTCGCCAACCAGATCGACGGAACCGGCGGGATCGAGATCACCGGCGGCGGCGTCGCGCACCTGCTGTCGAGGAACGCCTACAAGGGCGACACCCGGATCACGGGCGTCGCCGGCCAGACCGTCGGCAGCACGCTCATCGCCGACTTCCGCGAGACCATGGGGATGCCGGGAACGGGCGCCGTCTTCATGGCCCTGGACAGCACGCTGGCGCTGACCAGCTCGTTCAGCTTCGTCATACCGTTCACGATCCAGGACACCACCCAGACCTTCGACACGATCGGCGAGACGACCATCACGACGATGTCCGGACTGATCGACGGCGCCGGGCGGCTTCGCAAGGCCGGCGCCGGCGCGCTGGTCCTTCTTAACGGCGCCAACAGCTACACCGGCGGGACCAGGATCGACGAAGGCGTGCTCAGCGTCGACGTCGACGCCAACCTGGGCGCGGCGACGGGCGGGCTGGCCCTCGACGGCGGCGCCCTGCACGTGGGAGAGGGCTTCGCCACCGCGCGGGCCGTGACGCTCGACGCGGGCGGCGGGACGATCACGACCCTCGGGGCGCTGGCCACCTTCTCCGGCGTCATTTCCGGCCCAGGCGCGCTCACCAAGGCCGGCCTTGGCGAGCTGGTGCTGCAGGGCGCGGGCAACAGCTTCGCCGGCGGCGTATTCGTCAAGGCGGGCGCCCTGACGGTCGCCGCCGACAATCTTCTGGGCGAGGCTGGCGGCGGACTGACGCTCGACGACAGCACGCTCAACGTCGGCGACGGGTTCAGCTCGGCGCGGGGGGTGACGCTCGGGATTGGCGGCGGGACGCTCAATCTCAACGGCTCGAACGCGGCCTTCACGGGCGTCATATCGGGGCCTGGCCGGTTCACCAGCATGGGCGGCCCCGGCGCCACGATCCTGCTGACCGGCAACAACACCTTTACCGGGGGCGTCGAGATCAAGAGCGGCGTGCTGCAGATCGGCGACCTCGGCGGGACGACGGGCGGCGTCTTTGGCGCCATCATCAACCAGGGCGGTCTCGCCTTCGGCCGCAGCGACACCTATTCGGTCACCAACAATATCTCCGGCGTTGGCGATGTGACGTTCCGGAACGGCGGCGTCGCGACGGTGACCGGAAACAACCCCTTCGTGGGTGACTTGCGGATTATCGGCGTTTCGAGCCCGACGCCGCTGGCCACGACGCTCGTCGCGGAGGCGAGCGCCAATCTGGGCAATTCGACCGGGACCATCTACCTGGAGGATGGCGGCAAGCTTGCTCTCACCAAAACGTTCAGCATCACGCGCAGGATTGAATTCACCGGCGCCGCACCGGTGACGATCGACTCGGGGCCAGGCACGATCACCGCCGAGGGCGTGGTTTTCGGAGCGGTTCCGATGGTCAAGGACGGCTTGGGAACCCTGGTCCTCACCAATACCAACAGCCAGACCGGCGGCGCGATCATCAACGCGGGGGCGCTTCAGCTCGGAGCCGGCCTGGACGCGGGAACGCTCAACGGCGACGTCGTGATCGCGGCGGGCGCCAGGCTCGTCTTCGATCGCGCGGGTCCAGTGTTCTTCGGAAACGTCGCCGGCCCCGGCAGTCGGACGGCGTTCGGCGGCACGATCAGCGGGGCCGGCGCCGTCGTCCAGACGGGACCCGGCACGCTGATCGCGGTCGGGGCCCACACCTATACGGGCGGAACGATCGTTCTGAGCGGGCGGTTGCTGATCGACGGCTCCGTGACCGGACCGGCCGAGATCGCCGGCGGAGCGCGGCTGGCGGGTTCGGGCAGCTTCGCCGGCGCGGTGACCCTGGCCGACGGGGCGTTCCTCGAGCCGGGCGAGAGCGTCGGCACGTTGACGGTCGGCGGGCTGCTGCTCCGCTCCGGATCGGTGCTGAACTACCAGCTTGGCCTGCCGGACATCGTCGGCGGCGGGACCAACGACCTGACCATCGTCACCGGCGATCTCACGCTGGACGGTACGCTCAACATCGCCGACGCGGGCGGGTTCGGCCGGGGTGTCTACCGACTGATCAACTATGGCGGCGTGCTGACCGACAATGGTCTGGCGGTCGCGGGCCTGCCGACCCGGTTCGTCCCCGGCGACATGCTGGTCTCGACCGCGACCGCCGGCCAGGTCGACCTGATCGTCAACGCCGGCGGCTTCGGCCTCCAGTTCTGGGATGGCCCCGACACCGCCGGCGACGCCGTTGTCGACGGCGGCACGGCGACCTGGAACAACGCCACGACCAATTGGACCGCCAACGACGGCGTGGTCAACGCGCCGTGGCAGGGCGGATTCGCGGTTTTCCAAGGCGCGTCAGGCGTTGTGACCCTGGGCGAGCCGATCGCCTTCGAGGGCCTGCAGTTCCGCACCGACGGCTATGCGATCGCGGGCGGCGGCTTCGGCCTCGCCGCGGGGCCCGACACGATCATCCGGGTCGACGCCTCGGTGACGGCGGCGGTCGATGCGCCGATCGCCGACGGGGCCGGCGGCCCGGCGCGGCTCACCGTGATCGGACCCGGTTCCCTGAGTCTTGGCGGCTCGAACACCTACAGCGGCGGCACGGTCGTCGACGCCGGCGCGTTGCGGATCAGCGCCGACGCCAATCTCGGGGCCGCGAGCGGCGCGCTGAGCCTGAACGGGGCCAGCCTGGCGACGACGGCCAGCTTCGGCTCCGGTCGCGCCGTCACCCTGGGCGAGGATGGCGGCGTGGTCTCGCCGGACGGCGCGACCCAGCTGACGCTGAGCGGCGTGATCGGCGGGGTGGGAGCGCTCCGCAAGTCGGGAGCCGGCACGCTCGTCCTTTCGGGGGCCAACACCTATGCCGGCGGCACGGTCATCGGCGCGGGCGTGCTGGCCGTGACGGCCGACGCCAATCTCGGCGCCGCCACCGGCGCGCTGGACCTGGACGGCGGGACGCTGCGCTTCGACGCCGGCTTCAATCCCGCCGCCAGCCGCTCCATGACCCTTGCCCCGTCGGGGGGCGCGATCGACACCAATGGCCATGACGTCGCCTTGGCGCAGGGCGTCGTCGGGGCCGGCGCGCTGGTCAAGATCGGGGCGGGCACGCTGACCCTCGCCGGCGACAATGGCTATTCCGGCGGCACGACGATCCAGGCCGGTGCGCTGCAGATCGGAAACGGCGGGGCGACGGGCGGCGTCCTTGGCGACGTCGCCAACAACGCCGGCCTGATCTTCAATCGGTCGGACGCGGTGACCTTCGGCGGGCTGATCAGCGGCGGCGGCGCGCTGACCAAGCTCGGCGCGGGAACGCTGACGCTGATCGGCGCCAACACCTATGCCGGCGGGACCACGATCAGCGCGGGGACCTTGCGGGTCGGCGACGGCGCCGCCCGCGGCGGCCTCGCCGGCGACATCGTCGACAACGCCGCCCTGGTGTTCAATCGCGGCGACGCCGTGACGTTCGCCGGCGCGATCAGCGGCTCTGGAACGGTCAGCCAGACCGGCGCCGGCACGCTGACGCTCGGCGGCGCCAACACCTATTCGGGCGGCACGATCGCCCGTTCGGGAACGATCGCGGTGTCCAGCGACCTCAATCTCGGCGCGTCCCTCGCGGGTCTGACGCTCGACGGCGCGGCCCTGCTGACCACGGCCGCGATCAGCAGCACGCGTCCCATCGGCTTGGCCACGGGGGGCGGGACGATCGACAACGGCGGCGTCTCCGACCTGTTCGCCGGCCAGATCGCCGGTCCCGGCGCCTTGACCTTGACCGGCGTCGGGACGGTCACGCTGACGGCCGAGAACGCCTATGCGGGCGGAACCACGATCGGCGCCGGCACGCTCCGCCTCGGCGACGGCGGGACCACCGGCGACATCGCCGGCGATGTCGTCAACAACGGCGTCCTGACCTTCGCGCGCTCGAACCTGGTGTTCTTCGACGGCATGGTCAGCGGCGGCGGATCCGTGGTGCAGGCCGGGACGGGCGCGACGGTCCTCACGGCGTCGAACAGCTATACAGGAGGCACCACGATCAGCGCCGGCGCGCTGCGGATCGGCGACGGCGGGACCAGCGGCGACATCGCCGGCGATGTCGTCGACAACGGCCTGCTGGTCTTCGACCGTTCCGACACGCTGGTCCTCGGCGGCGCGATCAGCGGCGCCGGCGCGGTTCTGCAGGCCGGCGCCGGGACGACGATCCTCACCGGCGCCAACACCTTCACGGGCGGGACCACGATCAGCGCCGGCGTCCTCGAGATCGGCGACGGCGGGACGGCTGGAAGCCTCACCGGCGACGTCGCCGACAATGGCGCGCTGGCGTTCAACCGGGCCGACGCGGTGACGTTCGCCGGCGTGGTCAGCGGCGCGGGCGCGCTCAACCAGATCGGCGCGGGCACGCTGACGCTTTCGGGGGCCAATTCCCATACCGGGGGAACAACCGTCAGCGCCGGAACCCTCGCGGTCGCCAGCGATCTCAATCTTGGCGGGGCGGGCGCGACGCTGACCCTGGACGGCGGGCGCCTGCTGACCACGGCCGGGCTCGCGAGCCAGCGGTCCATCCTGCTGAGCGTCGGCGGCGGAACGATTGACAACGGCGGCTTCGCCGACCTGTTCTCCGGACCGATCACCGGTCCCGGCGCCTTGAGCGTGACGGGCGTCGGCACGGTGACGCTGACCACCGACAACAATCATGCGGGCGGCACGACGATCATGGCTGGCGCGCTGCGGCTCGGCGACGGCGCGACCACCGGCGTCATCGTCGGCGATGTCGCCAATGAAGGAACGCTGGTGTTCGATCGCTCCAACGCCCTGGTGTTCGACGGGGTGATCAGCGGAACCGGCGCGGTGGTCCAGCAGGGGTCCGGCACGACCACGCTGACCGCCGCCAGCAGCTATGCCGGGCCGACCAGCGTCAACAACGGCCGCCTCCTCGTCGACGGGACGATCGGCGGCGCCGTCGCCGTGGCCAGCGGCGCGCGGCTGGGCGGGGTGGGCGGCATCGGCGGCGCCGTGACCATCGCGGACGGCGGACGTCTGGCGCCGGGCGACGGTCCCGGCGTGCTGACGGTGGGGTCTCTGGTGCTCGGCGCCGGCTCGCAGCTCGACTACGAGCTCGGCCTGCCCGACATCGTCCACCAAGGCGTCAACGACCTGACCATCGTGGGCGGCGCCCTCACCCTGGACGGGACCCTGAACGTCGCCAACGCGGGCGGGCTGGGTCTGGGCGTCTATCGGCTCATCGGCTATGGCGGCGCGCTGACCGACAACGGCCTTGTGCTGGGCGCGGCGCCGAGCGGCTTCTCCGCCCCGAACCTGGTGATTTCGACGGCGACGCCGGGCGAGGTCAACCTGATCGTCAGCAGCGGCGGCGCGGGCCTGCAGTTCTGGGATGGTCCCAACACCGCCGGCAACGGCGTCGTCGACGGCGGCGCGGCGATCTGGAGCGCGACGGCGACCAACTGGACGGTCGCCAACGGCGGCGTCAACACCGCCTGGAAGGGCGGCTTCGCGATCTTCCAGGGCGCGGCCGGCGTGGTGACCCTGGGCGAACCGATCGCCTTCGAGGGCATGCAGTTTCGCACCGGCGGTTACCGCATCGAGGGCGGCGGTTTTGGTCTGACCGCCGGGGGCGTCACGATCATCCGGGTCGATCCGTCGACGACGGCGACGATCAACGCGTCGATCACCGGGGCGGCGACGCTCACCAAGAGCGGCGGCGGGGTGCTCGTCCTGGGCGGGGCCAACAGCTATGCCGGCGGCACGGCGATCAACGGCGGCGCGATCCGGATCGGCGCCGACGCCAATCTCGGCGCGGCCTCCGGCGGGCTCGCGCTCGATTTCGGCACGCTGGAGACCACGGCGAGCTTCGCTTCCGCGCGCGGCGTGGCGCTTGGCGAGAACGGCGGCGCCTTCTCGATCGGCGCCGGCGCGCAGCTGACGCTCGACGGCGTGATCACCGGCGCCGGCCAGCTCGGCAAGACCGGCGAGGGAACGCTCGTCCTGACCGGACTCAACAGCCATGCCGGCGGCACGATCGTCGAGGCGGGGACTCTTGTCGTGTCCAGCGACGGCAATCTGGGCGCGGCGGCCGCCCCCCTCGTTCTCGACGGCGGCACGCTGCGCCTGGGCGCCAGCTTCGATCCCGCCGCGACGCGGCCCGTCGACCTGCTCGGCCTTGGCGGCGCGATAGACACCGGCGGCTACACCTCGACCTTCGCGCAGGGCATCGCCGGCACGGGCGCGCTGACCAAGCAGGGCGGCGGCGCCCTGATCCTCGTCGGCGACAACAGTTACAGCGGCGGCACGACGATCAGCGCGGGCGCGCTGCGGATCGGCAACGGCGGAACGACCGGCAGCCTTGCTGGCGACGTCGTCGACAACGGCGTCCTGGTCTTCGATCGAGCGGACCAGACCGCCTTCGCCGGCGCGATCAGCGGCGCCGGATCGCTGACCCAGGCCGGAACCGGCAAGACCGTCCTGACGGGCGCCAACAACTACGCCGGCGGCACGCTGATCAGCGCGGGAACCCTGCAGATCGGCAATGGCGGAACCGGCGGCGCGATCACCGGCGAAGTCGTCGACGATGGAACGCTGGCCTTCAATCGCTCGGACGATGTGACGTTCACCGGCGCGATCAGCGGGGCCGGCGCGTTGCGCCAGGAAGGCGGCGGCACGCTGACCTTGAGCGGCGCCATGCGCTATACCGGCCCGACGACCATTGTCCGGGGGCGGCTGGAGGCGGCGGGGTCGCTCGGCGCCACGGCCGTCACCGTCGTGTCCGGCGCGACCTTGTCGGGCGGCGGCTCCATCGCGGGATCTGTAAGCATAAGCGCCGGCGCGCGCCTCGCTCCTGGCCCGCTCGCCGCGCCGGGCAGCCTTTCGGTCGGAGCGCTCGCCCTGGCGCCGGGCGCGCGGCTGACCTGGCGGCTGGGGCGTCCCAATGTCGTCGGCGGGCGCCTGAATGACCTGGTGGAGGTCGCCGGCGATCTGACGCTGGACGGCAGGCTCGACATCGCCCCGACCTCGGACTTCGCGACGCTGCCTGGCAGTTATCGGCTGATCGACTACGGCGGCGCGCTCACCGACCAGGGGCTTGCCTTGGGGGCGCTGCCCGATCGTTTCGCGGCCAGCCAGGTGCAGACGGCCATTCCCGGCCAGGTCAACCTGGTCGCGGTTCGTGACGGGCTGGCCATCCAGTTCTGGGACGGCGGCGACAGCCTCGGCGACGGACGGATCGACGGCGGCGGCGGCGCATGGAGCCTCGCCGGAACCAATTGGACGACGCCGAACGGCGCCATCAACCAGCAATGGATCTCGGGCATGGCCGTCTTCGCCGGGCCCGGCGGCGACGTCACGCTGGGCGGGGACATTGAGGCCGTCGCGCTCCAGTTCGTCGGCGACGGCTACCGCGTTCAGGGCGCGGGACATGTCCTGACCTTCCTGTCCCACGCCTCGGGCGTCGGCGGTCTGGTGCGTGTCGATCCGGCGGCCACGGCGGAGATCGCCGCCGTGATCGCCGGGACGGCGGGGCTCACCAAGTCGGATGCGGGAACCCTGATCCTGACGGGGAACAACAGTTATTCGGAGGGCACGACGATCCGCGAGGGAACGCTCCAGATCGGGGCCGGCGGAGCCAGCGGCGGGATCGGCGGCGATGTCGCCAACGACGGCCGCCTGGTCTTCGATCGATCGGACAGCGTGACTTTCGCCGGGGTGATCAGCGGTCTCGGAGCGGTGGAGCAGGGCGGCTCCGGCCTCCTGGCCCTGACGGGCGCCAACAGCTATTCCGGCGGCACGGCCGTGCGCGCCGGCGTGCTGCAGATCGCGCGAGACGCCAATATCGGCGGCGCGACCAGCGCGCTGACGCTCGATTCCGGGACCCTGCGCTGGGCGGCGGGCTTCGATCTGGCCGCGACGCGACCGATCACGCTGGGCGCGGGCGGCGGGCGCTTCGACACCAACGGCTTCGACAGCACGATCAGCCAGGGCGTCGGCGGTCCGGGGGGACTGGCCAAGCTCGGCGCCGGTCGCCTCACCCTGGCCGGCCACAGCGACTACGCCGGCCAGACATCGATCGTGATGGGCGAGCTTTCGATCAACGGCTCGATCCGCTCGGCCACGACGGTGGGGCCGGACGGAACCTTGAGCGGCGTGGGCGTGATCTTCGCCAAGGTCGTCAACCGCGGCCGCGTCGCGCCCGGCAATTCGATCGGCACGCTCACGGTAAGCGGCGACTATGCGGGCGACGGCGGCGCGCTCGAGATCGAGACCCTGCTCGGCGGCGACGACTCGCCCAGCGATCGGCTGGTCATCGCGGGCGGGGCCGCGACCGGCTCGACGACGGTGCATGTGCTCAATCTGGGCGGGGCGGGCGCCCTGACCACGGGCGACGGCATCCTGGTCGTCGACGCGGCGAACGGCGGAACCACGACCGCCGATGCGTTCAAGCTGTCAGCGCCCGTCCTGGCCGGCCCATACGAATACCTGCTGGTGCGCGGCGGCGGCGCCTCCACCGCCTCCGACGACTGGTTCCTGCGCTCGACGACCGAGGCGGGCGGGGAGACCCCGTCCTACCGGCCGGAAACCTCGCTCTACGCCGCGCTGCCGGCGCTGGCCCTCACCTATGGCCGGTCGCTGGTCGGCACGCTGCACGAGCGGATGGGCGACATGGACCGCCTGGGGCCCCATCGCGACGATGATCGGGCCGTGTGGAGCCGCGTCCTCCTTCGCGACGGCGAGCGCGAAGGCAAGAACGGGATCCTGGGGCAGGGGCCCCGCTATGACTACGACTACTACGCGGCCCAGATGGGCGTCGACCTCGTGCACGAGAGCGGCGAGAACAGCGGCCAGTTCGCCGGTCTCTACGCGGCCTACGGCTCCGGCGACGGCGAGGTTCAGCACTTCACCCAGGCGCGGGCCGGCAAGGACAAGTTCAACGCCTACACGCTGGGCGCCTATTGGACCCGTTTTGATCCGACGGGCTGGTACGTCGACGGGGTCGTCCAGGCCACTCAGTACGACATGAAGGCGCAGTCGGCGCGCCTGGGGACGGTGAAGACGAACGGGTCCGGTTTCGCCGCTTCGATCGAGGGCGGCCGCGCGCTGCGGACGGGCGCCGTCACGGTCGAACCGCAGGCCCAGCTGATGTTCCAGTCGGTTTCGCTGGACGACGTGACCGACATGGCCGCTCGCGTTCACTTCCAGGACATGAACGCCCTGACCGGCAGGCTCGGCGCGCGCGTCGCCAAGACCTGGGATCGGGGCGGCGAAGACGCCGTCTCGCTGTGGGGCCGGACGAGCCTCTGGTACGAGTTCCAGGGCGACACCAAGGCGGCGTTCTCGTCGGCGAAAGGCTTCGTCCCGCTGCATGCCGACCTCGGCGGCGAGTGGGTCGAGTTCGACGGCGGGGTCACGGCCGAGGTCAACAGCAGGCTCTCGCTGCACGCCAACGTCCGCTACGAAACCGACTTCGAGGGCCGGCAGCACAGCTATGGGCTCCAGGCGGGTCTGAAACTGCGCTGGTGAAATCGCCGTCGCCGCCGCTCGCCGCCGTTGTGTTCTGCCAACGACCGCCAGGCGTCGACGAGCGTCCGCGGTGTTTCTCCGTTGAAACATTCCCGGGCTTGGGTCATGCGGTAATGCGTTCACCACAAGGGCGGCGCGCGCTGGCCGCCCCACTCTCGGCGTCTTTGGCGCTCCGACGGAGAATGCTCGCATGTGTGACGACGATATCCACCCCGGTCTGGTTCACGATCCCCGCCTGTCGCGCCGGACCTTCGGTCTGGCCGCCGCCGCGCTGGGCGGCGTCGCCGCGACCGCCGTCCGGGCCCAGAGCCCGGTGGTCGAGAAGGACGTCGAGATCAAGACGGCCGACGGCGTGGCCGACGCCGCCCTGTTCTACCCGGAAGGCAAGGGGAAATGGCCGGCGGTGCTGGTCTGGCCGGACGTGCTGAGCCTGCGGCCGGTGTTCCGCGACATGGGCAAGCGACTGGCCGCGGCCGGCTATGTGGTGCTGGTCCCCAACCTCTACTACCGGGCCAAGAAGGCGCCGGTGATCGAGCAGACCTTCGACTTCTCCAAGCCCGACGACCGCGCCAAGCTGGATCCGATGCGGGCCACGGTGACGCCGGAGGGCACCGACCGCGACGCCGTCGCCTATGTCGCCTTCCTCGACGCCCAGGCCCAGACCGACAAGGCCAGGAAGGTCGGCGTCCAGGGCTATTGCATGGGCGGCCCCCTGTCGTTCCGCGCCGCCGCGGCGGCGCCGGGCCGGATCGGGGCGGTGGCCACCTTCCATGGCGGCGGCCTGGTCACCGGGCAGCCGACCAGCCCGCACCTGCTGATCCCCAAGACCCACGCCGAGTATCTGGTCTGCGTCGCCGACAACGACGACAAGCAGGACCCGACCGTGAAGGACAAGCTGAAGGCCGCCTTCGCCGAGGCCAAGCGCCCGGCCAAGGTCGAGGTCTATGAAGGCGCGGCCCACGGTTGGACCGTCAAGGGCAGCCAGGTCTACAACGAGCCCGCCGCCGAGAAGGCCTGGACCGAACTGCTGGCGCTCTACAAGAAGGCCCTGGCCTGACGATCCAAAAAGAGGAGCGTGGCGCCAGGAAAGGCGCCACGCTCCAGGATCCGAGGTCGATGGCGAGCGGGAGGTCGGCTCGGCGGCCATCACGCCGAAGCGATCATTTCGGTCAGAACTTGACGGTGAGCGAGGCGCCGTAGGTGGTGGGCTTGCCGGGGAAGCGGACCACGACGTTGGCGTTGCTGCTGACCGCGCTCCAGTAATATTCGTCGGTCAGGTTGCGGCCCCACAGCGACAGCTCCCAGCCCTTGGCCGGGTCCGAGACGCCGACGCTGGCGTTCAGCAGGCCGTAGCCGTCGATCGCGAACAGCGGATTGCCCTCCAGGTCGGCCGAGGACTTGCCCTGCCAGCGGCCGTTCAACGCCGCCTGCAGCTTCAGCCCGCTCTCCAGGTCGTGATCGAACAGCGCGGTCAGTCCGCCCTGGAACTTGGGGCTGTAGAGGAACGGGCGACCGTCGAAGCTCTGCGACTGGCCGGCGGCGTTGATGCCCGTATAGCCCTGCACCTCGGTGTGCAGCCAGGTGGCCGAGGCGATCAGGGTCAGGTCGCGCAGCGGCCGCCAGGTGATGTCGCCGTCCAGGCCGTAGGCCATGGAGTCCGGCACGTTGGCCAGGCGCGCCAGGGCCGTGTAGATCGGGTCGGCGAAATAGACGCTCAGCTGCTTGTCCGTGTAGTCGTAGTAGAAGGCGCTGATATTGGCCTGGAGCCTGTGGTCCAGCAGGCCCGCCTTCATGCCGACCTCGTAGGCGGTCAGCAGCTCCTGGTTGGCCGGCGCGTTCTGGGTCGAGATGTTGGCCGCGTTGATCGGCGTGACGCCGGCCTTGGCCCCGCGTGAGATCGAACCAAACAGCAGGACGTCTTCCGACGCCGCCCAGTCCAGGGCCACCCGCCAGGCCAGGTTGTCCTCGTCGAGCGTCGAGGTGACCAGGCCGAAGCTCTTCTTGACCGGGTCGAAGGTGTTGCACTGGCCCTGGCTGATCGGCGCGACCAAGCCGTAGGCGGCGAAGAACAGGGCGCGGTTCACGACATTGACGTTGGGCAGCATGTTGCCGTTGAAGTCGCGCGAGCAGCCGGCGTAGTCCTGCTTGTCCTGGCTGTAGCGCACGCCCAGGGTCAGCTTCAGGTCGCTGGTCAGCTGGTGGTCGACATTGGCGAACAGGCTCCAGGTGTCGGTCTCGATGTCGCCGATGTCCTGATAGGTGCGGAACGCCTGGCTCATCTGCAGAGCGGTGTAGCCGCCGCTGTTGAACGGCGTGGCCAGCAGGGTCGAGCCATAGAAGCGCACCAGGCCGACATTGGCGTTCTGGCCCAGCAGGGTGCGGTTGCTGTCCAGGATCTCGTCGTGGGCGATGTAGCCGCCGACGAGCCAGGCGCCCTTGCTGGTCTTGCCCTCGAAATGCAGCTCCTCGGCCGAGGACTCGATCTCGCCATGGGCTTTCTGGACCAGGACCTCGTAGGGCGCGCCGCTCCAGTCGAACACCGCGTCGCGGGTCAGCTTGTTGTAGCTGGTCAGCGAGACCAGCCGCACCGAGTCGGTCAGGTCCCAGACCACCTTCAGCTTGCCGGCGTCCATCCGGTCGTCCTCGCGAGCCGGGCCGCCGATGCCCAGGCCCGTGCCGATGTCCGCGCCACGAGCGGTCGGCGAGGCCCAGTCGGCCTGGCTGGCCTTGGTCGGCGCGTGGGCGTTGACGTAGGCGACCAGGCCCGGGGCGTTGAACGGACTGGCCGCCGTGGCCGGCGTGAAGCCGATCCCCTGGCCGGCCACGGTGTCGGACGTGTTGGTCCAGCCGGAATAGGACAGGTCGATCTCGACCGTGTCGCTGGGCTGGAAGGCCAGGGCGCCGCGCCAGCCCAGGCGGTGGTTCTCGCCCTGCCGCTCGCCGCGCGTGTTGCTGATCTGCCAGCCCTCGTCGCTGTCCTCGGAGCGGAAGGCCACGCGGCCCTGCAAGCCCTTGCCGATCGGACCGCCGACATAGCCCTCGAAATTGTGGGTCTGGTAGTTGCCGACCTCGGCGGTGGCCGAGCCCTCGAAGGTCTCGCTGGGCTTGTTGGTCACGAAGTCGATCAGGCCGGCGGTGGTGTTGCGGCCGTAGAGCGTGCCCTGCGGCCCCTTCAGCACCTCGACGCGCTCCAGGTCGAACATCGGGCCGGTGTTCATGAACGGATAGGCGTAGGCGACCTCGTCGACATAGGTGCCGACCGTCGAGGTGGCCGACAGGTTGATCGTGTTGAAGCCGATGCCGCGCAGCGTATAGGTCGGCACGCCCTGGTAGCTCTGCGAGACCGTGAAGCTGGGGGCGATGGCCGACAGGTCCTTGGGGTCGGTGACCCGCAGCTGCTGCAGGGTTTCGCCGCTGAAGGCCTGGATCGGCATGCCGACGCTGTTGGCGGACTCCTCGCGCCGCTGCGCGGTGACCACCAGGGTCTCGATCGTGAAGGGGTCGGTCTTCTGGCCCTGGGTTTGACCTTGGGCTTTGCTCTGCGCCCAGGCGGGCGCGGCCGCCAGCAGGGCCAGCGCCGACGCACCGAGCGTCAGCGCCAAACGCGATGGTCCGGACATCCTTCTTCCTCCCTGATCGCCGCGCCTTCATGGGACGCTGGCTTTGGGAGGAGCGTGCGGGTCCGGCGTTGGGCGAACAAGCTATCGGAAATGATAGGGGGCGGTCGGGGGCGGCGCCCCCTCCGCGTCTGTCATCCCGGACAAGGCCCCGTAGGGCCGCAGATCCGGGACCGCCAGAAGCGCTGAGTTCACGCGTCGGTCCCGGATCTTCGCGCTGCGCGCTACGTCCGGGATGACAGAACTATTTTTGGCCAAGCAGCCAAGGGGCAGCGCCCTAAAGCCCCAGGATCTGGCGGGCGATGATGTCGCGCTGGATCTCGCTGGAGCCGCCATAGATCGAGGCCGCGCGATTGTTCAGGTAGCGAGCCATGGTGGTCAGGCCGTGTTCGGGACCGATCGGCGACAGGTTCGAGCCCGCCGCCCGCGCCTGGGGCTGATGCGGGGCGACATAGGGGCCCAGCGTATCGGTCGCCAGCTCGTCGAGGCGCTGCAGGGCTTCAGAGCCCTGCAGCTTGAGCAGGGACGAGGCCGGGCCGGGACCGCCGCCGGCGGCCAGGGCGCTGAGCACCCGCCGCTCGGAGATGTCGATGGCCAGGGTCGCGATCTGCGCTTCGGCCAGGCGGCGGCGATGATGCGGATCGTCGAGCAGGCGCTCGGTCTCGTCGCCGGCTTCCAGCCCGGCCGAGGTCCGCAGGCGCTCCAGCGCCGCCTCGAGTCCAGGCGCGTAGCCGCCGCCGCGCTCGAAGGTCAGCAGGTGCTTGGCCACGGCCCAGCCCTGGTTCTCCTCGCCCAGCCGGTCGACGACCGGGGTGCGGGCTTCGTCGAAGAACACCTGGTTGACCTCGTGCTCGCCGGCCAGGGTGACGATCGGCTTGATGCTGATGCGGGGATTGTCCATGTCGATCAGCAGGAAGGTGATCCCGGCCTGGGGACGGCCCTGCGTCGCGGTGCGGACCAGGCAGAACATCCGGTTGGCCCAGTGGGCGTGGGTGGTCCAGATCTTCGAGCCGGTCAGCACGTAGTCGTCGCCGTCCCGCTCCGCGCGCAGCGACAGGGCGGCCAGGTCGGACCCCGCGCCGGGCTCGGAATAGCCCTGGCACCAGTAGTCCTCGCCCGACAGGATGCGGGGCAGGTAATGGGCCTTCTGGGCCGGCGCGCCGAACGCCATGATCGCCGGCGCCACCATCCTCAGGCCCATCGGCGCCAGGCCGGGCGCGCCGGCCCGGGCGCATTCGGCGGCGAAGACGTGGCGCTGCATCTCGGTCCAGCCCGGGCCGCCGTATTCCACCGGCCAGGACGGCGCGGCCCAGCCCTGGGCGTGAAGGATTCTCTGCCAGGCCAGGCTGTGGATCTTGTCGCAGAAGACGCTGGTCATCCGCCGCCCGGCCTGGGCCAGCTCCGGCGTCAGGCGGGCGGCGAGGAAGGCGCGGACCTCGTCGCGAAAGGCCAGGTCCTCGGCCGACAGTTCAAGCTCCACCCACATCACCTCGCCACGCGGGGCGCCACTATCGCCCGCCCGCAAGCTCGCCAAGGGCGCTCGCGGACGCAAGCTATCGGAACTGATAGGGACCTTCCCTAGGGGGATCGTTGCGCCCCCCGCCAAGCCGGATCATCGTCCGCGGGTTGCGATGAGCAGGGGTGGGACGATGAGCGCCGAGCGCGCGCCCGCGGCCGCGGATCTGGAGCTGGTCGAGCGGCTGGCGCGCGAGATCGACGCGCTGGGCCGCGAGGTCGGCCTGCCGTTCATCGCCGTCAGCGCCGATATCTCAAGTCCCAGGCCCATGGTCGGCATGGACGGCCAACCCCTGGCCGAGACTCTGTTCCGCTGGATCGACCCGACGCTGGAATACTGGCGCGACCGGGCCTTCGCCCTGCGCGCGCCGTTCGTCTTCGCCACCCGCCTGACGTCCGAGCCGTTCTTCTTCCAGGACGGCCGGCTGCAGACCTGGCGGCGCACCGGCTGGACCCAGGCGATGGGGGCGATCGACCCGGGCGACATGTTCGGCGTGGCCACCGCGATCGTGGCTCCGGCCTATCAGCCGCGCGGCGTGATCGGGGCGGTCGTCTGGGCCTCGCCGGACGCGGACGTCGACGTGGCCGAGATCTTCGCGACCCGGGCCGGCGAGTTCCACCTGCTGGCCCTGCGTCTGACCGGCGCCTACCAGGAGGCGGCGCTGGGCCAGCGCAGGGATATGGCGCGCCTGACCCGGCGCGAGATCCAGTGCCTGAAATGGGCCGCGGCGGGCAAGACCGACGGCGAGATCGCGGCCATCGTCCAGATCGCCACCCCGACCGTCCGCTTCCACATGATCAACGCCGCCGACAAGCTGGGCGTGGCCGGCCGCTCCCAGACCGTCCACCGGGCGGCGACGCTGGGCTATATCGGCGCGGTCGGCGGCGCCTAGACGCGATCACCCGCGGCGCTCCGGTCAAATGACGGAAATCGGCTAGTCGCGGCGGGATTCTCCAAGCCGAGGCGGCGTCTCGAGGTCAGGCTGACGCTCCGATCAGGAGGTTCGTCATGCACCGTCTTTTCCTTTGGGCCGTCGCGCTGCTTTCGCTGGCCGGCGCCGCCCATGCCGAAATCCCCGCCTTCCCCGCCGCGTTCAAGACCCAGGAGATCGCCGTCAACGGCACGACGATCCACGTCCGGGTCGGCGGCCAGGGCCCGGCCGTCGTGCTGCTGCACGGCTACGGCGAGACCGGCGACATGTGGGCGCCGATGGCCGCCGACCTGGCCCGCGACCACACCGTGGTGGTCCCCGACCTGCGCGGCATGGGCCTGTCGAGCAAGCCGGCGGCCGGCGGCTACGACAAGAAGAACCAGGCCAAGGACGTGGCCGGGGTTCTCGACGCCTTGAAGATCGACAAGACCGACGTGGTCGCCCACGACATCGGCAACATGGTCGCCTACGCCTTCGCGGTGCAGAACCAGAAGCGCGTGACCCGCCTGGTGCTGATCGACGCCCCCGTGCCCGGGATCGGCCCTTGGGACGAGATCCTGAAGAACCCGCTGCTGTGGCACTTCCGGTTCGGCGGGCCCGACATGGAGCGCCTGGTCGCCGGCCGCGAGCGCATCTATCTGGACCGCTTCTGGAACGAGTTCTCGGCCGATCCGAAGAAGTTCGACGAGGCGTCGCGCGAGCACTACGCCAAGCTCTACGCCCAGCCGGGGGCCATGCACGCCGGGTTCGAGCAGTTCCACGCCTTCGACCAGGACGCCGTCGACAACAAGGCCTTCCTGGCCCAGTACGGCAAGTTGACCCTGTCTGTGCTGGCCCTGGGCGGCGAAAAGTCGTTTGGCCCGATGATGGCCACCGTCATGCGCGCCGCCGCCGACAACGTCACCGAGGGCGTGGTCCCCGCCTCGGGCCACTGGATCATGGAAGAGAACCCCAAGGGCACGATCGCCCTGGTGCGTCCGTTCCTGGACAAGCCCCTGTGAGGGCCCCTGTGAAAGGCGCCGTCCTCGGCCTCGTCGCGGTCCTGCTGGCGGCGTCGGGCGTCGCCGCCGCGCCCAGCGCCGAACTGCGCCTGACCCCTGCAGAGATCGCGGCCCTGGCCCAGGGCGGGGCCGGTCCGGGATCGTCCGGCGTCGCCGGAATCCAGACCTCGGTCCTGGCCGGCGATCCGACCAAGGCCGGGCCCTACACGATCCGGCTGCAGGCCCCGGCCAACACCCGCATCGCCGCCCACGGCCACCGCGACGAACGCACGGCGGTGGTGATCTCGGGGACCTGGTTCTTCGGCTATGGCGACAAGACCGACGAGGCCGGGGTCAAGGCCCTGCCGCCGGGCAGCGTCTACACCGAGCCGGCGGGCGATCATCACTTCGCCCTGACGCGGGACGAGCCGGTGGTGGTCTACATCTTCGGCCAGGGCCCGACCGACACGGTCTATGTCGATCCGGCGGACGCGCCTAAACCCAAGCCCTAGGCTCGGGGGCGGAGCGCAGATCGACCTCCGCGACCAGGAAATCGATCAGCGCCCGCACCCGGCTAGGCAATTGGCCGCCGTGGCCGACATAGACGGCGTGCAGCTCCTCAAGGTCGCCGGGATTGTAGGCTTCCAGCACCGGAACCAGCCGCCCGGCGGCCAGGTCGGCGCCGATGTGGAAATGGGCCAGCCGGGCCAGGCCCTGGCCGACCAGGGCCAGCTGGCGCGAGGTCTCGCCGTCGCCGGACGTGGCGTCGCCGTGGATCGGCAGCCACACCCGCTCGCCGCCGTCGACGAACGGCCACTTGTCGCAATGGCGGGTGAAGTTGAAGCCGATGCAGTTGTGGGCGGCCAGGTCGCCCGGCGTCTTGGGGACGCCGTGGCGGGCCAGATAGGCGGGCGAGGCCACCACGGCCATCGGGCTCTCGCCCAGCTTGCGGGCCATCAGCTGCGAGGCCCGCATGGGCCCGGTGCGGATGGCGACGTCGGTGCGGGCGTCCATCAGGTCGACGACGGTGTCGTTCAGCACGATGTCGAGGATCACCTTCGGATAAAGCGCCGAGAACCGCGGAACCAGGGGCAACAGATGATGCAGGCCGAACGGCACGTTGGAATTGATCCGCACCCGGCCGCGCGGGCTGATGCTGGCGGCCACGGCGCTCTCGGCCTCGTCCAGATCGGCCAGCACCCGCAGGGTGCGTTCGTGGAACAGCTGGCCCTCGGCGGTCAGGGTCAGCTTGCGGGTCGAGCGGTTGATCAGCCGCGCGCCCAGCCGCGCCTCCATCCGGCTGATCAGCTTGCTGACCGCCGAGGGCGTCATCCTCAGCGCGCGCGCCGCCGGCGAGAAGCCGCCCAGCTCCACGGCCCGGGCGAACACCTCCATCTCGCCCGAGCGGTTGATCTCCAGTCTGGCCATCTTTGACTTGAACTCACAGATGTCTGTCTTTCCGGCAGTCTAATTCATAGGACGGAGAGGGACTACCTCAGCGGCTCGAAATCGTTTCGGAGCCCCTGACCGTGCCTCTCGCCCTCTATGCCCTGACCGTCGGCGCCTTCGGGATCGGCGTCACCGAATTCGTCATCATGGGCCTGCTGATGCAGGTCTCGGCCGATCTGGGGGTCACCATCCCGCGGGCCGGCCTGCTGATGACCGGCTACGCCCTGGGCGTGTTCGTCGGCGCGCCGATCCTGACGATCGCCACCCGCCGCCTGCCGCGCAAGACCACCCTGCTGGTGCTGATGGCCATCTTCACGATCGGCAATGCCGCCGCCGCCCTGGCCCCGACCTACGGCCTGCTGATGGCCGCGCGGATCGTC
The DNA here is from genome assembly GCF_001427165.1 of Caulobacter sp. Root487D2Y. Taxonomy (NCBI): domain Bacteria; kingdom Pseudomonadati; phylum Pseudomonadota; class Alphaproteobacteria; order Caulobacterales; family Caulobacteraceae; genus Caulobacter; species Caulobacter sp. Root487D2Y. Next base: position 566,189 of record NZ_LMFD01000001.1, read on the forward strand.
ACCGCCCTGGCCCACGGAACCTTCTTCGGCGTCGGCTCATTGGTCGCCGTCAGCCTGGTTCCGCCGCAACGCAAGGCCTCGGCCATCGCCATCATGTTCACAGGCCTGACCCTGGCCACCCTGCTGGGCGTGCCGTTCGGCGCGTGGCTGGGCCTGGCCTTCGGCTGGCGCTCGACGTTCTGGGCCGTCGGTGCGATCGGCCTGGTCGCCTTCGCGGTGCTGGCCGCCCTGGTCCCCCGCGAAAAGCAGGCCGCCGACCTGGCCCCGCTGCGCGAGGAGTTCGCCGTCCTGGCCCGGCCGCAGGTGCAGATGGGCTTGGCCATGACCGTGCTGGGCTTCGGCGGGGTGTTCGCGGTGTTCACCTACATCCAGCCGATCCTGACCGAACTGGCCGGCTATTCGAAGGCGGCCGTCTCGCCGATCCTGCTGGTGTTCGGCGCGGGCCTGGTCGGCGGCAACCTGGTCGGCGGCCGCTGGGCCGACAAGGCCCTGGCCCCGGCCCTGCTGGGCAGCCTGGCTGTCCTGACCCTGGTGCTGGTCGCCTCGGCGTTCGGCTTCCATGACCGGATCGGGGCGGTGGTCGCCGCCTTCGGCCTGGGCGCCGCCGCCTTCGCCACCGTCGCGCCGCTGCAGATGCGGGTGCTGTCGCAGGCCGGCGGCGCGGGCCAGGGCCTGGCCTCCAGCCTGAACATCGCCGCCTTCAACCTGGGCAACGCGTTCGGCGCCTGGCTGGGCGGGGCGGTGATCGCCCACGGCCCGGGTCTGGCTTCGGTTCCCCTGATCGCCGCCGCCGTGCCTTTGTCGGCCCTTGCCCTGGCCGCCTTCAGTCTCTCTCTTGAGCGTCGCGCCCTGCGCGTCGCCGCCCTCTGACCGCAAGGACGTCGGATCATGGAATACCGCCAACTCGGAAAATCGACCCTGAAGGTTCCGGCCCTCAGCTTCGGCGCCGGCACCTTCGGCGGCCAGGGGCCGCTGTTCAGCGCCTGGGGCGACACCGACGCCGCCCAGGCCCGCCGCATCATCGAGATCTGCCTGGAAGCGGGGGTGACCCTGTTCGACACCGCCGACGTCTATTCGAACGGCGCCTCGGAAGAGATCCTCGGCGCGGCCCTCGAGGGGTTGCGTGACCGGGCGCTGATCTCGACCAAGATCGGCCTGCCGACGGGCGACGGCCCGCTTGACCGCGGGACCTCGCGCCCGCGGCTGGTTCGGGGCGTCGAGGCGGCGCTCAAGCGCCTGCGCACCGACCGCATCGACCTGCTGCAGCTGCACGCGTTCGACGCCTTCACGCCGATCGAGGAGGTGCTGTCGGCCCTGGACGACCTGGTGCGGGCCGGCAAGGTGCTGCATGTCGGCGCCTCCAACTTCTCCGGCTGGCAGCTGATGAAGTCGCTGGCGATCGCCGACCGGCACGGCTGGCCGCGCTACGTCGCCAACCAGACCTACTACTCGCTGATCGGCCGTGACTACGAGCACGAGCTGATGCCGCTCGGGATCGATCAGGGCGTCGGGGCCATGGTCTGGAGTCCGCTGGGCTGGGGCCGGCTGACCGGCAAGATCCGTCGCGGCCAGCCGCTGCCGGCGGTCAGCCGTCTGCACGAGACCGCCGACTCCGGCCCGCCGGTCGACGACGAACGGCTCTATGCGGTGGTCGACGCCCTGGACGAGGTCGCCGCCGAAACCGGCAAGACCCTGCCGCAGATCGCCATCAACTGGCTGCTGCGCCGGCCGACGGTGTCCAGCGTGATCGTCGGGGCCCGCGACGAGGCGCAGCTGCGCCAGAACCTCGGCGCGGTCGGCTGGAGCCTGACGCCCGAGCAGGTGGCCCGCCTGGACGCCGCCAGCGCCGTGACCCCGGCCTATCCGCACTATCCCTACTGGCGCGAAGGCGGCTTCAAGATGGTCAATCCGCCGCCGGTCTGAGATTCGAGTCGTTTGTCCGTACGCGTTCCAATGCGGGCGCGAGCATGGATGGACGCGCGTCCAGCGCCGCGAAATGCGGCGCCGTCCGCAAGCTCCAGCGGCGCCGCGCGGGCAAACGCGCGGCGCCGTCGTGTTTGATTGACCCGTCGGAAGCGGCCGTCTCGCATAGCCCTCGAACCCCTGAGCCAGGGGTCCCAGGGGTCATTGTGCAAGGGGGGCAGGCATGCCGGTCAGTCGTCGTCATTTCATTCTCGCCATCGGCGCGGCCGGCGGCTACGGCGCCGCCTTCACCGCCATGCAGGCCCTGGGCCTGCTGGCCCCGTCCACGGCGTTCGCCGGCGCCCCGCCGGACCTGGCCCAGGGCGGGGGCGGCAAGGGCGCCAAGGTGGTGATCCTCGGCGCCGGCGTGGCGGGCATGGCGGCGGCGTGGGAGCTGGGCAAGGCCGGCTACGACTGCACGATCCTGGAGGCCCGGGCCCGCACCGGCGGCCGGGTCTGGACGGTGCGCCGGGGCGACAGGATCGAGATGACCGACGGCTCGCGCCAGGTCTGCGACTTCGACGAAGGCCAGTACATGAACGCCGGCGCCGCGCGCCTGCCCAGCCACCACCAGATCGTGCTGGGCTATTGCCGCGAGCTGGGCGTGGAGCTGGAGGTCGAGGTCAACACCAGCCGCAGCGCCCTGCTGCTCAATCCCGAGGCCAACGGCGGCAAGCCGATCCAGATGCGCACGGCGATCAACGACACCCGCGGCCATGTCTCCGAGCTGCTGGCCAAGGCGATCAACAAGGGCGCGCTCGACGCGGACCTGACGGCCGAGGACAAGGCGCGGATGGTCGCCTTCCTGAAGACCTATGGCGACCTGTCGCCGGACCTCTTCTACAAGGGCTCGCAGCGGGCCGGCCTCAAGATCGAGCCGGGCGCGGGCGACGAACGGGCCACGCCCTACGACCCGATCAGCCTGAAAGCCCTGCTCGACGAAGATCTCTGGAACGGCGTGCTGTTCGAGGAGACCATCGACATGCAGGCCACCATGTTCCAGCCCAAGGGCGGCATGGACGCCATCCCGCACGCGTTCGCCAAGGCCCTGGGCCCCAGGATCATCAAGCGCCAGTGCGAGGTCCGCCAGATCCGCAAGACGGGCAAGGGCGTGAGGATCGCCTACCACGACAAGGTCGCGAACAAGGACCTGGCGATCGAGGCCGACTACTGCATCTCGACCATCCCGCTGCCGGTGCTGGCCAGGATCGACGCCGATTTCAGCCCGGCCTACAAGGCGGCGATCACCCGCACGCCCTATCGCGACAGCATCAAGATCGCCTGGCAGGCCCCGCGTTTCTGGGAGGGGCCAAAGTACCAGATCTATGGCGGCCTCTCGTTCGTGAAGGGACCCAGCAACATGGTCTGGTACCCCAGCTACGGCCTGCATTCGAAGACCGGGGTGATCCTGGGGGCCTATGCCGGCGGCCGGGCGGCGGACCAGCTGGCCAGGATGTCCCGCGCCGACCAGATCGAGCACACCCGCAAGGTCATCGAGGCCATGCATCCCGGCTGCGGCAAGCTGCTGGAAAAGCCCCTGCAGGTGCAGTGGGCCGCCGTGCCCTACAATCTCGGCATCGGGGTGGGCTGGGCCAGCGACGACGAGCCGGACTATCACCTGCTGGGCCAGCCTGACGGACCGATCCACTTCGCCGGCGAATATCTCAGCCATGTCGGCGCCTGGCAGGAGGGGGCGATCCGCGCCGCCCACCGCGCCATCGTCATGCTCGACGCCCAGCACCGCAAGGGTCAGGCGGTGACGGCTCAGCGGATCATCTGATCCGTGGACTGACGGCTATCTCGCGCCCGTCTTCATCAGGGCGGCGCGGGACGGCAGCACCTGGGCCATGAAGGGCAGCAAAGCCGCGCCGACCGCCGGTCCGTCGGCCGAGGTGGCGGCCCGCTCGACCCGGGCCAGGGCCGGCACGTCCTCGATCCGCGCCAGGTGGGCGTTGACCGCCGCGACCAGGCGATCCAGCAGCGCGGTGGGCAGCCGTCCGCCCACATAGATGGCTTCCGGATTGACCAGGCAGCTGATCGACACGAACGGCTGGACCAGCAGCTTGGCCGCCAGGGCGATCCAGTCCTCGACCAGGGCCTGGCCCTCGGGCGACAGGTCGCTCAGCTGGTCGGGGCGGGTCACCACGATCCCGCCCGCCTCGAGATGGGCGTAGAGCGCCGACAGCGAGACGATCTCCTGCAGCGAGCGGGCCTGGGTCCTGGACGAGTTGACCGGCAGGAAGCCGATCTCGCCGCTGCGCCCCTGGGCCCCGCGGAAATAGTCGCCCTCGATCACCAGGCCGCCGCCCAGGCCCGACGACACCAGGACATAGAAGAAGCTGGGCCGGCGCAGGCCATGGCCGAACTGCAGCTCGCCCAGGGCGGCGGCGGCGGCGTCATTTTCCAGGAACACCGGCAGGGGCAGGATGTCGGCCATCAGCTTGCCGATGTCGGCCGTGCTCCAGACGTCGTAGTTCTCGGGCCGATGCGGCAAGTCCACCCGGCCCAGGTCGTCGGGCAGGGCGACGCCGATGCCCGACAGGCGCGGCGGCTCGCCCTTCCACGCGCCCAGCATTTTGCGGATCTGGACCTTGCAGAATTTGGCGACGTCGGCGGGCAGCGGGAAGTCGATCTCCTGGCTGGCCCGGGCCCGCACCGCGCCCAGCAGGTCGAGCATGACGATCGTGATGTGGTCGCGGTCGATATTGACGCCGATCGACAGGCAGCCGTCGGGATTGATGGTCAGGTTCATGGCCGGCTGGCCGCGCGCGCCCTGCACGCGGCCAGCCTCCAGGATCAGGCCGTCGTCCAGCAGGCGCTTGGTGATGTTGGCCACGGCCGGCGGCGTCAGGCCGGTGATCTGGGCCAGAATCACGCGGGTGATCGGGCCGCCCACCCGGATGGCCTGCAGGATGACCCGCTGATTGTGGTCGCCGACCCGCTCGAGATTGGCGCCCGACAGGCTGGCGCCGGCGGTGCGCTTCCGGTTCGATTTGCGCGGGACTTCCAAGGACGGCATTCGATAACCTTCGACCAGACGCCCTAGTAGCACCGTGGCGCGGGTGGTGGCGAGAGCGCCGCCGTCGTCCGCGAATTACTTAAATTGCTTTCTTTATTCTGGCTTGCTGACTATTGAGGCAGCTGGAGGCGCGCCGAAGCGCGCGCCGACAAGCAGCGAACGGGCGGCTGGAGGAAAGCGGGCTTGATGCAAGTGGGCGTGGATTTTGGCGGCACGAAGATCGAGGCCGCCGCCCTGGCGCCGGACGGACGGTTCCTGGCCCGTGTACGCGCGCCCAATCCGGGATCCTACGACGCCGCCATCGCCACGGTCCGCGACCTGATCGCCCAGGCCGAACAGCAGGCCGGCGGTCGCGGCTCGATCGGCGTCGGCGCGCCCGGTTCGGTGTCGCCGCGCACGGGCGTGATGCGCAACGCCAACTCCACCTGGCTGAACGGCCGCCGGTTCCGCGAGGACCTGGAAGCGGGCCTGGGCCGGCCCGTGCGGCTTGCCAACGACGCCAACTGCCTGGCCCTGTCCGAGGCCGTCGACGGCGCGGCGGCGGGGCTGGCCGGGGTCTTCGCGGTGATCATCGGCACCGGCTGCGGCGGCGGCCTGGCGATCGACGGCAAGCTGGTCGAGGGCGCCAACGGCGTGGCCGGCGAATGGGGCCACACGCCCCTGCCCTGGCCCAGGCCGGAAGAATCGCCGGGCCCGGCCTGCTGGTGCGGCCGGCATGGCTGCCTGGAGACCTGGATTTCCGGCACGGGCTTTCGCCGCGACCACGCCGAACGCACCGGCCAGGCCCTGGCCGGCGAGGCGATCATCGCCGCCGCCCGGGCCGGCGACGCCGAGGCTCAAGCCAGCTTCGACCGCTATCTCGACCGCCTGGGCCGAGGCCTGGCGGTGATCTGCGACATCGTCGACCCGGACGCCTTCGTGTTCGGCGGCGGGCTGTCGAACGTCGCCGAGCTCTACGAGCGCCTGCCGGCCTTCATCGAGCCGCACGTGTTCTCCGACGGCTGGCGGGCGCGGCTGGCCCCGGCCCAGTGGGGCGACTCCTCGGGGGTGCGCGGCGCTGCGCGCCTGTGGACCCCGGCCGAGGCCGCCGGCCATGCCGCGGCCTGACCGCCGCGCCCTCGTCCCCATGGTCCTCTGGGCCGCCTCGCTGGCCTTCGGGGCCGCGGGAGCCGCCTTCGCCGATGACGGTCCGCCCGTCACCGTCGCGGTCAGCGGCGGCGCGATCCGGGGCGAGGCGCGCGGCGCCGGGGCGGTGTTTCGCGGCGTGCCCTTCGCCGCGCCGCCGGTCGGCGAGCGGCGCTGGACGCCGCCGGGGCCGATCCAGCCCTGGAACGGAACCCGCGACGCCAGCGTCTCGGGCGCGCCCTGCCTGCAGCGGTCCTACGGCTGGAACGCCAAGGACGCCGCCGACAGCCGCGAGGACTGCCTCTATCTCGACATCCGCACCCCGGCCCTGAAGCCCGCCGCGCCCCTGCCGGTGATGGTCTGGATCCACGGCGGGGCCAACCGCGCCGGCTCGGCCCGAGGCACGGTCGAGTCGAGCCTGGTCGAGCAGGGCGTGGTGCTAGTGTCGATCCAGTATCGGCTGGGCGCCTTCGGCTTCCTGTCGCATCCCGGCCTGACCGTCGAGGGCGGCGGAGCATCGGGCAATTACGCCCTGATGGACCAGATCGCCGCCCTGCGCTGGGTGAAGGGCAACATCGCCCGGTTCGGCGGCGACCCGGGCAATGTGACGATCTTCGGCCACTCGGCCGGCGGCCAGGACGTGGGCCTGCTGATGCTGGCCCCGGAGGCCCGCGGCCTGTTCCGCAAGGCGATCGAGCAGAGCGGCACGGCGGGCTTCGGCCTGCCGCCGCGGTCGCTGGCCCAGAACGAGAAGCTCGGCGAGGACCTGGCCCGCGCGGTCGGCGCTCCGGACCTGGCGGGACTGCGCGCCGCCTCCGGCCCGGCTTTGCTCGACGCCGCCGATCGCCTGAAGCCGCCGATCCCCGACGACGGCTTCATCTGGCTGCAGGCGGTGGTCGACGGGGCGGTGGTCCGCGAGGCCCCGGCCAAGACCCTGGCCGCCGGCCGTCAGGCTCGGGTTCTTCTGATCGTCGGTAACAGCGCCAGCGAATTGTCCCTGTACGGCGGGGCGGCCAACGCCCGCAATTGGATCACCACCAACTACGGCGGCGGCGCCGGCCGCGCCCTGGCGTTCTACGAGATCGAGGGCGAGGCCCCGGTCTCCGATCGGACCGCCGGCCAGATCGCCGCCGACACCGGCTTCCGCTGCCCGGCGATCTGGGTCGCCGCGCGCCAGGTCGAGACCGGCGCGGGCGTCTGGCGCTACGAGCTCGGCGTGGCCGCGCCGGGATCGGGACCCGTGCGCCACGGTTCGGAACTGCCCTTCGTCTTCGACACGTCGCCCGCGGGATCCAGCCAGGCGGCCTGGCCGCGCCTTCAAGCCTATTGGGCCAATTTCGCGCGCACCGGCGATCCGAACGGCGCGGGACTGACGCCATGGCCGACCGCCGACGCGACGGGGCGCGCGCTGGATTTCACCCCGTCGGGCCCTGTCCCGGCCCGAGGCGGCCACGAGGCGCTCTGCCGCCTGCTGCCGCGACCCTGACGTCGACCTGACACTGATGAAGCGGCCCGCAGAGGCCGTCCCACCGAGGAGGAAACATGATGAGCCACCAGATCCGCCGGATTTCGCGCCTGTCGCTGCTGGCCTCCTGCGCCCTGTTGGTCGCGGCCTCGGCCGGCGCCCAGACATCGTCCGTCCAAGGGCCCTACAACGCCGACCTGCCGCGCGGCGGCGACGGCCTGGCCAAGCCGCTGGCGGGAAATCCCCTGCCGGCCCAGGGGCCCTGGTCGCTGCAGGGTTGGATTTCGCCGACGACCGTGTCGGCCGGGCGCGTGGTCGTGGCCGGGGTGGGCGACCCCGTCGGCGGCGGCCGCTTCATCGTGCTCGAGGACGGCGCGCCGGCGGTCTCGATCGGCTCGACGACCGTGAAGGGCCCGGGCGCGCTGAAGCCCGGCGCCTGGACCCATGTGGCGGCGGTGTCGGACGGGGCGAAGGTCACGCTGTATGTCGACGGGGCCAAGGTCGGGGAGGGGGCGGCGTCGCCGGTCGCCTCGGCCTCGACCCTGCAGCTGGGTCCGCGCAAACCGGCCGGAACCGCGCCGTTCGGCGGCAGGATCGCCGGCTTCACGGCCCAGGCGGCGGCGCTGACGCCCGCCGAACTCAAGGCCCTGGCCTCGACCAAGCCCGACCCCGCCCTGACGGTGTACGAACCCGGCAGCCCGACCTGGCCGGTGCAGGTGCGCCAGATGTACGGCCAGGTCACGCCGCAGGACGCCTGGACGCGGCCCAGGAGCAAGGCGTCGTTCTCCAAGGCGATCGCCGTCGCGCCCTATGCCGGCCCGGCCCTGGTCGCCGCCCCCCTCACCGAAGGCGCCGACGCCTGGACCCTGAAGCGCTGGTCGCTGGTCGAGGCGCCGAAAATCAGTGATGGCGGGACAGCGCTGTCGAGGCCCGGCTACGACGCCAAGGCCTGGTATGCGGCCACCGTGCCCGGCACGGTTCTGACCACCCTGGTCGATCGCGGCGTCTATCCCGATCCGGACTTCGGGCTCAACAACACCGCCATCCCCGAGAGCCTGAACAAGCAGGACTACTGGTATCGCGCCGAGTTCGTCGCGCCGACCGGCCAGGACGGCCGCCATCAGCAATTGGTCTTCAAGGGGATCAACTACGCCGCCGAGATCTGGCTGAACGGCGAGAAGCTTGGCGATCTGAAGGGCGCCTTCATCCGCGGCCAGTTCGACGTGACCGGCAGGCTGAAGCCCGGCGTCGCCAACGCCGTCGCGGTCAAGGTCTCGCCGCCGCCGCATCCGGGCCTGGCCCATGAGGAGTCCCTGACCGCCGGGGTCGGCGAGAACGGCGGGATGCAGGCCCTGGACGGCCCGACCTTCATCGCCAGCGAGGGCTGGGACTGGATCCCCAGCGTCCGCGACCGCAACACCGGCCTTTGGCAGGACGTGGTGCTGCGCTCGACCGGGCCGGTGCGGATCGGCGACAGCCATGTGGTCACCACGCTTCCCCAAGTGGCTGGCCAGCCGGACAACAGCGTCGCCGACGTCGAGATCACCGTTCCGGTCGAGAACCTGACGGGCGCGGCGGTCAAGACGACCGTGCGCGCCGCCTTCGATGACGTCGCCGTCGAGACGACCGTCATCCTCGCCCCCGGCAAGGGCAGGGTGGTGTTCAGCCCGGCCGACTTCCCGCAGCTGTCGGTCAAGAATCCCAAGCTGTGGTGGCCCAACGGCTACGGCGCCCAGACCCTGTATGGCCTGCGCCTGTTGGCCTCGGTCGACGGCAAGCCGTCCGACCAGAAGGACAGCCGCATCGGCCTGCGCCAGATGACCTACGAGCTGTCGCTGATGGATTCCAAGGGCGAGCTGCGGCGGGTCGAGGTCGACTATTCCAAGGCCCGCCAGTTGGGCCAGGACGTCACCGACGGCAGCCACGAGGGCGTCCGCAAGGTCGCCGACGGCTGGGCCACCTCGCTGACCAAGGCGGGCGAGACTTCGCCGGCGGTGAAAGACGTGCCCGACACCGGCCTGACGCCCTATCTGGTCATCAAGGTCAACGGCGTGAAGATCGCCGCGCGCGGCGGCAACTGGGGCACGGACGACTGGCGCAAGCGCGTGTCGCGCGAGCGGCTGGAGCCCTATTTCCGCCTGCACAGGGACGCCCACCTCAACACCATCCGCAACTGGGTGGGGCAGAACACCGAGGACGTCTTCTACGACCTGGCCGACGAGTACGGCCTGCTGGTGCTGAACGACTTCTGGGCGTCGACCCAGGACTACCAGCTGGAGCCGCAGGACGTGCCGCTGTTCCTGAAGAACGCCGCCGACGTGATCGGCCGCTATCGCAACCACCCCTCGATCGCCCTGTGGTTCGGCCGCAACGAGGGCGTCCCGCAGCCGATCCTCAACGAGGGGCTGGAGGCGCTGGTCCACGACCTGGACGGCACGCGCTGGTACACCGGCAGCTCCAACCGGGTGAACCTGCAGAACAGCGGGCCCTATAACTATCGCGAGCCCGAGACCTATTTCACCGAGCACGCCAAGGGCTTCTCGGTCGAGGTGGGCACGCCGTCGTTCCCGACCCTGGAGGCGTTCGAGGCGGCCGTGCCGGCCCCCGACCGCTGGCCGATCAGCGACGTCTGGGCCTATCACGACTGGCATCCGACCGGGAACGGCGCGACCAAGACCTTCATCGACGCCATGACCGCCAAGCTGGGCGCGCCGACCAGCCTTGAGGACTTCGAGCGCAAGGCCCAGCTGATGAACTACGAGACGCACCGGGCGATCTTCGAGGGCATGAACCAGGAGCTGTGGACCAGGTCGTCGGGCCGCCTGCTGTGGATGACCCAGCCCGCCTGGCCCTCGACCATGTGGCAGATCCTCAGCCACGACTACGACACCCACGCCTCGTACTACGGGACCCAGAAGGGCTCGGAGATCGTCCACGTGCAGATGAGCCAGCCCGACCACCGGCTGGCCCTGGTCAACAACGGCCTGACGCCGATCACCGGCGCGAGCCTGCGGGCTCGTGTCGTGGGACTGGACGGCGCGGTGCTGGCCGACCGGACCTCGCGGATCGACGCGGCCGCCGACAGCACGGCGCTGGGCGAGACGCTGGACCTGTCCGGTCCGCTGACGCAGGGCGCGGTGGTGGTCCGCCTGGACCTGGCCGCCGCCGACGGCGCGCCTTTGTCGAGCAACCTCTACTGGGTGGCGCGCGACGCCGAGGGCGAGCGCAAGCTGTCGGCCATGGCGGCCCAGCCGGTGTCGATCGCGGCCGCTTCGACCGCCGCCGGCGCTGAAACGGTGGTCACGGTGACCCTAGCCAACACCGGCTCGGCCCCCGCCCTGAACGGCAAGCTGACCCTGGTCGACGCCAAGGGCGCGCGGATCCTGCCGGCCTACTACGCCGACAACTATGTCTCGCTGCTGCCCGGCGAGCGACGGACCGTCGAGATCCGCTATCCGGGCGAGGCGAGGGCCGGCGCCAAGGTCGAGCTGCGGGGCTGGAACGTGGTTCCGGCCAAGACGGAGGTGCGCTGATGCTGGATCGTCGCGCCCTGCTGACGGCCGGGCTTGCCTCGTCGGGATGGGCCGTCCCGGGCCTCGCCCTGGCCCAGACCGCCGCCTCGCCGCAATGGCCCTCGGAGGAGGAGCGGCTGCGCGCCGACTGGCCGTTCCTGCAGCGCTACGCCGCCGAGAACGCGGTCGACCGCGAGCTCCCGCCCGAACGTCGCCGGGTGGTGTTCATAGGCGACTCGATCACCCAGGGCTGGCGCGACTTCCATCCGGCGTTCTTCGCCGACAACGGCCTGCTGGGACGGGGGATCGGCGGCCAGGTGACGGCCCAGATGCTGGTGCGGTTCTGGCCCGACGTGGTCGCGCTGAAGCCGGCGGCCGTGCACATCCTGGCCGGGGTCAATGACATCGCCCAGAACGCCGGCCCCTACGACCCGGCCGCCACCCGGGCCGACCTCCAGGCCATGACCGTGCTGGCCCAGGCCAGCGGGATCGCCGTGATCCTGGCCACGATCACCCCGGTCGCCGAGTTTCCCTGGAGGCCGGGCCTGGGTCCCACCGCCAAGGTGGCGGCGCTGAACGCCTGGCTGCGGACCTGGGCGGCCGAGCGCGGCGCGGCGCTGGCCGACTACACCGGGGTGCTGGACGACGGGGCGGGCGGCATGAGGCCGGGTCTGGCCTACGACGGCGTCCATCCGACCCGCGAAGGCTATGCCGTCATGGAGCCCGTGGCCCTGGCGGCGATCGGCCTGGCCCTGGCCCGGACGTGACTTGAAAGTCGCATAACCAAAATCGTTTTCGAAATATCCTGTCCAAAGTTGACAGCGCTGTCGGTTCTCCATAGGTTGAACCTACCGGCACTCCAAAAAAAGCCGGAACTCCACGGGAGGATGCGCACGCATCCCTCAAACTTCCGCGTCTTGGCTCGTTCGGCTCCGCTGATCGAGACTGAGAACTGCTGCCGCACATCAGGGGAATGCATAATGACCACAACGTCTTATCGATCACGCACGGCTCTGCTCGGCGCCGCCTCGGCCATGGTGCTGCTGAGCGCCAGCCAGGCCATCGCCCAGGCCGCGCCGGCTCAAAACGACCAACCATCCCAGGTTGATGAAGTCGTCGTCACCGGCTTCCGCGCTTCGCTCGCCAACGCCCTCAGCCTGAAGAAGAACTCGGACCAGATCATCGAGTCGATCACCGCCGAGGACATGGGCAAGTTCCCCGACCAGAACATCGCCGAGTCGCTGCAGCGCCTGCCGGGCGTGCAGATCGACCGGGAGAACGGCCAGGGCACCAAGGTCCGCATCCGCGGCCTCGACCAGAACGTCACCCTGCTCAACAGCGACACCTTCTTGTCGGGCCTGGAAGCCTTCCGCCTGGGCGAAGGCAACGCCAAGCAGACCAACTCGCTGGAGGGCATCCCCTCCAACCTGCTGGCGGGCGTGGACGTCATCAAGTCGCCGCAGGCCGACCAGATCGAAGGCGCCCTGGGCGGCACCGTCAACCTGAAGACCCGCAACGCGCTGGACATGACCAACGACCTGACCCTGGCGCTCGACGTCGCCGGCAACCAGGGCTCGACCGACGGCAAGCTGAAGCCGAATCTCTCGGCGGTGGTCGGCTACAAGTTCACCGACAACTTCGGCCTGCTGGGCAGTTTCACCTACGACGAAAACTGGATCGACACCGAGGTGCTCAGCGGCGAGAACCGCGGCGGCTGGGCCTACCTGAACCGGCCCACCGCGACCGGCAACAACCAGGTCCAGACGGGCACGACCAACCTCTGGTCGCCGGAATATCGCTACAGCAACAACCGCCACCAGGAGCGCAAGCGCACCGCCTTCTCGCTGAACGCCGACTGGGACGTCTCGGACACGGTGACCCTGCGGGCGGACTGGTTCCACTCCGACCTGAAGATCTTCACCGGCGAGCACTCGCTGAAGTGGGCCTACGCCAACGAAAACGCGATGTACAATTCGCAGGGCCTGGCCAAGAGCAGCAACGACGTCCTGCAGTCGGGCATGGTCACCGCCAACTCGTCGGAAGGCGACACCTTCGCCAAGAACGCCAAGGCCAAGACCGACAACGTGCAGTTCGCCCTCGACTGGAACGGCACGGAGCGCCTGAGCGGCAAGGTCCGCGCCGCCTGGTCCAAGACCGACTACGCCTCGACCTCGGGCCAGGTCGACACGCGCTACACCCAGTACACGGTGCGTGACGGCGGCGCGGGCTTCGCCCCGAACGCCACCGCCCCGCTGACGGCGACCTACGGCTTCACCAACGGCGACTACCCGATGTTCACGCCGGCGGCCAACCTGGCCACCGCCATGACCACGCCCAGCTCGGTGTTCTTCAAGTCGCACTGGGCGTTCGGCGACAAGTCCAAGCTGGACGACAAGGCCATCACCGGGGATCTCAGCTATCGCCCCGAGTTCGGCGAGGGCGCCAACATGGTGCTCACGGGCGGCCTGCGTTACTCGGAAAACAAGGTCACCTCGGACTATGGCCGCTACCTGGCCGACTACTCGGCCAAGGGCGAACTGCCGGCCAGCGCCCAGGGCACGACCGACCACGGCGTGTTCGTCGACTGGACCCCGCTGGGCTACTTCCAGGACGGCGCGATCGGCCTGAAGAAGTGCGACATCGCCTTCTACGGCTGCGGCCGCTTCGGCAATTCGCCCGCGGTGGTCACGCCCTACCAGACCGCCGCCTCGGCCCCCAGCCGCGCGGTCACCGACAACGTTCACGGCGTGAACGCGATCTTCCAGGACTACGGGCAGATGAAGAACCCGGTGAACTGGATCCAGGCCCTGTATCCGTCGACCAAGTTCGCCTTCTACCGCGACCCGATCGAGTCCTTCAAAATCAAGGACGCCACGACCTCGGGCTACGTGATGGCCGACCTGGGAGACGAGGGTTACCACATCAACGCCGGCGTCCGCGTGGTGCACACCAAGCTGACCATCGACTCGTCCAACACGCCGGTGACCCCGCTGTGGTGGGGCACCGACAGCTGGAACGGGATCCTGAAGAACCCGGATTCGGCCCGCACGGTGCGCGAATACACCGACGTCCTGCCCAGCATCAACGCGGTGTTCAACGTCACCGAACAGGACAAGGTCCGGGCGACCGGCGCCCGCGTCGTCGCCGCCCAGAACCTGTTCGACCTGGGTCAGGGCGCGTCGTACAACTTCACCCGCTCGTCGACCCCGGGGCCGAACTTCGACAAGTTCCTCTACACCAACGGCAGCGGCGGCAACCCCAACCTCGACCCGTTCCGCGCGTCGCAGTTCGACCTGGCCTGGGAGCACTATTTCGGCAGCCAGGGCCTGATCTCGGCCGGCGTGTTCTACAAGACCGTCGACTCGTTCATCGTCCAGAACACCTTCCCGGTGACGGTGAAGGACCAGTCGGTGGCCGGCGCTTCGACCGGGACGTTCACCTCGGTGGTCAACGGCGAGGGCGGCGAGATCAAGGGTCTGGAGGCTCAGGCGCAGTACGCGTTCGAGAACGGCCTGGGCTTCACGGCCAACTACACCTACTCGGACTCCAAGTCGCCCTACGCCAACGACTTCTCCGACAACCTGCCGATCCCGGGCGTGTCCAAGCACGCCTTCAACGTCCAGGGCTATTTCGAGAGCGGTCCGTTCTCGACCCGCCTGTCCTATGCCTGGCGTGACAAGGCCTACCAGGGCAACTACGGCTTCGGCTCCGGCGCCGACGTCCACAACCTGGGCATCTACAACGAAGCCTACGGCCAGCTGGACGGCCAGGTGGCCTACGACATCACCCAGGATCTGAAGGTGACGCTGGAGGCTTCCAACCTGACCAAGGAAGACAACAAGGCCTACCTGCAGTTCTCCGAACTGCCCCTGCGTTTCGTGTCGGGCGACCGGCGCGTCTCGTTCGGTCTGCGCTACCGCTTCGGCCGCTAGGGCCTAGGCACGGGATGGCCATGGCTCCTGGCGAGCCATGGCCATTTTTCTTGAGCGTCGCCGTCGTCAGGCGGAGGATCGGACGCACGATCCCTGGGCGGCGAGGCGTCACCAGGCCGGGAAGGAACGGCGACATGTCGGACGGAACTTGGATCCAGAACATCGTCATCGTCGGCGGCGGAAGCGCCGGATGGATGACCGCCGCGGCCCTGGCGCGCGGTCTTGATCGCCGCTACCGGATCCAGGTGGTCGAATCCCAGGACATCGGGGTGGTCGGCGTCGGCGAGGCGACGATCCCGCCGATCCGGCTGTTCAACGCCATGCTGGGCCTGGACGAGGCCGAGTTCATGCGCGAGACCCGGGCGACCTACAAGCTAGGCATCGAGTTCCGCGACTGGGGCGGCCTGGGCCAATCCTATTTCCACCCGTTCGGCGTCTACGGCCTCAACGCCGAGATGGGACATTTCTTCCAGTACTGGCTGAAGCTGAACCACGAGGGGGGAAGCCTCGCCCTGGCCGACTATTCGCTGTGCGCCCAGGCGGCCAAGGCCGGCCGGTTCGACCGCCAGAGCGACGACCCGCGCGATCCGATGTCGACCTTCGGCTTCGCCTATCATTTCGACACCATTCTCTACGGCCAGTACCTGCGCCGCTTCGCCCAGGGCCTGGGCGTCGCGCGGATCGAGGGCGAGGTCGTCCAGGTCGACCAGGATTCCGAAACCGGCTTCGTCACCGCCCTGCGGCTGAAATCCGGCGCCAGCGTCGAGGGCGACCTGTTCATCGACTGTTCGGGCTTCAAGGGCCTGCTGATCGAGCAGACGCTCAAGGCCGGCTACGAGGACTGGTCGGCCTACCTGCCGATGGACCGGGCGGCCGCCGTGCCCTGCGCCCTGCGCGGCCCCCTGTCGCCGTACACCACCTCGACGGCCCGCGAGGCCGGCTGGCAATGGCGCATCCCGCTGCAGCACCGGGTCGGCAACGGCTATGTCTATTCCAGCCGCTTCATCTCGGACGAAGACGCCGTTTCGACGCTGATGGGCAATCTCGAGACCGAGCCTCTGGCCGACGCGCGCCTGCTGCGGTTCGCCACCGGCCGCCGCCGGAAGATGTGGGACAAGAACGTCGTCGCCATCGGCCTGTCCAGCGGGTTCATGGAGCCCCTGGAGTCCACCAGCATCCATCTGATCCAGGCCAGCATCAACAAGCTGCTGCAACACTTCCCCGACCGCCGGTTCTCGCCCGCCAACCGCGAGGCCTATAATCGGCGCATCGCGGTCGACATGGAGACGATCCGCGACTTCCTGATCCTGCACTACAAATCCACCACCCGCGACGACGCGGCCCTGTGGTCCTATGTGCGCCAGATGCCGATCCCGGACTCGCTGGCCGACCGGATCGAGCTGTTCCACGAGCGCGGCCAGCTGGTCATCCATCCCGACGAGATGTTCACCCCCACCTCCTGGCTGGCCGTGCTGCTGGGACAGGGCGTGCAGCCCCAGGGCTACTCGCCGCTGGTGGCGGACCAGGACAGCCGGGCGATCGCCGACGGCTTCCGGAACATGAAGGCGTTGATCG
The DNA here is from genome assembly GCF_001427165.1 of Caulobacter sp. Root487D2Y. NCBI lineage: Bacteria > Pseudomonadati > Pseudomonadota > Alphaproteobacteria > Caulobacterales > Caulobacteraceae > Caulobacter > Caulobacter sp. Root487D2Y. Next base: position 582,779 of record NZ_LMFD01000001.1, read on the forward strand.
CCCGTCGGGTCGACGCCATGCCCGGCCACGCCGACTACATGAAACGCCACGGCATGTGGGCCGCGGAGGCCATGGTGGCCTGACGCCCCGCGGCGCCCGGCCTCTCCCCGACATCCATGGAGGTTCAGCAAGGTACCGCTATCAAGTCTCTGGACAGCGCTGTCAATTCATGGTGCAGTCAGGACCGTCAAGAGGGGCGCCAGCCCCCGCTTCAGGGAAGGGAACACCCACACCGCGCCCGCGCGCCCGATAGAGGCGAGCGGCGTCCACGAAATTCCTATCCGTCCCGTTCCAGCGCCGATTCGTCGGCGGGGACGACGCGCCTTCGTCAGACCCCTCCGACGGCGGCGTGACTGGATCCCCTTCATCGGGGGCTCTCCAAACTCCGGCGCGACGATGTTCTCCCCGTCGCGCCGGTTTTTTGCCGCGCAATGACCGCCCGCGCCTCTGTCGCCTGGGCCGCTTCTTGAAGGTGTTGAATGACCGTCCGCTCCCGTCGCCTTCTGATTTCGGCCCTCGTCGCCTCGACCGGCATCGCCTCGACGGGTCTGCCGGGCGCGCCGGCCTTCGCCCAATCAGACCCGGCCGCGTCGGCGCAATCGGCCATCGCCCATCCGGCCCAATGGCCCGCGGCGGCCAGCCCGGCGGCGATCACCGACGTCAAGACCGAAGCCTTCATCACCCAGCTGATGGCCAAGATGAGCGTGGAAGAGAAGGTCGGTCAGACCATCCAGGGCGACATCGCCTCGATGACCCCGGCCGATCTGGAGAAATATCCGCTGGGCTCGATCCTGGCCGGCGGCAACTCGGCGCCGGGCGGCGATGACCGCGCTCCGCCCAAGGCCTGGATCGACCTGGTCGACGCCTACCGCAAGCAGGCCCTGGCCGCGCGGCCGGGCCACACGCCGATCCCGATCATGTTCGGCATCGACGCCGTGCACGGCCACAACAACATCGTCGGGGCGACGATCTTCCCGCACAATGTCGGTCTGGGCGCCATGCGCGACCCGGCCCTGATCCGCCGCATCGGCCAGGCCACCGCCGAAGAGGTGGCGGCGGTCGGCGGCGACTGGACCTTCGGTCCCACCGTGGCCGTGCCCCGCGACGACCGCTGGGGCCGCAGCTACGAGGGCTATGCCGAGGATCCCGAGGTCGTGAAATCCTATTCGGGACCCATGACCCTAGGCCTGCAGGGCGAGCTCAAGCCCGGCGCGAGCCTTGGCGTCGGCCATATCGCCGGCTCGGCCAAGCACTTCCTGGCCGACGGCGGCACCGAGGACGGCAAGGACCAGGGCGACGCCAGGATCTCCGAGGCCGAACTGGTCGCGATCCACGCCCAGGGCTACCCGCCCAGCATCGACGCCGGCATCCTGACGGTGATGGTCTCGTTCTCCAGCTGGAACGGCCAGAAGATGACCGGCAACAAGACCCTGCTGACCGACGTGCTGAAGGGCCGGATGGGCTTCCAGGGCTTCGTGGTCAGCGATTGGAACGCTCACGGGCAGGTCGCCGGCTGCACCAACGCCAGCTGCCCGCAGGCGATGAACGCCGGGCTCGACATGTACATGGCGCCCGACAGCTGGAAGCCGCTCTACAACAACACCCTGGCCCAGGTGAAGGCGGGCGAGATCCCGATGGCGCGGCTGGACGACGCCGTGCGGCGCATCCTGCGGGTCAAGGTCAAGGCCGGACTGTTCGAGCGCGTCGCCCCGTCCGTCCAGGGACAGCTCGAGCGGCTGGGCGCGGAGGAGCACCGCGCGATCGCCCGCGAGGCGGTGGCCAAGTCGCTGGTGCTGCTGAAGAACGACGGCGTGCTGCCGGTCAAGCCGGGCGCCAGGGTGCTGGTGGCCGGCGCGGCCGACGACATCGGCAAGGCCTCGGGCGGCTGGACCCTGACCTGGCAGGGCACCGGCAACAAGAACAGCGACTTCCCGCACGGCCAGTCGATCTGGGGCGGGATCGAGCAGGCGGTGAAGGCGGCCGGCGGCCAAGCCGAACTGGCGCCCGGCGGCCAGTTCAAGACCAAGCCCGACGTGGCCATCGTGGTGTTCGGCGAGGACCCCTATGCCGAGTTCCAGGGCGACGTCGCCAACCTCGGCTACCAGCTGGGCGACAAGACCGACCTGGCCCTGCTCAAGAAACTGAAGGCCCAAGGCATCCCGGTGGTGTCGGTGTTCCTGTCGGGCCGCCCCCTGTGGGTGAACCCGGAGATCAACGCCTCGGACGCCTTCGTGGCGGCCTGGCTGCCGGGCAGCGAGGGCGGCGGCGTCGCCGACGTGCTGGTGGCGGGCAAGGACGGCAAGTCCAAGCGCGACTTCCAGGGCAAGCTGGGCTTCTCCTGGCCCAAGCGCGCCGACCAGGGCCCGCTGAACCGCGGCCAGCCGGGCTATGATCCGCAATTCGCCTATGGCTACGGCCTGTCCTACGCCAAGCCGGCCACGGTCGGGAGCCTGCCGGAAGACCCCGGCCAGGCCGCCGCCGCCGGCAGCGTCGACCGCTATTTCGTGGAAGGCCGCCTGCCCGCGCCGTGGCGGATGGACTTCCTGGGGGCGGGCTCGGTCAAGTCGATCGACGCCGGGGCCCAGGAGAACGCCCGCCAGGCGGCCTGGACCGGCCAGGGCATGCTGGCCATCCACGGGCCGCCGGTCGACCTGTCGCGCCAGACCACCGGCGACATGGCGGTGATGGTCCGCTATCGGATCGACGCCGCCCCGACCGCCCCGGTGACGATGAGCATCGGCTGCAGCGACGACGCCTCGTGCGGCGGCGCGGTGGATGTCTCGGGCCTGCTGAAGGACGCCAAGCCCGGCGAGTGGAGCAGCACCAAGATCAAGCTATCCTGCTTCCAGACGGCCGGGGCGAAGATGGACCATGTCACCGCGCCGTTCGTGGTCAGCACCAGCGGGCCGTTCTCGCTGTCGCTGACCGAGGTGCGGCTGGCCTCGAACGAGGGCGACGCGATCTGCCCGAAATAGGTCGATCAGCCCAGTGCGTGGTCCTCGTCCTTCGACAAGCTCAGGATGAGGACCATTCCGCAGGCCGAAGAGAAGAAAACCTCATCCTGAGCCTGTCGAAGGGCGAGGTTTTCGGGCGGGCTTGGCTATAGTGACGCCATGTCCCGCACCACGCCCGCCACCCTCGCCCTGACCAAGGCCGGGGTCGATTTCACGGTCCACGCCTACGACTACGATCCGGACGCCGACAGCATCGGCCTGGCCGCCGCCGCGGCCCTGGGCGAGGATCCCGGCCGGGTGCTCAAGACCCTGATGGCGCTGGTCGACGGCAAGCCGGTTCTGGTCATCGCGCCCTCCGACCGCGAGGTGGCGATGAAGAAGCTGGCGGCGGCGGTCGGCGGCAAGTCGGCCCAGATGATGAAGCCCGCCGACGCCGAGCGGATCAGCGGCTACAAGGTCGGCGGCATCAGCCCGTTCGGCCAGCGCAAGCCGCTGCCGGCGGTGATCGAGGCCGACGCCCTGGCGCACGTCCACGTCTACATCAACGGCGGCCAGCGGGGCTTGCAGGTGCGGTTGGACCCGAACGCGGCGCGCGAGGTGCTGAAGGCGGTCGCGGCTCAGGTTTCGGCCTAACCCCGATACCGCATCGCCACGTCGCAGCGCTCATACCGAGCCCCGAACAGCGCCATGATCTCGGCGTCGTGCTGGAAGCCCAGCTTCTCGTAGAGATGGATGGCCGGCCCGCACTTCCTGTTGGTCAGCAGGTAGAGCCGGTCGGCGACGCCCATGGCCTTGGCCCGCTCCAGCGCCGCCGCCAGCAGGAACTCGCCGACCTTGCGGCCGCGCGCGGCCTCCAGGACGCCCATCTTGGTCAGCTCGAACCAGCCGTCCTTCATCCGCATGATGGCGCAGGTCCCCACCACCCCCAGGTCCGGCGTCTGCGCGAACAGCACCGCCCCGCCCTTGTCGACGATCAGTTCGCGCGGGTTCTCCAGCAGCGTGATGTCGTTCTCCTCGAGGGCGAACATCTGCGCGATCCAGGCGGCGTTGATGTCGTGGAACGCCCGCGCCAGGTCGTCGGAGAAGTCGCGGATGGTCATCGCCGGCGCCGCGGCGGGGGCCATGATCCGGTCCACCAGCGAGCGGCGGTCAAGTTCGGTCTCGATCATCGTGATCTCTTCCAGCAGGGCGGCGTGGCGGCCGCCGCACAGCGACACGGCGGCGGCCTCGACCTTGGGCCACAGGTCGCGCTCCAGTCGGTCCATCAAGGCTTCGCCGGCCGCGCTCAGCGACAAAAGCTTCTGGCGCTGGTCGCGACCCTCGCGGCTGGCGTCGATCAGACCCTGCTCCATCAAGGCCTGGACGGCGCGGGTGGCGGTCGGCTGGCTGATCCGCAGATGCTGGGCGACGCCGCCCACGGTCTGCGGGCCCTGTTGCCGCAGCACGGCCAGGAACTGTTGCTGGGCCGGCTGGATCGGCAGGTTCATGGCCTGGAGCGTGGCGGCGGCGTCGGTCTGCAGCCGGTCGGCCAAGCGCTTCATTCGGCTGCCCAGGAAGGTCACGCCCAGGTCGGCGAGGGTGTCGGGGGTCATGATCGAGCTCTCGGGGATCACAAACATGTCGAGATATATACATAGCTATGTATCTGGTTTGGCAAGCTGGAATTTTGGGCTTCGTCCCACAGGCGACACAGGAACCAAGCGCCTCGGCCGGTGTTTCAGCCCACTCCCAAGGCCGGTGAATGGGCAAGAGACGCACCATGACCTCGTTGCTCCGTCGCGTCCGGTCAATCGCCCTGTTCGAGCAGTTGGGGCCCGGCCTGGTCACCGGCGCGGCCGACGACGATCCGTCCGGCATCGCCACCTATTCCCAGACCGGGGCGCGGTTCGGCTACGGCCTGCTGTGGACTCTGCTGCTGACCTATCCGTTGATGAGCGCCATCCAGCTGGTCAGCGGCGAGATCGGCCGGGTTACCGGCAAGGGCTTGGCTCGCAACATGGGCGAGGTGATCCCCAGCGGCGCCGTGACGGGTCTGGTCGTCCTTCTGTTCGCGGCCAACACCGTCAATATCGGCGCCGACCTGGCCGCCATGGGGGCGGCCGCTCGGCTGCTGGCGGGCGGCGGCGCGCATCTGTTCACGATCGGCTTCGCGGTCGTGTCGCTGCTGCTGCAGATGTTCGTTCCGTACAAGCGCTATGTCCGCTTCCTCAAATGGCTGACCCTGGTGCTGTTCGCCTATGTCGCCGTGGTCCTGGTCGTGAAGCTCGACTGGGGGCAGGTCGCGCGGGGCCTGTTCCTGCCGGACCCGAAGCTGCTGGGCTCCAAGGAGGCGATCACCACCATCGTCGCCGTTTTCGGCACGACGATCAGCCCCTACCTGTTCTTCTGGCAGACCGCCCAGGAGGTCGAGGAGGTCGATCACGACGACCAGGCCCGCCCCCTGACCGAGGCGCCCGAGCAGGCCAAGCGCGAGATGCGCCGCATACGGATGGACACCTTCGTCGGCATGGCGGTCTCGAACCTGATCGCCCTGGCCATCATGATCGCCACCGCCGCCACCCTGCACGCCGCCGGCAAGACCGAGATCGCCACGGCCGCCGACGCGGCCAAGGCCCTGGAGCCGGCGGCGGGCCGGTTCGCCTTCCTGCTGTTCACCCTGGGCATTGTCGGCACCGGCCTGCTGTCGATCCCGGTCCTGGCCGGATCCGCCGCCTATGCGGTGGGCGAGAGCCGGGGCTGGACCTGCGGTCTCGACAACAAGCCCTGGGAGGCGGTCGGCTTCTACGCGGTGATCGGCGCGGCCACCCTGCTGGGCGTCGGTCTGGACCTGATGAAGATCGATCCGATCCAGGCCCTGTTCTGGAGCGCGGTGATCAACGGCGTGATCGCCGTGCCGATGATGGTGGTGATGATGCTGGTCGCCTCGCGCCGCGACCAGATGGGCCGCTTCGTCGCCGGCCCGGCCCTGAAGCTGTTCGGCTGGCTGGCCACGGCGGTGATGGCGATCGCCGCGGCGGCGATGTTCGTGGCCATGGCCTGAGCGCGTACGGCGTTCGCCGAACCGTGTCGTGACGGCAACAAGGTCGCCGCCAAGTCGTCTCCCGGGTCGCGACGACCTTGTCGACGGCGGGGGATCATGAGATCAGCGTCTCCCGATCCACGCTCCGGAAGAAGCCGCCGCCGCATGACCTTGAACGCCGCCCAGCCATACAAGCCACCGATCCCGGTGCGATGGCGCGCGTCGTGCGAGCCGCGCCCGCTTCGTCTCCAACACAACCGCTAGCGACGGCCCGCCCCGGCTGTCGCCGGGAGCTATCGATGACCACCCTCGTTCTGGCCAAGGCGACCGAGTCCGCCTCGCCCCTGCTGCGCCTGATCGCGCCCGCCTATGCGGACGTGCTGGCCGCCCTGTGGCCCGCGCCGCACACCCCGTTCGTCACCGCCCCGACCGCGCGGCGGCACCTGATCTGCCTGATGCTGGCGATGGAAACCGATCGTCACGCCGCGGTCGACGTCGATCTGCTGCTGGAGGCGCCGCTGCGCAAGGCCGTGCGGCTGGTGCTGGATCCGGCCCCGGAAGGTCTGGCCCGGGCGTTGGAGCGGCTGGGCGAGATCGCCTGGACGCCCGAGGACTATCGCGTCCTGGTCGCCCTGCTGGCCGATCCCAAGCCGGCCAAGACCCTGCGTCACGCGGCCCAGATCGACCCGCTGCAGGTGCGGACCCTGGGCGCCCTGCCGCGTCCGCTGCGCGACGCCGGCGGGGTCGCCGTGCGGGTCAGCGCCGCCCAGGCCAAGCTGCTGGCCGAGGCGCACGCCCTGCTCGCCCGCCGCCTGCCGGAGGCGGTCCTGGCCCAGCGGATCGCCGTCTGGACCCGCGCCCCGAACGCCAAGACGCTGTTCAACCTGGTGGCCGACGACTTCCGCCGCGAACTGCCCAAGCCGCCCCATCCGGGGACGGAGCGTCTGCGGCCGCTGGAGAGCGTGGCGGCGATCCGCGACGCCGCGCGGCGCTACCGCAACTGCCTGGCCAACTATGTCGACGCGGCCGTGGACCGCCGCTGCGCGATCTACGAATGGCTGCCGGCCCCGGGCGCGGTGATCGAGCTGACGCCCGACAGCTATTTCGGCTGGCGGCTGGACCAGGCGCGGCTGGAGAACAACAAGTCGGTCGACGACGCCACCCGCGCGGCGATCGTCGAGGAGCTGCGCGGCATGGGCATCCATGTCGGCCGCAGCGCCTGGCAGATCCGCCACGCCCTGGAACGCGCCGGCTCGCCGAACTTCGAGCTGGAGTCCGTGGACGCGGCGATCGCCGACTATTTCACGGATGACTGATCATAAAATCCGCTCATCCCGGCGAAGGCCGGGACCCAGATCCCATAGCGGTGTGGTCGGCTGGAAGGACTCTGAGTTCTTGGCGTCAGCCTCAAAGCCATTCCATCTGGGTCCCGGCCTTCGCCGGGATGAGCGGATCAAAAAGGAACGTTAAACGTCCACCTCGGCGTCCAGGGCGTTTTCCTGGATGAACTCGCGGCGGGGTTCGACCAGGTCGCCCATCAGGCGGCTGAACATGTCGTCGGCGTCGTCGGCGTGGTTGACGCGCACCTGCAGCAGGGTGCGGGCTTCCACGTCCAGGGTGGTCTCCCACAGCTGGTCGGGGTTCATCTCGCCCAGGCCCTTGTAGCGCTGGATCGACAGGCCCTTGCGGCCGGCGTCGAGCACCGCGCCCAGCAGGTCGAGCGGACCGCGCACGGTGGTCGACTTGTCCTTGCGGCGGAAGATCGCCGCGCCGGAGAACACGTCGGCCAGGGCGCCGGCCCGTTCGGCCAGGCGGCGGGCGTCGGCGGCGTGCAGCAGGCCGTCGTCCAGCACCACGCTCTCGGTGACGCCGCGGCGGATGCGCTTGAACACATAGGCGGTGTCGCCGCGCTCGCCCGACCACGGGCCGTCGCCTTCTTCCGCATACAGATCAAGACGCTTGGCGGCGGCGGCGATGTCGGGGTTTTCGCCGAACAGGCCGGCCAGGGCCCCCTGTTCGATGGCGAAGGCCGGCGCGCGCTGGGCCAGGCGGTCGATGTTGCCCTTGGCCTGGCGGCACAGCTGGACCAGGGCCAGCAGGTCCTGGCCGGTGCGGCGCTCGCCCGACGGCAGGTCGAGTTCGGCGCCCTCGACGCCCTCGTCGACCAGGAAGGCGTCCATCTCGAAGTCGTCCTTCAGGTAGCGCGACGACTTGCCCTTGGCGGCTTTGTAGAGCGGCGGCTGGGCGATGTAGATGTAGCCGCGCTCGATCAGCTCCGGCATCTGACGATAGAAGAAGGTCAGCAGCAGGGTGCGGATGTGGGCGCCGTCGACGTCGGCGTCGGTCATCAGCACGATCTTGTGGTAGCGCACCTTGTCCGGGTTGAAGTCGTCGCGGCCGATGCCGGCCCCCAGGGCGGTGATCAGCGTGCCGATCTGGTCGGACGACAGCATCTTGTCGAACCGCGCCCGCTCGACGTTGAGGATCTTGCCGCGCAGGGGCAGGACGGCCTGGTTGTCGCGGTTGCGGGCCTGCTTGGCCGAGCCGCCGGCCGAGTCGCCCTCGACGATGAAGATCTCGGACTTGGCCGGGTCACGCTCGGAGCAGTCGGCGAGCTTGCCCGGCAACGAGGTGATGTCGAGCGCGCTCTTGCGGCGGGTCAGTTCGCGGGCTTTGCGGGCGGCCTCACGGGCGGCGGCGGCCTCGGCGATCTTGGAGACGATGGCTTTCGCCTCGTTCGGGTGCTCCTCGAACCAGGTGGCCAGGCCTTCCTGGACCAGGCCCTCGACGGCCGGGCGGACTTCGGACGAAACCAGCTTGTCCTTGGTCTGTGAGCTGAACTTGGGATCCGGCACCTTGACCGACAGCACGCAGGTCAGGCCTTCGCGGGCGTCCTCGCCCCCGACATTGACCTTTTCCTTCTTCGTGATGCCCGAGCTCTCGGCGTAGTTGGTGATGATCCGGGTCAGGGCGCCGCGGAAGGCCGACAAGTGCGTGCCGCCATCCCGCTGCGGGATGTTGTTGGTGAAGCACAGCATGTGCTCGTGGTAGCTGTCGTTCCACCACAGGGCCAGGTCGACCTCGACCTTGTCCTTCTTGCCGCGGATGACGATCGGGGTTTTCAGGAGCGGGGTCTTGGCCTTGTCGAGGTGGCGCACGAAGGCCTCGATGCCGCCCTCGTAGTGCAGCTTTTCCTCCCACGGCTCGGCGTCGCGCAGATCGCGGAAATAGATCGTCACGCCCGAGTTCAGGAAGGCCAGCTCGCGCAGCCGGTGCTCGAGCGTTTTCCGGTCGAATTCGATGAAGGCGAAGGTTTCCAGCGACGGGAAGAAGGTCACTTCCGTGCCGGTCAGGGTCTCGCCGGCCTTGGGACCGTCGGCGCGGACGGGCGAATCGCCGGTCTGGGCCAGCGAAGTCACCGCGTCGCCGCGCTCGAAGCGCATCTGGTAGCTGTGGCCGTTGCGGTGGATCTTCAGCTCCAGCCAGTCGCTGAGCGCGTTGACCACCGAGACGCCCACGCCGTGCAGGCCGCCCGAGACCTTGTAGCTGTTCTGGTCGAACTTACCGCCCGCGTGCAGCTGGGTCATGATGACCTCGGCCGCGCTGACGCCCTCGCCCTCGTGGATGTCGACCGGGATGCCGCGCCCGTCGTCGGTGACCGTCACCGAGCCGTCGGCGTTGAGGATCACCTCGACCTTGGTGGCGTGGCCGGCCAGGGCCTCGTCGATGGCGTTGTCGACCACCTCGTAGACCATGTGGTGCAGGCCCGAGCCGTCATCCGTGTCGCCGATGTACATGCCGGGGCGCTTGCGCACCGCGTCCAGGCCCTTGAGCACCTTGATCGAGTCGGCGCTGTACTCGCCCTGCATCACTTCAGGCGCCGACATTTCCGAGCCGTCCGCGGTGGTCAGGCGATCGCCGGTGTTGTCGGCCTCGGGGCCCTTGGTCTCTTCGGTCATACGTCTTCCAATGCGGTCAGGCCGAGTTCGCTGACGCGAACGCCGAGAGCCCGACCTTTCAGGTGGTCGAACAGCGACTGGTCCGTGCCCGTGAGAAAGGCCTGGAGTCCGAGCGCCGTGATTTCGTCGGCCAAGGCGGCTCGCCTTTTCAGGTCGAGATGCGCGGCGACTTCGTCGAGCAACAATATAGGATTCGGCGCGTCTTTCGCACGCGAAAGTCGCGCCGCCTGGGCCAAAACCAGGTTCAGAATCAGCGCTTTCTGCTCGCCGGTCGAACATTCCGCGGCGGGACGGTCCTTGTCGACGTGATGGATGGCCAGATCGCCCCGGTGCGGACCGGTCAGGGCCCGTCCGGCGGCCCCGTCACGGAGCCGGGCGGCGGCCAGGGCGGTGGCGAGCCGGGCCTCGATCTCGGCGGCCTCGACCCCCTCCAGCGCCATCTTCTCCCACTCGCCGGTCAGGGCCAGGCGGGCGCGCGGGAAGGGGCGGTCGCCGCGGCTGTCGATCTCGGCCTGCAGAACCGTCAGGGTGCGGGCCCGGGCCCCGGACATCAGGGCGCCGGCCTGGCCCAGCTGGGCCTCCAGCGCGGTCAGCCACACGGTGTCGGCCGGCTGGCCGCTCTCGGCGGCGTCGGTCAGCAGGCGCATGCGCTCGCGCTGGGCCTTGTCGTAGGCGTTGGCGTGGCGGGCGTGGTCGGGCTCGCCGGCGAACACCAGGCGGTCGAAGAACTTGCGGCGCTCGCCGGCCGCCTCGAGGAACAGGCGGTCCTGGGCCGGGGTCAGCCAGATCGGGCGAAGGTGGTCGGCCAGGCGTCCGGGCGGGACGGTCTCGCCCTCGATGCGGACGATACGGCGGGCCGCCCCGGCCAGTTCGACGCCCGTGCCCAGCCGGATCGGCTCGTCATCGGCGCCCATGCTTGAAGGGGATTGAGCCTCGGCGGCCACGGCCCAGGCGCGGCCGGTCGTCTCGCCCGGCTGGCGACGACCCACCTCGGTCAGGCTGGCCCCGCGCAGGCCCTTGCCCGGCGACAGCAGACTGATGGCCTCCAGCAGGTTGGTCTTGCCCGCCCCGTTGGCCCCGAACAGATAGACGCTGGCGCCCTCCGGACGCAGGATCGCGCGCTCGTACGAGCGGAAGTCGGTCAGGGTCAGGGAAAGCAGGGCGGCGCGGCTCACCGGGGGGTTCTAGCCTATTCGCGGGCCAGGTCTAAGTTCGGACGTCGATCTGCACCTCAGCCCAAGCCGTTGTCATCCCGGAAGCCTCGCGGAGGCTGTCCGGGACCCAGGGGACTGGGCGAAAACGGTGCGGTTCACCTGGGTCCCGGACAAGCGCTGCGCGCTTTCCGGGATGACAACCATGTGGGGCGCCGAGGTCGCTGCCCCTCACCGCTCCTGGTCGGTCGAGCGCATCAGGATTTCGTTGATCGTCACGTGGGGCGGGCGCGAGACGGCGTAGAGGATGGCGTCGGCGACGTCCTCGGCGGTCAGCTGGCGCATGGCGGCGGCGTTCTTGTTGAGCGTGGTCTGGATGGCCTCGACGGCGATGTGGTCGCGCAGTTCGGTGGCCGCCATGCCGGGCGAGATCACCGTGACGCGGATATTGTCCTTGTGGACCTCCTTGCGCAGCGACTCCGAGAAGCCCACCACCCCGAACTTGGTGGCCGAATAGGCCGCCGCCAGCGGGTTGGAGACGTGGCCGGCGGTCGAGGCGATGTTGACGATGTGGCCGTCCTTGCGGGCGGTCATGCCGGGCAGGGCGGCCTGGGTGGCGGCGATCAGGCCCAGCAGGTTCAGCTCCAGCATCGACCGCCAGCGGCCCAGATCGGCGGTGGCCACCGGCTCCAGATACATGACGCCGGCGTTGTTGATCAGGATGTCCAGCCGGCCGAACGCCGCCTCGGTCTCGCGGACCGCCCGCTGGGCGGCGTGCTCGTCGGTGAAGTCGGCGACGATGACGTGGGCCTCGCCGCCCTCGGCGGTGATGCGCCGGGCCAGGTCGCGCAGGCGATCCTCGCGCCGGGCGGCCAGGGCGACCTTGGCGCCGGCGCGCGCCAGGCCCAGGGCCACGGCCTCGCCGAAACCCGACGACGCCCCGGTGACCAGGGCCACGCGGCCGTTCATGTCCGTGCTCATGGGAAATCTCCTCGCCGGCGCCGATCGCGTCCGGCGAGGATATGGGGACGCCTCAGCCGAACTTGTAGCCGCAGAGTTTGTTGCCATCCAGATCGCGGAAATAGGCGAAATAGGCGCCGGGCATCCGCTCGCCCGGAGGACCCTCGCAGGTCCCGCCCAGTTCCATGGCCTTGGCGTGGAAGGCGTCGACCTCTTCGCGGCTTTCGAAGTCGAAGCCGCCCATCATGCCGTTGCCGACGCAGGCCGGCTGGCCGTCATGGGGACCCAGCACCCCGAACAGCCCCGTGCCCTTGCCGCGATACAGCCGCCCGCCCGACGGATGCTCGTAGACCCCCGTCATGCCGATCGATCCCAGCAGGGCGTCGTAGAAGACCTTGGCCGCCTCCAGTTTGTTGGACCCCACCGTCATGTAGTTCACTCTCGCCACGCGCTTCCTCCCGTTTTCTTATGAAACGGAGGCTAGCACGCGCGGGGAGGTCGGCAAGGGCTGGGAAGCCGTCACGCGACGATATCGTGACACCGCAGGTTGCTTGCGCGACTCGCGGCGTCGGTGATGAATAGCGGTAACAAAACCCTGGGGAGGGGGCACATGCGACTCAAGACCTTGGGCGCTCAGCGCCAATGGTGGCAGAACCACCCGGAACTCGGCATCGCCACCGGCTGGGCGGTGATCTGCGGCGTCCTCTGGCTGATCGTGCGAGCCCTCGGCGTCGCCTGAGGGCGGTCAGGAGCGGTTCGCGGCGGAAAGCTTTGGCCGCTTTCGACCCTAGTGCGACATTCGCCGTTTCAATAACGTGCGAGTATGGACCGTTTCGATAGTTTATATCAAAGAGCCATCGCGGAGTGGCCCGCCATCCTTGCATTCCGCATTCAGCGTCTCAGCCGTGACCGACACATTGTACGTGGCGTCGTAGATTTCTCGGACGAGGTCATGGTAAAACACTACGGGACGCCTGACGAAGATTCCTTAGGCCATATGCATTGGGCCATCGCTACCGCTATCCATAAAACGGCTAAACATTGGCCGATGCATACGCTCCGCTTTGGTCGCGAGAGACTGAACAAAGACTTAGTGAGAGAGAAGTTCGAATCGGACTTCGCCTTCGTCGATGGCCAGACAGCCGCCGGGCCACCTAAAGACAGCTAACCACCCTTCTCGGACGTTTGGAACGTCCGCTTGGCGCAAGCCCGCATCCGCCCCGGATGGGGCCGCGCCTTAAAGCCTTGGTGGATCGGAGCGGAGCGTCGCCGCGTCGCGGCCGCCAGAGGCGGTCATTGACACGGCCAGACGACAGAGCAGGCTCGCCATCAAGGTTTCAAGGCGCGGCCTCGCCGCTGCGGGCTTTTCTTGAACTCTCTCCCGGAGGGGAGAGGGAGGGACCCGCGCCGCAGGCGTGGGAGGGAGAGGGGTGACGCCCTGTCCGGTTTCACACATCGCCGCGTTTTTAGCGCCCTGCCGGCACGCCGGTTGGCTCAGAACCCCCTCACCCTCCCACCGCTACGCGGCGGGCCCCGCCCCTCTCCCCATGGGAGAGGGTTCCGCGATGTTGATGCTCTGCGCATAGCCGACAAACCCCAGCGATTTCAACGCCCTGAACTTTCTCGACCCGATTTGGTCCTCACCTTCCAAACCGCCCGCATAATGCTCCCACCTGAAAGCACGGGGAGGGCGCACGTACGGCGACCGCTGCGGCTTTCGGGGGTGGTCGAGCGGGAAGCGCTTGTCGGTGGTCTTCAGTGACAGCCTTCGCGACGGTCCTGGGCAGGTTCCTTGCAACACAGGACGAAACCCAGGCGGCGGGGGATCGACGGACGCGGCAGG
>NZ_LMFD01000001.1:596706-613083 GCF_001427165.1 Caulobacter sp. Root487D2Y
CGGATAACGGTTCCACGCGAAGCGCCTGACTTCGTCGAAACGGTATTCAAAACTGCAAATCATCCGGGCGAGGCCCGGGCGCTTCGCACCCTTCCCATCACGCTCAGCGGGCTTCCGCGTGAGGACGAGAGGTCGTGCCGGTGAACACTTGCCCCCACCTGACCGCTTCGCGGTCTGTCCGCCCCCAGAGGGGGCGGAGGGGCGCACCGTTTCGTCGAAAGGATCGAAGCCTGGAGCTCCTACACCCGCAGCGGCATCAGCACGTATTTGACGCCCGGGTCGGTCGGATCGACCACCAGGGTCGGGCTGGCCGGGTCGGCGAAGCGGAACTCGGCGATCGGGCCGCCGATCTGGCCGCAGACGTCCAGCAGGTAGCGGGCGTTGAAGCCGATCTCGAAGGCTTCGCCGTCGTAATCGACCTCGACCTCTTCGACGGCCTGGCCGGCTTCCATGTTGCGCACGGTCAGGGTGATGCGGCCCGGCTCGACGGCCAGCTTCACCGAGCGGCTCTTCTCGGCCGAGATGGTGGCCACGCGGTCGACGGCCTTGGCGAACAGGTCGTTGTCCAGGGTCAGGATCTTGGCGTTGTCGCGCGGGATGACGCGCAGATAGTCCGGGAAGGCGCCGTCGATGACCTTGGAGGTCAGGGCCGCGCGGCCGAACTCGAAGCGGATCTTCTGGGCGCTGATCTGCAGGTCGACCTGCTCGCCGGCCGATTCCATCAGGCGGCGGGCTTCCTGGATGGTCTTGCGCGGCACGATCACGCCCGGCAGGCCGGCCGAGCCTTCCGGCGCGTCCATCTCGGCCAGGGCCAGACGGTGGCCGTCGGTGGCCACGGCGCGCAGCTTGGTCACGCCGCCGTCGTTGACGGTGTGGAGATAGAGGCCGTTCAGATAGTAGCGGGTCTCTTCGGTCGAGATCGCGAAACGGGTCTTGTCGATCAGCCGCATCAGGTCGTTGGTGTCGACCGAGATGCGGCCCGACAGGCCGTCGCTGCTCATCACCGGGAAGTCGCCGGCCGGCAGGACCGGCAGGTTGAAGCGCGAGCGGCCGGCCTGGATCACCAGGCGGGGGTCGTCGCCGCTGAAGCTGAGCGAAACGTCCGAACCGTCGGGCAGCTTGCGGACGATTTCATACAGGGTGTGGGCCGGGGCCGTGATCTGGCCGGGCCCGTCGATCTGGGCCAGGCCCTCGTCGATGATCTCCATGTCCAGGTCGGTGGCCGAGAACGACAAGGTGTCGCGATCGGCCGACAGCAGGATGTTCGACAGGATCGGGATGGTGTTGCGGCGTTCGACGACGCTCTGCACGTGACCCAGCGCCTTCAGCAGCGCCGCCCGCTCGATGGTAAGCTTCATATCTCGGTCCAGGTCCCAGGGCCGCCGCCGACAGAGAGAATCCCCCGCGGCCCCGCAATGAATGGACTTGCGACATTAGCGTAATCGCGCCGCTGGGGAAGAGGGGGCGCGCGACGGGGTGCGACGAAATGGCGCCCCGGCCGCCGATCATTTGACGCCGCCCGTCTGTGGGGCCGCCCCCGTCCTTCGACAAGCTCGGGATGAGGGCTGCATCTGGCGACGGTTCAGTAGAAAAACCCCATCCTGAGCCTGTCGAAGGACGAGGTTTTTCGGGCCCTTAGCCGGCCGCGGCGCGGTCGGCGCGGGTCGGCAGCTTCCAGCCCGGGCGGATGAAGTGGCAGGTGTAGCCGTTGGGGATCCGCTCCAGATAGTCCTGGTGCTCGGGCTCGGCCTCCCAGAACGGGCCGACCGGGGCCAGCTCGGTCACCACCTTGCCGGGCCACAGGTTCGAGGCGTCGACGTCCTGGATCGTCTCCTCGGCGACCCGCTTCTGCGCCTCGTCCGCATAGAAGATCGCCGAGCGGTAGCTGAGGCCGATGTCGTTGCCCTGGCGGTTCAGGGTGGTCGGATCGTGGATCTGGAAGAAGAACTCCAGGATCTGGCGATAGCTGATCACGGCCGGATCGAAGACGATCTCGATCGCCTCGGCGTGGGTCCCGTGGTTGCGGTAAGTGGCGTTGGGCACGTCGCCGCCGGAATAGCCGACGCGGGTCTTCAGCACGCCCGGATAGCGGCGCAGCAGGTCCTGGACGCCCCAGAAGCAGCCGCCGGCGAGGATCGCGGTTTCGGTGGTCATGGGAAGACGGCCTTTCGTCAGGGGAATGGGCGAGGCTACATGTTGGGCCTGTCCGGCGCGCGCGCAAGCGGCGCGGCCCGTTGTCGAAAGGCTGTTCGTGAAGCGCGTCGCCGTCCTGTTCGTCTGCCTGGGCAACATCTGTCGCTCGCCCCTGGCCGAGGCCGCCTTCCGCCGGGAGGCCGAGCGGCGCGGCCTGGAGGTCGAGATCGATTCGGCCGGCACCGGCGGCTGGCACGTCGGCGATCCGCCCGACCGCCGGGCCCAGGCGGTGGCCCGCCGGCACGGCGTCGAGATCTCGGCCTATCGCGGCCGGCAGGTGAAGCCCGAGGATTTCCACCGCTTCACGCACGTGGTCGCGCTGGATCGGGACAACCTGGCCGACTTGAAGCGGATCCGGCCGTCCGACGCGATGGCCGAGCTGCTGTTGCTGCTGGACGCCGTCGAGGGCCGCCGGGGCAAGTCCGTGGCCGATCCGTACTACGGCGACGACGCGGACTTCGACGTCGCCTGGGCGGACGCCGTGGCCGGCGCGCGAGGGTTGGCGGATCTGATCGCGGGAGGGGGTTGAGCACTCTCTATCAGCTCGTCATCCCGGGCCTTGTGCCCGGGACCCCTCTGTCCGCCGCAGGTGCGGAGGGGGCGGTTCGCTGGCGAACCGCTTGCACTTCACGTGCGGGCTGAACCAGGGGTCCCGGGCACAAGGCCCGGGATGACGGCTGTTAAGTTGAGCAAAACTCTAGGCCTTGGTGTCGAACGAACCGCCGGTGTCCGCGCCGTTGCTGGCGTACGGGTTCTGTCCCGCCGCGGCGGGTTCCGCCGGCGCGCCCGGGCCCGTCGAGCCCTTGGCGGCCACGGCGACCATGGCGGGACGGACCAGGCGGCCCATCAGCTCGTAGCCGGCCTGCAGCACCTGGATGACGCCGCCGGCGGCGACCTCGTCCGAGGGCTGCTCCATCACCGCCTGGTGCAGGTGGGGGTCGAACTTCTCGCCCTTGCTCGGGTCGATCTTCTTCAGACCGTTGCGTTCGAAGGCCGCCACCAGCTCCTTCTCGGTCATCTCGACGCCGATGATGTAGTTGGTCACCGCCGGGTCCTGCGAATCGCGCGGGCTCAGGGCCGTGGCGCGCGACAGGTTGTCGGCCACGCCCAGCAGGTCGCGGGCGAACTTCTGGATGGCGTAGGCGCGCGCGTCGTTCGACTCGCGCTCGGCCCGGCGCTTGGTGTTCTCGGCCTCGGCCGCGTAGCGCAGCGCCTGATCCTTCAGGGCCGCCACTTCCAGCTTCAGCGCCTCGATTTCCTGCGAAGCGTCATCGGCCTCGAAGGCCACGTCCTCGGCCGGCGTTTGTTCGTCGGTCATCTCTCAGTCCTTATCCGTCCATCATCCGGCCGAGCACGCGGGCGGTATAGTCCACCAGCGGGATCACCCGGGCATAGTTTAAGCGGGTGGGGCCGATCACGCCGATCGCCCCCAGCACCTTCTGTCGGCCCGTCATATAGGGCGCCGCGATCAAGGAGGAACCCGAAAGCGAAAAGAGTCGCGTTTCGGCCCCGATGAAAATGCGCACGCCCTCGGCGCCGCGAACGTCGTCCAGCAGGCCGATCAGCTGGCCCTTCTGCTCCAGGTCGTCAAACAGCCTCCGCACGCGCTCCAGATCCTCCCGGGCGCTGGCGTCGGCCAGCAGGTTGGCCCGGCCCCGGACGATCAGGGCGCGCTCGTCGCCGTCGCCGCCGCTCCAGGCCGCCAGGCCGTCCTCGACCAAACGCGCCGCCGTGGCGTCCAGTTCACGCCGGGCGGTGTCCAGCTCGGCCGCCATCTCGACCTTGGCCTCCTGCAGGGTGCGGCCCCGCAGGCGGGCGTTGAGGAAGTTGGAGGCCTCCTGCAGCGAGGCGGGGGTGACGCCGGCCGAGCGCCGCATCAGCCGGTTCTCGACCGTGCCGTCGTCGAACACCATGATCGCCAAGGCCTGGTCGGCCCCCAGGGCCACGAACTCCACGTGCTTGACCCCGCCCTCGCGGACCGGGGCGACCACCACGCCGGCCCCGCCGGCCAGGCCCGACAGGATGGCGCTGGCCTCGCCCATCGCCTCCTCGAACGAGCGGCCGTGGGCGAACAGGCGGGCCTCGATGGTTCGCCGCTCCTCCTCGCCGATGTCGCCCACCTCCAGCAGGCCGTCGACGAACATCCGCAGGCCCGCATGGGTCGGGATGCGGCCGGCGCTGGTGTGCGGGGCGTCCAGCAGGCCCAGCTGGGCCAGGTCCTGCATGGTGTTGCGGATCGAAGCCGGCGACAGCTGCATCCCGCCGCGCGAAATGGTCCGCGATCCGACCGGTTCGCCGGTTTCCAGATAGGATTCGACCACCCGTCGGAAGATGTCGCGGGCGCGGGCGTCCAGGTCGGTGAGACTGGGAGTCTGCGCGGAAAATCCCGAAAAGAGCTGTGTCATTTAGCCTTCGAACGCGCCCGCCCAAGTCTCTGAGGGCCCCCTCGGGAAGGTCCCTCGGGTTTCGACGGGATTGGACGACCGTCCTAACTAGGATAAGCGGCCCCATCCTATCACGCAAAGCCCCGGAGTTTTCCATGCGTCCGTCCGAACGCGCCCCAGACCAAACGCGCGAAGTCACGCTGGAAACGGGCGTCAACCGCTACGCCGAGGGCTCGTGCCTGGTCAGCTTCGGCCACACCAAGGTGCTGGTCACCGCCACGGTCGAGGAAAGCGTCCCCGGCTGGATGCGCAACAAGGGCGCCGGCTGGGTCACGGCCGAGTACGGCATGCTGCCCCGCGCCACCCACACCCGCGGCCGGCGCGAGGCCGCCCTGGGCAAGCAGAGCGGCCGCACCCAGGAAATCCAGCGCCTGATCGGCCGCTCCATGCGGGCCGTGGTGGACATGAAGGCCCTGGGCGAGCGCCAGATCAGCCTGGACTGCGACGTCATCCAGGCCGACGGCGGCACCCGCACCGCCGCCATCACCGGTGCCTGGGTCGCCCTGCGCATCGCGGTCAACTACCTGATCGAGGAAGGGGTGTTGAAGACCGACCCGATCCTGGGCCAGGTGGCGGCCGTTTCCTGCGGCGTGTTCAAGGACACCCCGGTGCTCGACCTCGACTACGAGGAGGACTCCAGCGCCGAGGCCGACAGCAACTTCGTGCTGACCGACGCCGGCGACATCGTCGAGGTCCAGGCCACCGGCGAGAAGCGCGGCTTCACCCGCGGCGAGTTCGACCAGCTGTTCGCCCTGGCGGAAAAGGGGATCGGCGAGCTGTTCGTGAAGCAGCGCGAAGCGGTCTCCAAATAGTCCCGCGGCGACCCCGGCTCCTTGACGCCCGCCTCTTCGGGCTGATCAGCCAGGGGCCGCGCCTTCGGCCATGATCGCCTCGAACGCCGCCTGAAGCTGCAGGAGCGCGGAGGTCTTTGCCGGCGGGCCGCCCAGATGGGCGGCCCGCAACTCGGTCATCACCGCCTCCCACATCGCGGGGCCGCCCTCCTCAAGAAGCTGGGCTCTGATCGAAAGCTCCCTGGAGGCCGGCGCATGCCGGCGGCCCCAGGCCCCCATCTGGGCCAGCACCGGCAACAACTGGATCGCGGGCTCCGTCAGGGTGTAGAGCCCGCTTTGGCGGTGGCCGGGATCGCGGGCCTTGGTGAGCAGGCCCGCCGCCAGGAGCCGCTTCAGGCGATCGGCCAGGACGTTCGACGCTATGCCCTCCTCCGAGCGCGTGAGAAGTTCGCGATAGCGGCGGCGATCGCCGAACATGATGTCGCGGATGACGATGAGGCTCCATCGGTCCCCAAGCAGCTCGAGGGTCAGATTGATGGGGCAACCCGATCGATGCGTCTCGCTCAATGACCGACTCCTAACTGCTTGCAAACTAGGACCAGGCCGGTCAATCTCCAACCGCTTGCAATGTGCAAGCGGTCTGTCCTCGAGCCTTGCCCCTTGGATCGGCTAGGTCGTCGGAGCCGTTTTCACGGGCGCGCCGGGGCCTGAAAGGAAGTCCGCCATGATCACAGTCTTCGGCGAAGGCAGGGGCTTTCGGGTCGTTTGGCTGCTGGAGGAGATGGGTCTGCCGTACCGGCTGCGGGGCGTCGACCTGTTGGCCGGAGTCGAGAACGATCCCGAGTTCCTCGACATCAATCCCGCCGGTTTCATCCCCGCGCTCCGCGACGGCGAGGTCACGATGGTCGAGTCCGTCGCGATCATGGAGTACCTCCTGGCGCGCTACGGGCCGACGGCGCTGGCGCCGGGCGCGCGGGACGCGGCCTTTCCCGCCTACCAGCAGTTTCTGCACCTCGGTGAAGCCGGGCTCGCCGCCTCGATCTATTTCGTTTCGGGCGCCCGGAACATCGCGCCGGAAAGCGAGCGCGACAATTGGAGCGCGCGCCAGGCGATGGACGTGTTCACCACCCGGTTGACCCTGGTGACGCGGGCGCTGGAGCGCGGGCCGTATTTGGCTGGGGACGCCTTCACCGCGGCGGACATTTCGGTGGGCTATGCGCTGGAGATGGCGCGGAAGAACGTCGGGGTCGTGTTTGGCGACGTAGAGCGGGCCTACATGACGCGGCTGCGCGAGCGCGGGGGTTTCCAGCGGGCCCTCGAGACATGCCAGGCTACAAAGGGATGGTGGGGCTAGAGCATCGCGGGGGAAGGAGGAGGTTCAGTCCTCTTCGTGCACGTCCCCCGGCCCAGGCTCATAGGTCATCAGGTCCCCCGGCTGGCAGTCCAGCTCGC
Organism: Caulobacter sp. Root487D2Y; assembly: GCF_001427165.1. Taxonomy (NCBI): domain Bacteria; kingdom Pseudomonadati; phylum Pseudomonadota; class Alphaproteobacteria; order Caulobacterales; family Caulobacteraceae; genus Caulobacter; species Caulobacter sp. Root487D2Y. The sequence continues at coordinate 603,587 of NZ_LMFD01000001.1, forward strand.
GGCACAGGGCGTCCAGCGTGGTGAAGCGCACGGCGCGGGCCTTGCCGGTCTTGAGGATCGACAGGTTGGCGATCGTCACGCCGACGCGGTCCGACAGCTCGGTCAGCGACATTCGTCGCTCCAGAAGGATGCGGTCCAGTTGCACGCGGATGGCCATGGGGTTCTTCGTCTCCGCGTCGTCAGATTGTCAGTTCGGCCTCCCGTCGAAGGCGGGCGCCCTCGCGGAAGACCTCGGCCAGAACGAACACCACCAGGACCGGGAACCAGGCGCTCAGGCTGAACGAGCCGTCGACGATCTTGGTGTCCGGCGCCAGCCACTTGGCCAGAGCGGCGAAGATGTAGTGGCCGATCTCCAGGGCGGCGAGGACCAGGCCCACCACCCGCAGGCGGCGGACGTTGTCGGGATGGAACGGATCGCCGGCGGTCAGGGTGGAGAACACCCGCCGCAGGCGCTCGACGATCACCATCCAGCCTCCCGAGAGCAGCGCCCAGGCGCCCAAGGCGCCCGCGAACAGCGGCCCCTTGGTGATCAGCTCGTCGACCGAGCTGCCGATATGCAGTTTCGAGGTGATCAGTTCGGGATTGAAGCTGAGCAGCAGCACCGCGACCGTGAAGATCGCCAGCAGGCTGACCCAGACCCACAGACCCACATAGATCACATCGAGAATGATCTTCAGGAAACTCGATACCGAGCCAGGCCCCAAGGCGCGCATCCGCTCTTCCCCTCACGCAGAAACGCCGACCATGCCCCGGCGGATCGGGGCGGGTCAAAGGCGAGCATGACCCCGGGTCAGAACGTCTTGATCGCGAAGGTCACGGCGGCGAGCGGCAGACCGACGATCAGCGTCAGCGTGGCCAGGCGGGTGGCGACGGCGTCGACGATGCGGAACAGTCTGGCGGCGGACATGGCGGGCCTTCGGGTCGAGTGCGGAACCGCGCCGACATGGCGCGTCTCCCATGACGCGAACATAGGGAGCGAATTCGGAAGCGCCAATGTTGCTTATCGATAAACGATATTAAACCTCTGTAATGATCGCGCTCACCGAACGGATTATCCCGGGTGTGGCGCCGCGGCCACCATCGCGGGTTCGCCACGCGAACCTTGCGGGCGGGGGGCGACTTGGAGGAGTAGAGAAGCCGCATTTGGGATTGTCCGAGAGGAGAGAGGCGATGACGCTGAAGCTGGAAGCTGGCGCGAGGCTCGTCGCGGCGACGCACAACCCCGGCAAGGCCAAGGAACTGGCCGCCCTGCTGGATGGGCGCTTCGAGGTGCTGGCGGCCGGGACGCTGGGCCTGCCCGAGCCGGACGAGACCGAGACGACTTTCGTCGGCAACGCCCTGCTCAAGGCCCGCCACGCCGCCGACCTGTCAGGGCAGATCGCCTTGGCCGACGATTCGGGCCTGTCGGTCGCCGCGCTGGACGGCGCGCCGGGCATCTATTCGGCCCGCTGGGCGGGGCCGACCAAGGACTTCGCCGTGGCCATGGACAAGGTCGCCGAGCGGATCGAAGAGGCGGCTTCCGAGGATCGTTCCGCCTGGTTCACCTGCGCCCTGGCCGTGGCCTGGCCGAACGGCGGTCCGGCGGTGGTGGTGCAGGGCGAGGTCCACGGGACCCTGACCTTCCCGCCACGCGGCGACCGGGGGTTCGGCTACGACCCGATCTTCATCCCGAACGGTTTCGACCAGACCTTCGGCGAGCTGGAGCCGGCCGCCAAGGACGCCATGAGCCACCGCGCCGTGGCGTTCGAGAAGCTCAAGGCGGCGCTGTTTGAGTGACCTCTCCATATTTCGTTGTCATCCCGGACAAGCGCGCAGCGCGCCGATCCGGGACCGACGCGTGAACGCATGCGCTTCCGGCGGTCCCGGGTCTTCGCTCCGCTACGCCCGGGATGACAGCGGAGAGGGAAAGTGACCCAGCCTCCTCCCCTCGGCGTCTACGTCCACTGGCCCTACTGCGCCAGGATCTGCCCCTATTGCGACTTCAACGTCGTGCGCGACCGGGGGCGGACCAACGAGCAGGCGGCCCTGGCCGACGCCATCGTCGCCGACCTGAAGGCCCAGCGCGCCCTGACCGGCCCGCGCGACCTGCTGTCGATCTTCTTCGGCGGCGGCACGCCTTCGCTGATGGATCCCGGGGAGGTCGCCCGGGTGATCGAGACCGCCAAGGCGCTGTGGAGCCCGGCCGACGATCTGGAGATCAGCCTCGAGGCCAATCCGACCGACGCCGAGACCGACCGCTTCGCGGCCCTGGCCGCGGCGGGCGTGGCGCGGCTGTCGCTGGGGGTCCAGGCGCTGGACGACGCGGCGTTGAAGCTGCTGGGCCGCAATCACGACGCCGGCTCGGCCCGGCGGGCGATCGCCGTGGCGGCCAAGGCCTTCCCGCGCCTGTCGGCCGACCTGATCTATGCCCGGCCCGGCCAGACGGCGGAGGCCTGGGCGGCCGAGCTCTCCGACCTGCTGGCCTACGGGCCCGAGCACGTCTCGCCCTACCAGCTGACCATCGAGGCGGGCACCGCCTTCGACCGCGCCGTGGGGCGCGGGACGCTGGTCGTCCCCGACGAGGATCTGGCCGCCGCCCTGTTCGAGACCACCCAGAGCGTGCTGGAAGCCGCCGGCTTCGACGCCTACGAGGTCTCCAACCACGCCCGGGGCGAGGCCGCCCGCTCGCGCCACAACCTCGTCTACTGGCGCGGCCACGACTATGTCGGCGTCGGTCCGGGGGCGCATGGCCGCCTGACGGGGGACGGCGGAAAGCTCGCCACCACGGCCCGGCGCGGAATCGCCGACTACGTCCGCGCGGTGGCCGAAACCGGCGTCGGCTTCGATCGCGAGGCGCTCACGCCGCTGGAGGCGGCCGAGGAGCGATTGCTGCTGGGCCTGCGCATCGACGACGGCGTGAGCTTCGCCGAGATCGCCGCCCTGGGCCTGTCGCCGGACACGCCCAAGGTGAAAACACTGGTCGAGGCGGATCTTCTCGTCGACGATAGGATTCGGCTTCGCGCCACCCGATCGGGACGTCTCGTACTGGACCGGCTGACAGGAACGCTCGCGACCTGATAACCCTATCGGCAACAGAATTGCGTAACCGCGTCGTCGGCGCCCTAGTTCGTGTCGGCCCAGTCCGCCGGAAAGTGTAAGCCCTTGAGCCGCCAGCTTGCCCCGCCCGCCCTGTCCGACGCGCCGCTGGCCCCCGGGCTTTACCTGGTGGCCACGCCGATCGGGAACCTGCGCGACATCACCCTGCGGGCCCTGGACGTTCTGGCCGGCTGCGACGTCCTGCTGGCCGAGGACACCCGGGTTTCCGGAAAGCTTCTGGCCGCCTACGCCATCTCCAAGCGGCTGCAGCGCTATGACGAGCACGTCGCCGACCGCGAGACGCCGCGCATCCTGGAGCGGCTGGAGGCCGGCGAGCGGATCGCCCTGGTCTCGGACGCCGGCACGCCGATGGTCTCCGACCCCGGCCTGCGCTTGGCCCAGGCGGCGATCGCGGCCGGCCATCCGGTGTTCCCGATCCCCGGCGCCTCGGCGGCCCTGGCGGCCCTGACCCTGGCCGGCCTGCCTACCGACCGCTTCCTGTTCGCCGGCTTTCCGCCGACCAAGACCGCCGCGCGCCGGACCTTCTTCCAGGACCTGGCCAATGTCCGCGCCACCCTGATCTTCTACGAGGGCGCCTCGCGGGTGGCCGACAGCCTGGCCGACATGGCCGCCGTGTTCGGTCCGCGCCCCGGCGCGGTGGCCCGCGAACTGACCAAGCTCTACGAGACCTGCATCCGCGGGCCCCTGGACGAGCTGGCCGCCGATCCCCGCTTCGAGGCTCCCAAGGGCGAGATCGTCATCCTGGTCGGCCCCGGCGAGGACGAGGTCGCCAGCGCCGCCGACGCCGAGACCGCCCTGCGCGACGCCATGACCCGCCTGCCGCTGGGCGAGGCCGCCTCGGAGGTCGCCAAGGCCCTGGGCCTGTCGCGCAAGGACCTCTATCGCCAGGCCCTTGCGATGAGGGAGGCCGGATGAGCGTCGTCCGCCCCATTCGCCCGGAGAGGCGGGCTCGCGGGACCGCCGCCCGCCTGTCGGGACGCCGCGCCGAGGTGGTGGCGGCCCTGTGGCTGATGGCCAAGGGCTATCGGATTCTCGGCTTCCGCCTGGCCACGCCGCTGGGCGAGATCGACCTGCTGGCGCAACGCGGCGGCGTGCTGGCCGTTGTCGAGGTCAAGAGCAGGACCAGTCTGGAGGCCGCGCTGGAAGCGGTGACCTATGAACAGCGGGCCCGTCTGCGCCGCGCCGGCGCGCACATCGCCGCCCACCGCGCCGGCCTGCGCGACGCCGTGGTCCGCCTGGACCTGATCGCCCTCGCGCCCGGCCGCCGTCCGCGTCACGTCCCCAACGCCTGGGTGGACGGCCAATGACGCGGGAGGAGGCCGAAGCCCTGCTGACCGAGGCCGGCGAATGTCCGGACAAGACCTTTCCGCTGTTCGAGGCCGCCCTGGCCTGCGCCGTGCACGACGACCCGGACCGTGACCTGGCCCCCGTGCTCGACATGGCCAAGACCTCCATCGACCGTCTGACCGAGCGCCTGAAGGCCGAGTCGCCCGAGGAGGCCCTGGCCGAGACCATGGCCGGCGACCTGCGGCTGTCGGGCGACCTGATCACCTACGACCATCCCGACAACGCCGACGTGATCGCCGTGGCCGAGCGGCGCAAGGGCCTGCCCGTCACCCTGGGCGTGTTCTACCTGCACGCCGGCCGCGCCTGCGGCCTGGACCTGTACGGCGTCGACTTCCCGGGCCACTTCCTGCTGCGCATCGAGACCGAGGAGGGGCCGCTGGCCCTGGACCCGTTCAGCGAGGGGCGGGTCGTGCTGCCGTCCGAGCTGTCGCGCCGGGCCCTGCGCACCGGCCTGATGCCCGACGTCGCCGCCAAGCTGGACGTGCTGATGAGCCCGATCACCGACCGGGCCGTGCTGATCCGCCTGCAGAACAACATCTTCGCCCGCGCCCAGCAGGCCCGCGACTGGGCCCGGGCCGAGCGCTCGGCCCTGCGCCGCGCCCTGCTCGATCCCACCGACCACCATCCCTGGCTGGACGTCGCCGCCGCCCGCGAGGGGCAGGGGGCGCTGGCGGGGGCCCTGCAGGCCCTGTCGCGCGCCCAGGTCCTGGACGGCGGCGCGACCATCGCGGCCCGGGCGGCCCGGGAGCGGATGCGGCTCAGACTCAACTGACCGTCAGATATCGACGACGATCTTGCCGAAATGGCGGTTTGACGCCTGGTGGCGGAAGGCGTCGGCCAGCTGTTCGAGCGGGAAACGCCTGTCGAGGACCGGCCGGTAGCCCGCCACGTCGATCGCCCGGATCATGTCGAGCTGGTGGCGGCGGCTGCCGACGGTCAGGCCGATGACCTTCAATTGCTTGCCCATGATCGCCACGGTCGGCACGGGCCCCGCGACACCGGCCAGGACCCCGATCAGGGCGATATGGCCGCCGTTGCGCGCCGCGACGATGGACTGGGGCAGGGTGCCCGCGCCGCCGATCTCCAGGATGTGATCCACGCCGCGACCGTCGGTCAGCTTGCGGACGGCCTTGCCCCATTCGGGTTCGGATTTGTAGTTGATCAGGCTGTCGGCCCCCAGCGCCTTGAGCCGCTCCAGCTTTTCGTCGGACGACGAGGTGGCGATCACCGTGCACCCAAAGGCCTTGGCGATCTGCAGGCCGTAGATCGACACCCCGCCCGTGCCCTGCACCAGCACGGTCTCGCCGCCCTTGAGCGCGCCGTCCCCGACCAGGCCCCGCCAGGCGGTCACGCCCGCGCAGGTGATCGTCGCGGCCTCGGCGGCGTCCCAACCCTTGGGCGCCCGGGTGAACGCCGTGGCGGGCGCCACAACCAGCTCCCGGGCGTAGCCGTCGGCGCCGTCGCCCGGCACGCCCGCGAAGCCGTCGTCCGGCGCGTCGCCGTCCTGCCAGAGCGGAAAGAAGGTCGAGACCGCCAGGTCGCCGACGGCGAAGTCCTTGACGCCCTCCCCGACCGCCAGCACCTCGCCGGCCCCGTCGGACATCGGGATGCGGCCGTCGGCGGTGGGAATGCCGCCGATCGCCACCAGATAGTCGTGATAGTTCAGCGAGCTGGCGCGAAGGCGGACCAGGATCTCGCCCGGCCCCGGCGGTCCCGGATCGGGCAGGTCGACAAACCGCAGGGCGTCGAGACCGGCGGGCGCCGCGATCTGGATGGCTTTCATGGGCTTGGCCTCCCTTGGGCGGTTGCGTCCGCGCCGGAAATCTTCGTGCGAGCGAGCCTGGGTGAAGCCGCCCGGCCTTTCAAGGACGCCGCGACGTCAACCGGTCGACGGGCAAGTCGCCTCTCGCATTCGGGGCTCCGCCGCCTTAACTAGGCAATCGCGTGCGGGACCCCCGCCCAAGCCGATCCGGAGTCCCCATGTCGCTGAGAGTCGCCGTCCAGATGGATCCCGTCCTGGGGATCAACATCGAAACCGACACCACCTTCCTGATGATGTGGGAAGCCCAGACCCGGGGCCACAAGCTGTGGTTCTACACCCCCGACAAGCTGTCGATGGAGGACGGCCGGGTGTTCGCCCGCGCCCAACCCCTGACGCTGACCAAGACCCAGGGCGCCCACGCCGAGCTGGGCGAGAGCGTGCTGCTGGATATGAAGGACGACGTCGACGTGGTGCTGATGCGCCAGGATCCGCCGTTCGACATGGCCTACATCACCGCCACCCACTTCCTGGAGAAGGTTCACCCCCACACCCTGGTCGTGAACAATCCGGCCGAGGTGCGCAACGCGCCCGAGAAGCTGTTCGTCACCGATTTCCCGGGCGTCCAGCCGCCGACCCTGATCACCAGCGACCACCAGGCGATCTACGACTTCCGGGCCAAGCACGGCGACATCGTGCTCAAGCCGCTCTACGGCGGCGGCGGTTCGGGGGTGGCGCGGCTGCTGGCCGACGACCCCAATCTGGACGCCCTTCTGGAACTGCACGCCATGATCGGCCGCGAGCAGGTGATCGCCCAGAAATTCGTCCCGGCCGTCAGCAAGGGCGACAAGCGCATCCTGCTGGTCCACGGCGAGCCGGTCGGCGCGGTCAACCGCGTGCCGGCCGCCGGCCAGGTGCGTTCCAACCTCCGCGTGGGCGGCCGGGCCGAGGCCGTGGAGCTGACCAAGCGCGATCTGGAGCTCTGCGCGATCATCGGCCCGGAACTGAAGCGGCGCGGCCTGCTGTTCGTCGGCATCGATGTGATCGGAGAATACCTGACCGAGATCAACGTCACCTCACCGACCGGGGCCCAGCAGCTCAAGCGTTTCGGGGGCGCGGACGCCGCCGAGATCCTCTGGGATCGGATCGCCGAGCTCAGTTCCACCTGAGGATTAGGACCTACCTGTAGACGACTGAATCGTCACACTTTCCTGAAATGTTCGTTTTTCGTTCTTGCTCCGCTCCAACGGCCATGCTTGGCTTGTGGATAAAACAGTGGGGCAAAGGGGCGAAAACCCAATGGCCGCAAAGGTCGTCACGGTGGCGTTCGAGGGCGTGGAGGCGCGGCGCGTCGACGTCGAGGTCCAGCTGACGGGCGGTCAGCAGGTGATGGTCATCGTCGGCTTGGGCGACAAGGCCGTGGCCGAGAGCAAGGAGCGGGTGCGCGGAGCATTCGCCGGCATGGGCCTGGCCCTGCCGCCAAGGCGCATCGTCGCCAACCTGGCTCCGGCCGACATGCCCAAGGAGGGCAGCCATTACGATCTGCCCATCGCCCTGGCGGTGATGGCCGCGATGGGCGTGATTCCGATCGACGCCCTCGACGGCTGGGCGGCGATGGGCGAATTGTCCTTGGACGGACGGATCGCGGCCTGCGCCGGGGCCCTGCCCGCCGCCATGGCCGCCGGGGCGATGGACCTGGGCCTGATCTGCCCCGAGGCCTGCGGGCCCGAGGCGGCCTGGGCCGGCGGCACGCGGATCCTGGCGCCGCGCTCGCTGGTGGCGTTGATCAACCACTTCCGGGGCGGCCAGATCCTGTCGGCGCCCGCGCCCGGCCCGGTGATCGAGGGCGAGGCGGTCCGCGACCTGCGCGACGTCAAGGGCCAGGAGCACGCCAAGCGGGCCCTGGAGATCGCCGCCGCCGGCTCGCACAACCTGCTGTTCTGCGGCCCGCCGGGCTCGGGCAAGTCGATGCTGGCCCAGCGCCTGCCGGGGCTCTTGCCGCCCTTGAGCTCGCACGAACTGCTGGAGACCTCGATGGTCCATTCGGTGGCGGGGCTGATCGCCAAGGGCACCCTGACCCGGGCCCGGCCCTATCGCGCCCCGCACCACAGCGCCTCGATGGCCGCCCTGACCGGCGGCGGGCTGAAGGCCAAGCCGGGCGAGGTGTCGTTGGCCCACAACGGCGTGCTGTTCCTGGACGAACTGCCCGAGTTCGGGGTCCAGGCGCTGGACAGCCTGCGCGGGCCGCTGGAGACCGGCGAGGTGATGGTGGCCCGGGCCAACGCCCATGTCCGCTATCCGGCCCGGGTGCAGCTGGTGGCGGCGATGAACCCCTGCCGCTGCGGCCATGGCGGGGCCGGGCGCGGGGCCTGCGGCAAGGCCCCGCGCTGCCTCCGCGACTATCAGGGCCGGGTCAGCGGGCCGCTGATGGACCGCATCGACCTGGCCGTCGACATGCCCGCCGTCACCGCCGCCGACCTGGCCCTGCCGCCGCCGTCCGAAGGCACCGCCGAGGCCGCCGCCCGGGTGGCGCGGGCCCGTCGGCTGCAGGTCGAGCGGGCGGAGGCGATCGAGGGCGCGCCGTCGGGCGCCGAGGCCCTGAACGGCCGCGCCGAGGGCCGCTATCTGGAGAAGATCGCCGATCTCGACGAGGCCGGACGCGGCCTGCTGGCCCGCGCCGCCGAAGCCGGCCAGATCAGCGCCCGCGGCTGGACCCGCGTGCTGCGCCTGGCCCGCACCATCGCCGACCTGGAGGGCGCGGTCAGCGTCCACCGGGTGCACGTCGCCGAGGCGCTGGCCCATCGGCGGACCAACGCGCTGGGCGCGGCGACGGGCGAGGGGGCGTTCTAGAGAAACCCTCTCCCGGAGGGGAGAGGGAGGGACCCGCGCCGTAGGCGTGGGAGGGAGAGGGGTGACGCCCTGTCCGATTTCGCGCGGGGGCGCACTACAGTCGGGGACATGCTCTCACGGCAAGACCTCGGCAGGTTCGTGGAGCGCTCGGGGTGAGTGCGTGTCCCCAACCGATCCGCTGAGCTTGGTTTTGTCCAGGATCGCGGTTTGACGCCGTGGATGTCGTTGGGGACACGCACTCATCCCGCGCTCCGAGGGCGATTGGCCGAGACCTTGCCGTGAGAGCATGTCCCCGGCTGAGCCGTCTACGCTCTGCGTTCAGCCAACAAATCCCAGCGATTTCAACGCCCTGAACTTTCTCGACCCGATTTGGTCCTCACCCTCCAAACCGGCCGTATCCTTGTCTCACCTCGACGCGGGAAAGGGCGCATGGCCAGCGACCGAT
>NZ_LMFD01000001.1:613192-623805 GCF_001427165.1 Caulobacter sp. Root487D2Y
CGTCGGAGGCTTCAAGGCGGCGAGGCCCTAACAGGGCTCAGCGTCGCGGGCTTCCGGATAACGATGGCGCGGAGCGATCGGGCTTCGTCGAAACGGTAACTATTCAAAGTTCTCCGGACGGTGTCCGGCGCTCCGCGACCCTTTCCATTCCCTCAGCGAGAGATCGCGTGAGCATGAAGAGCCATGCCGGTGAACACTTGCCCCCACCTGGCGGCTTCGCCGCCTGTCCGCCCCCACAGGGGGCGGAGGACGCCGCACCGCGCACCTCTTCCCCCTCTGGGGGAAGACGACCGCGAAGCGGTCCGTAGGGGGCAAGCGATCGCCGCAACTCGGCCCTCCCCCGCGGGGGAGGGCCGAGGCATCCTACTTCGTCAGCGGCCGCAGGATAATCTCCACCCGGCGGTTCTGGGCGCGGCCTTCGGCGGTGTCGTTGGAGGCGATCGGCTGGCGCTCGCCCTGGCCGGCGACGAAGACGCGGTCAGCCAGCACCTTGCCGGGACCGGTCAGATAGCCGGCCACCGCGCTGGCGCGGCGCTCCGACAGGGTCTGGTTGTAGTCGTCCGGGCCGCTGGCGTCGGCGTGGCCGACCACGTCGATCGTCGTCTGGGGATAGGCGTTCAGCGTGCGGGCCACGTCGTCGAGCACGCGGGTGAACTGCGGCTGGACCTCGGACTTGTCGACCGCGAAGGTCACGTCGCTGGGCATGATCAGCACGATCTGGTCGCCGTCGCGGCGGATCATCACGCCCGAGCCTTCCAGGCCGCGGCGGAAGTCGGCCTGCTGACGGTCCATGTAATTGCCCACGGCGCCGCCGGCCAGGGCGCCGACGCCCGCGCCGATCAGGGCGTTCTTGCGGCCCTGTTCGCCCTTGTTGGTGTTGGTCAGATAGCCGAGCACCGCCCCGACGCCGGCGCCCGCCAGGGCCCCCGTGCCGGTGTTGTTGCGGACGGGCATGCCGGTGTTGGGATCGGTGGTGGTGCAGGCGGCCAAGGCCAGGGCGGCCATCACGGCGACGCTGGCGGCGGTCTTCTTAATCATGGTCGGTTATTTCCTCGCGAACCCGTTCAGGTGATCTTGATCCCACACCATCGCGTGCGATCCTTGGCCGGCAGAACGCCCCGTCCATGGTCAAGTTCCAATACGGCCGATGACCCGGCGATGAACAGAGGCTTCGCACCCGCTCTTGGCGCTTTGGTCCTGGGCGGTGTAGTAAGTCCGGTCTTACTAATTTCCCATCTGGCTAACGTCGAGGCTCCAGCCCGTGTCCGCATCCGCTATCGAACCCGTCTCGTTCACCCTGTATTCGAAGGATTTCGACAGGTTCGCCCACGAGCTGGGCGCGTCGTTCCAGCGCTACGGGTTCGCGGTGATCTCGGACCACGACATGCCCCAGGCGCGCATCGACGCGGCCATCGCCGACGCCAAGGCCTTCTTCGCCCTGCCCGAGGAGACCAAGAAGCAGTACGCGCTCGGCAAGGGCGGGGCGCGCGGCTACATCCCGTTCGGCATCGAGACCGCCAAGGGCGCGACCCACTACGACCTGAAGGAATTCTGGCACGTCGGCCGCGACCTGCCGCCGGGCCATCCGTTCCGCGCCACCATGGCCGACAATGTCTGGCCGGCCGAGATCCCCAGCTTCCACCACAATGTCGGCTGGCTGTACGGCGCGCTCGACAGCCTGGGCGTGCGGGTGCTCAAGGCCATCGCCACCTATCTGAACCTGGGCCGCGACTTCTTCGATCCGACGGTCAAGGACGGCAACAGCGTGCTGCGCCTGCTGCACTATCCGCCGATCCCCAAGGACGCCACCGGCGTGCGGGCCGGGGCCCACGGCGACATCAACACCATCACCCTCTTGATGGGGGCCGAGGAAGGCGGACTGGAACTGCTGGACCGCAACGGCGATTGGCTGCCGATCAACCCGCCGCCCGGCTGCGTGGTCTGCAACATCGGCGACATGCTCGAGCGCCTGACCAACCACGTCCTGCCCTCGACGATCCACCGGGTGGTCAATCCGCCGCCGGAACGTCGCGGCGTGCCGCGCTATTCGACGCCGTTCTTCCTGCACTTCGCGTCGGACTATTTGATCAAGACCCTGCCCAGCTGCATCACGGACGAGAATCCGGACCGCTATCCCGAACCGATCACCGCCGACGCCTTCCTCCAGCAGCGTCTGCGGGAGATCAAGCTGGCCTAGCCGGCGGCCGACCGTCGACGGCGCCCTGGACCTCCATCCGCTCCGGGACGAGCCAGCGGCGAGGCGCCGTCAAAAGGAAATTAGACATGGAAAGGCCCGGAGCAGCGCTCCGGGCCTTTCTATTTCGTGATCCTCAGGTTCTGGATCGAGCCGGCGATGGTGTTGAAGACCGAGGTCAGCTCGTCGGCGTCGTTCACGTCGTAATACATGTCGAGCTTGGTGGCGCACGCCTGCAGGATGGCCTTGGAGTGGCTGGAGACGCCCACCCCGATGGCGTAGATCACCACCCCTTCGGCCTTGGCGTTTTCGCACAGCAGCTTCTCGCGGTAGTCGATCGCGTCTCGGCGGTTGGTGGCCGTGGAGCCGGCCGTCAGGGCCGTCCCGCTGGCGTTCTTCAGGCGGCCCTGAGCGATATAGCCATAGCCCGTATAGATCGAGTTGTTGGGGTTGGCGTAGGTGTCGTTGGTGTTGTCGCCGTCGGTCAGCAGCACGATCACCTTGGTGGTCTTCTTGCCGTCGGTGGTGGTCGGATTGACGCCGTCGGCGAAGGGCGCGTTGTTCGACAGGGTGTGCCAGCCCCAGGCCAGGCCCATGGCGACGTTGGTGTTGCCGTTGGCGATCATCTGACCGAGCTTGGTCTTGACGGCGTCGCGCTGGGTGGTGGCGCGGACATTGGTCAGGCGCATCAGGCTGGTCAGGCCGCAGCCGGCGTTGGGGCCGTAGGTGGTGCCGGTTTTGGCCTGGCTGAGCACCTTGCTCTTGTTGCTCGCGCCGTACTTGGCGATCGGAGTCGAACGGGTGGCCCAGGCGGTCGCCAGGGTGCCGCTGGGCGAGACCCCGTCCGGCAGCCAGTTGTTCATGATCGGGTTGCCGGGATTGCTGACGGTCCGGGCGTCGCGATAGCGGTTCGTGCTGGACTGGTTGACGCCGACCGTATTGTCGTCGGGTTCGTCCGGCGCGAAGAACGGCACGAACATCGAGGCGGGCGCCGAGGTGTTGGGCGCGTCGTCGGTGACATCGTAGGGCGCGGGTCGGCTTTCGACGCACCCGGCCCAGGTCAGGCCCAGGTTCGACAGCAGGGTGAAGCGGTTCTGGTTGGTCGCGAACACATCCGCGCCGTAGCCGGTGGTCGGCATCTTGCCAGCCAGCCAGCTGGTCTGGTTCTGATAGGTCGAGCCGACGTTCACGGTCATCGAAAACGGCACGACGCTGATCTTCACCGCGTCGGTCTCGGTGGCCCGGGCCGCGGCGGCGGCCAGCACGTCGACCAGCGACTTGGAGGCGTCAATCAGCGCGTCGATCTTCTTGGTCCCCGAGCCCAGGGTGCTGCCCATCGAACCGGTGTTGTCGAGCACCAGGGCCACTTCCAGCTTGTTCACCGAGCGCATCACGGTGGAGCCGGCGGCGACGTGCGTGTCGCCGCTGCTCCAGAGGTTGGAGATGATCGGCTTGATCGTGACGTTCTGGATGGCGCCGACCACGGTGTTGTTCGGGCCCAGGGCGAAGGTCGAGTTCTCGCGGGTGAGGGGCACGCCCAGGCCGGCCATCTCGGTGGCCAGGGCGGCGTCGCCGACGGTGTCCAGGGCGGCGTCGGTGGTCGCGGTCGACCGGGCCGCCATCAGGGTCGCGGCGTCGAGGGCGTCCTGCAGCTGGCGCTTCTGGACGCTGGTGCGGCTCAGATCGATCAGGCCGAAGGTCAGGATGGCGATGGGGATCATCAGTAGCGCGAACTGCACGGCGATGGCCCCGCGCTCGTCGTCGCGAAGACGCGCCGCAAGGCGTTTCCACATGGTCATGAGCAAGGCCCGACTCCCCAGAGATAGGGCATTATCGCCAAGGACGGTGAACGGGCCGCAAACGACGATGCTTAATCGTCGCATCCGGAAATCCATGGCCGCCAGCCCTCGACCGAGGGGGCGCGACGCCCGGTCCCTTTGGAAAAAGCCGCGAGAGCTGCTATATCCCCGCCTCGATCCCTGAAATGTCTTGCCTCCGGACCGCCCCTTGAGCGTCACCCTCGACCTGTCGCGCATGGCTCACTCTCCTTCAAGGGAGGGGGCCGACGCCCCCAAGCCGCCGATCAACCTGTCAGGCCTGACCCGACCGCAGATGGTCGCCGCCCTGACCGAGAGCGGCGTGGTCGAGCACGGCAAGGCCAAGATGCGCGCCACCCAGATCTTCCGCTGGGTGCACCATCGCGGCGTCACCGACTTCGCCCAGATGAGCGACGTGGCCAAGGAGACCCGCGCTCGGCTGGCCGAACGGTTCACGATCGCCCGCCCCGAGGTGGTCGAGCGCCAGGTGTCCAAGGACGGCACCCGCAAGTGGCTGATCCGCATGGCCCCCGGCATCGAGGTCGAAACGGTCTACATCCCGTCCGTTGGACGGGTCGGGGCGCTGTGCGTCTCCAGCCAGGTCGGCTGCACCCTGAACTGCAGCTTCTGCCACACCGGCACCCAGGCCCTGGTCCGCAACCTGACGGCCGCCGAGATCGTCGCCCAGGTGCAGATCGCCAAGGACGACCTGGCCGAATGGCCGTCCGACAAGGAAGACCGCCTGCTGAGCAACATCGTGTTCATGGGCATGGGCGAGCCGCTCTACAACATGGGCCAGGTGGCCGACGCCATCGAGATCATCAGCGACAACGAGGGCATCGCCATCTCGCGTCGCCGGATCACGGTCTCGACCTCGGGCGTGGTTCCGCAGCTGGAGGCCCTGGGCGAGAAGACCCAGGCCATGCTGGCGATCAGCCTGCACGCCACCAACGACGCCCTGCGCGACGTGCTGGTGCCGCTGAACAAGAAGTATCCGCTGGACCAGCTGATGGCCGGGATCCGCGCCTATCCGGGTCTCAGCAACGCCCGCCGGGTGACGTTCGAATATGTGATGCTGAAGGGCGTCAACGACAGCCCCGACGAGGCCCGCGCCCTGGTCAAATTGATCAAGGGCATCCCGGCCAAGGTCAACCTGATCCCGTTCAACCCCTGGCCGGGCACGGACTATCAGTGCTCCGACTGGACGGCGATCGAGAGCTTCGCCGCGATCCTCAACCGCGCCGGCTACTCCTCGCCGATCCGCACGCCGCGGGGCCGCGACATCCTCGCCGCCTGCGGCCAGCTGAAGAGCGAGAGCGAGAAGGTCCGCGCCTCGGCGATGCGCAAGCTGTCGATGGCGGCCATGGCCGGCGTGCTGGACGACGACGAGGACGAGGCGGCGGCCTAGATGTCGGCCGTCGCGCCGGACGCCGCGATGATGGCCGGCCCCGAGACGCTCGCGCGGTTCCTCGAGACGGCCGACCAAGGCGTCCTGCACGGCCTGTTCTCGACGGGCGATCTCGTCATCCTCGAGAACTTTCCGCCGCACGTGTTCACCGGCCAGGACGGCCTGGATCACTGGCGGGGCCTGATGGCCCGGCATGTGGGCGCGATCACCGATCTGCGCCACACCTTCGGCCCGCCGCAGGACTTCGTCCGCACCGGTGACACCGCCTATTTCTCCCTGCCCACCCGCTGGACCGGCGTCCGCGACGGCAAGCGGTTCGACGAGCACGGCGGCTGGTCGTTCGTGCTGGTGCTTGAAGGCGACGCCTGGCGGATCCGGTCCTACGGCTGGTCGGTCGTGAGCTTCGCTCAATAGCCCTGCGACCACACGCCTCCACGCTCGCCGACGAGCCCTCTACGCACGGCGCTCGATCCCGTGCTAGCAATGCGTCCCTCAAGTTTCGGGGTTTACCGCTTCCATGCCGCCACAGCTTCAGTCGCCCGAGATCCAGGCCTTCGCCAGCGGCTTGCCGCTCACCCTGATGCACGCCGCCATCACCCTGGTGATGCTGGTGGTAGGCACCGCGCTCTACGCCCTGCTGACCCCGCACAAGGAGATCAAGCTGATCCGCGAAGGCAACGCCGCGGCCGCCCTGTCGCTGGGCGGGGTGATGGTCGGCTTGGCCATTCCGCTGGCCACCTCGCTGTCGGCCTCGGTCTCGCCGCTGGAGATCGTGCTGTGGGGCGTCTCGACCATCGCCGTCCAGCTGCTGGTCTTCCGGATCACCGACATGCTGCTCAAGGGCTTGCCCGAGCGCATCAACGAGGGCGAGGTCGCCGCCGCGGCCCTGCTGGTCGGGGCCAAGATCGCCACGGCCCTGATCCTCGCCGCCGCCGTGGCGGGCTGAGACGGGCGAGCGGGGACGGATCCAGTGCATTTCCCCAAACTCCCGGACTGGCTGATCTACGGGGCGGTGGTCAGCGCCCTGCTGGTCGTCGCCATCGGCCGGCAGGAGCGTTCCGACGCGCCGCCGCCGCCGCCGCCGGTGCCGGGCGATGTCGGCCTGCCGCTGGGTCCCGCCTCGCCGTTCGACCCGTCCATCGTCGTCCAGGTGCCCGACAAGGGCCAGCCGGGCAGCGGCACGGCCTTCTCGGTCGATGACGGCGGCTCGTGGCTGACCGCCCGGCACGTGGTCGACGGCTGCCGCGAGGCGGCGATCGTCGTGGCCGACGGCCGGGGCGTGGCGGCCCGCATCACTCTGGATCCCGCCGGCGACGCGGCCATCCTGACCACCGAGGGCGGGGCCCCGGCCGTGCCGTTGCGCGCCGTGGCCGAGCCGCCCCGGCGCGGTGAGCGGGCCTATCATCCGGGCTTCCCGCAGGGCCATCCCGGCGAGGTGACCTCGCGTCTGCTGGGCCGCGAGAACCTGGTGATCCGAGGGCGCGGGGCACGGATCGAGCCGGTGCTGGTCTGGGCCGAGGTCGGCCGCACCGACAACCTGAAGGGCACGCTGTCGGGCCTGTCGGGCGCGCCGGCCCTGGACAGCGCCGGGCGGGTGATCGGCGTGACGGTCGCGGAGTCGCCGCGCCGGGGCCGGATCTACACGACGGCCCAGGAGACGGTCGAGGACCTGCTCAAGCAGGGTCGCCGCCGTCCGGCCAGCTTCGCCCTGGGCGAGGCGATCACCACCGAGAACTACGGCCGCGTCGCCGACGGCCTGCGTCGCGACCTGCGGGTGGCGCAGGTGGTCTGCCTGAAGGCCGAGCTTTAGGCGCTCTCGGCCGCCGCCGCCCGCTTGGCCGAGGCGGTCTGGCGCATCGACAGGATGATGAACAGAATCAGGGCTGGGACCCCGACCAGGCCAGCACCGACGAAGAAGATCGCATAGGCCGCCATCAGGCCGTGGCTGGCGCTGAGGCTTTCGACGACCGCGCCGGAGAATCCCTTCAGGAACTTGCCCAGCATGGCGTAGGTCGAGGACAGCAGGGCGTACTGGGTCGCCGTATAACCCAGGCTGGTCAGGCTGGACATGTAGGAGACCAGGGCGACGCCGGCAAAGCTCATGGCGAAGTTGTCGGCCGCCATCACCGCGCTGAATATGCCCACATGGCCTTTGCTGACCGTCAAAAGGGCGAAGGCGGCCACCGCGATCGGCTGCAGGATCGCGCCGAGGATCAGGGTGCGGGTGAAACCCAGCCGCAGGGCCGACAGGCCGCCGGCGGCTATGCCGACGATGGCGGCGACCAGGCCGACCGAACCGCGCACCGCCGCCACCGCGTCCTTGGTCAGGCCGATGTCGTGATAGAACGGGTTGGCCATCGGCCCCATGACGAAGTCGGGCAGACGGTAGAGCGCGACCGCCGCCAGCATCAGCACCCCGAACTCCTTGTGCGTGCGGAAGAAGTCGATGAACGGGCCGATCACGGCGTCGAAGAAGCCGCTGGGCGTCCATAGTGGCGCCTTGCCCTTCATCACCGCGTCGGCCCGGGCGGGCTCGATCGCTCTCAGGGTCGCGAAGACCGCGATGCCCATGCACAGGGCCGCGCCGAGATAGGAATGGCTCCAGCCGATGCGAGTGGCGGTGGCCAGGATCAGGGCGTCGGTGGCCAGCAGGGCGGCGCGGTAGCCCAACTGATAGGCCGAGGACAGCAGGCCCAGCTCCTCGCCGTTTTCCGCCGCCTCGATCCGCCAGGCGTCGACGACGATGTCCTGGGTCGCCGAAGCGAAGGCGACGATCACGGCGAAGACGCCGACTGTGGTCAGGCCGGCGTGAGGCCCGGTCAGGGCCATGCCGATAAGGCCCAGCCCGACCATCAGCTGCGAGATCAGCATCCAACCGCGCCGACGGCCCAGCCAGCGGCCGATCAGGGGTGCGTCCAGCCGGTCGACCAGCGGCGCCCAGAGATACTTCACCGAATAGGCCAGACCGACCCATGACAGGAAGCCGATCGCCTTCAGCGACGTGCCTTCCTCGCGCAGCCAGTAGCCAAAGGTGTTGCCGGTCAGCAGGAAAGGCAGGCCCGATCCGAAGCCGAGCGCCAGCATCACCCCGACCTTCGGTCGTCCCAGGGCCCGCAGCACGTCCATCATGCCACGCTTCTGCACCTTGGAGTCCGCCATGCCGTCGCTCGCGCCGAGGCGCGCTCCCCCTAAAAGTTAGGAGGCGACCTTGGCGCGCGTCGTGGCTTTCGTCCAGCCGAGGCCGGTCCAGTTCGTGAGCACCGCGCGCAGGGCCGGCGGAGTCAGGGGCTTGGCCAGGAAGTCGTTCATGCCGGCCGCCAGGCAGGCGCGCCGGTCCTCGTCGAAGGCGTCGGCGGTCAGGGCGACGATGGGCGTGGTCACGCCCCGTTCGCGCAGGGCCCTGGTCGCCTCGAGGCCGTTCAGGCCCGGCATGCGCAGGTCCATCAGGATCAGGTCGTAGAAGCCGCGCGACAGGGCCGAGACGGCCTCGTCGCCGCTGGCGATGCGGTCGACCTTGCAGCCCTCGCGCTCCAGCAGGGCGCGGGCCAGCAGGGCGTTGATCGGATTGTCCTCGGCCAGTAGCACGCGGACCCCCGGGGCGGCGGCCGGCGCGATGCGGTCGTCCTCGTGGGCGGCGGGCGTGGCGGTCGGGGCGATCTCGTTCTTGCTGGCCGCCGTCTTGGCGGAAGATTGGGCCGCCAGGACCTGGGCGATCAGCGAGGCGCGGCGCAGGGGCTTGATCAGGTAGCCGAGGCCGGCGGCCTTCAGCTTGGGAATGCGGTCGCGTTGGTCGGGGGTCAGCAGCACCACGCAGGCGCGGCCGGCCGGCGGCTTCAGCGCGCCGCGCGGTCCGGCCCCCTTCGCGCCTGACAAGGCGGCGTCGAGCAGCAGCACCGCGTCGACGGGCGCGCCCTTCAGGGCCGAGGCGACCGTCTCGCCCGACAGGGCCTGGCCGCCGCTGGCGCGGATCTGGCGAATGGCGGCCTCGCGGATCATGGCGTTGGGCGAGGCGATGGCGACGCAGCGGCCCGTCAGGGGCAGCTCCGCCGGCGCGGCGGCCGCGAAGTCGAACGGGGCCTCGAACCAGAAGTCGGCGCCCTGACCCAGTTCGCCGCCGACCCCGGCCTCGCCGTTCATGGCGCCGGCCAGGCGGGCGACGATGGCCAGGCCCAGGCCCGCCCCGCCCAGCTGGGCCTGATGCGAGGGATCGGTCTGGACGAAGGCCTCGAAGATCGCGGCGCGGGCCTCGGGGGCCACGCCCGGTCCGGTGTCGCGCACCGAGAAGCGCAGGCGCCCGTTGGTCGCCAGTTCTGCGCTCAGCAGGACCCCGCCGGTCTCGGTGAACTTGATGGCGTTGCCGGCGTAGTTCAGCAGCACCTGCCGCAGGCGGCCTTCGTCGGCCAGGATGGCCGGCAGGCCGGGCGCGGCCGCCCAGGCGATCTCGATGGCCTTCTCGTGGGCGCGGGGGCTCAGCAGCTCGGCGACCTGGCGCAGCAGGTTCTCGACGTCGACCGGGGCCGTGTGCAGCTCGATCGCCGTGGCGCCCAGGCGGGCGAAGTCCAGCACGTCGTTGACCAGCGACAGCAGGTGGTCGCCGCTTTCGCGCAGGGCGCCGACATAGGCCCGCTGCTCGGCGGTCAGCCGCGTGCCTTCCAGCAGCCGGGCCATGCCCAGCACGCCGTTCAGCGGGGTGCGGAACTCGTGGCTGAGGGTCGCCAGCTGTTCGGGGGTGATCCCGGCGGAGGAAGGACGGTTGCTCATGGCGGGAGACTGTAGCGCTCACGGCTTAACGACGGGTGTTCGGCGAGGGACTGTTCGGACGAGATCGCGCGGCGATCCCTTGCCCCCTACGGACCGCTTCGCGGTCGTCTTCCCCCAGGAGGGGGAAGAGGTGCGCGGTGCGGCGTCCTCCGCCCCCTATGGGGGCGGGCAGACCGCGAAGCGGTCAGGTGGGGGCAAGTGTTCGCGGGCACGGCTTCGCAGGCTCATGCGATCTCTCGCTGAGCTATCGGAAAGGGTCGCGGAGCGCCGGACATCGTCCGGAGAACTTTGAACAAATACCGTTTCGACGAAGCCCGATCGCTCCGCGCGGTCGTTATCCGGAAGCCCGCGACGCTGAGCCCTGTTAGGGCCTCGCCGCCTTGAAGCCTCCGACGGGCGGGCCAGGTCAACGACACCCGGTCCCGGACCGCGA
>NZ_LMFD01000001.1:623869-1193761 GCF_001427165.1 Caulobacter sp. Root487D2Y
TGGGTCAAGGATACGGGCGTCTGGAAGGGGGAGGACCAAATCGGGTCGAGAAAGTTCAGGGCGTTGAAATCACTGGGGTTTGTTGGCTGAACGCAGAGCGTAGACGCTCCGCTGGGGACATGCTCTCACGACAAGCCCCCTGCAACCCGACCAGAGCCGTGGTGTGAGTGCGTGTCCCCGGCCGGCGGAGCATCTGTGTCAAATCGGACAGGGTGAAACCTCTCACCCTCCCACCGCTTCGCGGCGGGCCGCTCCCTCTCTCAAAGAGAGAGGGCGCAGGAGGCGCCAATCAATCAGGCGCTCGTTTCGGCCGCCCGCGCGCCATCGGTCAGGTCATGGCTTCTGATCAAGTAAGTAAGAATTTGCTTCCCACCTGAAGCCAAGGCCCCGCGGTTGCAATCTTCGCGGCGCGTGCGAGGCGTCGCGCCGGCTGTCGTCAGTCGTCGGGACGGCTGGGATATCGAGGATATTTGAACTGTCCGTGGGCGGCCAAGGTGTCATCTAAGGTTTGCCGTGAAAAGTTCAACGCGATCCGGCGTCCCGACAAAAGCAATAATCCGAAAACTTAATCCGATTACAGCGGTAACTAGACTGTATTGGGCGGTTTTAATTGCCGCATCTCGATTGCGAAATGCCGAAAACTTCGACATCGTCCTGTCATCGAGCGTGCCTAGGCTGGATCAAGATCGCGGCCTTGCTGAAAGCGCCTAGAACACTCGGCCCGACCAAATCTCAAGCTCAGCAGCGACCGCCCAAAACAAGACGCGCCACAAGACCCCCATCGGAGGAAACGCATGACCACCCTGACCGTGGGCGATCTCGCCCTGATCGGCTACAGCGCCGACACCGCCGGCAAGTCGTTCTCGTTCGTCCTGCTGCAGGCGGTCGACGCGGGCACGGTGATCAGCTTCACCGACGACGGCTGGCTGGCGGCGGGCGGGTTCCGAACTGGGGAAGGCGTCTTCACCTACACCGCCCCGGCCGGCGGCGCGGCGGCGGGCACGGTGATCACGGTCACGGGCCTGACCGGCTCGCTCAATCCGTCCACCTCGGGCGACCAGATTATCGCCTTCCAGGGCCCGCTGAGCGCGGCCGCGACGCCGCTGTTCGCCCTGGACTTCGCCGACGGCAACGCGACCTACGCGGCCGACGCCAGCAACTCCAACACCTCGGCCGTTCCGACCGGCCTGGCCACCGGCAGCACCGCCCTGGCCTTCGGAACCGACAACGGCGCCTATGTCGGCACGACCACGGGCAGCAAGGCCCAGATCCTGTCGGCCATCGCCAATGCGGCCAACTGGTCGCTCGATGACGCCAATCCCGTGGCCTACAAGACCGCGTTCACGGTCACCGACGGCGGCGTGCCCAGCGCCAACGTCTCGATCAGCGACGTCACCCTGACCGAGGGCGACGCCGGAACCCAGGTGATGACCTTCACGGTCACCCGCACCAACACCACCGGCGCCTTCACGGTCGACTACGCCACCGCCGACGGCTCGGCCCACGCCGGCGACGACTATGCCGAGGCCCACGGGACCCTGACCTTCACGGCCGGCGGCTCGGCCAGCCAGACGATCTCGGTGACCGTCAACGGCGACGCGACGCCCGAGCCGAACGAGGCCTTCGCGGTCAATCTCTCCAACCTGGTGGTCGCCAGCGGCGCGGCCGCCCTGATCGACGCGGTCGGACAGGGGACGATCGTCAACGACGACTTCGCCCCCGTGGCGATCTACGACATCCAGGGCGCGGGCCACGTCTCGGCCTATGACGGCCAGACGGTCTCGACCCAGGGCGTGGTGACGGCCATCGACACCACCGGCTCGCGCGGCTTCTGGATCCAGGACGCGACGGGCGACGGCGACGACGCCACGTCCGACGCCGTGTTCGTGTTCACCAACGCCATCCCCACCGTCCATGTCGGCGACCTGGTGCAGGTGACCGGCACGGTCGACGAATATAACGGCGGCGTCGCCACCAACCTGTCGATCACCGAGATCACCGCCCCGACCATCAGCGTGATCGGCACGGGAACGATCACCGCCACCGTGCTGGGCGCGGGCGGCCGGTCCATCCCGACCACGGTGATCGACGACGACCACCTGACCAGCTTCGACCCGGCCACCGACGGCGTCGACTTCTACGAGTCGGTCGAGGGCATGGTGGTCACCCTCCACGACGCCCAGTCCGTGGGTTCGACCTCTCAGGGCCAGACCTGGGTGGTGGCCGACAATGGCGCGGACGCCTCGGGGCTCAACAGCCGGGGCGGGGTCACCGTGTCGGACGGCGACAACAACCCCGAGCGGATCCTGGTTTATGCCGACAGCGGCGTGAACCCGGGCTTCTCGGCCGGCTACGTGCTGGGCGACCACCTGGGCGACGTGACCGGCGTGGTCAGCTATTTCGGCGGCGAGTACGAGGTGCTGGCGACCTCGGTCCAGAACACCACCAGCGGCGGGACCCTGCCGCTGGAGACCACCAGCCTGGCCGGCGACGCCAGCCACCTGGCGATCGGGGCCTATAATCTCGAAAACATCTCGCCGGTCGACCCGGACGCCAAGTTCGCGGCCCTGGCCGCCGACATCGCCCATAATCTGGGCGCGCCCGACATCCTGGGCGTCGAGGAGATCCAGGACGCCGACGGGGCCGGCAACGGCACGAACTACAGCGGCGCGGCGACCCTGAACAAGCTGGTGGCGGCCATAGAGGCGGCCGGCGGCCCCCACTACAGCTGGGTCGAAATCGCCCCGACCGCCAACAATTCCACCGGCGGCGAGAGCAACGGCAACATCCGCAACGCCTTCCTCTATCGCGAGGACCGGGTGGACTATGTCGAGGGCTCGGCCCGACTGATCCAGGACGCCACCGGTTCGACCGACGCCTTCCACAACAGCCGCAATCCGCTGGCCGCCGAGTTCGTCTTCCACGGCGAGACGGTCACGGCCATCGACGTTCACAACTATTCGCGCGGCGGCAGCGACCCGCTGTTCGGCGCCAACCAGCCGGCGAGCAACAACGGCGATGATCGTCGCGCCGACCAGAGCACGGCCGTCCACGACTATGTCACCACTCTGCTGGCGGCCGATCCGGACGCCCACATCACGGTGATGGGCGATTTCAACGCCTATTATTACGAGCAGAGCCTGACCCTGCTCGAGGCCAATGGCGATCTCTACAACCTGGCCCGGACCCTGAGCGCCGAGGAGCGCTACTCGTACATCTTCGAGGGCAACGCCCAGCAGATCGACAACCTGCTGGTCTCGCAAAGCCTCAAGGACGGCGCGGTGTTCGACAACATCCACCTCAACACCGGCCAGGCGGCCATCGACCAACCCACCGACCACGACGCGATCCTGGCGCTGCTGTCGATCAACACCGCGCCGGTCGCCACCCTGGACGGGACCTTCACGGTGTCCGAGGACGCCGTCCTGACGGTCGACGCCGCCCACGGCGTGCTGGCCAACGACAACGACGCCAACAGCGACGCCCTCACGGCCGTGCTCGGCCAGGGCCCGACCTACGGCACGCTGGTGCTGAACGCCGACGGCTCGTTCGTCTACACGGCCAACGCCAACTACAACGGCGCCGACGCCTTCACCTACACGGCGCATGACGCCTATGGCGGGGTGTCGGGCGTGGTCACCGTCCAGCTGGGCGTCGAGGCGGTCAACGACGCGCCGACGGGCGCGGCCGACGCGGCCTCGGTCGCCGAGGACGCCTCGATCCTGGTCAATGTCCTGGCCAACGACCACGACGTCGACCTGGACGGCCTGAGCATCGCGGCCCTGTCGGGGACCAAGTCGGCCCTGGGCGCCTCGATCAGCATCGAGAACGGCCAGGTGCGTTACGCGGCCGACGCCGACGGCTTCGACCAGCTGGCCGCCGGCCACTCGGTGGTCGACAGCTTCACCTACACCGCCACCGACGGCCACGGCGGCTTCACCGCCCCGATCACGGTCAGCATCACGGTGGGCGAGGCCGGCGACAACCGCACGCTGTCAGGCAACCTGGTCAAGGCCAACAGCTTCACCGACGTCGGCGAGTACGACACCACCTATACCGGCGGCCTGCTGAGCGACGTGATCAACGGCGGCGGCGGGTCGGACCACCTGTTCGGCGGCAACGGCAAGGACACGCTGAACGGCGGGACCGGTCGCGACACCCTGGAAGGCGGGACCGGCGCCGACCTGCTGACCGGCGGAGCGGGGGCCGACGACTTCGTGTTCGGCCTGGGCTCGGGAACCGACCACATCACCGACTTCAACCCCGGCGAGGACCACATCATCACCCCGCTGCGCGATCAGCTGGGCGACTTCGTGGGCGGCCTGGGCCTGGGCAAGCTGGGCGATCTGGTCGACCGCCTGCTGGCGCCCAGCTTCAAGGACGTCGACACCAACGGCGACCATCACGCCGACGCGGTGTCGATCAACGCCGTCGGCATGGGCACGGTCGTCCTCGACAACTGGACGATCGCGACCCTGACCGCGCAGGGCTATCTGGATCCGCAGCACCACGTGGTCGGCGACTGGCTGCTGTAGGGGCGGATCAGTTCAAGATCCTCCCCCTGTGGGGGAGGGCCGCCTTCGTCAGTGCAGCGTTCCGGTCGGGGCGTCGGCCTCGACGGCGACCGTCGCCAGGACGGCGCGGCGGTCGTCCAGGACCTCGACCAGCAGGGTCCCGTCCTGGGCGAATTCGTCGGCGTTGTCGCGCAGCCACTCGCCGGCGATCCGCGCCGCCTCGATCTTGGCGGCGTCGAGATCGTCGAACACCTCGCCTTCGTCGTCGGTCAGCACATGACCGTCGCTGAGCTGGAAGAAATAGCGCATCAGGCCTTGCCGCGGCGCGACTTGAGGGCCTGTTCGACGGCGTCGGCCGAGACGCCGACCTCGGTCACCGCGTCGCGCAGCTGGTCGGGGGTGACGCCGAACTTCCGGGTCCAGTAGGACACTTCATGGGGCTCGTTGACGTTGACCCGAGCCCGATCCTGGGGTCCGCGATCTTGCAGGTTGTCGGCCATGGAATCCTCCTTTGACCAAGGGAATCCCCATGGCGGGCCGACGGTTCCCGCTTTTCGGCGCCTACTTCGCCGCCTCGCGCCGCGCCGCTTCCCGCTCGGCGCGTTCCTTCAGCTCCTCGTCGAGGCTGGCGGTGTCCCAGGCGCCGGCGGCGTCGCCGGGGCGCAGGCGCGCCAGGTCGGCGGTCAGCAGCTTGTCCATGGTCTGGGCCGCGTCGCGCGAGGCCAGGATATAGGCCTCCTCCTGGCCCCAGACCGGACGCAGGTCCTCGAACGACTTGCGGTCGTGGCGGCGGAAGATCGCGCCGGCGCGGTGGGCGCGATGGGCGCGGTAGCCCAGCTTCTGCAGAGCGGTGGTCCCCAGGGCCAGGGCGCCCTCGAAGGTCTCGCGCTCGACCGCGTCGGCGCCGTTGGCCAGCAGGTCGTAGGCGTGGCGGCGGTCCCAGGCCCGGGCCAGGATCACCAGGTCGGGGAAGGCCTTGCGGGCGGTCTCGACCAGCTCGACGGTCTTTTCGCGGTCGTCCAGGGCGACGATCAGCATCCGGGCCCGCTCGATGCCGGCGGCGCGCAGCAGGTCCATCCGCGTGGCGTCGCCATAGTGCACCCGACGGCCGAAGCGGCGCAGCAGGTCGATCTGCTCGATGTCGCTGTCCAGCACCGTCGAGCGGAAGCCATTGGCGGTCAGCAGGCGGCCGGTGATCTGACCGAAGCGCCCGAAGCCGGCGATGATGATGTCCGGCTCCCCGTCCTCGAACGCCCCGGTGTCGGGGACCACCTTGGGAATGGCCGCGTCGAACATCTGGGCGATGCGCTCGTAGAGGATCATCGCCACCGGGGTCAGAGCCATCGAGACGGCGACGGCGGCGGTCAGCAGGGCCGCCAGGGGCGCGCCGATCACGCCGGCCCCGACCGTGAAGGTCAGCAGCACGAAGGCGAACTCCCCGCCCTGGGCCAGGGCGGTGGCGACGGCCGCCGCGCCCCGAACCGGGGCCTTGAACAACAGCGCCAGGCCGAACATCACCAGGAACTTCAGCACCATCAGCCCCAGCACCAGGCCGATCAGGGTCAGGGGCTGGCCGGCCACCAGGCGCAGGTCGATGCCGGCCCCGACGGTGATGAAGAACAGGCCCAGCAGCAGGCCGCGGAACGGCTCGATGTCGGTCTCCAGCTCGCGGCGGAACTCGCTCTCGGCCAGCACCACGCCGGCCAGGAAGGCGCCGAGGGCGGGCGACAGGCCGACGGTCTGCATGATGCTGGCCACGCCCACCACGATCAGCAGGGCCGCGGCGGTGAAGATCTCGCGCAGGCGGGCCTCGGCGATGAAGCGGAAGATCGGCCGCACCAGATAGCGGCCGCCGCCGACCACGGCGCCCACGGCCACCAGCACCGACAGGCCCTGGGCCCAGGGCGGCAGGTGGGCGACCAGGCTGACGCCGCCGTGGCCTTCGGCCGCGCCCGCATGGACCGGCGGGGCGATGGTCGCCAGGGTCGGCAGCAAGGCGAACATCGGGATGACCGCCAGGTCCTGCAGCAGCAGGATCCCGAAGGCGGCGCGTCCGACCGGGCCTTGCCTCAGGCCCTTCTCGTCCAGGGTCTGCAGCACGATGGCGGTGGAGGACATGGCCAGCACCATCCCGACGGCCAGGGCCGTCTGCCAGGGCAGGCCCAGCAGCATCGAGACGCCGGCGATGGCCAGCGAGGTGCCGACGACCTGGGCGCCGCCGAAGCCGAAGATCGCCTTGCGCATGTCCCACAGGGTCGAGGGTTGGACCTCCAGCCCGATCAGGAACAGCAGGATGACCACGCCGAACTCGGCGAACTTCATGATGTCGGTCTGCTCGCCGACCAGGGACAGGGCGAACGGCCCGATCACCACCCCGGCGATCAGGTAGCCGAGCACCGAGCCCAGGCCCAGCCGCTTGGCGATCGGCACGGAGATGACGGCGGCGCCGAGATAGACCAGGGCTTGCAGGAGGAACGGCATGGATCAGGCCCCCAGTTCGAGGTCGGCGGGGGCGGTCAGCAGCGAGCCGACGCGGGCGCGATAACGCTGGGCCTCGGCCTTGAGCTCCTCGTCGTCCTTGACCGCCGCGCCGTGCACCACGAAAGGCGTCTCCCAGACCATGCCGCACAGATAGGCGGTCTGCTCCAGCGGGCGCAGATATTCGTCCAGGGTGAAACGGTTGTAGCCGTGGGCGTGATAGGCCTTGGCCGCCCCGCCGGTGGTGCAGCCGGCGAACAGGCGCTTGCCGGCCAGGGCGTTGCCGTCCAGGCCGTAGGCGAAGCCGTGCAGCCAGACCAGGTCGAACCACTCCTTCAGCAAGGCCGGGGTCGAGTACCAGTAGAGCGGGAACTGCACGGCGATCACGTCGTGCGACAGCAGCTTCTCCTGCTCGGCCTCGACGTCGATCGCGAAGTCCGGATAGGTCTCGTAGAGGTCGTTGAAGGTGACGCCTTCCAGCCCCTTGACCGCCTTGGCCAGGGCGCGATTGGCGCGGGAGCGTTCAAGCGCCGGATGCGCCAGGGTCAACAGCACCCCCGAGGTGGCGGGCGTCACGAGCCCGGTGCTAGTTTCCCCAGGGTTAGCCTGATCCGTCACGCCGAAACTCCACGCATCGAAATTTTATTCATCAAGGGTTGAATTTCTCCGTCCGTCGGCTCAGAGCAATCGGCGAACGTCGCTCCGGGAGGAACCATGGTCGACAAGGTGAAGTCCACAGCCGCCGAAGCGCTGGCGGGTCTTTTATTCGATGGCATGACGATCATGGCCGGCGGCTTCGGCCTGTGCGGCATTCCCGAGAACCTGATCGCGGCGATCCGCGAAACGGGCGTCAAGGACCTCACGGTGGTCTCCAACAATTGCGGCGTCGACGGCTTCGGCCTGGGGATCCTGCTGGAGAACCGCCAGATCAAGAAGATGGTCTCGTCCTATGTGGGTGAGAACAAGCTGTTCGAACAGCTCTACCTCAGCGGCGAGCTGGAGTTGGAGTTCAATCCGCAGGGCACCCTGGCCGAACGCATCCGCGCCGGCGGGGCGGGCATCCCCGCCTTCTTCACGCGCACCGGCTACGGCACCCTGGTGGCCGAGGGCAAGGAAGTCCGTGAGTTCGACGGCGAGATGTACGTGATGGAGCGCGGCCTGACCGCCGACCTGTCGATCGTCAAGGCCTGGAAGGCCGACGCCGAGGGCAACCTCGTCTACCGAAAGACCGCCCGCAACTTCAATCCGATGATGGCCACGGCCGGCAGGGCCACCGTCGTCGAGGTCGAGGAGATCGTGGCGATCGGCGCGCTGGACAAGGACGGCATCCATACGCCCGGCATCTATGTCGACCGCCTGATCAAGGGCGCGACGTTCGAGAAGCGCATCGAGCGCGTCACCACCCGTCCTCGTGAAGAAAAAACTGGGGAGACCGTCTGATGGCCTGGACGCGTGACCAGATGGCCGAACGGGCGGCCCGGGAGCTGCGGGACGGCTTCTATGTGAACCTGGGCATCGGCATTCCGACGCTGGTGGCCAACTACATCCCCGAGGGCATGTCCGTGACGCTGCAGAGCGAGAACGGCATGCTGGGCATGGGCCCCTTCCCTTACGAGGGCGAGGAGGACGCCGACCTGATCAACGCCGGCAAGCAGACGATCACCGAGCTGGAATCGAGCTCGTACTTCTCGTCGGCCGACAGCTTCGCGATGATCCGCGGCGGCCACATCGCCCTGTCGATCCTGGGCGGCATGCAGGTGTCCGAGAACGGCGACCTGGCCAACTGGATGGTGCCCGGCAAAATGGTCAAGGGCATGGGCGGGGCCATGGACCTGGTGGCCGGCGTCAAGCGTGTGGTGGTGGTCATGGACCACTGCGAGAAATCCGGCGCGCCCAAGCTGCTGCACCGCTGCTCGCTGCCCCTGACCGGGGCGGGCGTGGTCGACCTGCTGATCACCGAACTGGGCGTGTTCGAGATCAATCGCGGCAAGACGCCGGTCAAGCTGATCGAGCTGGCGTCGGGCGTGACCGTGGACGAGGTCAAGACCAAGACCGAGGCGGATTTCGAGGTCGCGGTCTAAGCCCCTCCCCCTGTGGGGGAGGTGTCGGCGCAGCCGACGGAGGGGGGCGTGATCGGCCGGTGGCCGGATCCAGGATCTTCGATCCTAAAACTCCCCCCACCGGCCTTCGGCCGCCTCCCCCAGAGGGGGAGGGGCCAGCTCTAAGGCGTCGGCTCCGGATCCGGCGGCAGGCCCGTCACCGGATCGCGCGGCACGGGCGCGAAGCCCTGGGCGATGAACAGGTCGGTGCGGCGCGAGCGCTTCTTGTCCAGGCGTACGCGGACGATCTGCAGATCGGAGGTCGCCTTGAAGTCCTGGCGGATCTTGGCGCGGTAGGTTCCCTCGAGGCTGGCGATCAGCACGCGACGGCCCAGGGCCGCGTCCAGCGGCGCCTCGGCCTCGGCCTGGTTGCGGGGGGCGATCTCGTGCACCCACATCTTGAGCGGCGGGGCGGCCGGCGTGCCGAAATAGCCGCGGCCGTAATAGGCCGCGACATTGTAGAGGAAGCGGTCGTCGACGGCGACGGCGGTCACGCCGCCGTGCAGGGCTTGCTCCTCGCGCGTCCGGGCGATGATCGCCTGCACCGTCTGGTCCCAGCCGCGGGCCCGCTTGAAGCTGTTGGCCATGCCCATGGCCTCGGCCGTGCGCGGATCGATCACCCAGGTCAGGAACAGCGCCGCCAGCACCGCCTGCAGCGCCAGGCCGCCGATCAGCCAGCGGCGGGCGTCCCAGCGCAGCAGCCAGGCGGCGACCAGCACCGAGCCGGCGACATAGGCCGCGCCCGCCCAGTTGGAGTTGGCCCGCGAGACGAAGGCCTGGGCCGCCACGGTGAGCAGCGGGGGCAGGGCGAAGCACAGCAGCATGATGTCGGCGGCCGCCAGCCGCTTGCGGACCGACAGCAGCAGGGCGCCGCCGCCCAGCACGCCGAACGGCACGGGGCCGAACACCCCGAACTGCGAGCCGACGAACTGGACCAGCTCCATCGGGTTGAACAGATCGCCGGTCTTCCAGTTGGCGTTGGCCGCCGTGTGCTCCACCGTCGAGAAATGGTGCCGGTAGTTCCACAACAGGTTCGGGGTGAACACGGCGAACAGGGCCGCGAAGAAGACCACCGCCATGGCCGGCGTCCAGGCGCGCCGGGCCTCGCGCGACAGGAACAGATGGGCGGCCAGGCCGGCCAGGGCGTAGATCGCCGCGTACTTGCTCAGGAACGCCATGCCCAGGGCCGCGCCCATGCCGACGGCGACCCAGATCCGGGCGCGCTTCGAGGCGTCGGGCAGGGCCACGCAGGCCCAAATCATCAAGGCCAGGAAGAACAATAGCGGCGTGTCGGTGGTGATCAGCACCGACGACAGCTGGACGCCCGGCATCAGGATGAAGATCGCCGCGGCGGCCAGTCCGACCCATGAGCCGCCCTTTTCGCCGCCATAGAGCCGGGTGGCGATGCGCGAAATCACCAGGGCGGTTCCGGCGTTGAGCAGCGGCGAACCGATGCGCAGCCAGGCCTCGGCGTCGCCGCCGATTCGCGTGGTCGCCCAGATCAACCAGGCGATGACCGGAGGCTTGGAAAAATACCCGAAATCGAGGTGGCGCGACCACAGCCAGTACTGGGCTTCGTCCGGGTACAACTCCAGGGGGGTCGCGAACAGCGCAACGACCCGCAGAACCGTCAGAACCCCGACCAAGACCAGGGTGAGCCGCCAAATTCGCAGCTGGGCCGCCCGCGCCGTTTCATCAAGGGCCACGCTGATTTCTCCCGCATAAGTAAGAGGACGCTGACTAAATCTTCCGCACGCGGGGCCCTCGAAGCGCGTTTATCCGCGATCGTGGCCTTTCCGTCACCAAACCTTCTAAATACGTCGCTAAAGAGCCTCTTAATGACGTGGTCCGGCGGGCTTCATGCACCCCGTCGCGGCCTCAACGAGGGGATAGATCAAGATGATGACGAAAAAGATCGCCTGTCTGGCGTCGACCGCCCTGGTCGGGTGCCTGCTCAGCGCCACCGCCGCCATGGCCCAGTCGACCGGCACGGAAGCCGTCGAACAGGTCGTGGTCACCGCTTCGTCCGTGAAGAACCAGAACGGCGCGATCGTTCAGCAAGTGGTTCCGAAGTCGCGTTCGACCATCACCCAGGAATTCATCGCCCGCCAGGTGCCCGGCCAGACGATTCTGGACTCGCTGAACCTGATGCCCGGCGTGAACTTCACCAACAACGACGCCTACGGCTCGGCCGGCGGCGACATCACCATCCGCGGCGTCGACTCGCAACGCATCGCCCTGCTGCAGGACGGCGTTCCGCTGAACGACAGCGGCAACTACGCCATCTATCCGAACCAGCAGATGGACTCGGAACTGATCTCCAAGGTCGAGGTCAACACCGGCACCACCGACGTTGACAGCCCGACGGCCGCGGCCGCCGGCGGCACCATCAACTACACGACCCGCAAGCCCACCGACGAGTTCGGCGGCGTGTTCGAAGCCCAGGCCGGCGACGGCAACTTCCGCCGCTTCTTCGGCGTGATCGACACCGGCAAGGTCGGCCCGTTCGGCACCAGCGCCTGGTTCAGCTACGCCGACGCGATCAACGACGTGTTCAACGGCCCGGGCAAGATCCACAAGAAGCAGATCAACGCGCGGATCTATCAGCCGATCGGCGACAACGGCGACTTCGTCAGCCTGATCGCCAACTACAACGAAAACCGCAACAACTTCATCAACCGCATGACCCTGGCCCAGTTCAATGCCGGCACGGGCATCGGCTACAGCCGCGCCACCTGCGCGCGTCCGACCCCGGTCGCCGGCACCGCCCAGATCGATGTCAACGCGGGCTCCTGCTACAAGTACAACATCAACCCGTCGAACACGGGCAACATCCGCGGCCAGTCGCTGTTCCACATCGGCGATAACTTCATCCTGACCGTCGACCCCTCGTTCCAGTACGTGCTGGCCAACGGCGGCGGTCGCGCCCTGTTCAAGGAAGACGGCACCGGCTCGGGCAACGGCATCATCCGGGGCAGCGCGCTGACCGGCGGCAAGGACCTGAACGGCGACGGCGACACCATCGACAGCGTCCTGCTGTACTCGCCCAACACCACCAACACCCGTCGTTACGGCGTGACCTCGTCGCTGATCTGGAAGTTCTCGGACAGCCAGAGCTTCCGCGCCGCCTACACCTACGACGAAGCCCACCACCGCCAAACCGGCGAATATACGACGTTCAGCGCCGACACGACGCCGAACGACGTGTTCGGCGGCAAGGACGGCTACGGCCAGTCGATCAAGCTCTCGGACGGCAGCATCCTGCGCAAGCGCGACCGCGTCTCGGTCGCCACCCTGAACCAGATCTCGGTCGAGTACCGCGGCAAGTTCATGGACGACAAGGTCCTGCTGAACGCCGGCGTGCGCGCCCCGTTCTTCAAGCGCGAGCTGCATAACTTCTGCTATCAGGCCGACACCTTCACGGCCTACTGCACCAACCAGACCCCGACCGCGGTGGCGGGCAGCAACGACGGCAACGGCCAGACCCTGGTCACCCTGCCGGGCCAAGGCGCGACTCAGTACGGCCGTCCTCGCGAGTTCACCCGCAAGTACGACAAGCTGCTGCCGAGCGTCGCCGCCAGCTACGTCCTGGCCGACTACCAGTCGGTCTATGTCAGCTACGCCAAGACCCTGTCGGCGCCCCGCACCGACGACCTGTACGACAAGAAGCTGACGGATCCGGGTCCGGAACTGACCGACTCGTATGACATCGGCTACCGCTACCAGTCGCCGACCATCCTGCTGTCGGCCGCCGTCTGGTACACCGACTTCAGCAACCGCATCGAGCGCGCCTTCAACGAGCAGGACAACATCGCCTTCTCGATCAACGTCGGCGACGTGAAGAAGAAGGGCTTTGACGCCGCGTTCGGCTTCAAGCCGGAAGAGTACCTCAGCTTCTACGCCTCGTACTCGTACCAGGACTCGGAACTGCAAGAGAACATCCCGGGCACGACCCTGGGTTCGGTGCTGCCGACCAAGGGCAAGGAGCTGTATGAGGCGCCGAAGCACCAAGGCGCCGTGCGCGTCGACTGGGACATCACCGAAGCGTTCAGCGTCGGCGTCCAAGCCAAGTACGTCGGCGAGCGTTGGACCAACCTGACCAATACCGAAAAGGCGCCGAGCTACGCGCTGCTCGACCTGGACGCCCGCTACATGCTGACCAACTACCTCGAAGGTCTCGGCATGAAGAACACCTACGTCCAGATCAACGTGAAGAACCTGTCCAACGAGAAGTATCTCGGCGACCTCGCCGTGAACCCCTCGGGCACGGGCCTGGGCCAACCGGGCTACCCGCGCACGGCCAGCATCACCCTGCACGCCGCCTTCTAAGACCGGCGCACAGCGGACGAGAGAATGGGGGCGGTCCGGAAACGGACCGCCCTTTTTCCTTTGTCGCCCCGGTTTGCTAGAAGGTGGTCTTTGCTAGAAGAGCGGCTTGACCCCAGGGCCATCCCGACCCATTTGCGCCTCCCGTTTCGATCCAGGTTTCGTTCATGACCCCGACCGTCCCCGCCGAGTGGGCTCCGCACCGCGCCATGTGGGTGGGTTTCCCCAGCCACGCCGAGCTCTGGCAGGAAGATCTCGACCAGGCCCAGGACGAGGTCGCCGCCCTGGCGCGCGCCCTGGCTGGTCCCGGCGGCGAGCGCGTGCGGCTGATGGTGGTCGGCGACGAGGCCGAGGCCGCCGCCCGCGCCCGGCTTTCCGACACGACGGTCGAGATCGTCCGCGGCCAGTTCGGCGACATCTGGCTGCGCGACACGGGGCCGATCTTCACGCAGACCGCCAGCGGCGCGGTCGCGGCCGGCTTCCGGTTCAACGGCTGGGGCGGCAAGTACCAGCTGGAGGGCGACGACATCGTCGCCGAGCAGATCGCGGCCGCCAGCGGCGCGCCCCTGACCCGCAACGCCTTCGTCCTGGAGGGCGGGGCCCTGGACCACGACGGCACGGGCACGATCCTGACCACCCGCCAGTGCCTGCTGAACGCCAACCGCAACGGCGACTGGGACGAGGCCAAGGCCGCCGCCGCCCTGGCCTCGGCGCTCGGCGCCAAGAAGGTGCTGTGGCTGGGCGACGGCCTGCTGAACGACCACACCGACGGCCATGTCGACAACCTGGCCCGCTTCGTCGCGCCGGGCGTGGTGGCCTGTCCGATGGCCTTCGGGACCGACGATCCGAACGCCCAGGTCTATGCCGAGACCGCCCGCGCCCTGGCCGGCATGACCGACAGCCGCGGCTCGCCCCTGCAGGTGGTGCGCATCCCCTCGCCGGGCCGCATCGAGGACGAGGACGGCGAGATCATCCCGGCCTCGCACATGAACTTCCTGATCGCCAACGAGGCGGTGATCGTGCCGATCTACGCCGAGGAGTCGGGCGCCTTCGCCGTCGAGGTGATCAGCGGCCTGTTCCCCGAGCGCGAGGTGATCGGCCTGCCCTCGACCGCCATCCTGACC
Organism: Caulobacter sp. Root487D2Y; assembly: GCF_001427165.1. NCBI lineage: Bacteria > Pseudomonadati > Pseudomonadota > Alphaproteobacteria > Caulobacterales > Caulobacteraceae > Caulobacter > Caulobacter sp. Root487D2Y. The sequence continues at coordinate 638,411 of NZ_LMFD01000001.1, forward strand.
GGCGGCGGCTCGTTCCACTGCATCAGCCAGCAAGAACCGGAGGTCTGAGCATGACCCGCACCCTCAGCGTCGCGGCCATCCAGACCTCGTACGGGATGGACCTGCAGGCCAACATCAAGAAGACCGAAGGCTTCATCCGCGAGGCCGCCGCCAAGGGCGCCCAGGTGATCCTGCCGTCCGAGCTGTTCCAGGGGCCCTATTTCTGCGTGGCCCAGGAGGAGCGGTGGTTCGCGCAGGCCCATCCGTGGCGCGAGCACCCGGTGGTCAAGGCCATCGCCCCCCTGGCCGGCGAGCTGGGCGTGGTCATCCCGATCTCGATCTTCGAGAAGGAAGGCCCGCACTATTTCAATAGCCTGGTGATGGCCGACGCCGACGGAAGCCTGCTGGGCCTCTATCGCAAGAGCCACATCCCCGACGGCCCCGGCTACATGGAGAAGTACTACTTCCGGCCGGGCGACACGGGCTTCAAGGTCTGGGACACGCGCTTCGGCCGCCTGGGCGTCGGCATCTGCTGGGACCAGTGGTACCCCGAGGCCGCCCGCGCCATGGCGCTGATGGGCGCCGAGTGCCTGTTCTATCCGACCGCCATCGGCAGCGAGCCGCACGACCCCAGCCTGGACACCGCCCTGCCGTGGCGGCGGGCCATGCAGGGCCACGCGGTCAGCAACGTGATCCCGGTGGTCGGCGCCAACCGCATCGGCTTCGAGCCGTGGGACGGCTATCCGAACGGCGGCCAGACCTTCTACGGTTCGTCCTTCATCGCCGACCATCGCGGCGACCTGGTCAGCGAACTGGGCCGGGCCGACGAGGGGATCGTGGCCTCGACCTTCGACCTGGACTTCCTGCAGACTCACCGCGCGGCCTGGGGCTTCTTCCGGGACCGCCGGCCGGAGCTTTACGGCGCGCTGGCGACGGGACGGCCGGCCTAAACTCACCCTCTCCCCATGGGAGAGGGTTGGCAGGGCGTTAGCCTGCAGGGCACCCCACGGGCGCCCCGGTCGCCCGCGACGCCGCCACCTCCGCCCGGGCCTTCTCCAGATCCGCCGTGAACGCCCGATCCTGGTGCAGCCGCGAGACCATGGCCGAGCCCAGATACCGCCCCGCCTCGATGTCGCTCTGATAGTGCACGCCGCAGATGATCCGGCTGTCGCCGAACTCGCGGCCGCGCGCCAGGACGGCGCTGGCGTGTTCGGGGGCGACCTCGGAGATCACCAGGGCCCAGGACCAGCCGATCAGGCCGTGGCCGGACGGATAGGAGCCGTCGGTCTCGATCCAGGGTTCGCGCGGCACGCAGATCGGCTTGGTGTTGCCCGCCGCCGGGCGCTTGCGCTGGAAGGCGGCCTTGGCCGGCTGGTACAGGGTCGCGGCGTCATCGGTCATCCGCAGCAGCAGGCGGGTCAGGGTCGGGGTGGCCTGCGGGCTGATGGTCACGCCGGCGGCGCAGGAGAAGCTCTTGAAGCCGTGCGTGCCCGACAGGTCGGCGTCGGCGATGGCCTTGTCCCAGGCCGGCGTGCCCGCCAGGGCGCGGGTGGCCTCGAAGGTCGCCCGGTCGGCCTGGCCGCGCGGCGAGTCCGGCGTCGGCGGCGGACCGACGATCAGGGCCCCGTCCAGGTTCATGCCGGTCTTCAGATAGCCGGCCGGCGGCTTGGACCAGCTGGCCGTGCCGGGGCTGACGGCGTAGGGCGCGGCCATCGAAGGCGGCGGCGAGGCGGAGGCCTTAGAGAACAGGTCCTGGACCGGCGAGCAGCCCATCAGCAGGGCGCCGCCGAGGGCGGCGACGAGCAGCGCGTTACGGGTCATGGGCGGCCTCCGATCGATCATCCCCTCACAGAACGGCGACGGCAAGCCGCGTCAAGCTGGGTTTTGGCGCGAAGCCGCTTGACGAGTCGTAATGTTATTTCATAACACTTCGCTTGAGCCGCTCCCCCGGCCAAGGTTCAGGACTTCCCATGCCCCGTCGCGTACTGCTTTCCGCCGCGAGCCTGCTGGCGTTCGCCCTCGCCGCTTCGCCAACCTGGGCCGCCGAGACACCGGCTCCGACCGACGCGTCGGCCGCGCCCGAGGCGCCCGACCTCGTGGACAAGGTGGTGGTCACCGCCGCCCCCTACGCCGTGTCGCTGGACACCGTGACCAGCAGCGTCAACGTCGTGACCCGCGACCAGCTGGACGTCGCCCCGCCGGCCGGCATCGGCGACATGCTGAACGGCCTGCCGGGCCTGCGGTCCACCTTCTACGGCCCCGGCGCCTCGCGGCCGGTGATCCGGGGCCTGTCGGGGCCCCGGGTGATGGTGCTGCAGAACGGCGTCGGCCAGGTGGACGCCAGCAGCCTGTCGCCCGACCACGCCGTGGCCAGCGACCCGGGCGAGGCCTCGCGGATCGAGGTGCTGCGCGGCCCCTCGACCCTGGCCTATGGCGGTTCGGGCATCGGCGGGGTGGTCAACATGATCGACGACCGCGTGCCGTCGACGCCCGCCGCCGACGGCCCCGAGGGCCGGCTGTCGGCCTCGGCCTCGTCGGTCGACGACGGCTGGGCCTACAGCGGCGCGGTCAAGGCCGGGAAGGGCCCGATCGTGTTCGCGGCCGACGTCTCCAGCCGGCGCACCGACGACTATTCGATCCCGACCGCCGCGGTGTCCGACCGCCTGGCGGCCCGCGACGGCCTGACGGTCGATCCCGACCATGTGGTCAAGAACACCGACGTCGAGGTCGACGCCTACGGCGCCGGCGTCTCCTGGGTCCACGACCGGGGCTTCATCGGCGCTTCGGTCAAGAAGACCGACACCACCTACGGCGTGCCCTACGAGCAGATCCTGGCCCCGATCGACCCCAACGCCGAGGGGCCGGTCTCGATCCACCTGCAGCAGACCCGCTACGACCTGCGCGGCGAGCAGGCGCTGGATACGCCGTGGTTCGAGAAGGTCCGCGTCTCGCTGGGCTACGCCGACTACGAGCACGCCGAGGTCAGCGTCGAGGACGGCGCAGTCGGCACCCGCTTTCTGTCGCACGGGACCGAGGGCCGGGTGGAGCTGGTCCACCGTGAACACGACGGCCACCAGGGCGCCATCGGCTTCCAGGCCCTGGACCGCCACTTCGAGGCGATCGGCGACGAGGCCTTCGTGCCCTCGACCGACGTCAAGGAGTATGGGATCTTCACCCTGCAACGCCTGGACCGCGGGACCTGGGGCCTGGACGCCGGCCTGCGCTTCGACACCCGATCCTTGCAGACCCCGACGCAGAAGCGCGACTTTGACAACGTCTCGGCCTCGCTCGGCGTGTTCTACAAGCCGACCGACGCCCTGTTCACCGCCCTGACCCTGTCGCGCAACGGCCGGGCCCCGACCGAGTTCGAGCTGTTCGCCGACGGCCCGCACCCCGGCACGGGCGGCTTCGAGGTTGGCGACGACAGCCTCGACAACGAGACCGTCACCTCGCTGGAGGCCACGGTCCGCTGGAAGAGCGACCGCCTGCGCGCCGAGGGCCACCTGTGGGCCGCCCGATATGACAACTTCATCGAGGAGGCCCCGACCGGCGCGGTCCAGGACGACCTGCCCGTCTACCAGTACTTCCAGACCAAGGCCGACTTCCATGGCGCCGAGCTGGAGGCGGCCTACGACGCCTGGCGCGGGGCCAGCCAGTCGATCCGCCTGGAGACCACCTTCGACTGGGTGCGCGGCGACACCGACGCCGGCGTGCCCGCCCGCATCCCGCCGTGGTCGCTGGGCGGCTCTGTGGTCTGGACCGCGCCGCGCGTCGAGACCACCCTGGAGGTGCGCCGCGTCGCTGAACAAGACCGCGTGGCGGCCTTCGAGACGCCGACCGACGGCTACACCGTGGTCAACCTCAAGGCCACGTTCAGGCCGATCGCCGATTCGCCCCTGCGGCTGTTCGTCGACGGCCGAAACCTGACCGACCAGGAGATCCGCGAGCACGTCTCGTTCCTCAAGGACATCGCCCCATCGCCGGGTCGTTCGGTGCGGGCGGGGGTGGCCTGGAAGTTCTAGGATCGGGTTCGATAGCGCATGAGGATGCTGGAGACTTCGGCGCTCATCTGGTTGTCATCCCGGACAGCGCTGCGCGCTTCCGGGATGACAACCAGAGAGGGGATCATTCAAGTCCGAACCCTGAGGGTCGCCCCGGATGCGGCGGCTTTCGCGCCGTTTTCCCGCCACGGACGAACCGGAAGCTGGACTTAACCACAAGGCGGGAGGGGTCGATTGCGAGACCCCTCCGGATCGGCTAGAAGCGCCGGACCTTTCAAAGGCCGCCTAAGCGCAATAGGCGTCCGTTCATTAGCCTTTTGTCGAGCTGTTCATGGAAACGACCCAACCCGCCGGCGGCATCTCCGGCAACGTCCTGTTCTACTCCTCGCCGGAGCCGCTGAACCGCGAGCAGCACGCCAAGCTGGCTCTGGTCCACAAGGACAAGCCCTACGGCTTCGCCCTGAACGGCACCGCCGTGCCGCTGGCCGTCACCGAATTCGCCCCGGCCGCCCTGAGCTATCCGGTGATCTTCGCCGGCGAGGACCGCGTGCCGCTGGCCGTGATGGGCCTCAACACCGGCGAGAACCTGTTCATCCAGGCCGACGGCGGCTTCGACGTCGGCGCCTACATTCCGGCCTATATCCGTCGCTATCCGTTCGTCCTGGCCAATGACGAGAGCCAGGACCGCCTGATCGTCTGCATCGACCGCAGCTCGGACCTGCTGGCCGAAGGCGGCCAGACCCCGCTGTTCGACGACAAGGGCGAGCCGACCGAATACACCCAGAACTGCATCAAGTTCTGCGACGACTTCGAAGTCGAGCGCCGCCGCACCGACTCGTTCGTGCAGCTGCTGAAGGACAACGACCTGTTCGAACTGAAGAAGGCCGTGTTCACCCCGCTGGACGCCAACGGTCAGCCGGGCGAGCCCCAGACCGTGGCCGAGTACTACGGCGTCTCGGAAGAGAAGCTGAACGCCCTGCCGGCCGACAAGGTCAAGGAACTGCAGACCAGCGGCGCCCTGGCCCAGATCTATGCGCACCTGGTGTCGCTGATCGGTTGGGACCGCCTGATCGCCCTGGCCACCATCCGCCAGCAGCAGGCGGCCGCCAACGGCGCGCTGAACTAGACTTCACGTCCTCGGACGTGCGGAGAGGCGGCGGATCCGAAAGGGCCCGCCGCCTTTTTCGTTTGCGGATCAGGCTTGGTGCGTCCTTCGAGGCCCGCTTCGCGGGCGCCTCGGGATGAGGAGCCTTGTTGCTGAATTCCTCATCCTGAGGTGCGAGGCGTAGCCGAGCCTCGAAGGACGCACGGCGCCTACCGCGCGAAAATGCTGCGCGTCAGGCACGAGAAGACCAGCCGGCCCGCCTCGTCCAGCAGGTCGTGCTGGGCGATGACGATGCCCTTGCCCTCGCCGACCGGATCCTTGCCCATCACCGTCATGCGGCCGCGCAAGAGTTCGCCGGCCGGCGGGTTGCGCAGCCAGCGCAGGGCGTCGACGCCGACCCGCTTGGTCTGGGGCCAGGCGGCGCTGGCCTCGGCGTCCAGCTTCGACCAGAGGGCGAAGACCATGGTGTCGGGCGCGCCGCTGGCCGCCGGCCAGCCGGGCTGGAACGCCGCGCAGAAGGTCTCCAGCGCCTTGTCGTCGACGACCGTCGCGCCCAGCGACACCACCTGGCCGATTTCGATGTCGTCGAAGGAAGCGGGCATGGATGGACGACTCTCTTGCGAACGCGGGTCTTCGACCTGATCACGACGGCTTGGCCATTGTCGAGAGCGCTTGGAGAGGTCATGTGTCTTGCAACTTGGCCCCGGTCGGCCGCGCCTGGAATCCGTTCATGTCGCTTCGAAAGCTGTTCGCCGTCGTACCGGCGTTGATGGGCGCCCTGCTGCTGGGCGCCCCGCTGCTCGCGGGGGCGGCCAAGGCCGAGCCCGTCCAGACCGGACATATCGAGGTCGAGCTGGTGTCCCAGGAGGCCGGCGCCGTGCCGGGCGGGGTGGTCTATGTGGCCCTGCGCCAGAAGATCCAGCCCGGCTGGCACACCTATTGGCGCAATCCCGGCGACGCTGGCGACGCCACCAAGATCGTCTGGACCCTGCCGGCCGGCTGGACCGCCGGCGACATCGTCTGGCCGACCCCGGAGAAGAGCCGCGTCGGGCCGCTGCTGGACTTCGCCTACACCGGCGAGGTGCTGCTGCCGGTGCCGATCACCGTGCCGGCCAACGCCCAGGTCGGCTCGGTCGTCACCCTGAAGGCGGCCGCCGCCTTCCTGGTCTGCGAACAGGTCTGCGTGCCCGAGGACGCCGTCGTCACCCTGACCCTGCCGGTCGTGGCGGGCATGCCGCAGGCCGACCCGAAGTGGGGCGCCAAGGTCGCCGACACCCTGGCCAAGGCCCCCAAGCCGGCCGGGCTGAAGGCCGTGTTCGAACTGCGGGGTTCGGTGCTGAAGCTGGCCGTGACCGGCGCGCCGCTGAAGGGCGCCGACGTCTCCGGCGCGTTCTTCTATCCCTATTCCGGCAAGGTCATCGAGCATCCGCCCGAGCAGGCGATCGAGCGCGGCCCCGAGGGCCTGACCCTGTCGCTGACCCCCGGCTACGACTTCACCCAGGCCGAGGCCAAGCCGACCGAGCTGGCCGGGGTCCTGGCCCTGAACGGCGCGGCCTACGAGATCACCGCCACGCCGGGGACGATCCCGGCGGAGGCCGGAGGCCTGGGCGCGCCGCCCGCCGCGCCGGCCAAGGCGGCCGGATCCGCGCAAGGCGCCAGCCTGGGCCTGCCCTTGGCCGTGGCCTTCGCCTTCCTGGGCGGGCTGGTCCTGAACCTGATGCCCTGCGTCTTCCCGATCCTGTCGATGAAGGCCGCCAGCCTGACCACCCACGCCCACCACGCCGGCAAGGCCCGCGTCCAGGGCCTGGCCTTCCTGGCCGGGGTGGTGGTCACCTTCCTGCTCCTGGCCGGTCTGCTGATCGCCGTGCGGGCCGGCGGGGCGGCCGTGGGCTGGGGCTTCCAGCTGCAGTCGCCGGTCGTGGTCGCGGGCCTGGCCCTGCTGATGCTGCTGGTGGCGCTGAACATGTCGGGCGTGTTCGAGGTCGGGGCCTCGGTGCAGGGCGTGGGGGCTGGCGCCGGCGGCAACGGAGTCGGCGGTTCGTTCCTGACCGGCGCCCTGGCCGTGCTGGTGGCCGCCCCGTGCACCGCGCCGTTCATGGCCGGGGCCCTGGGCTACGCCCTGACCCAGCCGCCGCTGCTGTCGCTGGCGGTGTTCCTGGGCCTGGCCCTGGGCTTCGCCGCGCCGTTCGTGATCCTGGCCTTCGCCCCGGCCCTGCTCTCCCGCCTGCCGCGCCCGGGTCCGTGGATGGACGTGCTGAAGAAGGGCCTGGCCTTCCCGATGTACGCCACCGCCGCCTGGCTGGCCTGGGTCTACAGCCAGCAGACGGGGTCTATCCCCCTGGCCGCCCTGCTGGCCGCCAGCGTGCTCGTGGCCTTCGCCGCCTGGCTCTACGGCCTGGCCCAGGCGCGATCGATCGCCGGCAAGGGCGCGGCGGTTCCGTTCGTCCTGGCCGCCCTGTCGCTGGTCGCCGCCGCGGCCCTGGTGGTCCTGGGCGTCCGCGCCGTCCCCGCCGCTTCGGCGCCCGCGGCCGCGACGACGGCGCAGGCCCCGGCCGGTCCCGGCCTGAGCGCCGAGGCCTGGAGCCCCGAGAAGGTCGCGGCCCTGCAGGCCGAGGGCAAGGTGGTGATGGTCGACTTCACCGCCGACTGGTGCGTGACCTGCAAGGTCAACGAGGGCACGGCGCTGAAGGGCCAGCGCCTGGTCGACGCCTTCAAGGCCAGCGACGCCGTGCTGCTGCGCGCCGACTGGACCAAGCGCGACGCCACGATCGCCGCCGCCCTGGCCGAGCACGGCCGCGTCGGCGTGCCGCTGTATCTGGTCTATCCGAAGGGAAGCGGCGAGCCGGTGATCCTGCCGCAGCTGCTGACCGAGGGCCTGGTGATCGAGGCGATCGAGAAGGCGGCGTCCTAGATCCTCCCCCTGTGGGGGAGGCGGCCGAAGGCCGGTGGGGGGGTATTGTTGGGTCGGCCGACCACTCCCCCCTCCGTCGGCTGCGCCGACACCTCCCCACAGGGGGAGGAACTACTTCTTCTTGTCGCCCTTGCCCCCGAACGGCAGCCGTTCCTTCACCTGGTCCAGCGGCGTGCGGGTGACCACGACCGGCGGCGGGGCCGTGATGATCGGGGTCTTGATCGGATAGGCCCGCCAGCCGCTCTGGATCAACGCCCCGAAGCCCTGGCAGCGCGGCAGGATCCGCACCGCCCCGGTGCGCGGCTTGGCGAACGGCGCGGGCTGGAAGATGTCCTGGCGCTTGGGATCGGTGAACTTCCAGTCGGTGGGCAGGCCGTAGCCCTTGTCGCCGCCGATCCGCACGGCCTTGTAGGCGATGTTGGCCTGGAACGGCGGCACGCCGTATTTCAGCATCGCCCGCAGGAAGATGGCGTCGGCCTCCTCGCGCTTGCCCGGCTCGCCGATCGTGTAGAGCCAGTCGTGGACGATGGCCGCCCGCGCCGTCGGTCCCTGCGGATCGACGAAGCCCTGGCCGTACCAGGGCACGCTGGCGAAGTCGGTGACGTACCAGCGCGGCACGACGATGACCTTGCCGGTCTCGACGTCGCAATAGGGGAACTCGGCGTCCAGGGTGAACAGCTTGCGGCCGTCCTTGGTCTGGTTGAACAGCATCACCGGCTGCGGCGTCAGCGAGCTGGGCGGCGTCGGGGCCACCATCGGCACGAAGACCGTGGTCTTGGTCTCGGTGGCGCAGCCGGCCAGGACGACGGCGAGCGCGGCGAGCGCGGCGGGGAGCTTGGACTTCGGCGACATGCGTGTGCGGGCTGGAGCCTTTGCGGGGCGAACGGACGCTCGCCTTCTGGACGGCGAGCGCCGCCGTAGCAAGGACGGATGGCGAACTTGCGGCGACGCGCCGCTGACCTGGCGCGGGTTTTGTCAAACGCGGGTCGAGGATCTGAAGGCAGGCCGCAAGGTGGCCGTGGCCAACAGCGCCGGATGAGCGGAACGTTGCTTAAGCCGCCGGCTTCGGCGGCGCGGTGATCACTTCGACATTGTCGTTGAGCAGATAGACCATGTCCCTCAAGGCCAGGTCCTGGTCCTTGACGGTCTTGGCCTCGGCGACGGCCTTCAGCTTCTCGGGCAGGTCCTGGCTGATGCCGCGCAGGATGCATTTGAGGTCGTCGACCGCCCCGCGTTCCTTCAGGGTCACGTGGCCCTTCATGTCCAGGGCCGACAGCTCGCCGATCTGGCCCTGGAAGGCGTCGAAGCCCTTCAGAGCCTTGGCGACGGTGTCGGGCGTCTTGGGCAGGGCCTGGCGATACGCCTCGGTCCGGGCCTTCAGTCCGCCGGCCCGCTTGACGATGTCGGCGAACAGCGGCTCGCTCGCCACGGAAGGCGGGATCGGAGCCTGCTGGACCACGGCCGGCGCGGAGCCGGTCTGGGCCTCCGGACTGAACGAAGCGAACCACAGCATGGCGGAAAAGGCGACGGCGTCACAGGACATGGGCTCTCCCCGCGAAAAACGTCATTGGTCTTCATGACGCGGCGGCATCCGTTTGGTAAGCCCGCCCGGGTAAACGCCGATTTACCAAAACCATAGTGTGAAGGAACGCCGCATGGCCGATCTCGACGCCGCCTGGACCCGCCTGGAAGACGCCGCCAAGGCCGCCGGCGAAAAGCGCATCGTCGAGATGTTCGACGGCGAGCCCCGGCGCCTGGAGACCCTGACGCTGGACGTCGCCGGCCTGCACATCGACCTTTCCAAGCAGGCCTGGGACGAGGCCGGCCTCGAGGCCGCGCTGGACCTGGCCCACGCGGCCGACGTCGAAGGCGCCCGGACCCGGATGTTCGGCGGCGAGGCGATCAACGGCTCCGAGGGCCGGGCCGTCCTGCACGCCGCTCTGCGCGCCAAGGCGAACGCCGACTTCAAGGCCGGCGGCCAGCCCGTGATGGCCGAGGTCGAGGCCGTCCGCGCCCGGATGAAGGCCTTCGCCGAGGCCGTCCGCTCGGGCGAGATCAAGGGCGCGACCGGCAAGCCGTTCAAGGCCATCCTGCACATCGGCATCGGCGGCAGCGACCTGGGCCCCCGCCTGCTGTGGGACGCCCTGCGGCCGATCAAGCCCGGCATCGACCTGCGCTTCGTGGCCAATGTCGACGGCGCCGAGTTCGCCCTGACCACGGCCGACATGGATCCCGAACAGACCCTGGTCATCGTGGTCTCCAAGACCTTCACCACCCAGGAGACCCTGGCCAACGCCGGCGCCGCCCGCGCCTGGCTGGCCGCGGCCCTGGGCGAGGCCGGCGCCAACCAGCACCTGGCGGCGATCTCCACCGCCCTGGACAAGACCGCCGCCTTCGGCGTGGCCGACGATCGGGTGTTCGGCTTCTGGGACTGGGTGGGCGGCCGCTATTCGCTGTGGTCGTCGGTCAGCCTGTCGGTGGCCGTGGCCTGCGGCTGGGACGCCTTCCAGGGCTTTCTGGACGGCGCGGCGGCCATGGACGAGCACTTCGCCACAGCCTCGCTGGAAAAGAACGCGCCGGTGCTGATCGCCCTGGCCCAGATCTTCAACCGCAACGGCCTGGACCGCCGCGCCCGTTCGGTCGTTCCGTACTCGCACCGCCTGCGCCGCCTGGCCTCGTTCCTCCAGCAGCTGGAGATGGAGAGCAACGGCAAGTCGGTCGGGCCCGATGGCAGGCCCGTGACGCGCGGCACCGCCACGGTGGTGTTCGGCGACGAGGGCACCAACGTCCAGCACGCCTATTTCCAGTGCATGCACCAGGGGACCGACATCACCCCGATGGAGCTGATCGGCGTGGCCAAGTCCGACGAGGGCCCGGCCGGCATGCACGAGAAGTTGCTGTCCAACCTGCTGGCCCAGGCCGAGGCCTTCATGGTGGGCCGCACGACGCAGGACGTCGTCGCCGAGCTTCAGGCCAAGGGCGTTCCGGAAGCCCAGATCGCCACCCTGGCCCCGCAGCGCACCTTCGCCGGCAACCGCCCCTCGACCCTGGTGCTGCTGGAGCGCCTGACGCCCCAGACCTTCGGCGCCCTGATCGCCCTCTATGAGCACAAGACCTTCGTCGAAGGGGTGATCTGGGGGATCAACAGCTTCGACCAATGGGGCGTGGAGCTGGGCAAGGTGATGGCCGGGCGCATCCTGCCGGAGCTGGAAAGCGGGGCCGTGGGTTCGCACGATCCGTCGACGGCGGCGCTGATCGAGCGGTTGAAGGTCTAGGGCGCCGATCGCGGCTCGACCTTGGCGGGCGTCGCCTTGACTCGCACCTAAAAGTGGCAGCTATCCTGGGTAACAACTCAGGGTGGCGGCTATGATCAGGAACGGCAAGGACATCGCCAACGGCACGGTGGTCCAGACCCAGGTGTGCGTCGTCGGCTCCGGCCCCGCCGGCGCCACGGCGGCCTGGTACCTGCAAAAGGCGGGGCTGAAGGTCACGCTGATCGAGGGAAGCCGCGACTTCAAGGGCGACCTGCAGGCCAGCTGGCCCGACAAGACCCTGCTCTATGACGGCGTGGCCGACGGCCTGTTCGCGTCCAACGAGTCGGATTTCCTGATCCGGCCCTATGCCGACCAACCCGGCTACGCCTCGGAACGCGAGCGCTTCTACGGCGGCACGGGCGCGCACTGGGGCGGCCAGTCCCGGCCGCTGGATCCGATCACCTTCGAGAAGCGCACCGGCTTCCCCGGCTGGCCGATCTCTCGCGAGGACCTGGACCCGTACTATGCGGAGGCGGCCGCGTTCACCAGGCTGCACGGCGACGACTTCAGCGCCGAAACCTGGGCCGGGATCCTGAAGGCCGAGGTCCCCCAGCTCGCCGGTTTCGACGTCGAGATGTACCAGTATATCGGCCGAGCCTATCGGAACCTGGCCACCGCCAGCTTCGACGGCGTCACGCTGGGCGACACCTCGGTCGATGTGATCCTCAACGCCAGCCTGCTGGAGATCGATCACGACCAGGGCGCGGTGCGCTCGCTGCGCGTGGCCAGCCTGGACGACCAGACGCCGCCCCGAAAGGCCACCGAGTTCACCGTCCAGGCCGACGTCGTTGTCCTGGCCTGCGGCGCGGTCGAGAACGCCCGCCTGCTGCTGTTGTCGAACGCCGGCAACGAGCACGACCAGGTTGGCCGCCATTTCATGTGCCATCCGCTGTCGACCGGCCAGGTGATCACCACCACGCGGCCCTATCTGGACGACCCCGAATCCCGGCTGATGGCCGGAGACACGCTGAACGGCATGCGTCCCGTCCCCTGGACCGATGACAACGGTGTGCGCGTCTCGGGCCGGTTCTCGCCCAGCGCCGAGCAGCAGCGCGAGCTGGGCATCGGCAGCTGCTGGTTCTGGGCCGGCTACGGCCAGTACTATTTCGAGATGTTCCCCAATCCCGACAGCCGCGTGACCCTGGCTGACACCGTGGACCCGATCTTCGGCCAGCGGCGGACCCACATCACCTGGGAGGTCGGCCTGGCCGACGAGACCACCTATCTCCAGACGACCCGGCTGTTCAAGACCGCCGTCAACGCCCTGCACGGCGACGTGGTCTTCCAGCCCTGGGAGTCCGTCAAGGACCAGCTGATCGTCAACGGCCACCACATCGGCACCACGCGGATGTCGGCCGACCCCGCTCAGGGCGTCGTCGACGCGAACCTCAAGGTGCACGCGATCGACAATCTGTATGTCGCCGGATCGTCGGTGTTCGCCTCGACCGGCATCTCCAACCCGACCTTCTCGATCATCGCCCTGTCGATCCGGCTGGCCGAGCACCTGGCCGGCAAGTTGGCGACCAAGGGCTAGGATCGATATTCAAGCGCCGTGCCTGGTCCTCGTCCTTCGACAAGCTCAGGATGAGGACCCTTGCCGGCGTCGGCGTTGGAAAACCTCATCCTGAGCTTGTCGAAGGACGAGGTTTTCGGGAGCCAAATGCGCCCCCTAGAACGTCTTCCTCAGCTTCAGCGACAGGAAGGTCCGCGGGTTGATGTCGCGTTCCTCGGTGAACTTCACCGGCCGGGGCGACGTGCGGTCCGCATAGACGGTGCGGCGGATCACGAAGTCGTCCCAGAGGTTCAGCTGGGCGCGCAGCGACAGGGTCGGGGTCGGCTTGTACTCGACGAAGCTCTCGAAATAGGCCGCGCCGCGCCAGCTGCTGGTCTGGTCCGGGTCGTAGGTGCCCTGGCCCAGCAGCGGCAGCCAGTTGATCCCCCACTGGGTCTTCCAGGCCACGATGTCCTGCTGGAAGCCGATATTGGCCTGGGTCGGACGCACGCCCGAGATCGGACGGTCCTCGCCGGTGGTCGGGTCGGTGACGTGGGTCTCGTTCCAGTCGTTCTTGAAGGTGAAGCGGCCGCCCTTGATCCCCCACTTGTCGATGGGAACCACGATGTTGACCGACAGGCGGTCCAGCGTGCCGTTGCCGATGTTGCCGGTGGCCGACAGGCCGCCGTCCAGCGGCAGGCGGTCGATCACGTCGATGATCTCGTCGTGGCGATAGCCGACCGAGACGATGCCCTCGCCCCAGAAGCGCCTTTCATAGGTGAGCTCCGAGATCCAGCGCTGCTCGGGCTTGAGGTCGACATTGCCGCCGTGCACGTTGCCGTCGTCGAAGTCGGACGAGGCCACGAAGTCGCCGAAGTCCAGCTGGCCCAGCTCGCGCTCGAAGCGGAACCGCACCTGGTGGTTGGCCTTGGGCGTCCAGGTCGCCTGGAAGCGGGGCTTGGCGTAGAAGAAGCTCTCCTCGGCCGAGGCGTCGCCCGACTGCTTGATCGTCGAGGTCTCCAGCCGCAGGCCGCCCTCCAGGGTCAGCTTGGGGTCCACCCGCCAGGTGCCCTTGACGAAGGCCTCGCCGCGCAGCTCCTCGACCTTGACCGAGGCGCTGGGCAGGGTCTGCGCCGCTCCGCCCAGGGTGAAGGCCTGCTGGGTGTCCAGCATGTTGTAGGCGACCTCGCCGCCGGCCTCGATCGTCAGGGCCGCGCTGCGCTCGTGGCGGACCAGGGCCCGCAGGATCGATTCCGACGAGTCGCCTTCCGAGGTGAACCGGGCCTCCGGCGCGACGACGCCGTGCTCGGTCTCGCTGCTGGTCGCCTCGTTCTCGAAGCTCTCGAACTGGTGGATGACCCGGGTCTCCAGCGTCCATTTCGGCTTCAGCGGCCGGATATAGGTCAGGCCCAGCTCGCCCGACTTGGTGTCCTCGGCATAGTCGCTGTACGCGCGGTCGGGGCCGCCGGTGACCCCGATCTCCTGCCATTCCTGCCAGTCATGGATCCCGTACCGGGCCGTGGCCTCCAGCTTGCCGCCGGCCGCCGGGGCTGAATAGTTCAGGCGGATCGAGTCGCCGCCGCCATAGCCGTCGTTGGCGAACGGCAGGTCGGACAGCACCGCCCCCGTCGCGTCGCGGACGATGTCGCGGCCCGGGCCGTTGGAGTCGCTGGTCGAGGTGCCGTCGCTGAGCAGCACGCTCCAGCTGCGCTCGCCGTTCTTGGCGGTGAACTGGTAGCTGCCGCCCCAGACGTCGTGGCCGCCGTCGAACAGGCTGTTGTTCAAGGTGACGATCGACTGATGGCTGGCGGCCGTCTTCAGGATCACGTTCACCACCACCGAAAAGCCCTGCATGTCGATGCCGGGCGCCCCGCCGCGGATCAGCTCGATGCGGTCGACCTGGCTGGCGGGGGTGCGCTCCAGCACGTCGGTGCCCTGGTCGTTCTTCGAGGCCGGGCGGTTGTTGTTGATCAGGATGTTGCCGACCGCCCCCTCGAAGCCGCGCGCCCCGCTGCCGTCGTCGGGCGAGAAGCCCGGCACGCGCTCGACCATGTCCAGGGCGGTGTTGGGCCGCTGGCTGGCGAAGAAGTCGGGGGTGAAGACCAGCACGCCCTTCTGGGCGGCGTCGTTCAGCGGCGCCTGGCCAGAAAGAGGGGGGCTGGTCGGGCCGGTCGGAACGGGGGCCTGGGCGGCCTGCGGCGTCTCGGCGGCGAAGGCCGAGCCGGCGGTCAGAAAGGCGGCGGCGGTCGCCAGCAGCATGGTCTTGGTCATCGGTAGTTCCCCTCAGTGAGGAGACAACTGCCGGGTCCGGACATTCATCTCAAGTTACAAGACGGAAAGGTGGATTACTTCGCAGACACATTACAGGACGTTCATGTTCATCGACTGATCCACGCCTGTGGATAAACTGATGAACGCGCCGTTAAGACTTGGCGAGATCTGGAGAACACTCGGGGCGGGGCCGGGGACATGCGACGCGCGCGTCCCCGGCGGGGCCCGACGCTCAAGGGCGCTCCTTGTCCGCCTCCGCCGCCAATCGGGCCAGGGTCTGCTCCCGGAGGCGCAGGATCCTCAGATTGATCTCCCGCATCAGCGCCTCGCCCGAGGACTCGAGCCGGGCCTGGATCTCGGCGTCGGTGAGGCGGTCGAGGCCGTCCGTCTTCCCGAAGGCGGCCAGGTGATCGTTGGCGGGCGTGGGCGGCTTGGGTCTGCTCATTGCAATCTCCATCAAGGGCTGGGTCGGACCGACGCGTCCTCCGCCCCCCGTGGGGGCGGACAGACCGCGAAGCGGTCAGGTGGGGGCAAGGGTTCGCGGGCGCGATCTGACAGGCACGGCTTTCCGATCTCACGCGGGGACCCGCTGAGGGCTGGGGAGGCGGCGGAGCGTCCGGGCCATGCCCGGCGTAGGTTTTGGAGTGTGCCGTTTCGACAGGTCACGAACGCTCCGCGCGGCCTGTGCTCGGGAGCCATCGGGATCGCGGGGTTTTAACCCGCTCCTCGAATCCGCCCCCGGCGGGCGGAGGGGCGACGAAACCCCGTCCGGACCGCGCGGGCGATTTCAGCCCGCGCCTGGCGCCCCCGCCGATCCTTCGCCGGCCGGGCTTCGTCCCGATGTTTCAGGGAACCTGCCCGGACCGCCCGAAGCGTCACTCAAGACCACCGACGAACGCTGCCCGCTCGACCGCCCCCGCCACCCGCCAGGTCGCCAGCTGGACGGCCTCCCCGGTGGTGGGGCGAGAGGTATTATGCGGGCGTTTTGGAGGTGAGGGATGAAATTGGGTCCGCGCTCGCGCTGGGCGGGGGCAGGGCGTTGAATTTGTTGGGGGCGGGGTGGGTTGGCGCCCGTGGTGAAAAGAGGATAGGCCTTCGTTCCTAGCGGGAAGGCACTCGAGCCGGACGGGTGGGAAGCGTCCCTCCATCAACGCCTTCCTACCTCGACCTCCTCGAGCATTTTGCGATCAATAATAGTAACTAGCGTCAGGACGTCGCCAGGTCCGACGCACACGCTTTCCTCAAGAACTTCGAAGCGCTCTGCGCCTCGTCTATCGAAAAAGGCATCAGCCCCGATCTTC
Source organism: Caulobacter sp. Root487D2Y (assembly GCF_001427165.1). Taxonomy (NCBI): domain Bacteria; kingdom Pseudomonadati; phylum Pseudomonadota; class Alphaproteobacteria; order Caulobacterales; family Caulobacteraceae; genus Caulobacter; species Caulobacter sp. Root487D2Y. The sequence continues at coordinate 654,785 of NZ_LMFD01000001.1, forward strand.
GATGGGTAGGACGACTCCTTGCCGGCGAAGACGGCATCGAAAACACCAGATTGAGGGTCGATTTCCCTCTGTGGAAACCAGTGGTCCGGGATCATCGGTGACCTTGCAAACCACTTCCAGCCATTCCGGCCGTAGGCAAGCAGGAAGCAGGGAAAGTCTCCACTTTCCACAAGCCGTCGAGCTGTAGCCGGCCGGCTGACATTAAACTCCGTCGATACTTTCTCGATTTGTTTGAATGTGAGTTTCGGGAAATTAGAGTATTCCTTCAACATGAAATCTGGGAGCAGGAGGCGACCCGCGAAAGCGTCCGCGACTTGTTCGCGATGACGGGAGATTTCCCGTCCCTCACCAATATCCACCGCGCGGCACATTAGCGCTTTGCCGCGATGATAAGCCCAGTGTCCGATTTCATGGGCGATTGAGAAACGACGCCTTAGCGGATGAGCGTTCTTACTGACCGTAATGATTCCACGATCACCGAGGCCTATAATTCGAGCTTCACAAGCGCATAGGCGCTCAGTCTTGATCGACAGGCCGAGATAGTGCGCGATGACTTCTAGATCGATGTCCGCCGGTTCTTCAATGCCGAGGCGGCGATAGAGCCGATTGATATCCAAGGCTAAGTGTCCGACCTCAGAACGAGGATGTCACTGACAAGCGAGCGAAGTTCGTCGTCGTCCATTTCACCTTTCCCATTCCGCGCAGCTAGGGTGACGGGAGCAGCCCCGTCATCGTTGGCTGTATGCTGCTCTAAGATTTTCAGCAGTTCTTCGCGAGAAAGCGATTGCACGGGCGGTCTAACGATGCCTGCGGCGTCAGCATTGAGTTGGTTTTTGATTTGAGCGCGCCGCTGGGCGGCTACACTTCTCATGGCGGCGCGGATAGACGTTCTAGCAACGGCAACCGCATTGTCGGCGCTTCCGTATCGAACAGCCAATTGATCCCGCACCTCGGATTGCGAGGCGTCATCAATTGCTTCCGCCAAGATGTTAGCCAGTGCGTCGATGGCACGGCAATCGGTCTCAGGGTCATGCGTCATTGGATCGCTCCTGCACGAACCGCCTCACCCAGTTTTCTCTGAACGCGCTTGCTCACTGTTTCGTACGATTTTCGATCAAAATTCCAAACGTCGCAGATCTCTTGGATTGAAAGTCCATCGAACCTGCCCATTACAACCGCTAGTGCCTGCTCATCGTCTCCAAACAGGTCGTGAACTTTCTTCACCAGGGCCTTGCACCGGATCGCCGAAAGCGTTTGTGCCTCTACGTCGAAGGCGAAACGCTGTTGGGCTTCCTGGAAGCTGTGGCCGTCGGTCGACATGTCCACAGCGGTCGTTCGGCGCGCTTTTCGGCGAAAGTTCCAAGCAATGCTCTTCATCGACATCACAAGAAAAACTTCGAGCGTAATGTCGCGTGGCCAGGACCTGGATCCGTCGAGAGCGGCTGTAACCGCTTCGTTGACTAGATCCATTGGTTCAACGCCGGTGCCGACAGCGTAGGCTCCCGCCTTCGCGACAAGACGTTCGACGTCTTCGTCTTTGAGCTGCTCTAACGCGTCCTCGACTTCGTCGAGACTTTTTGCGTCAGCGCGAACCTGTGGCTGTCCGGCGGTCGCCGTCATGACGCCTCCCCTTCAACTTCACCATACTCAACGGTGGCGTGAACAAGGACAAAATAATTTTGTCCGCGAAGGGTCGACCGATGAGCATCCCCTATCGAGAGGGGCCAGGTGGCCTCTCCGATCTGAAGGAAATGGATATGTACGGAACTGCTTCGAAGGCCCCGATCGGCACCACGGGCCGCACCGGCGAGCGTTGCCCGGAGAGCGGCGTCTGGGAAGTCGCGGGCACGCCGACGACGACCGCGCCGATCGCCAAGAACAACGTGTTCCCGCCCTATGGCGGTCGCGCGGTGACCTGGCGCCTCGTCCGGTACGCCTAAATGCATGGGCGTAGAACCAGCGCCCCATCCCCCCAACCTGCAACTTGAACCCGCCGAGTTCGCTCGGCGGGCTTTCTTTTTAGCGTGCTCATGGCCGAATGGATCAAAGCTGGATGCTGAGTATCGGCCTAGTCATGCGAATGACTTGACACTCAATAGAAGGTCAGCGCCATCCACCCCTTCCCCCGTCCTTCCCGCTGCGCTATAGCCCGCCCCACCATGACCCGTACGCCGCACCATCACGGCCGCCACCACCATCCGACCTCGCCTCGCGGGATCGGCCGGGTCCGTTCGCTCTAAGCGAACCCCCAGCCCGAGCCCCCGCCCAAGGCGGATGGGGCTTGAGCAAAAGCGCCATCCGTCGAGACCTACGACCAGGACCCGACGCGCGCATGACCGACCAGCCAAAGACTTCTAGCGACACGCCCGAAGCGACCACCTTCCGCCCCGAGGCCCGCAACCCGCGCGGCTTCGCCGACAAGCGCGCCCGCGACCTGCGGGCCGAGCGGGCGATCCTGGAGGCGGTGTCGGCGGTCTATGAGCGCTACGGCTTCGAGGCGCTGGACACCGGGGCGTTCGAATATGCCGACGCCCTGGGCAAGTTCCTGCCCGACAGCGACCGTCCCAACGAGGGGGTGTTCGCCCTGCAGGACGATGACGACCAGTGGATGGCGCTGCGCTACGACCTGACCGCGCCCCTGGCCCGCTTCGCCGCCCAGAACTGGGAGACCCTGCCCAAGCCGTTCCGCCGCTACGCGTTCGGGCCGGTGTGGCGCAACGAGAAGCCGGGTCCGGGCCGGTTCCGCGAGTTCATCCAGTGCGACGCCGACACCGTCGGCTCGGCCCGTCCCGAGGCCGACGCCGAGATCATCGCCATGGCCGTGGCGGGGCTCGAGGCCGCCGGCCTGCCGCGCGGCGCGGCGGTGCTGAAGATCAACAACCGCAAGCTGCTCAACGGCCTGCTGACCGCGGCCGGGGTCGAGACCAACGGCCAGAAGCTGGGCGTGCTGCGGGCCGTCGACAAGCTGGACCGGCTGGGCGTCGAGGGCGTGCGCATGCTGCTGGGCGAGGGCCGGCTGGACGAGAGCGGCGCCTTCACCAAGGGCGCGGGCCTGGCGGGCAAGGCGATCGACTCGGTGCTGGACTTCGTCCAGGCCGGATCCGGCGGCCGGTCCGATACGCTCGCCAAGATCGCCAAGGTGATCGGCGGCTCGGCCGAGGGCGACGAGGGGCTGGAGGAGCTGGCCAAGATCGACGCGGCCCTGAAGAGCCTGGGCGTGGCCGACGACCAGGCGCTGTTCGAGCCTTCGATCGTCCGGGGGCTCGAGTACTACACCGGCGCGGTGTTCGAAGCCGAGCTGCTGCTGTCGACCACGGACGACAAGGGCGCCAAACTCAGCTTCGGCTCGATCGGCGGCGGCGGGCGCTATGACGACCTGGTGGCGCGGTTCACCGGCCAGCCGACGCCGGCGACGGGCTTCTCGTTCGGCGTCTCGCGCCTGGCGGCGGCCCTGCGGGCGGCGGGGCGCGAGCCCGGCGGCCAGGCCCGCGGGCCGGTGGTGATCATCAATTTCGACCAGGCCCACATGGGCGAATATTTCGCCGTGGTCGGCGAGCTGCGCAACGCCGGGATCGCGGCCGAGGTCTATCTGGGGACCTCGGGCATGCGGCCGCAGATGAAATACGCCGACCGCCGCATGGCGCCGGCCGCCGTCATGCTGGGCGGCGACGAGATCGCGGCCGGCACGGTCACCATCAAGGACCTGGACCTCGGCCGCGAACTGGCCGCCGGGGTGGCCGACAACGCCGCCTGGAAGGCCGAGCGTCCCGGCCAGCAGACGATCCCGCGCGGCGAGCTGGTCGCGGCGGTCCGCAAGATCATCGGGGGTTAGGGGCATGAGGCTCGAGCGTTCCATTCCGGCGGAGGCGCTCGACGCCATCCGCGCCCCCTTCCTGAGCGCCGGCGCGACGCCGACCGACGCGCCCGTGCTGCAGCCCCTGGGCCTGCTGCTGGACCTGGCCGGCGAGGCCATGCGCTCGCGGCTGTTCGTGGTCTCCGGCGACGCGGGCGAGGAGGCCTGCCTGCGCCCCGACTTCACCGTCGCCATCGCCCGCCAGCACCTGGCGAACGGGGATGGGGAGGGTCGCTACCTCTACGAAGGCAAGGCGTTCCGCGTCGCGCCGCGCGGCAGCGACCGGGCCGAGGAGTTCCTGCAGATCGGGATCGAGGCCTTCGAGTCCTATGACTCAGGGAAGGGCGACCCCGTGGCCGCCGACGCCGAGATCGCCGCCCTGGCCTGGGCCAGCGCGGCGGCGGGCGGACGGGCGGACCTGACCCTGCTGCTGGGCGATGTGAGCCTGTTCGGGGCCTTCGTCGACAGCCTGGGCCTGACCCCGCCCCTGGGCGCGCGGCTGAAGCGGGCCTTCAGCAAGCCGCGCCAGCTGAAGATCGAGCTGGAGGGCGGATCGTCAGCCCTCGGACAAGCCGCGGGCGAAGAGAAAAGCCGCATCGCCGCCCTGCTGGCCGGTCTGCCGGAGGCCGAGGCCTCGGCGGTGCTGCAGGAGCTGTGGTCCCTGGCCGGCATCGAGCCGGTCGGCGGCCGCCGCCCCGCCGAGATCGCCCATCGGCTGGTCGAGCGGGCCCAGGCCGTCCAGGCCGGCGCCCTGTCGGCCGGCGAAGCGCAGGCCGTGCGGGCCTTCCTGGCGGTCAGCGACCGTCCGGGCGCGGCCCTGGACGCCATCTCGGCCCTGGCCGGTCCGCGACGCGCGACGCTGGACGCGGCCCTGGACGGCTGGCGCAAGCGCCTGGCCGGCCTGGTCGCGCGCGGCGTTCCGGAGGACCGCATGCGCCTGACCGCCGCCTTCGGGCGCGCGTTCGGCTATTACGACGGCTTCCTGTTCGAGGTGCGCAGCGCCGCCCTGGACGAGGAGCGGCCGGTGGCCGCCGGCGGCCGCTACGACGGCCTGCCCGCCCGGCTTGATACCACAAGAGGGGGATCCGAGACGAAAACCGGCGCCGTGGGCTGCATGGTGCGCCCGGCGCGAGCCTATGCGGGGGGCGGCGAATGAGCGCTCAAATGATCTTCGCCATTCCGTCAAAAGGCCGGCTGAAGGAGCAGGTCGAGGCCTGGCTGGCCGAGTGCGGCTTCCGGCTGGAGATGTCGGGCGGCTCGCGCGGCTATAGCGCCGAACTGTCGGGCCTGCCGGGCGTGTCGGTGCGGCTGCTGTCGGCCGGCGACATCGCCGCGGGCCTGGACAGCGGCGAGCTGCACCTGGGCGTCACCGGCGAGGACCTGCTGCGCGAGCGCGGCGACGACATGGACGCGCGGGTCATGCTGCTGCGGGCCCTGGGCTTCGGCCGCGCCGACCTGGTGGTCACCGCTCCCAAGAGCTGGCTGGACGTCGACACCATGGCCGACATCGACGAGGTGGGTCACGCCCATCTCGCCAAGACCGGCCGGCGCCTGCGGGTGGCCACCAAGTACGTCACCCAGACCCGGGCCTTCTTCGCCCGCCACGGCGTGGCCGACTACCGGATCGTCGAGAGCAGCGGGGCCACCGAGGGGGCCCCGGCCGCCGGCGCGGCCGAGCTGGTGGTCGACATCACCACCACCGGGGCCACCCTGGCGGCCAACGGGCTGAAGGTGCTGAGCGACGGGGTGATCCTCAAGAGCCAGGCCCAGTTGACCGCCTCGCTGATCACGCCGTGGACGCCGGGCCAGATCGAGTCGCTGGCCCGCCTGCTGTCGGTGGTCGAGGCCAAGGGCCGGGCCCGCAACATGGCCACCCTGGTCTGGCCGGCCGAGCAGGACGCGGCGGGTCAGGCCGCCGTGGCCCCGTTCGTCGGCCAGGGCGCGCGCCGGGCCAACGGCGCCCTGCTGGCCGCCGCCGACCTGTTCGAAGCCGCCGCGGCCTTGGGCGCGGCCGGGGTCGAGCCGGTCACCGTCTCGCGTCCCGACTATGTTTTCGAGTCGCGGTCGGCGGTTCTGGACGCGCTTCGGGATCGGCTGGTTCGGTAAGTTTTGACTGACTTGTCAAAAAATCGCTAGGAGATCGGCGATAAGTTTGACCCGACGGTCCAATCTAACGGTTTTATGTCAAAAATATTCCTTGGCCGTCGTGGAATCCGGATCGTTGCCGTTGACACCATCTCGGATTTGCCGTTTCTACCCCTTGCAAGGAAGAAACGAGCCCAAAGAGAGCTCCCTTCCTTCGGCGTTTCGGGGAGGAAACGCCCACCTAGATCGAATGATCGAGAAATAGCTGGACCCGTCGCGATTATCCCCCGCGACGGGTTTGGTGTATCTGGGTCTGATTTCGGTTTTTGACAGACCCGATAAAAACGGCGGCTCCGCGATGCGGGCCGCCGTTTTTGCGTTCGGGGACATGCCCTTGCGGCGTGTCCCCACCCGACGCACGGAGGCTAAATGGCCCGCGCGGTCTGATGCTGATGGGGACACGCCGCGAGGGCGTGTCCCCGTTCGATCACCAGATTCGAACCCGGTCCTCCGGCGCCACGTACAGCTTGTCGCCGGGCTTGATGTCGAAGGCGCCGTACCAGCCGTCCTGGTTCCGGATCGTGCCGTTGACGCGGTAATAGGCCGGCGAGTGCGGGTCGCTGACCACCTGCTGGCGCAGGGCGTCGTCGCGCTGCTTGGCCCGCCAGACCTGGGCCCAGCCCAGATAGACGCGCTGGTCGCCGGTGAAGCCGTCGATCACCGGGGCCGGCTTGCCGCCCAGCGAGACGTGATAGGCCTGCAGGGCGAAGGCCAGGCCGCCCATGTCGCCGATGTTCTCGCCCATGGTCAGCTGGCCGTTGACGTGCGCGCCCGGCAGGGGTTCGAAGGCCGAATACTGGGCGCCCAGCCGGTCGGCCTGGGCCTTGAACTTGGCGGCGTCCTCGGCGGTCCACCAGTCGCGCAGCACGCCCTTGCCGTCCGACTTGCGGCCCTGGTCGTCGAAGCCGTGGCTGATCTCGTGGCCGATCACCCCGCCGATGCCGCCGTAATTGACGGCCGGGTCGGCGTCCGGATGGAAGAACGGGGCCTGCAGGATGGCGGCCGGGAAGACGATCTCGTTATTGACCGAGCTGTAGTAGGCGTTGACCGTCTGCGGGGTCATGCCCCACTCGCTCTTGTCGACCGGACCGTTCAGGCGCTCGACGTCGTGGCGCCATTCGAAGGCCGCCGAGCGCAGGGCGTTGCCGTAGACGTCGTCGGCCTTGATCGTCAGCTTGGAATAGTCGCGCCACTTGTCGGGATAGCCGATCTTGACGGTGAACTGCGCCAGCTTCTCCTCGGCCTGGGCCTTGGTCTCCGGCGACATCCAGTCCAGCGTCTCCAGGCGGGCCTTCAGCACGCCGCGGATGTTGCCGACCAGGTCGATCATCTTGGCCTTGGATTCCGGCGGGAAGTAGCGGGCCACGTAGACGCGGCCGACCGACTCGCCCAGCTCGCCGTTGACCGCCGCGACGGCGCGCTTCCAGCGGGGCTTCTGCTCGGGCTGGCCGGCCAGGGTCTTGCTGCGGAACTCGAAGTTGGCGTCGACGAAGCGCTTGGACAGCATCGGGGCCGCGCCGTCGGCCACCTTGAACGCCTGCCAGGCCTTCAGCGTGTCCAGCGGCGTGTCGGCGTAGATCTTGGCGAACTGGGGGAAGGCGGTGTTGGTGGTCACCACCACGCGGTCGAACGGCGGCAGCTCGGTCCCGACCAGATAGCGGTTCCAGGCGAAGCCCGGGGTCAGGGCCTGAAGTTCGGCCAGGCTCATGGGGTTGTAGGTCTTGTCGCGGTCGCGGCGCGCGGCGCGGGTCCACGAGGCCTCGGCCAGCTGGGTCTCGAAGGCCACGATCGCCTTGGCGTTCTCGGCTGGCTTGTCCCAGCCGATCAGGGTCAGCATCTGGGCGACATAGGCCTCGTAGGCGGTCTTCTTCTCGGCGAACTTGGCGTCTAGATAATAGTCGCGGTCGGGCAGGCTGAGGCCGCCGGTCGAGGCGTAGACGGCGTAGCGCGTCGGGTTCTTGGCGTCGGGATTGATGCCCAGGCCCAGGATCGCCGAGAAGCCGGTGGTGGGATTGCGGCCCATCAGGGCGGTGAAGTCGTCCTTGGTCCCCACCTTGCGGATGTCGGTCAGCTCGGGGGCGATCGGCTTGGCGTCCAGCTTTTCGGCCAGGGCCTCGTCCATGAACGCCTTGTAGGCGGCGCCGATCTTGACCGTGTCGGCGTCGGGCGCGGCGCTGGCCGCGGCCTCGGTGATGATCGCCCTGGTGCGGGCTTCCGACAGTTCCGACAGCTTGTCGAAATTGCCGTAGCGCGAGCGGTCGCTGGGGATGGTGGTGTTGGCGTCCCAGGTCCCGTTGGCGAACTTGTAGAAGTCGTCGCCCGGCTTGACCGAGCGGTCCATGCCCGCCGCGTCGAAGCCCCAGGTCCCGTAGCGCGGCGAGTCCAGCGACATCGTCGCCGGGCCGGCCGCCGGGGTGTCGGCGGCGACGAACAGTGACTGCAGGGTGCAGGCGGCGTTCAGGCAGGCGTGGTCGTGGTCTTCTCGCGCCAGACTCTCGCGCGCTTGCGCGCCGAAGGCCGACAGGGACAGGGCGGCCATGGCGGCGGCGGCGAACCAGACTCGTTTCATGAAGCAGCGATCCGTTGGAAAATCCGAACCGTGACTTGGCCATCCCCGGAACGTTTTCGCCCCTTACTTTTTTGTCATGTTTGGGTGGCGGCGTTCAAACCCCTCCCTCTCTCTAAGAGAGAGGGATTCACGCCCCCCGCCCTCAGTGGTCCATGTGCATCCCGGCCATCGGGTCCGCTCCCGCCTTCGGGGCGCCGGTTTCCACCGACAGGTCGATGCGCAGCTTGCGGCCGCCGTCGAACACCAGGGTCAGCGGCACCTTGCCGCCCAGGGCCTGGGCCTTGGTCAGCCCCATCAGCATCAGGTGATAACCGCCCGGCGCGAAGACGACGCTCGCGCCGGGCGCGATCGTCAGGCCGCCGGTCACCGGCCGCATCGACGAAACGCCATTGGCCATGCTGGACTGGTGGATCGTCACCGACTTGGCGGCGGGGCTCTCGACCGCGATCAGCTTGACGGGCTTGGCGCCGACATTGGCCAGGGTCAGGTAGCCGACGCCGTTCATGCCGGCCTGGGCGGGGCGGGTCCACGGGCGGCGGACCTCGATCCCGCCGGCGCGGTAGTCGCCGGCGAGAGCGGGCGCGACGAAGGCGGGGAGGGCGACGGCGGCGAGGGCCGCGAGGGCGAAGCGGTTCATGGCGTTTCTCGACATCAGTGTTTCATGCCCGGCATGTCAGGCATCGGAGGCGTTTGTTCGGCGGCGGGGATCAGGCGCACGGTCGGGGCCGGGCGGGTCAGCTTCTCGCCGGGACGGTCGGGATCGGGGATCTCGGTCCACTGGCTCTCGCCCTTCTCGCAGGACTGGATGACCGGGAAGACCAAGTTTCCAGGTTGGCTCGGCAGCTTCATCAGCAGGGCGAAGTCGTCGAACTGGTCGTCGGGCAGGCGGCCGGTCCAGGTGACCGCTGTGGCCTTTTCGCCGTCCTTCTCGATGTCGATGGTCCAGCCCGGCTTGGGCTGGGGCCGGGCCGAGACCACGGCGTCGGGGATCTCGACCCGCAGCTTCAGCGTGGTGTCGCCGGCCGCGCAGGCGTGGCCCACGCGGAAGGCGATGGCGGAATAGGATCCGGCCTTGGCCTCGCCGGGCGCGGCGACCACGTGGGCCAGGGCGGGGACGGGGGCGGCCAGCAGGGCCAGCAAGATGATCAGCGGAGCTTTCATGGCTTCCTCCTCCCTCAGAAATCGACCGTGACGCCGCCGAACACCGACCGGCCGTCACCCGGCCAGAGCGTGGCGGTCGCGGGGGTCCAGGTCACGGCGGCCTGGGTGTTGGACACATAGGCCTTGTCGGCCAGGTTTCGCGCGTCGAGGAACAGCGACACCTGGTCGCTGACCTTCCAGCCGGCGTTGAGGTTCAGGATCGCGTAGCCCGGCGCCTTTTTGGTGTTGGCGTAGTCGATCCACGGGTCGGCGGCCGACCATTCGACCGACGGGGCCACGAACCAGCCGCGCGGATCGTCGTAGCGGACTTCCGAACGGTAGACGTTCCTGGGCACGATCGGCAGGCGGTTGTCGCCGTACTGGACGTCGCCGTCGAAGCGGAAGTCGGAATAGGTCCAGGTCTGGCGGATGCGCCAGCGCGGGGCCGCCGCCCAGTCGAGCGCCGCCTCGACGCCCTGGTGGATCGTCTTGTCGGCGTTGAAGGTCGAGGCCGGGATCGACGCGTTCACCGTGTACTGCAGCATCTCCTTGTTCAGGTCGGCGCGGTACAGGGTGACGTCGTAGGTGAACGGGCCGCGATGGCCGCGCGCGCCGACCTCGCCGGTCCAGGCGTCCTGGGCCGCGACCGGCGTAAAGCCGGTGTTGGTCGGCGACATCGAGCCCAGGTTCGGCGGCTCGACCGAGCGGGTGATGTTGGCGAACACCTGAGAGCCGTTGTCGTCCTGCCACAGCAGGCCGATGCGCGGGGAGACCCAGTTGTAGGTCTTCGAGGCGGTCAGGTTGAAGGTCGTGGAGACGCCCGGAACCGCGAAGCTGACATAGTCGCGGTCGGCCTGGCCCCAGGTGGCGCCGGCCACCAGGGCCAGGTGCTCGGTGACGAACAGGCGGCCCTCGCCGAAGACCTCGAAAGCGTCCGCGTTCTGCTGGGTGCGCGAGGTCGGCGCGCCGCGGGCCCCGCGAACATTGACGTAGAAGTTGGAGTCCAGATCGCCGGTGCGGCGCCAGGCGCCGAAGAAGGCGTCAGCCTTCTTGCCACCGACTTGACCGTCCCAGTCGAAGCGGCCGAAGGCGCCGTAGTTGCGGCTTTGCTGGTCGATGACCTGGAAGATCGGGTGGTCCAGGTCCTTCCACACCGCATAGACCGCGCCCTGGAAGACGAGATCGTCGCTCAGCCGCCATGTCGTGGCCAGCGAGCCGCGCAGGCCGCGCTGGTTGCGGCCCTGGTCGCCGTTGGCGTTGGCGGCGGCGGTCTGGTGGGGATCGGTTTGGAACTGGGCCAGGGTCAGGGCGCCCGGGATCTCCTGGTTGATGTTGGATCCGTTGACGATGAACCGCACCTCACGGTCCTGGCCGAAGGAGCGCCCGATGTTCAGGCTTCCGAACTGGATGTTCTGCTGGCTCTGCGAGCGCCAGCCCTGGCTGGTCTGGTTGGTGGCGGCGGCGTAGACGTCCCAGTCGCCGGACCGGCGGGCCAGGGCGAGATGCTCACGCAGCAGGCCGAACGCGCCGCCGTCGATGCGGACCTGGCTCTCGAACCCGGCGTCCTTGCCCGTGGGGGTGACCATGTTGATCGCCCCGCCCAGCAGGGCCCCGCCGAAGCGCAGGGCGTTGCCGCCGCGATAGACCTCGGCGTAGCGGGTGTTCAGCGGGTCGGCGATCTGGCTGTCGCCGTAGCCGTCGGCCTCGTTCAGCGGCACGCCGTCCTGGGCCAGCAGCAGGCCGCGATTGTGGTTGGCGTTGCCGATCCCCGAGCCGCGAATGGAGATGCGCGCATCCCCGCCCCACTTGCGCTGGGCGTAGACGCCCGGGGCGTCGCGCAGCATGTCGTCCAGGGCCAGGGCCTCGCGGCTGATGTAGCTCTCCTGGGAGATCACCGAGACGCCGCCGGGGGTTTCCGACAGACGCTTGCGGGCGGCCGCCACGACCGGCGGATCCTCGGGATCGGGGCGGGCGGTGACGATGACCGAGTCGACGATGGCGCGCTGGTCGGTATCGACGGCCTCTGGCGCGGCGAAGGCGGCGGAGGACGACAGGCAGAAGGCGGCGCCGGCCATCAGGCCCCGGCGGAAGGATTTTGACATGGAGATAGCCCCGAAAGCATGACGACGCGCGTCGGCCGGCGGCCGGGCGCGCGGATGAAGGTGTCAGGCGATCAGGCGGTCGGCGGTCCCTGTCCGGGCGGGCGCGGCGGGGCGCGGGCCAGGGCGACGCCGGTCAGGGCGGCGCGGGGCGCGGTCTCGATGCGGGCGCTGTAGAGCACCGGGGCGACGGCGATGTCGGGCGGGGTGGTGACCGCCAGGCTGACGGCCACGCACTGGGCGCAGGGCAGTCCGGCGAAGCCCTTGGCGGGTTTCGGCTTGCCGATCACGTCTCCGGCCACCTGCACGGCCTTGGCGCCGTCGGCGGTGCAGATCACCACCGACTGGCCGGCGGCGTCATGGGCCATGGCCGCGGCCGGGATCAGGGCCTGGACCAGCAGGGCCAGCATCGCCAGCAGGGCGATGGGCCAGGTCGTCCGGGTCTGGGCGCGGCGGGGGCTCATGATGGGGCGGGAAGTAGGCGCTGGCGGGCTTTTGGTCAATGCGGCCGCTGTGTGCGGCCGGGGACATGCACTTGTGCGTGTCCCCATTTCCAGGCTCGGAGGTTCGGTGGGGACACGCACACGTGCATGTCCCCGACCCTAGTGCACCGAAACCGCCGGCGCCGCCCGCTTCGGCGCCAGGGCCAGCATGCCGCGCGCGATCTCCTGCTCGCCGATCAGGGCGTGGGTGGCGCCCATCTGGGTCAGCAGAGCGACGTCGGCGTCGGTATAGGCGCGGGCGATGATCTTGACCGCCGGGTTGGCGGCGCGGGCCTGCTCGATGATCCGGGCGGCCTCGAACGGGCTGGGCACGGCGACGAACAGGTGGGTGGCCTCGGCCAGTCCGGCCTTGAGCAGCACCTCGGGGCGCACGGCGTTGCCTTGCAGCACGTCAAAGCCGCCGGCCCGCAGTTCGTCGGCGCGTTCGCTTTCGTCTTCGATCACGACGAGCGGCATGCGGCCTTTCAGGCCCTCGGCCACGGCCTTGCCGACCCGGCCGTAGCCGACCAGCACGCCGTGGGGCTGGGCGGCGATCGCCGGGGCCACGGGCTCGCCCGTCCGACCGATCAGCTTGGGCAGGATCTTGTCCAGCACCACGAACAGCAGCGGGTTGATCAGGATCGACAGGATGGCCCCGGCCAGGATCAGGTCCTGGCCGTCCTTGGGCAGCAGCTTCAGCGACACGCCCAGCCCCGCCAGGATGAACGAGAACTCGCCGATCTGGGCCAGGCTGGCCGAGATGGTCAGGGCCACGCTCTGCGGGCGCTTGAAGGCCACGACGATCAGCCAGGCCGCCACCGACTTGCCGATCACGATGATGGCCAGGGTGGCCAGCACGGCCAGGGGCTCGCGCAGGATCACCGACCAGTTGAACAGCATGCCGATCGACACGAAGAACAGCACGGCGAAGGCGTCGCGCAGCGGCAGGGTCTCGTTGGCGGCCTGCTGGGAAAGCTCGCTCTCGGCCATGATCATGCCGGCGAAGAAGGCCCCCAGGGCGAACGACACGCCGAACAGCGCCGCCGAGCCGAACGCGACTCCTAGAGCAATGGCCAGCACCGCCAGGCGGAACAGCTCGCGCGAGCCGGTGTGGGCGATGCGGTGCAGGATCCACGGGATCACCCGCCGCCCGACGATCAGCATCAGGGCCACGAAGGCGGCGACCTTGCCGATGGTGATCGCGAAGGCGCCGGCGACGCCGCCGGGGCCCGGCGGCGGGGCCTCGCCGCCGAGCATCCCCGACAGGGCCGGCAGCAGCACCAGGGCCAGCACCATGGCCAGGTCCTCGACGATCAGCCAGCCGACGGCGATGCGGCCGCGGTCGGTCTCGATCAGCCGCCGCTCCTGCAGGGCCCGCAGCAGCACCACGGTCGAGGCCACCGACAGCGCCAGGCCGAACACGACCCCCGCCCCCAGCGTCCAGCCCAGCAGGTGGGCCAGGCCCACGCCCATGGCGGTGGCCGCCAGGATCTGCACGACGGCGCCGGGGATGGCGATCTTGCGCACCGCCAGCAGGTCCTTGACCGAGAAGTGCAGCCCCACCCCGAACATCAGCAGGATCACCCCGATCTCGGCCAGCTGCGGCGCCAGCTCCTGATCGGCCACGTAGCCGGGCGTGAACGGTCCGACGACCACGCCGGCCACCAGGTAGCCGACCAGCACGGGCAGCTTCAGGCGGTTGGCGACGGCGCCGAACACGAAGGCCAGGCCCAGGCCGGCGACGATGGTGGCGATCAACGAGGTGTGGTGCAAAGGCTCTCCTTGACGGTCAACATTTTCGGGCGTACTCAACCAATATGGGTGACGATGCCCGGGAGCGCCAGATGCCCCACGCAAAAATTCTCCTGCCGGCCCAGTGCCGGGGCGCGCGCGGCCTGCTGGGCTGGTCGCAGGGCGACCTGGCCGATCGGGCCGGGGTCTCGCGCAGCACGGTCAAGGATTTCGAGACCGAGCGCCACGCCCTGCACCATAGCACCGAACGCCTGCTGATCGACGCGCTGGAGACCGGCGGCGTGGCGTTGATCCCGCCCGGAAACGATCACGGCGCCGAGGCCGGCGCCGGTGTGAGACTGAAACAGGCCAGTTAGCCCCTTCCTGGCTGGCGTCCTTCAAAGGAGACCCGACCACGTGGACCATGCGATGTCGCCCGCGGACTACAAGGATCTGGTGCTGTTCCTGGCCACGGCGGGCATCGTCGCGCCGCTGTTCAAGCGGCTGAAGATGAACCCCATTCTCGGCTTCCTGATCGCCGGCGTGATCCTGGGGCCGTTTGGCCTGGGCGCGCTGAGCCATCGGTGGCCCTGGCTCGACTACGTCACCGTCGACAACCCCCAGGAAATCGCCCAGCTGGCCGAGTTCGGGGTGGTGTTCCTGCTGTTCATGATCGGGCTGGAGCTGTCGTGGGAGCGGCTGCGGCTGATGCGCAAGCTGGTCTTCGGCCTGGGCGCCCTGCAGATGATCGGCTGCTCGCTGGCCCTGGGCGGCGTCGCCATGGCCCTGGGCCAGCAGCCGGTCGCGGCCCTGGCCATCGGCGCGGCCCTGACCCTGTCGTCAACCGCCATCGCCGTGCCGGTGCTGGTCGAGCGCAAGCGTCTGCACGCCGAGGGCGGGCGGGCGACCTTCTCGGTGCTGCTGTTCCAGGACCTGGCGGTGGCCCCGATCCTGATCACCCTGGCGATCCTGGGCCGGGGCGACGGGGTGTTCAACCTGAGCGACCTGCTGGCCCTGGGCCCGGCGGTGGTCGGCCTGGGGATCATCGTGCTGTTCGGCCGCCTGGCCCTGCGGCCGATGATGCGCTCGGTCGCCAAGGCCAAGAGCGAAGAGATGTTCATGGCCGCCTGCCTGCTGGTGATCATCGGCGCGGGGCTGGTGGCGTCGCTGTCGGGCCTGTCGATGGCCCTGGGCGCCTTCGTGGCCGGCATCCTGCTGGCCGAGACCGAGTATCGCCACGAGGTCGAGGTCAAGATCGAGCCCTTCAAGGGCCTGCTGCTCAGCCTGTTCTTCGTCTCGCTGGGCATCCGGCTGGACCTGTCGCTGCTGGTCGCCACGCCGGGCCTGGTGCTGGGCGTCGCCGTCGGACTGCTGCTCGTCAAGGGCGTGATGATCATGGGCCTGGGCCGGCTGTTCGGCCTGTCGAACCGCGCGTCGATCGAGGCCGCCCTGACCCTGGCGGCGGGCGGTGAGTTCGCCTTCGTGATCCTGGACAACGCCATGGCCGCCAGCGTGGTCTCCGACCAGGTCGGCCAGGCGGTGTTGGTGGCCGCGACCCTGACCATGTTCCTGATCCCGACGCTGTCGGGGATCGGCGGGCGCCTGGCCAAGAAGGCGGCGCCGCCGATCGAGGAAGCGCCCGATCTGGTGGGCCTCCACAGCGAGGAGCCGGCGGGCCGGGTGCTGGTGGTCGGCTACGGCCGGGTCGGCCGGCTGGTCGGCGACATGCTGGACCGCCACGATCTGCCCTGGATCGCCATCGACCGCGATCCCAGCTTCGTCCAGCAGGGCCGCCGCGCCGGTCACCGGGTCTATTTCGGCGACGCCGCGCGGGTGGAGCTGCTCGAGCGCTGCGGCCTGGATCACGCCCGCGCCGTGGTCGTGACCATGGACTCCCCGGAAGCCGCCGAGGCGGTGGTGGCCACCGCCCGCGGCCATCGTCCCGACCTGACCATCGTCGCCCGGGCTCGCGACGCCCGCCACGCCGCCCGCCTCTACGAGCTGGGCGCCACCGACGCCGTGCCCGAGACCATCGAGGCCTCGCTGCAGCTGTCCGAAGCGGTGCTGGTCGACATCGGCGTGCCCATGGGCCTGGTCATCGCCTCGATCCACGAACGCCGCGACGAATACCGCAAGGTGCTGAACCGGCCGGACGCCCTGGGCGGCAAGCGCAAGAGGCTGCGGGACGCGGGACGGGGCTAACCCGCGAACACCTTCTCCCGGAGGGGAGAAGGAGGGGCCCGCGCCGTAGGCGTGGGAGGATGAGGGGTGACGCTCCTCGCCGTCGTGCCGGCACGCCGTCAGCCGCCTTCACCCCTCACCCTCCCAACCGCTTCGCGGTCGGGTCCCTCCCTCTCCCCTCCGGGAGAGGGTTGCGCGCTCCGTGGATAAGTATATAACTGACCCGTCAGTTATATATCGAGAGACCCCGTGCAGCCCGGCCAGCCCAAGTGGCGACGACGCAGCGAGGCCCGGCCCGGCGAGATCATCGCCGCGGCGCTGGTCGTGTTCTCCGAGAAGGGCTTCGCGGCCGCGCGGCTGGACGACATCGCCGCCCGGGCCGGGGTCTCCAAGGGCGCGCTCTATCTCTATTTCGAAACCAAGCAGGACCTGTTCCGGGCGGTGGTGCGCGAGACCATCGCCCCGAACCTGCAGGCCGTCGCCGGCTTCATCGGCCAGAGCCCGCTGCCGTTCGCCGACCTGATCCGCCTGGTCTTCGCCCGCATCGCCGAGGTGATGACCGAGGGCCGGCTAGGGGCGGTGGCCAAGATGGTGATCGGCGAGTCGCGCAACTTCCCGGAGCTGGCCAAGGTCTGGCACGAGGACGTGGTCTCGGTGATGCTGGGCGCGATGAGCGGGGCGGTGGCGGCCGCCCAGGCGCGCGGCGAGGTGCGGCCCGGCGATCCCCAGCTCTATGTGTTCAGCCTGGCGGGGCCGCTGCTGCTGGGCGTGTTGTGGCGCGAGGTGTTCGTGCCGATCGGGGTCAAGCCGGTCGATCTGAAGGCCTTGCTGGCCCAGCACGCCGAGGTGGCGCTCCGGGGGATGCTGGTCGAAACGGGGGAGGGGCGCGCATGAAGCCTCAGGTTCGCATCGTGCTGGCCGTCGCGGCGGCCCTTCTGGTCGGGTTCGTCGCCTGGCGGATCTGGGGGCCGGGCTCGGCCCATCCCCGGCGGCTGTCGGGCTATGTCGAGGGCGAGACGCTTTATGTCGGGGCGTCCGTGGCCGGCCCGGTCAGCACGGTGTCGGTGCGGCGCGGCCAGCGCGTGGCCGTCGGCCAGCCGCTGTTCGCCCTGGACGCCGCCCAGCTGGTGGCCGCCCGCGACCAGGCCGCGTCCCAGGCCGCCGCCGCCCAGAGCCAGGCGCGGGACGCCGCCAAGGGCCAGCGGCCGGACGAGCTGGCGGTCTACGACGCCCAGCGCGCCGCCGCCGCCGCCGCCCTGGCCGAGGCCCAGGCCGACTACAACCGCATCGCGCCCTTGGCCGCCAAGGGCATCTACGCGCCCGCCCGCCTCGACCAGGCCCGGGCCGCGCTGAAGACCGCCCAGGCCAATGTCCGGACCGTCGAGCAGCAGCGCCGGGTCGGCACGCTGGGCGCGCGGCCGGACGCGATCCGCGCCGCCGAGAGCCAGGCCGCCGCGGCCCGCGACCAGTTGACGGTCGCCCAGGACCGCCTGGATCAGATCAGCCCCAGGGCTCCGGCGGCCGCCCGGGTGCAGGACGTCTTCTACCAGCCCGGCGAATGGGTGGCGGCCAACCAGCCGGTGGTGGTCCTGCTGGCCGACGACCGGGTGCGGCTGCGCTTCTACGTGCCCCAGGCCGAGGTCGCGCTCTATCGGCCGGGCGCCCGGATCGCGTTCAGCTGCGACGGCTGCGAGAGCGGCCTCGGCGCGCGGATCAATTTCGTCAGCCCACGGGCCGAGTTCACCCCGCCGGTGATCTACAGCCGCGACGCCCGCGACCGGCTGGTGTTCCTGGTCGAGGCCCTGCCGGACCATCCGGCCGACCTGCCGCCTGGCCTGCCGGTCGACGTGGTCCCGCTGAGGGGCGCGGCCAAGTGAGCGCGGTCCTCGCCAAGCCCGTTGACGACGCGGCCGGCGAGCTGGCCGTCGACGTGCACGGCCTGAACAAGTCGTACGGCGACAAGCACGTGGTCCAGGATCTGTCGATCCAGGTGGGCGTGGGCAAGATCACCGGCTTCCTGGGCCCCAACGGCTCGGGCAAGACCACCACCCTGCGCATGCTGTGCGGCCTGTTGACCCCCGACGCCGGCGAGGGAACCGTGCTGGGGCTGGACTTCCGGCGCCACGCCAACGAGATCAAGCGCCAGACCGGCTACATGACCCAGAAGTTCTCGCTCTACGAGGACCTGTCGATCCGCGAGAATCTCGACTTCACGGCCCGGATCTACGGCCTGGACCGGCGGCGCGCGCGGGTGGACGAGGCCCTGGAGCGGCTGGGCCTGGCCAATCGCCAGAAGCAGTTGGCGGGGAGCCTCTCGGGCGGCTGGAAGCAGCGCCTGGCCCTGGCGTCCTGCGTGCTGCACGCGCCGCGCCTGCTGCTGCTGGACGAGCCCACCGCCGGGGTCGACCCCCAGGCGCGGCGCGAGTTCTGGGACGAGATCCACGCCCTGTCGGCCGAGGGCCTGACCGTGATGGTCTCGACCCACTACATGGACGAGGCCGAGCGCTGCCACGACATCGCCTACATCGCCTACGGCAAGCTGATGGCGCGCGGGACCCTGGACGCGGTGATCGGCCAGTCGGGCCTGACGACCTTCCGCGCCGAGGGGCCCGGCGCCGACCGCCTGGGCCGCGAGCTGGCCAAGGCCCCGGGCGTGGCCATGGCCGCGCCGTTCGGCGCCGCCCTGCACGTCAGCGGCCAGGACCGCGCGGCGCTGGAGGCCGCCATCGCCCCCTACCGCAAGCCGCCGTTTGTCTGGACCGAGGTCTCGCCGACCCTGGAGGACGTGTTCATCCAGCTGATGGCGACGTCGCGGGACAACTTTCAATGAGCGCCGCCTCCTCCGATCGGGGCCTGTCCCTGAACCGCATCCTGGCGGTGCTGACCAAGGAGTTCATCCAGCTCACCCGCGATCGGCTGACCTATGCGATGATCCTGGTCATGCCGATCGTCCAGCTGATGCTGTTCGGCTACGCCATCAACAGCGATCCGCGCGATCTGCCCACGGCGGTGCTGGTCCAGGATCACGGGCCGATGGCCCGCTCCGCGCTCTCGGCCCTGGCGCACAACGGCTATTTCAAGATCGTCCGCGAGGCCGCCTCTCCCGAGGAGCTGGACCAGGCGATCGCCCGGGGCGAGGTGCAGTTCGCCCTGACGATCCCCGCCGACTTCACCCGGCGGGTGGTGCGCGGCGACCAGGCCCAGATCCTGGTCGAGGCCGACGCCTCCGACCCGGCCGCCACCGGCGGGGCGATCGCGGCCCTGGCCAATCTTCCGCGTACGGCGCTGTCGCGCGACCTGGTCGGGGCGGTGGCCCCGTCTTCCAGCATAGGGGCCGGCCGGGATCCGTTCGAGGTGGTGATCCACCGGCGCTACAATCCCGAGGCCATCACCGCCTACAACATCGTGCCCGGCCTGCTGGGCGTGGTGCTGTCGCTGACCCTGGTGATGATGACCTCGCTGGGCATGACCCGCGAATACGAGCGCGGCACCATGGAGAGCCTGCTGGCCACCCCCGCCAAGCCGATCGAGGTGATGATCGGCAAGCTGTCGCCCTATGTGGTGGTCGGCCTGATCCAGACCCTGGTCATCCTGATTCTGGCCCGGGTGCTGTTCTCGGTGCCCATGGCCGGCGGCTGGGACGCCCTGGCGGTGGGGGTGGTGCTGTTCATCCTCGGGTCGCTGTCGCTGGGCTTCCTGATCTCGACGGTGGCCCGCAACCAGCTGCAGGCCGTGCAGATGTCGTTCTTCTACATCCTGCCGTCGATCCTGCTGTCGGGCTTCATGTTCCCGTTCCGGGGCATGCCGGCCTGGGCCCAGGCGCTGGGCAGCGTGATTCCCGTGACCCACTTCCTGCGGGTGGTGCGCGGCTCATTACTCAAAGGGCTGGGTGTTGAGGACCTGTGGGCCAGTCTTGCCGCCCTGGCGGTATTTGTCGTGGCGATCGCCGCCGCGGCTATGTCGCGCTACCGACGGACCCTGGACTGAGGTAGCCGGCGCCCGCCGCCGTTTACTGTGGAGTTCCTGCACGGCTGCGACATTTTTACACGTTCGCGGGTCGCAAAACGCTCGCAAGGCCTTGCGCCGCGCGGATTCACGTGCGAACCGGTACTATGCTGGCGCTTTTTCCGGGACAGTCAGCCGATACGCTCGGAAGTTGATTTTGCGGGGGGCGGTCATGTGTTCGCGGCGTCTTCTCTAAGGGGACGCCGAAACCTGACGGGTGTTGCTCAGCTGACACTTTCGCGGATCGTGCGCCTTGGTATAACAATGCTCGGTCGGTCTCGGCCGGTGCAGGGCAATAGAGGGCTCTTGATATGAAACTCCAACTCCTGGCGGGAGTGGCTTTGGCCGCGGTATTCGCCGCTGGCGCCGCTTCGGCCCAAGAGACCGGCTGGTACGGCGCGGTCGATCTTGGCTACCACTGGCCCGAGGGCATCACCACCGAATCGGATCTGAACGCTCCGGACGGCGCGCGCTATCACTGGACCTGGTCGACCGATGAAGACTGGGCCGGTTTCGTTCGCCTCGGCTACCAGTTCAACCCGAACTGGCGCGCCGAAGTCGAAGGCGGCTACCGCCCCGGCGACCTGACCACCGTTCGCGGCAACCCGGTTCGCCAGCAGCCGATCGCGCTCTGCACGCCCGGCGTGACCCGCACCGTGGCCGCTCCGACCTGCGGCGGCCCGTCGGGCTCGATCGACTCCTGGTCGCTGATGGTCAACGTCCTGTATGATTTCATGCCGGACTCGTGGATCAATCCGTACGTGGGCGCCGGTCTCGGCATCAACCGTCTGGACGTCAGCGCACTGGGTCAGTTCAGCGGCGTGCCGACCAGCCCCGCCATCCAGAACCTGACCGCCGACGACGATGACATCGCCGTCGCGTGGCAAGCCATCGCCGGCGCCTCGATCAAGGCGACCGACAAGCTGAAGGTCGACGTGACCTATCGCTGGTTCGCCACCCAGGAGCACACCTGGCAGACCTCGGGTTCGTCGACGCTGAACGCCGGCGCGTTCTCCGGCCAGTACAAGGATCAATCGCTGACCGTCGGTCTGCGGTACTCCTTCGCTTCGCCGCCGCCGCCGCCCCCGCCGCCGCCGCCGCCTCCTCCTCCGCCCCCGCCGCCTCCGCCCCCGCCGCCTCCCCCGCCGCCTCCGCCGGCGTATGAGGCTCGCGAGTTCATCGTCTACTTCCCGTTCGATCAGTACGTCCTGACGCCGGAAGCCCAGTCGGTGGTTTCGGAAGCCGCGAACTACGCGACCTCGGGTCACGCCACCAAGCTGGTGGTTGTCGGTCACACCGACACCTCGGGTTCGCCGAAGTACAACGCCAAGCTCTCGGAGCGTCGTGCGAAGGCCGTGGCTGACGCCCTGGTCGGCGCCGGTGTCGCCGCCGACACCCTGGCCGTTGACTGGAAGGGTGAAAGCGCCCCCGCCGTCGCCACCGGCGATGGTGTGAAGGAACCGCTGAACCGCCGTTCCACGATCTCGATCAACTTCTAAGATCGCGATCAGGCACTAAGGTTGAGGGCCCGGCGGCGACGCCGGGCCCTTTTCTTTTCCGCCCTCGCGAAGCGGGGAGATGGCGCGCCGCGATACGCGGCGTGACGGAGGGCTGGCCGCCGGGCTCGATTCTGGGTTCGCCCACGGAGCGAAAAACGCGCCGTGGGCGTCGGATCGCCC
This sequence comes from Caulobacter sp. Root487D2Y, assembly GCF_001427165.1. NCBI lineage: Bacteria > Pseudomonadati > Pseudomonadota > Alphaproteobacteria > Caulobacterales > Caulobacteraceae > Caulobacter > Caulobacter sp. Root487D2Y. Next base: position 676,669 of record NZ_LMFD01000001.1, read on the forward strand.
GCCCGCTGGGAGCCTGGCGCAGGCAAGTGCTTTTCCGCGCAATCCGCTCCGCCGCCGGATCACTTCTTTGTGGCCCGCGACAGGGTGTCACGGCGGCGTTTGTCTTGGCCGTGCAACCCGTTGATGATGCGCAGCATCTTCCCGCACACCGTTGTTCGTTCACAGCTTGTTAAGAAAAAACTCGCCCGCGAGGCGCATCTCATCGTTGACGAGTCATTAGCCACTGTGGCCCCATATGTGGGCTGAGGGGGCTCCTCGGCCACAAGATGTAGCGGCTGGACGGGACGTTCCCTTTTCCGGAACACGCTGATTGATTATGGATTTTTGATCATGACCGGCAGTGAAGCGGCGAAGACGACGGCACTCCCCCAGGCTCGCACCGGAGGCATGCGGACCTCTGAACGTCCCAAGCTGGCGCTGGTGCGCAAGGTCGAGGTCGACCGCTCGCGCGACGCCCTGCTGACCGATTTCGGCAAGACCACCCTGGAAGACCGCTATCTGCTGCCGGGCGAGTCGTACCAGGACATGTTCGCCCGCGTCTCGACGGCCTTCGCCGACGACGCCGACCATGCCCAGCGCGTCTACGACTACATGAGCCAGCTGTGGTTCATGCCGTCGACCCCGGTGCTGAGCAACGGCGGCGCCGAGCGCGGCCTGCCGATCAGCTGCTTCCTGAACGCCGTCAGCGACAGCCTGGACGGCATCCTGGGCGTCTGGAACGAGAACGTCTGGCTGGCGGCCAACGGCGGCGGCATCGGCACCTACTGGGGCGGCGTCCGGTCGATCGGCGAGAAGGTCAAGGGCCAGGGCCAGACCAGCGGCATCATCCCCTTCATCCGCGTGATGGACAGCCTGACCCTGGCGATCAGCCAAGGCAGCCTGCGCCGCGGTTCGGCGGCCGTCTATCTGGACATCCACCACCCGGAAATCGAAGAGTTCCTGGAAATCCGCAAGGCGTCGGGCGACTTCAACCGCAAGTCCCTGAACCTGCACCACGGCATCTCGATCACCGACGAGTTCATGCACGCCGTGCGCGACGGCCACAAGTTCGGCCTGCGCTCGCCCAAGACCAACGAAGTCCTGCGCGAGGTCGACGCCCGCGCCCTGTGGCAGAAGGTCCTGGAGCTGCGCCTGCAGACCGGCGAGCCCTACCTGATCTTCTCCGACACCGTGAACCGCGCCATGCCCAAGCACCAGCAAGAGCTGGGCCTGAAGGTTCGCCAGTCGAACCTGTGCAGCGAGATCATGCTGCACACCGGCGTCGATCACCTGGGCAACGACCGCACCGCCGTCTGCTGCCTGTCGTCGGTGAACGCCGAGACCTTCCTGGAGTGGCGCGACCACCCGATGTTCATCGAGGACATCATGCGCTTCCTCGACAACGTCCTGCAGGACTTCATCGACCGCGCGCCGGACGCCGCCTCGACCGCCGCCTACGCCGCCATGCGCGAGCGTTCGGTGGGCCTGGGCCTGATGGGCTTCCACAGCTTCCTGCAGAGCCAGAACGTGCCGTTCGAGAGCGCCCTGGCCAAGAGCTGGAACATGCGGATGTTCAAGCACCTGCGCCGCGAGGCCGACAAGGCGTCGATCTCGATCGGCGAGGAGAAGGGGCCGTGCCCGGACGCCGCCGATCGCGGCTCGATGGAGCGCTTCTCGCACAAGCTGGCCATCGCCCCGACCGCGTCGATTTCGATCATCTGCGGCGGCACCTCGGCCGGCATCGAGCCGATCCCGGCCAACATCTACACGCACAAGACCCTGTCGGGCTCGTTCGCGGTGAAGAACCCCTACCTGGAGAAGCTGCTCGAGGAGAAGGGCCAGAACACCGACGCGGTCTGGGGTTCGATCCTGGAGAACGAGGGCTCGGTCCAGCACCTGGACTTCCTCAGCCAGGACGACAAGGACGTCTACAAGACCGCCTTCGAACTGGACCAGCGCTGGGTGGTCGAGCTGGCCGCCGACCGCACGCCGGAAGTCTGCCAGAGCCAGTCGGTGAACATCTTCCTGCCCGGCGACGTCGACAAGTGGGACCTGCACATGCTGCACTGGCAGGCCTGGGAGCGCGGCGTGAAGTCGCTGTACTACCTGCGCTCCAAGTCGGTGCAACGGGCGTCCTACGCCGGTTCCGACGTCGCGGTGGCGGGCCCGGCCAACGGCTTCGACGTCCCGACCAAGACCGACTACGACGAATGCCTGGCCTGCCAGTAGATCGACCGGCCCAAAACCTTAACAATTCCTGAAGTTAGACGGCGTCGCGGGCCTCCGCGGCGCCGTTTTCACGTCGGGAACCATACCCAGTGCGAAATGTTGATGACGTGGGGTTTTGTCCCATGGACGCCATTCGAATTCCGAGTAGGCTCTCCGTGGGGAAGGGTTCTGGGGACTGGAATGCGTGCTTGCACCGCATTTGTAACGGGAGTGGGTCTGAGCGTCCTGGCCATCGCCACGGCGCAGGCCCAGCCGACCCGGCCCGCCAAATCGTCCAGCACTCCAGATAGGGCGTCCACCGCCCCCCGCAAGGCCCCGCCCAGCTTCGTCGTCGACATGCGCGCCGCCTCGCCGCTCGACTTCGGTCTCCGCGCCCAGCGCCCCGTCCCCGCCGCTTCCGTCGGCTTCGCCGGAGCCCCCGTCGCCAAGGCCGAGCGCGCCAACGATCCCAGCTTCGCGCTGTCGCCCGCCGGCGCCTACGGCGACGCCGCCCTGCTCGACACCAACCGCTATTACGAGGGCCGCGGCGCGGTCAGCTACCGGTCCAACGCCGTCGTGGTCGGCGAGGGCGAGCACGCCGTCGATTCGGTCCGCGTCTCGGTGGCCAGCGTCGCGCAGGCCGGCCAGACCCGGCCCCTGGCCCTGGTTCGACCTGACGAGGACAGTTTCGAGGACCGCGAGGTCGACGTCACGGTGACCCGCGGCTGGCCGGCCGCCGTGTCGGTGGGCGCCGGCAAATACGCTCTCGACGTCACGCCGCACGCCGGCCTGGGTTTCGGCGGAGCCGGCGGCTCGGCCGAGGCGGGCGCCACCGTGCGGTTCGGCAAGAAGATGGGCGACCAGGTCGTCGATTCGCTGGGCGTCAGCGACGGACGCCAGTTCGGCGACCGTGGACGCTGGTATCTGTTCGCCGCCGCCAGCGGCCAGGCCGTCGGCCTGAACATGCTGCACGGCAGTGAAGGCGACTGGAGCGGGGCCGGCGTCAGCTCCGACGCCAGCAGCAAGCTGGTCGGCGACGGCCAGGCCGGCGTGGCCTGGCGCAAGGGTCCGATGCAGGCCTCGTTCGGCTATGTGCACCGCAAGATCAGGGCCAAGGACCAGATCATGGGCATGGCCACCCAGAAGGACGAAATGCTGGCCTTTTCGTTCAGCCTGAGGCCGCACTGGTAGACTGTCCCCGCCGGCGCGATGTGCTCGGCGCTTGAGTTTCGGGCTCAGATCATGCAGCTAGCGCCCGTACCGCCTGCACCCGGGCCCCTCATCCGAGCCACCAAGCGCCATGAGCGATAGCGAGCCCCCTCGCCCCCGCAAGATCCTGAGCCTGAAGAGCGGCGTCGCCGCGCCGGGCGGCCCGCCGCCGCTCGAGCGCATCCCGCGTCCGGCCGGCCACAAGCGCGTGGTGGTGAAGGCGCCGGAACCGCCGCCCGCGCCGCCGGCGACCGGCGACTTCAAGTGCAAGCCGTGCGGCACGCGCTTCGATCCGCCGACCGAGTTGGCCGACGAGGACTCGGTGCGCTGCCCGTCCTGCAACGCCCGCCTGGGCCTGGCGTCGGACTTCCGCGCCGAGCCGCCGAACGTCGACAAGCTGCGCGCCCGCTACCTCAAGAAATAGGCTCTTCCAGGTCTGGCCCCTTGCCGGCCCCCACGTCCGTCGGGGCCAGCGCCGCGGCCGGCGCGAGGATGGGATCCTTGACCGTCCGGCCCCGCGTCGACGGCGGGCGCTTGAACAGGCCGCGCCACAGGGGCTCGGGCGTCGGGATGGCGCTGGACCACAGCCGGCCGCTGATCGCCAAGGCCTCGGCGTCGTCGAAGGTCCGTTTCATCAGCGCGGTCTCGAACTTCATCATGTTGAAGTTCTCGAAGTCGGTCGGGATCGAGGCCGACCAGAGCGGCAGGTTGTGGCGGGCGCAGAATCCGGCCGCGACGCTCAGGGCCTGGCGGTACGAGAACCGCAGCATGGTCTCGAAGCTGCGGCCCATGATCGAGGTCACGCCCGGCGCCGTGGTGCGGGGCGAGGGGTCGAGCACGGTGTTGAAGATCACATAGACCCGGCCGCGCCGCAGGCGCTGGCCCAGCTCGCGCCAGCGCAGCAGGGCGTCGGGCATCAGGAACAGCGGCGCGGCGATGCCGCCGTCGGCGTGCATTTCCTGATAGCGCGCCATGCCGCCTTCGCCGTCCGGAGCCTCGACGTCGATCAGTTTGGGCGGAAACAGGCCGGGCAGGGTGGCCGAGGCCACCAGCACGTCGCGGAACAGCCGCAGGGCCGCCTCGTCGCCCTGGGCGGCGATCGCCCCCATGTCCCAGATCGTGGCCTTCTGGGTGTCCAGATTGGTGGTGGCGATCAGCAGGCGACGGCCGCGGGCGTGCTCGCGGGCCACGGCCTGGATCATCTCCAGGTCGATGAACAGCGCGACCAGGCTGTCCAGGGAGTCGCCCCGGAAAAGGCTCGGGCCCAGGGTCGGGCCCAGGCGCTTGAAGCTGAGCAGGTCGGCGGCGTGGCCGCCGACATAGGCGTCGGCGAGGCGGTCGTCCCAGGCCGGGCCCAGGAAGGCGAAGGGCGCGATCAGGGCGCCGGTGCTGACCCCGGTGACGATGGCGAACTCGGGCCGCGCCCCGGCCTTGGTCAGGCCGACCAGGGCCCCGGCCCCGAAGGCGCCGCCCGCCGCGCCGCCCGACAGGGCCAGGATGTTGAAGTCGCTCGCGCCCAGCAACGGCCGCAGCGGGGCCAGGCGATCGGCGACGTTGCGCAGGGCCTCGTCGGCCTCGTCGACGCTGAGCCGCACGCCCGGAAAGCCGACCGCCTCGACCTGGCTGTCGTGCTGGCTCGGCGGCGCAGGCAAACGCTTGCCGCGCTGGCCGTTCGTCGTGCGATCCCGGAAGAAGGTCTGGACGGTCTTTTTGGAATCCGGCGGGGTGTTCAAGGCGCGTCCAACTTACACTAGGTCAGGGGTGTCCGCTCGAGGTCAGGACCACCCCGACCAGCACGGCGGCGTAGTGCAGGCCGGCGCCGCCGATCACGTGACCGTGCCAGATCGCCCGCCGGAACTTCAGCCGCTTCATCAGGTAGAACACCGTACCCGTCGAATAGATCACGCCGCCGATCGCCAAAAGCAGCAGGGCCACCCAGCCCATGCCGGCGATCATCGGCTTGACGGCCACCAGGACCAGCCAGCCCAGGGCCAGGTAGAGGCCGACCCAGAAGCGCTTGTCCAGGCCCGGCAGGAACAGCTTGGCGGCCACGCCGATCCCGGCCACCGACCAGACGGCCGTGGTCATGCCGATCGCCCACCAGCCGTGCAGGTTCTGGGTGGTGAAGGGGGTGTAGGACGCGGCGATCATGATGAAGATGCCGGCGTGGTCGAAGCGGCGCAGCAGCGGGCGCCAGCGGGCCTTGGAGAAGTTGTAGGCGGTCGACAGCGACAGCATGGTGATCAGGCCGACCGTGTAGACGCCGATGGCCGCCACCTGGCTCAGCGAGCCCAGGCCGAACGCCAGGCCCAGCAGGATGCCGCCGCCCAGCAGGGCGCAGGCCAGGCCGGCCAGGTGCACCACCAGGTCGGCGCACTTGGCGCCGGGCGTCGGATAGTGCGTGGCCGGAACACCGGTTGGATTGGTCGCCGGAACCTGGGTCTGGGTCGCCGTCGCGACGATGCTGGAAGTCTCTGTCATGGCCCGCCCACTGTACGCGCAATTGATGACATATAAACGCCGATCATCGTGGCTGGGATAGGGCCGTCGGCGCATATTTCGGTCAGCCCAGCAGGCCGTGCGCCCCGTCCCAGGCCAGCTTGGCGCCGACCGCGATCAGCAGCACGTAGATGACCCGGTAGAAGCCCTCGGCCGGCACGCGGCGCACCAGCCACACCCCGGCCCAGGTCGAGGCCAGGGCCAGGGGCAGCAGCACGGCCGCCGTGGTCAGCACCTGGGGCGTGAACTGGCCCAGGGCGATATAGGCCGGCACCTTCATCCAGTTGACGACCGCGAAGAAGATGGCGCTGGTGCCGATGAACACGTCGCGCGGCAGGCGGCGGGGCAGCACGTAGATCTGGAACGGCGGGCCGCCGGCGTGGGCGACCTGACTGGTGAAGCCGGCCACCGCGCCGCACAGGGCGCCCAGCCATGGCCTGGCCGGGCCGGCCTCGATCACCTGGGCGACCTTGACCGCCCGCTCGACCCACAGCCGCTGCAGCGAAAAGGCGATGGAGATCAGGCCGATCGACAGCTCGACCGCCGCGACGGAGACCCGCGCCGCCAGCAGCCAGCCCAGGAAGATCCCGACCGCCGCCGCCGGCAGCATCAGGATCAGCAGGCCCTTGTCCCAGGTCTTGCGGAACGACCAGACGCTGACGACGTCCTGGGCCAGCAGGATCGGCAGGGTGATCGCCGCGGCCAGCACCGGCGAGATGACCAGGGCCATCATCGGCACCGCCACCACCCCGATCCCGGCGAACCCGCCCTTGGCCAGGCCCAGCAGGATCACCGCGGGAATGGCGACGGCGTAGAACAGGGGATCGGTCAGCATGGGCGCTGCTTAGCAGGATCATGGGCGATTTCCCAAGGGGGCGGTGCGGCGACCGCTTGCCCCCTACGGACCGCTTCGCGGTCGTCTTCCCCCAGAGGGGGAAGAGGTTCCGCCGTCGGCGCCGCGCGCGTCCTCCGCCCCCTGCGGGGGCGGACAGACCGCGAAGCGGTCAGGTGGGGGCAAGTGTTCGCGGGCACGATCTCTCGTTCTCACGCGATCTCTCGCTGAGCGGATGGAAAGGGTCGCGGAGCGCCGGACACCGTCCGGAGTGTTTGAGTTGTTACCGTTTCGACGAAGCCCGATCGCTCCGCGCGGTCGTTATCCGGAAGCCCGCGACGCTGAGCCTTTGTTAGGGCCTCGCCGCCTTGAAGCCTCCGACCCAGGTCAACGAAACCCGGTCCCGGACCGCGAGCCTGTCACAGCCCGCCTGCTGCTAGGTCAGCCCTCACGCCACGCCGTTTCTGTGTTCCATGCCCGGCCGGCCCTGGAGACGAGAGGTTTGACAAGATCCCTACGCACGCGGATCCCGCCGCCGACAAAGCTTCCCGCTCGATCGCCCCCGCCGCCGCATCGGTCGCTGGCCATGCGCCCTTTCCTTGCGTCGAGGTGGGATCAGGATACGGGCGATTGGGAGGGTGAGGACCAAATCGGGTCGAGAAAGTTTATCGCGTTGAAATCGTGGGGGTTTGTTGGCTATGCGCCAAGCATAAACCCCTTCCCTCCCCCTCGCGGGGAGGGTGCCCTGGCAGCGCCAGGGTCGGGTGGGGGGCTGCTGAGTCGGCAGAAAAGCCCCGCGTCCGACACCCTGCACCGATCCCCCACCCGTCGGCTTCGCCGAAAAGCCCCTGACGTCATCGCCAGCGGCGAGGCCGCGCCTTGAAACCTTGATGGCGAGCCTGCTCTGGCGTCTGGCCGTGTCAAGGACGGCGCGTCGCGGCGGCGCGACGCGCCGTCCTTGACACGGCCAGACGCCAGAGCTCCGATCCACCAAGGCTTTAAGGCGTGGCCGCATCCGGGGCGGATGCTGGCTCCCGCCTAGCGGACGTTTCAAATGTCTGAGAAGGGTGGTGAAGGGGAATGCAATGCGTCGTTCAAGGCTAGTGCTCATTGCGCTGTTGAACCTGTTCGCGGTGGCGATTCTAGGCTGGAAGTTCGCAACGATGGCATCAATGGCCGACATCTTCGGCATAGCCGTCGTGGCGCTGTTCGTGGCGTCCTTCCTGCTACTCCAACGTGAACGGCGCAGAATTCCCGCTGAAAAGCCAATGTCCGACTAGGGTCGAAAGCGGAAGCTGGCCTCCGCCACACCTCCCGACGTTCGCTCCTACCCCGCCGCCCCGCGGCTCTCCCACCCGTCCACGAACGGAAACCGCTCCGCCCAGAACGCCTCCAGCCGCGGATCGGCGTCCACGCGTCGCACCACCTCGCCCATCCGCGGCGCCACCGCGTAGAACCGCTTGCGCCGCGACCCCCAGCGGCTGACCACGGCGACATAGAGGTCCAGCACCGTCAGCTCGTCACCCAGCAGATACCGGCCCGGCGCCAGCTGGCTCTCCATCATCCCCCAGCAGTCGGCGATCCGGTCCGCCGTCGCGGCCTTGATCCGCGCGCCGAGCTCGGCGTCCGGCCCCGCCAGGCGCGAGGGATCGTCGCGCACCCAGAACAGCGAGTAGATCGCGGCCGGCACGAACACCATCCAGCGCAGGAACTGGCCGCGCAGGGGCGAATCGAGCGACGGGGCCAGCCGCGCTTCCGGGAAGCGGTCGGCCAGCCAGATCAGGATGGCCGCGCTCTCGGTGATCGTCTCGCCGTCGGGGGTGACCAGGGCCGGGATCTGTTTGAGCGGATTGACGCCCGCCACCTTGGCCCGCTGCGCCTCGCCCTCCCAGGTCGGCGCCTCGACCACGCTGTACGGCTGCCCCAGCAGGGTCAAAGTCGCCTCGACGGGCACGGACCCCGAGCCAAGCGCGCCAAAGATGGTGTAAGCTTGATTCATCTTTCGTTACCCAATCTGCCCACAACATGTTGTGTGCTGCGACGTCGTGACCACTAGATGATCCCGACAGCTGCGGTACCAAGAGAGCCTAACCGACTGTCCGATTCGCGTCCGCCTGCCCTGGAGCCGTCCTCGATGTCCGCCAAGCTGATCACCACGCCCGGCCTGCTGACCCCCTCCGGCGCCTACAAGCCCTTCCGCTATCCGTGGGCCCACGAGTTCTGGAAGAAGCAGCAGCAGGTCCACTGGATGCCCGAGGAAGTGCCGCTCGGCGAGGACCTGAAGGACTGGGCGGTCAAGCTGAACGACAAGGAACGGAACCTGCTGACGCAGATTTTCCGCTTCTTCACCCAGTCGGACATCGAGGTCGCCGACAACTACATGGAGCGCTACGGCCGGGTCTTCAAACCCACCGAAGTGAAGATGATGCTGTCGTCGTTCGCCAATATGGAGACCATCCATATCGCGGCCTACGCGCTGCTGCTCGAGACCATCGGCATGCCGGAGAGCGAATTCGGCGCGTTCATGGAATACCAGGCCATGCGCGACAAGCACGACTTCATGCAGAAGTTCGGCGTCGACACCAATGCCGACATCGCCCGCACCCTGGCCATGTTCGGCGGCTTCACCGAAGGCCTGCAGCTGTTCGCCAGCTTCGCGATGCTGATGAACTTCCCGCGCTTCAACAAGATGAAGGGCATGGGCCAGATCGTCTCGTGGTCGATCCGCGACGAGAGCCTGCACTGCGAAGGCATCATCAAGCTGTACCACACGTTCAACAAGGAGACCGGCGCGGTCACCAAGGCCGTGGCCGACGACATCGTCGACTGCTGCAAGACCGTGGTCACCATGGAGGACGCCTTCATCGACCTGGCCTTCGAGGCCGGCGAGATCCAGGGCATGACCCCGGACGACATCAAGAAATACATCCGCTTCATCGCCGACTGGCGCCTGCGCCAGCTGGCCTTGCCGGAAGTGTACGGCATCAAGGAAAACCCGCTGCCCTGGCTGCAGTCGCTGCTGTCGGGCGTGGAGCACGCCAACTTCTTCGAGGCCCGGGCCACGGAATATTCCAAGGCCGCCACCCGGGGCCAATGGCACGGCGCGGAAGGCGTGTGGTCGAGCTTCGACAACATGCTGACCAAGCGCTCGGAGAACACCCTGCCGGCAGAATAAGAGCAGGGACAACGGGGATAACATGCCGCCGCCCTCGAAAGGGGGCGGCGTTTCTTTGTCTGGAGTTTGGTGATGACGCGGATTGCGGTGATCGGACCGGGCGCGGTGGGCGGCGTGATCGCCGCGTGGCTGGCCCAGAACCCGGAGCTTGAGGTCGAGGTCTGCGTGCGCACCGCCTTCGAGCGGCTGGAGGTCGAGACGCCGGGCGGCCCGCTGACGGCCAGGCCGCTTGTGCTGACCGCGCCGGACCAGGCGTCCCCCGTCGACTGGGCGATCATCACCACCAAGACCTATGACGCGGCGGCGACCGGCGGCTGGCTGGCGCGCCTGGTCGGGCCGGACACCCGCGTGGCGGTGCTGCAAAACGGCGTCGAACATGTCGAGCGCTTCAGCGCCTACGTCGCCGCCGAGCGGATCACCCCGGCCGTCGTCGACATCCCGGCCGAACGCGGCGCGCCCGGCCGCGTGCGCCAGCGGCGCGACGGCTCGATCCTGGTTCCGGAAGGGGCGGCGGGGGAGGCCTTCGTGGCCCTGTTCGCCCACACCCCGATCGCGGTCTCCACGACGCCGGACTTCAAGACCGCGGCCTGGAAGAAGCTGGCCCTGAACTGCGCCGGGGCGGTCAACGCCCTGACCCTGCGGCCCTCGGGCGTGGCCCGGCGCGAGCCGATCGCCGCCCTGATGCGGGCCCTGGTCGGCGAATGCGTGGCGGTGGGACGGGCCGAGGGGGCGGACCTGCCGCCCGACCTGCCCGACGCCGTGGTCGAAGGTTATCGCTCGGGACCGGCCGACGGGGTCAATTCCCTGCACGCCGACCGGGCGGCGGGCCGGCCCATGGAGCTGGACGCCCGCAACGGCGTGATCGTCCGCCTGGGCGCGCGGCACGGAATCGCCACGCCGGTCAACGCGATGGTCGTGGCGCTGCTGGAGGCGGCGGCGGAGGGGTAGGCGCGTGGTCCTCGTCCTTCGACAGGCTCAGGATGAGGACCAAGCGCAGGCGGCGGCGGTAGAAAACCTCATCCTGAGCCTGTCGAAGGACGAGGTTTTCGCTCCCGTGTCAGGTGGCTTTACGGCCGGTCCTTCTTGGGGATCGCGGCGACCTGTTCGGTAGAGAGCTTGGTGATGCTCTTGGCCATGATCGGCATGGCCATGCCGAAGCCGTCGGAGACCCGCAGATCGAGGTCCAGCGGACCGCAGACCGTGTCGGGGCCGCGCACGATCGACACCAGGTGCACGCCCGGCGAGGTCAGCATGCTGGTGCCGTGCGACAGGTCGACCTGATAGACGTCGCGATTGCGGACCTTCAGATAAAGGGTGTCGCGGTCGGGGGCGCTCCAGTTGTCCCAGTCGGACAGCGAGAAGCAGGTGCGGGCCGGGCGGGGTTTGGTCTGGGCGGCCGGATCGGCGAACGCCGGGGCGGCGGCCAGGAGGGCCGCCGTCAGCAGTCCGGCCTTGAGCATGGAGCGAGCGTTCATGACGGTCTTCCTCGACTGGGTCCCTCGCCACGCAGATTGGTCCCCGCCGCACGGAAGTCAATGTGTGCGGTTATACGCGGTGGGGCCGGCCGGGACTCAGAAGTCGGCCAGGCGCTCGCCGCGATACCGCCGTCCCGGCAGGTTCGCCGACCCCGCCGTCGCGACCTCCTCGGCCGACATCCGGGTCACCTTCGACACGCCCAGCGGCATGTTCATGGAGGCGGTGAGGAACAGGTTCACGTTCAGGTCCGCGGCGGCGCACACCATCCGGTTCTTCGAACCGACGTTCAGCCGCGCGGCGGGCGAATTCAGCTGCCGGATCGGACGGGCCAGGTCGATGCGATAGAAATCCGACTGTTGGGTCTTCAGCAGGATGGTGTGGTCGTCGATGGCGACCCAGTCGGCGACCTTGGTCCCCTCGAAGCAGTCGCGGGCCGCGGACGGTTCGGCGGCGAAGGCGGCCGAGGTCAAGGCGCAGGCCAGGCTGGCGGCGCCGATCGACAGGGCGCGGAGGGTCATCTTACCGGTCATCGTCGGCTCCTTGGCGTCAGGTCCGGTTACTGTGAACCTTGGCGCCAAGGAGTCAACCTCCGGTGTTCTAGGCCTTGGCCGGCTCCTCGTCCGGGACGACGTCGTCCAGCTCGCCCTCCCACTTGGCGACCACGGCGGCGGCCACCGAATTGCCGACCACGTTGGTGGCGCTGCGGCCCATGTCCAGCAGATGGTCGACGCCCAGGACCAGGGCGATCCAGGTTTCGGGCAGGCCGAAATAGGTCAGGGTGGCCATGATCACCACCAGCGAGGCGCGCGGCACGCCGGCGATGCCCTTGGAGGTGACCATCAACAGCAGCAGCATGAAGATCTGCTGCTGGACGGTCAGGTGCACGCCGTGGGCCTGCAGGATGAACATCGTGGCGAAGGTGCAGTAGAGCATCGAGCCGTCGAGATTGAACGAATAGCCCAGCGGCAGGACGAACGAGACGATGCGGCGGCGGATGCCCAGCTTGGGCAGGGCGTCGAGGATGCGCGGATAGGCGGCTTCCGAGCTGGCGGTCGAGAAGGCCAGCAGGGCCGGGTCGCGGATGATGCCGAACAGGGGGATGGCCCGCTTGCCCAGCACGATGAAGGCGGCGATGAACAGCAGCAGCCAGAGCGTGGCCATGGTGGCGTAGAAGCCGACCACGAACTTGCCGTAGACCACCAGCATCGAGATGCCCTGGTCGGCGATGGTCGAGGCCAGGGCGCAGAAGATCGCCAGCGGGGCCAGCTTCATCACGAAGCCGGTGACCTTGAGCATGATCTGCGCGCCCTGCTCGGCCAGCTCCAGGATGTGCGGGGCCTTGTTGTCCAGCGAGGCGACGGCGGTGCCGACGAACAGCGAGAAGACGACGATCTGCAGGATCTCGTTCTTGGCCAGGGCGTCGAAGATCGAGATCGGCACCAGGTGGGTCAGGAAGCCCTGCAGGGTGAAGGTCTCGGTCGAGGCGGCCGGCGCGTTGGCGGCCACGTTGGTCGCCTCGTTCAGCACCAGGCCCGCGCCCGGATGCAGCAGGTGCACCATGAACAGGCCCAGCAGCAGCGAGACGGCCGAGGCGCTGATGAACCAGCCCATGGTCTTGGCGCCGATCCGGCCGACGGCGGCGGCGTCCTCCATGTGGGCGATGCCGGCCACCAGGGTGGTGAAGACCAGCGGGGCGATGATCATCTTGATCAGCCGCAGGAACAGGTCGGTCCCCATCTTGAACCACTTGACCGCCTCGGCGGTCTGGGCGGCGTCGAGATACTGGTTGCAACCCCAGCCGACCAGGACCCCGAGGACCATGGCGGCGATGATCAGAAAGGCGAAACGTCTATTCATGGGCTCCCCCCTCGAGCGCGGGGCTCGAGCGAATTGGTCGAGGCGACCTTAAGCAAAGGATTGGGGGCAAGCTTTCCGCTCGCGCGCCCGTCGCCCTGGTCGTTACGACCCTTGTGGCCGACGAAATCGGCTTCGTCCATGCCCTGGAGCCCACCGACCAGCCCTGGCCTGGAAAAGCCGCCGGAACGCTGATATAGGGCGCCATGTCAAACCAAGAAAAAGCAATCGCCGTCGTTGAGCAGCTCAACGAAGAATACGAACGCGCCGTCGACGCCCTGCGGACCGCGCTTCGCGCCTATCTCGAACATGGAACCCGGCCCGATCCGCAAGCGCGGTTCGACGGCACGTTCGCCTATCCCCAGCTGCGGCTGATCTACGATCCCGAGGCCCTGCCGCCCAAGCTGGCGCGCTCCTACGCCCGGGTCAGCCGGCCCGGCGTCTACGCCACGACGATCACCAAGCCCAACCAGTTCAAGGACTACCTGGTCGAGCAGCTGACCCTGCTGCTCAACGACTTCGAGGTCGAGATCGAGATCGACCGCTCCAACCAGGAGATCCCCTATCCCTACGTGCTGGACGCCACGATCGACCTGAACCAGGCCGACGTCCGCTCCGAGGACATTGCCCGCTTCTTTCCGACCACGGACCTGGCCTTCATCGGCGACGAAATCGCCGACGGGGTGTGGAGCCCGGCGATGGAGGAGCACCGGCCGCTGGCCCTGTTCGACGGCCTGCGCACCGACTTCTCCCTGGCCCGCCTGCGCCACTACACCGGCGCCCCGGCCGAGCACGTCCAGCAATTCATCCTGTTCACCAACTACCATCGCTATGTCGACGAGTTCGTGCGCTGGGGCATTGAGCAGCTGGCCCTGCCGGACAGTCCCTACGAGGGCCTGTCCTGCTCGGGCGGGCTGATGATCACCGCCAACACCGCCAATCCCGAACTGGCGGTGGCGGAGTCGACCTGGCGCAAGCACCAGATGCCGGCCTACCACCTGATGGGCAAGGACGGCACGGGGATCACCCTGGTCAACATCGGCGTGGGCCCATCCAACGCCAAGACCATCTGCGACCACCTGGCGGTGCTGCGCCCGCAGGCCTGGCTGATGATCGGCCACTGCGGGGGGCTGCGCGACACCCAGACCATCGGCGACTACGTGCTGGCCCACGCCTATCTGCGCGACGACCACGTGCTGGACGCCGTCCTGCCGCCCGAGATCCCGGTGCCGTCGATCGCCGAGGTCCAGCGCGCCCTCTACGACGCCTCCAAGGCGATCAGCGGCGACTCGGGTGATCAGCTCAAGAAGCGCTTGCGGACGGGCACGGTGGTCACCACCGACGACCGCAACTGGGAACTGCGCCACAGCCTCTCGGCCCTGCGCTTCAACCAGAGCCGGGCCGTGGCCATCGACATGGAAAGCGCCACCATCGCCGCCCAGGGCTACCGCTTCCGGGTGCCGTACGGGACCCTGCTGTGCGTGTCGGACAAGCCGCTGCACGGCGAGATCAAGCTGCCCGGCCAGGCCAACGCCTTCTACGAGCGGGCCATCAGCCAGCACCTGCAGATCGGCATCCTGACCTGCAAGCTGCTGCTGGAGGAAGGCCCGAACCTGCACTCGCGCAAACTGCGGGCGTTCGACGAGCCGCCGTTCCGGTGATGTCGCCGATCTAGGTCCTCCCCCCGTGGGGGAGGTGTCGGCGAAGCCGACGGAGGGGGGAGTGATCGGAAGACGGCCGAGTGCCTGGATCGGCGATCCTAAAACTCCCCCCACCGATCGCTTCGCGATCGCCTCCCCCACGGGGGGAGGGCCTACGCTTCCAAAAACCCCGTAATCACCTCGGCCAGCGCCGGCTCCATCACCGCGCTCAGGTGATCCCCCGGAACCCTCACGCCGCGCGCGTCAGGCATCATCCCCGCCAGCCCCTCGACCGAACCGTTGTCGTCGTCGCGCTGTCCGGCCACCACCAGGGCCGGCACGTTGATCGCCGCGATCTCCTCGGCGCTGGTCGCCGCGAACGAGGCCAGCACGCCCAGCATCGCCTCCGGCTTGAGGCCGCCCGCCGCCATCATCGCGTGGACCCGCCGGCCGGCCCTCGGATCCTGGGCCGCGTCGCCGTGGCGGATGCTGTCCTCGAACATCGCCGCCCGGGCGCCCGCCTCCATCAGGCCGCGATCGCCCATGCCGCCCAGAACCAGCTTGCGGGGCCGCGCCCCGCGCACCAGCATTCGCACGGCCGTGCGCGCGCCCAGCGAATAGCCGACCAGGTCGTAGTCCTTCAGATTCAGGTGGGCGATCAGCGCCTCCTGGTCCATGGCCAGCACGTCGCGCGGCCAGGCGGCCGGATCGGTCGGGGCGTCCGAACGGCCGTGGCCGCGCAGGTCCGGGGCGATCACCCGGCGGCCGGTCGCGGCCACGGCCGCGGCGATCCCCGGCAGGAACCAGTTGGTCTCGGCGCTGGCCAGGAACCCGTGCAGCATCAGGGTCGGCCAGCCCGCCCCCCCGGAACCGCACAGGGTGCGGTACCCCAGGGAGACGCCGTCGAAGCTCTGGAAGCGGTGCAGTTCGGTCATGAGGGCAGAGTGGCGCCGTGGGGATTGTGCGGCCAGCCCCTTAGATCCGCTCATCCCGGCGAATGCCGGGACCCAGATCCCTTAGCGGGGTGGATGATTGGATAGGCTCTGAGCTCATGGCGTCAGCCCCAGCGCCATTCCATCTGGGTCCCGGCATTCGCCGGGATGAGCGGTGTTTAGGATGTCTCGCTTTCGTCACCCCGTGGCGCTAACAAGCCCGCCATGACTCGTCACATCGTTCTGCAAGGCGTCGAGAACTTCCGCGATTTCGGCGACTACGCCGCCGGCGAGGGCCGGCTGAAGAAGGGCGTGCTGTTCCGCGCCGCCCACCAGGCCGAGGCCACCGACGACGATCTGGTCGCCATGGCCGGGCTGGGCATCGTCACCCTCGTCGACCTGCGCCGTCCCAACGAGCGCCAGCGCGATCCGTCGCGGCGCTGGGCGGGCTTCGCCGCCGAGGTGATCGACAACGACCTGGGCGTGACCGGCGAGGATCCCTGGCACGCCTTCCTGCGTGGTTCGGACCTGTCGGTGGAGTCGATCCGCGGCTACCTGGTCGAATATTACGGCCGGGCGCCGTTCGCGGAACGCCACCTGGACCTGTTCCGCCGCTACTTCCAGGCCCTGGCCGCCGCGCGCGGCCCCGTGCTGATCCACTGCGCGGCGGGCAAGGACCGCACCGGCCTGCTGGCCGCCCTGACCCACCACGTGGCCGGGGTGGGCGACGACGACATCGTCGACGACTACCTGCTGACCAACGACGAGGAGCGCTTCGCCCGCCGCGGGCCGAAGGTGGCCGACCGTCTCGAGGCCGAGCTCGGCCGCCGGCCGTCCGACGCGGCGATGCGCGCGGCCCTGGGCGTCGAGGCCGACTACCTGGCCACGGCGTTGGCGGCGATGAAGGCGCGCTACGGCTCGATCGACGGCTATCTGGATCAGGCGATCGGACTGGACGCGGCGGGCCGCGAGGCCGTGCGGGCGCATATCCTGCTGTAAAAGCTACAGCTTCCCCTTTCCAAATTCAGTCCGTCATCCCGGGCCTCGTGCCCGGGACCCCCGGTTCAGCTGACGGTGAAGCCAAATGGCGCGCCGGCGCGCCACACCTCCGCACCCGCGGCGGATAGAGGGGGCCCGGGCACAAGGCCCGGGATGACGGTGAAAAGGGGGCGGCGAACAGGGCGTGACAAACGCTCGTTTCAAAGCCACGCTCCGCCCAAGCCGCCGCGCCAGACGACGGCCAGTGACGAGGGTGGAACGGCATGAGTGAGTTTTCGGCCGCCGCGGCGGCTCCGGCCAGCGGCGAACCGGTCGCCCCGCTGAAGTCGGGCCTGCCGGGCGGCGCCCTTGCCTGGATCCTGCAGCAGGGCGCGCGCGACCCCTATGTGATCCTGATCACCATCTACATCTTCTCGCCCTACTTCTCGCGGGTGCTGGTCGGCGATCCGGTCGCGGGCCAGGCCCTGGTGGCCAACATCTCCACGACCTACGGCCTGCTGACCGCCCTGACCGCGCCGTTCCTGGGGGCGATGATCGAGCAGTACGGCCCTCGCAAGCCGATGCTGGGGATCGTGCTGGGGATCATGGTCCCGGCCCTGGTCGCCCTGTGGTGGGCGATGCCCGCCGGCGGCCTGCCGCTGATGGCGACCAGCGCCCTGCTGATCGTGCTGGGCCTGGTCTATAACTGGGGCGACGTGCTGAGCAATTCGCTGCTGGGCCGCGCCGCCGGCGCCGTCCCGGGCCGCGCCGCCCTGATCTCCGGCCTCGGCTACGCCCTGGCCAACGGCCTGTCGGTGGCCCTGCTGATCTTCATGCTCTGGGGCATGGTGCTGCCCGGCCAGGTCGACTGGCCCGGCGTGCCGCACGCCCCGCTGTTCGGCCTGGACCCGGCCAAGAACGAGCCCAGCCGGATCTCCGGCCCGATGGCGGCGGCGGTGATGCTGCTGGGCGCGATCCCGTTCTTCCTGTGGACCCCCGACGCCGTCCGCACCGGCCGCAGCTGGATGGACAGCCTGCGGGCGGGGATCGCCATGCTGCGCGACATCTTCGGCAACCTGCGCGGCCATCGCGACGTCGCCGTCTTCCTGGGCGCGCGCATGCTCTACAACGACGGCATGACGGCGCTGCTGGTGTTCGGCGGGCTGCTGGCCGCCGGCCTGATGCGGTGGGGCGCGCTGGAGATGCTGGCCTACGGCATCTCGCTGAGCATCTTCGGGGTGATCGGCGGCCTGGCCGCCCCGTGGTTCGACCGCGTGCTGGGGCCGCGCAAGGCCGTCCAGCTCGAGATCGCCGGCTGCCTGGCGGTGCTGGTCGCCACCCTGGGCATGAGCCGCGAGAAGATCCTGTACTTCTGGTCCTACGACCCGGCGGCCCACGCGCCGATCTGGGGCGGACCGCTGTTCCGCACCGCGCCGGAGCTGATCTATCTGGGCCTGGGCCTGCTGATCGCGGTGTTCGTCACCGCCCAGTACGCGTCCAGCCGCACCCTGCTGATCCGTCTGTGTCCGCCCGACAAGACCGCCGCCTTCTTCGGGCTGTACGCCCTGTCGGGCACGGCCACGGTGTGGCTGGGCTCGCTGCTGGTGGCCCTGGCCACGGCGATCTTCAAGAGCCAGGTCGGCGGCTTCCTGCCGATCGCCGTCCTGCTGGGGCTGGGATTCTGCGGCCTGTTCCTGGTGCGGGGCGGCGACCCGGAGACCTGATCCGGCGGCCCCTAAGTCGTAGCGTCCGAGGGCCAGCGGCGGTATCACCCGCCGATGCGTCATGTCGTCCTCATCAGCGCCCCCTGGCGCGACCCGGTCTGGGCCGCGGCCCCGTGGCGGGACGAGCCGTTCGCCTGCGCGATGATCTCCGGCGGCCAGGCGGGACGGTGGTCCTACCTGCTGCGCGACCCGGACGCGACCCTGACGGTGACCGCCGACGACCCTCGCGATCCCTTCGAGGCCCTGGCCCAACTGGTCGGCCCGCCCCAGGCCATGGACCCCGACGGCCCGCCGTTCCAGGGCGGGGTGGCGGGCCTGGCCGCCTACGAGCTGGGCGACCGGGTCGAGCATCTGGATCTGCCGCGCACCGGCTGGCCCGACCTGGCCTGCGCCCGCTATCCGGCCCTGCTGGCCTTCGACCACCTGCAGCGCCGGGTGCTGGCGATCGGCCGGGGCGGATCGCAGAGCTTCGCGCGGGTCCGCGCCGAGGCGGCCCTGGGCTGGCTGAACGCCGCCTCGCCGGACCTGCACGAAGGAACACTGTGCGAGGCGCTGAGCGTCAGCGCCGGCGAAGCCTACGAGGCGGCGGTGGCCGACGTGGTCGAGCGCATCGTCGGCGGCGAGATCTTCCAGGCCAACATCGCCCGCGCCTGGACCGGCCGCCTGGCGGCCGGCGCCCATCCGTTCGACCTGTTCGCCCGCCTGCGCGCCGACAGCCCCGCGCCCTTCTCGGCCTATCTGCGCCTGCCGGGCCGGGCCCTGGTGTCCAATTCGCCCGAGCGGTTCCTGAAGGTCGCGGGGGACGATCTGACGATCGAGACCCGGCCGATCAAGGGCACCCGCCCGCGCGGAGCCGACCAGGCCGAGGACGCCCGGCTGATGGCCGAGCTGTCGGCCAGCGCCAAGGACCGGGCCGAGAACCTGATGATCGTCGACCTGATGCGCAACGACCTGGCCCGGGTCAGCCCGCCGGGCAGCGTCGCGGTCCCCGAGCTGTTCCGGGTCGAGACCTTCGCCAACGTCCATCACCTGGTCTCGACGGTGACCGGCCGGCTGGCCCCCGGCCTGGCGGCGGCCGACCTGCTGCGCGCGGCCTTTCCGCCCGGCTCGATCACCGGCGCGCCCAAGGTCCAGGCCATGAAGGTCATCGCCCAGCTGGAGACGGCGCGCGGACCCTATTGCGGCTCGCTGTTCTGGGCCGGGGTCGACGGGGCGCTGGAGTCCAGCGTGCTGATCCGCACCGTCGGCCTTGAACAGGACCCGCTCGAACAAAAGGATGGCGGATGGCGTTTGGAGGCGAGGGCCGGAGCGGGCATCGTGGCCGACAGCGATCCCCATGCCGAGCGCCTGGAGACCGAAGCCAAGTTCGCCGCCCTGCGCCGGGCCCTGATGGAGCCGCCCCGCGGATGACAGCCTTTCCTCTAGACGCCGCCTTTCCCCTGGACGACCGGGGCCTGCTGCTGGGCGACGGCCTGTTCGAGACGATGCTGTGGACCGGCGAGGACCTGCCGCATCTCGACGCCCACCTGGCGCGCATGGCCGCCGGCTGCGAGACCCTGGGCCTGCCGGCCTTCGACCTGGTCCAGGCCCGCGCGCTCTGCCTGGCCGCGCCCGGCGAGGCCGGGCTGGCCGAGATCCGCGCCGCCGTGCGCCTGACCCTGACGGCCGGCTCCGGCGGCCGGGGCCTGGATCGACCCGCCGCCCCCGTGCTTCGCCTGGCGGCCAGGGCCGCCGCCGCGCCGCCGGCGACGACGCCGGTCGACCTGGTCCTGGCCAAGACCCGCCGCAACGAGGGCTCGCCCGCCGCCCGGCTCAAGACCCTGTCCTATCTCGACAACGTCCTGGCCCGGGCCGAGGCCAGGGCGGCCGGCGCCGACGAGGCGGTGATGCGCAACAACCACGGCGACCTGACCTGCGCGGCGGCCGCCAACCTGTTCTGGATCATCGAAGGGCGGCTGTTCACCCCCGCCCTGCATTGCGGCGTGCTGAACGGCATCGCCCGGGGGCGGGTGCTGGAGGCGGCGCGGACCCTGGACGTCGAGGTCCACGAGGTGGCGACCGGCGCCGAGGCCCTGGACGAGGCCGAGGCGGTGTTCCTGACCAACAGCCTTATCGGCGTGCGCCCGGCCCGGCGGTTCGAGGGCGAGACCTTCGGTCCGCACGCCCTGATCGAACGCCTGGGCCAGGCCCTCACTGCTTGACGCGCGTCACCTGGTCGGAGAGCCGCGGCCGCAGATAGAAGGTGCGGCGGAAGGTCATGGTCTGGGGGATGATCAGCTTGAACACCGAGTCGTAATCGTAGCTGGCCTTGCTCATGATCACGCTCTGGCCGGCCGGCAGCACGCTGGGCGGGATGTCGACGATGGCGTTGGCCGCGGGGCAGTTGGCCGGGGCGTTCGACTTTTCCGACCAGACCACCACGTCCTTGCCGGCGGCGTCGGAGGCGATGCTGACGATGCACATCCGCAGGGTGGCGGTGGGGAAGGGCGCCATCAGCACATTGCCGACGCTGAAGACGTCGTCGCGACGGGCGTCGGTGAACTTCTGGTCGCGGGCCACCACGTCGCCGATCGAGGCGGTCAGGTGGCTCAGGCGCCGTTGGGCCATCATCGCCTCGGTCAGCTCGGCCATGCCGAAATAGAAGATCATCAGCACGGGGAGGATCAGGGCGAATTCGACGGCCGAGACCCCTCGGCGGTCGCGCCAGAAGCTGGAGAGACGACGGGTCATGGGGGATAGGGCTCGTTGGTGAACACCGCCGCGAACGTGACCTCGCGATCGCCGGACGAACCGGCGACGGCGTCCTCCAGCAGCGGGGTGATCAGGGGCCACTTGTAGTAGCCGCGCACCAGGACGATCGCGTTGGGGCCGCCGGGATCGAAGCTGGTGGCGCCGGGCAGGGGCTTGGGCAGGTCCTTGGTCTGGGCGAACGAGGGCAGGACGCGGACGTCCAGGGTCAGGGCCGACGCGCAGGACGCGCCCAGCCAGGACATCTCGTTGCAGACGTCCTGGTGGAAGGAGGCGGCGTTGCCGCCGCTGGTCTGCAGGGTTCCGGTGCGGATCGTGCGGTCGACGTTGCTCAGCGCGTTTTCCAGGCTCATCGACACCAGGAAGGTGAGGCCCAGCTCGATGATCGCGAACACCAGGATCAGGAAGGGGATGGCGACGAAGGCGAACTCGATCGCCGCCGCGCCGTCGTCGGCGCGGGCGAAGCGGCGCAGCAGACCCAGGCGGGCCAGAAGCTGGCGATGGTGTCGGGCTCGATCGGCCATGGCGGCGTCCGCGTCAGCGCCTTCTGGGAACGTCAGGCCGGACAATCTAGGCCGGGCGTCCCTAATCGTTGGTTTAGGTCGGGGACTTTACGGGACGGCGGCGGCCGGGGCGGGCGCGGCCGGGGCGTTCGTGGCGCCCAGCAGCGAGCAGCGATCGCCGCAGGCGTAGGTCGCGGCGCTGAGGCCGCGCTGGACGACGACCGCCTGGGTCGGAACGTCGGAGACCACCACGTCGCGGTCGGCCAGGGCGCGTCCGCGCGCGTCGAAGGCCAGGATGGTGGTCGCGCCGGCCTTCTTGCCCAGCACCACCAGGGTCCGCTCGTTGACCAGGCTGACGTCGGCCACCGACGGGTCGCCCACCACGATGTCGCGCACCGGCCCGCTCAACACGATGCGCGCGGCGGCGCCGGCGCTGACCGACAACGGCGCGGCCGGACTGTCGGCGAGCGCGACCGTGGCGATCGAGAGGCTCAGACCGGCGCAGAGGGCGAGAGTCAGGGGGCGCATGAAGATGTCTTCCCAGCTTTGTGCACGACGAAAATGCCTTGGAATGGTCAATAAAGAACTAAGCGCGCCGCCCGTGTATTCTTTCCGACATTTGAGAAAACGTTGTCGCACAAGGGGTTTTCATGTTCCGACTATCGGCATAGTTAAGAGAAGATAATGGTAAATCAAAATAAACCATCGAAAAAAAATGCGAAACCATCCGCGTTTACTGGCCATTAAGCGAACTGGGTGAAGTTGATCGTGTTTTCGGGGGTGAGCAAGTCGACACGGCTTGAAAGCCCAGATCCACTTACTGACCAGGAGATCCAACATGTCGAAGTTCGTCACCCGCTTCCTGAACGATGAATCCGGCGCGACCGCCATCGAGTATGGCCTGATCGTCGCCCTGATCGCCGTCGTGATCGCCACGATCGTCACCACGCTCGGCACCAACCTGAAGACCACCTTCACGAACGCCAACGCCAAGGTTGAAGCCGCCAACAGCGCCGCCAACTAAGGCCAAGCCGTCCCGAAAAGAGGGCCCCGGTGGAAACGCCGGGGCCTTTTTTTGCGTCTGGAGCCCCGCATCGGGGCGGGCGGCCTCCGGCGGCGCGACCGCTTCAACGTCCGCTTCGACGCCCTTTTCAACGCCCCCTTCAACGATTGCTTCACGCGATTGGCCCAGGGTGGGGCCGATCCCATCAGGCTAGGCCGCCATGCAGACCTTTCAGTTCGCCCTGCTGCTCATCTTCCCCGCGCTGGTCGTCGTGGCCGCGCTGAAGGACGTCACCAGCTACACGATCCCCAACTGGATCTCCCTGGCCCTGATCGCCGCCTTCGCGCCGGTCGCCCTGGTCAGCGGCGCCTCCCTGGCGACCCTGGGCCTGTGCCTGGCCGCCGGCCTGATCGCCCTGCTGGCCGGCATGGGGATGTTCGCGGCCGGCTGGGTCGGCGGCGGCGACGCCAAGCTGTTCGCGGCGTCCGTCCTGTGGCTGGGCTGGCCCGCGGCCCTGCCGTTCATGCTGATCACCGGCATGGCCGGCGGCGCCCTGACCCTGGGCATTCTCAGCCTGCGGTCGGGCTGGTTCGAGCCGGTCCTGGCCGGCAGCCCCGCCTGGATCCGCAAGCTGGGCGCCAAGGACGGCGACATCCCTTACGGCGTGGCCATCGCGGTCGGCGCCCTGGCGGCCTTTCCGCAAGGCGCCCTGACCCTGGCCGTCGGCGTCTAGCGACGCCCCTGGGCGCCCCGCGTCAGCCTGTCGCGCCCCGGCCCCCGCCTTTGGAGCGCTGCCTTTAGCCGCTGTTAACCATGGCCGCGCGAGTGTGCGACGCGGCCAGAAGGGCCGTTCGACGAATCGTGCGTGATCGCCTGAAGGCGGCTCGCCCCGACCTGTATTTCCGTCGTTAGAGCCCGACCGCATGAACCCTCTTCGCGTCATGATCGTTTTGGTCGCCGCCGTCGCGGCCATCGGCCTGGCCGTGGTCATGCAGAAGGCGATGGGCGGCAAGCCCGCGCCGGCTCCGGTCGCGGAAGCCGCGCCCTCCAACAAGCCCATGACCCAGGTCCTGGTCGCCAAGCGCGACCTGGCGATCGGTGATCGCCTGGCCGCCGGCGACGTCGCCTGGCAGCCCTGGCCGTCCGACGCGGTCAACGCCGCCTTCATCACCAACGGCGCGGCCGAGCCCGTTCCGACCAAGGCCACGGCCAAGGCCGCCAAGGCGGTCGGCGAGGCGGCCGGGACCATGATCGGCGGCGTCACCCCCGAAAAGGCCGTCGAGGGCGCGATCGTGCGCGACCCGATCCTGTCCGGAGAACCCATCACCGCCCGCAAGATCGTCCGCGGCGGCGAGGGCGGCTACCTGTCGGTGGTCCTGGGCCCCGGCAAGCGCGCCATGGCCGTGCCGGTCACCTCCGAGACCGCGGTCGGCGGCTTCATCCTGCCCGGCGACCGTGTCGACGTCATCCAGACCCGCGAGGCGCAGAGCGTCGGCGAGGGCGACGGCGCCTCGGTCAAGCAGACCATCGCCGAGACCATCGTGCAGAATGTCCGCGTGCTGGCCCTCGACCAGACCACGGCGGCCGAGAAGGACGCCAAGACCATCGTCGCCTCCACCGCCACCCTCGAGGTCGGCCCGATCGAGGCCGAAGCCCTGACCCGCGCAAAGGCCGGCGGCCCGGTGACCCTGACCCTGCGGGCCTACACCGACCTGGGCGGTCCCTCCGGTCTGGCCGCCCCGTCGCAAGATTCCGCCGTCGTCCGCATCAACCGCGGCGGCCAGACCTCCAGCATCTCGGTCCGCCCATGATCCGCCGGCTCCTTTCCGCCTCGCTCGCGGCCGTCCTGGTCCTGGCGCCCTCGACCGTCCTGGCCGACGGCCCGGCGGCCGGCACCCATCTGTACGGGGCGCCCGCCCGCGTCGCGCCCCGCCCCGCCCCGACGTCGGTCATGGCGCCGCCGGCCGAACAGGTGCTGCGCATCGATCTCACCGCCTCGGGCGCCCAGAGCCTGAACCTGTCGCGCGGCAAGTCGGCGATCATCGAGCTGCCGGTCGACGTGCGCGACATGCTGGTGACCAATCCGGCCGTGGCCGACGCGGTGCTGCGCGGACCGCGCCGCGTCTACGTGCTGGGCATGGCCCTGGGCGCGACCGACGCGGTGTTCTTCGACGCTTCGGGTCGGAAGATCCTCAGCCTGGCCATTCGGGTCGAGCAGGACTCCACCGCCCTGGAGGAAACCCTGCGCCGCGTGCTGCCCAACGCCCACATCCAGGTGCAGTCGATCCGCGACAGCGTGATCCTGACCGGAGCCGTGGCCAACACCGGCGAGGCGGGCATGGCCTCGCAGATCGCCAGCCGCTTCGTCGACAAGCCCGACAACGTGCTGAACATGCTGACCATCGCCGGCAAGGACCAGGTGATGCTCAAGGTCCGCATCGTCGAGGTCCAGCGCAACATCATCAAGCAGCTGGGCTTCAACACCGGCGCGGTTCTCGGCCAGCTGGGCGGGGCCCAGTACGCCTTCGGCATGAGCCCGACCTTCGGCGTCAACGGCGCCCTCGTCGGCGGCGCGATCGGCGGCTACAAGCTGGACACCACCAAGCAGCCGATCGCCTCGCCGCCCGCCGGCTGCGCGGTCAGCACCGTGATCAGCGGCGGCAACATGGCCAACTGCGTGGGCACGGACCGCGTCGGCAGCGACGGCGTCAACTCCGCGAACGCCATGATCCAGGCCTTCGAGCGGGTGGGCCTGCTGCGCACCCTGGCCGAGCCCAACCTGACCGTGGTGTCGGGCGAGGCCGGCAAGTTCCTGGTCGGCGGCGAGTTCCCGATCCCGGTCGCCCAGGACGCGCTGGGCCGCATCTCGCTGGAGTTCAAGCCGTACGGCGTGGGCCTGGGCTATACGCCGGTCGTGATGTCGGGCGGCCGCATCTCGCTGAAGCTGTCGACCGAAGTCTCGGAACTGACCAGCCTGGGCGCCTTCACCCTGGCCAGCTCCGACGGCGGCACCAATCTCAGCGTGCCGGGCCTGACCGTGCGGCGGGCCGAGACCACGGTCGAACTGCCGTCCGGCGGCTCGCTGATGATCGCCGGCCTGCTGCAACAGACCTCCAAGCAGAACATCGACTCCCTGCCGGGCATGACCAACCTGCCGATCCTGGGCTCGCTGTTCCGCTCGCGCGACTATCTCAGCGGCGAGACCGAGCTGGTGATCATCATCACCCCCTACATCGTCGACCCGACCAAGCCGCAGGAACTGCAAACTCCGGCCGACGGCCTGCAGACGGCGAGCGACATGAGCACGGTCCTGCTGGGCCGGCTGAACAAGGTGGTCAAGGCGCCGGTCGGCGCGAACAACGGGCGCGCCTATCAGGGCCCCGTCGGCTATGTGATCGAGTGAGAACGCGGACATGACGCGCCCCCATCCTTCTTCGCCCCGAACGGCCGCTCCGCTGGTCTCGAAACTGGCCGCCGCCGGTCTGGTCCTGACGCTGCTGGCCGCCTGCGCCGCGCCGGCCGCGGGGCCCGAGACGGCCGTCGCGCCGCGCACCCCTTCCGAGCAGTGGAACGACCGCGTCTATGTCGACTCCCACCCCGACGAGGTCCTGCTGGCCCTCCACGCCGAGGGGCTGTCGGTTGCTCAGAGCCAGGCCCTGGACGGTCTGCTGGACCGCTGGATGGCGGCAGAGGCGCGCGAGATCGTGGTCAGCGCCCCGACCGGCGGAGCCAGCGGCGAGGTCGCCGGCCGCATGGCCGTGGCCGCCCGCCAGCGCCTGATCGCCATGGGCGCTCCGGCCGCCAAGGTCCGGGTGATGGGCTATGACGCCGCCGGCGCGCCGGCCGCGCCGCTGAAGGTCGGCTTCCTGCGCTACACCGCCCAGGTCCCGCGATGCGGCGGCTGGGAGAACATCACCGGCACGCGCAACAACACCGCCTATGAGAACTTCGGCTGCGCGGTGACCGCCAATATCGCCGCCCAGGTGGCCAATCCCGAGGACCTGCTGAGCCCGCGTCCCGAGGGTCCGATCGACTCTGGGCGGCGCGCCACCGTGCTCGACAAGTACCGCAAGGGCGAGACCACCTCCTCGGCCAAGGACGAGCAGTCCAACGGCGTCGTTTCGAAGGCGGTCCACTGATGGCCCCGCGCGACGATCACGATCCTTTCGACCTGGGCTTCGAGGCCGACGACGATTTCGCGGCGCCCGGCGCGGAGTCCTGGCGAGCCGCGCCGACGGCGCGCTTGAACGACGACCCGTTCGCCGATTTTCCGCCCGTGCGTCCCCGCGAAACCGTCTCCGCGTCGTTCGCGGACCCGCCGCCGCCGGCCGCGCCCCCCACGCCCAGGCCGACGGCCCCGCCCGCCCCGGCGGCCGCGCCGGTCGCGCCGGTCGCGGCCCAGCCCGTGCCCGTCGAAGCCGCCGCGCCCGTCGCGCCGGCCGCCCATCCGGTCGGCACCACCCAGGCGCTGGTGCAGGAAGTCATCGCCGCCGCCGACGCCGACATGGGCGAGGCGGCCGTGCCGCGCATCACCATCCACGCCTTCTGCTCGCGGCCCGAGACCGTCGCCCTGGTCGAGGCCGCCGCGGCCGACCGCCGCATGCTCCGCGCCTCGACCTCGGCCCGCCCCGGCGGGCTGGAAGCCGCGGTCGACTACTACCAGAACCAGTCGACCCCCTCGCTGGTGCTGGTCGAGAGCCTGGACGCCGCGCCGCGCATGCTGGCCCTGCTGGACGGCCTGGCCCAGGTCTGCGACCCGGGCACCAAGGTCGTGGTCATCGGCCAGACCAACGACATCGCCCTCTATCGCGAACTGATGCGGCGGGGGGTCAGCGAGTACATCACCCAGCCCCAGGGCCCGCTGCAGATCATCCGCGCGGTCTCGGGCCTCTATGCCGACCCGTCCGCGCCGTTCGTCGGCCGGCAGATCGCCTTCGTCGGCGCCAAGGGCGGCGTCGGATCCTCGACCCTGGCCCACAACTTCGCCTGGTCGATGGCCGAGCGCGTCCAGGCCGCCACGGTGATGGTCGACCTGGACCTGCCGTTCGGCACCGCCGGCCTCGACTTCAACCAGGACCCGCTGCAGGGCGTGCTCGACGCGCTGAGCCAGCCCGACCGCCTGGACCCGGTGCTGATGGACCGCATGATGGTCCGCTGCGGCGACCGTCTGTCGCTGTTCGCCGCGCCCGGCACCCTGGACCAGGACTACGAGATCCCGGCCGACGCCTTCGAGGAAGTCACCCAGAAGATCCGCGGCGCCGCGCCCTTCGTGGTGCTGGACCTGCCGCACAGCTGGAGCGCCTGGACCCGACAGGTGCTGATCGCCAGCGACGACCTGGTCGTGGTGGCCACTCCGGACCTGGCGTCCCTGCGCAACGCCAAGAACATCGTCGACCTGGTCCGCCAGGCCCGGCCCAACGACGCCCCGCCGCGCCTGGTGCTCAACCAGGTGGGCGTGCCCGGCCGCCCCGAGATCCCGGTCAAGGACTTCGGCGAGGCCCTGGGCCTGACGCCGTCCCTGGTGCTGCCCTTCGATCCCAAGCCCTTCGGCCAGGCCGCCAACAACGGCCAGATGGTCGCCGAGGTGGCGCCCAAGTCGAAGGCGGCCGAGGGCATCGACCATCTGGCGCGGCTGATCAGCCGCCGCGAACCGCCGACGCCGCAGAAGACGTCGGTCCTCTCCAGCCTGTTCAAGAAGAAGTAGGGCATGTTCGGCAAGCGCGATCAGGCCGCCGCCGTCCGCACGGAGCAGGCGCCCCCGCCCGTCTCGACGGGCGCGCCGGCCATCGCCACGCGTCCGCAGCGCGTCGACCCCGCCAATGAATCGGGCGCCCCCGCCGCCTCGGCGGCGGCCCCGGGCGCCGTTCCGACCAAGGCCGTCGGTCCCAAGGCCACCAACGGCCTGGAGCAGCTGCGCGCCGCCCAAGGCGCGCCGCCGACCGCCAACGTGGTCCGCGAGCAGAGCGACTACTACCACGCCACCAAGACCACGATCTTCAACGCCCTGCTCAACACCATCGACCTTTCCCAGCTGGCCCAGCTGGACCTGAAGGCGGCGGCCGAGGAGATCCGCGACATCGTCGCCGAGCTGGTGGCGATCAAGAACGTCTCGATGTCGGTGTCCGAGCAGGAGCACCTGGTCCAGGACATCATCAACGACGTCCTCGGCTACGGCCCGCTGGAGCCCCTGCTGGCCCGCGACGACATCGCCGACATCATGGTCAACGGCGCCCACCGGGTGTTCATCGAGGTCGGCGGCAAGGTCCAGCTGACCAACGTGCGCTTCCGCGACAATCTGCAGCTGATGAACATCTGCCAGCGGATCGTCAGCCAGGTCGGCCGGCGGGTCGACGAGAGCAGCCCGATCTGCGACGCCCGCCTGCCCGACGGCAGCCGCGTCAACGTCATCGCCCCGCCCTTGGCGCTGGATGGTCCCACCCTGACCATCCGGAAGTTCAAGAAGGACAAGCTGACGATGAAGAACCTGGTCGACTACGCGTCGATCAGCCCCGAGGGGGCGCGGGTTCTGGGCGTGATCGGCGCCTGCCGCTGCAACATCGTCATCTCCGGCGGCACCGGCTCGGGCAAGACCACCCTGCTCAACACCATGACCGCCTTCATCGACCCGACCGAGCGGGTGGTGACCTGCGAGGACGCGGCCGAACTGCAGCTGCAGCAGCCGCACGTGGTGCGCCTGGAAACCCGGCCGCCCAACCTGGAAGGCCAGGGCGCGGTGACCATGCGCGACCTGGTCAAGAACTGCCTGCGCATGCGTCCCGAGCGGATCATCGTCGGCGAAGTCCGCGGCCCGGAGGCCTTCGACCTGCTGCAGGCCATGAACACCGGCCACGACGGCTCGATGGGCACGCTGCACGCCAACAGCCCGCGCGAGGCGATCAGCCGGATCGAGAGCATGATCACCATGGGCGGCTACGGCCTGCCCTCCAAGACCATCAAGGAGATGATCGTCGGTTCGGTCGACGTCATCGTCCAGGCCGCCCGCCTGCGCGACGGCTCGCGCCGGATCACCCACATCACCGAGGTGGTGGGGCTGGAAGGCGACGTGATCGTCACCCAGGACCTGTTCGTCTACGAGATCAGCGGCGAGGACGCCGACGGCAAGGTGGTGGGCAAGCACCGCTCGACCGGCATCGGCCGCCCGCGCTTCTGGGACCGCGCCCGCTATTACGGCCTCGAGCGCGAGCTGGCCGAAGCCCTCGACGCGGCGGAATAGGCGATGCTGTTCATCCTCGCCGGCGTCCTTGGCTTCATCACCATCGCGGGGCTCGGCTTCGTGCTGGCCGGCGGCGGCGACGGCGGCTCGGCCAAGACCGTCAAGCGCGCCCAGCTGATCACCGGCGGCGACCGCACCAGCGTGGCCGCCCGGGCCAAGGCGGCCGCCAACACTCCCGACGCCCGCCGAAAGCAGATCCTCAAGACGCTCAAGGAACAGGATCAGGAGAAGAAGAAGGCCTCGCTGAGCATCGCCGCGCGCCTGCGCGCCGCCGGCCTGGGCGACAACGTCCAGATGTTCTGGATCATCAGCGGGGTCGTCGGCCTGCTGGTCGGCGTGGTGCTGCTGGTGCTGCGCCAGATGCCGCTGATCGCGCTGGGCGCGGCCTTCGCCGCGGGCCTGGGCCTGCCGCGCTGGGTGGTCGGCATGCTGGCCAAGGCCCGCACCAAGAAGTTCACCGAGGCCTTTTCCGACGCCATCGACATCATCGTGCGCGGCATCAAGTCGGGCCTGCCCGTCCATGACTGCCTGAAGATCATCGGCAAGGAATGCCCCGAGCCCCTGGCCGGCGAGTTCCGCATCCTGACCGAGAACACCGGCATGGGCATGTCGATGGAGCAGGCGCTGGAGCGCATGTACGAGCGCATGCCGACCAACGAGCTGCGCTTCTTCACCATCGTCCTGACCATCCAGGCCAAGACCGGCGGCAACCTGGCCGAGGCGCTGGGCAACCTGTCGACCGTGCTGCGGGCCCGCAAGCTGATGGCCGAGAAGATCAAGGCCCTGTCGGCCGAAGCCGTGGCCTCGGCCTTCATCATCGGCAGCCTGCCGCCCGGCGTCGTCGTGATGATCTCGGTCACCGCGCCCACCTACATGGCGCCGATGTTCAGCGACCAGCGCGGCCACTTCATGCTGATGATCGCCGGCTTCTGGATGAGCGTGGGCATCTTCGTGATGCGCAAGATGATCAACTTCAAGTTCTAGGGGAGGCGACCATGATCGAGATGCTCACCAATCCCCAGAATCTGTTCAGCGCCTTCATCGCGATCGTGGTGTTCGCCACCATCGTCACCCTGGCCTCGCCGATGCTCAGCAGCAACGGCCTGGAGGGCCGGCTGAAGTCGGTGGCCAACCGCCGCGAGGAGCTGCGCCGCCGCTCGCGCGAGGCCATGTCCCAGAAGAGCGGCGGCGGCACCCTGCGCCACGCCGACGAGGGGATGTACAAGAACGTCGTCGACCGCTTGCAGCTGTCCAAGCTGCTGGAGGATCCCAAGGTCGTCGACAAGCTGGCCCAGGCCGGCTTCCGCGGCCCCAAGCCGGTCTCGACCTTCTACTTCTTCCGCTTCGTGATGCCGTTCGTGTTCGCGGTGGTGGCGGCGTTCTACCTCTATGTGATCAACGACTTCGGCCTGCTGCCGATGCAGAAGATCGCCGCCTGCGTCTTCGCCCTGGGGGCGGGCTACTACGCGCCCAACCTCTACATCTCCAACATCGCCCAGAAGCGCCGCGAGTCGATCGTCGGGGCCTTTCCCGACGCCCTGGACCTGATGCTGATCTGCGTCGAAAGCGGCATGTCGATCGAGGCGGCGATCGCCAAGGTCGGCGCCGAGGTCGGCGGCGCCTCGATCGAGCTGGCCGAGGAGCTGGGCCTGCTGACCGCCGAGCTCAGCTACCTGCCCGAACGCCGCCTGGCCTATGAGGGCCTGGCCCGGCGGACCAACCATCCCGGCATTCGCTCGGTGGTCACCGCCATGATCCAGGCCGAACGCTACGGCACCCCGCTGGGCACGGCCCTGCGGGTGATGGCCAAGGAAAACCGCGACCTGCGGCTGTCGGCCGCCGAGAAGAAGGCCGCCGCCCTGCCGGCCAAGCTGACCGTGCCGATGATCCTGTTCTTCCTGCCCGTGCTGTTCATCGTGATCATGGGTCCGGCGATCATCAAGATCCAGGACGTGATGAAGCACCGCTAGGGAGCGGACGCGGCCTGCGCCGCGCCACGCGCGCCTTGCGCTTGCGCAGCCAGATGACCACGCCGGTCACGCTGAGCGCCGCCACGACCAAGCCGGTCAGCGAGATCAGGATCCGGCCCGGCAGGCCCAGGATCCGGCCCGAATGCAGCGGAAACTGCGCCTGGACGAAGATGTCGGCCGCCGTGCCTTTCCAGGGTTGGGAAGCGCCCAGCAGGGCCCCGGTCTTGCCGTCATAATAGAGATAGGGCGGACCCACGCCGGCGGCGCCGTGGTCGCCGCCCGGCGCGTGGAAGGCCACGCCGTAAATGCCGTATTCGGGCGAGTAGAACGCCCCGCCCGCCGGCGCCCGCCAGCCGCGCTTCGCCGCCTCGATCCGGGCCGAGGCCAGCACCTGGTCGTAGGTGCGCGCGGCGATGATCGGCGAATGGATGTCGGCCGGCTTGCGCAGGTCGAACGGGCTGGGCGTCACCTTCGAGACCTTCGACATCAGCGGATAGAACACCTCGCCGTAGAGGTTCAGCGAGAAGGCGGTGAACGCGACGGTGAACAGCACGCCCCACAACCACAGGCCGAAGGCCCGGTGGATGTCGAAATTGATCCGGTAGGCGCTGGCCGAGGTCTTGATCATCCAGGCCGGCTTCCAGCGGGCCCAGAAACCGCGTCCCCCCTTTTGGCGCGCGGCTTTCGGGGCGCTCTTCTGGCGCGGGGGCAGGGTCAGGTAGAAGCCCACGAAGCAGTCCAGCGTCCACAGGATCGCGACCCCGCCCAGCAGCCAGATCCCCCAGCGGTCGGTCCCCCACATCTCCGGAATGTGCAGGCTGTAGTGCAGCACGTAGAGGAACGAGACGAAGGTCTCGCCGGTGATCGGCCACACCGCGCCCCATTCGCGCCGGCCCTGCTCGGCGCCGGTCGCCGGGTCGATGAAGACCTGGTTGTAGTGGGGATCGAACAGCTTGCCGGTGGCGGGGTCGCGCCTGGGCCCGACCCCGAAGGCCAGGGTTCCGCCCGGCTCCGGGGCCAGGGGCAGATAGGTGACCTGCACGCGCGGATCGCGCGCCTCGATCTGCCGCGCCAGGTCCAGGGCCGGCAGGGCAGGGCCGTCCTTGGCCCCCGCCTGGCTGGATCGGGCGAACATCAGGTGCGGATTGAGCACGTCGTCCAGCTCGTGATCCCACGAGATCACGGCGCCGGTGACGCCCGAGACGAACAGGAACCCGGCGATGAACAACCCGACCCACCGGTGAAGGAAGGTCAGGATCGGCCGCAGCGCCGGCGGCGCGAAACGGGCCGCGCCCGAGGGTTCGGGCGCCTGGGAGGGGTTCGCGGCGAGATCGAGATCCGGGGTCTGGGCGTCCATGACCGGCCTCAGAACGCGAAGTCGAGCCGCAGCGAAGCGCTGCGCGGCGCGGCGTGGTAGGACTGGTTCCACATCAGGCTGGTCAGGTATTTCTTGTCGGCGGCGTTATCGACGTTGAGCGTGGCGCGCACCTTTTCGGTCAGGTCGATCCCGGCCATCAGGTCGACGACGGCGTAGGCGTCCTGCTCGACCGGCGCGATGTCGACCATCGAGACCTCGCTCTGCCAGCGCACCGCCGCTCCGACCTTCAGGTTGCGCGCCGAGGGGAAGGTGTAGGTCGTGGCGGCCTTGAAGGTCTTGCGCGGCAGGTAGGCGCGCGTCGGCTGCCCGTTCTCGCCCTCGACCTTCAGCCGGGTCCAGCCCGCGCTGAGCGTCCACCGGTCGGTGAGCGCGCCGCTGGCTTCCAGCTCGTAGCCGGTCACCTCGGTGTCGACGCCGGCGTAGTAGCTCTGGCCGTTCGGAAAGTCGCCGGCGTATTCGGCCAGGCCGCCCTGCTCGGACTTGAACACCGCGCCCGTCACGTAGAGACGGTGGTCGAACCACTCGCTCTTGACCCCGGCCTCGTAGGCCTTGCCGTGCGCGGCGGACAGGGTCTGGTGGTCGATGTCGACCTCGGACTGCGGATTGAAGATGTCGGTGTAGCTGGCGTAGAGCGAAACGTTCTGGTTCAGGTCGTAGACGCCGCCGACATAGGGGCTGACCTTCTCCTCGTCGCGCGGGGTGTCCGTGCCGTAGGAATAGCCCTTCGACTTCAGCTTCAGGGCGTTGAAGCCGGCCACGATCTTGAACGGGTCGGTGACGCTGAAGTGGGCGGCGGCGTAGAAGCGCGACAGGCGGTCGGTCTGGTCGGAAGCCAGATACTCGCCCGGATAGGTCGGTTCGGCGACCTGTCGCGAGCCCCACAGGCGCACGTCGGGATAGACGATCGCATCGCCGGAGAAGTTCTCCCACTCCAGGCCGGTCGATTTGGAGGTCTGGCCGCCGACCACCAGCTGGTGGGTGCGGCCGAACAGCTGGAACGGCCCCGAGGCGTAGGCGTCCAGGATGTAGTTCCTGTACTTGGACGGGTAGATCCCGCTCATGCCCTTCACGCCCAGGCCGGTGACCGGATCGGGACTGTCGTAGGCGTAGAGCAGCTTGGCCTTCTCGTCGAAGCGCTTGTAGGTGGCCGTGGCCTTGATCTTCCAGCCGTTGTCGAACTTGTAATCCAGCTCCGTGAAGGCCGTCTGGTCCTTGACGTTCCAGTAGGTCCAGTCGGCCGAGGTCGAGGCCGAGGACGGGTAGTCCACCGGCGTTCCGTCCGAATAGTTCAGCGGCAGGGCGCCCCACAGCACGCCGCGCGAGCGGTTGTCCTGCAGCGAATAGCCGGCGGTGGCGGTCAGCCTGGGCGTGACGTCCCAGGCCAGCAGGGCCGAATAGACGTTCCGATTGACGTGGTGGTGGTCGAGGTACGAGCCCTTGTCCTCGTTGGCGTAGATCAGCCGGCCGCGCACCGTGCCCGCGGCGTTCAGCGGACCCGCGACGTCGGCCTCCAGGCGATAGTCCTCCCACGAGCCGTATTGCAGGGCCCCGGCGGCCTGGAAGCCGTCGGTCGGGCGCTTGCGCACGTAGTTGACCGTGGCCGAGGGATTGCCGGCGCCGGTCATCATGCTGTTGGCCCCGCGCACCACCTCGACGCGGTCGAACAGCACGGTGTCCAGGTCGCCGAACTGGATGCCCCAGATCAGCGGCAGGCCGATCCCGTCGACCTGGAAGTTGGTGATGTCGAAGCCGCGCGAGTTGTAATAGGTGCGGTCGGTCTCGACCTTCTCGACATTGACGCCGGTCACCTGGGCCAGCAGGTCGTGGACGCTGGTCAGGCCGAAGTCGCGGATGCGCGCCTGGTCGAGGATCGTCACCGATTGCGGCGTCTCGCGCAGGCTCATGTCCAGGCCGGTCACGGCCGAGGTGCGGGTGCGCGCGCCCGTGACGACCAAGCCGTCCACCTGGTTTTCCAAGATGTCGGCGTCGGCGGAGGCGGTGTCGTCGGCCAGGGCGGAGCCGCCCCATGACACGGCCGCGACGGAAGCGCCGGCCAGAAGCAGGGCGCGCAGGATCGTGGTCATGAAGTCCCCTCTTACAATCGATAATGATTCGCAAGAGCAAGTAACGGCGGCGGCGAGCGGTGTCAAATCCGGAGCGCGGTCTGGCGGCTCCGGATCGCGTGTCGCGCGGTCGAGACTGAAAGGTTTGCTAGCCGCCCGCCTTCACGGCGGTCCACGAGCGTGTCGTGCTTTCCTGGCCGATGGCGGCGCGCAGCCAGGCCAGGTTGTTGTCGACCGACTCCGGCGGCAGGTCCTGACGGGCCAGCTTCTCGGCCTCGTCCAGGCGGCCTTGCAGGCCGACCACCAGGGCCAGGTTCTGGCGCACCTGGATGGTGGCGGTGGGCAGGGCGGCGGCCTGGCGCAGGGCGGCCTCGGCCCCCTTCAGGTCGCCGGCCGAGGCCAGGTGCATGGCCAGGTTGGTCAGGGGGACCGCCTCGCTCGGGGCCAGGGCCACGGCCTGCCGGTGGGCGGCCAGGGCCTCGTCGTCGCGCTTGGCCTGCTCGTAGGCCACGCCCAGCAGCGACAGCGGCCGCCAGTCGCGCGGCTGCAGGGCCGCGGCCTTGCGGCCCGGCTCGATGGCGTAGAAGCCCTGGCCGCGCGCCACGTTGGCCCGCGCCGATTCCATCAGGGCGTCATAGTTGTCGGGAACGACGATCAGCAGGCGGGCCGCCGCGTCGGCGGCCTCGTCATAGCGGCCCAGGGCGCGCAGGGCCTGGGCCAGGCCCACGCCGGCCTCGACGTCGCGGCCGTCGCGCTCGGCCTCGGTCGACCAGAAGGCCATGCGGGTCAGGGGATCGGCGCGGCGCATCTCGGCCCGTTCGGCCGGGCTGGCCTTGCGCGGCGGCTGGGGCGCGGCGACGGACGCGGCTTCGGGCGCGGGCTTGGCCCGTTTGTCGGCGGCGTGAGCCGACACGCCGATCAGCAAGATCGGGGCGAGAACGGTTGCGAGGAGCGCGCGCTTGCGACACATGAAGAGGGATCTCCCGACGGTCCCGCATCCTCGCGCGCGGCCCTCAAGGAATCGTTAAGCATAATTTCCACCCCCCTGCAGGGCGCGTCCATGTCGGAACCGATCATCGCCTCCTCGTCCCGCGCTTCGGAGGACGGCGCGCCGACGCCCATCCACTGCCTGTACGAGTCCGAGCTGGCCGCCTTCGTCGAGGCGCGGCCCAGCTTCGTGAAGGGCTTCGTGGCCCTGGAGGACTTCAAGGCCAAGGCCGGCCAGGTGCTGGTTCTGCCGACGCCGCAAGGGGCCGTGGACCGCGTGCTGCTGGGCCTGGGGACCCGCGACAAGGCCGAGGCCATGCTGTTCCGGGCCCTGCCGAGCCGGCTGCCGGCCGGCGACTACCGCCTGGCGGCGGTCCCCGACGGCTTCGACGCCGGCCAGATCGCCCTGGCCTTCGCGCTGGGGGCCTACAAGTTCGACCGCTATCGGCCCCGGACCGGAGATGAGCCGCGACGACTGGTCGCGGACGAGAATGTCGATCTGCACGAGGTCCACGCCGTCGCCCACGCCTGCGCCCTGGCCCGCGACATGGTCAACACCCCGG
This sequence comes from Caulobacter sp. Root487D2Y, assembly GCF_001427165.1. Lineage (NCBI taxonomy): Bacteria > Pseudomonadati > Pseudomonadota > Alphaproteobacteria > Caulobacterales > Caulobacteraceae > Caulobacter > Caulobacter sp. Root487D2Y. Next base: position 713,624 of record NZ_LMFD01000001.1, read on the forward strand.
CCAACGACATGGGCCCGCTGCAGATCGAGACCATCGCCCGCGAGATCGCCGAGCGCCACGGCGCGAGCCTGGAGGTGATCACGGGCGACGACCTGCTGGACCAGAACTATCCCGCCGTCCACGCCGTCGGCCGCGCCGCCGTCCCGGCCCGCGCCCCGCGCATGCTGGAGCTGACCTGGGGCGATGGAGCCCACCCTCGCGTAGCGATCATCGGAAAAGGCGTGGTGTTCGACACCGGCGGCCTGGACATCAAGCCGTCCGGCGGCATGCGGCTGATGAAGAAGGACATGGGCGGCGCCGCCCACGCCCTGGCCCTGGGGCGGATGGTGATGGCCGCCGGCCTGCCCGTGGCCCTGACCGTGCTGGTCCCGGCCGTCGAAAACGCCATCGCCGGCGACGCCATGCGGCCCGGCGACGTGCTGGCCACCCGCTCGGGCCTGACGGTCGAGGTCGGCAACACCGACGCCGAGGGCCGGCTGATCCTGGCCGACGCCCTGACCCGGGCGGCCGAGCTGAAGCCGGTGCTGACCCTCGACCTGGCCACCCTGACCGGCGCGGCCCGCGTGGCGCTGGGCCCGCAGGTCATCCCGTTCTACACCCCCGACGACGACCTGGCCCTGGAGATCGAGGAGGGCGCGCGCGAGGCCTGCGACCCGGTTTGGCGCATGCCCTTGTGGGATGGATACCGGGAGGCGATCGAGGGCGACATCGCCGACCTCAAGAACGATCCCGACGGCTGGGCCCAGGCCGGCTCGGTGACCGCGGCCCTGTTCCTGCAGCGCTTCGCGCCCGCCACCGGCGCCTGGGCGCATTTCGACATCTTCGCCTGGAATCCCAAGGCCCGGCCGGGCTTCGCGTCCGGCGGCGAGGCCCAGGTGATCCGGGGGCTCTACGGCATGCTGAAGTCGCGCTTCCCGAAGGCTCAGGCATGAGCGATCCGCGCCCAAGAGATCCAAGACTGACTCTGGCCCGCCCCGACCTGGCGGATCTCGATCTGCAAGGCTTGGTCGCCGCCGGACGCTACGAGGCTCCGACCCCGCGCCAGGTCGCGGTCCCGACCGCCGCCCTGCGCAAGGCCGCCGACCCGATGGCCGAGCAATGGGACCAGCTGCTGTTCGGCGAGCTGTTCCGGGTGCTGGACGTCCAGGACGGCTTCGCCTGGGGCCAGGCGGCGCGCGACGGCTATGTCGGCTTCGTCGCCGAGGCCGACCTGGCCGCCCCGGGCGCGCCGGCCACCCACCAGGTGGCGGTCCCACGCACCTACGCCTTCGCCGAACCGAACATCAAATCGCGGCCCGTGGGCCTCTATTCGCTGAACGCCCTGACCGCGATCGAGGCGACCGAGGGCCGGTTCGCCAAGGGCGAGGGCACGGGCTGGTTCGTCGCCGCCCACCTGACGCCGGTCGGCGTGGCGCTGACCGACCATGTCGCGGCGGCCGAGAGCTATCTCGGCGCGCCGTACCAGTGGGGCGGCCGCGAATCGCTGGGCCTGGACTGCTCGGGCCTGGTGCAGCAGGCCCTGGCGGCCTGCGGCAAGGCGGTTCCGCGCGACACCGACCTGCAGCTGGCCTTCTTCGCGCCGATCGCGGCCGAGGCGCGCCGGCGCGGCGACCTGGTGTTCTGGAAGGGCCACGTGGCGATCCTGCTGGACGCCGAGACCATCCTGCACGCCAACGCCCACCACATGGCCGTGGCGGTCGAACCCCTGGCCGAGGCGATCGCCCGCGTCGAGGCGGCGGGCGGCGGGGCGGTCACGGGGTGGCGACGGCCTTAGTCAGCAAAAACGCTTGTCATCCCGGAAACGGCGAAGCCGTTATCCGGGACCGCCGGAAGCGCTGGCGCTCAGGCGTCGGTCCCGGATCTTCGCGCTGCGCGCTCGTCCGGGATGACAATCACTTCGGCCACCGGGCTAGCCAGTCGGCCAGCGACTGGGGCGTCATGTGGCGGGCGTCGGTCAGGGCGAACAGGGCGTCGGGATTGACCAGCTTGCCCTTGGTGTCGACCACCAGGAAGGTCGGCACGCCGTTCAGCCTGTCGATCCCGTAGCGGGCGGGAATCTGCATGTTGTGGTCGTAGCGGCCGACATTGACGGTCACGACCTCGTAGTGCTTGTCGACGAAGGCCTTGAGGTCGGGCTGCTCGATCATGCCGGCGAACACCCGGCAGTCGCCGCACCAATTGCCGCCCAGGTCGATCAGCACCAGCTTGTGACGGGCCTTGGCCTTCTTGATCGCGGCGGCGACGTCGGCCTCGGCGTCGGCCTTTTCGTCATAGGGATAGGGCAGGGGCGTCGGCAGTTCGGCCAGCGACTTCAGGGCCACGGTCGGCGCCTTGGCGGCGAACGCCGAGACGGGAGCGGCGATCAGCAGCGCGGCGAGGACGCCAAGACGTCCAAGTTGGGCCAGCGGGCGAGACGTCATGATCGAACGGTTCCGGTGAAGCGGTGCGGTTCGATACCCTACTCACGGAATGGGAAAAGGCGGCAAGCCAGCTTTGCTGCGGGCGGCTTCACAAGGCCTGGGGCGCCTGGAAAGACGGCAAAGAAAAAGGCCGCGAAGCGAACTTCGCGGCCTATTGATCTTGGTCGGACCTGAAGGCGATCAGGACTTGGCGGCGGCCGGGGCCGGCGTGGTCGGCTGGCCGGCGGCCGGAGCCCCAGCGCCGGCCGGAGCCGGAGCGGTCGCGCCCGCCGGGGTGGAGCCCGTGGCGGCGGCGCCGGCGGCCGGAGCCTCGCCAGCGGCGGCGGCCGGCGCCGCGCCGGCCGGCTTCGGCGCCGGGATCGGCAGGGTCGAGCCCAGGCTGTGCAGGTAGGCGATCATGGCGATCCGGTCTTCCTGCTTCTTCAGGCCGACGAACGTCATCTTGGTGCCCGAGACGTCCTTGCCCGGCGCCTTCAGGAAGGTGTCGAGGTGGTCGTAGTCCCAGACGGGGTTCTTGCCGCCGAAATCGGTCATGGCCGGCGAATAGGCGAAGCCCGGGTGGCTGCCGGGCTTGCGGCCCACCACGCCGAACAGGCCGGGGCCCGTGTGATTCTCGGCGGTGAAGTTGTGGCACGAGGCGCACTTGGCGCTGACGGCCTTGCCCAGCTCGACATTGGCCGGGGTCAGAACGCTGCCCCAGTCAGGCGCGACCTCGGCCGCGGCGCCGCCGGCGCCGGCCTCTTCGGCCACGGCGATTTCGTAGCCCGGCTTTTCCAGCTCGTGCTTGGCGAAAACGATGTCCGACGCTTCCTTGAGGCCGAAAATGATCAGGCCCGTCATCAGGACGCCGCCGAAGATCTTGTTGAACGTCAGGTCGCTCATCTAAAGCCTTACCAGCCTCTTGGGGGCCGTCTGAAGACAGGCCCGAAATCCGCGCCCGGAGGTTTCCCCCGCGCGCTCCATGTTGCGCTCGCGTCTCTTACACGCTACCGCCCGGGGCGCAACTGGGCAGCAACGGTTTTGACCCGCATCGGCCTTTCATGAACCCCATCGTCGTCATTCCGGCCCGCATGGCGGCCACTCGGCTCCCCGACAAGCCCCTGGCCGACATCGGCGGGGCGCCGATGATCGTGCGCGTGCTGCGTCAGGCCCAGGCGGCGGGAATCGGTCCGGTGGCGGTGGCGGCGGGCGACATCGCCATCGTCCACGCGGTCAAGCAGGCCGGCGGCCAGGCGGTGCTGACCGATCCGGGCCTGCCCTCGGGCTCGGACCGCATCCTGGCGGCCCTCGAGGTGCTGGATCCCGAACGCCGCCACGACGTGGTCATCAACCTGCAGGGCGACATGCCGTTCGTGCAGCCCTCGGTGCTGAGCGCCTGCGCCGACCTCCTGAGCGCCCATCCCGACTGCGACATCGCCACCGTCGTCGCGCCGGAGGCCTCGCCGGCCGACCGGTCCAATCCCGACGTGGTCAAGGCCGTGCTGGCCATGGCGCAGGACGGCCTGTCGGGCCGGGCGCTCTATTTCACCCGCTCCACCCTGTATGGCGACGCGCCGATCTGGCGGCACATCGGCATTTACGGCTATCGCCGCGCCGCCCTGGAGGCCTTCAACGCCGCCCCGCCCTCGCCGCTGGAGAAGCGCGAGAAGCTGGAGCAGCTGCGGGCCATGGAGCTGGGCCTGTCCCTGCGCGCCGCCGTGGCCGCAGAGGCCCCGATCTCCGTCGACAATCCTTCCGACCTCGAGGCGGCGCGAGCCTACGCCGCCGGGAATAGAGCATGAGCATCCTCAAGAAGATCGCCTTCCAGGGCGAACCCGGCGCCAACAGCCACGAGGCCTGCCGCACCTATTTTCCCGACTACGAGGCCGTGCCCTGCGCCACCTTCGAGGAAGCGTTCGAGGCCATCAAGACCGGCGCCTGCCAGCTGGGCATGATCCCGATCGAGAACTCGATCGCCGGTCGCGTGGCCGACGTGCACCACCTGCTGCCGGCCTCGGGCCTGAAGATCGTCGGCGAGCGCTTCAAGCCGATCCGCTTCCAGCTGATGGCCAACAAGGGCGTCAAGCTGGATCAGGTGAAGATCGCCACCTCGATGCCGATCGCGCTTAGCCAGTGCCGGCATAACCTGAAAAAGCTGGGCCTGGCCCACGAAAGCGCCGGCGACACGGCGGGCGCCGCCAAGGCCCTGGCCCTGAAGCCCGACCCGACCCGCGCCGCAGTGGCCCCGGCCCTGGCCGCCGAGATCTACGGCCTGGACATCCTGGCCCGCGACATCGAGGACGAGCGCAACAACACCACGCGGTTCTTGGTCATGACGGCTGACGCCAAGCCGGAGGCGCCGCCGTTCACCCATCGCTGCGTGACCAGCTTCGTGTTCAAGGTCCGCAACCTGCCGGCCGCCCTCTACAAGGCGCTGGGCGGCTTCGCGACCAACGGCGTCAACATGACCAAGCTGGAAAGCTACATGGAGGGCGGGGCCTTCACGGCCACCTTCTTCTACGCCGAGGTCGACGGCCGCCCCGAGGACCGCCCCCTGGCCCTGGCCTTCGACGAGCTGAAGTTCTTCTCCGAGAAGTTCGAGGTCCTGGGCGTCTATCCGGCCGATCCGTTCCGGGATCGGGTCTGACGCGACGTTGCGACCCTCGGGACTTGTCGCTAGCTTGACCTTGGGCGCGCCATCGACGCGCCGATGGGGGAAAGCATGAAGATCGCGCCGATCGTCCTGGGTGTGGGCGGAGCCTTGCTCCTGGTCGGGGCGATCGGGCTGGGGATCTGGGCGGGCATGCCGGCCAATCCGCTGGCCACGCTCGGAATCCTGGTGCTTTCGGCCGGGGCTCTGACCAAGCTGGTCTATCTGGTGCTGTTCGGATTGGGGATCTGGATCGCGATCCTTGGCGCCACGAGCCTGGCGAAGGGGCGTTCGGGCGATCCCTCGCTGCTGTCGGTCCTGACCCTGCTGCCGCCGGGCCTGGGTCTTCTCGCGACGCTGCTGACGGGCCTGAGCATCGTCCGGGCCATGCAGAACACGCACACCAGCGACCTGTTCGTGATCGCGCCCAGCCTGGCCGAAGCGTTGGCGCCCCTGGGCGTCGGCCTCCTGCTCGGCGCGGTCCCCGCGGCGCTCAAGGCGCGGCTGACGTCCGCGGCGGCCTGAGCGGCCTTCCCGAACGGCAAGCTTCGCTAATTTCGCGTTCGGCGCCTAACCTCCCCGCCAAGGTCCCAGCAAGGGGCCGGGGAGGGAATGACGATGAACACGATGATCGCGCCGGTGATGGCGCTGGTGGCCTGGTCGCTGGTGATCTGGCTGTGGATGTACGTCCGCCGCATTCCGGCGATGAGCAAGGCCGGGATCAAGCCGCAGGACGCGGCCTTTCCGGGCAGCCTGAACGTCCTGCCCGCCGGGGTTCGCGCCGCGGCCGACAACTACAACCACCTGATGGAGCAGCCGACCATCTTCTACGCCGCCGCCCTGGCCATCCAGGTCGCCGGCCATGTGGACGGCTGGGCGCTGCACCTGGCCTGGCTCTATGTGGCGCTGCGGGTGGTCCACAGCCTGGTGCAGGTCAGCGTCAACGCCGTGACCCTGCGGTTCCTGGTGTTCGCGCTGTCGACGATCGCCCTGGCGGTGATGGTCGTGCGGGAACTGATGGTGCTGTTCGGGTAGGCGAAGCCGGAACCCAGGTCCTCCCCCCGTGGGGGAGGTGTCGGCGAAGCCGACGGAGGGGGGAGTGTTCGGCTAGCGGCCGAGTCCCGGATCTTCGATCCCAAAACTCCCCCCACCGGTCGCTTCGCGACCGCCTCCCCCACAGGGGGAGGGCCGTTATTCCCCCTCCGCCCAGGCCTTGATCAGCTGATGGGCGATGGCCAGGGGCGGGGGGGCGAAGAAGCCTTCCAGCTCGCCCTTGATCAGCAGTTTGGCCTCGTCCTTGGTGAACCACTTCACCGCTTCCAGTTCGGTCTGGTCCGGGGCGGCGGCGTCGCTGTCGACATCGGCCATCAGGCCCATCATCAGCGACGATGGCCACGGCCAGGGCTGGCTGGAGTGGTAGCGGACGGCGGTGGCGGTCAGGCCCGCCTCTTCCTTCAGCTCGCGGGCGCAGGCCTCCTCGATGGTCTCGCCGGGCTCCAGGAAGCCGGCCAGCGCCGAGTACATCCCCGGCGGCCAGCCGGCCTGGCGGCCCAGCAGGCATTTGCCGTCGTGCAGGGCCAGCATGATCGCCACCGGGTCGGTGCGCGGGAAGTGCTCGGCCTGGCAGGCCGGACAGTGCCGCTTCCAGCCGCCGTCGCTGACCTGAGTCTCCTGGCCGCAGTTGCTGCACCACTTGTGCTTGCGCCGCCATTCGAACATCGACTTGGCCGTGGCCAGGATGCCGGCGTCGGGCGGCGGCAGGGTCAGGGCGACGCCGCGCAGCTCCTCGAACCGGCCCAGGCCCTGCAGCGGCCCCTCGGCCGGATCGGCCCCGCCCTCCAGGTCGACGGCGAACACCGCGATGTCCTTCCACAGGCCCAGAAACAGCAGCCGCTCGGGCGTGGCGGCCAGGTCCTTGGCCATGTCGGCCCGCAGATAGGCGATCTGGGCGCCGGTCACCTTGCCCTCGTCCCCGACGACGTCCTCGACCAGGGCCTTGCCGTTCCAGATGGCGACCGCCAGCGAGTGCGGGTCGTCGGCCTTCTCGGCCAGCCAGGCTTCGTCGCCCCGGCGCTCGCTGGCGCGGTCGAGCGGATTGCCGGCGAAGATGTTGGTGATGATCGAAAGGGCCATGAGGATTCTGTAGCATCCGCGACGAAGAGTCGTCACGAGTCCGCGCATCGTGTCTTGCATCCGTCACGATGAGTCGCGATATAGGCCTTGGAGATCGGCGACGGGCGGAGTCCTCGCCAACCTGGTCAGGGCCGAGAGGCAGCAGCCACAACGAGTTTCGCTCCGGGTCGTCTGCCGGTCTCCACCTTTCCCTAAAATCTGTCAGCTTCTGCGCGCCAACCGTGGCGTCAGCCTTTTGCTGCGCCCTTCCGCACACTACACTCCCGCCATGGCCGACCACGACGACCTCACCACCGATTCCGCGCCGCCGTGGGATGAAGACGCTCCCGAGCGCGACGAGAACACCGCCGACATCTTCGGCGCGCCGCCGGCCCCTGAAGGGTCCGAGGCGTCGCCGCCCGTCGTCGCGGCTCCGGCCGCGCCCGTCGTCGTCGCCGAACCGTCGGCCGGCGCGTCTCAGGACGAGTCCGGCGCCGCCTACACCGTGCTGGCGCGCAAGTACCGGCCGCGGACCTTCGAGGACCTGATCGGCCAGGAGGCCATGGTCCGCACCCTGGCCAACGCCTTCTCCACCGGCCGGATCGCCCACGCCTTCATGCTGACCGGCGTGCGGGGGGTCGGCAAGACCACGACCGCCCGCCTGCTGGCCCGGGCGCTGAACTACGAGACCGACACCGTCCACCAGCCGTCGGTCGACCTGACCGTCGACGGCCGCCACTGCAAGGCCATCGTCGAGGGCCGGCACATGGACGTGCTGGAGCTGGACGCCGCCAGCCGCACCAAGGTCGACGAGATGCGCGAGCTGCTGGACGGGGTGCGCTACGCCCCGGTCGAGGCGCGCTACAAGGTCTACATCATCGACGAAGTGCACATGCTGTCGACGGCGGCGTTCAACGCCCTGCTGAAGACGCTGGAAGAGCCGCCGCCGCACGCCAAGTTCATCTTCGCCACCACCGAGATCCGCAAGGTTCCGGTGACGATCCTGTCGCGCACCCAGCGCTTCGACCTGCGCCGGGTCGAGCCGGACGTGCTGGTCAAGCACTTCGCCAAGATCGCCGCCAAGGAAGGGGCCAAGGTCGAGGAAGACGGCCTGGCCCTGATCGCCCGCGCCGCCGAGGGCTCGGTGCGCGACGGACTGTCCCTGCTGGACCAGGCCATCGTCCAGGGCGAGCGCGGTTCGGCCGTCACCGCCGCCGTGATCCGCGACATGCTGGGCCTGGCCGATCGCGGCCAGACGATCGCCCTGTTCGAGAACGTCATGAGCGGCAAGCCGGGCGAGTCGCTGAAGGGCTTCCGCGCCCTGTGGGGCTTCGGGGCCGACCCGGCGGTGGTCATGCTGGACCTGCTGGACCACTGCCACGCCGCCTCGGTGGCCAAGGCCCTGGGGCCGGACGTCCTGTCGATGCCCAAGGAGCAGGCCGCGCGCCTGACCGCGATCGGGGCCCAGACCTCGGCCGGCACCCTGTCGCGCCTGTGGCAGATGCTGCTGAAGGCCCATGAGGAGGTGCGCCGCGCGCCCGACGCCATGGCCGCGGCCGAGATGGCGATCATCCGCCTGTGCTACGCCGCCGACCTGCCCGGTCCCGAGGAAGCCCTGAAGGCCCTGCGCGACGGCCAACCGGTGGGTGGTGGTCCCAGCGGCGGTGGCGGCGGTTCGTTCAGCGGCGGCGCTCAGGGCGGGGCCGTCAACGCCCAGGCCCGGGTGATGGCCGCCCCGGCCGCCCAGGCCGCGCCGACCCTGGCTTCGTTCGAAGACGTCGTGAAGCTGATCGCCGAGAAGCGCGACATCGGCCTGCGCCTGGACGTCGAGCAATATGTCCGCCCGATCAGCTTCCGACCCGGGGCGATCACCTTCGAACCCGCCCCCGGCGCGCCCGGCAACCTCGCCGGCCGGCTGGTCCGCGCGCTGAAGGAATGGACCGGCCAGCCCTGGCTGGTGGCGGCCGAGGGCGGCGGCGGGGCCGAGAGCCTGCTGGAACGCCAGAAGCGCGAGGACCGCGAGGAGATGGCCTCGATCAAGGCCGACCCGTTCGTCGCCTCGGTGCTGGACGCCTTCCCAGGCGCGGAAATCATCGAGGTCCGCAAGATCATGACGCCCGAGGCGCCGCCGATCGAGCCGGACGAGTTGGAAGAGACTTAAACGGTGTCATCCCGGACAAGGCCCGCAAGGCCGCCGATCCGGGACCGACGCGTGAACGCCGGCGCTTCCGGCGGTCCCGGATAACGGCTTCGCCGTTTCCGGGATGACAGGGAAAATGGAGCTAGTCAGATGAAAGACCTCAGCGGCCTGATGAAGCAGGCCCAGGCCATGCAGCAGAAGCTGGCCGAAGCCCAGGCCAGGACCCTGGAACTGACGGCCGAGGGAACCGCCGGCGGCGGCATGGTCACCGTCACGCTCAAGGGCTCGGGCGAGCTGGTCAAGGTGGTGCTGGACGAAAGCCTGGTCGAGCCGGGCGAGGGCGAGGTGATCGCCGACCTGGTCGTCGCCGCCCACGCCGTCGCCAAGTCCAAGCTCGACGCCCAGCGCGACCAGCTGTTGCAGGAAGCCGCCGGTCCGATGGCCGGCATGATGGGCGGCCTGCCCGGCATGAAGTTCTAGGCTCGCGCCCAGTCCGCACGGAGACCCCGATGCTCCACCTTCGCACCGCCCTGTTCGCCCTCGCGCTGACTGCTCCGGGGGCTGGGTTCGCCGCGCCCCTGCCGGCCGACCTGGCCGCCGGCCCATGCCTATGACGCGGCCCAGGTGAACGGCGACCGCGCGGGGCTGGAGCGGCTGGTCGCCGACGACTACGTGCTGGTCAACGGCGCGGGCCAGGTCCAGGACAAGGCGCGGCTGATCGCCGACTATGTGGCTCCGGGGTTCAAGCTGGACCCGTTCACGATCGAAGAGCCGGTCGAGAAGGTGCTCGGCGACACCGCCCTGCTGGGCGGCCGGGTCAACATGACGGGCACGGACGGCGGCCAGCGCTTCGCCCTGGTCGTGCGCTTCGTCGACACCTGGGCCAAACGCGATGGTCAGTGGCGGGTGGTCTATTCGCAGGTCACCCGGGTCGCGAAGCCCTGATGGCCGCCTCCGCCGGACCCGAGATCGAGCGCCTGATCGCTCTGCTGTCCAAGCTCCCGGGCCTGGGTCCGCGCTCGGGCCGGCGGGCGGCCCTGGCCCTGCTGAAGAAGCGCGACACCTTGCTGGCCCCGCTGACGGCGGCCCTGGTCGACGCCCAGGCCAAGGTGCGCACCTGCTCGGTGTGCGGCTCGCTGGACACCTCCGACCCGTGCGCCATCTGCGCCGACGGCTCGCGCGACCCGCGCCTGATCTGCGTGGTCGAGGAGGTCGGCTCGCTGTGGGCCATGGAGCGCGGCCAGTCGTTCAAGGGCCGCTACCACGTGCTGGGCGGGCTGCTGTCGGCCCTGGACGGGGTGGGCCCCGAGGCGCTGCGGGTGAGCGAGCTGCTGGCCCGCGCCGGCGGCGGCGAGATCGCCGAGGTGATCCTGGCCCTGCCGGCCACGGTCGACGGCCAGACCACGGCCCACTACCTGGCCGACCGCCTGGCGCCGACCGGCGTCTCGGTGACCATGCTGGCGCGCGGCGTGCCGGTCGGCGGAGACCTGGACTGGCTGGACGACGGGACCATCGCCCAGGCGCTGAGGGCGCGTAGGCCGGCTTAGTGGCTCACCCACTTGCCCCCACCTGACCGCTTCGCGGTCTGTCCGCCCCCATAGGGGGCGGAGGACGCGCGTTTCGCCACGGCTCCTCTTCCCCCTAATGGGGGAAGACGGTCGCGAAGCGACCCGTAGGGGGCAAGTGCGCGGCTTCCTTGCGAACGCGACTCCGGCTAAGAACGGAGCATGAACTTCTCCGATCCGTTCCTGATCCTCGCCTTGGTCCTGCTGGTCGTGGCCATCGCCGCCGCCGCGGTCGCCGTTTGGGCCATGCGCCGCGCCGGCGCCGCCGAGGCCAGGGCCTGGGAGCTGAACGCCAAGCTGGTCCAGGCCGACGAGCGGGCCCGGCTGCTGGAGGACCAGACGGCCACCCAGGGCGAGCTGATCCGCGCCCAGGCCGCCCAGCAGGCGACCATGACCGCCAACACCGTGGCCGAGGCGCTGATCAAGCGCACCGAGGAGAACTTCAAGAGCCGCGAACTGCTGAGCCAGCAGCGGCTGGAAGCCCAGCTCAAGCCCGTGGCCGAGACCCTGGCCAAGTTCGAAGCCCAGGTCACCGCCGTCGAGAAGGCCCGCGCCGAGGAGACCGGCGGCCTGAAGGCCCAGATCGCCGCCCTGATGGAGGCCTCGACCGCCACCCAGTTCGAGGCCCGCAAGCTGTCGGCCGCCCTGCGCCGCGGGGCCGGCGTCCAGGGCCGCTGGGGCGAGCAGACTTTGCGTAATGTCCTGGAGGCCGCCGGCCTCAACAACCGCTTCGATTTCGAGGAGCAGTTCAGCGTCGAGAGCGACGAGGGCCGTCGTCGCCCCGACGTGAAGGTCAAGATGCCCGGCGGCGGGGTGTTCGTGATCGACGCCAAGTGCTCGCTGAACGCCTTCCTCGAGGCCCAGGAGGCCACCGAGGAGCCTCTGCGCGAAGCCGCCATGGTTCGCCACGCCGCGAGCGTCCGCGCCCACATGCAGGGGCTTTCCGCGAAAGCCTATTGGGACCAGTTCGCCGGCGAGGGCTCGCCCGACTTCGTGGCCATGTTCGTGCCCGGCGACGGTTTCCTGGCCGCGGCCCTGGACCGCCTGCCCGACCTGATGACCGAGGCCATGGACCGCCGCGTCCTGCTGGTCACCCCGACCACCCTGTTCGCCCTCTGCAAAGCCGTCGCCTACGGCTGGCGGGCCGAGGACCAGGCCAAGAACGCCGCCGCCATCGTCGCGGTGGGCCGCGAGCTTTACAAGCGCATCGCCGTGATGGGGGCCCACGCCGGCTCGGTGGGCAAGGCGCTGGAGGCGGCGGTCGGGCGCTACAACCAGTTCGTCGGCTCGCTGGAAAGCCAGGTCCTGACCCAGGCCCGCCGCTTCGAGGACCTGTCGGTCGATCACGAGGGCAAGGATATCGACGAGTTGACGCCGGTCGAGGGGTCGGTGCGGCCGCTGATCAAGCTGGCGGTCAGCGAGGCGCCGGAAGCCTCACCCGAAGCCTTGGGCGAACCCGCGGTTGCGCGGCTGCAAGCTAAGCCGTAGCCTGACGGCATGATCTTCCTCGCCTGCGCCGGCGCCATCATCGCGTCGCTCTACATGCTGCTGACCCAGGGCCTGACCGTGCTGAACGCGCGGCGCACGGGCGTGCTGGTCAGCAAGTCCTACGGCAAGGCCAAGATCGAGCGGGCCGTCGAGACCGAGCGGTTCGAAAAGCTGCTCCAGGGCCGGGTGAAGGCCCTGGGCATGCCGGCCTTGATCCTGGTCAGCGCCATCTGCGTGCTGGCTTGGCAGATCTTCGCGATGATGATCGCGCTCAGGGCTCCGTAGTCCCGCGCCCTTCCGTCGCCTTGACGCTGAACCGCGCGGACCTTACCTGACTGTCGTTATGGCCATCCGTCGCATCCTCACCGTCGATAACGCCGCCGATCTGGCGATCCTGAAGCAAGTCTCCAAGGACGTGCCCGCCGTCGATGACGCCCTGCGCGCGCTGATGGACGACATGCTGGAGACCATGTACGACGCCCCCGGCATCGGCCTGGCGGCCGTGCAGGTCGGCGAGCTGGTCAATGTGATCGTCATGGACCTGGCCCGCGAGGGCGAGGAACCGGCCCCCCGCTACTTCGTCAATCCCAAGATCACCTGGGCGTCCGAAGAGCTGTTCGAATACGAGGAAGGCTGCCTGTCGGTGCCCGAGGTCTACGACGCCGTCGAGCGGCCGGCCAAGGTCAAGATCAGCTACCTGAACTACAAGGGCGAAGCCGTCGAGGAAGAGGCCGAGGAACTGTTCGCGGTCTGCATCCAGCACGAGATGGACCACCTCAAGGGCGTGCTGTTCATCGACCACCTGTCGCGCCTGAAGCGCGACCGGGCGATTTCCAAGGTCAAGAAGGCGCGCCGGGCGGCCTAAAGCTCAGCGGACGACGCGGGGGACACACACTCACCCCACGTTCGAGGACGTATGGTCACGGTCCTTGCCGTGAGTGTGCGTCCCCATCTCCACCCCGAGACCTACTTCGTCGCCTCGTGGACGTCCTTCTTGACGTTCGAGCCGGCCTTCTTGGCGTCGGCGTTGATGTCGGCCGCCGCTTCCTTGGTTTCCTGACCGGCCTTGGCGCCGGCTTCCTTGGCCTTGTCGACCGCCTCGCCGGCCGCGACCTTGGCGTCGGCGGCGGCTTCCTCGGTGCTTTCCTTCAGGGCCGTGCCGGCTTCCTTGACGTCGGGATCATTCTTGATGTCGGTGGCGGCCTGCTTGATCTCGCTGCCGGCGGCCTTGGCGCCTTCCTTGATCTGGGTGGCGTGCTCGTCCGAGCAGGCGGCCAGCGACAGGGCGGCCAGGCCGGCGACGGCGAAGAGGGTGATGGAGCGCATGGCGTTTCCTCCTTGGAAAGGTCGCTCATAGAACGGCGGTCCATGGTGAAGGTTCCGACTCTCAAGCTTTCCCCAGGAGGGCTGGGCGGTTAAACGACGCTCATGCGCCTCGCCTTTCTCGGAACCCCCGAATTCTCCGTCGCCTGCCTGGCCGAGCTCGTCGCCGCCGGCCACGAGATCGCCTGCGTCTATTCCCAGCCGCCCGCCCCGCGCGGCCGCGGCCAGGACCTGAAGCCCTCGCCGGTCCACGCTTTCGCGCAAAGCCTGGGCCTGCCGGTGCGCACCCCGGCGTCGATGAAGACCCCGGAGGAGATCGAGGCCTTCCGCGCGCTCGACCTCGACGCCGCCGTGGTCGTGGCCTTCGGCCAGATCCTGGTCCGCGACGTGCTGGAGGCCCCGCGCCTGGGCTGCTTCAACCTGCACGCCAGCCTGCTGCCCCGCTGGCGCGGCGCGGCGCCGATCCAGCGCGCGATCATGGCCGGCGACGCGGTGACCGGCGTCCAGGTGATGCGGATGAGCGAGGGCCTGGACGAAGGCCCGGTGCTGATGGGCGAACAGGTGCGGATCGACGCCCTGGAGACCGCCGGAACCCTGCACGACAAGCTGGCCGCCGTCGGCTCGCGCCTGCTGCCGATCGCCCTGGCCGCCATCGAACGCGGCGGGGCCCGCGAGGTCGCGCAGGCGGAAGAGGGCGTGACCTACGCCAAGAAGATCAAGGCCGCCGAGGCCCGCATCGACTGGACCCGCCCGGCCGCCGAGGTCGACCGCCACATCCGCGGCCTGTCGCCGTTCCCCGGCGCCTGGTTCGAGGCGCCGTCGGACAAGGGCCCGGTCCGCGTGAAGGCCTTGCTGTCGCGGGTCGAGGACGGCGCCGATATCGAAGAGGGGGGCGTTCCCGGCCACGCCCTCGACGACGCCCTGCTGATCGCCTGCGGCGACGGCGCGGTGCGCCTGCTCAAGGCCCAGCGCGAGGGCAAGGGGGCCCAGGACGCCGAGGTCTTCGTGCGCGGCTTCCCGCTGACGGCCGGAACGGTCCTGGCCTGATGCCCCGCTACCGCCTGACGATCGAATATGACGGCCGGCCCTATAACGGCTTCCAGGCCCAGGCCTCGCAGCCGTCGGTGCAGGGCGCGATCGAGGCGGCGGTGAAGGCCTTCACCGGCCAGGACATCCGCATCGCCGCCGCCGGCCGCACGGACACCGGCGTCCACGCGACGGCTCAGGTGGTGCAGGTCGATCTGGAGCGCGACTGGCCGGCCGAGACGGTGATGAACGCGCTGAACGCCCACCTGGTGCGCGAGGCGATCAGCGTGCTGGACGCCTCGGTCGCGCCCGAGGGCTGGCACGCCCGGTTCTCGGCCAGGGAGCGGCGCTACCTCTACCGCATCCTCAACCGCCGCGCCCCGCCGGCCCTGGACAAGGGCAAGGTCTGGCACGTCAAGAAGCCCATCGACGCCGACGCCATGCACGCCGCCGCCCAGGCCCTGGTGGGCCCGCACGACTTCACGACGTTCCGCGACATGGCCTGCCAGTCGAAGTCGCCGCTGAAGACCCTGGACGTAGCCCGGGTGTTCCGCGTCGGCGACGAGGTCCATTTGGTGTTCGAGGCCCGCTCGTTCCTGCACCGCCAGGTGCGGTCGATGACCGGCACCCTGGTCGAGGTCGGGGTCGGGCGGTGGACGGCGCAGGCCGTGCGGGACGCGCTGGAGGCCAAGGACCGCACGGCCTGCGGGCCCGTCGCGCCGTCCGACGGGCTGTACCTGACCGGCGTTGGATATGAGGGCGAGGGTTAGGAAGCCTTCAGCACGAGACCTCGTCCTTCGACAGGCTCAGGATGAGGTTTTTCTACAGCCCGGACTTGTGAAGGGTCCTCATCCTGAGCCTGTCGAAGGACGAGGACCACGCACCGGACGTGAATGTCGATATGCCCTAGCGCTTCCTGGCCCGCTCGGCCCGGGCCGTCTGGATCTGGCCGACGGCCAGGGCCAGCATGAAGGCGCCGAAGGCGGCGAGCACGAGGGCGAGAAAAGGCGTCATGGAAGCTCTCCGTTGCATGAACGGTGAAGCTTCGCGCGGTCGACGGCGGTTGGCCTTTATCTGACTCAATGACCCCGTGTCGCCGATCTAGACGCCCAGCTTGCCCAGGCGCCGCATCTTGGCCAGCCATCCCAGTCGCGCCTTGGGACCGATCGCCTCGACTCCGCCGATCACCGATTTCCGGACGGGCGACAGGCCGGCCAGCCTCAGCACGCCCGTGTCCAGCGCCAGCAGGCCGTGCGACCCGAACACCAGCCGGAAGACGAAGGCGGGCATGCCCATGGTGACGACCAGGCGCGCCGACCGTCCCTTCAGCTTGGAGCTCCAGCCCTTGGGGCCGACCGTGAAGCCGAAGCCGGCGCGGAACACCTGCTCGAGCAGGGCCTTCAGCCTGGCCGGGGTCGCGCCGAGCCACAGCGGAAACAGCAGCACGATGTGTTCGGCCCACAGGATGTCTTCCTGCACGGCGACGATGTGCGGCGGCGGCGGGCTTTCGAACTCCCACTGCCCCTCGACAAAGGGCGTATCGACATCGGCCAGGTTGATGCGCCGGACCATGTGGCCGGCGGCCGTCGCGGCCTCGGCGTAGGCGGTCGCCAGGGCGTTGCCGAACCGTTCGGGGCGGCCGTCCGGATGGCCCAGAAGAACGAGGATGCGTTTGGTCATGCGGAGCTCCTGCGCCGCCTATGACAGACCCTGGCCGCCGGGCCCTTGATCCGTCGCAACTCGGGAAGCTTCGCCCCTACAGCACCGAGCAGTTGGTAAGCTGGCTGAACCGCTCCAGCGCCGCCGTGCCCACCACCGAGGTGCCGAAGCGGTCCAGCTCCGGCGACCACACCGCGATCGCCGCCTTGCCGGGCGCGATGGCCACGATGCCGCCGCCGACCCCGCTCTTGGCCGGCAGGCCGACGCGGTAGGCGAAGCTGCCGACGCTGTCATAGATGCCGCAGGTCAGCAGCAGGGCGTTCAAGCGCCGCGACAGGCGCTCGGGGAAGATGGTCTCCTCGACGATCGGCGAGAAGCCGCCGGCCGCCAGGGGCAGCATGGCGCGGGCCAGCTGCCGGCAGCTCATGGTCAGGGCGCACTGGCGGCAATAGGCGGCGACCACGGCCTCGGGATCGTGGGTGATCGTGCCCTTGCCGCGCATCAGGTTGGCGATGGCCCGGTTCTGGTGGGCGTTGGCCAGCTCGGAGGCCGCCACCGTCTCGTCGATCTCGACCTTCTCGCCGGCCAGGAAGCCCGCGAAGCCGCGCACCAGGGCGGCCGGATCCGGGACCACGTCCATCAGCTGGTCGCAAATCGCCAGGGCCCCGGCGTTGATGAACGGGTTGCGCGGCACGCCCGCCTCGGCCTCCAGCTGGGAGAGGTGGTTGAACGGCGTGCCCGACGGCTCCTTGCCGACCCGGGTCCAGACCTCGTCGCCGAAGCGGTTCAGGGCCAGCCCGAGCGAGAACACCTTGGTGATGCTCTGGACCGAGAAGCCCTCGTCGGCGTCGCCGATCACCGCCTCCTCGCCCGAGACCAGCCGCACGGCCATGCCGAACTTGCCGGGCGGCACGCAGGCTAGCTCCGGAATGTAGTCGGCGGGCCGGCCCCGGCCGAAGTACGGCTTCACCAGCACGGCCACCTCGGCCAGGACGTCGGCGATCGAAAGCTCGTCCATGCCTAGATCCGCCCCCTCAAAATCTTAGGGCCACCAGCACCGCCCCGGCCGCGATCAGGGCCACGCCCAGCCAGTTCAGGGCCGACAGCTTCTCGCCCAGGAACACGGCGGCGATGATCGCCACGAACACGACGGAAAGCTTGTCGACCGGCGCGACCTTGGCCGCCTCGCCCAGCTTCAGGGCCCGGAAATAGCAGAGCCACGAAGCCCCGGTGGCTAGGCCCGACAGCACCAGGAACAGCCAGGACCGCGGTGCGATCGAACCGGGCGCGCGCCACTCGCCGGCGACCGTCAGGATCAGGGCCGCGAAGCCCAGGATCACCACGGTGCGGATGAAGGTGGCCAGGTTGGAGCCGACGCCGTCGATCCCGACCTTGGCCAGGATGGCGGTCAGGGCCGCGAACACCGCCGAGGCGAGCGCCCAGAAGGGCCAGCTCGTCAGGGCGGCGCGGCCCATCAGGCGAAGGCCGCGAAATAGCGGCCGATCAGGGCCTGGTAGATGTTGGCCAGGTCCTGGACCTCCTGGACCGGAACCCGTTCGTCGACCGCGTGCATGGTGGCCCCGACCAGGCCGAACTCGACCACGGGACACAGGCTGCGGATGAACCGCGCGTCGCTGGTGCCGCCCGTGGTCGACAGCTCGGGCGCCCGGCCGGTGGCGTCGCCGACGGCGGCGACGATCACGTCGGTGAAGGCGCCCGGCTCGGTCAGGAAGGCCTCGCCGCTGATCTTGCACAGCGCCTCGACCCGGCCCGAGAAGCCCTCGGCGGCCTCGCGGCACTCGTGCTCGATCCAGGCCTGCAGGTCCTTGCCCTTGTGGGCCGGGTTGAAGCGGATGTTGATCCGGGCCTTGGCCGAGGCGGGAATGACGTTGGTGGCGGTGTTGCCGACATCGACCGTGGTGACTTCCAGGTTCGACGGCTGGAAGCCCGCATAGCCGTCGTCCAGCGCCCGGCTCTGCAGGCGCGAGAGGATGTCGACCATCACCGGGATCGGGTTGGCGGCGCGGTGTGGATAGGCCACGTGGCCCTGCCGGCCGTCCACGGCGATCCAGGCGTTGATGCTGCCGCGCCGGCCGATCTTGACCATGTCGCCCAGCAGGTTGGCGCTGGTCGGCTCGCCGACGATGCAGTGGTCGATGACCTCGCCCTCGGCGGCCAGGGCCTGGACGACGCGGACGGTGCCGTCCTCGGCCACGCCCTCCTCGTCGCCGGTGATCAGGAAGCTCAGCGAGCCCGGCAGGTCCTGGGGCAGGCGTGACACGGCGGCGACGAAGGCGGCGATGGCGCTCTTCATGTCCACCGCCCCGCGGCCGTAGAGCACGCCGTCCTTGATCTCGGCCTCGAAGGGCCCCGCGGTCCAGGCCGCGCTGTCGCCGACCGGCACCACGTCGGTGTGGCCCGCGAAGCAGAGGTTGGGCCGCGCGGTTCCGCGCCGGGCGTAGAGGTTCTCGATCTCGCCGAACTTCATGCGCCGGCAATTGAAGCCCAGGGCCTCCAGCTGCCGCTGCAGCACGTCCATCGCCCCTTCGTCGGCCGGGGTCACGGACGGACGGCGGATCAGGGCCTGGGCCAAGGCCACTGGATCAAGCGCGACGGGGTCGAGGGAGAGGCTGTTGTCAGTCATTGTCCTGGCTTTAGGCTCCCCTGGCGCCCGACGCAAACACGAGAACGCCGCCATGCCCAAGATCGACATCCCCGCCGCCCCCACGCGCGTTGGGACCGACTATCCGCCGCCCCACGATGCGAAGTGCCGGGACCGGCAGCGCTGGGCCCTTGGCGACCTCGCGGGCCTCGACCAGTTCGGCGTCAACCTGATGCGCCTGCCGCCGGGCCAATGGAGCAGCCAGCGCCACTGGCATTCGGCCGAGGACGAGTTCGTCTGGGTGGTCGAAGGCGAGGTCGTGCTGGTCGAGGATGGCGGCGAGACGGTCCTGCGGCCCGGCGACTGCGCGGGCTTCAAGGCCGGGATCGAGAGCGGCCATCACCTGGAGAACCGCTCGGACCGCGAGGCGATGCTGCTGGAGATGGGTTCGCGGCGACCGGACCGGGACACCTGCACCTACAGCGACATCGACATGGTCGCGCGGGCGGGGGAGAGCTTCTACCGGCGCAAGGACGGGACGCCGTACTAGAGCGAGGACACGCCGCGAGGGCATGTCCCCGGCCGCTGTTCCTAGTCCCGCAGCAGGTCGTTGATGCTGGTCTTCGACCGCGTCTTGGCGTCGACCGTCTTGACGATCACCGCGCAGGACAGGCTGGGGCCGCCCTTGGGGTCGGGCAGGCTGCCGGGCACGACGACGCTGTAGGGCGGCACCTTGCCCATGTGGATCTGGCCGGTGGCGCGGTCGACGATCTTGGTCGAGGCCGAGATGAACACGCCCATCGACAGGACCGAGCCCTCGCCGACCACGACGCCTTCCACGACTTCCGAACGGGCGCCGATGAAGCAGTCGTCCTCGATGATGGTCGGGTTGGCCTGCAGGGGCTCCAGCACGCCGCCGATGCCGACGCCGCCCGACAGGTGGACGCGCTTGCCGATCTGGGCGCACGAGCCGACCGTCACCCAGGTGTCGACCATCGTGCTGTCGTCGACATAGGCGCCGATGTTCACGAACGACGGCATCAGGATGACGTTCTTGCCGACATAGGCGCCGCGGCGGACGATCGAGCCGGGCACGGCGCGGAAGCCGGCGGCCTCGAACCGCGGGGCGTCCCAGCCGTCGAACTTGTTGGGGACCTTGTCCCACCACGGACCGACCGCGCCGCCCATGGTCCCGGCGTGCATCACCTTGTTGGGGTTCAGGCGGAACGACAGCAGCACGGCCTTCTTCAGCCACTGGTGGGTGGTCCATTCGCCGTCGATCTTCTCGGACACCCGCGCCTTGCCGGCGTCGATCAGCAGCAGGGTCTCCTCGACCGCCGTGCGCACCGGGCCGGTGGTGGCGGTGGAGACGCCGTCGCGGGCCTCCCAGGCGGCTTCGACTTCGGCTTGCAGGTCGGCAAGGGTCAATCCAGAGGGATTCTGGGCGGTCATGTCAGGCTTCCTTCAGGCGCGCCGAGGTCAGGAACCCGGCGAGGTCGTGCGTGCGGTGATGGACGAAGTCGGCGGTCGAGGCGGCCGCGTGGGCGCCGACCAGGACGGTGGTCATGCCCAGCAGGGCGGCGGGGGCGAGGTTCTTCTCGCTATCCTCGAAGAAGGCCGTGGCCTTGGGGCCGAACGCGTGGCGGGCCACCACCTTCTCGAACGTCGCCATGGCCGGCTTGGGCAGGTAGTCGGCCGTCTCGATCGCGAAGACGTCCTCGAACAGGTGGTCCAGGCCCAGATGGCTCAGCACCCGATCGGCGTGGCCCAGCGAGCCGTTGGTGAAGATCAGGCGGCGGCCGGGCAGGGCGTCGATCGCCGCCCGCAGCGCCGGATCGGGCGTCAGGCGGTCCATCGACACGTCGTGCACCTCGTCCAGGAACGTCTTGGGCTCGACGCCATGGTGGGCCATCAGCCCGGCCAGGGTGGTGCCGTGCTCGTGGTAGTAGCGCTTCTGGATGGCCCGGGCCTCGTCACGGGGCAGGCCGGTGGCCTTCTCCATGAAGTCGGTCATCTTGCCCTCGATCAGGGCCATGAATTCGCATTCGGCCGGATAGAGAGTGTTGTCCAGGTCGAACAGCCAGGTCTCGACGTGCGTCAGATCGGCGGTCATTTCGAGATGAGCGTACCCGCGCCGTGCTCGCTGAACAGTTCGACCAGCATGGCGTGGGGACGGCGTCCGTCCAGGATGACCACGGCCTCGACGCCGTTTTCCACCGCGTGGATGGCGTTCTCCAGCTTGGGGATCATGCCGCCGCTGGCCACGCCGCTGGCGATCAGGCCGCGGGCCTCGGCGACGGTCATCTGGCGGATCAGCTGGCCGTCGGCGTCCAGCACGCCGGCGATGTCGGTCAGCATCAGCATCCGCTTGGCCTTCAGCGCGCCCGCCAGCGCGCCGGCCACGGTGTCGGCGTTGATGTTGAAGGTCTGGCCGGCCTCGGAGACGCCGATCGGGGCGATCACCGGGATGTAGTCGGTTTCCGAGGTCAGCAGGGCCTGGATGATGTGCGGGTCGATCTTGGTCGGCTCGCCCACGAAGCCCAGGTCGACGGCCTGTTCGATGTTGCTGTCCGGGTCCTTGCGGGTGCGGGTCACCTTCTCGGCGGTGATCATCCGGGCGTCCTTGCCCGACAGGCCCACGCCGCGCACGTCGGCTTCCGCCCCGGCCAGGGTGATCCAGTTGGCGATTTCCTTGTTGATGGCGCCCGACAGCACCATCTCGGCCACTTCCATCGTCGCCTCGTCGGTGACGCGCAGCCCGTCGACGAAGGTCGACTTGACGCCGGCCTTGTCGAGCATGCGGCTGATCTGCGGGCCGCCGCCGTGCACCACGACGGGGTGGACGCCCAGCAGCTTGAGCAGCACGGCGTCGGCCGCGAACAGCTTGGCCACCTGCTCCTGGCCCATGGCGTGGCCGCCATATTTGATCACCACCGTCTCGCGGTCGTAGATCTGGATGTAGGGCAGGGCTTCAGCCAGGGTCTTGGCGGTGGCCCAGCCCGCTTCCTCGGCGACGTCGGTCAAGGCGGCGGTCCTGTAAGGCGAAAGGCGCGCCTCGATAGCGGACCCCGGGACCCCTGTCACGCGTCGCCTGAAGTTTTGAGCGGGCTCGGGCGGGCCCCAGGGTTTCGCGTCTCTAACCAGCGTTGTCGTCCCGGAAGCCTCGCGGAGGCTGTCCGGGACCCAGGGGACTGGGCCGATGCGGTGCGGTTCACCTGGGTCCCGGGTCTACGCTTCGCTTCGCCCGGGATGACAACATCAGAAGGCTCAATGGTCCTCCCGACCGAACCGCCACTTGAGCGCCAGCACCGCGCCCGACATCAAAAGGCAGGCGGTGTTGGAGGCGATCACCGGCCAGGCCTTGATCATCACCCCATAGGCGATCCAGCAGGAAAAGCCGGTGACGGTGACCACATAGGTGCGCAGCGACACCGACGAGGCGTCCTTCTCGCGCCAGATCTTGATGATCTGCGGGGCGAAGCTGGTGATCGACAGCAGGGCGGCGGCCGTGCCCACGACCGAGGCGGCGAGGTTGGCGCTCACGCCCTAGACAGCGTGCGGGACAGCGCGGAGCAGGGCGGTCACGCCCCAGCGCTCGGCATAGGCCGGCGACAGCTCCAGGCCGATCGGCGGGGGGCCGGGGGCCCGGCCTTCGCGCAGGCAGATCGTCAGATAGGCCAGGGCGGTCTTCACGCCGTGCTCGGAATAGGGCTTGCCGATCACCCCGCAGGCGCCGGCGAAGTCGTCGGGCAGGCGTTTGACGTTGGCGGTCATGAACAGGGCCACGCCGCCGCAATCGTCATGAATCTTGCGCACCACCTCGACGCCGGTCGGGCCGTCGCGCAGGTGGACGTCGACCAGGGCCAGGTCGGGACGCAGGTCGTTGGCCATGGCCACAGCCTCGTCCGAGCTCATGGCCAGGCCGACGGCGTTGCAGCCGACTTCCCCGACCAGGAACTCCAGCTCGGTGGCCAGCAGAACCTCGTCCTCCACGATCAAGACATCGAGCGGGCGCTCGTCCATCACAAAATCCAACCTATCTCAGTGATGAACGCCATTGACCGGCAGATACACCACGACGCGGGTTCCAGGATC
Organism: Caulobacter sp. Root487D2Y; assembly: GCF_001427165.1. Taxonomy (NCBI): domain Bacteria; kingdom Pseudomonadati; phylum Pseudomonadota; class Alphaproteobacteria; order Caulobacterales; family Caulobacteraceae; genus Caulobacter; species Caulobacter sp. Root487D2Y. The sequence continues at coordinate 736,683 of NZ_LMFD01000001.1, forward strand.
GGCGGGCGTGGTCTGGGGACGCGCCTTCAGCTGCTGGCAGAGCAGCTGGACGATGGTCAGACCGAATCCGCCCGACGATGCGGAATTCTCCACCCCAACGCCGTTATCGGTGATTTCGATCCGGAAATCCGCATCTTGCCGCGTGATTCCGACAAACACCTCGCCGGTCCGCCCCGCCATCGCTTCCGGCGGGAAGGCGTGGCGAAGGGCGTTGGAGAACAGTTCGCTGATCACCAGGGCCAGGGGCGCGGCCTTGGAGGCGGCGATGTCGACGCGCTCCAGGTCCAGGCGGACCTTGATGTCGTCGCGCCGCGCGCCGCCCATCATGTCGCTGACCAGATCGCGCACGAAGGCCGCGACGTCGAAGCGCTCGACGTCCTCGCTCTGGAACAGGCGGCGGTGGACCGTGGCGATGGCGCTGACCCGCTCCAGCATGCCGCGCAGGTGGCTCTTGACCGCCGGGTCGGTGACGCGGCGGTTCTGCAGCAGCAGCAGGGAGGAGATGAGCTGGAGGTTGTTCTTGACCCGGTGATCGACCTCGTGGAGCAGGGCGGTCTTCTGCTGCAGGGCCTGGGTCAGGTCGGCGGTGCGGGCCTCGACGGCCGCCTCCAGCCGCTCGCGGGTGTCGCCCAGCTCCAGCTCGGCGCGCTTCCTGTCGCTGATGTTCAATTGCGAGCCGAAGAAATAGACGATCTCGCCGGCCTTGCTGCGCACGGGCGACAGATAGAGGGCGTTCCAGAAGGTGGTGCCGTCCTTGCGGTAGTTGAGGATGTCGATCGCCATGTCCTGGCCGTCGGCGACGGCGCGCCGCATCGCCTCGATGCTGGCCGGGTCGGTGTCGGGTCCCTGCAGGAAGCGGCAGTTGCGGCCGATCACCTCGTCGCGGCGGTAGCCGGTCAGGGCCAGGAAGGCGTCGTTGGCGAAGATGATCGGATTGTCGGCCTGGCTCGCGTCGGTGACGACCATCGCCATGCGGGTGGCGCGGATCGCCGCCGCGAACGGATCGCCGACCCCATGCTCGGCGGCCAATTCCTCGGCCGCGCGTTCCGACCGCAATGTGTCCGTCATTCGTTGGACGCCCGACTTGTTGACATGCCCCGTGGTTCCCCGAAACGCCGACGTCGGAGTCGGGTTCCAGACATTGGCCTAAAATGCGTGACGGCGGAAACTCCGAGAGTTTCCGCCGTCGCGGCCCTTGGGGTCCGAAGGACCTGAAGGCGCGTCCTATTTCGGCCGGTAGATCTTGTCGAACAGGCCGCCGTCGGCGAAGTGGGCGGCCTGGGCCTTCTTCCACCCGCCGAAGGTGTCGTCGATGGTGACCAGCGGAAGGGACTTGAACTTGCCGGCGTACTTGGCCGCCGCCTGGGCGTTGCGCGGGCGGTAGTGGTTCTTGCCGATCAGGTCCTGGGCGATGGGGCTGTAGAGGAAGTTCAGATAGCCCTCGGCCGCCAGGCGGGTCTTGTGGCGGTCGACGTTCTTGTCGATCAGAGCCACTGGCGGCTCGGCCAGGATCGAGATCGACGGATAGACGATGTCGAACTTGCCCGGCAGCTCCTCCTGGGCGAGGTAGGCCTCGTTCTCCCACGATAGCAGCACGTCGCCCAGGCCGCGCTGGGTGAAGCTGGTCGTCGCGCCGCGCGCCCCGGTGTCGAGAACCGGCACGTGGCGGAACAGCTCGCCGACGAAGGCCTCGGCCTTGGCGGGGTTGCCGCCCGGCTGCTTCAGGGCCCAGGCCCAGGCGGCCAGGTAGTTCCAGCGCGCCCCGCCCGAGGTCTTGGGGTTGGGGGTGATCACGTCGATGCCCGGCTTGATCAGGTCGCCCCAGTCCTTGATCCTCCAGGGATTGCCCTTGCGGACCAGGAACACGATCGTCGAGGTGTAGGGGGTGGAGTTGTTGGGCAGGCGCGACTGCCAGTTGGCCGGCAGAAGCCTGGCCCTGGCGGCGATCTCGTCGATGTCGTAGGCCAGCGCCAGGGTGACGACGTCGGCCTGCAGGCCGTCGATCACCGACCGGGCCTGCTTGCCCGAACCGCCATGGCTCTGGTTGATGGTCAGGTCCTGGCCGACCTTTTGCTTCCAGTACTTGGCGTAGGCGGCGTTGACGTCCTTGTAGAGCTCGCGGGTCGGGTCGTAGCTGACATTGAGCAGGGTCAGCGGCTTGACGCCCTGGGCGCGGGCCGGGCCGGCCAGGGCGGCGGGGACCGCCAGGGCCGCGGCCCCGGCCGTGGCCGAACCCAGAAGACCGCGTCGCGTGGGGGTCTTGAGATCTTTGATCATGGCGATGTCGCTCGCTTGAGAAGGTGGATCTTGTACGCTTGCGACCAACCCGGCCCTGGCTGGCGGCGCCGCGCGCGGCGCCGATCCACGTCCCCGCCGGGCGGGGACGCGGCTCCGTTCATGCCTAGAACGCGTATTGGCTGCGCAGGTTGACGGCCTTGTAGCTCTGCCCGATCTGAACGCCCGCCGCGTCGCGACGGTCGATGTCGACGTCCAGATAGTCCAGCGAGAACTTGGTCACCGAGTTGGGGAACCAGTTCAGGCCGACGGTGGCGATCTCCTGCAGGCCGCCGCGCACCCGGTCGGCCGCCACGGTCGCGTATTCGTGGTGGTTCAGGTCGAGCACCGAATAGCGGGCCGCCAGCTCCCAGGCGCCCCACTGGCCGGTCTTGGGATCGAACGGATTGGTGACGGGCGGGGCGTCGAAGGCGAAGTTGGCGGGGTTGTACTTGCGCTGCTCGCCGGTCAGCACCCAGCCGCCCTCGACGTACCAGCCCGAGAACTTCGGGTCGGTGAGGTTGGCGGGCTTGTTGCGGCGGTCCAGGGCGATGTCGAAATACTCGCCCTGGATCAGGAAGTTCTTCTTCTGGGCGGCCAGTTCGAAGCCGTAGTGGCGGGCGCCCGACGAGTCGATCGCGCCGGAGCTGACCAGGCGCGTGCCGTCGGTGCGCAGCTCGGGGCGGTCTTCGACGGTGATCGGATAGGCGCCGGCCGCGGCGATCTGGGCGGGCTGGACGATCCGGCTGGCGTTGACGCCGACATGGGTCAGCCAGTCATGGCCCTTGAACGGGATGAAGGCGACGCGGCCGACATAGCCCAGCTGCTCGTCGAAGGTGGCGCCGTCGCCGGTCTTGGCGCCGGTCACCGCGCCCGAGACGATCCAGCGCTCGCCGACGGCCTGGCCCTGCAGGGCGATGCGGCGGTCGGCGCCGGCCAGGCCGCGGGCCGCTTCCGCGCCCGAAGCCCGCTCCGGGAACAGCGAGCCGTTGGTCGAGGCCGCGTCCTCCAGACCCAGGTTCGGCGCGAAGGCCCCGACCCGAACCTTGAAGGGGGCGTAGTTGTACTGCAGGTAGATCTCCTGCAGCGCGCCGGCGCCGTCGACGCCCGAGCCGCCGAAGTCCAGCAGGACCCCGTATTCGAAGTTCTTGAACGCCTTGCCGTCGACGCCCAGGCGGGCCCGGCGGAAGTTCGTGCCGCTGTTCAGGTCGCGGCCGACCGTCGAGGCGGGCAGGCCGCTGTCCTGATTGTACCAGGTGGCGTCCAGCTGCATCACCGCGTGAATGTTGGCGCTGAAGGCGCCGTCGCCAGAGGCGATGGTCGGTTTGCCGTTGGCGACGCTGACGGTGGTGGCCGCCTGGGCGGTGCGCACGTCCTTCAGGCTGGCGGCGGTGGCGGCCTTCAGGTCGGCGATCTGGCTGGACAGCGCCTCGAGCTGGGCCTCCAGGGCTTCGATGCGGGCCTGTTGCTGCTCGGGGGTCTGGACGGCCGTCCCCCCCTGGCCGGCTTGGGCGTGCGCCGCGCCGGCGAGGGCCAGAAGCGAGGCTCCGGCGATCAGGGCCGTGCGGAGGACGGTCTGGGTCTTGGTCATGCTGTTCCCCTCTCGACGCCTTGGCCGGCGCCGGGTTCGATTGGACAAAAGACGATTATTCCTACGTGTTAAATAGAGATAAGCCCGCGAGGCTTTGAGTTTTCCTTCAGGCCCTTGCTCGGCGCATGGTCAAGCTACTGGAATCCAGAACGAAAAAGGGCCCACGCCGAAGCGCGGGCCCTGTTCGTCAGTGTTCGTCATATTCGCCCCCGAAGTCCAGGGGGACCGGCGAGGCCTAGAACATCGCCCGGCCGGTGAGCTTGAGATTGTAGCGCTTCTGCTTCTTGGCCGCCTCGGCGTTGGCCTCGAGCGCCAGATAGGACATCGGCGTGCCGGCCCGCAGGGCGAAGCCCAGGGTCACCGCGCCGTCCTTGTCGGTGCCGGAGGCCAGGGTGAAGGGCGCGCCGCCGTTGGTGTACTGGGCCACGGTGTTGCCGATCTCGCCGGCCAGCAGCTGGCGATAGCCGATCCGCACTTCCGGGCGCCACCACAGGTCGCGGCCATAGTCGGCGCCGAACACGATTCCCGCGTCGGCGATCAGGCTGTCGGAGTTGCGCTTGTGGACGATCTGGTCGAAGCCGTCGCCGCCGCCGGATTCCTTGCGCTCGCCTTCGCTCAGATAGAGGTAGTCGAGCGAGGCTTCGGGACGGGTGAAGTAGCGTCCGAACTTGGCCTCGTAGGCCATGCCGGCGAAGGCGTTGAACGTGGAGCCGTTCCACTTGGCGCTGTTGTGCCGCTGGACGTCGGCGGCGCCGTCGCCGTTCAGGTCGCCGGTGTTGAACGTCCGGTCGCCGTCGTACCAGCCGTAGCCGCCGCCGCCGCCGAGATTGAAGCGCCAGCCGCCGACCGCGCGGCGCCAGTAGGCGCCCAGCTCGACGAAGTTGCCGGTGGTCTGCTCGCCCACCTTGGCGGCGATGTCGTGCTCTTCGATGCTGACATAGGCCAGGGTCAGGCCCAGGGCGCCGCCGGCGTCGCCCATGGCTTCGTAGCCGCCGACGAAGCCGAAGGCCTGGGTGTCCGAACCCATGGTCTCGTCGGTGTCGCGCCGCACCAGGGTGTTGATTTCCTGGATCCACAGGCTGTCGGGCCCGTAGCGATCGCCCGGATCGGGGCGGAAGCGGGTGGCGACCGAGATCGCGTGGCTGACGTCCTGCATGGCGGCGAAGAAGCCTTCGCCCTGGTCGGGCATCATCTGGTCGTAGAGACCCAGGAGCCCGTCCTTGGTCGTTTGGGCCAGATAGGCCTTGGCGATGTCCGCGTCCTTGCTCAGCGCCGCGAAGGTGGCGTCGTAGGCCGAGGCCTGGGACTGGTTCATGCCGATCTCGGTCGCGGTGCGGCGACGCACGTCGAGATAGACGTTGTTGGTGTCGACCCGGCTGCCGGCCACGTACAGGTACGGCGTGTCGCCCAGCAGGTCCTGGTTGATCGCGCCGGCCGTCAGCGTGCCGCCGGTGATGACCGTGTAGCTGGTCGGGGTCGTCAGCAGGCTGGTCAGCCGCAGGCCCAGCTGGGCGCCCGCGGCGATGTTGACCGGGCCGGAGACCACCAGCTGGGTGTGCGTGCCGGCCGCCGGATCGGCGGTGAACGCCATCTTGGCGTCCGCGCCCAGGGTCAGGCTGGTGGCGTTGATGGTCTCGGCGTTGGTCAGGCCCAGCGAGCCCTTGCCGATATTGATCGCCAGCTGGCCGTCCGAGTCGCGCACGGCCCCGAGCATGGCGGCGCCGCCGCTGATGTTCAGCGCGTCGGCGCCGGCCCCGAAGGCGACATCGCTGACCACCAGGCCGTTCTGGAGGTTGAAGGTGTCGGCGCCCGAGCCGAAGTTGATCGCGCCGATCAGGGTCGGCTCGTCCGCGTTGTCCACGCCGTCGCCGTCGGCGTCCGCGTCGGCGATGCCGTCCTTCAGGTCGTCGCCGTCATTGACGCCGAACTGGGTCAGGGTGACGCCGGTGGTGTTCTTGCTCACGTCGATGGCGATCGCCTTGCCGGTGACCACTTCGTTGCTGGCCAGCAGATCGGCGTCGTCGGTGTCGTCCTTGTCGTCGGTCGGCACGATCGTGGCCGAGATCCGGCCGGTGTTCTCGATGGTGGTCAGGGCGCCCGAGTTGTCGATCACGCCATAGGCGTTGCCCTTTTCGCCGCCCAGGGTGGACGAGATCGAACCGGCGTTGCGCAGGGTGGTGACGCTGGCGCCGGCGTCGATGGCGACGGCGCGGGAGTCGAACTGGCCTTCGGAGACGCTGAAGGCGGTGATCCCGCCCCGGTTCCACAGGGTGGGCGCGGTCGCGCCGGCCTTGACCAGGACGCCGGTCGAGTTGGCTTCATAGGCGGTGGCGGTGATCGCGCTGTCGAGCCGCGCGCCGCCGGCGATGGTCGTGGTCTGGCCGGCGTTTCCGCCGATCTGGATCCCGGTGGCGGTGACGCCGTCGTACACGCCGTTGGCGGTGACGCCGCCCCGGGCGATCAGGCCGTAGGCGTTGTCGCCCGTGCCGACCGCGCCGATGGCGACCGACTGGGTGTCCGAGCCGATCAGCAGGGCCGGGGCCGCGCCGTAGGTGGTCAGCGACGCGGTGCCTTCGCTGGCGTCGGCGACGCCGTCGCCGTCCTCGTCGGTGTTGGCCGTGTCGGTGTCGAGAGGCGGCGCGTCGAGCAAAATCCCGCCCCCGACATTGGCGGTCACCCGCACCGCCGAACCGCCTTGCAGCAGGTCGTCGGCGTCGAGAATCGCGCGCAATTCCTTGGTCGCCGGACGCGTGGTGTAGCGATAGCCGGTGGTGGTGACGCCGCCCTGGACGATGACGGCGCCGCTGACGGCGCCGTCGATCGCCACGCCGGTGGCGTTCAGGCCGGTCACGGTCGTGCCGCCGTTGATCGAAACCCTGCCGGTCACCGGGGCGGCGACGCGGACGCCGTAGGTGTTGTCGCCGATGACGTTGATCGTGCCGCCGGTGGTCAGGTTGCCGACCTGGCCGGTCTCAAGCCAGATGCCGGCCGAATTGTTTCCCTCGATCGTGATCGAGCCGCCCGCGCTCTGGGTGATGTCGCCGGTGAAGACGCCGGGCCCGACCAGATGGATGCCGTAGCGGTTGGAGCCCTTGGCGAACGGACCGTCGAGATCGCCGTCCGGCTTGGCCGCGCCGGACGCGTCCTTGTCGTCGTCGGTCGGGGTGTAGTCCTCGGTCAGGCTGATGGCCGCGTTGTTGATCACCGAGCCCGTCATGCCGCCCTGGATCAGGACGCCGGTGGAGTCGTTCACGCCGACGCTCGTCAGGCCGTTGCCGCCGATCGAGACCTTGTTGTTGCTGTTCAGGGTGATCAGCGGCCCGGCCGTGGTCAGGGTGATGCCCCCGCCGGTGTCGACCTTCACGTCGTCGGGCCCGGCGGCGGCCGTCGCCGTCGCCGTGGCGATCGGCGTCGTACGGGCCGTGTTGATGACGGTCTCAGCATAAGCGCCGAACGCCATGGCCAGGAGAGGAGCGGTTGCGACTGTCGCGACCAGGACCTTGCGCTGCATTACGAACGACACCTCGGAGATAAACCCAGACCCCAGATTGCGGCACGTTGCGGCGAAATTGCGGTGCTTTCCGCCGCTGTCGTGCTTCTAGGCGTTTGACGGTCTATCGCAAGCGTTCCCGGGGCGCCATATCTGGTTCACCGAATCCTCCCTTCGCGAAAAATCGAGACTGCCGCATGCCGATGGCCTCGCCGTCCTCGTCAGCCCGTTCCGATGGGTCCATCAGCACGCCGCTGGGCGTCTGGGGGGCCGTGCTGGCCGGACCCGCGGCCCTTCTGGCGCTGGCGGCGGCGGGCGGGGCCAACACCACGGCGGCGGTTCCCCTGGCCCTGATCAGCGGCGTGACCGGCTATGTCCTGGCCCGCCGGGTGTTGACCCGGTCCGTCGACTCGGTCGCCCCGGCGCCCGCCCCGGCCCTGGTCGACCAGCCGCCGCCCTTCGGCCTGATTCTCGAAACCCTGCCCGATCCGCTGATGGTCATCGCCGCCGAGGAGGCCGACGACCTGACCGGCCGGCGATTCGTGTTCGCCAACGCCGCGGCGCGGGACCTGTTCAAGCTGCAGCCGCGCGGCGGGCTGCTGGTCTCGGCCCTGCGCAGCCCTCAGGTGCTGGAGGCGGTGGACGAAAGCCTGTTCGGCGGCGTGCGGCGTTCGGTCGACTATGTCGGCGGCGGGGCCCAGGGGCGCGAGTGGGCGGCGCACTGCGCGCCGCTGGGCGTCGACGAGCGCGGTTCGCGCCTGGCCCTGCTGATCCTCAGCGACGAGACCGACGCCCGCCGCAGCGAGCGCACCCGCGCCGACTTCCTGGCCAACGCCAGCCACGAGCTGCGCACGCCCCTGGCCTCGCTGTCGGGCTTCATCGAGACCCTGCGCGGCCACGCCAAGGACGACGTCGGCGCGCGCGACAAGTTCCTGGGCATCATGCAGGCCCAGGCCGAGCGGATGGCGCGGCTGATCGACGATCTGATGAGCCTGTCGCGAATCGAGCTGAACGAGCACATCGCGCCGCTGGGCCAGGTCGACCTGGCGATGGCGACGATCGACGTGCTGGACGCCCTGACGCCCCAGGCCAAGGACAAGGCCGTGACCTTCGATCCCGTCCTGCCGCCGCGCGGCGCGGCCGTGGTCGAGGGCGATCGCGACCAGATCGTCCAGGTGATCCAGAACCTGGTCGACAACGCCATCAAATACACGCCGCGCGACGGCGTCGTGCGGGTGGAGATCTTCTCGGGGCTGACCGCCGACATGGCCGCCGCGCCGCGCGACCCCGCCGCGGCGCGCATGTCGCTGCTGACCCCCGACCACGCCGTCGAGGAGCGCTACGCGTCGCTCTGGGTCAGCGACCGGGGCCCGGGCCTGGCCCGCGAGCACCTGCCGCGCCTGACCGAGCGATTCTATCGGGTCGAGGGCCAGAAGAGCGGCGAGCGTTCGGGCACGGGCCTTGGCCTGGCCATCGTCAAGCACATCATGAACCGCCACCGGGGCGGCATGACGGTGGAGAGCGTGCAGGGCGAGGGGGCGACGTTCGGGGTGTATTTCCCGATGGCGCGGGGTGCGGGGGATTGAGGCCTTAGACTCAGGCTGTCATCCCGGATGAGCGCGCAGCGCGAAGGTTCGGGGCCGACGCGTGAACTCAGCGCTTCCGACGGTCCCGGATCTGCGCTCGGCTTCGCCGAGCTTGTCCGGGATGACAACGGCTTGGGGTCTCAAGGAGGCCCTTCCTGGCCGCTGTCGCAAAACTGTCGTCAAGACGTCGCATAAGGTCGGCGCCCGCCCGGCATAGATCGGCTGGGCGGTACGGCGCGCTGTGCGCCGTCATCGCATCCCTTCGCGCAAGACCCCGCCGCACGCATGCTGACCTGGCTCTCGCTCCTGTTTCTCGCCCTGTTCTCCGGCGCGGCTTTCATGGCCGGCCGAGGCCGCGCGCTGAAGGCCTCCGGCGGCTCCGCGGCCAAGCTCCACTCGCTGCCGAACTATTACGGTCTGTACGCGGCCCTGTGGGCCGGCGCCCCGGCGGCGCTGCTGCTGCTACTGGGCGCCATGTTCGGCGGCCGGGTCGAGGACGCCATGCTGCAGGCCCAGCGCCCGGCCGTGGTGCAGGCCCTGACGGCGGATCGCCAGGACGTGTTCTTCAGCGACGTCAACGCCGTCGCCACCGGCCAGGCCGCCAGCGAGGTGGCCTATGACGGCGCCCTGAAGACCGCGTTCGACGCCAAGGTCGTCGAGGCCAAGCGCATCGACGGCATCGTCAGCTATTCGGTCCTGGGCCTGGCCGGCCTGCTGGCCCTGGCCGGCTTCATGCTGGCCACCCCGCGCATCAACACCGAATTCCGGGCCCGCAACCGGGTCGAGGGCTGGATCGCCGGCGTGCTGATCGCCTGCTCGGTCGCCGCCGTGCTGACCACGCTCGGCATCGTCATGTCGCTGATCTACGAAAGCTGGCGCTTCTTCGAGACCGTGCCGATCCTCGGTTTCCTGTTCGGCACCGAATGGGCGCCGCAGATCGCCATGCGCGCCGACCAGGTGGCCTCGGCGGGCGCATTCGGCGCGGTGCCGCTGTTCGCCGGCACCTTCCTGGTGATGATGATCGCCATGCTGGTGGCCGCCCCGATCGGCCTCTACTCGGCGATCTACCTGTCGGAATACGCCGGTCGCGGCCTGCGCTCGACGATCAAGCCGCTGCTCGAGATCCTGGCCGGCGTGCCGACCGTGGTCTACGGCTTCTTCGCCGCCCTGACCGTGGGGCCCTTGTTTAGAGCCTTCTTCAACGGCGTCGGCGAGCAGCTGGTCGGCGGGCCGCTGGACGGGATCGGCCAGTACCTGATGCAGGTCCAGAACCAGATGGCCCTGGTGGCCGGGGTGGTGATGGGGATCATGCTGATCCCGTTCGTCTCCTCGCTGTCGGACGACATCATCAACGCCGTGCCCCAGAGCCTGCGCGACGGCAGCTACGCCATGGGCGCGACCAAGTCCGAGACCGTCAAGAAGGTGGTCCTGCCCGCCGCCCTGCCGGGGATCATGGCCGCCATGCTGCTGGCCGTGTCCCGCGCGGTGGGCGAGACCATGATCGTCACCATGGCCGCCGGCCTGCAGGCCAAGCTGACCGCCAACCCGCTGGACACCGTCACCACGGTGACCGTCCAGATCGTCACCCTGCTGACCGGCGACCAGGAATTCGACAGCCCCAAGACCCTGTCGGCCTTCGGCCTGGGCCTGACCCTGTTCGTGGTCACCCTGGGCCTCAACATCATCGCCCTGCGCATCGTCCAGAAGTACCGGGAACAATATGACTGACGCCGCCCTAAAGCCCGGCGCGCCGGCCGCCCGCCCGACGCTGTCGGCCCGCGAGGCCCTGCTCAGGAAGCGCCACCGCTCCGAGAAGCTGTTCCGCGCCCAGGGCATGGCGGCGATCATCGTCGCCATGATCTTCCTGGTGGTGCTGGTCGGCCGCATCGTCGCCCAGGGCTATTCGACCTTCGAGACCCACACCCTGACGGTGCCGGTCTATCTGAACCCCGAGCGCATCGACACCAACGCGCTGGAAGGGGTCAATTACGACTACATCGTCGCCGAGGCGATGATGAAGAAGCTGGGCGTCCAGGACGACGACCTGGGCACGGTGTCGAGCAAGGTCCAGGATCTGGTCTCGCGCGACTTCGGCAACCAGCTGCTGCAGATGATCAAGAAGGACCGGTCGCTGATCGGCAAGACCGTCGACGTCACCGGCTCGGTCAAGGCCGACGCCGACCTCTACTACAAGGGCGAGATCCAGCGGGCGACCGCCGAGGAAGACCGCAAGCTCGACAACCAGCAGCTGGACTGGCTGGACCGCCTGAAGAAGGAAGGCACGGTCAAGGCCGGCTTCAACACCAAGTTCTTCACCAACTCCGACTCCACCGAACCCGAACAGGCCGGCGTCTGGGGCGCGGTGATCGGGTCGGCCATGATGCTGATCATCACCGCCATGATCGCCATTCCGGTCGGCGTGATGGCCGCGGTCTATCTGGAGGAGTTCGCCCCGAAGAACCGCTGGACCGACGTCATCGAGGTCAACATCAACAACCTGGCCGCCGTGCCGTCGATCGTCTACGGCCTGCTGGGCCTGGCCCTGTTCATCAACTGGCTGCACGTGCCGCGCGGTTCGCCGCTGGTCGGCGGGCTGGTGCTGGCCCTGATGGCCCTGCCGACCGTGATCATCGCCACCCGCAGCTCGCTGAAGGCGGTGCCGCCCTCGATCCGCGAAGCCGCCCTGGGCGTCGGCGCCTCCAAGGCCCAGACGGTGTTCCACCACGTGCTGCCGCTGGCCATGCCCGGCGTGATGACCGGCGCCATCCTGTCGCTGGCCCACGCCCTGGGCGAGACCGCGCCGCTGCTGATGATCGGCATGGTCGCCTTCGTGCCCGGCGCGCCGGAGACCTTCACCAGCTCGGCCACCGTGCTGCCGGTCCAGGTGTTCATCTGGGAGAACGCCTCGGAGCGCGCCTTCCACGAACGCACCGCCGCGGCCATCATCGTGCTGCTGGTCTTCATGATCGTCATGAACGCCGCCGCCGTGATCCTGCGCCGCCGCTTCGAACGCCGGTGGTAGACCAATGACCGTCCTCAATCCCCTCGCTTCTCCGCTTTCGCTGGGACACGCCATGCCGACCGAAAACCGCGACGACACGATCGCCGCCTCCCAACGCCAGAGCGGGGCTCCGACCCTGGCGTCGGCCATCCCCGCCGGCCACGGCCACGTGACCACCAGCGAGTTCAAGATCCGGGCCCGCGACGTCAACGTCTTCTACGGCGAGAAACAGGCGCTGTTCGACGTCAGCCTGGACGTGCCGGCCAAGTCGGTCACCGCCTTCATCGGCCCGTCGGGGTGCGGCAAGTCGACCTTCCTGCGCTGCATCAACCGGATGAACGACACCATCCCGTCGGCCAAGGTCACCGGCTCGATCGAAATCGACGGCGCCGACGTCAACGCCAAGAGCGTCGACCCTGTGGTGCTGCGCTCGCGGGTCGGCATGGTGTTCCAGAAACCCAACCCGTTCCCCAAGACGATCTTCGAGAACGTCGCCTACGGCCCCAAGATCCACGGCCTGGCCACCGGCAAGGCCGAGCTCGAGGCCATCGTCGAGGCCAGCCTGAAGAAGGCCGGCCTGTGGAACGAGGTCGCCGATCGCCTGCACCAGGCCGGCACCGGCCTGTCGGGCGGTCAGCAGCAGCGCCTGGTCATCGCCCGCGCCATCGCCGTCAGCCCCGAGGTGATCCTGATGGACGAGCCCTGCTCGGCCCTCGACCCGATCGCCACCGCCAAGATCGAGGAGCTGATCGACGAACTGCGCAACCAGTACTGCATCGTCATCGTCACTCACTCGATGGCCCAGGCCGCCCGGGTCTCGCAGAAGACCGCCTTCTTCCACCTGGGCAAGCTGGTCGAGAGCGGTCCGACCGAGGAGATGTTCACCAATCCTCGCGACACCCGCACGCAAGATTACATCACCGGCCGCTTCGGCTGACCGGCAGGACGCACAAGAGATGACTGAACACACCGTCAAGTCCTACGGCGAAGAGCTGAACCACCTCACGGCCGAGGTCACCCGCATGGGCGGCCTGGCCGAGGCCCAGGTCGCCGACGCCATCGACTGCATCGCCCGCCGCGACGCGCCCCTGGCCCAGCAGGTCGTGGCCCGCGACGAGCGGCTCGACACCCTGCAGGCCGAGATCGAGCGCAAGGCGTTCCGCCTGATCGCCCTGCGCCAGCCGATGGCCGTGGACCTGCGCCACGCCGTGGCCGCCCTGAAGATCTCGATGAGCCTGGAACGCTGCGGCGACATGGCCAAGAACATCGGCAAGCGGGCCCTGATCCTGACCGAGGCCGATCCGATGAGCGCCCTGACCCGCTCGATCGAACGCATGGGCCGCCTGGTCCAGGGCCGGCTGAAGGACGTGCTGGACGCCTACACCGCCTCGGACCTGCAGCGCGCCATCGGCGTGTGGGGCCGCGACGAGGAGGTGGACGAGCACTACAACGCCATCTTCCGCGAACTGCTGACCTACATGATGGGCGATCCCCGGACGATCAATCCGTGCGCCCATCTGCTGTTCGTCGCCAAGAACCTCGAGCGGATCGGCGACCACGCCACCAACATCGCCGAGATCATCCATTTCGAGCTGACCGGCGAGGAGATCATCTCCCAGCGGCCCAAGCTCGACACCCTGTCGAACTAAGCAAGAGGGCCGGCGCAAGTGACTCCGTACGTTCTGGTGGTCGAAGACGAAGACGCCCTGGCCACGCTGCTGCACTACAATCTCGACAAGGAAGGCTATGTCGTCGGCGTGGCCGGCGACGGCGAGGAAGCCCTGACCATGGCCTCCGAGCGCGCGCCCGACCTGGTGATCCTCGACTGGATGCTGCCCAAGGTCTCGGGCATCGAGGTCTGCCGCCGCCTGCGCGGCCGCTCCGAAACCCGCAACGTGCCGATCATCATGCTGACGGCGCGCGGCGAGGAGAGCGACCGGATCCGCGGCCTCGACACCGGGGCCGACGACTATGTGGTCAAGCCGTTCTCGATGATCGAGCTGACCGCCCGCGTCCGCGCCGTGCTGCGCCGCATCCGCCCGGGCCTGGCCGACGACCGCATCACGGTCGGCGACATCGTCATCGACCGGGTGGCCCACCGCGTGAAGCGCCAGGGCAAGGAAGTCCACCTGGGCCCGACCGAGTTCCGCCTGCTCGACTACCTGATGCAGCACCCGGGCCGGGTGTTCAGCCGCGAACAGCTGCTGGACGCGGTCTGGGGCTCGGACGTCTATGTCGAGGCGCGGACGGTCGACGTGCACATCGGGCGGCTGCGCAAGGCGCTGAACGGGGACGTGGACGGGGATCCGATCCGCACGGTGAGGTCGGCGGGGTATTCGCTGGATCTGGACGCGGCGTAAGGCGCCGCGCCGACCCTACAGGATCAGGTCGCCGTTGCCGGGATTGAAGTCGAACCAGCCGTTGTTCAGCTTGACCGCCATGTCCCCCAGGCCGTTGCCGTCGACGTCCACGAAGATCTCGGTGTAGGCGCTCATGCCTTCGCCATAGTGGCGGATGATCATCTCGCCGGGGCGGCCCGTGAAATCGCCATGGCCCAGCCAGCGGAAGGCCTGGTTGCCGTCACGGTTCCAGTTTGCGTCGATGTCGCTGAAATCGAGAACGTCGCCGATCTGGTAGACCGTGACGGTCTCCAAGGTCGAGCCCGAAGCGGGGACGTCGGTGAAGACGAAGCGGTCCGCGCCGTCGCCGCCGATATAGGTGTCGTTGCCGGGGCCGCCCTGCAGCCGGTCCGCGCCGTCGCCGCCGTGCAGAACATCATCGCCCGTTCCGCCATAGAGTTGATCCTTGCCGCCCTTGCCCCAAAGGACGTCATCGCCGCCGTTGCCGTAGATGACGTCGCCTTGCGCGCCGCCTTCGAGAGTGTCCGCCCGGTTGGTTCCATCAATGCGAGCCATGATCTGGGCTCCTGTTACGCGCCCCGGAGGCGCCGGAATTCGAACCAACGCGCCGAAGAACCTCGTGTTTCCCAAATTCGCGCCGACACCACAGCGCGAACTCACCTCCGCCGCCCGTTCTTGCCCCTCCCCCGACCGAGGCCGAAAACCGCGTGTTTCAGGTCCTCCCCCACGGCAGAAGGCCTGGATGACGCGGCCGCGCTGTTCCTGCTAATCACCGCCCATGCTTCACCCCGCCGACTCCTACGATCCCCTGACGCCCGTGCCGCCCGAGCGCCGGGCGTTCGGCGCGTTCGACGCCTTTTCGCTGTGGTTCAGCCTGGGGATCGGCCTTTTGGTGCTGCAGGCCGGCGCCTTCCTGGTCCCCGGACTGAGCCTGGGCGCGGCGCTGGCGGCGATCGTCGCCGGCTCGGTGCTGGGCGCGCTGCTGCTGGCCGCCGCCGGCGTGGTCGGCGCCGACACCGGGCTTTCGGCCATGGGGTCGCTGCGGCTGGCCCTGGGCGCGCGCGGGGCGGCGATCCCGGCGGTGCTCAACGCCGTCCAGCTGACCGGCTGGGGCGCGTTCGAGATCATCGCCATGCGCGACTCGGCCGACGCCCTGGCCCGGCAGACCTTCGGAGTCTCCAATCCCCTGCTATGGACGCTGCTGTTCGGCGGCCTGGCCACCGGCCTGGCGGTGATGGGGCCGGTGTCGTTCGTGCGGCGGTTCCTGCGCGCCTGGGGCTTGTGGCTGCTACTGGCCGGGGCGGGCTGGCTGACCTGGCGGCTGCTGGCCGAGCACGACCTGGCGGCCCTGCTGGCCAAGGCGGGCACCGGCGAGATGAGCTTCGGGGCCGGGGTCGACCTGGTGGTGGCCATGCCGTTGTCGTGGCTGCCGCTGATCGCCGACTACACCCGCTTCGGCCGCTCGCCGCGCGGCATGTTCCAGGGCAGCGCCGTCGGATACCTGCTGGCCAATGTCTGGTTCATGGGCCTGGGCGCGGCCTACGCCCTGGCGGCCGGGGGCGGGCAGGGGATGCTGCTGTCGGCCCTGGCGGCCAGCGGCGGCGGGATCGCCTTGCTGCTGATCGTCATCGACGAGACCGACAACACCTTCGCCGACATCCATTCGGCGGCGGTCTCGACCGCGACCCTGGCGCCGATCCGCCCGACCCGCCTGGCCCTGGGCTTCGGCGTGGTCTGCACGGCCGTCGCCCTGCTGGCGCCGATGGCGCGCTACGAGACTTTCCTGCTGCTGATCGGCTCGGTGTTCGCGCCGCTGTTCGGCGTGCTGCTGGCCGACCACTTCATCGTGCGCCGCCGCCGCGTCGAGGCCGCCGACGCCCAGACCCTGGGGCTGAACCTCCCGGGCCTGGCCGCCTGGGCGATCGGCGTCGGCGCCTATCAGGCGCTCGGCAGGACAGCGCCCGAGGTGGGCGCCACCCTGCCGGCCTTCGCGGCGGCCGCGGTGGTCTATCTGGCGCTCCAGGCCGTACGGAAGCGCTCGACCTAGACCCCGACCGGGCCCGGCTCGATTGTCCAGTAGTCGCCGTCCTTGCGGGTGGTCACCCATTGGGACATCCCGATCCGGTTGTCTTGCGACAGCCGCTGATCGCGGAAGTGCAGGTTGTGGATGATGACCTTCCCGCCGTAGAGGAGCGGCTGGCCGGGATGGTCGATGTTGCTGACCACCCAGGTCTGCTTCTTGAGATTGATCCCCTCGAGATACTCGTCGTGATAGTAGCACGAGCGGGAATCGTCCCAGGCCCCCAGGACGTTGCGGGCCCCGGGCCCGGGCTCGCGCGAGACCAGCAGAACCAGGGAATGGTCGGGGATCTGGGCGGTCGGATCGGGCAGGGTCGTGACGAACGACACCGGCGCCTTGGTCTTGTCCATCTTCGGAAAATAGGCGGCGACGTCGAACGCCACCAAGAGGTCCATGATCGCCTTGGAGAACACCGAGTTGGTCACCTTCAGCGCGCAGACGGCGGGGGCCAGGTACACGCCGTGCTGGTTCTTCAGATGGAAGGTCTGACCGTACAGCACCGGGTCGCCGTTCCGGCGCGGCATATCGACGAACGGCAGGATAGGATCGGTGCGGGGCGTGGTCAGCGTCACCGCGTGGCTGAAGCTGGGCGCGTTCTTGGCCCGCTCGCCGAACTGGGCCACCAGGTCGGGACGCCCGACCTTCTCCAGCATGGTGGTGATCACCGAGGCGTGGTCGAAGGGCGTGTCGGTCTTCGAGCGGAACACCGATCCCTTCTGGACATAGGGCGAGACCACGATGGTCGGCACCCGCGCGCCCAGGCGGTCGAACTTGAATCCGGCGCTGTTCTGATAGGGCGGCTTGCCGGCGCCCCACGGCGGCTTGACCTTGCCGGGCTTCAGGTCGGCGGTCTGGTGGTCGAACGAACCCACGAACTCGTCGAAGGTGATCAGCAGCAGGGTCTTTTCCCAGGCGGCCTTGTTGGCGATCAGACTGGAATAGACCTCCTTCACCAACTGCTCGCCGGCCAGGACGCTGCCGGGCGGGTGGTAGTCGTTGCCCAGGGCCGAGAACAGGTTCTCGTAGCCCTTGTTGTCGACGGTGCTGTGGGAAATCGACCAGAAGGGCTCGATATAGCTGAACATCGGCAGCTTGCCCGCGCGCGCCCTGCGGTGGAACTCCTCGGTCTTGCGGAAGCGGTTTTCCGCGCCCGGAATCTTGGCCTTGATCTGTGGGAACAGCCGCCAAGTGTAGCAGGACTCCAGGGCGCCCGAGGTCAGGCCCACCAGGTAGTCGGTGTAGGGCTTCAGCGCCAGGTAGACCTCGCGGAGCAAGGGGACAAAGGGCGCGATGATCCCGATCTCCTTCAGCAGGGTCGAGATCTTCTGCGGCAGGTAGCTGGTCTCGTAGAAGACGTTCCAGTCGGCCCCCGCCGTTTCCAGGGCGTTGAAGATCGTCGGCGCGTCGACGCGGTCGTCGCCGATCGCCATGCCGACAATTCTCTGGATCTCCTTGGCGCGCGGATCGGTCTCCAGGTCGCCGTTGTTGATCATGCCGTTCGAGGTGCCGCACATCAGGAACGCGCGGTTGGGATTGGTCTGCGACGGCACCGAGGCGTGCCAGGCGTCGCTGACGGCGTAGTGGCGGGCGAGCTGGTTCAGCACCGGGGCCTGGGCCGGGGTGAAGCTCTGCATCACCATCGGTCCCAGGCGACGGATGTCGGCGTCGCTCAGCTTGCGCGCTTTGAGGACCTCGACGAAGTCGGCCAGCACCCCCTTCATCGTGACGGGGTCGTCGGGCTTGGGCGTGCGGGTGTTGTAGAACTGGGTCAGGACCTGCTGGAACGACTCCCCGGGCGCGAAGTCGGGGACCGTGAAGCCGGTCACGCCGCGCGTGGGCTTGGCGGCGAGCGTGCCGCTCAGCGCCGTGTTGAGGAAATCGTTGGGATTGACCGCCTGCAGCCCGCGATACGGCCCGGTGGCCGGCGGGATGAAGGTCGGCGAGTCCTTTTCGTAGGTCCAGCCCAGCATGCTGTCGAACGTGCGGTTCTCGAGCATGAGCACGACGACGTGTTCGATGTTCTTGAGTGTCATGGCGCTTCCCCCCGGCCCGGCGTTCGAAGTCGCTCGGAGCATGGGTGGGAAGATGCTACTTTTGAGAGAGTTATGTCAATGTGCCGCCAATGAGGGTGCTCCCCGCGCGCCGCATTCGTCTTGACCCCGCGCGCTGGCCACGCGACACCCCGGCCTCATGGAAAAGCTGAACATCCTGCTCGTCGGGTCCGGCGGACGCGAGCACGCCCTGGCCTGGAAGATCGCCCAGTCGCCGCTGTGCGGCCGCCTGGTGGCCGCGCCGGGCAATCCCGGTATCGCCCAGGTGGCCGAGCTGCGCGCGGTGAAGGTGACCGACGTCGCGGGCCTGGTGGCCCTGGCCCGGGAGATCGCCGCCGACCTGGTGGTCGTCGGTCCGGAATCGGCGCTGGAGGTCGGGCTGGCCGACGAACTGGCCAAGGCCGGGATCCCCTGTTTCGGCGGCAGCGCCCAGGCCGCCCGGCTGGAAACCTCCAAGGCCTTCACCAAGGACTTCTGCGCCCGCCACGGCCTGCCGACGGCGGCCTATGGCGTGTTCACCGACGCGGCCGCGGCCGGAACGTTCCTCGACACCCTGACCGCGCCGTTCGTGATCAAGGCCGACGGCCTGGCGGCCGGCAAGGGCGTGGTGATCGCCGCCGATCGGGCGCAGGCCGACGCCGCCGTGCTGGACATGCTGGGCGGCCGCTTCGGCTCGGCCGGGGCGCGGGTGGTGATCGAGGAGTTCATGCACGGCGAGGAGGCCTCGCTGTTCGCGATCTGCGACGGCAAGACCGCCATGCTGTTCGGCGCGGCTCAGGACCACAAGCGCGCCTATGACGGCGACGAGGGTCCCAACACCGGCGGCATGGGCACCTATTCGCCGCCGCCGGTCCTGACCGACGCCCTGGTCGAGCAGGCTTGGCGCGAACTGGTCGTCCCGACCGTCGAGGGCATGGCCGCCGAGGGCTGCCCCTATGTCGGCGTGCTCTACGCCGGTCTGATGCTCACCGCCCAGGGCCCCAAGCTGGTCGAGTACAACGCCCGCTTCGGCGACCCCGAATGCCAGACCCTGATGCTGCGGCTGGAAAGCGACCTGGTCCCGCTGCTGCTGGCCGCCGCGCGCGGTCAGCTGGCCGGCGCCGACAAGCCGGTCTGGCGCGACCAGGCGGCGATCTGCGTGGTGCTGGCCGCCGAAGGTTATCCCGACGCCCCCAAGACCGGCGGCCTGATCCAGGGCGCCGACAGCGAGTTCGGCGGCGAGGCGGTGATCTTCCACGCCGGCACGACCCGCGACGCCGAGGGCCGGCTGACGGCCTCGGGCGGCCGGGTGCTCAATGTCTGCGCCCTGGGCGCGACGCTGCACGAGGCCCGCGACGTGGCCTACGCGGCCCTGGGCACGGTGTCGCTGGAGGGCGGGTTCTATCGCTCGGACATCGGCTGGCGGGCGCTGAGCCAGCACGGCTGAGAGCGGAGCCGCGGCTGGAGACAGGCGCATGCGCCTGTCTCCGTTCCGCGCGGTGTCTAGGCGCGGTGCGCCACCTCCAGCAGAATGTCGCCCGGCGCGGTCAGGTAGAAGCCGAACGCGCCGTGCTGCATGGTCGGCGGGGCGACGGCGAGGCCGCCGGCCGCCAGGCGAGCATGGAGCGCCGACACCGCCTCCTGGCTCTCCAGGTGGAAGCCGATGTGGAACGGGATCGGCCAGGTCTGGGCCCCGTCGCGGCGCAGCCGGCTGAGCACCAGCACCAGGCCGGCGTCGTCGCGCAGGATGGACAGGCCGTCCTGGCCCAGGGTGCGCTCGTGGGTGAAGCCTAGCCAGGTTTCAAAGAAGTCCCGCGTCGCGGCGACGTCGGGCACGGGCAAGTCGATGTGGTTCAGGCGCATCAGCGCACTCCTTCAGGTGAGGCGCGGCGCACGGGTGGCTCTATCGGTATCGACATCGGGACCTCGCACGCCGAGCCGGCGGCGCACGATGCGCCGTCGTCTCGTCGTGGGTCCCAGCCGTGAGGCGAGGGTACAGGTTCTCCGAAAGTCGGAGCGACCGGGCTTACCTCGTCCGGTCCATGGCCCTTTTTCGACTTGGCGATTGTAGCCGGCTTTCGAGGGACGGCTCAAGCTGCCGCGGGGCCGTCGAGAGGGTTGCGTCGGCGTCCCCACGCTCTAATGTCGCTTTCAAACAAGTGTTGGGGAGTGAAGCGCATGGCTGTGGCCGAACAGTCCGCCCAGGATCTGAATTCCGGTACCAAGCCCGTCGACCCGCGCCACGCCATCGACGAGGCCAGGCTGGCGACCTGGCTGGAGGCCCATGTCGAGGGCTATGCCGGTCCCCTGGAGGTCCGTCAGTTCAAGGGCGGCCAGTCGAACCCGACCTACCAGCTGGTCACCCCGACCAAGAAGTACGTCCTGCGCCGCAAGCCGCCGGGCAAGCTGCTGCCCAGCGCCCACGCCGTCGACCGCGAGTTCAAGGTGATCTCGGGCCTGAACAAGGCCAACTTCCCCGTCGCCAAGGCCTACGCCCTGTGCATGGACGAGGACGTGATCGGCACGATCTTCTACGTGATGGACAATGTCGAAGGCCGGATCCTGTGGGACGGCACCTTGCCCGACTACCAGCCGGCCGAGCGCCGGGCGATCTACGAGGCCGAGATCGCCACCCTGGCGGCCCTGCACAATGTCGACTACGCCGCCGTCGGCCTGGCCGACTACGGCAAGCCGGGCAACTACTTCGCCCGCCAGATCGACCGCTGGACCAAGCAGTACAAGGCGTCCGAGACGAAGGTGATCGAGGACATGGACCGGCTGATCGCGTGGTTGCCGACCACGTGCCCGGCCGACGACGTGACCTCGATCGTCCACGGCGACTACCGCCTGGACAACATGATCCTGCACGCCACCGAGCCGAAGGTGGTGGCGGTGCTGGACTGGGAGCTGTCGACCCTGGGCAACCCGCTGGCCGACTTCAGCTACTTCCTGATGAACTGGGTGATGCCGTCCGACCAGCGCGGGGGCCTGGCCGAGATCAAGGACCTGACCGCCTACGGCGTGCCGACCATTCCGGAGGCGGTGGCCCAGTACTGCAAGCTGACCGGCCGCGACGGCCTGCCGAACCTTGACTGGTACTTCAGCTACAACCTCTTCCGCCTGGCGGGGATCTGCCAGGGGATCGTGGGCCGGGTGCGCGACGGCACGGCGGCCAGCGCCCATGCCGAGATCATGGAGGCGCGGGTTCCGGTGCTGGCGCGGGGGGCGTGGGAGTTCGCGAAGAAGGCGGGCGCTTAGGCGGCTAGCACCTGCCCCCTACGGATCGCTTCGCGATCGTCTTCCCCCACAGGGGGAAGAGGAGCCGCGTCCTCCGCCCCCTATGGGGGCGGACAGGCGGCGAAGCCGCCAGGTGGGGGCAAGTGGGTGAGCTACAGCCCTGCTGACTCCAGCAGTTTCGCCAGCGCCCCTTCATCCTCGAACCGCGCCCGCACCGGCCAGGCCGTGACCTTGTCCCGCCAGGCCTGCGGCAGCCGCACCCAGTCCTTCTCGGTGGTGACCAGGCCCGCGCTGTAGGTCTGGGCCCGCTCCCACAGGAAGTTCAGCGTCGCCTCGTCATAGTCGCCGTGGTCCGGATAGGGCGCGAAGTCGACCAGGTGGCAGCCGGCGGCCTGCAGGGCGCGCTCGACCTTCCAGGGCTTGCCGATGCCGGCGAAGCCGACCTGGCGGCCCTTGGGCGGCGGCGCGGCGGGCTCCAGGCGGGCGATCAGCACGGGGGTGTCACCGAACAGGGCCAGCAACTCCGGATCGGCCTGCGGCAGGTCGTCGGGCAGCAGCACGATCACCGCGTCGGTGCGGGCGAGACTCACCGCCAGCGGCTCGCGCATCGGGCCGGCCGGGAACACCTTGCCGTCGCCGAACGGCCACTCGTCGTCGCGGGTCTCGCCGTCGACCACCACCAGCGACAGGGTCTTGCGCAGGTCGGGGTTCTGGTGGCCGTCGTCCATGACCACCACCTCGGCCCCGTTGGCGGCGGCCTTGCGCGCCCCCAGCACCCGGTCGCGCGACACCCACATCGGGAAGTCCTGGGCCAGCATCAGCGGCTCGTCGCCGACGTCCTTGGCGGTGTGGCGGGCCACGTCGACCCGCACGGGACCTTGCAGCTTGCCGCCGTAGCCGCGCGACAGGCCGTGGGCCCGGCGGCCGCGCTGGGTCAGGGTCAGCAGCAGTTCGCGGACGATCGGCGTCTTGCCCACCCCGCCGACCGTGAAGTTGCCGACGCAGATCACCGCGCAGTCGGCGCCGCGCGGCTGGGTGCGGGCGATGCGCCGGGCGGTCTGGGCGGCCCAGATCCACGACAGCGGGGTCAGCAGGGCGCGGGTGACGGGGCTGGGCGCGCCTTCGCGGCGATACCACCAGCGCGGGGTGGCCAGCTTCATGCCTCCGCCTCCGCGTCCAGCAGCTCGAGGATGCGGTCCAGGCCCGCCCGGGCCTCGGCGTCACGCCGGGCGACGAAGGCCTGGGCGCGGCCGGCTTGCAGCTTCAGGATCTCAGGCCCGGCCAGCAGCTCGGCCAGCCGCGCGCCCAGCACCGAGGCGTCGGCGAAGGTCACGCCGTCGGCGGCCCGCAGATCGGCATAGGCGGTCAGCCAGTTCTCGACATGCGGGCCCGAGACGATCGGGCAGTCCAGACGCGCCGGCTCCAGCGGATTGTGGCCGCCGATCCCCGTCACCAGGCTGCCAGCCACCAGGGCCAGATCCGCCAGCCGGTACCACAGGCCGAGCTCCCCCAGGGTGTCGGCGACGATGATCTCGGCCGAGCCGTCGGGCTCCCGGCTGCGCAGGCTGACCGTGGCGCCGGTCGCCAGGGCCAGGTCCGCGACGGCCGGGCCGCGTTCGGGATGGCGCGGGACGATCACCAGGCGCGGGCGCCCGTGGTCTTTATCGGCGGCCAGGGCGCGCCAGGCGTCCAGCACGATCTCGTCCTCGCCCGGATGGGTGCTGGCGGCCAGCAGCAGCGGCCGCTCGCCCAGCCGCGCGCGCAGGCCGGCCAGGGCCGCCTCGTCGACGGGCAGCGGGGCCGAGCCGAACTTCAGGTCGGCCTCGCCGGCCACCATTCCGCCCAGGGCGGTGAGCCGGTCGGCGGCGCGGCCGTCCTGGGCCAGGATCAGGTCGAAGCCGCTGAACAGCTCATGGGCCGCGAACGGACGGGCCTGCCAGCCGGCATAGCTCTTGTCCGACAGCTTGGCCGAGACCAGGGCCAGCTTCACCCCGCGCGCCTTGGCGGTCAGCAGCAGGTTGGGCCACAGCTCGCTCTCGACGAACACCGCCAGGTCCGGCCGCCAGTGATCGAGGAACCGCCGGGCGCCGCCGGGGGTGTCGACCGGCAGGAACTGGTGGATCGCGCCGGCCGGCAGGCGGCGGGCCAGAAGCTCGGCCGAGGTGACCGTGCCGGAGCTCACCAACACCGCGGCGTCCGGCCGCTCGGCCCGGAGGCGCTCAACCAACGGCAGGATCGACAGGCTCTCGCCGACGCTGGCGCCGTGCAGCCAGACCAGCCGACCGTCGGGGCGCGGGATGGTCGGCCGGGCCAGGCGCTCGTGCAGCCGCGCGCGGTCCTCCTTGCCGGCCTTGGCGCGGCGTTCCAGCAGCAGGGGCGCGAACGGCTCCAGCGCGGTGGTCGCCGCGCGGTACAGCGCCAGGGACAGGGGAAGGCTCACACCACGTCCGCGGGGGCCAGTCGGCAGGACGCCGCGCCGCCGTGCTCGACCTGCAGCGTGACGTGACCGATGTTGAACCGGCTGTTCAGTTCGGCGCAGGCGTCGTGCAGGAAGGCGTCGAGGTCCTCGCCGACCATGCCGGCCCCGAGGGGGCGCACCAGGTGGGCGGTCATGGCGGTCTCGGTGGTGCTCATCGCCCAGATGTGCAGGTCATGCACCTCGGTGACGCCGGGGCGGGCGGTCAGCCAGTCCTTGACCGCCTTGGGGTCGATGCCGCGCGGGGCGGCGTCCAGGGCCAGGTCCAGCGAGTCGCGCAGCAGACTCCAAGTGCCCAGCACGATCACCGCCACGATGCCCAGGCTGACCACCGGGTCCAGCCACAGCCAGCCGGTGAACCACATCACGGCGGCGGCCACCACCACCCCGGCCGAGATGGCCGCGTCGGCGGCCATGTGCAGGAAGGCCCCGCGGATGTTCAGGTCGTCCTTGGAGCCCCTCATGAACATCAGCGCCGTGGCGGTGTTGATGACGATGCCGATCCCCGCGACGATCATCACCGGCCCGGCCTGGATCGGTTGCGGATCGGCGAAGCGGCGCACGGCCTCCCAGGCGATGGCCCCGATCGCCACCAGCAGCACCACGGCGTTGGTCAGCGAGGCCAGGATCGTGCCCTTGCGCAGGCCGTAGGTGTGGCGTCCGCCCGGAGCCCTCTTGGCCAGGATCACCGCGCCCCAGGCCATGAACAGGCCCAGCACGTCGGACAGATTGTGGCCGGCGTCGGCCAGCAGGGCCAGCGAATGGGTCATCAGGCCGGCGGCGGTCTCGGCCATGACGAAGCCGATGTTCAGCGCCGCGCCGATCGCGAAGGCCCGGCCGAAATCCTTGGGCGCATGGCTGTGGCCGCCGGGGCCGTGGTGGTGGTGGCCGTGGTCGTGACCGTGGGAATGGTCGTGACCATGATCGTGATCATGGTGGTCGTGAGCGTGGTCGGCGTGGTCGTGCGGCATGGGGTCTACATCCCACCAAGCCATCACCCTTTCAACCGTCATCCCTGGAGGTTCACACGCTTGCCCCCTACGGACCGCTTCGCGGTCGTCTTCCCCCATAGGGGGAAAGAGGGCTTCGTGCGCGCGTCCTCCGCCCCCATGGGGGCGGACAGACCGCGAAGCGGTCAGGTGGGGGCAAGGGAGTGAGCCTCGGTCCTCGGACCTAGTCCCTGACCGCCGTCTCCCCCACCAGCGCCTCCGCCCGCCGGTTCACGGCCGACAGCCGCGCCGCCCAGGTTCCCACCAGCACGTCGGGGTCGTCGTCGCGGCCCATGGTCACCGGTCCGTCCCAGACCATGGCGGCCTTGGCGAAGGGCAGGGGGATGATGGTGCGGTCCCAGGTGTCGAGGCGGATGCACGGCTTCATGGCCAGGCCGACGAACAGCACCGGCGCGCCGGTCATCCGGGCCAGGGCCAGGGCGCCCTTCTGCATCTCCTCGACCGGACCGCGCGGGCCGTCCGGCGTGATGGCCATGGCCCCGCCGTCGCGCACCCATTTGACCATGTCGCGGAAAGCCTGCTCGCCGCCTTTGTTTTTTGCGGTGTCGGTCTTCTTGACCGAGGAGCCGCGGATCGAGGGGAAGCCCAGCTTGCTGATCGTGCGGGCGATGAACTCGCCGTCGCGCGATTGCGAGACCAGCACGCGGATCCGCGGCTTGTCGGCCCCCTGCGGCCAGGTCGACGGCCCCACCGGCACGCGCGAATGCCACAGGGCCAGGATCGCCCCGCTCTTGTCGCGCAGGCTTTGCGCCCACACCGCCTGGGCGTGCTCCTGGCCTTCGCGGGTCCAGCGCAGGGTGGCGTAGACCAGCCGCAGATAGCCGGCCATCAGGTTGGCCAGCAGGATCATCACCCAGGGCGAACGCAGCGGCCTCAAGCGGAAGTCTCCGGCAGTTGATCCAGGTCCTGGGCCTTGGCCAGGCGGGCGTAGAGGCCATTGTGACGGACCAGCGAGCCGTGGGTTCCGGTCTCCACGACCCGACCCTTGTCGATCACATAGATGCGGTCGGCGTCCTTCACGGTCGACAGGCGGTGGGCGATCACGATGGTGGTGCGGCCGGCCATCAACCGCTCCAGCGCCGCCTGGACCTGGGCCTCGCTCTCGGTGTCCAGGGCGCTGGTGGCCTCGTCCAGCAGCAGGATCGGGGCGTCCTTCAGGAAGGCGCGGGCGATGGCGATGCGCTGGCGCTGGCCGCCCGACAGCCGCGCGCCGGCCTCGCCGACGATGGTGTCGTAGCCCAGCGGCAGCTCGCTGACGAAGTCATGGGCCGCCGCCTGGCGGGCCGCGGCCTCGATCTCGTCCTCGGCGGCGCTGGGCCGGGCGTAGGCGATGTTGGCGCGGATCGTGTCGTCGAACAGGAACGGCTCCTGGGTGACCAGGGCGATCCGGTCGCGCAGGGACGCCAGGGTCACGCCGCGCACGTCGTGGCCGTCGATGGTCACCGCCCCGGCGGTGACGTCGTAGAAGCGCGGGATCAGGTTGAGGATCGAGCTCTTGCCGCCGCCCGAGGGGCCGACCAGGGCGACGGTCTCGCCCCGGCTGGCGGTCAGGCTGACGTCGGACAGGGCCGGGGCGTTGTCGCCATAGGCGAAGCTGACATGGTCGAAGGCGATGGCCGCCTCGCCGGCCGGCAGCGCCTTGGCGTTGGCGGGATCGACGATGGCGGCCTCGACGTCCAGCGCCTCGAACAGGCGGCGAGCGCCGGTGAAGCCCTCGCTGAACACCGTCTGCAGGTTGGCGACCTGCCGCAGCGATTGCAGGGACGCCCCCAGCGCGAACAGGAAGCCGGTGAACGCCCCGGCCGTCATGCCGCCGGTGCTGGCCCGCCAGCCGGCATAGACGAAGACGGCGGCGGTGATCAGGGCTCCGAAGGTCTCGGTGGCCGGCGCGGCCATCGCCTTGGCGTTGGAGCCCTTGATCAGATGGCGCTGGCGGCGCTCGATCACCGCGGCCACGCGGCCTTCCTCATAGGCCTCGCGGTTCTCCATCTTGACGATCTTCACCCCGTCCAGGCTCTCCATGATCGCGGTCGACAGGTTGGAGGTCTCGCCCATGGCCCCCTTGGCGGCCTTGGTCGTCTTCTTGGAGAACCGCCGGATGAACAGGCTGGCGACGGGGGCGACGACGAGCACGCCGGTCGCCAGGATCCAGTCCAGCTGGAACATCACCACCAGCATGCCGCCCACGGTCAGGATCTCGCGGGTGTAATTGACCACGCCGCTGGTCGCCGCCTCGCGGATCAGGGTGGCGTCGTAGAGCATCGACGAGACGTACGAGCCCGAATGGGCGCCGCGCAGGCGGGCCAGGTCCGAGCGCACCAGCTTGCCGAACAATCGCACCTGCATGTCGCCGACCACGCCGTTGCCGATCTGGTTGATCGACCGGGTCTGCAGCACCTGGAACAGGCCGCGCGAGATGGCGATCACGGCGATCAGCAGCGGGATGCGCCACAGGGCGCCGGGCTGCGGATGCGTGATCAGCTGGTCCACCGCCGGCTCCAGCACCTTGGCCAGGCCCGCGCTCAGGGCGGCGACGATCGCGGCGCTGATCATCGCGATCGCGAGGGTTCCGCGGCGCGGCCGGAGGTAGTCGCGCCAGATCCGCGCGGCGAGGGCGCGGTTGGTCGTCTGCGGCGCGGCGGGTTCGGTCATGGGGCCAGGGGTCGGATTTCGGGGCCGTACTGTCAAGCTGGGCAATGGCCAATCATTGCGGCGGGGGTGCGGCGCTGTGGCTTTTGCATTACAGGGCTGTGGCGCCTATTTAGCCCGCATTCACGAAGGATCGCCCGTTTGCCCAGCTACGACACCACAACCCGCTGGGGGCGCTTTCGCACCTATCTCTCCTATCTTTGGAACGACCACGCCTATCTGCGCCTGGGTTTCAAGAACGACCACTGGATCAGCCCGGAGCTGGTCCGGACCAACCAGCCGTGGCCGCACCAGCTGGCCGAGTGGAAGAAGAAGGGCGTCAAGACCGTCATCAACCTGCGCGGCGGGTTCGACGGCAGCTTCTACGCGCTGGAGAAATACGCCTGCGAGAAGGTCGGCCTGAAGATGGTCGACTTCGTGATCACCTCGCGCGAGGTCCCGATCAAGGAGCGGGTGCTGGGCGCGCGCGACCTGTTCGAGTCGATCGAATATCCGGCCCTGATGCACTGCAAGTCCGGCGCGGACCGGGCCGGCATCATGAGCGTGCTCTACGCCCACTACCGCCTGGGCCTGCCGATCGAGGAAGCCATCGAGCAGCTGTCGCTGAAGTACCTGCACATCAAGCAGGGCAAGACCGGGGTGCTGGACTACACCTTCGAGCGCTACCTGAAGGATGCCGCCCCCAAGGGCCTGACCTTCACCCAGTGGGTGGAGAGCCCCGACTACGATCCGGTGAAGATCAAGGCCGACTTCCGGGCTGGGATGATCGGCGGGATCGTGACGGAAGGGCTTTTGCGGCGGGAGTAGCTTTAGGTCCTCCCCCTGTGGGGGAGGCGATCGCGCAGCGATCGGTGGGGGGAGTTTTAGGATCGAGCGTCGAGACGCAACCGCCTGCCGAATATTCCCCCCTCCGTCGGCTGCGCCGACACCTCCCCCACAGGGGGAGGACCTTTCAGGTAGATCCTAATCCAGACTCGGATCCAGCAGCTTGTGCGCGTGGATGATGAAGTACCGGGCGTGGGCGTTGTCGACCGTGGCCTGGGCCTTGGCCTTCCAGGCCTTGTGGGCCTCGGCGTAGTTGGCGTAGGCGCCGACGAACTCGACCTGGCTCAGGTCGCGAAACTCGATATCGGAAACGTTCTTCAGTTCACCGCCGATCACGAGGTGAAGAAGCTGCTTGTCGCTCATGGCGTGGAATTTCCTGCGCGGAAGTTATCGTTGCGGCAGGTCGATATGCCCGACGCGTGACAGGATCAACGGGTGAAGCGCCCGATTGGCGCAAACCACGCTCGGAAGCAGTGGATTCGCCCGATTATAGCGGAAGGCGGCGCCCTTGTGGTCGGTCAGCACCGCCCCGGCCTCGGCGCAGATCAGGTCGGCGGCGGCCAGGTCCCACTCGTTCTTGGGCGACAGGGCGACCGCGGCGTCGAAGGCCCCGCCGGCCACCAGGCACAGGCGATAGGCGATCGAGTTGCGGCTCTCGACCCGCATCGGCGGCCAGGGGTTGGCCCAGGCCGGATGGATGAACATCTTGGCGTCGCCCAGCATGGCGGCGTCCTCGAGGTCTTCGGTGTCGCTGGGGCTGATCGCCGCGCCGTTCAGCGACACGCCGCCGCCCAGGGTGGCGACATAGGTCTCGTCCAGGGCCGGAGCGTGGACCACGCCGGCCACGGGGCGGCCGTTCTCGACCACGGCGATCGACACCGCGAACCAGGGCTTGCCCTTCATGAAGGCCTGGGTGCCGTCGATCGGATCGACGACGAACTGGCGCGCGGTGACCAGCCGGGCCGGATCGTCGACCGTCTCCTCCGACAGCCAGCCATAGGCCGGCCGGGCCGCGCCCAGGCGGTCCTTCAGCAGCGCGTCCACCGCCAGGTCGGCGTCGGTGACCGGCGAGCCGCCGTCCTTGGACCAGATCTTCAGCCCAGCCTCGCGGGCCGAGAGCGCCAGGGCTCCGGCTTCGCGCGCCGCGGCGAGGATCAGGTCCAGGTCGGTCATTTTCCGGCGATCGCCAGGGCGTCGACCAGCAGGGACGGGCTGTTGCTGGCCCCCCGGATCTCCAGGTCCGAGCCGGGGACCAGGCGGGCGTAGATGTCGATCAGGTTGCCGGCCACGGTGATCTCGGTGACCGGGCCGGTCGACACGCCGTTCTCGAACCAGAAGCCCGAGCAGCCTACCGACCAGTCGCCGGTGTTGCCGTTCAGCGAGGGGCCGAACATCGAGGTCACCAGCAGGCCGGTCCCGGCGTCGGCCATCAGGCCCGCCAGATCCTTGTCGCCGGGCTGCAGCGTCAGATTATGGGTCGAGACGCCGGACGGGCCGGCCAGGCCGCGCGAGGCGTGGCCGGTGCTTTCCAGGCCCAGCTGCTTGGCCGAGCTGATGTTCATCAGCCAGGTGGTCAGCACGCCGTCGTCGATCAGGGCGCGGGCCTCGCAGGCCACGCCCTCGTCGTCGAACGGCGCCGAGCCCAGGCCGCGCGGCCGGAACGGGTCGTCCAGCAGGTTGACGCCCTTGGCGAAGATCTGCTGGCCCAGCCTGTCCTTCAGGAACGAGGTGCCGCGGGCGATCGACGGGCCCGAGATCGCGCCGATCAGCGGGCTGAGCAGCGAGATGGCCAGGCGGTTCTCGAAGATTACCGGGGCGGTGGTCGAGTCCAGCTTGCGGGGGTTCAGCTTGGCGACGGCCAGTTCGCCGGCCTTGGCGCCGATGCTTCGCGGGCTGGGCAGGTCGCTGGCGTGGCGGGCCGAGCGGCCCTCGCCGCCGCGCTCCATGCCCGCCCCTTCGCCGGCGATGGCCGAGGCCGAGACGCCGAAGCCGCTGGCCTGGTGCAGGCCGGAAAAGCCTTCGCTGGTGACCAGCCGCCAGGTCGAGGCGCTCCACGACGACGAGCCGCCGTCGGAATTGGTCACGCCCGGGGTGGCGCGGGCGGCGGTTTCGGCCTCGCGAGCCTGGGCCTCCAGGGCCTCGGCCGAAGGCTCGGTCGGGTCATGGAGGTCCAGCTCCCGGAACGGCGCGCGCGCCAGACGCTCGGCCGGGGCCAGGGCGGCGTAGGGGTCCTCGGGGGCCAGGCGGGCCATGGCCACGGCCCGGTCGATCAGCTTGGCGCGGCCCTCGGCCGAGATGTCCGAGCCCGACACCGTGGCGCTCTGCTTGCCGACGAACACTCGCAGGCCGATGTCGCGGGACTCCTCGCGCTCGACCTCCTCCAGCTCGCCCAGGCGAACGCTGACGGAGAGGGATTGGCGTTGCGCGAACACGGCTTCGGCGGCGTCGGCGCCAGCGGTTCGCGCGGCGGCGAGCACGTCATTCAACAGGTTTTCGTCCATGCGGTCTTATGGACGAGGCGGGCGGGGGGCGGCAAGGGTCCGTCGGGGGTCAGGCGGGCGCCCGCCGCGTGAACCCGTCCGCGCTCCACCCTTCGCTGCCCACGCCGTGGTGGACCACGAACAGGCCGTCGGGGTCGTGGCGCTGCTTGATCGCCGCCAGCCGCGTCCAGTGGCCGCCCCAGCTGGACGCTTGCCAGTCGCGGGTGAAGAAGTCGCATTCCGACAGGTAGCCGCCGGCGTCCGGGGCGGCGGTCTTCAGGGCGTCCATGGCCTTGTGGACGCGGACGGCGTGGTCGCGGGCCTCGGCCAGATCGGGACCGGGCATGCCGGGATAGGCCGGGTCGCCGGACCCGGCGATGATCGCCAGGGCGAAGGCGTCCAGCACCTGCGGGTTCATCGCCGTGTCGCGCGAGGCGGCCAGGGTCGCGGGCGAGGCGCCGGCCAAGCCCTTGTTGAAATGGAACGACACCGTCCAGTGGCGGCTGGCGGCGAACCAGGCGTCGACCAGCTTGCCCTGATCCTGAGGTTTCAGCAGCGAGGCCGGCAGCCAGGCCGAGGTGTAGGCGTGCCAGAAGGCTCCGACCTGCTCGCCGTCGCCGGCCCACCAGTAGTCGCCCGGCCGCGCGCCGGGACGGTCGCTGAGCTTGATCGCCTCGGGAGCGTACTTGCCCAGGACGGCCGGATTCCAGAAGTGGCGGGCGGGCAGGCTCAGCACCACGGGGTCGGGGGCCTGATAGGCCTTGGGACGGGCCTTGACGAAGTCGGCCAAGTCTTTCCAGGCGGCGCGGGCGATCTCGACGTCCAGGCCCTGGAAGACCATCTGGACCTCCAGCCTGTTGTCGGTGTGGGTGCGGACCTGCTCGCCCCAGTGCGGGTTCAGCAGGTGATCGGCGTAGTGGGCGACGAAGGCGGCGAGCAGGTCGCGGAACGCGGCGTCGGACGAGGCCTTGATCGTCCAGCTCACGACGCCGAAGGTCTCGGGCAGGTCGTGGGTCTTCAGGGTCAGGCGGGTGACCACCCCGAACGTGCCGCCGCCGCCGCCCTTCAGGGCCCAGAACAGGTCGGGCTCCTGGCTGGCGTTGACGACGCGGACCGCGCCGTCGGCGGTGACGATCTCGGCCTCCAGCAGGCTGGCGGCGGCCAGGCCGAAGCCCTTGGAGAAGCTGCCGAAGCCGCCGCCCTGGACCAGGCCGGCGACGCCCACGGTGGTGCAGCCCCCGCCCTGGACGTAGCGGCCGGCCTTGGTGGTCACCGCGTCATAGACGTCGACCCACAGGCAGCCGGCCCCGACCGAGACGGCGGGGACGGGCGCGGCGCTCGAGCCCTGGGGCGTGAAGGCCTCGTGCAGGGCGATGTCGCGCAGGCCCTGGGTCCAGACCAGCAGGGAGTCGGGGGCGTTGGAGCCGCCCATGTAGCTGTGGGCCCCGCCGCGCACGACCAGGCGCAGCTGGTGCTCGGCGGCAAAGCGCACGGCCTGGGCGACGTCCGAGGCCTGCTCGGCGCGGACGACACAGGCGCTGGGCGACGAGGTCCAGCCGTCCAGCCAGCCCGAGCTCTGGGTCAGGCCCGGCTGGTCGCTGACATAGAAGGGATCGGCCAGCCATTTGGCGGCCTCGGGGCCGTCGAGCCGGGGCGGGACCACCGGCTTCAGCCGCCCGCCGACCGCGGCGTTCAGCGACGCCCACTGCTGGTCCGTCGGCCAGGCGGCCGTTCCGGGACGGGCCCGGCGCATCACGGCGGCCGCGGCGCGGTCGATCTTCAGGGTGGCCGCCGCCGGCAGGGCCAGCAGGGCCGCCAGCAGGGTTCTGCGTGTCGTGTTCGAGCCGGTGGTCATGACGTCTTGCCTCGCTGGTCGGTGAGGAAGACATCGGCCAGGGCCCGGCCGCGATCCAGGGGCGTGGGACGAGCGGCGGCCCGTTCGGGACGGCCGGAAACGCCCTGGTCCGGGCGGCTCGAAAAGCGGGATCAGCCGATCGCGTAGAACAGCAGGGCGACCGCGCCGAAGATGTAGGCCAGCCAGGTGCAGATCATGCCGACGGCGCGCGGGATCGAGGCGCCGCCGCTGTTGGACAGGCCCACGGCGTGGATCAGCCGGCCGGCGAACAGCACCAGGCCCACCACGTGGATGGCCAGCGGCGCGGCGCCGACCAGGGCCAGGACGATGACCGCCGCCAGACCCACGGGGATGTACTCGCTGGCGTTGCCGAAGGCGCGGATGGCGCGGGCCAGTTCGGGAATGCCTTCATCGCCCAGGGCGACCTTGTGTTTCTGCCGCAGGCGCACGACCAGCAGCGACAGGGTCAGCAGGAGCAGGACGTGCAGCCCCACCCACAGGGCGGCGGCGTGTCCGGAGGCGATGGTGTCCATCGATCGTCACTCATGAAACTAGTCGAACGTGAGCGGCATAAGGTTCAGCGTTCGCGGAAGCTGGCAAGCCGGATCGTCGGGGAGGCGACTAAGGCCGGTCACGATCGGGGACATGCCCTTGCGGCGTGTCCCCTTCGCGCGCAGGGGTCCTGGTTGGGGACACGCCGCGAGGGCATGTCCCCACCCTACAGCTCCCGCCCGACCGGATAGAGCTTGTAGTGGTCGTCGTAATACGGCGTCCGCGCGTAGAACCACCCCAGCCGCGCATCGGGATCGGCGGCGAACTTCGGGTCCGCCGCCAGCTTGGCCTCGAACTCGGCCTTCAGCTTGGGATCGGCGGCCAGCATCTTCTCGGCCAGCGGGGCGATCGCGTAGCCCTCGATATATTCGACGCGCTGCAACACCTCGGGGAACATGCCCCAGGCGAAGAAGCTCTCGTCGCTTTCCGGCTCCAGCAGCAGGGTCACCATCTCGCCCAGCGGCTGGTCGGTCGAGATCCGCACCGAGCCGGCGGGGAAGGTGACGGTGCGCGTCTCGTGGGTGACCGGGCCGGCGTCGATCTCGACATGGCCTTCGCTGGCGCGTGTCGCGAGCTTGGGCGCGGTGAGGCGGATCATGTCGACCGACACCGCCCTGGGCGCGGCCAGGGTCTCCATCTGGACGCCGTGAATGCGCAGACGTTCGATGATGTCGGGCTTGGCCGACGAGACCCAGTAGGCCTTGGCCGGAGTCAGGTCGAGCGACGGCTCGCTGGTGTAGAGCGGCAGCGACCAGGGCTTGGGATCGGGCTTGCCCAGCCAGCGCACCTCCTTGCCGCCCGAGGCGGGGGAGTCGTAGGTCTCGTACAGCACGCCCAGGAAGCTCACGGTGTGCAGCGGCTTGCCGGCGCCTCCGAAGCTGGTCCCGAAATTGGCCTTGATCACGGCGGGCCGCTGGGCGCGGTCCTGCCGCTCGGCGGCCCGCAGGGCGGCGCCGTCCTTGGCCAGGACCTTCAGGGTCTCCTCCAGCAGGACGTAGGTCCCGAGCACCCGCTGCCGGTAGGGCTTCAGCGAATGGTTCTCGACCAGCACCGTGGCGATCCGCGCGGCGTCGCCGTAGCCGTTGGAATAGCGCAAGGACGCCGGCGAGGCGCCCAGGCCCTTCTTGGGGTCGCGGTTGTCCAGGCCGAAGACCAGCTGGCCGGGGATGTGGCCCGCCGCCTTCAGGCCCGCCTCGGTGGCCGGCAGGAAGGCCTTGTCCAGCCAGGCGCTGGTGGCCTTGGAGCGCGCGAAGTCGCCCTGGTAGCCGGCCCAGCCATAGGTGACGTCGTACTGGTAGTCCTCGCCGTCGGTGACGTGGATGTCCATGTAGAGGTCGGGCTTCACCCGATCGATCAGCGTGATCATCGCCCGCATCTCCGGCGCGTCGAGCTTGCCGTAGTCGCGGTTCAGATTGAGGTTCTGGGCCGTGTGCCGCCAGCCCTGAATGAGCGGGCCGCGCTGGTTGGGACGGCTGTAGGGGCTGGCGCGCTCGTGGCCGTCGACGCTGAGGATCGGCACGAAGACCAGGTTCACGCTGTTCAGCGGATTGTCCTTGCCGTGGAAGGCCCCCCTTTCGAAAGCAATGTCCCGCAGCAGCATCATGCCGGCGTCCTTGCCGTCGATCTCGCCCGGGTGGATGCCGGCCTGGGCCAGCAGCACGGGCTTGTTCGGATCGAACTTTTCGCCGTCCTTGGAGACGTAGAGCACCAGCAGGTCGCGGCCCTCGGGCGACTTGCCGAACACCTCCATGCGGATCAGCGGCGAGGCGGCGTCCAGCTTTTCCAGCCAGGCGCGGGTCTCGTCATAGTTCGGCGAGGCGGTCAGGCCCGTCAGCTCCGACGGCGTGATCCAGGGGTCGGACGGCTTGGCGATCAGCGTCTCGCTGACGCCATGCCAGGCCAGGGCCGGGGGAAGGATTTCCGATTCCCAGGGAGCTTTCGGGGTCTGCGCCATGGTCATGCCCGCCGTCATCGCGACGGCCAGAGCCGCCAGCCACGTCTTCAACATCTTACGCCCCCACGGAAACGCCGTGCGTCCTTCGAGGCTCGCCTTATGGCTCGCTCCTCAGGATGAGGAAAGCAGTACAGACTTCCTCATCCTGAGGCGCCGCGAAGCGGCCTCGAAGGACGCAGGGACTTTCAACCTACTTCCGCGTCACCAGGTCCATGAAGCGCTGCTGCAGGACCTTGTCGGTCTTGAACGCGCCGCGGAACTGGGTGGTGATCGTCGAGACGTCGTGGTGATGCACGCCGCGGGTCGACATGCACTGGTGCTCGGCGTCGATCAGCACGGCCACGCCGGCGGCGCTGAGGTGGTCCTCGATGGCGTCGGCGATCTGCATGGTCATGGTCTCCTGGGTCTGGAGACGCTTGGCGAAGATCTCGACCAGGCGCGCCAGCTTGGACAGGCCCACGACCTTGCCGGTTGGCATATAGGCCACCCAGGCCTTGCCCAGGAACGGCGCCATGTGGTGCTCGCAATGGCTCTGCACGTCGATGCCGCGCAGCATGACCATGTCGTCATAGCCCTGCACGTCCTCGAAGGTGCGACTGAGCTCCTGCGCGGGATCGCCGCGATAGCCGGCGAACCACTCGCCATAGGCGTCGGCCACGCGCTGCGGCGTATCGAGCAGGCCTTCGCGGTCGGGGTTGTCGCCGGCCCAGGCCAGCAGGGTCCGGACGGCGGCCATGGCCTCGTCTCGGGTGGGGCGCTGGGCGGGTTCAAGATCAAGATCGATGTCGTTCTCGAGATCGGTCAGGGTTCGCTCGCAGGTCCGTGCGTCCATGTGTGGGGAAGGTCTTTCCACGGGCTGAGTTGCGCCAGGACGCCTTTCGTCCTGGAATTACGCGTGCCACCCGTCGCGCATTGGGACCAATAAGCATGGTCGTGCGCGCGTGCTCTCGTTATATGGGGCCAATCCGTATCCCCGCAACACTCCCGCGACGTCAGGCCGCTCCCTTCCCATGACCATCAAGCTCTACGACACCATGGCGCGCGAGAAGCGCGACTTCGTTCCCGCCGATCCGAGCCGGGTGACGATGTATGTCTGCGGGCCGACGGTCTACAACCACGCCCACATCGGCAACTTCCGGCCGGTGGTGGTGTTCGACGTGCTGTTCCGCCTGCTGCGCCACGTCTATGGCGAGGACGCGGTGGTCTATGCCCGCAACGTCACCGACGTGGACGACAAGATCAACGCCAAGGCCGCGACCGAGGGCGTGGCGATCAAGGTCATCACCGACCGCTACCTGGCCGCCTACCATCAGGACGCCGCGGCCCTGCTGACCCTGTCGCCCAGCCTGGAGCCCAAGGCCACCGAGCACATGGGCCCGATCGTCGAGATGATCGCCGCCCTGATCGCCAACGGCAGCGCCTACGCCGCCGAGGGCCACGTGCTGTTCGACACCCAGGCCTTCCCCGACTACGGCGCGCTGTCGGGCCGCGACCTGGACGACATGATCGCCGGCGCCCGGGTCGAGGTCGCGCCCTACAAGCGCCACCCCGCCGACTTCGTGCTGTGGAAGCCGTCCAAGGAGAACGAGCCCGAGTGGGACAGCCCCTGGGGCGCGGGCCGTCCGGGCTGGCACATCGAGTGCTCGGCCATGATCGACAAGGCGCTGGGCCAGACGATCGACATCCACGGTGGCGGCATCGACCTGGCCTTCCCGCACCATGAGAACGAACTGGCCCAGAGCCGCTGCGCCCACGGCGCGCCGGTGCTGGCGAACTATTGGCTGCACAACGGCTTCCTCGACATGTCCGGCGAGAAGATGTCCAAGAGCCTGGGCAATGTGATCATCCCGCACGAGCTGCTGAAGACCACGCCGGGCGAGGTGATCCGCTGGGCGCTGCTGTCGGGCCACTACCGCCAGCCGCTAGACTGGACGCCTGAGCTGGTCGAGCAGAGCCGGAAGGCGCTGGACCGCCTGTACGGCGCCCTGCGCCGCGCCAAGAGCATCGAGGCCGCGACCGACGTCGACGGCCCGGTCGACGTGCTGGCCGCCCTGTCGGACGACCTCAACACGCCGCTGGCGGTGTCGGGCTTCTTCGAGATCTCCAGCGCCATCGAGCGGGCCGTGACGGCCGGCGACGAGGCCGCGATCGCCGCCAACAAGGCCCGCCTGCTGTCGGCCGGCGCCCTGCTGGGCCTGCTGCAGGCCGATCCGGACGCCTGGTTCGAGGGCGACGCCGACGACGACCTGAAGGCCAAGGTGGAAGATCTGCTCAAGCGCCGGGTCGAGGCCCGCGCCGCCAAGGACTGGACCGCCGCCGACGCCATCCGCGCCGAGCTGGACGGCCTGGGCGTGGTGGTCATGGACGGTCCCGCCGGCGCCACGTGGCGAATGAAGGACTAAATACACACGAGGAACCCAGGAGCCCGAGATGCGCGCCTATTTCCAGATGTTCGCCGGATACAACGCCTGGGCCAATCATCGCCTCCACGCGGCCTGCGCCATGCTGGACGAGGCGGACTACAAGGCCGAGCGCGGGGCGTTCTTCGGCTCGATCCACGGGACGTTGAACCACCTGATCGTCACCGATCGGATGTGGCTGGCGCGGCTGCGGGGCGAAACCCTGCCGCCGCACGGGCTGGACGCGGTGATCTTCCACGACCTGGCGACGCTGCGCGAGGCGCGGAGCCACGAGGACGCGGCGCTGTCGAGCCATGTCGCCGCCCTGACCGACGAGCAGCTGGCCGGCGTGTTCCGCTGGACGCGGATCGCCGACGGATCGGTGGTGACCCAGCCGATGTGGGCCACCCTGACCCACCTGTTCAACCACCAGACCCACCATCGCGGTCAGGTCCACGGCCTGCTCAGCCAGGCCGGGATCGACCCGCCGTCCCTCGACCTGCCGGTCTTCCAGAAGGCCAGCGGCTTGGGTTTCATCGCTTGAGAGTGCTAGACGGACGACCATGCAACGCGCTGTAGAACACCGTACCGGGGTGCTGGCCCCCGCCGAGATCGTCTGGGAGGTGATCTCCGACTTCGCGACCTGGAAGGACTGGAATCCGGTCCATCCCCGCATGGAGGGCGAGATGCGCATCGGCACCTCGCTGCGCTTCGATCTGGTGGTCGACGACGGCCAGGCCCGGCTGGTCGAGGCCGTGGTCCAGGACTGGGTGCCCTACGAACAGCTGCATTGGCGCACCAAGCGGCTGAACGGCTTCGTGACGGCGATCCGCTATCTGGAGATCGAGAAGATGAGCGACGTCGGCTCCACCTTCTCGAACGGCGAGCTGTTCATGGGCCCGCTGGTCCGTTTCGTCAGCCGCGACGAGCGCCGCCAGCTGAAGGCCGCCTTCACCCGGATGGGCGAGGCGGTGAAGGCGCGGGCCGAACACCTCTGGTCGCAGCGCCAGAACAGCCCCACATAAGCGGCATGATCGACGACCTCTATTCGGCCCGGATCCTGAGCCTGGTGGCCAACATGCCCCGGGCCGGACGCCTGGCCGCGCCCGACGCCAGCGCCGAGAAGACGGCCAAGCTGTGCGGCAGCCGGATCGTGGTCGACGTCACGGTCCGGGACGGCAAGGTCGCCGACTTCGCTCAGGACGTGGCCGCCTGCGCCCTGGGGCAGGCCTCGGCCGCGATCCTCGGCGCCCAGGTGGTCGGGGCGGATCTTTCCGAGATCGAGTTGGCCCGGGACGCCTTGCAGGCTATGCTGAAATCAGGCGGCCCACCTCCCCAGGGCCGATTTTCGGAGCTCGCCGTGCTGGAGCCGGTCAAGGACTATCCCGCCCGTCATGCCTCGACGCTGTTGGCGTTCGAGGCCGCGGTGGAGGCTGTCCGCAAGGCCACAGGCGAGACCCAAACCCGAACTAGCCGCGTCGGCGCCGCTTGATCGAGACTTTTCGCTAGTCGATAAGTCCTCGACTCCGTTCGCGAAAGCGCCGGCATGACACTCTACGAACGCACCGTCGACCTGGGCCTGAAGGCCTACAAGACGACGCTTTCGCCCTTCATCGGGCGTCAGTGCCGGTATCTGCCGACCTGCTCGGAATACGCGGCCCAGGCGCTCAAGGATCATGGACCCCTGAAAGGGTCCTGGCTCGCGGTGGGACGGATCTGCCGATGCAATCCGTTAGGCGGTTCAGGGTACGACCCGCCGCCTCCGCCCCGCGCGCCGCGCAAGTGGAAATGTGAAGAATGATCGACCTGATTTTCCCCGACGGCTCGGCCCGCCAGTACCCTGACGGTGCGACGGGCCGCGACGTGGCCGCCTCGATCTCCAAGTCGTTGGAGAAGAAGGCCCTGCTGATCAAGCTG
This sequence comes from Caulobacter sp. Root487D2Y, assembly GCF_001427165.1. NCBI lineage: Bacteria > Pseudomonadati > Pseudomonadota > Alphaproteobacteria > Caulobacterales > Caulobacteraceae > Caulobacter > Caulobacter sp. Root487D2Y. The sequence continues at coordinate 776,449 of NZ_LMFD01000001.1, forward strand.
GACGGCCAGCTGCTGGACCTGGACCGTCCGTTGACGGCCGATCTGCTGGGCCGCGGCAACCGCTTCGAGATCATCACGCGCGAGGCCCCCGAGGCCTTGGAAGTGATCCGCCACGACACCGCCCACATCCTGGCCGAGGCCGTGCAGGAGCTGTTCCCCGGCACCCAGGTGACGATCGGTCCGAACGTCGAGGACGGTTTCTATTACGACTTCGCCCGCGACGAGCCGTTCAGCCTCGACGACCTGCCGAAGATCGAGGAGCGCATGCGCCAGATCGTCGATCGCGACGAGAAGATCCGCCGCGAGGAAGTCGAGCGTGACGCCGCCATCGCCGACTTCGAGGCCATGGGCGAAAGCTACAAGGCCCAGATCATCCGTGACCTGCCGGTCAGCGACACGATCACGGTCTATCACCAGGGCGAGAAGTGGAAGGATCTGTGCCGCGGTCCCCACCTTCCGTCGACCAAGGCGGTGGGCAAGGCCTTCAAGCTGACCAAGCTGGCCGGCGCCTATTGGCGCGGCGACCAGAACAACGCCCAGCTGCAGCGCATCTACGGCACGTCGTGGGCCAGCGAGGCCGATCTCGAGGCGCACCTGAAGCGTATCGAGGAGGCCGAGCGGCGCGATCACCGCAAGCTGGGCCGGACCATGGACCTCTTCCACATCCAGGAAGAGGGCAAGGGCATGGTGTTCTGGCACCCCAAGGGCTGGACGCTGTACCTGGCGCTGGAGGCCTATATGCGCCGCCGGCTGGACGCGGCCGGCTATCGCGAGGTCAAGACGCCCCAGATCCTCGACAAGAGCCTGTGGGAGAAGTCGGGCCACGCCGAGAAGTTCGGCCACGCCATGTTCATGTGCGAGAGCGCCGAGGGCGAGGTTCTGGCGGTCAAGCCGATGAACTGCCCCGGCCATATCCAGATCTTCAATGTCGGCCAGAAGAGCTATCGCGAGCTGCCGCTGCGCATGGCCGAGTTCGGCGCCTGCCACCGCTACGAGCCGTCGGGCGCCATGCACGGCATCATGCGCGTGCGGGCCTTCACCCAGGACGACGCCCACATCTTCTGCCGCGAAGAGCAGGTCACGGAGGAAAGCGCGCGCTTCATCGAACTGTTGCGCAGCGTCTATAACGACCTGGGCATGGAGCTGGCGGACGTGAAGTTCTCGACGCGTCCGGACTTGCGCGCCGGCACGGACGAGACCTGGGACAAGGCGGAGCACGCCCTGGCCACGGCCGCCGAGGCGGCGGGCGAGCGTCTGGTCGACCAGCCCGGCGAAGGCGCCTTCTATGGTCCCAAGCTGGAGTTCTCGCTGAAGGACGCCATCGGCCGGGTCTGGCAGTGCGGCACGCTGCAGCTGGACTTCGTCCTGCCCGAGCGCCTCGACGCCGAATACGTGGCCGAGGACGGCTCCAAGAAGCGGCCGGTCATGCTGCACCGGGCGATCCTGGGTTCGTTCGAGCGATTCATCGGCATTCTGTTGGAGAACTACGCCGGCCACCTGCCTTTGTGGCTGGCCCCGGTCCAGGTCGTGGTGGCCACGATCACGTCCGACGCCGACGATTACGCACAACGTGTGGCTGAGCGATTGACTTCCATGGGCATTCGCGCAGAGGTCGATTTCAGGAATGAAAAGATCAACTACAAGATTCGCGAACACAGTCTCGCGAAGGTGCCGGTGATTGCAGTGGTCGGGCGTAAGGAAGCTGAAAACGGAGAAGTCGCCCTGCGTCGCCTCGGCGGCGAAGGACAGAAGGTGTTGTCGCTGGAGGACGCCGTGCGCGCGTTGACCACGGAAGCGACCCCGCCGGACCTCGCCCGTGATCGCGCCGTGGCGGCGCCCGCGGAGTTGGCGCAGGCCTGATGAACAGCATTCTTCCTTCTCATTCGGCCTTCGTCTCGGGTGTGCGGCCGGTTCGGCCGCGCGTCTCCGTCGTCATGGTCGTCTATCAGACGGGAGACGCGCTGATCGAAAGCATCCAGCACGTGCTGGCCGAGCCGCTGGTCGACGAGTTCGTCATCATCGACAACGGTTCGCCGGCGGACTGGGCCGAACGGCTGCGGGCCCTGAGCCAGGCCGAGCCGCGCGTCGTGCTGCGGCAGGGCCACGGCAATGTCGGCTTCGCGCGCGGCGCCAACATGGGCGCCGAGACCGCGCGCGGCGAATACATCGTCTTCCTCAATCCGGACGCCAACCTGCAGGCCAATTGCGTCGAGGCCCTGGTCGCGGCTTTCGAGAACCAGCCGGTCCCCACAGTGGTCGGGGCGCGGGTGATGAACACCGACGGCACCGAACAGCGCGGCGGCCGGCGCGGCGAGGTCACGCCGGTCACCACCCTGCTCAGCTTCGGCCATCTGACCGCCCGGTTCAAAGGCCTGTCGAAATTCGAGATCCACCGCGAGCGCGAACCGACGCCGGACGCGGCCGTGCCGATGCCGACCATCTCCGGCGCGTGCTTCGCCCTGCGCCGCGAGGACTTCGACCTGCTGAGCGGCTTCGACGAAGGCTATTTCCTGCACGTCGAGGACATCGACCTGTGCTGGCGCGCCCGCCAGGCCGGCGGCCAGGTGCTGTTCCAGCCCAAGGCCGAGGTCATCCATCTGGGCCACACCAGCCTGGAGCATCCGCTGAAGGTCGAGTTCCACAAGGGCGTGGGCCTGTCGCGCTACTTCATCAAGCGGGCCGACTCGGTCCAGCGCTACATCCTCGCCGTCCTGCTGGCCCCGCTCATCCTGCTGATGAGCGTCTCCCGGCCGCTGATCTGGAAGATCACCGGGCGGCCGATCTGACGTCGCTCCCCGGCCTCGACCGGGGAGAGCGCCGTCGCCTAGTCGGCGAACACGAAGTTGTCGAACGCCACGAAGCCCAGCACGATCGTCAGCGAGGCCAGGCCGCCGAACCCGGCGGGGGCGAACGTCTGAGGCGAGGTGTTGTTGGGCGGCGTCGAGAAGACGGCGCTGATCGTGGAGCCGTCCGGCCGCGTTCCCGTGAACTCGATGGCCTGGGCGGTGATGGCGGGATTGGGGTTGCACATCTGCAGCGAGCGGAAGTCGAACTTATGGCCCGCGGCCGGCTTGACGGTCATCGTGGACGGCGAGCCGAAGGTGCCGACGAAGCCGTTGATGAAGCCGCTGCACCACTTGTTGCCGACGGAATTGGTGAAGGTCAGGCCTTGGGAGGTGTAGGCGGTGGCTATCGACGGGCAGCCGGGCGGGAAGTCCTGGTTGAACGTCACCGTCTTGGCCGCCACCCCCTCGAACACGAAGTTGTCGAAGGCCACGAAGCCCAGACTGACCACCAGGCTGGTCAGGTCGTCGAAACCGGCGGGGGCGAAGGTCTGCGGCGCGGTGCTGGCGTTGGGGGTGCTGAACTGGGCGCTGACCGAAGTGCCGTCGGCGCGGGTCCCGGTGAAGGTCGTGGTCTGGGGCGGGATCGCCGTGTTGGGATTGCACACCTGCAGCGACCCGAAGTCGAACACGCCGCCGTCGTCGCGGCTCACGAACAGCTGGCTGGGCGAGCCATAGGTGCCGACGAAGCCGTTGATGAACGGGCTGCACCAGGCGTTGCCGACCGAGTTGGTGAACACCAGGCCCCCGCTGCGGTAAGGTCCCGGCGCCGACGGGCAGCCGGACGGAATGTCTTGGAACGTGATCGTGTTCGCCATCGCTGTCCCCCTGTCTGACGCCTGAGCGCGTCGGCCGCGCGGCCGTGGAACCGGGCGACGATATCTATCTTGAGTCGCGCAGACTAAAGATGCTCGTTATGGGGTAGTCAAGGACGGCTAGGCGGGGAATGTCCCCGCCCGCGCCAGCGAAGACGCCGGTGACGCCTTGCCCAGGCGTTCGCTGATGTCGCGGCCGATCTCGATCAGGGCGCCCAGGTCGTAGCCGGTTTCGAAGCCGGCCCGTTCCAGCATGTAGACCAGGTCCTCGGTGCCGATGTTGCCGGTGGCGTTCGGCGCGAACGGGCAGCCGCCCAGGCCGCCGACCGAGGCGTCCAGCACGTCGATCCCGGCCTCGACGCTGGCATAGGCGTTGGCCAGGCCGGTGTTGCGGGTGTCGTGGAAGTGCATGCGCAGGCGGACGTCCGGTGCGGCCGCGCGCACGGCTTCGATCCGTCGGCGGACGGTCCAGGGATCGGCGACCCCGATGGTGTCGGCGATGGCGAGCTCGGTCACGCCCATGGACGCGGCGTCGCGGGCGATGGCCGCCACCTGGTCCTCGGAGACCTCGCCGTCGAACGGACAGCCGAAGGCCACCGAGATCGTGGCGGTGATCGGAGGGCCGCCCTCGACCGCCTGGCGCTCGACGATGGCGGCCAGGGCGTCGACCTGCTGGGCGGCCGTGGCGCCCTGGTTGGCCAGGCCAAAGCCGTCGGTGGCGCAGACCACGACATTGGCCTCGTCGCACTGGGCGGCCACGCAGCGCTCCCAGCCGCGCATGTTCAGCACCAGGCCGATTCGCGAATGCTCCAGATCGGGCGTCAGCGCCGCCTGGATTTCCTCGGCCCCGGCCATCTGGGGCACGCGGTTGGGATTGACGAACGAGACGGTCTCGATGCGCTTGGCGCCGGCGGCCTCGAGCCGACGGATCAGCTCCAGCTTCTCGCCGACCGGCAGGGACAGTTTCTCGTTCTGCAGGCCGTCGCGCGGACCGACCTCGACGATCTGGATGAAGCGGCTCATGGGCGGGCCTCCGCTTGGGTTTCCGCGGTCTCGTCGCCGGTCTCGTCCTCAGGGCGGATCGGCGCGCCGCGATAGAGCGTCAGGCGCTCTTCGTCGCCGTCGGAATAGTCGAAGCCCGCGACCACGCCGGCTGGGCGGGCGGTCTGGCCCAGGGCGGCGAGGGCGGCCTGGAACGCCTTTTCCTGGCGGCCCTCGACCACGGCGGGACGGCCCTGGGCGACGGCCTTGGCCGCGCCGACCGGGTCGGTCAGTTCGGTGGTGGTGCCCAGCAGGAAGATCATGCTGGGCTCGGCGTAGCCGGTGACGGCCACGGGGCCCGGCGCGCCGCCCCGGGGCGCCAGGTCGGCCTGTTCCAGGGCCTTTTCCAGGCGCGGCGCCAGCAGCAGCGGCTCCAGGCGGGGAACGAGAAGGCCGACCAGGGCGGCGTGGGCGGCGATGCCGATCGCCCCGGCCGCGACCAGGGCCGTGGCGGCGGTCTTGCGCATGATCAGCACGGCCCCGACGCCGCCCGAGGCCAGGAACAGCAGGGCGGTCAGCGCCGTCCAGGGAATGTCGCCGGAATCGCCGTGCTCGCGCTGCAGATAGATCGCCACGACCGCGAACAGCAGGCCCGCCAGGGCCGACAAGATCGCGCCGATCACCCGCGAGATCGGGCCGAGCGGGGCGCGCAGGGCGGCGGCCATCAGCATGCACAGGGCCGGCACGGCGGGCAGGGTGTAGTGCACCAGCTTGGTCGGCAGGATCTCGAACACCAGCCAGGTCGGGATCAGCCAGCACAGGGCGAAGCGGATCCCGGCCTCCTTGCGCCCGGTCCAGCCCTGGACCAGGCCGGCGGGCAGCAACAGCGTGGTCGGAAACACCAGCAGGAACGCCGCCAGGGCGTAGCTGCCGAACGGCGCGCCGTGGCTTTCCTGGCCGCCGGCCAGCTTGGGGGCCAGGTCGCCGGCCACGGCCGTCGACCAGAAGGCGCCGTCGGTGGCCACGGTGATCATCATCGCCCAGGGCAGGACGATGGCCGCCAGCACGGTCACGCCCCAGCCCCAGCCCAGGTCCTTGATCCAGACCGCCTTGCGGTCCCAGATCCACAGGGCGATCACGCTGAGCGCCACGACCATCAGCCCGACCGGGCCCTTGATCAGCACGCCCATGGCCAGGCCGACCCAGAAGGCCAGCTTGGTCCAACGATGAACCTTCTCGCCCGCGAGATGCGCGGCGTAGATCCGCATCAGGGCGGCCATGGCCAGGGTGGTGAAGCCGCACAGGGCCGCGTCGGTCTTGGCGATGAAGGCCTCGGTCGACAGCAGGATGGTCGCGCCCAATATGCCGCCGGCCAGCAGGCCGGTCTTGGGTCCCAGCAGGGCCGCCGCGCCCCAGGCGCAGGCCGCCGCCGCCAGCATGGCGCCCAGCAGCGAGGGGAGGCGATAGGCCCAGATGCCGCGGTCCTCGGCGGCCGAGAACGCGGTGACGCTGGCCGCCTGCAGCCAGTGGATGCCGACCGGCTTCTTGAAGCGCGGCTGGTCCTGGAACTTGATGACGACCATGTCGTCGGTTTCCAGCATCTGGGCGGTCGCCTGGGCGAAGCGGGATTCGTCGCGGTCGAGCGGCGGCATGGCGAACAGGCCGGGCAGGCCGGCGATCAGCGCCACCAGCGCGGCGAACAGCGGACCGCGCCAGCCGCGGCTCCAATCATCCAGGCGTGATTCAAGCGTCATTGTAGTGGAATAGCACGATCCTTCTTTCTGGCTATTTTTGCGCTATGAGAGGGCGATGACCGCTTCCGCTTCCGCTATTCCCGACTATTCCGTCGTCGTGCCCGTCTTCGACGAGGGCGGGGCGGCGCCTGCCCTGGCGCGCGAGATCGCCGCCGCCTTCGCGGGCGAAAACCACGAGATCATCTTCATCGACGACGCCAGCCGCGACGACACCAAGGCCCTGCTGGTGGCCCTGAAGGCCGAGATCCCGCAGCTGCGGGTGCTGAGCCATCGCAAGAATTCGGGCCAGAGCCGCGCCGTGCGCAGCGGCGTGCTGGCCGCCCGCGCCCCGATCGTCGTCACCCTGGACGGAGACGGCCAGAACGACCCGGCCGACGCGCCCCGTTTGGCGAAGGCGTTGAAGGCCGCCCCGCCCGAGCTGGCCCTGGTCGGCGGCGAGCGGGTCAAGCGCCAGGACAGCTCGGCCAAGCGCTTCGCCTCCAAGTTCGGCAACGGCGTGCGCAAGCGCATGCTGAAGGACACGGCCAACGACACCGGCTGCGGGCTCAAGGCCTTCCGCCGGGAGGCCTTCCTGCGCCTGCCCTATTTCGATCACATCCACCGCTACATCCCGGCCCTGATGCTGCGCGAGGGCTATCAGGTCGAGTTCCAGCCGGTGAACCACCGTCACCGCGAGAGCGGGGTGTCGAAATACACCAATTTCGGCCGGCTCAAGGCCTCGGTGTCCGACCTGCTGGGCGTGATGTGGCTGCAGACCCGGGCCCGCAATCCGCAAGGCGTGGACGAGGTTTGAGGGGTTAGCCCTTCTTTGCCTCCACCATCCCCCTCCGTCATCCTCGGACTTGTTCCGAGGACCCCTAGGTCCGCCGCGTTGTCGCTTGCAGCAAGGCCGCGACCTCACCGCCCCATGGATCATCCTTCTTCGCGGTTGAAGCAGGGGTCCTCGGAACAAGTCCGAGGATGACGGGCATTTGAGCGGAGCTCGCCCGCTGGGCGGCGCCGCCTTTCCGGAATCCGCAAAACCGGTTAACCCTGTCGTCCGTCGTCGCGCGCCTATGGGGCGCGCCTCTCGGGGGAGAGCCGGAACATGTTCGCCGCGTTTCCGCTGCTGGCCCTGCCAGTGCTGGTCTACAACCTGATCGTCCTGACCCTGGCGGGCGGCTTCCACGCCAACGGCGCCCAGGCCCGGCTGGCCGAGCAGCTGTTCACGATCCACATGACCTCCAAGGCGGACTGGACCGTCAGCCTGGGCGACCTGTTGCTGGCCGCCTCGCTGGTGGTGCTGTTCGTCGAGCTCTTGAAGTCGACGACCAGCCGCAAGATCGCGATCATCAACCACTCGCTGTCGATGGTGCTGTTCATCCTCTGCCTGGTCGAGTTCCTGCTGGCCCCGGCCTTCGGCACCTCGGTGTTCTTCCTGCTGACCGTGATGGTGCTGCTGGACGTGCTGGCCGGCTTCATCGTGACCATCGTCTCGGCCCGCCGCGACGTGGACTTCGGCGACGCGCACTAGTTCACGGCCGGGGACATGCCCTCGCGGCGTGTCCCCAGTCGAGATCGGTGCGTCGGAAGGGGACACGCCGCAAGGGCATGTCCCCGGTTAGCGCCGATTTAGACAAGACCCTTGCGGCGAAGCCGGGCCATGCTGACATCCTGTCTTTCGCGGGATCACGATCATGGCGTCCAAACCCGACATCTGGCTGGCGGCCGGCCTGCGCACTCCCTTCGCCAAGGTCGACGGGCCGCTGAAGACCCATGACGCCATCGCCCTGTCGGTCCCCGTGGTCCAGGCCATGCTCGCACAGGGGGCGCGGCCGGACTTCGCGATCTGGGGCACGGTGATCCCCAACCTGACCTGGAGCAACATCGCCCGCGAGGTGCTGCTGGACGCCGGGGCCGATCCGACCATCCCGGCCTTCTCGACGATCATGGCCTGCTCGACCAGCATGATCGGGGTTATCGAGGCCGCCGGCATGATCGACGGGCGCGGCCGCGACCTGGCCCTGGTCGGCGGGGTCGAGAGCATGAGCAAGGTCCAGATCGGGGCCAGCATCGCCTTCTCCGACTGGCTCAAGGGCTTCCAGGCCGCCAAGACTCCCGGCCAGAAGCTGGCGCACCTGACCAGGCTGAAGGCCGGCGACCTGAAGCTGTGGATTCCCAAGGTGGCCAATCGCACCACCGGCCTGTCGATGGGCGAGCACACCGAGATCACCGCCAAGGCGTGGAAGCTGGCCCGGGCCGACCAGGACCAGATCGCCTTCGAAAGCCACCAGCACGCGGTCGCGGCCTGGGAGGCCGGCTTCTTCGACGACCTGGTGATTCCGATCGGCGAGCTGAAGCGCGACACCATCCCGCGCAAGGATTCGACGCTGGAGAAGCTGGCCAAGCTGGCGCCGGCTTTCGACCGGACCAGCGGCCAGGGCACGCTGACGGCCGGCAATTCCTCGCCCCTGACCGATGGGGCCGCCGCGATCTGGGTGGCGTCCGAGGCGGGCCTGGCGCGCCTGCCGGCCAGGACGCCGCGGGTGAAGGTGGTCGACTACGAAGTCACCTCGATCGACCTGCGAAACGAAGGCCTGCTGATGGCCCCCGCCTACGGCGTGCCGCGCCTGCTGGCCCGCAACGGTCTGAACTACGCCGATGTCGGCCTGTGGGAGATCCACGAGGCCTTCGCCGCCCAGGTGCTGTCGCACATCGCCGCCTGGGAGGACGAGGCGTTCCGCAGGACCAAGGCGGGCGTCGATGTCGATCTGGGCAAGTTCCCGCGCGAGCGGATGAACCCGACGGGCGGCAGCCTGGCGGTCGGCCATCCGTTCGGGGCGACCGGGGCGCGGATCCTCAGCCAGGCTGTCAAGGAACTGGCCACCCGGCCCAAGGGCGAGAAGGCCATCGTCAGCATCTGCGCCGACGGCGGCCAGGGCACGATGATGCTGCTGGAAAGCGCCTAGGTCAGCGCCGTGAAGATCAGGGTCACCACGGCGATGTCGAAGAAGCGGGTCACGGCGGTGAGCAGCATGATGGGTCTCGTCGGCTGAATTCACCGACAGCCAAGCAAGACTGGCGCCAACGCCGCCTCCTGCGTTAGCCTCGCGTCATGGCGTTGTTCTTCGACCAGCTCTGGTACGACGCGCGGCTCGCCGAGCGGGGGCTGACGCGGGCGGTGCTGGCCGCCGTGGCCGGCATGACCGGCGAGGAGCTGGTCCTGGCCTACAAGGACCAGCGCGAGCTGACCGCCGCCCAGATCGCCGCCTTCGCCGAGCTTCTGGGCGTTCCGCTGGCCGAGGCCGCGCGCCGGGCGGGCGTGGGCGCGCACGCCGCGGCCCTGCCGGGCGAGGCGCTGACGCTGGAGCAGAAGGTGGCGATGCTGGAGGCGCGGGTCGCCGCGCTCGAAGCGGAACTGGCCCGCCTGAAGGGCTAGATTTCGGTCTTCTTGATCAGGCCCGCCTTGGGACGGCGGTCGGCCGGGCCGGAATATTCCGTGCCGAGATAGGTCGAACGCGCCGCGTCGAGCACTTCCTGCCCACCGCGCAGACCGCGCTTCTGGCCGCTCTGACCCATCAGATGGGCGGCGAAGGCGGCGAAGGCGCCCCCCCGGCGCGTGTTGGGTCGCGGATCGCGCGGCGGCGGGGCCGGCTGCTCGTCGCGCACGAAGGTCACGTCCTCTTCGCCGTCCGCCTCGGGACGGTCGGCGTCGCGCGGCGCGGGCAGCGCGCGGCGGGCGGGCTGGGCGCGCCGGATGGGGTCGATCGGACCGTTCATGGTGAAGAGTTGTGATCCATGACGGTTAAGGACCGGTCAGCCGGCGTGGTTAAGGGGTCGTGGAAGCGCGGTGCGTCCTTCGAGGCCCGCTACGCGGGCGCCTCAGGATGAGGAGCTTTGTTGCTCCGCATTCCTCATCCTGAGGTGTGAGGCGCAGCCGAGCCTCGAAGGACGCACGGCCCTAAGGCTTGGTCGCCAGCTTCTCGATCTGCTGCTGCATGGCCTCCAGCTGGCGCTTGAGGTCGGCCAGGGAGTCCTCGCTGGGCGCGGACGGCGCCGCCGCGGCGGGCGGCGGTGGTTCGGCCGGAGCGGCGGGCGCGTCCTCGGGCCGGGCGTAGGCGAACGGCGAGAACATCTTCATGGCCCGGTCGAACAGCGCCATGTTCTGGCGGATCTGCTCTTCGTAGACGCCCATGCCCGGCATGCCCTTGGCGCCGCCGATCCCCGGGGTCAGGCCCGCGAACTGGGTGCGCATGCGCTCCTGCTGCTTGGTGAAGCTCTCCAGCGACATTTCCAGATAGCTGGGCAGGAACGCCTGCATCGAATTGCCGTAGAACCCGATCAGCTGGCGCAGGAACTGGATCGGCAGCAGGTTCTGGCCGCCGCCGCGGTTTTCCTCTTCGAAGATGATCTGGGTCAGGACCGAACGGGTGATGTCGTCGTTGGTCTTGGCGTCGTACACCACGAAGTCGACTCCCTCCTTCACCATGTCCGACAGGTGCTCGAGGGTGACGTAAGAGGAAGAGGCTGTGTTGTAGAGGCGACGGTTGGCGTATTTCTTGATGACGACCTTCTGGCCGCCGTTCTTTTCGCCGGGGGCGCGGGCCGAACCCGTTTCGCCGTTTTCGTTGTTCTCGGACATTTCGTTCCCTAGGACAGCGTTGTCTCCGCCTTTTCGCATCGCACTATCGCGGAAGCAAAGGCATGGCGCCAGTACCGGCGGCGCTTGGAGTTCGCAACATCCCGTGAAAATGTGCGCGTGACGAACCCCGCAGGTTTATGCAAGGTGATGGTGCACCGCAAAATCATGGGCGCCGCAACTGCGAGAAGCGCCTGGAAACACGTCACGGGAGTTCCTTCGCCATGAGCGACATCGTCATCGTCTCCGCCGCCCGCACGCCGGTCGGATCGTTCCTCGGCGCCCTCTCCAGCCTGCCGGCTCACGAGCTGGGCAAGCTGGCCATCCAGGCCGCCGTCGAGCGGGCGGGCATCACGCCGGCCGACGTCGACGAGGTGATCCTGGGCCAGGTGCTGCAGGCCGCCGCCGGCCAGGGTCCGGCCCGCCAAGCCTCGGTCAACGCCGGCATCCCGGTCGAAAGCCCGGCCTGGAGTCTGAACCAGCTGTGCGGCTCGGGCCTGCGCGCGGTGGCCCTGGGCGCCCAGCAGATCGCCGCCGGCGACGCCGACATCGTGGTGGTGGGCGGCCAGGAGAGCATGAGCCAGGCCCCGCACGCCCAGGCCCTGCGCAACGGCCAGAAGATGGGCGACCTTTCCTTCGTCGACACCATGATCAAGGACGGTCTGTGGGACGCCTTCCACGGTTATCACATGGGCCAGACCGCCGAGAACATCGCCTCGCGCTGGCAGATCACCCGCGAGGCCCAGGACAAGTTCGCCGTCGCCAGCCAGAACAAGGCCGAGGCCGCCCAGAAGGCCGGCAGGTTCGACGCCGAGATCGCGCCGGTCACCATCAAGGGCCGCAAGGGCGACACGGTCGTCGACAAGGACGAATTCATCCGTCACGGCGTCACCCTGGACGGCATTTCGGGCCTCAAGCCGGCCTTCACCAAGGACGGCACGGTCACCGCCGCCAACGCCTCGGGCCTCAATGACGGGGCCGCCGCCCTGGTGCTGATGACCGCCGAGAACGCCAAGGCGCGCGGCCTGACGCCCCTGGCCCGCATCGCCTCGTGGGCCAATGCCGGCGTCGATCCCGAGATCATGGGCACCGGCCCGATCCCGGCCTCGAAGAAGGCGCTGGAAAAGGCTGGCTGGAAGGTCTCGGACCTGGACCTGGTCGAAAGCAACGAGGCCTTCGCCGCCCAGTCCCTGTGCGTGGTCAGCGAGCTGGGCCTCGACCCGGCCAAGGTCAATGTCAACGGCGGCGCCATCGCCATCGGCCACCCCATCGGCGCCTCGGGCGCGCGCATCCTGACCACCCTGGTCCACGAGATGAAGCGCTCGGGAGCCAAGAAGGGCCTGGCCACGTTGTGCATCGGCGGCGGCATGGGCGTGGCCATGTGCGTCGAGGCGGTCTGACCCCCAAGGCCTCGACGGGCGCTGTGATCAGACGCCTGTTTTGATTGGGCGTTTTGATTGGGCGTTTCGGCAAATTTTTCATGACGGGCGGCGTGGGGGCTTGTTCCCCCGCGCCACCCACGTGCAACCATAAGAAACTGGCGGGAGAAGATCATGGCGAGAGTTGCATTCGTGACCGGCGGCACCCGGGGCATCGGTCGGGCGATCTGCGAGCGGCTCGTGGCCGACGGAATGAAGGTAGCGGCCGGCTATTCCGGCAACGAGGAGGCCGCCGCGGCCTGCGCCAAGCAATTGGGCGTGATGGTGGTCAAGGGCAATGTCGGCGCGTTCGACGACTGCGCCGCCGCCGTCAAGAAGGTCGAGGCCGAGCTGGGCCCGATCGAGGTGCTGGTCAACAACGCCGGCATCACCCGCGACGGCATGCTGCACAAGATGACCTACGAGCAGTGGTCCGAAGTCATCCGGGTGAACTTGGACTCGGCCTTCAACATGACCCGTCCGGTCATCGAGGGCATGCGCGAGCGCGGCTGGGGCCGGATCATCAACATCAGCTCGATCAATGGCCAGAAGGGCCAGATGGGCCAGACCAACTATTCGGCCGCCAAGGCCGGGCTGATCGGCTTCACCAAGGCCCTGGCCCTGGAGAACGCCAAGAAGGGCGTGACCGCCAACGTCATCTGTCCGGGCTATATCGACACCGAGATGGTCGCGGCCGTGCCCGAGAACGTCCTGGCCGGCATCATCGCCGGCATCCCGGTCGGCCGCCTGGGCAAGGGCGAGGAGATCGCCGACATGGTCGCGTTCCTGGCCGGCGAGCGGGCCGGCTTCGTGACCGGCGCCACCCTGACGATCAACGGCGGCCAGTACATGGCCGCTTAACCGGGCCGCAAGGCGCGGCCTAAAGGCCACAGGGTGCGGCAAAAAGACATGACGGCTTGACGAAGACTCCCCGCCGGTTCGAAGATTCCGGCCGGCGGGGAAATTCTTCCAAGCATTTCATAGCGTCCTCCGGAAAATTGCGTGGCGGCAACAAGGTCTTCGGCGTCCAAGATTCGCCCCAGTCGCGGGGCATGACCCTGGGTATGAAGAGTCAATCGGCGGTGACGACGGGGCCAGGGCGCTGGGCGATCCTGCTGGCGGTCGCCCTCGCGGCCAACGCCGGCGCGGCGAACGCGCGGCAATCGTCCGTGAGCCTGCGCGACGTATTCTCCGGCAACCGCGGCGAAGTGCGCAAGACGCCGGCCCCGCCGATCGCCCGCTACGTGTCCGAAACCGGCGACGCCTTCATCCTGGACCGGGCCGCGCCCCAGCCGCTGATGAAGTTCGAGAACAGTTCCGAGGTCTGGGTGCTGTCGTCCCAGCCGGCGCCGCGCGGCGACACGATCTACAAGAACGAGATGGGCGAGCCGGTGCTGCGGGCCAGCAAGCTGGGCGGCATGACCCTGTTCACCCGCGAACGGCCGGGCGGCGACGCCGCCGCCCTGATGGGCAAGGCCAATTCGATCCAGCCGCCGCTGTACATCTCGGTCAACGTCCTGTTCCAGCGCCTGGTCCAGGCCAGCGCCCGCGCCAGCCGCGCGGCCCAGCACCGGGTGGCGTTCGAGACGATCGACGACGCCACGCCGGGCACCTCGGTCCTGGTCGCCGACACCGCCACCGTCACCGCCGAGGCCTTCGAGCGCATGGCCCGTGACGGCGACCGAAGCCTGCTGGCCCGCGTGACCCGCGTTCTGCTGGCCGAGGGCCACAAGCCCGGCGCCAGCCTGAAGGGCGGCGACCTGACGGTCACCTACGCGTCCGGCAAGGGCCTGTCGGGCCGGCCCTCGTCCAAGCGGATCATCAAGATCGTCAGCAAGTAGGGGCCGCCCCCACGCGCTAGCCCAGCCGCTTGCGGACCTGGATGAACAGGTAGGGCTCGAACGGCAGCGAGCGGTACTCGATCTTGTCGACCACGTTGTCGGCGCGCGAGCCCTTGTAGATCGTCCGCTCGCGGGTGACGTTGCGCGAGCTCCAGTTCGACAGGGTGGTGCGCACCGTCAGGTCCGAGCTGGGCTTCCATTCGACGAAGCCCTCGAAATATTGCTCCTGGCGGTTGGTGCGAACCTCGTTGAAGCGGAAGCGGCTGTTCTCGGTCGGACAGAAGGTGACGACGCCCCAGCTCCACTTGCCGCCGGGCATGTCGCGGGTGAAACGCAGGTCGCAGACGAACGGCGTCGCGCCGGTGATGCGGCGCTTCTCGAGGGTGACCGGGTCGGTGACCTCGCTGTCGAACCAGCTGAGGCGGCCTTTGATCTGGCCGCCGGAGATCCCCAGCTTCTGGGTCGGCACGGTCATGGCGATCACGAACTGGTCGGACCGGCCGTCGCCGATGTTGCTGGGCGCGTCGCCGCCGGTCGGCAGCGGCTTATAGTCGACGACGTCGGAAATCTCCGAGTGGGTCAGGGTGGCCGAGATCGAGCCCGCCCCCCAGAACCGCCGCTCCCACGCGACTTCGCCGACCCAGGAGCGCTGGGGCTCCAGATTGGCGTCGGCGCTGTCCTGGCTGCCGGCGGTCAGGTCGGCCGAGGCGATGAAGTCGCCGAAGTCCAGCTGCCCGACCTCGCGTTCGACCCGCACCCGCAGTTGGTCGGCGCCGGTGGGGTTCCAGGTCACCAGCACCCGGGGCTTGGGGTAGAAGAAGCTGCGCTCCAGGTCCACGCCGCCGCTCTGGGTGATGCGCGAGACCTCCATCCGCGCGCCGGCCTCGACGGTCAGTTTCGGATTGGCCCGCCAGACCGCCTTGCCGGCCGCCTCTCCCCGCAGCTCCTCGACCTTCACGTGCGGCGGGCCGATGTCGACCGGGGCGCCGTTGACGGTGTAGCCGATATTGCCGTCCAGGAAGTTGTAGGCGCCCTCGAGGCTGCCCTCCAGCGACAGGGTCTGCGAGCGGCGCTGCTTCAGCTCGCCCCGCAGGATGCTCTCGCCGGTCTTGTCGCGCTCGCGATAGACCTCGGCGCGCCCGGCGGCGGAGAAGGTCGAGCCGTAGGTCTCGTCGCCCAGGTTTTGCAGGAACACCAGCTGCAGGTCGGTGCGCGGGCCGATCTTGCGGTCGTAGCGGGCGCCGAACTCGCCGGTCCAGTTTTCGTCGGTCTCGCCGCTGTCCTGGCGGCCGGGGCCGGGCTCGTACTGGGTGTAGGTCACGTCGCGGTCGAACGAGAAGTACTCGATCTTGCCGTTGACCCGGATCTTGCCGCCCGGCGCGGCGCGCTGGACGGCGCCGCGGGCCACGTAGTTCTGGATCTGGTCGTAGCCCTTGAGGGCTTCCTTGATCGTCGGACGCCCGTCGGGAAAGCTGGTCACCCGCGACCCGCCGTCGAAGGTCTGGTCGGTGCGGTCGATCGTGCCCTTCACCGAGCCCTCGATCTCGTTGACCCCGTCCCGGCGCGAGGCCTGGAACTCCAGCAGCGGTCCGAACAGGCCGTCCGGATAGAGATAGGTCTGGAGATTGGCGACCTTCTCGACCTGGACGGTCGACTTGATCACCACATTGGCCAGGATCGTCTGGCCTTGCATGTCGATGCCCGGAGCGCCGCCGCGGATCAGCTCGACGCGCTCGACGGCCGAGGCCGAGATGCGCTTGAGGATGTCCTCGAGGTTCTCGCTCTTGGTGGTCGGGCGCTCGCCGTTGACCAGCACGTTGCCGGCCGTGCCGGCGAAGCCGCGGGCGCTGTCGCCGCCGTCCAGCCGGAAGCCGGGCAGGCGGGTGATCATGTCCAGGGCGGTGCTGGGGCGCTGTTCGGCGAAGAAGCTGGGCGGATAGCTGATCACCCCGCGCTGGGCCTCGGCGACCGGCGCGGCCACCTCGGGGGTGACGTCCCGCGGGGGCGCGGCCTGGGCCTCTGGCGCGGCAAGTCCCAGAGCGAAGATGACGGAAGCAAGGCTCATTACGCGATCCCCCAAAGCGCCCCCGCTTTGTGGCCGCGAACCTGTCGGTCCAGCTGCGCCAGAACCAGTTACAAAACCGAAAGGTAGGTTACATTTGTGAAATGTTGTCGCCGATCACCTTGGCCGTGATCGGAAACATCAGGTTTCACAAAGGGTTGTGACTATACCGCCGTGCCGCCGACGGTCAGGCCGGTGATCTTCAGCGAGGGCTGGCCCACACCGACCGGCACGCCCTGGCCCGACTTGCCGCAGACGCCGATGCCGGGATCGAAGTCGAAGTCGTGGCCGATCATCGTCACCTTGGTCAGGGCGCTGGGGCCGTCGCCGATCAGGGTCGCGCCCTTGACCGGTGCGGTGATCTTGCCGTCCTCGACCAGATAGGCCTCGGTGCACTGGAAGACGAACTTGCCGTTGGTGATGTCGACCTGGCCCCCGCCGAAATTGGCGCAGTAGAGGCCGCGCTTCATCGAGGCGATCATCTCGGCCGGGTCGTCCTTGCCCGCCAGCATGCCGGTGTTGGTCATGCGCGGCATGGGCATGTGGGCGTAGGACTGGCGGCGGCCGTTGCCGGTCGGCGCCATGCCCATCAGCCGGGCGCTCATCCGGTCGTGCATGTAGCCGACCAGGACGCCGTCCTCGATCAGCACGGTGCGCTCGGTGGGCGTGCCCTCGTCGTCGATGGTCAGCGAGCCGCGGCGGCCGGTGATGGCCCCGTCGTCGAACACGGTCACGCCCTTGGCGGCCACCCGCTCGCCGATGCGGCCCGAGAAGGCGCTGATGCCCTTGCGGTTGAAGTCGCCCTCCAGGCCGTGGCCGACGGCTTCGTGCAGCAGCACGCCGTTCCAGCCCGGGCCCAGCACCACGTCCATCTCGCCGGCCGGGCAGGCCACGGCGTCCAGATTGACCAGCGCCATGCGCAGGGCCTCGTCGACCTGGGCCTGCCACTTGTCGGGGCTGATCCAGGCCGAGAACCCGGCGCGGCCGCCGGCCCCGGATGATCCGGCCTCGCGCTTGCCGTCCTTCTCGACCGTGACCTGGACATTGATCCGCACCAGCGGCCGCACGTCGCGCAGCAGCCGGCCGTCGGCGCGCAGGATCTCGACCACGCGGCGCTCGCCGGCCATCGAGGCCATCACCTGGACGACGCGCGGATCGCGGGCCCGGGCGAACGCGTCGATTTCCTGGAGCAGGCTGACCTTGTCGGAGAACGCGGGGGACGAGACGGGGTCGTCCTCGCCGTAGTGCCTTTCGTTGGTGGCGCGCGGGGCCTCGGCGCTGACGCCGGCATAGCCGCGGCGGGCCAGCTTGGCCGAATCGGCGGCGCGGCCGATGGCGGCTTCCGAGATCTCGGCGGAATGGGCGTAGCCGGCGGTCTCCCCGGCCACCACCCGCAGGCCGAAGCCTTCGCCCGAATCATAGGAGGCGCTCTTGAGGCGGCCGTCGTCGAACACGAAGGCCTCGCTCTCGGAGCGTTCGACGAACAGCTCCCCGTCGTCGGCTCCGGCCAGGGCCTCGCCCAGGATGGCGCGGGCGCGCTCGGGATCGACATTGGCCGAGGCGAGCAGGGAAGGGGCGTTCATGAGAGCGGTCATGGGCTCACAGGTAAGCGTTTCATCCGCCTTCGTCATCACCCCGGCGACGATTCGGCGCGGTATCCAGCTTTCCCTCCCCTTTATGGGGAGGGTGGACGTGAAGCGGACGGGTGGGGCCTGCTGACTCATCAAACCCCACCCGACCCTGGCTCCGCCAGGGCCACCCTCCCCACAAGGGGGAGGGACGGGCGAAGGATCACCAGTCCTGGTGCACCTCGCCGGAGCCGGCGACGTTCGAGCTGAGGACGGTCGGCTTGCTGGTCAGATAGACGTCGCCGCTGCCGGCCACGTCGACCTCGGTCGCGCCGCGCGGGGCGACGTGCGCCTCGCCGCTGCCGGCCAGGGCGATCTTGGCGTCGCCGGTGTCCAGGCCCCGCAGGTCGGCCTCGCCCGAGCCGGAGACCCGCAGGTCGACCTTCCCGGCCTTGCCCTGGGCGTCGACGCCGCCGCTGCCGTTGATCTCCAGGACGAGGTCCGGCTGGTCATAGGCCTTCAGATAGAGGTCGCCGCTGCCGTTCAGGGTGAAGGACCGCACGCTGGGGGCGACGATCTCGATCGACAGTTCGTCGCTGTCGTTGCGGACGCGGATCCCGTGGCCGTAGACGGTGGCCGAGCCCTGGCCGTCGCGCAGGGCGATGCGGCCGTTCTCCAGGGTCACCCGGTCGACCAGCTCCTTGGGCCCGGTCACCTTGACGCTGGCCCCGGCCCCGGCGGCGGCCTGGGTGAAGATCACCTCGGCCGGCACGTCGATCTGCAGGGCGTCCGAGCCGCTCCAGGCGATCTGCCGGGTCGTGGTCTCGTCGTCCTGGTCATGGTGGAAGCCGGGCCCGATATGGACGTGGTCGTTGTCGTCGTTGACCTCGATGTTCCAGTCGGCCGGGAAGTTCCAGCCGTGCTGGGCGATGTCGCGACCGCCGATCATGAAGGCCGCGGTGAAGCAGCCGACGCAGAGCACGAAACTGGCGACGGCGACGATGGTCAGGTTGCGGATCATGACGGTCCCCTCAGACCTGGGTTTCGATGGCCGGCTTCAACAGCCGGTAGTGAAGGCGCCCGAACCAGACCAGGCCGTTGACCAGCCAGATGGTCAGCAGGGTGGTGACGGCGGCCATGGCGGTGGCGCCGGCCATCAGGCCGATGCCCGTCAGGAAGGCCACGACCGGACCGCCGGGCAATCCGGCGAACGGCCCCGCGGTCGTCACCGCGCCGCCGGCCACGAACATGACGATGGCGGCCATGAACAGGGCGAACAGCGTTCCCAGCACGCCCATCAGCAGGGGCAGCAGGAAGATGATGTCGATCGCCCCCAAGCCGACGATGGCGAAGATCGCGCCGGCGGCGGCCGAGGGGTTCTTGGTCTCCTCCCAGCGCTTGACCCCCTGCTCGGCGCGCTGTTCGCGGGCCAGGCGTTCGGGGTCGCCAAGGGCGGCGGCCACTTCACTCTCGCTGCGCCCGGCCTCCTGGGCGTCGTTGAAGTGGGCCTCGTAGTCGGCGACGATGTCGGCGATCTGGGCGGCGGGCATGCCGGCCAGGCCGCGCTTGAGGCGGATGAGGAATTCGGCGCGCGTCATGCGGCGGCTCCCAGGATGTTTTCGACGGCCGAGCTGAAGGCCGCCCATTCGGCCTTCTGGGCCGTGAAGCTGGCCCGACCGGCCTCGGTCAGGCGGTAATATTTACGTGGCGGGCCGCTCTGGGATTCCACCAGATAGGTCTCGACCTGGCCGTCCGACTGCATGCGGCGCATGAGCGGGTAGATCGTCCCTTCCCCCATATCGATATCCTTGGCGAGCTTGCTGGCGATTTCGTAGGCGTAGCTGTCGGCCTTCGACAGCAGGGCCAGCACGCACAGCGCCAGCACGCCTTTCTTCAGTTGAACTTCAATGGCTTCTGTCACGGCGTTCGGTTCTCCGAGCTGGGCCCGTTGCTGAGCACCCTTGTGACGCAAGGTAGTGTCCAATGCAAGGTAGCTGTCATTACATGTTAGTAATGGTACGTAGGCCGCGATAAGTGCTCAGTTAAGAGTGGTTCGCAGTTAGCCGAGGCAGGGCGTCGCGGGGGTGTTTCCCACAAGGTTTCTGGTGCTTGGCAACTTGGATCGGAGCGCGTATGCACGCCAGCGACCGGCCAGAGACGCCGGGATTGGTCGTTCGATTCCACGTCCCATGACGAAGTCGATTGCCAGGTCCCGTGTCGCTGGTCGTATTGTGCAATTCGGCGCGGCGTGGCGTTGACCTACGTCAACATCGCCGCCGAAACGGGCCGTGAGGGATATGAAGGCGCAAATTCAGGGGATGCGGCGGAAGTTGACGGGCGTAGCCGCCGTCGCCGCCACGACGATGGCCCTTTCGGGCGTGTTCGCGGGGCAAGCCCTCGCCAAGGGCGCCGAACTGCTGGGTCAGCCGACCCCCGGCGCCTACGATCTTCAGCGCGCGGCCTCGCCGCTGAAGTACGAGGCGATCGCCTTCCACGACCACATCCTGATGCCGATCATCACGGCCATCACCCTGCTGGTGCTGGGCCTGCTGATCTGGATCGTCATCCGCTACAACGCCAAGGCCAACCCGGTCCCGGCCAAGTTCAGCCATAACACCACCGTCGAGATCATCTGGACGATCGGCCCGGTGCTGATCCTGATGGTCATCGCCATCTTCTCGTTCAGGCTGCTGTTCGCCTACAACGACATGCCCAAGCCGTACCTGACGGTGAAGGCCACCGGCTACCAGTGGTACTGGGGCTATGAATATCCCGACCAGAAGATCAGCGAGATCACCTCGGTGCCGCTGAAGCAGGAAGAGGCCGTCGCCAAGGGCGTGCCGTACCTGCTGGCCGCCGACAAGCCGATGGTTGTTCCGGTAAACCAGGTGATCCGCGTGCAGGTCACCGGCGCCGACGTGATCCACGCCTTCGCCCTGCCGGCCTTCGGCCTGAAGACCGACGCGATTCCCGGCCGTCTGAACGAAACCTGGTTCAAGGCCGACAAGATCGGCGTCTATTACGGCCAGTGCTCGGAACTCTGCGGCGTCGACCACTCGAACATGCCGATCGAGATCCACGTCGTCAGCCAGGCCGACTTCGACGCCTGGGTGAAGTCCAAGACCGCGCCCGCCGCGCCGGCCGCGACGCCCGCCGCTGCTCCCGCAGCCGCCGGCGCCCCGGCCACGGTGACCCCGGCCGCGACCGCCCCCGCTTCCGCTCCGGCCGCGGCTCCCGCCGCGCCGGCGGCCTAAGATACGATTGCAGGATTAAGTCCGATGGCTCACGCCGCTGACATCGATCATCACGACGCTTCGCACGACGACGCCGACCACAAGCCGCCGTTCTTCGCGCGCTGGTTCGGCTCCACCAACCACAAGGACATCGGCACGCTCTACATCCTGTTCGCCATCATGGCGGGCCTGGTGGGCGGCGTGCTGTCGGGCCTGATCCGCTGGGAACTGGCCGAGCCGGGCATCCAGATCTTCGGTCCCAACTCGTCGATCAGCCTGATGGGCCTGATCGAACAGTCCAAGCACGGCTACAACGCCGTCGTCACCGCCCACGCCCTGATCATGATCTTCTTCATGGTCATGCCGGCGATGATCGGCGGCTTCGGCAACTGGTTCGTGCCGATCATGATCGGCGCGCCGGACATGGCCTTCCCGCGGATGAACAACATCTCGTTCTGGCTGCTGGTCGCCGCCTGGGTGCTGCTGCTGACCTCGATGTTCGTCGACGGCGGCCCGGGCAAGGGCTTCGGCGGCGGCTGGACGATCTATCCGCCCCTGTCGACCACCGGCCACACCGGCCCGTCGATGGACCTGGCGATCCTGGCCCTCCACCTGGCCGGCGCCTCGTCGATCCTCGGCGCGATCAACTTCATCACCACGATCTTCAACATGCGCGCGCCGGGCATGACCCTGCACCGCATGCCGCTGTTCGCCTGGTCGGTGCTGGTCACCGCCTTCCTGCTGCTGCTGTCGCTGCCCGTCCTGGCCGGCGCCATCACCATGCTGCTGACCGACCGCAACTTCGGCACCCACTTCTTCGACCCGGCCGCCGGCGGCGACCCCGTCATGTTCCAGCACCTGTTCTGGTTCTTCGGTCACCCGGAAGTCTACATCCTGATCCTGCCGGGCTTCGGCATTGTCAGCCACATCGTCTCGACCTTCTCCAAGAAGCCGATCTTCGGCTACCTGGCGATGGCCTACGCCATGGTCGCCATCGGCTTCGTCGGCTTCATCGTGTGGGCCCACCACATGTACACCGTCGGCATGAGCATCAACCTGCGCGCCTATTTCGTGGCCGCCACGATGGTCATCGCGGTTCCCACCGGCGTGAAGATCTTCTCGTGGATCGCCACGATGTGGGGCGGGTCGATCAGCTTCAAGACGCCCATGCTGTGGGCGATCGGCTTCATCTTCCTGTTCACCGTCGGCGGCGTGACCGGCGTGGTCCTGTCGAACGCCGGCATCGACTACAGCCTGCACGACACCTACTACGTCGTCGCCCACTTCCACTACGTGCTCAGCCTGGGCGCGGTGTTCGCCATCTTCGCCGGCTTCTTCTACTGGTTCGAGAAGATGTGGGGCGTGAAGTACAACGAGTTCCTGGGCTGCCTGCAGTTCTGGATCATGTTCGTCGGCGTGAACCTGGTGTTCTTCCCGCAGCACTTCCTGGGCCTGCAGGGCATGCCGCGCCGCTACGTGGATTATCCGGCCGCCTTCGCGCACTGGAACTACATCTCGTCGGTCGGCTACGCGATCACGGCCGTGGGCGTGGTGGTGTTCCTGGTGATCCTGCTGGAAGCCGCCATCCGTCGCCGCAAGGCCGAGGCCAATCCGTGGGGCGAAGGCGCCACCACCCTGGAATGGACCCTGTCCTCGCCGCCGCCGTTCCACCAGTTCAGCGACCCGCCGGTCATCAAGGCCGACAGCCACTGATCCTGGTAAGCTAGACACCCAAAGCGCGGGGGCGCGGGCCGGATGAGAATCCAGCCCGCGCCCTTCGCCCATCAAGACCGCAAGACCCTTAAGTAAAATGGCCCGTTCCCCCGTCCTGACTGGACATGTCCTGACACCCGAAGCCGAGGCGGCCCCAGCGGTCCGCCACGCCCGTTGGCAGGACTATTTCCAGCTGATGAAGCCGCGGGTGATGTCGCTGGTGGTGTTCACCGCCCTGACGGGGCTGCTGGCCGCCCGCGCGCCGATCCACCCGCTGCTGGGCGCGGTGGCGGTATTCTGCATCGCGGTCGGGGCCGGGGCCTCGGGCGCGCTGAACATGTGGTACGACGCCGACATCGACGCCAAGATGCGCCGCACGCGCGGCCGTCCGGTGCCCGCCGGCCTGGTCAAGGGCGAGGAAGCCGCCACCCTGGGCGTGGTGCTGAGCCTGCTGTCGGTGCTGCTGATGGGCATGGCGATCAACTGGCTGGCCGCCGGCCTGCTGGCCTTCACCATCGTGTTCTACGCGGTGGTCTACACCATGTGGCTCAAGCGCTGGACCGCCCAGAACATCGTCATCGGCGGCCTGGCCGGCGCCCTGCCTCCGGCCATCGGCTGGGCCGCGGCCACCGGCCACGCGCCGCTGAACGCCTGGCTGATGGTGCTGGTGATCTTCCTGTGGACCCCGCCGCACTTCTGGGCCCTGTCGCTGTACATCAGCACCGACTACGCCAAGGCCGGCGTGCCGATGCTGCCGGTGGTCAAGGGCGCCAAGGAGACCCGCAGGCAGATCCTGCTCTACAGCCTGGTCCTGATCCCGGTCTGCATCGCGCCGGTGTTCACTGGCCTGGGCGGCTGGCTCTATCTGGCGGTCTCGGGCCTGGGCGGCCTGGTGTTCCTGACCCTGGCCTGGCGGGTGTTCGCCAGCACGGCCGGCGACGCCGCCGACCCGCGTCCCGCCGACCGCGACCTCTACGAGGTGGGCGAAACGGAGGCCAAGCGCGGCAAGCCCGTCGGTGATGCGCGCCACGCCCGCAACCTGTTCGCCTTCTCGATCCTCTATCTGTTCGCCCTGTTCGCCGCCCTGCTGGCCGAGGCGGTGCTGGGCCTGCCCGTCCTGGGCCTGAAAGTGCTGGAGTTGCCGCTATGACCTCGCGCAAGGATCTGGATCCCGCCGCCAAGGCGCGCAGCGGCCGCAACATCGCCCTGGGCCTGGGCCTGGCGGCGTTCGTCATCCTGGTGTTCGTGGTCACCGTCGTGAAGCTGGGAGGCAATGTTGGCCCCCACTTCTAAGGACGACCTGTCGCCGGAAGCCATTCTTTCTCCTGAAGACCGGCGCAAGATCGAGGCCGACAACCTGGTCGGCGTCGGGCCCCGGCCGAAGGGGCGCGGTCACCTGAAGGTCGCGGCGATCTGCGGGGTGGCCTTCTTCGGCATGGTCGGCGCGGCCTATGCGGCGGTGCCGCTGTACAAGCTGTTCTGCCAGGCCACCGGCTTCGACGGCACGGTGCGCAAGGCCGTGGCCAAGCCGACCCAGGTGCTGGACCGCAAGATCGAGATCCGATTCGACGCCAATGTCCGCAACCTGCCCTGGGACTTCCAGGCCATGCAGGTCAGCCAGGACATCCGCATCGGCGAAACGGGCCTGGCCTTCTTCAAGGTGACCAACACCAGCGACAAGCCGCTGACCGGACGGGCGATGTACAACGTCGTCCCCGAGCAGGCCGGACCCTATTTCCAGAAGCTGGAATGCTTCTGCTTCTCCAGCCAGACGATCGAGCCCGGCCAGACGGTCGAGTTCCCGGTCGTCTATTTCGTCGACCCCGGCTTCGTGACGGATCCGGACACCAAGGGGAAGTCGGAGATCACGCTCTCCTACACCTTCTTCCCGGCGGTTCCGGACGCGGCCGGGACGAAACAGGCGGCGACGACGCCGCGCATCGTCGAACCCCTTGGCGGCAAGCCGCCGAGGGCGCTATAGCGTTTCAAACATGGCGTGTCGGCGGGGGGACCGGTCGATGCGCTTAGAGGGATTAAAGGGTTAGCACGCACATGGCCCACGGCGCCGTCAAACACGACTATCACATCCTGCCCCCCAGCCCGTGGCCGTTCGTCGGCTCGGCCTCGGCCACGCTTATGGCCCTCGGCCTGATCGCCTGGATCAAGGGCGGGGTCTTCGGCATCGAGAAGGGCCAGTGGTGGCTGTTCGCGACCGGCCTGGCCGGCGTGCTCTACACGATGTTCGGCTGGTGGCGCGACGTGGTGAAGGAAGCCAACGCCGGCGACCACACCCCCGTCGTCTCGATCGGCCTGCGCTACGGCATGGTGCTGTTCATCGCCTCGGAAGTGATGTTCTTCGTGGCGTGGTTCTGGATCTTCTTCGAGATGGCCCTGTTCCATCATCACCGCACCCTGTCGGGCATCGAGGAAGTCCGCGCCGCCTGGGCCACCTGGCCGCCGGCCGGGGTCGAGGCCGTCTCGCCCTGGCACCTGCCGCTGGTCAACACCCTGACCCTGCTGCTGTCGGGCACGACCATCACCTGGTCGCACCACGCCCTGCAGCAAGGCGACCGCAACGGCGCCAAGTGGGGCCTGATCCTGACCATCCTGCTCGGCGCGCTGTTCACGACCATCCAGGTCTACGAGTACAGCCACATCAACCACGAGCACCTGTTCTACTCGGAAGCGGCCGCCAATTCGGGCCTCTACGGCTCGACCTTCTTCCTGGCCACCGGCTTCCACGGCTTCCACGTGTTCGTCGGCACCCTGTTCCTGATCGTCTGCCTGATCCGGCTGATGAACGGCGCCTTCACCCCCAAGCAGCACTTCGGCTTTGAGGCCGCCGCCTGGTACTGGCACTTCGTGGACGTGGTCTGGCTGTTCCTGTTCGCCTTCGTCTACGTGATCTTCGGCGCTTCGCCGCACTAGATCATCCGCTT
This sequence comes from Caulobacter sp. Root487D2Y, assembly GCF_001427165.1. NCBI lineage: Bacteria > Pseudomonadati > Pseudomonadota > Alphaproteobacteria > Caulobacterales > Caulobacteraceae > Caulobacter > Caulobacter sp. Root487D2Y. The sequence goes on from NZ_LMFD01000001.1 coordinate 802,234, forward strand.
CGAGAGGGCCCGGAACGCCACGCGGTGTTCCGGGCCTTTTTGCTTTCTGGTTCTGTATTGGGGACAGGCACATGCGCCCGTCCCCGTCCGCTATTCCGGGACTCCGTCCATGGCCCACGTGAACCCCTACCTCGCCGGCGCGACCGGCCATTGCCCGCGCTGCGGCGAGGGGATGCTGTTCGACGGATTCCTGAAGGTCAGCCGAACCTGCGAGGCCTGCGGCTTCGACCTGGGGGCCCACGAGACCGGCGACGGGGCCGCCACCTTCGTGATCCTGATCGCCGGCTTCCTGTGCGCCTTCGGGGCGCTGTTTTCGATGTTCGCCTTCAACTGGCCGGTGTGGGTGCTGCTGGTGGTCTGGCTGCCGGTGACCCTGGTCCTGTGCCTGGGGATGATGCGGCCGGCCAAGGGCCTGATGGTCGCCGCCCACATCGCCAACAACGCCTCCGAGGCCGGCGGCGACGATGTCTGACGCTTCCTTACGGCAGGACGGGGGCCCGAAGGACCGCCGCTTCCCCATCGGCCTGACCATCGCCACCCTGATCGCCCTTGGCATCCTGTGCGGCCTGGGCGTCTGGCAGGTGAAGCGCCTGGCCTGGAAGGAAGACCTGCTGGCCAGGATCGAGGTGCTGAAGACGGCTCCCGCCCAACCGCTGGCCGCCGTCATGGCTCGCGCCGAGAAGGGCGAGGACGTGGCTTGGACCCGCGTCGCCGTCGATTGCGCGACCGACAAGGCCGAGACCCTGCCGCTGGTCTATGGCGTGCGCGACGGCGACATCGTCTGGCGCGCCACGGCGATCTGCCGAACCTCGGCCGCGGGCTATGGCGCGATCCTGCTGGACCTGGGCGTGGTCAAGGCCCTGACCGGCCAGTCGACCCCGGCGCCCGTCAGCCTGGCCGCGCCCGCCCAGGCCGTCGGCGTGCTGATGGCCCCCAAGCAATTGGGCGGTGACCGCGCCGCGACGGTGGCCCGCTTCGCCGCCGACAAGCCCGCGCCCTACATCCTGATGGTCGAGACCGCGACGCCCATCCCGCCCGGCGTCACCCCCGCGCCGCTTCCGGCAGAAATTTCCAATCGGCACCTGGAATACGCTCTGACGTGGTTCGGTCTTGCCGTAACCCTGCTGTTTATCTATGCCGCCATGCTCTGGCGGAAGATGAGATCCTGATGCGTTACGTCTCGACCCGGGGCGAGTCCCCCTCGATCGGTTTCCTGGACGCGGTCCTGGCCGGCCTCGCGCCCGACGGGGGCCTCTACGTGCCCGAGCGCTGGCCGACCTTCAGCCCCGAAGAGATCGCCGCCTTCGCCGGCCAGCCCTACGCCCAGGTCGCCGCCACGGTGATCGGCAAGTTCGTCGGCGACGACCTGCCCGCCGAGGACCTGGCCGAGATGTGCGAGGAGGCCTACGCCTCCTTCGCCCACGCCGCCGTCGCGCCGCTGAAGCAGCTGGCCCCCGGCCGTCACCTGCTGGAGCTGTTCCACGGCCCGACCCTGGCGTTCAAGGACGTGGCGATGCAGCTGCTGGGGCGGCTGTACGACTACGTGCTGTCGCGTCAGTCGCGAACCATGACCATCATCTGCGCCACCTCTGGCGACACCGGCGGCGCGGCCGTCGAGGCCTTCCGCGGCCGCTCGCACGCCCGCATCGTGGCCCTGTTCCCCGAAGGCCGGATCAGCGAGGTCCAGCGCCGGTTCATGACCACGGCGACCGACAAGAACGTCGCCTGCGTCTCGATCCAGGGCTCGTTCGACGACTGCCAGGCCATCGTCAAGCAGGCCTTCTCGGACGACCAGTTCCGCCACGCCGTCGACCTGTCGGGCGTCAACTCGATCAACTGGGCGCGGATCGCCGCCCAGACCGTCTATTTCTTCACCGCCGCCGTCGCCCTGGGCGCGCCGGCCCGCAAGGTCGCCTTCGTGGTGCCCACCGGCAATTTCGGCGACGCCTACGCCGCCTATGTCGCCACCCGCATGGGCCTGCCGATCGCCAGGATCGTGGCCGCCACCAACTCCAACGACATCCTGGCCCGCGCCTTCGAGGACGGCCGCTACGCGCGCGGCGCCGTGGCCGCCACCCAGAGCCCGGCCATGGACATCCAGGTCGCTTCCAACTTCGAGCGGCTGTATTTCGAGGCCGTCGGCCGCGACGGGGTCGAGACCGGCCGCGCCTTCCGGGCCTTCGCCGGGACCGGCATGCTCGACATCCCCCCCAGCGCCCACGCCAAGATGCGCGAGCTGTTCCAGGGCGCGTCGGTCAGCGAGGCCGACACCGCCAAGACCATCCTGTCGACCCTGAACGAGACCGGCGAGGTCATCGACCCGCACACCGCCGTCGGCGTCGCCGCCGCCAATGTGCTGCGCCTGGCCGATCCGTCGACCCCGGTCGTGGTGCTGTCCACCGCCCACCCGGCCAAGTTCCCCGAGGCCGTCGCGGCCGCCGCCGGCGTCACCCCAACCACCCCGCGCGCCACGCCGGACCTCTCGAAGAAGCCCGAAAAGTTCGACCGCCTGCCGGCCGACGCCGAGACCGTGAAGGCCTTCGTGCGGGTGTTCGCCTCAGCGGGTTCGTGATACGGGGCGTGTCTGCTCCTCACCCGCGCAGCGGGGGAGGTGGCGCGATGCGCAGCATCGTGACGGAGGGGGCGTCCTGCCCCGTCCCGCGCCCCCTCCGTCCGCTTCGCGGCCACCTCCCCCGTTTCACGGGGGAGGAGAAAGACTGAATGACCACCATCCTCCACACCCTCGAAAACGGCGTCCGCGTCGTCCATGACCCGATGCCGGGCCTGGAGACCATCGCCCTGTCCGTCGTCGCCGGCCGCGGCGCGGCCTACGAGGACCCGGCGCGGTCGGGCTGGTCGCACCTGCTCGAGCACATGGTGTTCAAGGGCGCCGGCCAGCGCAGCTCGCGCGACATCGTCGAGGTGATCGAGGCGCAGGGCGGCCAGATCAACGCCGCCACCGGCTATGAGCGCACCAGCTTCCAGGTCCGCGCCCTGAAGGGCGGGTTGGACCTGGGCATGAGCGTGCTCGGCGACCTGGTCCTGCGCCCCACCCTCGACGAGGGCGACCTGACCCGCGAAAAGCAGGTGGTGGCCCAGGAGATCGCCGAGGCCGCCGACGCCCCCGACGACTACGTGTTCGACCTGGTCCAGGCCGCCGCCTGGGGCGACCACCCGCTGTCCCGGCCGATCCTGGGCACGGTCGACACCGTCAACGCCGCGACGTCCGAGGGGCTGTCGCATTGGCGCGGCCAGCTCTATGCCGCCGACCGGCTGATCGTCAGCGCCAGCGGCGCGGTCGAGCTGGACGAGGTTCTGGACCTGGCCCGCCGGGAGTTCGGCGCGATGCCCGCCGCCGGCGGGGCCGCCAATTTCGCGGCCCCCGAGTTCATCGGCGGCCGCAAGAGCCAGGCCCGCAAGCTGGAGCAGGCGCAGCTGGTGTTCATGCTGCCGGCCGTCAGCGCCCGCCAGGACGACTATTTCGCCCTGCGGATCTTCGCCGAGGCCCTGGGCGGGGGGATGTCGTCGCGGCTGTTCCAGGAGGCCCGCGAGAAGCGGGGGCTGGCCTACAATATCGACGCCTATGCCGACACCTACGCCGACGCCGGGGCCCTGGGGGTCTACGCCGGCTGCGCGGCCGGCGACGCGGCCGAGACCGCCAAGGTCTGCGCCGAGCAGATCGCCCTGCTGGCCGCCCGCATCGAGGACGCCGAGCTGGCCCGCGCCAAGGCCCAGCTGAAGGCCCACATGTTCATGGCCCGCGAGCAGCCCCTGTCGCGCGCCGAACAGGCGGCCGGCCAGGCCCTAATGTTCGACCGCCTCTACACCCCCGCCGAACTGGCGCAGGCAGTCGACGCGGTGTCGGTGGAAGACCTGCAGCGGCTGGGCCGCATGATCCTGGGTCCCGGCAAGGCCGCCAGCGCCATCCTCGGCGCCAAGGCGGCGTTGAAGGCGGGGGAAGTGTTCGAGAAGACGCTGGGGTAGGGCAGAGGGCGCTGGCTGTCGATGTCCGCTCACGACCCGTTGCGGACGCTCCTCAGACGACACATGCTCTGCCTATGAACGCCTTAGCGCTAATGCTCCTGATCGGCGCACACGCGTCAGCGCCTGACCAGCCGCGCACTTACCTCGCATCTATCGTTGGCATCCCGCTCAAGCCGGACGAAAGCGTAGAGAGCTTTTCGATTGAGACTTGGGGTGTGACCTTCGGTGCGGTCTGCCGGATACCGTCAGGATGGCGAATCAAAGCGGGAAACAGCGCCACGCCAGATGGAATACTCGAGGGCGAAGGCAGCCAAGGGGCAACTTGGTTCAGTCGAGGCTCACCAAAGGCATTGGACCGGTTCGTCCTGATTACCCTCTACGAGCCCGTCCAGAAGGATGCTGTCGGATCTGATGATGCAAAAATACCTGCGACGTTCAGCGGCTATGCGACAATCTCAACGGTCGATGACGGCGAGGTGAAGGTTCCGCTGGACTGGAGGAACGTTCGCCTCATCCGGGCTTCTGGTTGCACGGGCAACGCTCGCTGAACGTCGGCGCACCACCCCTTGGCGAAATTCGATAAGTCGGCTTTCGAGTGACGGCAGCCAAGCTCAAGGGCATGATGGTGGTATGGGGACCAAACTGACCGGCGAAGATTCTGGCGCTTACGAAGCACTCGACCGCTTGCTGTTCCGCCAGTGGGATCCGATCGGCGTCTACGATATCGAGGGGCCTGAGGACGAATATCGCGCCTATCTTCCCGCCTTCTGGAGGCTAGTGAATGATGGAGCGCCCGAGCAGCAGGTCGTTGATTACCTCCGGAAAATCGAGGTCGAACGTATCGAGCTGGAGGGCACGCCGGAGCATCGCTTGGACATAGTCAGAAAGGCCCACGCGCTGGTAGCTGCATGGAGGTTGCCGGTGCGGCCCTGACGTCCAACTTCCACCCATCCCGGACATCTGAAACGTCCGCTTGGCGCAGGTCTGCATCCGCCCCGGATGCGGCCACGCCTTAAAGCCTTGGTGGATCGGAGCTCTGTCGTCTGGCCGTGTCAATGACGACGCGGAGCGTCGCCGCGTCGCGGCCGCCAGAGGCGGTCATTGACGCAGGCTCGCCATCAAGGTTTCAAGGCGCGGCCTCGCCGCCGCGGGCGGACATTTGACGCCTGCTCAGCCCGTCATCCTGGGAACAAGTCCGAGGGAGGTCGGCGGCCGACCACGGTCAAGCTCTCGCAAAAAGTGCAGTATGCAATCTTTACTTGTGTTCCGGCAGCATCGGGACTTGAATGCCGCTCACGGGCGGGGCGCGCGGCCCCCGGGGAGCGATGACATGACTGGACGCTGGATCACGGTGAGCCTCGTCGCGCTGGCGCTGGCCGGCTGCCACAAGAAGGAGGCGGCCAAGCCGCCGCCCCCGAAGGTCGAAACCCCGGCGCCGCCGACGGCTCCCGAGGTGGTCCCCGCGACGCCGCCCGCCGAGTCAACGACGACCACATCGACGACACCGCCGCCGACGTCCGAGCCCGTCGTCGAAACCCCCGTGGCCCCCACCCCCGCGGCCGAGCCGACTCCGCCGAAGCCCGCCGGGGTTCGGCCGCCGATCCGGATCGTTCCGTCGGCCGGCCTCGGCAAGACGCCGATGGTCATCAAGAAGACCCAGCTCCAGCTCGCGGCGGAGACCAATGTCCTGGGCGCCTGGGTGCAGCAAGACAAGAAGACCTCGATCCTGCGGTTCACGCCCAGCGGCTGGGTCTCGCTGGAGAAAGGCAACCAGGTCATCAACGGCAAGTGGACGGCCAACAGCGCCGGCGCGATCAACTTCACCCTGCCGGTCCCCGGGGGCGAGGCCAAGCTCGTCGCCCACTACGCCGACACCAAAGCCACCGGCCGTTACATCGTGGTCATTCCCAATCAGGACGGCCCGCAGATCTGGCCGGGCTACGGCCAGCTGATCTTCAGCCCGCAAAAGTAGGTCGTGACGCCCTGACGGCCTTTCCGTCCGACGTCGGGCGGAAAGCCCCCTTGCCTAGAGGCGCGCCACGCTCAAAGGTGCGGCCTCTCGCAGGGTTCTCGCTTGACCGTCTTCCTACGCCTCTTCCAGACCGATCCCGGCCCGCGCATCGAGCGCGAGAAGGTTTTCCTGCGTCTGCCCAGGCTGCACGACTACAAGCCGTGGGCCGAGCTGCGCGCCCAGTCGGCGGCGTTTCTCAAGCCCTGGGAGCCGACCTGGCCCGAGGACGACCTGACGCGCGCCGCCTTCCGCGCCCGGCTCAACGCCTACGCCCGCGAACTGGAGACGGGCGAGGCGTTTCCGTTCTTCATGTTCCGCCGCGACGACGGGGCGTTGATCGGCGGGGTGCGGCTGTTCCACATCCGGCGCGGGGTCGCCCAGTGCGGGGTGATGGGCTACTGGATCGGCCAGCCCTACGCCCGCCAGGGCTACATGCAGGACGGGGTCCGGGCGGCGATCGACTTCGCGTTCGGCGAACTGGCGCTGCACCGGCTGGAAGCGGCCTGCATGCCTGAAAACGAGCCTTCGGCCGCCGTTCTGCTGAAATCCGGGTTCAGCGAAGAGGGATATGCCCCCGCTTATCTGAAAATTAACGGCGAGTGGCGAGATCATCGCCTGTTCGGGATGGTCGCGCCAGAATAGCGCGGACCCGGACACAGCGCCTTCGGGCGCGGGATCAGGGCATGTCGTTCAAGATCAGTCAGCGACGCGTATGGGACGCCACGGCCACGCTGGAGGCCTTGGGCGCCGCCGAAGTCGTCTTGTGGCTCTGGGAGCCCGAGTCCGACCGACTGCGCGTCAACGGCGCGGCGCGCGCCTTGGGCCTGGGACCGCTGGCCCCCGACTGCTCCTCCGCCGCCTTCCGCGCCCTGACCCTGCCGCAGGACCGCGCCCAGGCCGAAGACATCCTCAAGGTTCGCCCGCCAGGCAGCGAGATCGTCGCCCGCCTGCGCATGCGCAACGGCGAAATCTGCATCTGGCGCGGGACCTGGCTTGAAGACGGGGTGCGCGCCGCCGGCGTCATCGCCCCCGAGGTCAAGTTCGCCGCCTCCGAGCGCGACACCCTGACCGGCCTGCTGGACCGCAAGAGCTTCATCGCCCAGGCCCGCGAGCGGCTGGGCAAGAGCGGCGTGCATGAGCTGGTGGTCGCCGACGTCGACCGCCTGCGCCGCCTGAACGAGGCCCTGGGCCACGAACGCGCCGACCTGGTGCTGGCCGCCCTGGGCTCGCGCCTGGCCGCCGCCTTCCCATCAGAGGCCCTGCTGGGCCGGATCGGCGAGGACGAGTTCGCGGTGCTGTGCGATCCGTCCGGCTTCGAGCCCGCCGAACTGCTGCGCAACGCCTTGGAGCAGCCCCTGCGGGTGGCCGGCTTCGACATCCACCCGACCCTGTCGATCGGCGCCGTATCGGCCGAGGGCGGCGAGGACGCCCCCGAGGCGGCCGAACTGCTGCGCCGCGCCGAACTGGCCGTCGAGGCGGCCGGTTCCGTGGGCCGCGGCGGCGCCGCCGCCTATGGCCGCTCGATGGAGACCGACGGCCTGTCGCGCCTGGCCCTGGAGGCCGATCTGCGCGGGGCCATCGGCCGGGGCGAGATCACCCCCTTCTTCCAGCCCGTGGTGCGGCTGTCGACCGGCGCCCTGTCGGGCTTCGAGGCTCTGGCCCGCTGGATCCACCCCCGTCGCGGCATGCTGCCGCCCGACGAGTTCCTCCCGCTGGTGGAGGAGATGGGCCTGATGAGCGAGCTGGGCGAGCACATGATGCGCACCTCGGCCCGGCAGCTGGCCGCCTGGCGCGCCTCGCACCCGGCCGTCGGCGCCCTGACCGTCAGCGTCAACCTGTCGACCGGCGAGATCGATCGTCCGGGCCTGGTCCACGACGTGCGTCAGGTGCTCAAGGAGCACGACCTGCCGCGCGGCGCCCTGAAGCTGGAAGTCACCGAAAGCGACATCATGCGCGATCCCGAGCGGGCCGCGATGATCCTCAAGACGCTGCGCGAAGCCGGCGCCGGCCTGGCGCTGGACGACTTCGGCACCGGCTTCTCGTCGCTGTCCTACCTGACGCGCCTGCCGTTCGACACGCTGAAGATCGACCGCTACTTCGTGCGGACCATGGGCAGCAACGCCGGCTCGGCCAAGATCGTCCGCTCGGTGGTCAAGCTGGGCCAGGACCTGGACCTGGAAGTCGTCGCCGAGGGCGTCGAGAACGCCGAAATGGCCCGCGCCCTGCAATCGCTGGGTTGCGACTACGGCCAGGGCTTCGGCTATGCGCCGGCCCTGTCGCCGCAGGAGGCCGAGGTCTATCTGAACGAGGCCTATGTCGACGGCGCCGCGCCGGTGAAGGCCCGGGGCTAAATCCTCCCCTTGTCGGGAGGCGTCGGCGAAACCGACGGAGGGGGAGTGATCCGCCCTACCCGTCAGGCTCCCCCCACCGATCGCTGCGCGATCGCCTCCCCCACGGGGGGAGGGGCTTCGGACGTTGCATTCCGCTGACCCACGGATCCAGCCCGCAGCTCCAGCGCGACCGCGAAGCTGCGCAGCTGGCTTTCGCGCTGCTGGTAGGCGACCAGCAGGTCCTCGGGCGACGACTGGGCCATCACGTCCCGCGTGGCCAGCCAGCGGGCCTGGGAGCGCCCCAGGGCCGCCGGCGAGACCCCGGCCGCCAGCACCGCCTCATAGGCCGCCCCCATCCGCTGCTCGGCCTCGCGCAGGGTCGGGTCGACGCAGGTCATCTGGGCCGCCAGGGTCGGGGCGTCGCGGCAGCCGGCCGCGTCCTCCGGCGGCGAGGCGTCGGCCAGGGGCGTGGCGACCACGGGCGCGCCGGCGGCGGTCGGCAGGGCCCCCCAAGTCTCCGGATGGGCCACGGGGCGGGAGTCCGTGGACAGGACGATCTTCAGGCCGCGCCGGGCGTCGGCCGCGGCGACCGCCAGGGGCGTTTCGGGAGGCGGCACCTGGAACACCAGCGGCCGAGGCGCGGGCTCGACGGGTTCGCTTCCCATCAGCAGCCACAGGCCCCAGACGCCCAGCGGCATGGCGATCATCCCCAGCAGTATGTTTCCGCCGAGCGGTCGCCTGGGAGGCGGCATCACGCCGTAGCGGCGCTGGCCCCAGGTTTCGGGCGGCGGGTTGTCGTTGTCCCGGGCCGCCCAGTTGTCGTTCGTTGGCGATGTGAGACGCAGGTAAGCCATGCCACTGTCCTGACCACACGTCACGCATGTATGCGCGAGCCGGGTCCCCCGTGACGGCTTGAAAAAGCAACAGCGTGACTATGGCGGAATATAACCGCTACAAGCGCGCAGTATAATACAGGTTAACCCCAGGTTTCCACCGGGTGATTGCGGGGTCGTCTACTCAAGCTCTACCGGCTTGGGACGACAGATGATCAGCGGTGATTCCGATCTTGGCCAAGGCCATGGTCCATTTGTTGTCGTAGTCATCGCCGAATAGCAAGGCTTCGTCGGCGTCGCAGATCAGCCAGACGTTGTCCCGCAGTTCCTGCTCCAACTGGCCGGGACCCCAGCCGGAATAGCCCAGGGCCAGGATGGCGTGGCGCGGCCGGCGGATCTTGCTGCCCAAGGCGTCCAGCGCGTCGCGGGTCACGGTCAGGGCCAGGCCGTCGGCCACCGGCACCGTGGAGTCGGGCGAGACATAGTCGTCGGTGTGCAGCACGAAGCCGCGTTCGCGCTCGACGGGACCGCCCAGCATCACCAGGTCGCCGCCGGCTTCGATCTCCGGCGCGACGCCCAGATTGTTGAGCAGTTCGAACAGGGTCAGGCCCTCGACCGGGCGGTTGACCGCCAGGCCCATGGCCTGCTCGGCGTCGTGGGCGCACACATACAGCACGGCGCGCTCGAAGCGCGGATCCTCGATGCCGGGCATGGCCACCAGCATCTGTCCGGCGAGGAAGGCTCCCTGATCCGTGCGATGTGAGTCCATCTTAAGAGGATCGGATCGGAACGCGTCGGTTTCAAGTCTAACCTTCCCTTGGCGATCCGCTCCGGGGCCTTTATCTCCGTTGCGCGCTTTCAACGAACACGCAGAGCAGGAACACCGCACATGGCGATCAAGGTTGGCGACAAGCTTCCTTCGGCGACTTTCATGACCAGCACGGCCGAGGGCCCGGCCCCGGTCACCACCGACGATCTGTTCAAGGGCAAGACGGTCGCCCTGTTCGCCGTCCCGGGCGCCTTCACCCCCACCTGCTCGGCCAAGCACCTGCCGGGCTTCAAGGAAAAGGCCGCCGACCTGAAGGCCAAGGGCGTCGACACGATCGCCTGCGTTTCGGTCAACGACCTGTTCGTGATGAAGGCCTGGGGCGCCGACCAGGGCATCACCGACGAAGTGCTGCTGCTGGCCGACGGCAACGGCGAGTTCACCCGGGCCATCGGCCTGGAGTTCGATGGCAGCAAGTTCGGCATGGGCCTGCGCTCGCAGCGCTATTCGCTGATCGCCAAGGACGGGTTGGTCGAGACCCTGAACGTCGAAGAGGGCGGGGAATTCAAGGTCTCGTCGGCCGACTACATGCTGGGTCAGCTGTAGGGGCCTTCGAGCTTCCGACATGGGAAGGGCGGCTTCGCGAGGAGCCGCCCTTTTTCGTCGCGGCGAACACTTGCCCCCTACGGGTCGCTTCGCGACCGTCTTCCCCCAGAAGGGGAAGAGGAAGACGCGTCTCCTCCGCCCCCTCGCCGCGACAGGCCGGCGAAGCGGTCAGGTGGAGGCAAGTCAGTGTGCGCCAAGCATCTCCGGCGTCACGCTCTCCAGATCCGCCGAGCCGCCCGTCACCGCCGCGACCTGCCCGGGCACGGTCGCCAGCACGTTCTCGCCATAGACCCGGGCCAGGGCCAAGCGCAGGCCCGCGGGCTCGGCCAGCGCCCCCTTGGCCAGCATCCAGCCGCCGACCGTGTCACCCAGCAGCTTCAGATAGGCCGTGGCCCCCGACAGGGCGTCGGGCATGGCGCGGGCCCGGCGTTCGATCAGCCAGGCGGTGGCCGAGCCGACCGCGTCCAACGCCGCCTTGAAGCGCAGGGCCACGCCGCCCAGCGCGCCGCCGGCCGTCTCCAGGGCCTCCTGGGTGTCGCGCATGTCGTCCATCAGGTCGCCGATCGCCTGGCCTTCCGCCAGACCCAGCTTGCGGCCGATCAGGTCGATGGCCTGGATGCCGTTGGCGCCCTCGTAGATCGGGGCGATGCGGGCGTCGCGATAGTGCTGGGCCGCGCCGGTCTCCTCGATGAAGCCCATGCCGCCGTGCACCTGCACGCCCTGCGAGGCGACCTCGACGCCGATATCCGTGGACCAGGCCTTGGCGATCGGGGTCAGCAGTTCCTCGCGCAGCTTGGCGGCGCCGCGCTCTTCCTCGGTCGCCGCGTGGGTCGAGAGGTCGGCGGCCACGGCGGTCGACAGGCAGATCCCCCGGGCCGCCTCGATCCTGGCCTTCATCAGCACCAGGGTCTTGCGGATGTCGGGATGGTCGTAGAGGCGCGAGGGCTGGGCGCCGGTCCAGGCCGAACGGCCCTGGGCGCGCTCCAGCGAGAAGTCCAGCGCCTGCTGGTAGGCCCGCTCGGCGATGGCCACGCCCTGGGCGCCGACCTGCAGGCGCGCGGCGTTCATCATCGTGAACATGTGGGCCAGGCCCTGGCCCAGTCCGCCGACCAGCTCGGCCCTGGCGCCCTCGTACAGCATCACGCAGGTGGGCGAGCCGTGGATGCCCAGTTTGTGCTCCAGCCCACCGACCCGCAGGGCGTTGGCCGCGCCCAGGCCGCCGCTCTCTTCGACCATGAGCTTGGGGGCCAGGAACAGCGAGATGCCCTTCACGCCGGGCGGGGCGTCGGGCGTGCGGGCCAGCACCAGGTGCAGGATGTTGTCGGCGGCGTCGTGGTCGCCCCAGGTGATGAAGATCTTCTGGCCCGACAGGGTGTAGCCGCCGTCGCCGTCCGGCGTGGCCATCGTGGTCAGGGCGCCCAGGTCCGAGCCGGCCTGGGGCTCGGTCAAGTTCATGGTGCCGGTCCACTCGCCCGACACCAGCTTGGGCAGGTAGAGGGTCTTCTGGCGCTCGGTTCCGTGGTGGTCCAGGGCCTCGATGGCCCCCAGGCTCAGCATCGGACACAGGCCGAAGGCCATGTTGGCGGCCTGGACCATTTCCATCACCGCCACCTCCAGGGTCTTGGGCAGGCCCTGGCCGCCGTGCTCGGGAGTGGCCGCCAGGCTGGTCCAGCCGCCTTCCGCGAACTGGCGATAGGCCTCGGCGAAGCCGGGCGCGGCGCGGACCACGCCGTTTTCCAGTTTGGCGCCGACCAGGTCGCCGGCCCGGTTGAGCGGAGCCAGGACCTCGCTGGCGAACACCCCGGCGGCCTGCAGCACGGCCTCCACGGTGTCGGCGTCGGCCTCCGGGAACGCGGCGGCCAGGCGGTCGAAGCCGGCCACGTGTTTCAGGGCAAAGGCGAGATCGCGGACGGGGGCGCGGTAGGTCATGGGACAGGTCCGATCGGGCGGCGGGCTCAGGTGAACTTCGTTTAGATGCTGCGGCGCGGGGTGCAAAGCCGAACCGATCACGGCTTCGTGAAGGGCGGTCCCTTCATCGCGGGGCCAAGCTTCCTAAGTTGGGGGTTCAGCAACTGCTGCTATTACAGTTTGGAGCCTTCCTCATGAACCGCCGCCTTGCCTCCGCCCTCCTGGTTGGGGCCCTCCTGGCCGCGCCCGTCGCCGTCCTGCCGGCCGTGGCGTCCGCCCAGGCCGTCACCGATCCGGCCGCGGCTCCGGCCGGGACCTGGACGATCGACAAGCGCCACACCAGCGTGACCATGAAGGTCCGCCACTTCGGCGCTTCGAAATACACCTTCCGCTTCGCGCAGGGCGCGGTCGACGCCGCCTACGACTACAATCCGGCCAAGCCGCTGGACACCAAGATCTCGGTGACCATCGACGCCACGGCCGTCGATACGGGCCTGCCCGACTTCAACAAGGAAATCGGCACGGATCCGAAGTTCTTCAACGGCGCCCAGTATCCGAAGATCACCTTCGTCTCGACCAAGGTCGAGCCGGGCAAGCTGACCGGCGATCTGACCTTCCGCGGCGTGACCAAGCCGGTGACCCTGGACGTGGTCTATGACGGCTACGCCAAGACCCCGTTCGGCTCGCAGATCATGGGCTTCTCGGCCACCGGCAAGATCAAGCGCTCGGACTTCGGCCTCACCCACCTGGTGCCGATGGTGGGCGACGATGTCGACCTGCTGATCGAGATCGAGTTCAATCCGAAGAAGTAGGATCGTCCGCCTTAGGACGAACGAGACCCTAGTTTGAGACGAGGACGACCATGACCGCCGAGACGCCTATCGAAACCGCCTCGGCGGCGGGTCCTTCGCACCAACGCAACAGACCCTCTGCTCGCTACACCGGGGTGGCGATCGCCCTGCACTGGCTGATCGCCGCCGCCATCCTGTTCCAGGTCATCCTGGGCTGGCGGATGGGCGACGAGCCCAAGGGGCCGGCCACCTACGCCATCTTCCAACTGCACAAATCGATCGGCATCACGATCCTGCTGCTCAGCCTGACGCGTCTGGCCTGGCGGCTGTTCCACAGGCCGCCGCCGCATCCGGTGGGCCAGCCGCGCTGGGAGGTCATCGCCTCGCAAGTGGTCCATGTCGCGTTCTATGTGATCATGATCGGCCTGCCGATCACCGGCTGGATCATGGTGTCGGCCAGCAAGCTGAACATCCCGACCCTGCTGTACGGGACCATCCCGTGGCCGCACCTGCCGTTCCTGCCCGAGCTGGCCCCCGGGCCGAAGCACCTGTGGCACGAGATCGGCGAGACCGGCCACGGCCTGCTGGTCAAGCTGACCTACGGCCTGCTGGCCCTGCACCTGGGCGCGGTGGCCAAGCACCAGATCCTCGATCGCGACGAGGTCTTGAACCACATGGCCCCGGGCGCCCGGCCGGGCTGGCTGGAGCCGCGCGCCTGGCTGGCCGCCGTCGGCCTGATCGCCATGGTCGCCGCCGGCTACGCCTACCGGCCGACGGTCAAGCACGCCGCTCCGGCGCCCGCCGCCCCCGCCGACCTCGCCGACGCCCAGGCCGGAACGCCCAGCGCCGAACCCGCCGCCGCGACCGAGGCCGCCAGCGGCCCCGCGCCGATCGCGGCTCCGGCCGCCGCCACCGCTCCGGCGCAACCGGACAATCCTCTGAAGGACCCCGTCGCCTGGACCGTGGCCAAGAGCTCGACCCTGGGCTTCTCGGCCACCTGGGCCGGCGACGCGATCGACGGCCAGTTCAAGCGCTGGACCGCCGACATCCTGTTCTCGCCCGACGCCCTGGACCGCTCCAAGCTGACCGTCGGCATCGACATGACCTCGGCCGCCACCGGCGACGACCAGCGCGACGCCAGCCTGCCCAGCGACGATTTCTTCGCCGCCGCCGCCCATCCCAAGGCCACCTTCACCGCCAGCAAGTTCCGCAAGACCGGCGAGGGCAGGTTCGTCGCCGACGGGACGCTGGACCTGCGCGGCGTCAAGAAGCCGGTCAGCCTGCCCTTCACCCTGAAGATCGACGGCGACACGGCCACGGCGCGCGGTGTAACCACCCTGGACCGGACGGCGTTCGGGGTTGGACAGGGCGAATGGGCGTCTACGGATCAGATCGGCGGCAAGGTGAAGGTCAGCTTCGCCATCACGGCCAAGCGGAAGTAGCCGCCGCCGCGAAGGCGCTCGCCGACGGCGGCCTGGTGCTGCTGCCCACCGAGACCGTCTACGGCCTGGGCGCCGACGCCTCGAACCCCGCGGCCGTCGCGGCGATCTTCGAGGCCAAGGGCCGCCCGCGCTTCAATCCGCTGATCGCCCACGTCCATGACGCCGAGACGGCGGCGCGCATCGCCGCCCTCGACGATCGCGCCCTGGCCCTGGCCGCCGCCTTCTGGCCGGGCCCGCTGACCATCGTCGCGCCGGTTCGTGACACCGCCGCCGTCTGCGACCTGGCCCGGGCCGGGCTGGACACCGTGGCCATCCGCGTGCCCGGCCATCCGCTGTCGCGCGCCGTGCTGGCGGCGTTCGGCGGGCCGGTGGTCGCGCCCTCGGCCAACCGCTCGGGCCGGCCCAGCCCCACCACCTTCGACGACGCCGTGGCCGAGACCGGCGACAAGGCCGCCGTCGCCCTGGACGGCGGGCCCTGCGCGGTCGGGTTGGAGAGCACCGTCGTCGCCCTGCTCGACGGTCCCGTCCGCCTGCTGCGCCCCGGCGCGGTGACCCGCGCCCAGCTGGAAGCCGTGGTCGGTCCGTTGGCCGAAGCCGACAACGACGCCAGGCGCTCGCCTGGCCGCCTGGCCCTGCACTACGCGCCCGACGCGCCCGTGCGCATCGAGGCGGCGGCGCCCGAACCCGGCGAGGCGTTTCTGGCGTTTGGGGATTGGCCGGCGGGGGAGGGCGTGTTCAACCTCAGCCCCTCGGGCGATCTGGCCGAGGCGGCGGCCAACCTGTTCGCGTTCCTGCGCGCCGCCGACCGCGCCAAGCCCGCCGGCATCGCCGTCGCGCCGATCCCCGACGAAGGTTTGGGCGAGGCGATCAATGACCGGCTGCGGCGCGCGGCCGGGTTCATAGGATAGAGCCGATGAAATTCCGCATCATGTATCTCGAGGACAAGTCCAAGGGGCTGAACGGTCCGGCGCGGATCGGACGCGTCAGGTTCTCCAAGACCGGCGAAACCCTCTACTACGGCGGCCGTACGTTCGAGGCGCTGCGGAATTCGGGGCTGAAAGCCAACTTCAGCGATACCGAAACCGGTCAGCCTTTCTGGATCGCCAAGGCGCGCAAGGCCGGCGACGACCGCCTCTACAAGGGCGCGGGCGAACCCCCGGTGATCGACGACGACGTGCGCGAGGAATACTGGCGCGACGTTCGGGGCATGCCGGACCCGGCTGCGGGGTAGGCTCTGTAGACGGCAAGGAGGCGAGCGCCTGCGGGCCGCCCTCGTCCTTCGACAAGCTCAGGATGAGGGCTGCTGCTGCGGCGTCGGCGTTCGAATTCCTCATCCTGAGCTTGTCGAAGGACGGGGAATTCGCGCCGTGACGCCGAGCGGCCCACAGCGTCTAATCGAGCGCCGAGCGCACGTCCGTCAGCGGAAAGTCATCGCCTTTGTAAAGCAGCGGCGCGTCCAGCGACTTGGCTAGGGCGTAGGCGAAGCAGTCGGCGAGGTTCAGCTTCGCGGGGTGCCGCCCCTTGCCAAATTTCAGATAGGCGTCGAGGGCGGCGGCCTCGATCGCCGGCTCCCGCGCGATCTGGACACGATAGTCCGCGAGCCAGGCGTCGATCGCGTCGCGCGAGGTGAATAGGCCGTGCGTGGTCAGCACCACGCCCGCCTCGACGTAGTTCATGGGCGAGATCAGGTTTTCGTCGGCGGCTTCCAACTGCTCGATGAACGAGTCGCATTCCGGTTCCTCGGTCGCGATCGCTACGAGGGCCGAGGTGTCGACGACGAGTCTCATTCGTCGTCGACACCCGGGATGGCGTTGAGCGCGTCGAAGTCGGCCTTGGTGATGGGCGGGATGAGGCCGGCGCGCGCTTCCGGCGTCAGGTACTTCCAGGTGATGGCGCGCATCTCCGCGACGCTGCGCGGCTTGTGCTTCGGCGGCGTTGCGCGCTTGGCCTCGAGCCGCTCCTTCACCGCGATTTCCACGGCGGTGGTCAGGCTCTCGCCGGTCAGTTCGGCCAGTTCGCGGACAGCGCGCTCGGCCTCCGGGTTCTTGATCAGGATGCCCATCGGCGCCTCCGTATAGCCCGCAGTATATACTGACAGCACGGTATCCAGAAGCGTATCCTCCGCGACCATGACCAAGCCCGTTCCCGCTGATGTCGTCTCCCGCCTCAAGGCCGTGCTCGGCGAGGGCGGGTGGAGCCAGGATCCCGACCGGCTGGCGCCCAAGCTGCGGGAGTGGCGCGGGCGGTGGTCCGGCCAGACCCCACTGCTGGCCCTGCCGCGCTCGACGGATCAGGTCGCCGCGGTGGTCGGCATCTGCGCGGCCGAAGGCGTGGCGATCACCCCGCAGGGCGGCAACACCGGCCTGGTCGCCGGCCAGATCCCGCAGGGCGAGATCCTTCTCTCGACCGAAAAGCTGACTGTAGTGCGGGACGTCGACGCCTTCGACGACGTCATGGTGCTGGAGGCCGGGGTCACCCTGGCCAAGGCCCACGAGGTGGCCCTGAGCGTCAATCGCCGCTTCCCGCTGAGCCTGGCCTCGGAAGGCTCGTGCACGATCGGCGGCCTGGCTTCGACCAACGCCGGCGGCACGGCGGTGCTGCGCTATGGCGTCATGCGCGAGCAGATCCTGGGGATCGAGGCGGTGCTGCCCAATGGCGAGGTCTGGAACGGTCTGAAGCGGCTGCGCAAGGACAACACCGGCTATGACCTCAAGCACCTGCTGATCGGGGCCGAGGGCACGCTGGGGATCATCACCGCCGCCAGCCTGAAGCTCTATCCGCTGCTGGCCTCGCGCTGCGTGGCCGTCGCCGCCGTCGCCACGCCGCATGACGCCATCGCCCTGCTGGCCAGGGCCAAGGACGAGACCGGTGGCGCGGTCGAGGCCTTCGAGCTGATGAGCCGCTTGGGTGTCGCTTTCGCGCTTAAGCACATACCGGGCCTGCGCGAGCCGCTGGAGGCGGTGCATCCCTGGTACGTGCTGATCGAGACCGCCTCGGGCGAGCCCGGCGCGGCCGAGGCGGCCATGGAGCGGCTGCTGGCCGGCGCGCTGGAGACCGGCCTGATCCAGGACGCCGCGATCGCCCAGACGCAAGCCCAGGCCCACGCCTTCTGGGCGGTGCGCGAGAACCAGTCCGGCGGCCAGAAGCCCGAGGGGGCGGCCTGGAAGCACGATGTCTCGGTGCCGGTGTCCAAGGTGGCCGACTTCATCGACCAGGCCACCGCGGCGGTCGAGGCCCGGTGGCCGGGCGTGCGGGTGGTGGCCTTCGGCCATGTCGGCGACGGCAACGTCCACTACGACGTGCTGCGGGCCGACGGCGCGGCGGACGACCCGCACGACGCCCTGCGCGACGAGGGCGCTCGGATCGTCCACGACATCGTCGCTTCGATGAACGGCTCGATCAGCGCCGAGCACGGCCTGGGGGCGATGAAGTCGGTCGAGGCCCTGCGCTACAAGGGCGCCGTCGAGGTCGAGGCCCTGCGCGCCGTCCGCGCGGCCCTGGACCCCAAGCGGATCATGAACCCGCGCGTGCTGTTCTAATTTTTCCGCTCATCCCGGCGAAGGCCGGGACCCAGATGGAATGGCTTTGGGGTGAGTTCCTGAAGCTCAGAGCTAATCCAGCCCAACACACCGCTATGGGATCTGGGTCCCGGCCTTCGCCGGGATGAGCGGATTAAAAAAGACGGTCTAATCCGTCTCCTGGCGCCGTTTCGCCGCCGCCGCTTGGGCGCGCCGGACGCTCAGGCAGACGAAGATCGAGGCCAGGGCCCCGATCGGGAATGTCGCCTTGTAGAAGCCCGGCTGCTGGCCGGGGCCGAGCAGGTTGATCGCCGCCGGCACGAAGCCCCACATCCCGTCCGACGCTCGCATCCAGAACGCCCCGACCCCGACGAAGCACAGCACCGCCCAGGCGATGCGCCATTTCAGGCCCGGGGTGCGGATCACCAGGAACAGGGCGACGAACATCACCAGAGGGCAGGTCAGGGCGGCCAGGAGGCCAAGGATCTGGGGCATGGTCGGGCGGTCCGGCGAAAGGGGCGGCAACATCGCGGCGCGCGGCGCCCTTGTCCAGCCCGACCGCACTAGCCGTGGCCGCTCCGAGGCTCTATCTGCACCGCCATGCTGATGGTCATCTCCCCCGCCAAGTCGCTGGACTTCACCGCGCCCGATCAGGTGCTGCCGCTCACCACGCCCGAGCTGAAGCCGCAGATCGCCGAGCTGGCCAAGGTGACGCGCAAGCTGACCGCGGCCGACCTGCGTCGCCTGATGCACATCTCCGAGAAGCTGGCCGACCTGAATTACCAGCGCTTTCAGGCCTTCGACGCCCAGGTCGAGGACGGCCTGCAGGCGGTCATCGCCTTCAACGGCGACGTCTATGCCGGCCTCAACGCCCGTGAACTGGACCGCCCGGCGCTGGACTGGGCCCAGGACCACCTGCGGATCCTGTCGGGCCTCTATGGCCTGCTGCGTCCGCTGGACGCCCTGCAGGCCTATCGCCTGGAGATGGGCACGCGGCTGAAGACCAAGAGGGGCTCGAACCTCTACGACTTCTGGGGCGAGACCATCGCCAAGACCCTGAACGCCGCGGCCAAGGACCACGCCGACCCCACCCTGGTGAACCTGGCCAGCCAGGAATATTTCGGGGCCGTCGACGCCAAGGCCCTGAAGCTGCCGACCGTCACCTGCCACTTCAAGGAAGAGAAGGGCAATACGCTGAGGGTGCTGGGCTTCTTCGCCAAGAAGGCCCGCGGCCGCATGGCCCGCTTCGCCGTCGACAACCGCATCGACAAGGCCGCCGACCTCAGGGCCTTCGACCTGGACGGCTACAAATATCGCGCCGACCTTTCCACGCCGGCCGACTGGGTTTTCGCTCGCCTCCAGCCATAATTTCATCTAACGATGAATTTATAAGCACTCGCCCATCGCAAGGGCGAGCTATATGCTGCGCTGCAGCATGATGGGCGTTGAGCGCAGGGAGATGCCGATGGCCGTGGATTTCGGTTTGCAGGGGCAGGTCGCGATCGTGACCGGCTCGACCAGCGGCATCGGTCACGCCATGGCCGACGCGCTCGCGGCCCAGGGCGTCAACATCGTCCTCAACGGCCTGGGCGAAATGACCGCCATCGAGAAGACCCGCGCGGAACTGGCCGAAAAACACGGGGTCGAGGTGCTCTACAACGGCGCCGACATGACCAAGCCCGGCCAGATCGCCGAGATGGTCAAGGCGGCCAAGGCCGAGTTCGGCGAACTGGACATCCTGATCAACAACGCCGGCGTCCAGCACGTGGCCCCGATCGAGGACTTCCCGATCGACCAGTGGGACCTGATCATCGCCATCAACCTGTCGTCGGCCTTCCACGCCACCCGCGCGGCCGTGCCGATCATGAAGGAGCAGGGGCGCGGACGGATCGTCAACATCGCCTCGGCCCACGGCCTGGTGGCCTCGCCGTTCAAGGCCGCCTATGTCGCCGCCAAGCACGGGATCCTCGGCCTGACCAAGACCGTCGCCCTGGAGACCGCCACCTTCGGGATCACCTGCAACGCCATCTGCCCCGGCTTCGTGAAGACCCCGCTGGTCGAGGCCCAGATCGTCGACCAGGCCAAGGCCCGGGGGATCTCGGAAGAGGCTGTGATGAAGGACGTGATCCTGGCGGCCCAGCCGACCAAGCAGTTCGTCACCTTCGACCAGCTGAACGGCATGCTGCTGTACCTGGTCTCCGACGCCGGGGCCTCGGCCAACGGCTCGGCCTTCAGCATCGACGGCGGCTGGACGGCGCAGTAACTGGGGACATGCCCTCGCGGCGTGTCCCCACGGGCGGGCGCGGCGCTTTCTGATGGGGACACGCCGCGAGGGCATGTCCCCGACCGTAAGACGGAGTCCGCATGCCGATCGGTCCGTTCAAGAAGAAGTCCTCCGGCCCAAAGCCGATCACCCTGGCCCTGCAGGGCGGCGGCTCGCACGGGGCGTTCGAGTGGGGGGTGCTGGACCGCCTGCTCGAGCAGCAGGACATCGAGATCTCGGCGGTGACCGCCGCCTCGGCCGGGGCGATGAACGCCGTGTGCCTGGCCCAGGGCCTGCTGGACGGCGGGCGGGACGGGGCCAAGATCCGGCTCGAACGCTTCTGGAAACAGGTCAACCGCAACGGCGGCCGCAACGTGTTCGGCGACACCAGCATCTGGACCACCGCCTTCGCCGGCGGAACCGACTGGATCAAGAACAGCCCCGGCTGGCGGCTGGCCGAGACCTTCGCCCTGTCGATGAGCCCCTACGAGTTCAACCCGTTCAACCTGAACCCGCTGCACGACGCCCTGGAAGGCGAGATCGACTTCAAGGCTCTGCGCGAGCGCTCGCCGATCAAGCTGTACATCGCCGCCACCCAGGTGCGGACCAGCAAGTCCAAGGTGTTCCGCGAGACCGAGCTGACCGCCCGCCACATCATGGCCAGCGCCTGCCTGCCCCAGGTGTTCCAGGCCGTGGAGATCGACGGCGAGCCCTATTGGGACGGCGGCTTTCTCGCGAATCCGCCGCTGTGGCCGCTGTTCTACGACGACACCCCCGACGACATCCTGCTGGTCAGCCTCAACCCGTTCGTCCGCGAGGAGACGCCCAGGACGCCGGGCGAGATCATGGACCGGCTGAACGAGATCACCTTCAACGCCGCCCTGGCCAGCGAGCTGCGGGCCATCGGCTTCGTGCAGAAGCTGCTGGACGAGGGCCTGCTGAAGGACAACGCCCGCGGCCGTTATCGCAAGATGCTGATGCACGCCATCACCGCCGACAAGGCCCTGGCCGACCTGTCGCTGGGCAGCAAGTTCGACACCGAGTGGACCTTCCTGACCAACCTGCGCGAGCGCGGGCGCAAGGCGGCCGACGACTGGCTGGGCCATTGCCTGACCCAGGTGGGAGTCAGCTCCAGCCTGGACCTCCGGAACGGGTTTCCGTGATGAACGTGATGGGGACAGGCGCATGCGCCTATCCCCGATCGCTTGACGCGGCCCGAACCGAGCGTATCTGACGCGCCATGGTTTCCGCTTCCGCCGTCCAGCCCGCCGTCTCCGCGTTTCCCGTCCCCACCGTCGGCGTCATCTGCCTGCGCGGCGACCAGGTGCTGCTGATCAAGCGCGGCACCCCGCCGCGCCTGGGCCAGTGGAGCCTGCCCGGCGGCCGCCTGGAGCGCGGCGAGACCACGGTCGTGGCGGCCCTGCGCGAGCTGGCCGAGGAGACGGGCGTCGAAGCCGAGCTGCTGGGCCTGGTCGACGTGGTCGACGGCCTGTTCACCTCGCGCGAGACCGGCGCGACCACCCGCCACTACGTGATGATCGACTACGCCGCCCGTTGGATCTCCGGCGAACCCGTGGCCGGCGACGACGCGGCCGAGGCCCGGTTCGTATCGCTGGACGAGGCCCTGGCCATGGTCGAGTGGGACGTGACGCGCCAGGTGATCACCGAGACGTTCGCGCGGTTCGGGTCGTAGGGGAGCGTAGGCGGCTCACCCCCTTGCCCCCACCTGACCGCTTCGCGGTCTGTCCGCCCCCATAGGGGGCGGAGGGCGCACGCGTCCGCGCGGCTCCTCTTCCCCCTGCGGGGGAAGACGGTCGCGAAGCGACCCGTAGGGGGCAAGTGTTCACCGGCGGAGCCCTTGACGTTTGGCCTCACAACCGCTCCCCTCAAACAAACGTTCGGACGCTCCGCGCCCGGGCAAACGTTCGGGAGCGACACGCCATGGCCTACAAACCCTTCGACCTGACCGGCCGCGTGGCCCTGGTGACCGGCGGCAATCGCGGCATCGGCCTGGGCATGGCCAGCGCCCTGGCCCAGGCCGGGGCCGACATCGTCATCTGGGGCTCCAACGCCGAACGCAACCAGGCCGCCGAGATTGAACTGCTCAAGCACGGGACCCGGGTGAAGGCCCAGGTGGTCGACGTCTCGCAGGAAGACCAGGTCCGCGAGGGCATGGAGGAAGCCGTGGCCGCCATGGGCCGGGTCGACAGCGTGTTCGCCAACGCCGGGGTCGGCTACGGCGCGCCCAGCTTCGTGGAGATGAAGACCGAGACCTATCGCAAGACCCTGGCGGTCAATCTGGACGGGGTGTTCTTCACCTTTCGCGAGGCCTGCCGCCACATGGTCGAGCGGGCCAAGGGCGGCGATCCGGGCGGCTCGATCGTCGGCGTCGCCTCGCTGGCCGCCATCGAGGGCGCGGCCCGCAATCAGGCCTACGCGGCCACCAAGGGGGCGGTGATCTCGATGATGAAGTCCGTCGCCGTCGAGCACGCCCGCTACGGGGTGCGGGCCAACGCCATCCTGCCCGGCTGGATCGCCACCGACATGACCCAGGGCGCCCAGGACAATCCCGCCTTCGCCGAGAAGGTCATTCCCCGCGTGCCGGCCCGGCGCTGGGGCGAGCCCGCCGACTTCGGCGGCATCGCCGTCTATCTGGCCTCGGACGCCTCGAGCTATCACTCGGGCGACACCTTCGTGATCGACGGGGCCTATTCGATCTTCTGATGAAAGCTGGACGCTAGGGTCCACGAATTCCCTTTGGAAACAAGGGGCTTGCGGAACCATCGGGCTGATGAGAAGCTTTCCCTGTCGACAGCCTGGGCATCAGATCCGGGCGTCGCCAGAGGAAACGACAGATGACCCCGCAAGACATCGTGGGCCTGACCCCGCCCCGGGGCGTGCTGGCCCTGATCGCGATGATCCTGACCTCGATGGCGGCCTGCTTCTGGACGTCGGAAGCCGAGGCCCAGCCGGACGTCCTGCGCCGGGATTGAGGCCTGCCCTCGCGGCACGCTTTGCATCACCCGAAACCGCGCCCATCCTCCCGGAAAAGACGGGAGGAAGTCCAATGACCCTGCACACTCCGCTGTGCGACCTGCTCGGCGTCGAGCATCCGATCCTGCTGGCCGGCATGGGCGGAGTGTCCTACGCGCCGCTGGCGGCGGCGGTCTCCAACGCCGGCGGCTACGGCGTGCTGGGCATGGCCGGGACCAGTCCCGACTTCATCCGCCTGCAGATGGCCCAGGTCCGCGACCTGACCGACAAGCCGTTCGGCGTCGACCTGCTGGCCGCCACGCCCGACGCCCTGACGGCCTCGGTCGACGCGATCATCGACGGCGGGGCCAGCTCCTTCGTCGCCGGCCTGGGCGTGCCCCTGCCGATCATCGAACGGCTGAAGGGGGCGGGGCTGAAGGTCATGGTCGTCTGCGGGGCCGTGAAGCACGCGGTCAAGGCTCAGCAGGCCGGCTGCGACGCGGTGATCTGCCAGGGCGGCGAGGGCGGCGGCCACACCGGCCTGGTCGGGACCCTGCCGCTGGTCGCCCAGGCGGTGGACGCGGTCGACATCCCGGTGATCGCGGCCGGCGGTCTGTACGACGGACGCGGCCTGGCGGCGGCCCTGGCCCTGGGCGCCCAGGGCGTCTGGATGGGCACAAGATTCATCGCCTCCACCGAGGCCCATGCCGGCGACCTCTATCGCCAGGCGGTGCTGGAGGCCGCCGACGAGGACACCGTCCGCACGCGGTCCTATTCCGGCAAGCCGATGCGGGTGCGCAAGAACGCCTGGGTCGACGACTGGGAGGCGCGGCCGGCCGACATCCAGCCGTTCCCGCAACAGGCCATCGCCTCGATCCAGGCCGGGGCCATGGGCGGCATCGGCGGCCAGATCGAGGGCTTGGACCCCGACCGGTCCTGCTTCGCCATGGGCCAGAGCGCCGGCGGGATCCGCGACGTGCTGCCGGCGGGCGAGATCGTGCGCCGGATCATGAGCGAGGCGGAGGCGGCGATCGGAAGGGTGGCGGCTTTAAGGGGCTAGCGCCTCTAGACCTTCACCTCCGGCAGCATCCGCTGGAAGTGCGCCTCGACCTGGGCGTGACACTCGCAGGCCCGGCGCTCCAGGCGCGGCTGGTCGAGGATCTCGATCCGTCCGCGGCCGGTGCGGATCAGCCCTTCGTCCTGCAGGGCCTTGGCCACGGCGGTGACCGTGGTGCGCTGCACGCCCAGCATGTCGGCCAGGGTCTCCTGGGTCAGGCGGATGGTGGCGTCGTTGGCCCGGTCATGGGTCGACAGCAGCCAGCGGCACATGCGCTGGTCGATGCTGTGCAGGGCGTTGCAGGCCGAGGACTGCATCATCTGGGCCAGCAGGACGTCGGCATAGCGGGCGAACAGGTCGGCCAGGGCCGGCGAGCGCAGCTTGGCCTCTTCCAACCTGTTGGTCGGGATGCTGAGGGCGGCGCCGGGGATGCGGACCACGGCCCGGCCGTAGGCGGGCTTGAAGCCGGCGCTGACGATGCCGCCGATGGCGCCCTCGCGGCCGATCGAGGCGACCTCGATCTCGTCGCCGTCGCGGGTGACCACCAGCAGCGAGGCCATGGTCGAATAGCAGGGCAGGACGGTGTTGACGACGTCCTCGCCGGCTTCGAACAGGGTCTGGCCGGTGGCCAGGGTGATCGAGGAAAGGTGCGGCGTCAGCATCGCCAGGTCGCTGGGCCGCAAGGCGGCCAGCAGGCGGTTGCCCGCGCAACCCGGCGGCGGCGCCGCGGCCACGACGGTCATTTCAGCGGTGTCGGCCATGTTCGCCTCCTGGAGGACAGCCAAGCTTCTTCCCTAGCAAAGCGCATGACGGGGCGATCAGTTTCCTGCCGACCAGTTTCCAGTCGGCCAGTTTCCGGTCGACGGCGGGCGGGTTCCGAGTCACCGTCCGGCGAAGCTTGGCTCTGGGGGGAGACATCATGCGGGACCGCGCCGTCATCCGACATCGGCTGAGCCAGTACAGCGCCCTGTGGCTGGGCGGCTTCCTGCTGGTGCTGATCATCGCCGCCGGGGCCAGCCTGGTGGCGGGGCTCGACCTGATCGACGTGGCCGACCTGGTCCTGCCGGTCGCCTTCGTCCTGCTGGGCGGCGCCATGGCGTTCGGAGTCGGGGCCACGGCGGTGTCGCGGGCCGGCCTGGCGACCAAGAGCCTGGTGACGGTCCTGGGCCTTCTGCTGCTGCTGCCGCTGCTGTGGGCGCCGGTCCTGGCGGTGCTGGTGACGGCGGCGATCGGCGGGGTGGTGATCGAATATTCCACCGCCTATGCCGGGTTCCGGATCGCCGTCAGCCAGTTGATCTATCCACTGGTCTCGCTGTTCACCGAAAGCCCGCTGGCCACGGCGGTGTGGGCGATCTTCCAGGTCGTTGCGTCGGTGATCGGTTTCCTGGCCTCGATGGTCCAGGTCTGGAAGGCGGCGCGGGGCTTTCTGTACGGCGGCGGCGACGATGGGGACGTCGAGACGGCTTAGCTGTTTGCCCTCCAGCCCGTCATCCTCGGACTCGTTCCGAGGACCCCTCTGTCCGCTGGTTTGCCGGGTAGGGATGGTTCGCGAGCTCACCGCTTCACGGATCTGCATTCTTCGCGGCTGAAGCAGGGGTCCTCGGAACAAGTCCGAGGATGACGGGGATCAACTCAGCAGCGTCGGCTGATGCAGCTGGCCCATGTCGTCCTGCAGGTGCATGCGGACCGGAAGGCCCACGCCCGTGACCTGTTCGGCCAGGCGACGGGCCGCGCTCTCGGCCTGCCGGCGGGTGGCGTAGGCGCCGACCCGAAGCTGGTCGCCGATGATGGCCCAGGTTTCGCCGACGCGGACTACACCGTAATGCACTTCAGCCATGACGACCTCCCTGCGCGTGTTGTTCCCCACGTTATCCACAGGGTCGCTCCAAACCGTGGCCTTCGCAAGGCCTGCCGGAGTCTTTTTGTGCATTCGCACGGTTCGCCTGAGGCGCGCGAAGCGGTGACAGGCGCGTCGGCAATGGCGATAGTGCGGTCCATGAAACGCCTGCCGCTCAACGCCTTGCTCGCTTTCGCCGTGCTCTCCGCGCCCTTGGCCGGCGCCGGGTCCGCCCTGGCCCAGGACCGGGGACCGGCGGAGCGCCAGACCCTGCTCGACCTGGCCTTCACCCTGGGCGAAAGCCACGCCCTGCGGCAGCTCTGCCAGGGTGGCGACGATCAGTACTGGCGCTCGCGCATGGTGCGGCTGACCGAGGTGGAGAAGGCCGACCAGGCCTTCGACGCCCAGCTGCGCGAGCGGTTCAACACCGGCTTCGCCGCGCGCCAGGGCGAGTTCCCCGGCTGCGAGGACGCCAGCCGCCAGGCCGAGCAGGCGGTGGCCCGCAAGGGCCAGGCCCTGGCCGTCAAGCTGGCCCAGTCGATGCGGACCCGAGCGCCGCCACAAGACTCGCAGGGCCAAGCGCCGCCGGAAACCGTGGCGGACAACTGAGCCCCGCGCTAGGGTCGCCTCCATCGGTTGTGGGAGGCTCTTGAAGTGTTGTCTTATCTCGTCCCGTTGGTGCTCGTCGCGCTGGCGATCTTCCTGGTCGTCAACGTCATCAAGATCGTGCCCCAGGGGCGTGAATTCACCGTCGAGCGGTTCGGCCGCTACACCCGCACCCTGAAGCCCGGCATCAGCATCCTGACCCCCTTCGTCGAGGCGATCGGCCGGCGGGTCAACATGATGGAGCAGGTGCTGGACGTTCCGCAGCAGGAAGTCATCACCAAGGACAACGTCTCGGTGAAGGTCGACGCCATCGTCTTCATCCAGGTGATGGAGGCTTCGCAGGCCGCCTACCGGGTCGACAACCTGATGTACGCCATCACCCAGCTGACCCAGACCAATCTGCGCACCGTGGTCGGCTCGATGGAGCTGGACGAGGTGCTCAGCCAGCGGGACCTGATCAACACCCGGCTGCTGGCCACCATCGACCACGCCACCAACCCCTGGGGGGTCAAGGTGGCGCGGATCGAGATCAAGGACCTGACGCCGCCGGCCGACATCACCAACGCCATGGCCCGGCAGATGAAGGCCGAGCGCGAGCGGCGCGCGGTGATCACCGAGGCCGAGGGCGAGAAGCAGGCCCAGATCGCCCGCGCCGAGGGCCAGAAGCAGTCGGCCATCCTGCAGGCCGAGGGCCGCCGCGAGGCCGCCTTCCGCGACGCCGAGGCCCGCGAACGCGAAGCCGAGGCCGAAGCCAAGGCGACGGCCTTCGTGTCGGAAGCCATCGCCAAGGGCGACGTCAACGCCATCAACTACTTCATCGCCCAGAAATATGTCGAAGCCTTCGGCGAGCTGGCCAAGTCGCCCAACGCCAAGACCGTGATCGTGCCGGCCGACTTCGCCGGCCTGACCGGCACGGTGGCCGGCGTCGCCGAGCTGGTGAAGACCCTGGGCGGCGGCGACGCGGTCCGCACCGTGGTCCCGCCGACCAAGCCCCAACGCGGAGCCTGAACCCATGCACGGCCTGATGCTGTTCTACGCCACCCATCCGTTCTGGGTCTGGCTGGCGGTCGCGGCCATCTTCCTGGCGGTCGAGGTGGCCACCGGCACCGGCTGGCTGCTGTGGCCGGCCGCCGCGGGCCTGCTGGTCGGCCTGCTGACCCTGGTCGTCGCGCCCGGCCTGCCGATCGAGCTGGGCCTGTTCGCGGTGCTGACCATCGCCGCCACCTATTTCGCGCGCCGCTTCCTGCGGCCGGTGCTGGAGGCCCACAACGCCGACCTCAACGACCCGTCGCTGCGGCTGGTCGGCCGCGACGGCGAGGCGCTGGGCGGCTTCCAGAACGGCAAGGGCCGGGTGTTCGTCGACGGCAAGGAATGGGCGGCGGTCGTGGCGGACGGCGAGCCGCCGGCGGCTGGGCAGAAGGTCCTAGTCGTCGCCGTCGACGGCGCGGTGCTGACGGTTCGATAAACGACCGGGGACATGCACTTGTTGCGTGTCCTCACCGCATGGCGCGGAGGATCCTATTCTGGGCTTCTTCTGGCCTTCGAGGCGGCGGAGGGGACACGCAACAAGTGCATGTCCCCAACGCCCTACACCTTCAGCCGATACCCCGTCTTGAACACCCACCACACCGCCGTCAGGCAGGCGGCCAGGAAGCACAGCGTCGCGCCGAAGCTGACGATCGGGTTCAGGTCCGAGACGCCGTAGAAGCTCCAGCGGAAGCCACTGACCAGATAGACCACCGGGTTGAACAGGGTGATCTTCTGCCAGATCGGCGGCAGCATGCTGATGGAATAGAAGCTGCCGCCCAGGAAGGTCAGGGGCGTGACCACCAGCATCGGCACGATCTGCAGCTTCTGGAAGTCGGTCGCCCAGACCCCGATCACGAAGCCGAACAGGCTGAAGGTCACCGCCGTCAGCACCAGGAAGCCCAGCATCCAGAACGGGTGGGCGATCTCGTAGGACACGAAGACCCGGGCCGTGGCCAGGATCAGCAGGCCCAGGCACACCGACTTGGTCGCCGCGGCCCCGACATAGCCGATCACCGTCTCGATCCACGACACCGGCGCTGACAAGAGCTCGTAGATCGTGCCCGCCCATTTGGGCATGTAGATGCCGAACGAGGCGTTGGAGATGCTCTCGCCCAGCAGCGACAGCATGATCAGGCCGGGGATGATGAAGGCGGCGTAGCTGACCCCGTCGATGGCCTGCATCCGCGAGCCGATGGCCGAGCCGAACACCACGAAATACAGCGAGGTCGACAGCACCGGCGAGATAACGCTCTGAGCCAGGGTGCGGAACCAGCGGGCCATCTCGAAGCGGTAGATGGACTTGATCGCGTGGATGTTCATTTGCTGTCCCTCACCAGGCTGACGAAGATCTCTTCCAGCGAGGATTGGCTGGTGTGCAGGTCCTTGAAGTCGACGCCCTGCTCGCCCAGCCGTCGCAGCAGGCCGGCGATGCCGGTCTCCTCGGCCTGGGCGTCGAAGGTGTAGATCAGCTCGTGGCCGTCGGCCGCCAGCTCCAGCGCGTAGTCCGACAGTTTGGCGGGGATGGCCGCCAGCGGGCTCTGCAACTGGAGGGTCAGCTGCTTCTTGCCCAGCTTGCGCATGAGCACGTCCTTGTCCTCGACCAGGATGATCTCGCCCTTGCTGATCACCCCGATCCGGTCGGCCATGTCCTCGGCCTCCTCGATATAGTGGGTTGTCAGGATGATGGTGACGCCGCTTTCGCGCAGGCCCCGGACCATCTCCCACATGTCGCGGCGCAGCTCGACGTCGACGCCGGCGGTGGGCTCGTCCAGGAACAGGATGGTCGGCTCGTGGCTCAGGGCCTTGGCGATCATCACCCGCCGCTTCATGCCGCCCGACAGCGTCATGATCTTGGCGTCCTTCTTGTCCCACAGCGACAGGTCGCGCAGCACCTTCTCGATGTAGGCGTCGTTGCGCGGCTTGCCGAACAGGCCGCGACTGAAGCGGGTGGTGGCCCAGACGGTCTCGAAGGCGTCGGTGCTCAGCTCCTGCGGCACCAGCCCGATCTTGGTCCGCGCGGCGCGATAGTCCTTGATCACGTCGTGGCCGTCGGCCGTGACCGTGCCGGTGCTGGGATTGACGATGCCGCAGATGATGCTGATCAGCGTGGTCTTGCCGGCCCCGTTGGGACCCAGCAGGGCGAAGATCTCGCCCTTCTTGATGTCGAGATCGATGGTCTTCAGGGCCTGGTGGCCGGAAGCATAGGTCTTGGTCAGACCGGAAACGGAAATGATCGCCATGGGGCCCCTGGTGAGCGGCCGTCCCTCCCTGGAACCGGGCCGCCTGAGCCAGATGGGGCGGAAGCGCGGACTTGGCTAGGGCTGATGAGGCTTATGAGTGGAAGTTTGTGAGTTCACGCCCACGTTCCCCACCTCCGTCATCCTCGGACTTGTTCCGAGGACCCCTCGTTCCGCTGAGCTGCCGCCGACAGAAGAGGGCGCTGTCATCGCCGCGACCCATCCTGAAATCACAGCGCGGCCGAGGCAGGGGTCCTCGGAACAAGTCCGAGGATGACGGCCGAAAAGGTGGAGGAACTATCTGGCCGGCAGCGGCGGCAGGTCCAGCCGGCGCTTCTCGGCCATCTCGCCGTACAGCCCCACGATCGCCCGATGCCGGGCCAGGTCGCCGGCCGTCTCCACCGCCTCGTGCAGGGCGATCAAGCCCCGGCGCAGGGCGGCGTTGGCGCGGTCGAGGGCTTCCAGCGACAGGTCCGTCGGACCGATGGCGGCGAGCTCGGCGTACTGCACGCCGTAGGCGTCGGCCGCATCAGCCAGCACGGCGGCGATGGCCGCGTTCTCCCAGACCCGGGCCGTGGTCCCGCGCTCGACTTCTTGCGCGGCCAAAAGCGACAGCAGGGCGATCACCCCGACCCGGCCGGTCATGAACTCGCCCTGCTGCTCGGGCGGGCCGGGGATGGCCAGGCACATGAAGTTGCCGCGCAGGATGTCGGGCAGGGCCGGGGTCATCAGATGGTCTCCCCAAGGGCCGCGAGAGCGGCCAGCCGCTCGGCCAGGATCAGGTCGTGCCGCCGGGCCGTGTACCAGCCCGAGATCGCCAGGATCGGGTCGACGAAGCCGCCGTCGCGATATTCCTTGGCCGCCGAGGTCCAGATCGCCTGGCCCTTCACGGCGTTGAACAGCGACCACCAGGCCAGGGCCTCGGGGTCGACCGTCAGGCCGCTGGCCGCCTCCCACAGGGCGATGGCTTCGGCCTTGGGGATCAGGCCCGCCACCTTGCCCTCGTCGAAGTGGTTCCACAGCGGATCGAAGGCCCAGCCCAGGTCCTCGATCGGGTCGCCCAGGTGGGCCATCTCCCAGTCGAGGATGGCCAGGATCTGGCCCGCCCCGTCGTGCATGAAATTGCCGCTGCGATAGTCGCCATGGACGATGCTGATCCGCTGGGCCGGCGGCGGCGGATGGCGGTGGAGCCAGCGGATGGCGGCGCGGACGATCGGCTGCGGGTGCTGCTCGTCGGCTTCGATCACGCCGGACCAGTGGTCCAGGGCGATGCGCCAGCAGTCGTCCGGCGCGGGCGCCTCGGCCGCCTGGCGGATCGGCGTGTCCTCATGGTTCAGCGCCGCCAGCCTGCCCAGGGTGCTGAAGAACTGCCGGCCCAGCGCGTCCGCGTGTTCCGCATAGGGATCGAACACGAACGGCGAGGGCACGGTCCCGCCGTCGATCCGCTCCATCAGGAAGAACGGTCGGTCCAGCGGTCCGCCGTCCTCCTCCAGGGCGATGGCCTGGGGGACGGGCACGTGGCCGTGGACAGTGCGATAGGCCAGGAACTCCAGCCGCCGGTCGGTCTCGATCAGGCTGCCGGGCGGGTCGCGGCGCAGGATCATGCCGCGGCTCACCCCACCGGTGTCGGCGTCCAGGCGATAGGTCTCGCGGCTGGCCCCGCCGGGGATGCGCGACAGGTTCGTCACCGCCGTCGGCGCGCCCCACAGCTGGGTGAGGTAGGTTTCGAGGCCCGCTCGCAGGTCGCTCATGGGGCCATGTCCAGGATCGACTTGAAGCCCGACGGCGCGTGCGGCCCGAGCGCCAGTTGCTCGAACACCCCGCGCCCGACCCGCATCGTCCCGTCCGCGCCCCGCCAGGTGACCTTCGACAGGGCCTGGACGTGCAGGTGGAACGGCAGGGCGCGGTCCAGGTCGGCCAGGACCAGGTCCTCGCGCTCGACCTTCAGCTTGCCGTGGTTCAGCCCGTGGCCCCAGACCGGATGGCCGTAGCCCAGGCCCAGCATGAAGAACTCGGCCTGGGGCGTGATGTCGACCTCGCCGCCGTCCGGCAGGTGGATCGTCCCCCGCGCCGCGTGGCGCGTGCCCGGGCGCCAGTCGACGCCGTAGTCCACCGCGTCGAAGTCGATCGCCCCGTCGCGGTCCGAGCCCAGCGGCGCCCAGACCGCCCGCCGGTTCCAGGCCCGGCCGTGCTCGTCGTCATTGGTGTGGAAGAACAGGTCGCCGTCCGGAAACGCGCACGGGCTCCACAGCCAGAAGAACTGCGGCGGGACGGCCGGCGCCATCTCCTGCGGATCGCGGGCCCCGATGGGCCGCACGCCCCAGGAGCGGTCCCGCGTACCGACGAAGCCGGCCAGGTCGTGGCGCGCGCCGTCCACCTCGATCCAGCCCATGTAGCGGCCGTTCTGGGTCAGGCGGGTGTAGTCCAGCAGGGTGCGCGGCCCGATCCGGCGGGTGAAGCGCGGCTCCTCGATCGGGAACGACCTGCCCTCGAAAGTGACCTCGGCGCGGATCCCCTGCTCGGGCGCCTCGACCGTGATCCGCAGCCGGCGCAGCGGCTCCAGCACCTGGATGGTGATCGGACCGACGCTCAGGTCCATCCGCTCCATCTCCAGCCAGCGGCTGGCGTGCAGGTTCACCTGGCGGCCGTCCTTCATCCAGCAGAAGGCGGCGTCGGCGATGTTGAGGTGCGGATAGACTCCGAACGCGGCGGCGAAGAAGGCGTCGTCGTCGCCCCCCTCTTGGCTATTGGCGGCCGCGTAGCCGTTGAAGAAGTAGCGGTCGTAGAAATTGCGGTCGGTGCCGGCATAGGCCACCGGCTCGGCCGTCTGGTGGATCGGATAATCGTCCCCGCGCGTCAGGGCCATCTCAGGCCGTCCCGCCCGGCGTGAACTCGACCTCCAGCTTGCTGATGGCGTGGACGAAGTTGTTGGGGGCGATGTCGATCTCGCCGGTCCAGCGGATGTCGGGGAAGCGGCCCAGGATCTGGCGGTAGGCCTCCTCCAGCTGGATCTGCGCCACCCGCTTGCCGATGCAGACGTGCGGGCCGTAGCCGAAGGCGATGTGCTTGTCGGCGTTGGGTCGGGTGATGTCGAGCTGGTCGGGATTGTCGAACACCGCCTCGTCGCGGTTGGCCGCCCCGTAGTACATGACCACCTTTTCGCCCTCGCGGACGGCCTGGCCGGCGATCTCCGCGTCGCGCGTGGCCGTGCGGCGCATGTAGATCACCGGGCTGACCATACGGATGAACTCGTTGACCGCCCCGCCCATCAGCGACGGGTCGGCGATCAACCGGGCCCTCTGGTCGGGGAACTCGGTCAACAGCTTCATCGTGCCCGACAAGGTGTTGCGGGTGGTGTCGTTGCCGGCGAAGACGATCAGCAGCCACGAGCCGTCCAGGTACTCGTCGCTCAGCAAGGTCCCGTCGACCTGGGCGCGGGCGATGGCGCTCATCAGGTCGGCCTGAGGGTCCTGCCGCCGCTTGTGCAGCATGGTGCGGCCGTACTCGAACATCTCCTCGACGTTGGTGTTGAAGTCCTGGACGAACTGCATCAGCTCCAGGGTCGGGGTGATCGGGGCCAGGGCCTGCTTCAGGGCCAGGTCCTGGGCCATCTCCAGATAGTGCATCCACTTCAGGAACTTGCCGCGATCCTCGGCCGGCACCCCTAGGATTTCGCACAGGGTGAACAGCGGCAGCTTGGACGAGAACGCCTCGACCAGGTCGACGCGGCCCAGAGGGGCCATCTCGTCCAGCAGCCGGCTGACCTCGGCCCGCACCGCCTCGGTCACGCCGCGCAGATAGGCGGGGGTGAAATAGGCCATGTGCTCGCGGCGCAGCTGGATGTGCTCGGCGCCGTCGAGATTGATCATGGTGTCCATCGAGGCGCGATAGAGCAGGGCATGGCGCTTCTGCGGATCGCCGTGCGCCATGAGGATCCCGCCCTTGCGCGACGAGAAGGTCTGGGGGTCGGCCTCCACCGCCATGATGTCGGCGTGGCGGGTGACCGCCCAGAAGCCTGGGCCGCCATAGGGCTCGGGATGCCACATCACCGGCGCCTGGGCGCGAAGACGGGCGAAATCGGCGTAGGGCTGGCCCCGTGTGAACTGGGTGATGTCCGAAAGGTCGATCCCCTCGAGCGTCGGGAACAGGGTCGGGGCGCCGGGACCCTCGACACCGTCGACGGCGGTTTCGCTGACTAGCTGCATGACCATGCGCGTCTTCCCTATGAGCCCGCGCACTCCGTCGCGTGACGCGTCGAGTAGTTCAGACGACACCTGTCGTGTCAATCGACTGGCGTCGAATCTGGGGGCGTGGCAAAACGGAAGCGACGAGGAGAACGAACTTGGCGAAGGCGGCGGTGGAACGGACGGGAGGCCTGCGCGAGGCTCAGCGCCAGCTGACCCGCGAGCGGCTGATCGACGCGGCCGTCGCCCTGTTCGGCCGGCGCGGCTTCCGGGCCGTGACCATCGAGCAGATCGCCGCCGAGGCCGGCGCCAACCGCGCCACCTTCTACCTGCATTTCCGCAACAAGGAGGACGTGGCCAACGCCATCGGCGACCGGCTGGTCCCCAACATCCAGGCCACCTTCGCGGCGCTCGACGCCATCCCGGATCCAAGCCTGGAGGACGTCCGCGCCTGGCTGGCCCAGGGCATGGCCGAGCAGACCGACGAGCGCCGCAACCTGCTGGCGGTGGCCACCGAGGCCAATGTCGCCGACCCCGACCTGGCCGACGACTATCTGCGCTTCATCAACCTGTTCATCGACGCCATGCCCAACTACCTGGCGCGGTTCTCCGACGCCGAGCGGCCGGCGGCGCGCACGCGGATGCTGATGCAGCTCGTGCAGTTCGAGCGGCTGTCCTACGTGATGGTGGTGCAGCGCGCCTCGGCTCCACTGGAGCCGCTGCTGGACGCTTTGGCGGAAAGCTGGTGGCGTTTGCTGCGGGGGAAATAGACCCCCCAACCTAACCACCGCTCATCCCGGCGAATGCCGGGACCCAGATCCCATGGCGGTGTGGATGATTGGAAGGGCTCAGCGCTCCTGGAGTCAGCCTCAAGTCATTCCATCTGGGTCCCGGCATTCGCCGGGATGAGCGGATTTTTCGGGGTTAGGCTTTCCCCGGCACGTCCACCACGGCCGCCGGATCGACCGCCCGCTTGTAGCCCCAGTCGGTCTTGACGGTCGCCCCGTCCTTGGCCGCCGACTCCAGGATCGCCTGCATCAGGCGCATGTCCTGCAGCCCCTCCTCGCCCGGCGAGACCATCGGCGCCTTGCCGCGCACCACGTCGGCCATCCAGTCCATTTCGCGGGCGAACTGGTCGCTGGGCGGGGCGGGGATCGGCGGCTGGGCCTGGCCGCCCTTGATCACGGTCAGGCGGTTGCCGCCGTAGAAGGCCGCCGGATCGGCGTCCAGCCGGCCCTGTTCGCAGATCACCTCGAAGGCCATGGTGGGAGCGTAGGCGAACGAGGTCGAGCCGTTGGCGATCACGCCCGAGGGGAAGCGGAACTGCCAGTTGATCAGGTCCTCGGTCTCCTTGAACCGGGGATCGGCGCGGTCGGTCTGGGCCCAGGCCTGAACGGCGATCGGCTCCTCGTTCAGCAGATAGCGGGCGGCGCTGACGCCATAGACGCCCATGTCGCCCAGGGCCCCGCCACCGGACATCTTGCCGTCCAGCCGCCAGACGTCGGACGGATCGGAGAGATCGGCCTGCCGCCCCATGGTGGTGTTGATCTGCCGCACCTTGCCCATCGACTTGGCGCGCAGACGGCGCATGACGTCCAGGTTCTGCGGCTCGTAGTGGCAGCGATAGGCGATCATCAGGTGGCGCTTGGCGGCCTTGGCGGCGGCGATCATCGCCTCGGCGTCGGCGGTGGTCGTCGCCATCGGCTTCTCGCACAGCACGTGCTTGCCCGCCTTGAAGGCCTTGATCGTGTGCTCGGCGTGCAGCGAATTGGGCAGCACGATGTAGACGACATCGATGCGCGGATCCTTGGCGATGCGGTCGTAGTCGTCATAGCCGTACACCGCGTCGGCGGGCAGGCCGTTCTCGGCGGCGACACGGCGGGCCTTTTCGGGATGGCCGCTGACCACGGCGGCCAGCTTGGCCCCCTTGGCGACCTTCAGGCCGGGAATCAGCTGGCCCAGGCTCAGCTTGCCCAGGCCGACGATGGCGAAACCGATCTTGTCGTTGTCGGCCATGGCGGCCCCCTGTGAATTGGCGCCCTGTGAACTGGCGATCGTCGGAGCGAGCGCCGCCGAAGCGCCGGCGGCGCCCAGCAGGCTGCGGCGGGAAATGCGATTGGGCATGACGGCCTCCTTCTGTTTCTAGCGAACCTTGCCGGCCGCGTTTTCCAGCACGACGTCGGACAGCACCGCCGTGTCCAGGGTGACGGGCAGGTGCGAGACGAAGCCGACGCCCACATAGAACGGCCCGTCCAGATGCAGCGGCAACGGCGCGCCGTACTGGTGCATCGGCTCGCCGCGCTCGCTGACCCACAGGGTGAAGTCGTCGCCCGATTTCTGGATGCCGATGCGTTTGGCGTGCAGGGTCACCAGGCTGTCGGGACTGGTGCCGCCGGGCAGGCCGCCGCGGCTGCCGATCCGGTATTCCATGTCATCGATCCGCGCGCCCTTGGCCGGCCGGCGGGCGATATGGATCATGCCCGCGCCGTGCAGGGCGACCAGAGCCTCGGGGGAGTCGTCGTCCAGGGTCTGGCGGATGACCAGAACCGCCTTGCGGTCGCCGTAGCCCTGGGCGTCGGGATAGGCGATGTCCGCGGCCAGCGAGACGTCGCCCGACATCTTCTTCCAGAGGAAGCGGAACTCGTCGCGCGTGTACCAGACGTTATAGCCGGCCGAGCTGATGGTGTAGGCGCCCTCCTTGAAGCTGGCCGCGCCGGGGACGAGGGCCGAACCGACATCGGCCTGCCCCTCGAACACCCCGATCGGCGTGGCGATCACCGTGGTGGGACGATGGAAGTCCGCCGGCGGCGGGACCTGCTTGTGGGTCGGGCTGTCGGGATAGGCCCAGTCCGGCGCCGTCGGCGGGGTCTGAGCCTGGGCGATGCTGGACAGGACGCAGGCGGCGGTCACGAGCAGGGCGCGGAGCTTGAACACGGGCGGCCTCGTGGAAGGGGCTTCGAAGCGGTGGTCGTGGGCTACTTTTCCGGATCGGCGGCGGTGAACGGCGAGCAGCAGGGCTTGCCGACGGCGTGGAACTCCATGATCTCGGCCCGCGTCCCGTCGGGGTCGAACAGGTTCAGCTGCCACTTGGCGTCACGCCCGATCTTCGGCGTCTCCTTCTGGCCTTTCAGGCGGTCGCCGTTCCACAGCAGGGTGTAGGCGACGCGGGTGTCGGGCACGCCCAGCGAGAAGTGGTCCAGCACCCCGGCCGTGGCCTGGCTCATGCCGGGCGGCGGACCCCGGCCCTCGGGCGGGGCGACGATCATGTATTCCAGCCAGTCCGAGCCGTCCGGGACCTGCAGCGAGACCCAGGACGGGGAGTCGTCCTTCATGCCGCCGAACCAGTAGGGCCGAAAGCCCAGGATCTGGCGGTAGAAGGCGTCCTGCTTGGCGCGGTCGTGGATGATGAAGCCGACATGGATGATGCGGCTGGACAGCGGATTGACCGCGACGGCGGGCAGGGTCGCCGGCGGCTGGACGAACTGAACCCTCACACCCTCGGGGTCGACCACGTCGAACCAGCGGCCGCCGTCGGCGCCGGTCTCGACCTTGGCGGGCACGGCCACGCCCTTGGCGGCCAGATAGGCGCGCAGGGCTTCCGCGTCGGCGGTGTTGAAGGCGGCATGGTCCAGCCGGTCGACCCTCGGCGCGCCGGGGGGCAAGGGCAGCACCTCGACGAACTGGGTCGGGCTGAAATAGTAGCGCGCGCCCTTGGGGTTCTCGGGATCTGCCCCTTTCACCGCGCCCAGGTCATGGACGTAGAAGGCCTCGCTCTTGGCGGGATCGGCGGCGTGGACCGCCAGGTGCGAGACCGAGACGATCGGCGGTCGGGCTTGTGGAGGGGGCGGCGTCGCGGCGCGGGCGGCGCCGCAGACAGCCAGGATCGTCAAGGCGTAGGCCAGTGGCCGCATGACCGCTTCGCTCCCGTGATCCTTCGTTCTCGAGACGGACGAAGGTGTTCGGGTGCAGGATAGCGCGGAATGGTAGCGTTACCAGGACAATGTTCAGCGACGTTGGTCGGGCTTGAACGCAAACAGCGCCCGTGCCGAGGGGGGAGGGCACGGACGCTGCGCTTTAAGGACGCTGGGGCCGGCTGGGGGGAAAGCCGGGTTGTCCGCGTCGAATAAGAGATTGGGATCCGAACCAGGCTTCGCAACGGCGCGACCAAGGTCATTTCGCGGCGGGTTCGTTTCAGGCGGGCGACCTTGTGTCGGCGGCTCCTGGATGGCCCCCGAACCGCGCCCGATAGGCCTGGGGCGTCGTCGCCAGCGACTTCCTGAAATGGTGCCGCAAGGCCGGCGCGCCGAAGCCGACGGCTTGGGCGATCTGCTCGACGCCGGCCGGGGTGGTCTCCAGCAGGTCGCGGGCCCGGGCCAGGCGCTCGGCCAGCAGCCAGCGGGCCGGGGTGACGCCGGTGGCGGCCTCGAAGCGGCGCAGGAAGGTGCGAGGGCTCATGCCCGCCGCGTCGGCCAGCGCCTTGACCGTGTGCTCGCGGGACAGGTCGGCGCGCATTCGGTCCAGAATCGGCGACAGGCGCGAGGCCTCGTGGGCGGTCGGCACGGGCCGCTGTATGAACTGGGCCTGGCCGCCGTCGCGGTGCGGCGGGATCACCAGCCGCCGGGCCACGGTGTTGGCCGCCTCGGGTCCGAAGTCGCGGCGCACCAGGTGCAGGCCCAGGTCCAGCCCCGCGGCGCTGCCGGCCGAGGTCATCACGTCGCCCTCGTCGACATAGAGCACGTCGGGCTGCACCTCGATGTCGGGGTAAAGGGCGCGCAGCGTGTCGACATAGCGCCAGTGGGTGGTGGCCCGCCGCCCGGCCAGCAGGCCCGCCGCCGCCAGCACGAAAACGCCCGAGCAGATCGACATCACCCGCGCGCCGTTGGCGTGGGCGGCTCGCAGGGCCTCGATCAAGGGTCGGGGCACGGGGCTGTCGGCGCCGCGCCAGCCGGGGGCGATGATGGTGCCGGCCTGCTCGACCAGCTCCAGCCCGCCGTCGGCGACCACCTGCACCCCGCCCAGGCCGCGCAGGGGGCCCGGCTCGACCGCCGCCGCGGCGAAGGCGTACCAGTCCGGCCCCATCTCGGGCCGGGGCAGGCCGAACAGCTCGACCGCCACCCCGAACTCGAAGGTGCACAGGCCGTCATAGGCCAGGGCGACGACGCGTCTGTTGGCGGGTCCGGAGCGAGCGGGCGCGTTTGGCATGATCTTTACGGTCATTGTCGATCGTGCCAGCTAACGCCAGGCCGCCGCCTGGGGCAAGTCTTCCTCGCCAACAGAGGAGGCCGACATGAGCTTTGTTTCCGCCATTCCCGCCGCGCCGTCGCCGGAAGCCGCCGCGCACTTTGCCCGCCGCCTGGCCCTGGAGACCGACTGCGCCGACGTCGCCGCGTCGATGAGGGCCGGCGAACAGGACTTCGTCCTGCTGCATGTGGTCGGCTCGCCCCAGGCCTATGCCCGCCGCCACGTGCCCGGCGCCCTGCACCTCCGCCACGCCGAGATCGACGCCGAGCGCATGGCCGAATGGCCGGACGACACCCTGTTCGTGGTCTATTGCGCCGGCCCGCACTGCAACGGCGCCGACCGCGCGGCGCTGAAGCTGGCGACGCTGGGCCGCCCCGTGAAGCTGATGATCGGCGGGGTGACGGGCTGGGAGGACGAGGGCCTGCCGTTCGCGACGGGGGAAGAGCCGGGGGTGTTGGCCGCTTAAAAAGATCCGCTCATCCCGGCGAATGCCGGGACCCAGATCCCAAAGCTAAGAGGCTGATTGGAAGAGCTCAGCGCTTTTGGCGTCAACCTCGCCGCCATTCCATCTGGGTCCCGGCATTCGCCGGGATGAGCGGGATCAAAGGTCTAAGCCCGCTCGCCCAGCGTCTTCAGCATGCCCAGCCGCGCCAGCTCGTCGGCGCGTTCGTTGTGCACGTGTCCGGCGTGGCCCTTGACCCAGCGCCAGTCGACCTCGTGCCGGGCCCGGGCGGCGTCCAGGCGCTGCCACAGGTCGACGTTCTTGACCGGGCTCTTGTCGGCGGTCTTCCAGCCCTTGGCCTTCCAGCCATGGATCCACTGGGTGACGCCCTTCATCACGTACTGGCTGTCGGTGTGCAGCTCGGCCTTGGTCGGCTTGTTCAGCGCTTCCAGGGCCTGGATGGCGGCCATCAGCTCCATGCGGTTGTTGGTGGTCGCCAGCTCGCCGCCGCAGATTTCCTTCTTCTTGTCGCCGAACATCAGAAGCGCGCCCCAGCCGCCGGGGCCGGGATTCCCGCGGCAGGCGCCGTCGGTGTAGATCACCAGCCTGGGGGTCACGCGCCGGCTCCGAACAGGCTGAGGCCCTCGCGGTGCACGGCCAGCTTGCGTTCGTACTCCAGCGGGTCCTTCGGCTTGACCAGGGCCCCGGCCGGGGTCGCGCCCCAGTCGGCCAGGCGGGTCAGGAAGAAGCGCATGGCCGCGCCGCGCGCCAGGATCGGGATGGCGTCGCGCTCGGCCGGGCTCAGCGGCCGGCGGCGCTCGTAGCCGGCGATCAGGGCCCGGGCGGCGGTGATGTTGAAGCTGCCGTCGGGCTCGAAGCACCAGGCGTTCAGGGTCACGGCGATGTCGTAGGCGTAGGCGTCGTCGCAGGCGAAATAGAAGTCGATCGTCGCGGCGAACTTGCCGTCCGGCTTGAAGAACACGTTGTCGGGGAAATAGTCGGCGTGGATCACCCCCGACGGCAGGCCGCGCGGCCAGGCCAGGGCCAGCGCGGCCAGGTCCTTGTCGATGGTCGCGGCCAGGCCCGGCTTCAGCCCGTCGGCGGCCTTGCGGTGCTTGGCGAACAGCGGCGCCCAGTGCGGCTGGCCCAGGTCGTTGGCGCGGCGGGCCGGATAGCCCTCGCCGGCCAGGTGCAGCCAGGCCAGGCCCTCGCCCGCCTCGCGGCAGTGGGCGACGGTGGGCCGGCGGGCCGACAGGCCGGGCAGGAACTCGACCAGGGCGGCGGGCTTGCCGCGAATGGTCTTCAGGGTCGCGCCCGAGCGGTCGGCGATCGGCTTGGCGCTGGGATAGCCGCGATCGGCCAGCCAGGTCAGCAGGTCGAGGAAATAGGGCAGGTCCTCTGGCTTGGCGCGCCGCTCGTAGACCGTGAGGATGAACCGGCCGGTGGTGGTCTCCAGCAGGAAGTTGGAGTTCTCCACCCCTTCGGCGATGCCCTTGAACGCCACGGCCTGTCCTAGGTCGTAGTCGCCCAGGAAGGCGGCGAGTTCGTCGTCGGTGATGTCGGTGTAGACGGCCATGGCGCGGGGATGCGGGAGGCGAAGCTGGCGGTCAAGAGCGAGCGGCCGTGCTTTTCGTCGAGCGGACCTGAGAAAACCTGGGTTGGGACCCTTGGTCCGAGGGGAACGGGGGCTAAGCCGTCAGCAGCCGCGGCAGCTTGAAGGTCACGGTCTCGCGGGCCTCGATCAGTTCCTCGACGGTCACGTCGTAGCGGGCGGCCATGGCGTCGATCACGCCCTGGACCAGATCCTCGGGGGCCGAGGCGCCGGCGGTCAGGCCGACGGCGTTCACGCCTTCGAACCACGACCAGTCGATGCCGCGGGCGTCGTCGATCAGCTTGGCGTCCTTGGCGCCGGCCCGCTTGCCGACCTCCATCAGCCGCACCGAGTTGGACGAGTTCTTCGAGCCGACCACGAGGATCAATTCCGACGCGCCGGCCAGCAGCTTCACCGCCTCCTGGCGGTTGGTGGTGGCGTAGCAGATGTCTTCCTTGTGCGGCGCGGCGATGCCCGGAAAGCGCTGCTTGAGCAGGTCGACCATCTCGGCGGTGTCGTCGACCGACAGGGTGGTCTGGGTCAGGAAGGCGACGTTGGCCGGGTTCTTGGGAACCCAGGCGCGGGCGTCGTCGATGTCCTCGATCAGGGTGACGGTCCCCTCGGGCAACTGGCCCATGGTGCCGACGACCTCGGGATGGCCGGCGTGGCCGATCAGCACGATCTCGCGACCGGCGTCGAAATGCTTCTGGGCCTCGACATGGACCTTGGAGACCA
The DNA here is from genome assembly GCF_001427165.1 of Caulobacter sp. Root487D2Y. Taxonomy (NCBI): domain Bacteria; kingdom Pseudomonadati; phylum Pseudomonadota; class Alphaproteobacteria; order Caulobacterales; family Caulobacteraceae; genus Caulobacter; species Caulobacter sp. Root487D2Y. Next base: position 844,618 of record NZ_LMFD01000001.1, read on the forward strand.
GCGGGCAGGTGGCGTCCAGATAGACCATCTCGCGCGACTTGGCCGCCGCGGGCACCGACTTGGGCACGCCGTGGGCCGAGAACACCACGGGACGATCGGCAGGCGCCTCATCCAGCTCCTCGATGAACACCGCGCCCAAGGCCTTCAGACGGTCCACGACATGGCGATTGTGGACGATCTCGTGGCGCACATAGACCGGCGCGCCGAACTTCTCGATGGTCCGCTCGACGATCTGGATCGCCCGGTCGACGCCGGCGCAGAAGCCGCGCGGACTGGCCAGGACCACGCGGAGTTCGCGGCGGCCGGGACTGGAGATGGGCGAATGGGCGTTCATGACGCCGAACCTAAGGGTTCCGGCCCGTCCGCGCCAGCGTCCGCCGGAAAAGTCGGCTGCATCCGCTTGAAATCTGCTGCACATTGCGACGTCACGCATATGCCTTTATCAGGCTCCATGACGCTGGTGGGAATTCCCGCTCAAGCTTTCCAATCTCGGACCGGACGTTTCATGCGCCGCACTTTTCCCGTCGCCCTCAGTGCTCTGATGGCCCTCTCGATCGCCGCCACGGCGACGACCGTTCACGCCCAGCAGGGGGGACGGCCCGGCGGCCAGGGCGGCGAAGAGGACCAGGCCGCCAAGAAGAAGAAGCGCGACAGCGAGTGGAACCAGCCCAAGGCGCCCCTGGCCCAGCTGCGCAACGCCGGCCCGTGCCCCTATGTGAAGGTGCTGTACGACGCCAGCCGCTATGTCGAGTTCAAGGACGGCAAGGAATCCGCCGCCCAGACCGCCTATACCGGCGAGATCCAGGGCCTGAGCTCGGGCTGCGCCTATAAGAGCAACGACCCGATCAAGATGCGGGTCGAGATGCTGTTCGAAATGGGTCGCGGCCCGCAGGCCGTCGGCAACCAGAAGACCTACCGCTATTGGGTCGCGGTGACCGAGCGCAACAAGGACGTCCTGGCCAAGGAATATTTCGATCTGCCGGTGACCTTTCCGCAAGGTCGCGATCGCGTCTACGTGAACCAGAGCCTGAACACGATCACCATCCCGCGCGCCGACGAAAAGGTCAGCGGCAGTAATTTCGAGGTCTTGATCGGCTTCGACGTGACCCCGGAAATGGCCGCCTTCAATCGTGACGGCAAGCGCTTCCGCGTCAACGCCGGCCAGACGCAGCAAGCCCAGACCCAACCCGGAAACGTCGCCAAGCCATGAGTGATTTGAAGCGGTCCCTGAGCGAGGCGGCCGCGGCCGCCTTCCAGGCCGCCGGACTGTCCCCCGACTTCGGTCGCGTCACCGCGTCCGACCGGCCCGACCTGGCCGACTTCCAATGCAACGGGGCCCTGGCGGCCGCCAAGAGCGCCAAGCGCAATCCGCGCGAGATCGCCGTACAGGTCGTCGACATCCTGAAGACCGATCCGCGCCTGGCCTCGGTCGAGATCGCCGGCGTCGGTTTCATCAACATGCGCGTCAGCAGCGACGCCCTGTCGACCCGCGCCAACGAGATCGCGACCGATCCGCGCGCCGGGGCCGAACTCCTGGCCGCGCCGCGTCGCGTGCTGGTCGACTATGCCGGCCCCAACGTCGCCAAGCCGATGCACGTGGGCCACCTGCGCGCCTCGATCATCGGCGAGTCGGTCAAGCGCCTGTACCGCTTCCGCGGCGACGACGTGGTGGGCGACGCCCACTTCGGCGACTGGGGCTTCCAGATGGGGCTGCTGATCAGCGCCATCATGGAGGAGGACGCCTTCATCCGCGCCCTGCTCGAGCGCCTGGTCGAGGCCCCGCGCGGCTTCTCGGCCGCCGACGAGGCCAATCTCATGTCTGAGTTCGCCCAGCGCGTGACGCTGGAGGACCTGGACCGCCTCTATCCGGCCGCCTCGCAGCGCCAGAAGGAAGACCTCGAGTTCAAGGAAAAGGCCCGCAAGGCCACCGCCGAGCTGCAGAACGGCCGCTTCGGCTACCGCCTGCTGTGGCGCCACTTCGTCAACATCAGCCGCGTGGCGCTGGAACGCGAGTTCCACGCCCTGGGCGTCGACTTCGACCTCTGGAAGGGCGAGAGCGACGTGCAGGACCTGATCGCTCCGATGGTCCGCCAGCTCGAGGTCAAGGGCCTGCTGGTCGACGACCAGGGCGCCCGGATCGTCCGCGTGGCCCGGCCCGGTGAGACCAAGAAGAAGAAGCTGGAAGACGGCACGGTGGTCGTGGTCGAGAGCCCCGATCCGCTTCTGGTCGTCTCGTCGGAAGGCTCGGCCATGTACGGCACGACCGACCTGGCCACGATCCTGGACCGCCGCAAGACGTTCGACCCGCACCTGATCCTCTATTGCGTGGACCAGCGCCAGGCCGACCATTTCGAGCAGGTGTTCCGCGCCTCGTACCTGGCCGGTTACGCCGAGCCGGGCGGGCTGGAGCACATCGGCTTCGGCACCATGAACGGGTCCGACGGCAAGCCGTTCAAGACTCGCGCGGGCGGCGTCCTGAAGCTGCACGACCTGATCGAGATGGCCCGCGAGAAGGCCCGCGAGCGCCTGCATGAAGCCGGCCTCGGCGCCGAGCTTTCGGAAGAGGCCTTCGAGGACATCGCCCACAAGGTCGGCGTCGCGGCCCTGAAGTTCGCCGACCTGCAGAACTTCCGCGGCACCTCTTACGTCTTCGACCTCGACCGCTTCACCAGCTTCGAGGGCAAGACCGGGCCGTACCTGCTGTACCAGTCGGTGCGCATCAAGAGCATCCTGCGCAAGGCGACCGAGCAGAAGGTCGTCTCGGGCCCGATCGTCGTCGGCGAGCCGGCCGAGCGCGACCTGACCTTGTTGCTGGACGCGTTCGAGGGCGCTCTGAGCGAGGCCTACGACAAGAAGGCCCCCAACTTCATCGCCGAGCACGCCTACAAGCTGGCCCAGACCTTCTCGAAGTTCTACGCCGCCTGTCCGATCCTGAGCGCCGACGAGCCGGCCGTCCGGGCCTCGCGCCTGGCCCTGGCCGAGACGACGCTCCGGCAGCTGGAGCTGGCCCTGAACCTGCTGGGCATCGAGGCGCCGGAACGGATGTAGGCCGTCAGGGGCGCTCAAGATCCTTGAGCGTCGCCAGCAGGCCTTCGACCCCGCCGGTCTCCAGATACTGCTGGGCCACCAGCACCAGGCGCAGCTGTTTGGCCAACAGCGCGAGCTGACGATGCTGGTTCTCGGTGTGCTTCTGGGCGGTCTCGGCCTCCAGGGCGTCAGCCTCGGCCAGCAGTTTGCGCACCTCCGCCAGGGTCTTCTCGTTCTGGACGCCGGCCCGCTTCAGATATTCCTTGAGACTGCGCAGCCCCTCGGCGGCGATGGCGTGGGCCTCGTCGCGGACCGTGGCCTGGGTTTGCGGATCGGCGATGGCGTCCAGCACCCGGCCTAGGGCTCCGTTGAGCTTGCCCATCAACCCGGTGCGAGCTTCGCCCTCCAACGAAAGCAGGCCGCGCGCGTCGATCAGCGACGGCAGGTTCGCGCCGTCCGAAACCAAAGCCGTGCGCCGCGCTTCGACGAACACCTTGATGATGAACCGTGACGCGGCGATCGCCTGGTTGGATTTCAAGACAGTGGCCGCCATCACGACGCCATGCTCGGTGAACGCGTAGGGTCTGTACCGGCGTCCGCCATGCGACGAACTTGAGATCGCATTTTGCGATCTCAAGTTTGAAAACTCCTCGGCGGACAGCTGAAATGCGAAGCCGTCGAACCGCCGTGAGTTTCGGCGGGTCTGTTCGTTCAGGCGGCCCGTTTCCACGCCGAAAAGCCGACCAAGATCTGCGTCGAGAATGACCGGGAGACCACGCGCCGCAAACACCTGCGGGGCCGGCTCAGCTTCGAAATCAAACGTCGATGGCTGTTGGTCGGTCATGCCCGCTCTTTGAGATCGCAAATTGCGACTTCAAACTGACTTGATCGTCGCTAGGTTGCAAATGGCGAATGAGGTCGCTCAAGCCCCGCCTCTCCAGTTGACTCCGCCCGCCCCCTCGCCCAAACACGCCTCGACCCTCGCGGGAGACGTCGGGATTCTGGTCCCGAGGCCGAAGGCGCAACCGCCCCGGAAACGCTCAGGCAAAAGGACCGCGCGGGTTTAGGAACGCTGGAAAGAGGCAGGTTTCCCGGGATGGGAGAGCTGCCCGCCGAAGGAGCAAGGCCCGTCTCTTCCCATTTGGAAGGGGGCCGGAATCTCTCAGGTCAAAGGGACAGCGGGGGCGAGACCACCTGGCGAAAGCCGGGCGGCGTCGCCGACCCCGATTGGAGCCCAGAGCGTGTCCGACCAAGATCTCAAGAAGACCCCGCTGTACGACGCGCACGTCGCGGCCGGCGCGCGCATGGTGCCGTTCGCGGGCTATTCCATGCCGGTGCAGTACAAGGACGGGGTGTTGAAGGAGCACCTGTGGACCCGCGAGCACGCGGGGCTGTTCGACGTTTCGCACATGGGCCAGGCGCGGCTGCGCGGCGACAACCCGGCCAAGAGCTTCGAGAAGCTGGTCTCTGCCGACTATCAGGGCCTCAAGCCCGGCAAGCAGCGCTATGCGGTGCTGCTGAACGCCGAGGGCGGGGTGATCGACGACCTGATGACCGCCCGTCCCGACGACGACGGCCTGTTCATCGTCGTCAACGGCGCCTGCAAGGACAACGACTACGCCATCATCGCGCAGGCCCTGAAGGGCGAGGCGACCGTCGAGCGGCTGGAAGACCGCGCCCTGCTGGCCCTGCAGGGCCCCGAGGCCGCCGCCGTCCTGGCCGCCCACGTGCCGCAGGCCGCGACCATGGTGTTCATGGACACCCTGGCCCTGACCGCCTTCGGGACCGACGCCATCATCTCGCGTTCGGGCTACACCGGCGAGGACGGCTACGAGATTTCCGTGCCGGCCGCCGAGGCCACGCGCATCTGGAACACCCTGCTGGAAGACGAGCGGGTCAAGGCGATCGGCCTGGGCGCCCGCGACAGCCTGCGCCTGGAAGCCGGCCTGCCGCTGTACGGCCACGACATGGACGAGACGGTCTCGCCGATCGAGGCCGGCATGCCGTTCGCCGTCGGCAAGAGCCGCCGCGAGGCCGGCGATTTCCCGGGCGCGGACCGGATCCTCAACGAACTGGCCGGCGACCTCAAGCGCGTCCGCGTCAATCTGAAGGTGCTGGAAGGCGCTCCCGCCCGCGAGGGCGCGGAGATCGCCGACGAGACCGGCGCCGTGGTCGGCGTGGTCACCAGCGGCGGCTTCGGCCCCAGCTTCGGCGGCGCCATCGCCATCGGCTTCGTTCCCCCCGCCCTGGCGGTGGTCGGTTCGAAGCTGAAAGTCATCGTTCGCGGCAAGCCGCAGGCGGCCGAGGTCGTGACCTCGCCGTTCGTCCCCACCCGCTACGTGCGCAAGATCTAGATCCAGACAAGAAGGGCCCAGACCATGAAGTTCACCAAGGACCACGAGTGGGTTGAAGTCGAGGGTGATGTCGCCACCGTGGGCGTCACCGGTTACGCCGCCGAGCAACTGGGCGACGTGGTGTTCGTCGAGGCGCCGGAGGTCGGCAAGACCGTGAAACAGGGCGACGCCCTGGCGGTGGTCGAGAGCGTCAAGGCCGCTTCCGACGTCTACGCCCCGGTGTCGGGCGAGGTGGTCGAGGCCAACGGCCAGCTCGGCGACGCCCCCGAGACCGTCAACGCCGTGCCGGAAGCCGGCGGCTGGTTCGCCAAGATCAAGCTCAGCAACCCCGCCGAGCTCGACGCCCTGATGGACCGCACGGCCTACGAAGCGTTCCTGAGCACGCTGTAAGCCATGGTCCAGGTCCTTCTCCACAACTCGACCCTGACGCCCGCCCCGGCGGCCTATGGGGCGGCGGTGGAGAAGGCCCTGGCCGCGGCCGGCGCGACGCTCGGCGCGGACGGCGAGGTCGGCCTCGCCGGCCAGACCGTCCTGGTCGTGACTGTCGATCCCGAAGACGACATCGCCGTGATCGACCTGGAGCGGTTCGACGACGCGGTCCTCGATTTGGTCTTCGATCTCGCCGAGGCCACCGCCTCGTTCGTGGTCATGGGCGACGGCGCCGTCTGCGCGACGCCCGCGACCGGTCAACCGCCGCCGGCCTGGTCGATGGGCATTCAGTCCTCCGGAACCGCCGAACGGGCCGACTTCCGCGACTGGCTCGCCGGCGACATCGAGACCCAGTTGGCGGCGGAAGCCTACCAGGCGACCGTCGCCGTAGCCCTCGCCAAGGCTCGCGCCGAACGTGAAGCCAAACCCGCCAAACCCATCTTTCAACGCCTGACGGACGCCCTTTTCGGAAAGTCGATCTAGATGCGCTACCTCCCCCTCACACCCCAAGATCGCGCCGACATGCTCGGCGTCATCGGCGCGGAGTCGATCGACGAGCTGTTCGTCGACGTTCCAGCCGTCGCCTACCGCAAGGACCCGGTCGACCTGCCGTTCCACGCCGGCGAGCTGGAGGTCGAGCGCGAGATGCTGGCCCTGTCGCGCCGCAACCGCTCGGCGTCGGAAGGCCCGTTCTTCGTGGGGGCGGGGGCCTATCGCCACCACGTTCCGGCCACCGTCGACCACATCATCCAGCGGTCGGAGTTCCTGACCAGCTACACGCCCTACCAGCCCGAGATCGCCCAGGGCACGCTGCAGGTGCTGTTCGAGTTCCAGACCCAGGTCGCGGCCCTGACCGGCATGGAGGTGGCCAACGCCTCGCTCTATGACGGCTCCACCGCCGCCGCCGAGGCGGTGATGATGGCCGCCCGGATCACGCGCCGGAACAAGGCCGTCCTGTCGGGCGGCGTGCACCCGCAGTATGTCGGCACGGTCGAGACCCTGGCCCACGCGGCCGGCGTGGCCACCGATCGCCTGGCCCCCGCCGTCGACGCCGAGGACGCGGTGATCGCCGCCATCGACGCCGACACCGCCTGCGTCGTCGTCCAGACCCCGAACGTGTTCGGCACGGCGACCGACGTGACCAGGATCGCCGCCGCCGCCCAGGCCGCCGGCGCCCTGCTGATCGTGGTCACCACCGAGGCCGTCTCGTACGGCCTGCTCAAGTCGCCCGGCGAGATGGGCGCCGACATCGTCGTGGCCGAGGGCCAGTCGATCGGCAACGGCCTGAACTTCGGCGGCCCCTATGTCGGCCTGTTCGCCTGCAAGGAGAAATACGTCCGCCAGGCCCCGGGCCGCCTCTGCGGCGAGACCGTCGACGCCGAGGGCCGTCGCGGCTTCGTCCTGACCCTGTCGACCCGCGAGCAGCACATCCGCCGCGACAAGGCCACGTCGAACATCTGCACCAACAGCGGCCTGTGCGCCCTGGCCTTCAGCATCCACATGAGCCTGCTGGGCGAGAAGGGCCTGCGCCGGCTGGCCCTGGTCAACCACCAGAAGGCCGTGGCCCTGCGCGACGCCCTGGCGGCCGTGCCGGGCGTCGAGATCCTGACCCCGCGCTTCTTCAACGAGTTCGCCGTCAAGCTTCCGGTCAACGCCGCCGAGCTGGTCGAGACCCTGGCCGCCAATGGCGTCATCGCCGGCGTGCCGTTCTCGCGTCTGGATCCGTCGGCCGGCCTCGACGACGTCCTGCTGGTCGCCGTCACCGAGACCACGCCCGACAGCGACATCACCCTCTTCTCCAAGGCCCTGACCAAGGTGCTGGCCCCCAAGGGTTCGAACCAATGAGCATGAATTCCGTCGGACGGCCGACCCGTCCCGAAACCCCCTCCGCGACTGGTAACGCCAACGACTACGTCCACCCCACCCTGACCGGGGCCCGCGGCCTGCTGCAGGACGAGGCGCTGATCTTCGAACTGAACGCCTGGGACAAGACCGGCGTCGACCTGCCCGACGCCCCGGCCGCCGACGACCTGGGCGACCTGGTCCGCACCGCGCCGATCGGCCTGCCGGGCCTGTCCGAGCCCGAGGCCGTGCGCCACTACGTGCGCCTGAGCCAGAAGAACCACGCCATCGACCTGGCCCTCTATCCGCTGGGCTCGTGCACGATGAAGCACAACCCGCGCCTAAACGAGAAGATGGCGCGCCTGCCGGGCTTCTCCGACATCCACCCGCTGCAGCCGCAATCGACGGTGCAGGGCGCGATCGAGCTGATGGATCGCCTGGCCCACTGGCTGAAGACCCTGACCGGCATGCCCGCCGTCGCGCTGAGCCCCAAGGCCGGCGCCCACGGCGAGCTGTGCGGCCTGCTGGCCATCCGCGCCGCCCATGAAGCCAACGGGCAGGGCCATCGCAAGACCGTCCTGGCCCCGACCAGCGCCCACGGCACCAACCCGGCCACGGCGGCCTTCTGCGGCTACACGGTCGTGGAGATCGCCCAGACCGACGACGGCCGGGTCGACCTGGCCGACCTGGAGGCCAAGCTGGGCGACCACGTGGCCGCCATCATGGTCACCAACCCCAACACCTGCGGCCTGTTCGAGCGCGACGTGGTCGAGATCGCCCGCCTGACCCACGCGGCGGGGGCGTACTTCTACTGCGACGGCGCCAACTTCAACGCCATCGTCGGCCGGGTCCGCCCGGGCGACCTGGGCGTCGACGCCATGCACATCAACCTGCACAAGACCTTTTCCACCCCGCACGGCGGCGGCGGTCCTGGCGCGGGTCCGGTGGTGCTGTCAGCGGCCCTGGCCCCGTTCGCCCCGACCCCGTGGGTGGTCAGCCAGGATCACCGCTTCGCGCTGGTCGAGGAGGCCAGGGGCCCCGCCGCCCAGGCCTTCGGCCGGATGAGCGCCTTCCACGGCCAGATGGGCATGTTCGTGCGGGCCTACGCCTACATGCTCAGCCACGGGGCCGACGGCCTCAAGCAGGTGGCCGAGGACGCCGTGCTGAACGCCAACTACATCAAGGCCCGCCTGAGCGACCTGATGAGCCCGGCCTTCCCGAACGGCCCGTGCATGCACGAGGCCCTGTTCGACGACACCTGGCTGGAGGGCACCGGGGTGACCACGCTCGACTTCGCCAAGGCGATGATCGACGAGGGCTTCCACCCGATGACCATGTACTTCCCGCTGGTCGTCCACGGCGCGATGCTGATCGAGCCGACCGAGACCGAGAGCAAGCAGGAGCTGGACCGCTTCGTCGTCGCGCTGCGCGCCCTGGCCGGGGCCGCGAAAGGCGGCGACGTCGACCGCTTCAAGGGCGCCCCTTACCACGCGCCGCTCAAGCGCCTGGACGAGACCCAGGCGGCGCGTAAACCACGCTTGAGGTGGAAACCTGTGGCCGCCGCGCCACTGGCGGCGGAATAGGCGCCACAGTCTGACGAATCGGAACGGGGCGCCTTTACGGAAGGGCGCCCCGTTCTCATATCGGGTCCAGTGAGCCGAGGAGGCCGGCCGTCGCCGGGATCAAACGGACCACGGAACCCGTTTCTTCCTGCCCATGAACCTTGCCCTCGCCATGCCGCCCGTGCGTTTCTCCGCCGCCGATGAACTCGCCCGCGAGCTTCTCGGGCGGATTTCGCGCGTCCTGCTGGTGACGCTGGGCCTGGTGCTGGTGGTGGCGGGTGTCCTGATCGCGCCGCTGCCCGGCCCGTTGGGCGTGCCGGTGACGGTGGTCGGCCTGATGCTGGTGCTGCGCAACTCGTTCAAGGCCCGCAAGCAGTTCGTGCGCTTCCAGCACGCCCATCCCAAGCTGCTGTTTCCGCTGCGCCGGCTGCTTCGCCGCGAGCCGGAGGTGCTGCCGGTGGCCTGGCAGCAGGTCCTGCGCATGGAGCGTCTGGTCATGCCGCGCCGCTGGCGCGTGGCCAAGCGCTGGCGCCGGTCCCTCAAGCGTCAGTCGCTTAAGCGCCGTTCGCTCAAGCGGTATTCGTGAACTCGCCGGCCGAGACGCTCGCCAGACTGCCTTCGAGGCTCTACCGCCGCCGTCGCCGTCTGGCCCTGATCCTGCGGGAAACCACGGGACGCGTCGCCCGCTGGGCGGCGCTGGCCTTGGGCATAGTGGTGCTGCTGGCCGGGGTCGTCCTGACGCCCCTGCCGGGCCACCTGGGCCTGCCGCTGCTGGTTGTCGGGCTGATGATCGTGCTGCGCAACTCGTTCCAGGCCAAGCGCCGCTTCCTGCGCTGGCAGCGCCGCCATCCCAAGCTGATCTTCCCGATCCGCAGGCTGATGCGCCGCGAGCCGGAGATCATGCTGGTGGCCTGGCAGCAGCTGCTGCGGTCGGAGAAGCTGATCCTGCGCAAGGCCCACTGGCGGGTGCTGAAGCGGGGGCGGAAATACCTGCGGCGTCGCTGGTTGCGGAAGCAGCCGGTCTAACGCCAGCGCTCTCTAGGCCCTCCCCCTGTGGGGGAGGTGTCGGCGAAGCCGACGGAGGGGGAAGTGTTCGGCAGGCGGCCTGATCCGCGATCTTCGATCCTCAAACTCCCCCCACCGATCGCTGCGCGATCGCCTCCCCCACAGGGGGAGGGCCTTGGGCCGGCCCAAACAAAAAAGGGCGCGCCCCTCGCGGAGCGCGCCCTTGATGTTGTCGTCGGTCCGAACCGCTATTGCAGCTTCGCGCCGATCTGGCCGATGGCCGTGTCCACAAGGCCGTCCGAACCGCCGGCCGCGAGGCGGGCGACCAGAACCTGCTCGGCGATCTGGGCGGCCAGGTCGACCGCGGCGGCCTTGACGTCCGCCTGGGCCTGGGCCTCGGACTGGGCGATCTTGCGTTCGGCCATTTCGGCGCGGCGCTTGATCTGTTCCTCGAGCTTGGCCTTGGCCTCGATCTGCATCTGCGCGACGTCGGCCTTGGCCGCGGCGAGCATGGCTGTCGCCTGGCGTTCGGCTTCCTCGCGCTCGGCGCGGATGTTGGCCAGCAGCGCTTCGGCTTCGGCGCGGATCCGGGCGGCCTCGTCGAGGTCGGACTGGATCTTGGCGGCCGTCTCGTCCAGCTTGCCCGCGATCATCCCCGGGGCCTTGGCCCAGATCACGATCGCGATGAACAGGATCAGGCCGACGCCGACCCACAGTTCCGGATTGGCGATGTTCCAGAATTCGCCTTCGAAAAACGCGGGCATCAGGCGGCTCCTCCGCTCAGAGCGGTCGCTGCCTTGAGGTCCGCGGCCGAGGCGGCCTTGCCGGTCAGCTTCTGGATGATGGCCTGAGCGGTTTCGCCGGCCACCGCGCCGACCGAGGCCATGGCGGAGTCGCGCAGGCCCTGGATGCGGGTTTCGGCTTCGGCGAGGTGCGAGGCCAGCTTGGCCTCTTCCACGGCGGAGCGTTCCGCCGCTTCGGCGTTGGCCTTGGCGCGCGCGTCGAAGGCCAGGGCCTGCGAGCGGGCGCGGGCTTCGGCCACTTCGGCCGCCGCCGCCCGGGATTGCTCCAGGGCTTCGGCCTGCACCTGACGCGCGGCTTCCAGAGCGCCGGCGATCCGGCTGGCGCGTTCGTCGATCACGGCCCGCATGCGCGGCGTGAAGACGCGCGCGATCAGCACGTACAGGATGGCGAACAGCACCAGCAGGTAGGCGATCTGGCCGCCCCAGTGCTGGAACTCGAACTGCGGCAGGCCGCCCGAGCCGTGCTCGGCGCCCGACGCCTCATGGGTTGCGCCCGGCGCGGGAGAGGCCCCGGCGCCGTGGGTCGAGACCGCCGGAGCGGACTGTGTGGGATCAGCCATTACCTAAAATCGTCCGGTAGAGGGGTCGCGGCGGCGCCGTGCGGCGCCGCCGTCAATCAGGTCCGGCGTTAGGCCGAGTAGATCAGGATGCCGAGCACGAAGGCCAGGATGCCCAGGGCTTCGGCCAGAGCCGCGCCCACGAACAGGTTGCCGATCTGGCTGGCGGCGGCCGACGGGTTGCGCAGGGCGCCCGTCAGGAAGCTGCCGAAGATGTTGCCCACGCCGATGCCGGCGCCGATCATTCCGAGGGTGGCGAGGCCGGCACCGATGAGCTTGGCGGCTGCTGCGTCCATAGTTGTCTTGTCCTAGTTGGTAAGAGGTTGAGTGGTGATAGCGGGTTGGGTCCGAGCCTTAGTGGCCATGACCCAGATTGACCACATCATTGAGATAGATGCAGGTCAGAACGGCGAAAACGAAGGCCTGGAGGAAGGCCACCAGGAATTCCAGAGCGGTCAGGGCGGTGACCATGCCGATCGACAGGATGCCGACCGGAATGCCCAGCAGGCCGATCTGTCCGATCACGGCGGCCGCCACGAAGCCGGCGAACACCTTGAGGGCCACGTGGCCGCCCATCATGTTGCCGAACAGACGAAGGGTCAGGGTCACCGGGCGCAGCAGGAACGAGGCGAACTCGATCAGCACGATCACCGGCAGCAGCACCCACGGCACGCCCGACGGCACGAACAGCTTGAAGAAGCCCAGGCCGTGCTTGGCGAAGCCGATGATCAGCACCAGGCCGATGGTCAGCACGCCGAAGGTGGCGGTCACCGCGATCTGCGAGGTGGCCGTGAAGGCCAGCATCAGGCCCAGGAAATTCATGCCCAGGATCAGGGTGAAGATCGTGAACACGAACGGGAACAGCTTGCGGCCCTCGTGGCCGATGATCGAGTCCGTCAGGTTGTCGATCAGGCCGAACACGCCCTCGCCGACGACTTGAAGTCGGCCGGGCACGATCTGCGCCTTGGAGGTCACGGCGGTCAGGAACAGCACGATCGCCGCGAAAGCGACGGTCATGGCGACATGCGAGTTGGTGATCGCGAGATCGACCTGGCCCAACCCCGGAAGGGTGACGTCGGGAAGGTCGATGATCTTCTCGATCTTGAACTGATGCAACGGATCGGCCATCGGGCCTTTCGCTCCTAGTCTACTTTGGGCTTGGAGGCTTGCGATCGCGCCGCCTCTTCCGCCTTCGCCTGCGCCATCAGCCGGTTGGCCGTGCGACGCGCCATGAACAACGACAAGGCGAAGCCCAGAAGGACCCCGCCGATCAAACCCCAAGGCCCGGTCTTGGCGAACCGATCCACGATCGCGCCCAGGGCCAGCCCGATAAGCACCCCGCCCACCAGTTCGGCCAGGATCTTATAGGCCTGGCTCGAGGCGTTCATCTCGCCCGCCCGCGACTCAGGCCGAGCCGTGCTGGCCTTAAGCGCTTCGGCCCGTTCGTCGAGGCGGCGTAGCGCCTCTTCGCGCGGATCGTCAACCTTGGGCATTGGAGTTGTAGGGTCCTGCGATGGCCCGAGAGAGCCGTCCCCCAGACCCAGCTTGATCGCGGCGGAACCTATAGATCGCGCCGCAGTGCGTCAAGTTGGGGAAAATATCCGTCAAGTTGCAGTTTTATAACGGCTTTTCGCGAAATTCCGGTGAGTGTCGGCAAGTCCGTCCTTCAAGCCCCGATCGGCGCCGCAAGGTCAACCGCGATTTCGCCGGATTTCTACGTAAGGGGACGGATCAGGCCCAGCAAAGACCTCCCCGGCCGCTCCGCGACAGCGCCTCCAAAGCGAAGCATCCGGCGCTCTGGACCCTCTCCTCGGAGAGAGGCGGCTCGCGGGCCGGAGGGAGCCTTCGCCGTCTTCGCGAAAATTCCCCTCGCAACATTCGTCATACCAATCCAATGTTACCGCAACCATGACCGGTCGCCTCGATGCGCCGGCGAAGGGCTCATCGAGGGGAGAACACGCCATGATCCGCCTGACCGGAAACCTGCTCGGCGCCGCGGCGCTGTTGGCGATCCTCGCCCCCGCCGGGCTGTCGTCCAGCGCCCAGGCCGCTCCGGCCGCCCAGCCCCTGCCGGCCTACAAGAACTTCCACGCCGCCATCTACATCGCCGTCAACAACGCCAAGGAGCTGGCCGACAAGGCCACCTTCGACCGCGAGTTCGAGCGAGCCAGCCGCCAGCTGCACTTCGACAAGGTCTATCTGGAGGTCTACCGCAGCAGCAACTTCGCCACCGACGAGCAGATCGAGCGGGTCAAGGGCTGGTTCGAGGAGCGCGGCGTCACGGTGGCCGGCGGGATCACCCTGGCGACCGGCGGCGAGGGCGGCCAGTTCGGCACCTTCGACTACGAGAACCCCGCCCACCGGGCCGAGTGCGAGAAGGCGGTGCGCCTGGCGGCCAAGCACTTCGACGAGGTGATCCTCGACGACTTCTTCTTCTACACGTCCAAGAGCCCGGCCGACATCGCCGCCAAGGGCGACCGATCCTGGACCCAGTACCGGCTGGAGACCATGCGCAAGGTCAGCCAGGACCTGGTCCTGGGCCCGGCCAAGGCGGTCAATCCCAAGGTGCGGATGATCATCAAGTACCCCAACTGGTACGAGCACTTCCAAGGCACCGGCTACGACCTGGAGAAGCAGTCGCAGATGTTCGACGGCATCTACACCGGCACCGAGACCCGCGATCCGGTGGTCACCGATCAGCTGCTGCAGCAGTACGAGAGCTATTCGATCATCCGCTACTTCGACAACATCCGCCCGGTGGGCTCCAACGGCGGCAAGGGCAACGGCGGCGGCTGGGTCGACACCTTCTCGACCCTGTATGTCGACCGCTACGCCGAGCAGCTGTGGGACACCCTGCTGGCCAAGGCGCCGGAGATCACCCTGTTCAACTGGCGGCCGATGAACGAGGCGAAGGCCGTCGAGCCGGGCGCGCGTCCGTGGAAGGACAAGGCCACCAGCTTCGACTGGAAGGCGATGGTCGCCAGCTACAAGCCCTCGGGCCAGGCCAATGACCCGGGTCCCGGCTGGGGCCGCGCGGCCGGCTGGTCGCTGGAGAAGATCGACAAGGACCTGGGCTATCTGGGCCGGCCGATCGGCGTCGCGTCGTACAAGCCCTACCAGTCGTCGGGCGAGGACTTCCTGCACAACTATCTGGGCAATATCGGCATTCCGATCGAGCTGTCGCCCAACTTCCCCAAGAACGCCGACGTCGCCCTGCTGACCCAGGCGGCGGCCAAGGACCCCAGGATCGTCGAGGAGATCAAGGGCAACCTGCTGGCCGGCAAGACGGTGTTCATCACCTCGGGCCTGCTGGGGGCGCTGCAGGGCAAGGGGATCGAGGACATCCTCGAGGTGCGCGACACCGGCCGCAAGGTGGCCCTGCACGACTTCCTCAACGGCTACGGCGCGGGCAACGGCGAGAGCCTGAACGACCCCAAGCGCGACAATCCGCCGGTGCTGTTTCCGGAACTGGCCTTCTACACCAACGACAGCTGGGGGATCATCCGGGGCGTGGCCAACGCCAAGGGCTTCCCCATCCTGCTGATGAACCGCTACGGCGGCGGGGTGCTCTATGTGATCACCATGCCGGAGAACCCGGGCGACCTCTACAACCTGCCCCAGGGCGTGACGACCGAGATCAAGCGCTACCTGCAGCGCGACTTCCCGGTCCGGCTGGACGCGCCGGACCGGGTCAGCCTGTTCGCCTACGACAACGGGACCTTCGTGGTGCAGTCGTTCCGCGACGACGACACGGACGTGAACCTGTCGCTGCTGGGCGCGGGGGTGAAGTTGCGCGACATGACCAGCGGCAAGCTGGTCGAGGCCAAGCCCGCCGATAGCAAGGCCGACGCCTGGCGCCGCCAGGGCGTGCCGGCCCGCACCGAGTTCGCCGCCGCCGTCGCGCCGCACAGCTACACCGTTTATCGGATCGAGAAATAAAGGCCCGAAATCCCCGGCGCGATGGGCCTGTGTCCATTCGCGCCGGGGATCGTCAATTGCTTTTCCCGGCGTTTTGGGGTCTTAGGAGCGCACTTTCCACCAACCAGAAGATTCATGTCGCATCTGAAGAACACCGGCTTCGCCGATCGCATCACCGCCGCCGCCGAAGCCAAGAAGGCCATGCTGGCCAAGATGAAGGTGAAGCCCACCGTTCAGGACCCCAACTTCGAGCAGCGCCACGCCGAGCGCGAAGCCGAGCTGGAACGTGTCCGCGCCGAACGCGCCGCGATCAAGGAAGCCGCCCGTCAGGAAATCCTGGCGCGCGAAGAAGCGGCCCTGGCCGAGAAGCGCGCCGACCGCAAGGAACGCAAGGCCCTGACCCAAGCCGAGCAGAAGGCCGCCCGCGACGCCAAGTACGCCGCCCGCAAGGCCCGCCAGAAGTAATTTTGGGACTGCCGCCGACCTTTTCGGCGGCTAGCACTTGCCCCCTACGGGTCGCTTCGCGACCGTCTTCCCCCAGAGGGGGAAGAGGAGGCCGTGCGCACCTCCTCCGCCCCCTATGGGGGCGGACAGACGGCGAAGCCGTCAGGTGGGGGCAAGTGAGTGAGCCGCCGCGCTATTGCGCCGCCACCAGCTGCTCCGCGGTGCTCAGATCCACGCTGACCAGCTGGCTGACGCCGCGCTCGGCCATGGTCACCCCGAACAACCGGTCCATCCGGCTCATGGTCACCGGATTGTGGGTGATGGCGATGAACCGCGTCTTGGTCCGCCGGCGCATCTCGTCCAGCATGTTGCAGTAGCGGTCGACATTGGCGTCATCGAGCGGCGCGTCGACTTCGTCCAGCACGCAGATCGGGGCCGGGTTGGCCAGGAAGACGCCGAAGATCAGGGCGCTGGCGGTCAGGGCCTGCTCGCCGCCGCTCATCAGGCTCATCGAGGCCATGCGCTTGCCGGGCGGGCAGGCGAAGATCTCCAGGCCGGCCTCCAGCGGATCGTCGTTCTCGACCAGCCGCAGTTCGGCCTGGCCGCCGCCGAACAGGGCCTGGAAGAGGGTCTGGAAGTGGGCGTTGATCACTTCGAACGCCGCCAGCAGGCGCTCGCGGCCCTCGGCGTTCAGCTCCTCGATCCCGGCCCGCAGCTTGCTCACCGCACCCGACAGGTCGGCCCGCTCGGTGCGCATGGTCTCCAGCCGCGCGGCGTATTCGTTGGCCTCCTCCTCGGCGCGGAGGTTCACCGGACCGATGGCGTCGCGCTCTCGTTCGAGGGCGAACAGGTGAGCTTCCACGCCCGCCGCGTCCTTGGGCACGGCCACGGCCTCGCCGGCCACGTGACGGCCCAGCTCCTCGGGCTCCATCCGGGCCTGTTCGCGGATGGCCCCGGCCACCTCGGCGAAGCGGTCGCGGACGGCGTCCAGGGTGGCGACCAGGGCGGCGCGCTTCTCGCGGGCCTCCGAGGCGGCCTGCTCGGCGGCGCGGGCGGCGCGGTCGGCGGCGAGGCGGGCGGTCTCGGCGGCCTCCAGGGCGTCCGAGGCCTTGGCGCGGCGGTCCTCGGCGGCGGCGAACTGCTCGACGATCACCACCAGCTTCTCGGCCAGCATGGTCGGCGCCTCGCGGGCGGCCTCCAGGGCGGCGGCGGCCTTGACCCGGTCGGCGTCCAAGCTGGTCTCGCGCCTGGCCGAGGCTTCGCGGCGCTTGGCCCAGTCGGCGTGGTCGCGCTCCAGGGTCTCCAGGCGGCGCTGGCGGCCGGCGGTCTCGCGGGTCTCCTGGTCCAGGGCCGAGCGGGCGGCGGCGGCGGCTTCCCGCGCGGCGGTCGCGGCCTGGCGGGCGGCGGCCAGCAGCGGGGCCAGGTCGGCGACGCTTTCGGCCTCGGCGGTCTCGGCCCGGACGGCGGCCAGGGCCGTGTCGGCCTCGACCCGTTCGGCCTCGAAGCGGGCGATGGTGTCGTCCAGCGACTGGGCGCGGGCCTCGCGCTGGGCGGCCTCGCGCTCGTAGCGGGTCACGGCCTCGCGGGCCCCGGTCAGCAGGCGCTCGGCCTCGGGCGGACCCCGGCGCTTGTCCCGGAGCGTTTCCTCGGCCACTCGCAGGGCGTCGGCGGCGGTCTTCAGGGCGGCGGTCGCGGCCTCGGCGCGCGGCGCGACCTGGTCGATCTCGGCCTCGACCTCGGCCAGGCGGGTGCGCTGCTCCAGGCGGACGGCGGCGGGCTTGGGCGCGTCGGCGCGGGCCACGAAGCCGTCCCAGCGCCACAGGTCGCCTTCCTTGGAGACCAGCCGCGCGCCGACGGGCAGGCTCCTGGCCAGGCGGTCGCCGTCGGTCCGGGCGACCACGGCCACGTGCGACAGCCGGGCGGCCAGTTCCGGCGGGGCCTTGATCAGCGGGGCCAGCGGCGTCGCGCCCTCCGGCCAGGCGACGGCGGAGGCCTCTCCGCCCGCCCAGAACGACGGGGCGCGGGAGTCGAGCGCCGCCTCCAGGTCGTCGCCCAGGGCGGCGGCCAGGGCGGCGCCGTAGCCCTTCTCGGGCGTCACCGCGTCCAGGGCCGGCGAGAAGCCGCTCTTGGCGCGCGGGGCGGTCAGCTGGGCCAGGCCCCGGGCCTCGGTGCGCAGCCGCCCCAGCTGGTCCTCGACCTTGCGGGCCAGGTCGCGGGACTGGGCCTCGGCGGCGGCGGCCTTGACGCGGACGGCCTCGGCTTCCTCGAGCGCCTGCCGGGCTGACGCCAGACCGGCCTCGGCGTTGGCGAAGCGCTGGCGGGCCTCGGCGGCGGCCGGGTCGACCACGGGGCCGACGGCGGCGCGTTCGGACTTGGCCTGGTCCAGGGCGCGGACGGTGCGGGCCAGACGGCTCTCGGCCTCGGCCAGGCGCTGGGCGGCGGCGCGGGCCCGGGCGTCCTCGGCGGCGGCGCGGGCGGCCAGCTGCTCGACCTCGGCGTCGGCCTTGGCGCGCGCCTCCTCGGCGGCCTTGGCGGCGGCGGCCAGCTCGGGCCCGCGCGCCGGGGCGGCGGCCATCTGGGCGCGCAGCTCGGTCAGCTCGGCGTCGGCGCGGGCCAGGGCCTGGACGGCGTCCTGCAGGCCCTGCGCCTCGCGCGCCCGGTCGTCGTCGATGCGGGTCAGGTCGGCCGACAGCCGTTCGAACTCGGCGGCCGCCGCCTGGGACTCGCGCTCGGCCCGGTCCTTCTGGATGGCCAGCTGGCCCAGGACGGCCTGGGCGATCGAGGCTTCCTCGCGCAGCGGCGGCATGGCGGTCTCGGCCGTCAGGATCGCGGTCTGGGCCGCGGCGGCGGCGCGGGCGGTGTCCTCGACGCTACGGGCTGCTTCGGTGGCGTCGGTCTGAGTGCGGTTGAGGGTGTCGCGGGCCTCGGTCCAGCGGGTGTAGAGCACGGCGCCCTGCACGGCGCGGATCTCGGCCGACAGGCGCTTGTACTTCTCGGCCTGCCGGGCTTCGCGGCGAAGCCGGTTCAGGGCGGTCTCCAGCTCGCCGGCCACGTCCTCGAGGCGCGAGAGATTGGCCTCGGCGGCGCGCAGCCTCAGCTCGGCCTCGTGGCGGCGGGTGTGCAGACCCGAGACGCCGGCGGCCTCTTCCAGGATGCGGCGGCGGTTCTGCGGCTTGGCGCCGATCAGCTCGCTGATCTGGCCCTGGCGGACCAGGGCCGGCGAGTTGGCCCCGGTCGAGGCGTCGGCGAACAGCAGCTGGACATCCCGCGCGCGGACCTCGCGGCCGTTGATGCGGTAGGTCGAACCCTCGCCCCGGTCGATGCGGCGCACGACCTCCAGCACCGGGTCGTCATTGAACTGGGCCGGGGCGGTGCGCTCGGCGTTGTCGATGGTCAGGGTGACGTCGGCGTGGTTGCGGGCCGGGCGATTGCCGCTGCCGGCGAAGATCACGTCGTCCATGCCGCCCGCGCGCATGGCCTTGGCCGAGTTGGCGCCCATCACCCAGCGCAGGGCTTCCAGCAGGTTGGACTTGCCGCAGCCGTTGGGCCCGACGACGCCCGTCAGGCCGGGCTCGATCCGGAACTCGGTCGGTTCGACGAAGGATTTGAATCCTTGAAGGCGCAGACGCTGGAACTGCACGGCGCCCGCCCGCCCCTCAGCCCTTAACCGGCTTGCTTGGGGCCGGCTTGCTGGCGGCCGCCTTGGCGATGGCGGCGGCCATGGTCTCGATCGCCAGGCCGCCCTCGTAGCGCTGGCCGTTGACGAAGAAGGTGGGGGTCACTTCGATCTGGTCGCGGACCGTGGCCTTCTCGACCCGGGCGTTGACGACGGCCAGGGCCTTCTTGTCCTCCAGGGCCGCGGTGAACTGCGCCTCGGTCAGGCCGAAGCCCTTGCCGATCTTCAGTAGGCCGCCCCACTGGTCGTCGCTGTCGAAGATGGCGGCCTGCTGCTTGAAGATCGTGTCGATCACCTCGAAGTAGCGGGCCGGACCCACGCGCCGGGCCAACAGGTAGCCGGCGGCGGCGAACGCGTAGGGCTGGGTCAGGTATTCGCGAAACACGTACCGGACCTTGCCGGTGTCGATGAACCGCGTCTTGAAGGCCGGGAAGACCTCGTTGTTCCAGTGGGCGCAATGGCTGCAGGACAGCGAGGCGTACTCCACCACCTGCACGCCGGCCTTGGGCGAACCCAGGGCCATGTCGCCCTCGGCCGCCGGCAGCGGCGCGGCGCGCGCGATCGTCGGCGCGGCGGCCAGGGCCAGGCCCGTGGCCGCCAAACCGGTCCCGATCAGGGCGCGCCGGTCGATGATCATTTCGCGGCCGCCTCCGCCGCGGCGATGGCGGCGTCCAGCTGGGCCATCGACTGCTCGCCGCCGTCGTCGCCGCCGGCCTTCTTGCCGTTGATGATGAAGGTCGGGGTGCCGGTGATCTTGGCGGAGGTCTGGTACTTCTCGACCCGGTCGTTCAAGGCCTTGAGGGCCTTTTCGTCGGTGACGCAGCTGGTGAACTGGGCTTCGCTCATGCCGGCCGACTGGGCGACGCGCAGCAGCACGCCGCGATAGTCGCCGGTGGTGAACATCTCTTCCTGCGAGTGGTAGACCGAGTCCAGCACCGAGAAATATTTGTCCTTGCCGGCGCAGCGGGCCATCAGGAACGAGGCGGACGCCACCTGCACGGGCTCGGTCAGGAACTCACGGTAGACGTAGTTGACCCGGCCGGTGTCGATGTACTTGGCCTTGAAGGCCGGGAAGACCTCGTTGTTCCAGCGGCCGCAGTGGATGCACGAGGCCGAGGCGTACTCGACGACCGTGACCTTGGCGTTCGGATTGCCCAGCGACATGTCGTCGGCGGACACCGACTCCTTCTTGTCGCAACCGGCGAGCGCGACGCCCAGAGTGGCGGTGAGGGCGACGGCAGTCAAAAGCCGGCGGGTCATCGGACGCATGTGATCTTCCCTGGAAGAGGCGTGAACAGTGAAGTTAAGCGCGATTCTTTAGTCGCGTGAAAAGGGCGCGGATAAGGCGTTGCATCAGCCTATCGGACGTCCGGTTGTCAATCCAGCACCGGCCGGACGCGCCTTCAGCGCGGATCGCGCAGCACCCCGCGGCCCAGCTTCAGCAGGGCCTCCTTCAGGCCGCCCTCGGGCTGGTCGGCCAGGCTGTCGGCCAGGTCGCGTTCCTGGGCGGCGTCCAGCGGCGGCTTGCGGCGGGGGCGGGGGGCGGCAGGCGCGGCCTGGACCTTCACCGGACCCTGGACGATGCGCAGCTTGGTCACCGCGCCCTTGCCCAGCAGCATGTCCAGGCGCTGGGTGATCTGCGGGGCCTGGTGCTGGATAAGCGAGGCCACTGGCCCGTCGACCCGCAGCTCCAGGGTGCCGCCCTCGCCGGTGCGGCTCTTGATCACCCGGACGGGTTCGGTGCGGCGCGCCAGGGTCTCGCCGACGATCTCGCGCCAGCGAGCCTTCAGCACGCCCGGGCCCTGGCCGAACTTTTCGTCCAGCTTCCTGATCAGCGGGGCCAGCGACTTGCCGGCCGGCGGCGGCGGACGCCTCTGCGGACGCGTGCGGCGACGCTTGAGGATCTCGAGGGCTTCTTCCGCGGTGGGCAGGGGGCGGCGCATGAGGGGAGGGTAGCAGAAGCACGGCGCGGGCGGGAGCAGCCAACAATGTCTGTCATCCCGGGCGTAGCGAAGCGAAGACCCGGGACCGCCGGAAGCGCCGAGTTCACGCGTCGGTCCCGGATCGGCGCGCTGCGCGCTTGTCCGGGATGACAAGTTCGGGGACGCTCTGTCATAGGACAAGCATGCTCGACATCCCCGCCCTCCGCGCCGCCCTGCTGGCCTGGTACGACGTCCAGGCGCGCGACCTGGCCTGGCGGACCGGGCCGGCGGCCGGCAAGGCCGGGCAGCGCTCCGATCCCTACCGGGTCTGGCTGTCGGAGGTGATGCTGCAGCAGACCACCGTGCCGCACGCCACGCCCTATTTCCTGAGCTTCACCCGGCGCTGGCCGACGGTGTCGGACCTGGCGGCGGCCGAGGACGGCGACCTGATGGCCGCCTGGGCGGGGCTGGGCTACTACGCCCGGGCCCGCAACCTGCTGGCCTGCGCCCGGGCCGTGGCGGCCGACCACGGCGGCGTTTTCCCCGACACCGAAGAGGCCTTGCGGGCCCTGCCGGGCGTGGGCGCCTACACCGCCGCCGCCGTGGCCGCCATCGCCTTCGACCGAGCGGCCAACGTCGTCGACGGCAATGTCGAGCGGGTGATGGCCCGGCTGTTCGCGGTGGAAGAGCCCGTGCCGGACGCCAAGCCCGAGCTGAAGCGCCTGGCCGGCGAGCTGGTCACCGGCGCCAAGGGCTACGGGCGCCCCGGCGACTGGGCCCAGGCCCTGATGGACCTGGGGGCCACGGTCTGCCGGCCCAAGGCCCCGCTGTGCGACCGTTGCCCGATCTCGGCCTGGTGCGAGGGCTTCAAGAGCGGCGCGCCGGAAACCTATCCGCGCAAGACCAGGAAGGCCGACCGGCCGCGCCGGTTCGGGGTGGCCTACCTCCTGACCCGCGGTGACGCCACGGCCCTGGTCCGCCGCCCGCCCAAGGGCCTGCTGGGCGGCATGCTGGGCCTGCCGACCAGCGACTGGCGGGCCGCGCCGTATACGGACGAGGAGGCGGTCGCCGCCGCCCCCGCCGCCGGCGCCTGGCGCGACCTGGGGGCGGTCGAGCACGTCTTCACCCACTTTTCCCTGACGCTGCGGGTGTTCGCGGCGGAGGGGGGAGGCGACTTCGTCTGGACCCCGCGGGAGGGGCTGTCGGCCTTGCCGAGCGTGTTCCTGAAGGCGGCCCTGGCGACGCGGCGATTGCTCTGACTGCGCGAATTGAGTCTGAAGACAACCTGCGGCCTTGATGGCAAGCTCCGCGCCCGTCACGCGCCCAGGAGCCGTCCATGGCCATCAACACCGTCATCGACCTCTCGCACCACAACGCCAGCCCGAACTTCGTCCAGGCCGCGGCCGGCGGGATCACGGGCGTGCTGCACAAGGCCACCGAGGGGCTGGACTATGTGGATCCCGAATACGCCGTTCGCCGGGGCCCGGCCCAGGCGGCCGGCCTGATGTGGGGCGCCTATCATTTCGGAACCGGCGACGACCCGGTCGCCCAGGCCGACCATTTCCTGCAGACGATCGGACCCGACAACGCCGGGATGCTGCTGGTCCTGGATTTCGAGGAGAACCCGAACAACTCCAGCATGACCCTGGACCAGGCCCGCGCCTTCGTCAGCCGGATCCAGGACCAGGCCGGCCGCTGGCCCGGGCTCTATTCGGGCAACTACATCAAGCAATTGCTGGGCGACCAGAAGGACCCGGTGCTGGCCCTGTGCTGGTTCTGGCTGGCGCAGTACGGGTCCACGGCGGTCGTTCCGCCCAACTGGTCCGGCTGGACCCTCTGGCAGTACACCGACGGGGTCAACGGACCGCAGCCCCATACGGCGCCGGGCATCGGGCCCTGCGACCGCGACCAGTACTTCGGCGAGGCCGACGCCCTGCGGGTGTTCTGGCTGAACGGCGGGGCCTAGTTCATCCCCGCCCGTACCTGGCTGCGCAGGACGTCGATCGGGGCCAGGCCCTTGTCGGTCTTGAAGTGCCAGTAGGTCCAGCCGTTGCAGGCCGGGGCCGACTGCACCAGGGCGCCGACCTTGTGGATCGAGCCCGACAGGTCGCCCACCGTGATCGAGCCGTCGGCCCGGACCTTGGCGGCGTGCGAGCCCTTGGCGCAGTAGAGCGTGTCGCCCGGATTGAGCAGGCCGGCCTCGACGATGTTGCCGAACGGCACGCGGGGCTCCGACCGCTTGGAGCCCATGACGTCCAGGTCCTCGGGCGCGATCGGAACGACCTTGGCGATGCGGGCCTTGGCGTGTTCGATGTATTCGGCCTCGCGCTCGATGCCGACGAACTTGCGGCCCAGGCGCTTGGCGGCCGCGCCGGTGGTGCCCACGCCGAAGAACGGGTCCAGGATCACGTCGCCCGGCTTGGTGGTCGACAGGATCACCCGGTAGAGCAGGGCTTCGGGCTTCTGGGTCGGGTGGGCCTTGGCGCCGTCCGCGCCCTTGATGCGCTCCTCGCCGGTGCACAGCGGGATGGTCCAGTCCGAGCGCATCTGCACCTCGTCATTGGCCATCTTCAGGGCGTCGTAATTGAAGGTGTAGCGCTTGGCGCCCTGGCTCTTGGAGGCCCAGATCAGGGTCTCGTGGGCGTTGGCGAAGCGGGTGCCCTTGAAGTTGGGCATCGGGTTGGATTTGCGCCAGATCACGTCGTTGAGGATCCAGAAGCCCAGGTCCTGCACGGCCACGCCGACGCGGAAGATGTTGTGGTAGCTGCCGATCACCCAGATCGCGCCGTCGTCCTTCAGCACGCGGCGGGCGGCCTTCAGCCATTCGCGGGTGAACTTGTCGTAGGCGGCGAAGCTCTCGAACTGGTCCCAGTGGTCGTCGACCGCGTCGACCTTGGAATTGTCGGGACGCAGCAGGTCGCCGCCCAGCTGCAGATTGTAGGGCGGATCGGCGAAGATCAGGTCCACGGACTTCTCGGGCAAGGCGTTCATCGCCTCGATGCAGTCGCCTTGGATGATGGTTTCAGGCCCGAAGGACATGTCCGCTTCCCGTCAAAAACACTGAGCGGAATCATGAGTCTCGATGGTTACGCTGGGGTGAACGGGCATGGTTACCGGCCTGTTAACCCCGCTCAAACCTGGGGAAATGAGTCTAATCAGACTCAAAATTTCATTCCAACGGATCTCCCAGGCTGAACGTGATCCGCGCCTCGAGGCCGGTCGGCTTCAGGTCCAGCTTGGCCGCGCCCCCCAGCTCGTGGGCCAGGCGGTTGATCAATCGCGTGCCGAAGCCCTTGCGCGATGCGGCGGCGAAGGGATGGGTGACCGTCTCCCGCCAGGCCAGGAAGCCGCCGTCCGCGTCGCGCCCGCAATGGACCCGCAGCCGGCCGTCCGGCCTCGACAGGGCCCCGTACTTGGCGGCGTTGGTCAGCAGCTCATGGACGATCAGGCCCAGGCTGACGGGCGCGTCCGACGTCAGCTCCATCGTCTCGCAGACCAGCTCCAGCTGGCCGTCGGGCTCGACATACGGCGCCAGCTCGGCGCGCAGCACGTCCTGGACCGTGATGGCGCCCGACGCGTTCTGGATCAGCAGGTCGTGGGTCTTGGCCATCGCATGGACGCGGTCGGTGAAGACGGCGACGAACTCCGGCACCGATTGCGCCGACTTGCCGCTGAGCATGGCCAGGGACATCACCGTGGCCAGGGTGTTCTTGACGCGGTGGTTCAGCTCGTCGAGCAGCAGCTTCTGGCGCCGCTCGCCGACGATCCGCTCGGTCACGTCGTGACCTTCGACGAAGACCCCGTTGACCGCGCCCTGGGCGTCCAGGATCGGCTGGTAGACGAAGTCGAGATAGCGCTCGACCCCCGGCTCGCCAGGGGTGCCGGGACGGGTGAACTTCGACCCCGTGGCCGTGAACGCCTCGCCTGTCCGGTAGACCTGGTCGAGCAGCTGGACATAGCCCTGCTCGGCGGCTTCGGGCAGGGCCTCGGCCACCGTCAGGCCCACCACCGGCCGTTGGTCGACCAGACGCATGTAGCCGGGATTGGCCAGCTCGAACCGGTGATCGGGACCGCGCAGCAGGGCCATGAAGCTGGGCGCCTGCTCGAAAAGCGCGCGCAGGCGCTGGGCCTCGCTGTTCAGCTCGGCGTTGGCCTGGGCCAGCGCCTCGCGGACCTGGTGCTCGGTGGTCACGTCCTTGCAGACCACCAGCACGCCGCCGACGCCGTCCTCGTGGTCGATCGGGCTGTAGCCGTAGGTCCACCAGACGTCCTCGCGCCGGCCGTTGCGGGTGACGGGGACCAGGGCGTCCTCGTGCCAGGTCGACCCCTCGCCGCGCATCACCAGCTCGATCTGCGGGCCGATGATGTCCCAGATCTCGGCCCAGCATTCGCGGCCCCGGCCGCCCAGGGCCGAGGGATGCCGCTCGGGGCCCATCGTTTCGCGATAGGCGTCGTTGTAGAACTGGATCAGGTCCGGACCCCACCAGATGAACATCGGGTGGCTGGAGGTCAGGATCAGGCGGACCACGGTCTTCAGACTCTGCGGCCAGCCGTCCGGCGGGCCCAGCGGCGAGGCGGACCAGTCATGGGCGCGAATCAGGCGGCCCATCTCGCCGCCGTCGCCCAGAAAGGTCTGGCCGTCGCGGAGGGTCTTTTCGGCCGGCAAGTCAGGCAAATCGGGTCTCCGACGGGAAGGACGTTCGCGCCGCAGGCCGGCCTCGGGTCACGCGGGTGACCTTAGGCACAGAACGCGAGCCGAGACGACCGTCTAGCCGACATAACGGGATCGGCGGGTTTCCAGGCCGACGGACGACGCCCTAGGCGCGCGGATCGTCGTCGAGCGCGTCCGCCGCGAGGGCGTCCAGGTCGCCCAGCGCCAGTTCGCCCGACAGCGCCAGCTTGACCGGCGCCCAGCTCATCCGGTGGATCGGCGACGGGCCCAGGCGGCGCAGGCCCTCGACATGGACCGCGGCGTGATAGCCCTTGTGGCCGGCGAACCCATAGCCGGGATGCACCGCGTCCATCTCGACCATGATCCGGTCGCGGGCTTCCTTGGCCAGGATCGAGGCCGCGGCGATCGAGCACGACAGACTGTCGCCCTTGACCACCGTCTTGATCGGGCAGGGCAGCTTGAAACGGTAGTTGCCGTCGACCAGGGCCATGTCGGGTTTCACCGACAGTCCTTCGATCGCCCTGCACATCGCCAGGCCGGCGGCGTGCAGGATGTTGAGCTCCTCGATCTCCTCGACGCTGGCCAGGCCCACACACCAGGCGACCGCGACCGACTTGATCTCGATCTCGAGCGCGGCCCGGGCCTTGGCGGTCAGCTTCTTGGAATCGTTGAGACCCGCAGGCACGCGGCCGGGATCCAGGATCACCGCCGCGGCGCTGACCGGCCCGGCCCACGGCCCGCGCCCGGCTTCGTCCACCCCGCAGACCAGACCCGGTCCGCAGGCGGCCTCCAGCATCATGTCGGGGCCGGCGAGAGCCTTGGCGATGGTCTTGGGCGACTGGGTCACGAGTCCGGTCTTAAGGGGTTTCGCCGCTTGAGGGAATCCCGGCGACGAGCCTTCGTCCTTACTGGAGCGCCACCAGGAGGATCGGCACGACCGTTCCCAGCGCGGCCAGCGCCATCGAGACCTTGCGAAGCCGACCCTGGGTCAGGCCGATCCAAAGCCCCAGCAACGAGGCCAGAGCCAGGCCCAGCGCCGTGCCGAGGAAGAAGATCTGCACCCCCAGGGTCGAGGGCTCTTTCTCCTCCGCCTTCGGCGGCGCGGTCTTGGCGGCCGGGGCGGCAGCTTCCGCGGGCTTGGCCGGACGCGGCCGGCCGGGCTTGGCCATGTAGCGCTGATGGATGTGCACCTGGGCCAGCTTCTCGATCACCGGCGGCGGCGCGTAGTCCCCGCCGTGCGACTCGTGCAGGCCAAACAGCTGCAGCGCGCCGGTGAGGGCGAAGAACAGGATGGACGGCGCGAAGAACACCGCCAGATACAGGTGCAGGTCGCGCAAGGTGCGGGGCGTCAGCCAGGGACGCGTGGTCGTGCGAGCGGCGAGGGGCTTTGAATCGCTCAACGGAATCTCCGGCGCGGAAAAGGACGATCCTGATCCTAGATCAGAGCGTCCATGGTCCAATTGAGCAGCATCAAGCAACCTCTACCGCGCCAGCTTCCGGCATTCCTCGTGCCGGAAGCACGTCGTCAGGTGGTCGTTGACCAGTCCCGTGGCCTGCATGAAGGCGTAGACGATCACCGGGCCGCAGTATTTGTAGCCCTTGGCCTTGAGCATCTTGGCCATGTCGACGGCCAGGGGGGTCTGGGCGGGGACGTCGCCGCCGGTCCAGCGGTTCTGGATCGGCTTGCCGCCGACCATGCCCCACAGCAGATCGGAAAGGTCCTCGCCGCGCTCGCGCATGTCGCAATAGATCCGGGCGCCCGAGATCGCCGCGTCGATCTTGCCGTTCGAGCGGATGATGCCGGCGTCGGCCATCAGTCGGGCGCGGTCGGCGTCGCCGAACCGGGCCACCTTGTCGGGATCGAAATTGGCGAAGGCGGCGCGGAAGGCCTCGCGCTTGCGCAGGATGGTGATCCACGACAGCCCGGCCTGGAACCCGTCCAGCACCAGCTTCTCCCACAGGGCGCGGGAGTCGTACTCCGGCACGCCCCATTCGTCGTCGTGATAGGCCTCGTAGAACGGGTCGCCGTTCATGCCGCGCCAGGTGCAGCGTTGGATCTCGATCATGGCGCGAGCTTGGCCGAACCCGGCGTCGATTTCCAGAACTTTTCGTGAACGCTATTCCGGCAACTGGAACAGCGCTTCGACCGTGGCGTCCAGGGCCCGGGCCAGCTTCAGCGCCAGCACGGTGGAGGGAACGAAGACCCCGTTCTCGACCGTGTTGATCGTCTTTCGGGTGACGCCGACCTTCTCGGCCAGGTCGGCCTGGGTCAGGCCGGCGGCGGCGCGCGCGGCCTTGAGGGTGTTCAGCAGCGGCGTCTCACCCACGATTGGCGCGCCGCTCCAGCATCACGAAACGAAGGGCCGGAACCGCGACCGCCACCGACAGCAGGACGTGGGCTGCCTCCTCGGCGTCGATCCGGACGAACGGCGCGGCGGCGTAGAGGCCCAGGGCGCAGAGGGCCAGGCCCCAGAAGCCCGAGGCCAGGGCCTGGGCGCGGTGGGCGCGGGTCGACTCGTCGTCGAGCAGGGCGCGCACCGCCTTGCCGTACCGCCACCCGCCGCCGGTGTTCAGCAGGACCAGCAGCACCACGGCCAGCAGCAGGTGCGAGCCGAGCATGACGATCTCGACGGTCCGTAACGGGCTGTGCGGCGTCACATGGCCGCCGAAGAAACTGCCCTGCCAGACGAAGAACAGGATCGAGAACACCAGAGGATGCGGTTGCGCCGGTTTTGGGCGCGTTCGGCGATCTGGCTGTCGGAAAGGGCGGGGCTCATGTCTGAGGTCCTGGATGTCACCTATGGGTTACTTGTAACCTTGAGGTGACATTCCGTCAAGCCGACGCCCAGACCGGAGTCTCGACCCGCACCGGCCGGCCGTCCGCCGTCAGCGCCGCGCCCTCGATGCGGTCCAGGCGCAGCAGGGCCATGGCCCGGCCGTCGCGGCCCGACAGCACCTCGCCGGCCCGAAGCTCGCCGGCCAGCACCTCGGTCCCGAAGGCGGGGGCGGGGCCGTCGAAGGCGATCGGCAGCATGCGGTTCTTGATCGTTCCCCGCCGCTTCATGCGGCTGGTGGTCTCCTGGCCGACGAAGCAGCCCTTCTTGAAGTCGATCCCGCTCAGCAGGTCGAAGTTCGCCTCGATCGGATAGGTCTTGTCCGTCCCCCAGTCGGCCGGGCCGGGGACGCCGAGCGCCAGGCGATGGGCGTCGTAGTCGTCTTCGGCGGCGTCGGCCTCGAGCTCATCGCCATAGGCGCGCCAGCCCAGTTCCGGCAGGCGGGGATCGGCGACGAAGCCGTCGATGTCGCGCGGATCGAAGCCGAAGAGCGCGCTCACCGGCATGTCCGAGGCCGCCAGTTCCACCTTGGCCCGCAGCTTGTACATCGTCAGGCGCATCAAGATGGCGTCGCGATGCTCGGCGGCGACGTCCAGCAGCACGCCGTCCTCCACGCCCGCCACGAACAGGTCGTACAGCAGCCGGCCCTGCGGGCTCAGCAGGCCGGCGAAGCGCAGTTCGCCTCGCGCCAGCGTCTCGATCTCCTGGCTCAGCAGGCCGTTGAGGAAGCTTCTGGCGTCGGGGCCGGTCACGGCGATGACGGCGCGGCTGTCGAGGCGGGCGATGCGGGGCGTGTCCATGCCTGCACATGTGGCGCTAAGCACGCGCGCGCACCAGTCTCAATGAATGAAAAGCTGAGCCGCTATCGAGGGATGCTTCGACTCGCGACCGGCCTTATACAAGGACGGATGACACAGCGGGCCTTCCCGATTCTCTTCATCACCGCCACGCGGATCGGCGACGCCGTGCTGTCGTCCGGCCTGATCCGGCTCCTGGCCGACCAGATCCCCAACGCCCGCTTCACCATCGTCTCCGGACCCTTGGCCGCGCCCCTTTTCGCCCATGTGCCCGGGCTCGACCGGGTGATCGTCATGGAAAAGGGCAAGGGCAAGGGCCACTGGTTCAAGCTGTGGAACCAGGTGCGCCACAAGAAGTGGGGCCTGGTCGTCGACCTGCGCGGGTCGGGCACGGCCTATTTCCTGCGCCGCGAGAAGCGGGCCGTCTGGAAGCGCAACACCGGCGAGCCGATGCACAAGGTGGTCGAGGCCGCCAAGGTGCTGAAGCTGGAAGGCGATCCGCCCAGCCCGCACCTCTACATCACCCCCGAGGTCCAGGCCCTGGCCGACCAACTGCTGGTTCCGCGCCTGGGCGAGCCGACCGGGCCGATCCTGGCCGTCGGCCCGGCCTCCAACTGGGTGGGCAAGATCTGGCCGATCGAACGCTTCGCCCAGACCGCCCAGCAGCTGCTTGGCCCCGGCGGGGCGCTGGCCGGCGGGCGGCTGCTGATCCTGGGCGGTCCCGGCGACGGGCGAATGGTCGAGGAGCTGCGCATGGCCTCGGCCCGCGGCCGCTATGTCGATCTGACCGGCAAGGTGGACCTGCTGACCGCCTATGCGGTCCTCAAGCGCGCGGATCTGTTCATCGGCAACGACAGCGGCCTGATGCACATCGCCGCCGCCGCCGGTGTGCCGACCATCGGCCTGTTCGGCCCCTCGGACGAGCGCCGCTACGCCCCCTGGGGCCCCAACGCCCGCGCCGTGCGCGGCCCGCGCACGTTCGAGCAGTTCCTGGCCGTGGATCCGGACCTGTCCCAGGCCATCCGCCACATGAGCGACCTGCCGGTGGCCACGGTGGTCCGGGCGGCCAAGGCCCTGCTGGCCGAGGTGAAGGCGGCGAAGGACGCCGCGCCCGAGGTGGTGGTCGAGGAGAGTGCGCCGGAGGCTACGGTCGAGGACGCGGCGGTGACGCCGGAGCTCCAGCCCGTGCTCGAGGACGCGGCGCCCGACGCTGATCACGAGCCCGCCGAAGCGCCAGCTCCGGAAGACACGATCGAAGCGGACCGCACCTAAGGCGCGCTGTTCCGGTATTGAGATCTAGCCTTTAGATCCGCTCATCCCGGCATTCGCCGGAATGAGCGGAGAAAAGGGGGGCGTTCCTAGAACCTCGCCAGCCCGTCCATGATCGCCGTCAGGGCCAGCACGGTCTGCGCCTCCATGGCGCTGTGGCCGGCATTGGTGCGCACATAGGTCGCCGGTTTCGCGCCGACGGCCTCCAGGGCCGCGACCAGACGCGAGGCCTGGGTCAGCGGGCAGACCTGGTCGAAACGGCCGTGGACGATGTGGATCGGCAGCCCGGCGATCTTGCCGGCGTTGCGCGTGATGTAGTCTGGCTCCAGGAACAGGTCGTTGGCGAAGAAGTGGGCCTCGATCTGGGCGAAGCACAGGGCGAAGTCGGCCTCGCCGAACTTGCCGGGATCCTCCGCCTGCGGGATCATATTCGAGATCGCGCCCTCCCAGACCGACCAGGCCACGGCCGCGCGCAGCTGGGCCTGGCGGCCGGCGTCGTCGCCCGGCTTGGAGTCGAAGATCGCCTTGTAGGCCCCCATCATGTCGCCGCGTTTCTCCGGCGCGATGACCTCCACGAAGGCCTTCCACTCGTCGGGATAGGCCACGTAGGCGCCCGGTTCGCTGAGGGCGTGGGGCGTCTTGTCGAACACCGCCGCGTTGCCCTGGTACATGTAGAGCAGGTCCTCGCGCGTCCCCAGGAAGATGCCGCGCAGGATCAGCGAGGCGACGTGCTCGGGATGGCGAATGGCGTAGACCAGGGCCAGGGTGCTGCCCCAGCTGCCGCCGAACACGTGCATCGGCCCGGTGATGTCGAGGGCGCCCCGCAAGGCGTTGATGTCGGCGACCAGATGGTCGGTGTCGTTGCGGGTCAGGGCGATCGCCGGGCCGTGAGAGGCCACGGTCGGCGTGCTCTTCCCGCAGCCGCGCTGGTCGAACAGGATCACCCGGTAGCGCTGGGGATCGAAGAACCGCGACATCACCGGCGCGCAGGCCCCGCCCGGTCCGCCGTGCAGGAACATCACCGGCTCGCCGTCCGGATTGCCGTATTCCTCCCAGTAGAGCTTGTGGTCGGGTCCCTGGTCGACCTGCAGCAGCCCCGTCCGGTTGGGCGCGCCTTGCGGATACTTCCACTCGCTCGTGACCTTGCTGGTGGTCTGGAGTTTGGAAAAGTCCATCGGGAGCCTCGTCGCGCTAAGGGAATGGCGGGGACGTGCGCTCACCGCGCGCGGCGGTCAATGTCGGAATCGGGCGATATTTGGTCTTGCGGCGGCTAGGGTGGCCTCCTAGACCGCCCCAAACCCTCGCAGGAGCGCCCCCATGACCCAGACCTTCGACCTGATCGTGCGCGGCGGCGAGGTGGTCAATCACGCGGGACGCGGCTTCACCGACATCGGCGTGCGAAACGGCAAGATCGTCGCGATCGGCGACCTCGGCCAGGCCTCGGCCGGCGAGATCTTCGACGCGAGCGGCCTGACCGTCCTTCCCGGCGTGATCGACAGCCAGGTCCACTTCCGCGAACCCGGTCTGGAGTGGAAGGAAGACCTGGAGAGCGGTTCGCGCGGCGCGGCCCTGGGCGGGGTGGTCGCGGTGTTCGAGATGCCCAACACCGAGCCGACCACCACCGATCCGGACGCCCTGGCCGACAAGCTGGCCCGCGCCAAGGGCCGCATGCACACCGACCACGCCTTCTATGTCGGCGGCACCCACGAGAACGCCACCTTCCTGGGCGAGCTGGAGCGGCTGCCCGGCTGCTGCGGCATCAAGGTGTTCATGGGCGCCTCCACCGGCACCCTGCTGGTCCAGGACGACGAGGGCGTCGAGAACGTGCTGCGGCACGTCAACCGCCGCGCCGCCTTCCACTCCGAGGACGAATACCGCCTGGCCGAGCGCCGCTCGCTGGCCCGTCCCGGCGACTGGACCAGCCACCCGGAGGTGCGCGACGCCCAGGCCGCCCTGCAGTCGACCCACCGCCTGGTCCGCATCGCCAAGAGCCTGGGCAAGCGCATCCACGTGCTGCACGTCACCACCCACCAGGAGATCGACTTCCTGGCCCAGAACAAGGACGTGGCCAGCGTCGAGGTCACGCCCCAGCACCTGACCCTGGTGGCGCCCGAGGCCTATGAGCGGCTGAAGGGCTTCGCCCAGATGAACCCGCCGATCCGCTCGGCCGAGCATGTGGCCGGGGTCTGGCGCGGCATCGAGACCGGCATCGCCGACGTTCTGGGCAGCGACCACGCTCCCCACACCCGCGAGGAAAAGGCCCGGCCCTATCCGGCCTCGCCGTCGGGCATGCCGGGCGTCCAGACGCTGGTGCCGATCATGCTGACCCACGTCGTCGACGGCAGGCTGTCGCTGGAGCGCTTCGTCGATCTGACCAGCCACGGCGTCAACCGGGTGTTCGGCCTGGCCGACAAGGGCCGCATCGCCGAGGGCTACGACGCCGACTTCACCATCGTCGACATGAAGGCCAGGCGGACCATCACCCACGACTGGATGGCCACCCGCTCGGGCTGGACCCCGTTCGACGGCTTCGAGGCCAAGGCCTGGCCGGTGGCGACCATCGTGCGCGGGACCGTGGTGATGCGCGACGACGAGATCGTGGCCGAGGGGACGGGCGCGCCGGTGCGGTTCCTGGAGACCCTGGCGGGGTAGGCTCGCCCACTTGCCCCCACCTGGCGGCTTCGCCGCCTGTCCGCCCCCATAGGGGGCGGAGGACGCGCCTCTTCCCCCTGTGGGGGAAGACGATCGCGAAGCGATCCGTAGGGGGCAAGTGTTCACCGCACCGCCTCTCGACTTTTCCTCACACCCCCTGTCGAATCCCTCCGACCTCGCGCGTCTTTCAGCGAGGGCGCGCGGCGCGCGTCGACGGAGGGTTCGATGAAATACCTGCTGATGATCTATTCCAGCGAAGCCGACTGGGCGCGGCCGGAGAACCAGGCCGCCCTGCCGGACATCATCGCGGCGCACGAGGGGCTGCAGGGCGAACTGCGGGCCGCCGGCATGGAATGGCTGGGCGCGCGCCTGGCCGACACGCCGGCCGCCCGCACCATCGCCCAGACCGCCGAGGGCCAGGTGGTCCACGACGGGCCGTTCGCCGAGACCAAGGAGCAACTGGCCGGCTTCTACCTGATCGAGGCGCCCGACATGGCCGCCGCCGAGGCCTGGGCGCGGAAGATCCCGCAGATCGTGGGCGGCAAGGTCGAGGTCCGGGCGGTGGTCTACAACCCCTGCTGAGCGCCGGCCAAAAAACTTGCGGGTGAATGTCGAGTCCGGCGAGGCTGCCCCGTCTCTGATCCGAGACCGAGGCGGCGCCTCCGCCGGCCTGGTCGTCGAGGAGGATCGATCCATGCAATACGCCCTGCTGATCTACGAGGACGAAGCCGTCTATCGCGACGAGAACGGCCGCGCCTGGCAAGACATCATCGCCCAGCACGAAGCTTTCGCCGCCGAGCTGGTCGAGAAGGGTCTGATGCGCGGTGGCGCGGGCCTGAAGACCGCCAACACCGCCACCACCGTGCGCCGGGCCAACGGCCAGTGCGGCCTGCACGACGGGCCGTTCGCCGAGAGCAAGGAGCAGCTGGGCGGCTTCTACCTGATCGAGGCGCCCGACCTCGACGCCGCCCTGGCCTGGGCCCGCAAGCTGCCGCTGTCGGGCGACGGCTCGGTCGAGGTGCGGCCGGTGATCGACGGGACGACGTAAGCATTTTCGAGGCAAGTGGACGCCGGTTCGCGTGAAGAAAATGCGCCAAGACAAAGCGCCGTCCATGGGCAAGGGTCTCCTCGACCAGGCGGCGCGGACGCACGGTGGGCGGGTGATCGCCGCCCTGGCCGCCAAGTTCCGCGACCTGGACCTGGCCGAGGAGGCGTTCGCCGAGGCCTGCCTGAACGCGGCCCAGGCCTGGCCGAAAGACCCTAAGGAAGGCGGGGGGGAGCCCCGCGACCCGGCCGCCTGGCTCTACAGCGTCGCCCAGCGGCGGGCGCTGGACATGCTGCGGCGGCGCGGCGTGCGGAGCCGGCTGGTCCCCGACCCGCCGCCGCCGCCCCCCAGCGCGGAGGACGCGATGATCGACGATGCGCGCCTGATCCCGGACGAGCGGCTGCGGCTGATCTTCGTCTGCTGCCACCCGGCCGTCGCGCCCGACGCCCGCGCGGCCCTGACCCTGCGCCTGGTCTGCGGGCTGTCGACCCAGGAGATCGCCCGGGCCTTCCTGGTGTCCGAACCGACCCTGGCCCAGCGCCTGGTGCGGGCCAAGCGCAAGATCGCCCAGGCCGGCATCGCCTTCGAGGTGCCCGGTCCGGAAGCCTGGCCCGAGCGGATCGGGGCGGTGCTGTCGACCCTGGAGATCGCCTACGCCAAGGCCCACGAGGACGCGGCTGGCGCGGGCCAGCACGCCGGCTACGCCCAGGAGATGCTGGACCTGACCGCCGTCCTGGCCGACCTGCTGCCCAATGAGCCGGAGTGCCTGGCCTTCGCCGCCCTGGTCCGCTACGCCGAGGCCCGCCGCCCGGCCCGGCTGGACGACAGCGGAGCGATGACGCCGTTGTCGGAACAGGATCCGGCCCTGTGGCGGTGGCCGCTGATCGTCGACGCCGAAAACCTGCTGCGCCGCGCCGCCCGCTGGCGGCGGCCCGGACCGCGCCAGCTTCAGGCGGCCATCCACGCGGCCTGGTGCTCGCGCGCCGGCCTGGACGAGCCGCCGCCCTGGCCCGCCGTGCTGGCTCTCTACGACGCCCTGCTGCGATGGCGCGACGACGCGGTGGTGCGGCTGAACCGCGCCGTGGCGGTGGCCGAGATCTCGGGACCCGCCCTGGCCCTGGCCGAGGTCGACTGGCTGGACTCGACCGCCTTTCGCGACTTCGGCCCGTTCCACGCCGTGCGCGCCGACCTGCTGGCCCGGCTGGGCCGCGGCGCCGAGGCCCTCGCCGCCTATGACCGCGCCCTGGCCCTGGACCCCGCCCCGGCCGAGCGGTTGTGGCTGGAGCGCAGGCGAGGGCAGGCGGCCCATCTCTAAAACCGCTCATCCCGGCGAATGCCGGGATCCAGATCCCGTAGCGGTGGGGCTGACGGGACGAGCTCAGAGCATTCTGGAGGCCATCTCAGCCTTTCCATCTGGGTCCCGGCGTTGGCCGGGATGAGCGGACAATGAGGGATGGTGGATTGCCACCCGCCACGGCCTGGTTAACACTTCGACTCATGGATGGGACGCAAGAGACCCAAGCGCCGTTCCGCGACGCCCGCTACGCGCCCCGGGCGCTTGACGTCGAACGACGCGGCGACGTCCTGATCCTGCGCAATCCCACGC
The DNA here is from genome assembly GCF_001427165.1 of Caulobacter sp. Root487D2Y. NCBI lineage: Bacteria > Pseudomonadati > Pseudomonadota > Alphaproteobacteria > Caulobacterales > Caulobacteraceae > Caulobacter > Caulobacter sp. Root487D2Y. The sequence continues at coordinate 881,032 of NZ_LMFD01000001.1, forward strand.
CCTATTCCAAAACCGTCCAGACCGTGACCGCGCCGCTGGTCCGCTGGGCGTCGCAGACCCCGCACCGCGTCTGGCTGGCCGAGCGGCCGGCGGCCGGGGCAGAGGGCTGGCGAACCGTGACCTATGCCGAGGCGGCCGATCAGGTCGCCCGCCTGGCCGGCGGTCTTTCCAGGCTTGATTCGGGAAAGGGGGGGCTGTCGCGCGGCAAGCCCCTGCTGATCCTGGCCCGCAACGGGATCGACAACGCCCTGGTCGGCTACGCGGCCATGAGCCTGGGCGCGCCGATCGCCCCGGTCTCGCCGCAGTACGGCCTGAAGGGCGCGGACCTCTCCCGCCTGGCCTTCGCGGTCGAGCGGCTGAAGCCGGCGGCGGTCTATGTCGACGACGCCGAGGCCTTCGCCGACGCCCTGGCCGCGCCGTTCCTGGCCGGCCTGCCGGTCGTGGCCAGCCGCAACGCCCGCGATGGCGACGTGGGGTTCGAGACCTTGGCGGCCGGCGATCCGGTCCCGCCCGCCTGCCGGCCCGACGACGTCGCCAAGCTGCTGCTGACCTCGGGCTCGACCGGCCTGCCCAAGGCGGTGATCTGCACCCACGCCAATGTCGCGCTGAACGCCGCCCAGATCGCCGCCTGCTACGAGGACCCCGACCCGCCGGTGCTGGTCAATTCCGCGCCCTGGAGCCACAGCCTGGGCGCCAACGCCATCCTGCACATGGTGCTGCACCGGGGCGGGACCCTGTACATCGACGCCGGCCAGCCGGTGACCGGCCGCTTCGACGAGACGATCCGCAACCTGCGCGAAGTGGCGACGACCTATCACAACATGGTCCCGGCCGGCTGGGGCCTGCTGGTCGGCGAGCTGGAGCGCGACCACGCCCTGGCGGCCCGGTTCTTCGAGAAGGTGCGGGTGCTGCAGTACGGCGGGGCGTCGATGGCCCAGTCGATCCTGGACCGGGTCCAGGCCGTGGCGCTGCGCACGATCGGCTGCCGGGTGACCTTCGCGGCCGGCTACGGCGCCACCGAGACCGGCCCGACCGCCTGCAACATTCACTGGCTGAACGCCCGCTCGGGCATGGTCGGCCTGCCCACGCCCGGCACGGCGGTCAAGCTGGTCCCGGTCGCCGACGGTCCGCCCGACAAGTTCGAGATCCGGGTCAAGGGCCCGCAGGTCTCGCCCGGGTATCTGGACATGCCCGAGGCCTCGGCGGCGGCGTTCGACGAGGACGGCTTCTACCGGCTGGGCGACGCGGCCAAGCTGGCCGACCGGCTGAACCCCTCGGCGGGCCTGGTGTTCGACGGACGGCTGGTCGAGAACTTCAAGCTGGCCAACGGCACGTTCGTGGTGGCCGGCGCCCTGCGGGTGGCGGCGGTCTCGGCGATCGCCGGGGCGGTGTCGGACGCCGTGGTCTGCGGCGAGGGGCAGGCCGGCGTGGGGCTGATGCTGTTCCTCGACCCCAAGGCCTGTCTGCGGATCGGCGAGCCCGAGGCGGTGAAGGCGGCGGTCCGCGCCGGGCTGGAACGGCTGAACAGCCTGGCCAAGGGCGGCGGCAAGGTGACCCGCGCGCTGATCCTGGACGGCCCGCCCGATGCGGCGTCCGGCGAGCTGACCGACAAGGGCTACATCAACCAGGCCATGGCCCGGGAACGGCGGCCGGCGGAGCTGGCGCGGCTGTTCGCGGACGAGCCGGATGACGGGGTGATGGTGTTTTCCTGAATCAGGCCCTCCCCCTGTGGGGGAGGCGGCCGAAGGCCGGTGGGGGGAGTCTTAGGATCGTCGGTCCCGGACCCGGCCGTCATCCGACCGCTCCCCCCTCCGTCGGCTACGCCGACACCTCCCCCACGGGGGGAGGACCTTCCATGAGCGCCCGCACCACCCCCACGCAGATCAGCATCTGCCCGAAATAGTACAGCCCCCACACCGCCAGCCCGACCGTGAAGCTGTCCGGCCAGGGTCCGCCTCGGCCGAAGATCAGCAGGTCGGAGACCACGAACATCAGCGCGCCCGCGCCGACTCGATGGCGCGGGAACCGGCTGAGCCAGGCGGTCGCCGCCATCAGCGCCAGGCCCAGGCTGTAGAACGCCACGCCCGGCGCGCCAGCCCGGTCGGCGGGCAGCAGGAAGGCGACGGTCACCACGGCCGGAACCAGCACGAGCGCCAGGGCCAGTTGGCTGCGGGCGGGCTTCGGTCGCCGGTTGCGCAGATAGAGGCCGATGGCGACCAGGTGTCCGGCCAGGAAGGCCAGCGCCCCGACCGTCAGTCCGGCCGCGCCCAGCAGCACGTCGCCCAAGGCGCCGAAGGCCATCACCGCGACCAGCAGCCAGCCGTTCAGGCTTCTGGCGTTCAGGGCGGCGTAGACCGCCAGCAGTCCCACGCCCAGGCCCTTCCAGGTCAGTTCGACGACCTGCGGCAGGCCCCGGTCCCAGGCCGCGACATAGCTGACCCCGGCCAGGATCGAGGCGATCAGCACGGCCTTCGCCAGGCGTTCGGTCTGGTTGGTTGTTTGAGACATCGCTTCCCCCTGGGCCGGTCCGCTCTTCGGCGGCGCTTCGGCGCGGGCCAGACTGCGACAGGCGCCAGGGTCCGCGCAACCTTCCCTCACCGTCATCCTCGGACCAAGTCCGAGGATGACGGGGGTTTGGGTCGCGGATCTTCGTGCATCGAACCCGCAACCAGCGTTGGCGCGCCCGACGAAATGTCGGAAGCTGGTCCGAACCGGTACGGAGAAGACCATGAACGGCGCGGACGCCCTGATCACCACCCTGGCCGACAACGGCGTCACCGCCTGTTTCGCCAATCCCGGCACCAGCGAGATGCAGTTCGTCGCGGCTCTGGACCGCGATTCGAGGGCGTGGCGACCGGGGCGGCCGACGGCTACGGGCGGATGACCGGGACGCCGGCCTGCACCCTGCTGCATCTGGGTCCCGGCTACGCCAACGGCGCGGCCAACCTGCACAACGCCCGCCGCGCCTTCACCCCCACGGTCAACGTGATCGGCGACCACGCGACCCATCATCGCCAGTACGACGCGCCGTTGAATTCAGACATCGCCGCCCTGGCCGCGCCCAACGCCATCTGGGTCAGGTCGGCCGACAGCGCTGATTCGGTCGGGCCGCTGGCCGCCGAGGCCGTGGCCGCCAGCTTCGGCGCGCCGGGCGGCGCGGCCTGCCTGATCCTGCCCGCCGACAGCGCCTGGAACGAGACCGACACCGCCGGGCCGGTGATCGCGCGGCCGCGCTTCCGCGCCCCGGACCCGGCCGCCGTCGCCGCCGTCGCCAAGGCCCTGAAGGCCGCCGCCAAGCCGGTCCTGCTGCTGGGCTCGGGCGCGTGCGGCGAAGCCGCCGTCGCTGCCGCCGGACGGATCGCGGCCACCGGCGTCCGCGTGCTGACCGACACCTTCACCGCCCGCCAGGCGCGCGGCGAAGGGCGCTTCCGGCCCGACAAGCTGCCCTATTTCGGCGAGCAGGCCCTGAAGGACCTCGACGGCGTGGACCTGATGGTGCTGGTCGCCACCACCGAACCGGTGGCCTTCTTCGCCTATCCCGACCGGCCCAGCGTGCTGGTTCCCGACGGCTGCGCGACCTTGACCCTGAGCGACCGCGGAACCGACGCGGCCGCCGCGTTGGACGCGCTCGCCGAGGTGTTGGGCGCGCCGGCCGCCGGGGCCGTCGAGCCCTACGCCAAGCCGCCGGCCCCGGCCGGAAAGCTGGACGCCTGGGCGATGGGCGCGGCCATCGCCCGCCACATGCCGACGGGCGGGATCATCTCCGACGACGCGGTGACCGCCGGCTTGCCGATCTTCACCCAGACCCGCAACGCCCGGGCCCACGACTGGCTGTCCCTGACCGGCGGGGCGATCGGCCAGGGCATCCCGTTGGCCATCGGCGCGGCCGTGGCCTGCCCGGACCGCAAGGTCTTGAGCCTGAACGGCGACGGGGCGGGGATGTACACGGTGCAAGGGCTCTGGACGATCGCCCGCGAGAAGCTGGACGTCACCGTGGTGGTGTTCGCCAACCACGCCTACCGCATCCTCGGCATCGAGATGGTCCGCACCGGCGGCGGCGAGCCGGGCCCGGCGGCGTCGCGGCTGCTGGACCTGTCGGACCCGCGCATCGACTGGGTGTCGGTGGCGGGCGGGCTGGGCCTGCCGGCCGAGCGGGTCGAGACGGCCGAGGCGTTCGACGAGGCCATGGCGCGAGCGATGCGCGAGCCGGGGCCGCATTTCATCGAAGCGGCGATGCGGTAGGACGCCCCCTCCGTCGGGCTTTGCTCGCCACCTCCCCCGTTTCACGGGTGAGGAGAAGTGATCCGCGCCGTCCTTTCCTCACCCGTGAAAACGGGGGAGGTGGCGCGATGCGAATACGCATCGTGACGGAGGGGGCGTCCTGCTCTGCCCCGATCTAACCCGGCAACCTCAGCACCGCCCTCAGCCCGCCCATCGGCGAGCGCTGCAGCGTCAGCTCGCCGCCCAGCCCCCGCGCCATGTCGCGGGCGATGGCCAGGCCCAGGCCCACGCCCTTCTCGTTCTGGTTCCGCGACTCGTCCAGGCGGTTGAACGGGCGGAAGGCCTCCTCGTGGCGGTCGTCGGGGATGCCGGGGCCGTCGTCGTCGACGAAGATCCACACCCCGCCGGTCGGGGCGGCGGTGGAGGACACCCGCACGGTCTCGCCATGCGAGGCGGCGTTGTCGATCAGGTTGGCCAGGGCGCGCTTGAAGGCCTGGGGCCGAAGGGTGGCCGACAGGTCGTCGCCGATCGACACCTCGACCCTGGCGCCGGCCCGCTGAGCGCCCTCGCAGACGCCCTCGATCAGCGGCCGCAGCATGACCTGCCGCGCTTCCTCGCCACCCTCGCCGCGCGCGAAGGCCAGGTACTCGTCGATCATGTGCTCCATTTCGGAGAGGTCGCGGGCCATGGCCTCCAGCTGCGGGCTGGGCTCGGCCAGGGCGATCTCCAGCTTCAGCCGGGTCAGGGGCGTGCGCAGGTCGTGGCTGACGCTGGCCAGCAGGGCGGTGCGCTGCTCGATATGGCGCTGGATGCGGGCCTTCATGGCCAGGAAGGCCGTCGCCGCCTGGCGCACCTCGCGCGCGCCGTGCGGCTTGAAGGCCGCCTGGTCGATGCCGCGCCCGAAGGCGTCGGCCGCGTCGGCCAGGCGCTCGATGGCCCGCACCTGGTTGCGGATGAACAGGATCGCCACCGCCGTCAGCAGCAGGGTGGCCACCACCATCCACAGGATGAAGATGTGGCCCTGGGTGGCGAAGGCCCGGTCGCGCGGGGCGATGATCCGCAGCACGCCTTCCTTGACCTGCACGCGGATGTCGACGTGGCCGGGATAGCGGGTGGTGTCGAACCAGAACGGGTCGTCCAGCCGGTCGTCCAGGGCCGTGCGCAGCGAGCGGTCCAGCGAGGCGAACAGCGACGGCCGCTGGCCGGTCGGCAGCTTGCGGCCTTTCTGCAGGGCGATCGACAGCGACATCGACTCCTCGGCCCGCTCGGCCATCTTATCCAGCGCCTCGGGCGAGGGGTCGTCCTTGTAGGTCTGCACCGCCCAGGCGACGTCGCCGGCCAGGCCCTCGGACAGGCGGCTGGTGACGGTCTCCCAGTGGGCGTCGAAGAACGCCCAGGTGACGGCGATCTGCATCACCGCCACGGGCAGGACGATGATCAGCAGCGAGCGGCCGAACAGCGAGGTCGGCAGCCACCGCTTGATCTGGCGGGGAATGAAGAGGCGCGTGCGGAGCCGGAACATGACTAGGTCCTCCCCCCGTGGGGGAGGTGGCGCGCCTGTTCAAGAAGCCTGTCATCCCGGACGTAGCGCAGCGAAGATCCGGGACCGCCGGAAGCGCTGAGTTCACGCGTCGGTCCCGGATCGGCGCGCTGCGCGCTTGTCCGGGATGACAGGCTTTCTCGTGCGAAAACTATGTGGGGTGCTCCCATCAGTCCGGCGCCAGCCGATAGCCGATCCCACGCACTGTCTGCAGATAGCGCGGATTTTTCGGGTCGGGTTCGATCTTGCGGCGCAGGCGGGTGACCTGGACGTCGACGGCGCGGCCGGTGGCGTCGACGGTGTCGCGGGCCAGCTCCAGGCGGTCGACCGCGGCGTGGGCCGCCTTGGCCAGGCGGCGCAGCAGGGCGACCTCGGCCTCGGTCAGCCGGATCGGCTCGCCGTCGCGGGTCAGCTCGCCGCGCTCGGGCTCGAAGGCGCAAGCCCCCAGGCTGAGCGCGCGCGGACCCGACGGCTTGGGCGCGGCGCGGCGCAGGATCGACTCGATGCGCAGCAGCAGTTCGCGCGGCTCGAACGGCTTGGCCAGGTAGTCGTCGGCGCCGTGGGTCAGGCCCTCGATCCGGTCGTTGGTCTGGTCGCGGGCGGTCAGCATCAGGATCGGCGTCTTGCCGGCCTCGCCGCCCCGGGCCCGCAGCCGCTTGGTGAACGAAAAGCCGTCCTCGCCGGGCATCATCACGTCCAGCACCAGCAGGTCGAAGTCCATCGCCCCGGTCAGCCGATCGGCGTGGGCGGCGTCGGCCGCTGCGCTGACCCGGAAGCCGGCGCGGGTCAGGAACTCCTTGAGCAGGGTGCGGATGCGGTCGTCGTCGTCGACGACCAGCAGGTGGCGCTCGGCGCGTTCGTCTGGGGTCATAGCCCGTCCCGGCGGTTGAGGCCGACACCTTGGCGCGGTCCGGCCAGGGCCGCCAGGATTCGCCGCGCCCCGGCCACCCCGTCCAGGCCGCCGGTGCGATAGGCGCGGCCCAGCAGGGTGCGCAGGCGCTCGGCCACCCGGTACTCGAAGGCGATCCCCTCGGGGGTAAGCTCGGCCGGCCGCCGGCGGGCGTCCAGGTCGCCGGCCGCCTTCTGGGCCAGGCCCAGGCGCTGCAGGTCCGACAGGGTCTTGCTGGCCGCCTGCTTGGACAGGCTGGTCAGCCTGGAAAGGTCCTGCACGCCGATGCCGGGCCGGCGGCGCAACAGGAAGGCGGCGCGCCAGTGCGAGCGGCCCAGGCCCGGTCCCTCGCCCTCCAGCGCCGCGTCGACCGCCGCCCACAGGCCCGCCTCGGCCAGCAGCAGCAGCTCCAGGCCGCCGTCCAGCTGCTCTTCGCCGAGGATCAGACGCGGATCGGTGGAGCCGCCTGCCATTCCGCCGGGCGAGACGCCCCCCATTGGGGTCCCCGGCGGTCCCGATGAATGCGGCCCGGCCATCAGCTTGCGTCCATTTTATTTGACCTTCCGCGGCTCGGAGCGTCTAAGAACCGGGTTCCAAATAAGGAGGTCTTGGACCGATGTCTCTCGTTCCCTTTGACGATCGCGATGGTTGGATCTGGCTGGACGGCCAGTTCGTCGCCTGGCGGGACGCGAAGGTGCACGTATTGACCCATGGCCTTCACTACGCCTCATCGGTGTTCGAGGGCGAGCGGATGTATGGCGGCGAGATCTTCAAGCTGACCGAGCATACCGAGCGCCTGTTCAAATCGGCCGAAATCCTCGATTTCAAGATCCCCTTCACGGTGGAGCAGATCGATGAGGCGTGCAAGCAGACCGCGGCCAAGAACGGCCTGACTGACTGCTATGTCCGGCCCATCGCCTGGCGCGGCAGCGAGATGATCGGCGTTTCGGCGCAGCAGACCAAGATCCACGTGGCCATCGCCGTGTGGGAATGGCCCAGCTATTTCGACCCGGCGACCAAGGCCAAGGGCATCCGCCTGACCTGGGCCAAGTACGACCGTCCCGCGCCGAACACGATCCCGACCGCCGCCAAGGCCGCCGGGCTCTACATGATCTGCACCATCTCCAAGCACGCCGCGGAGAAGGAAGGTTTCGCCGACGCGATGATGGTCGACTATCGCGGCTATGTCGCCGAGGCGACCGGCGCCAACGTGTTCTTCGTCAAGGACGGCGTGCTGCACACCCCGACCCCGGACTGCTTCCTGAACGGCATCACCCGCCAGACGGTGATCCAGATCGCCAAGTCGCGCGGGATCCAGGTGGTCGAGCGCCACATCGAGAAGCACGAGCTGGCCGACTTCACCGAGTGCTTCATCGTCGGCACCGCCGCCGAGGTCACCCCGGTGTCGGAGATCGGCGAGTTCAAGTTCACCCCGGCGGCCCTGTCGCTGTCGCTGATGGACGAGTATGCGCGCCTGGTGCGGCGGGAGCTGGTGCCGGCGTAAGGCTGGCGGCTTTGGCTGAATGAAATGATCCCGGAGCGGCTTGGCTGCTCCGGGATTTTTTGTGTTTCGGCGGATAACGCTTGCCCCCTACGGGCCGCTTCGCGGCCGTCTTCCCCCACAGGGGGAAGAGGAGCGAGAGCGCGGCCTCCGCCCCCCATGGGGGCGGACAGACGGCGAAGCCGTCAGGTGGGGGCAAGTGGGTGAGCCTACCCCGCCACCTTCGCCTCAAGCTCCGCCAGCCGCGCCCGCGTCGAGGCCAGGTCCGCCCCGAACCGGGCCGGATCGGCCGCCGCCAGCCGGGCCGCCACGTCGTAGCTCTCGCGGTACAGGTCCAGGGCCCGCATCCGATGTCCCCGGTCCTCGCGCAGGTCGGCCAGGCGTTCCAGCGACACCGACAGAGCCCGGCGGGCGTTGGGGTCGGCGGCTTCGCGGCCGCCGTGCGAGCGGCGCAGGGCCAAGGCCTCCTCGAAGGCCGACAGGGCGTCGTTCAGGCGGCCCTCCATCTCGGCCACATCGCCGACGCCCGACAGGGCGCTGGCCAGAAGTTCGTCGGCGGCGAAATCGTCAGGCTGGGCGGCGCGGACGGCGCGGGCGTAGCTGACGGCTTCGTCATAGGCCTCGGCGGCCTCGTCCAGCCGGCCCTGGCCGCGCGCGAAGTCGCCCAGGTCGCGGCGCGACAGGGCCTTCTCCCGATCATCGCCGGCCAGGCGCAGCAGGCGGTTCAGCGTCTGGGCGGCCTGGGACCAGGCCTCCTGGCGGCTTAACGCCACAAGGCGGGCGCGGAGGTCCTCGAAGGTTTCGATGGGCGGAGCGGGCGCCGCGGACGGGATGATGGGCGCGACGATGGGCGTGGCGGCGATGGGATCCGCGAGAATGGGCGCGACGACGGGCGTCGGCTCGGGCGCGGCCTCGACGGCCATGACCGGCGCGGCGGCCAGGGACGGCTCCAGGTCGACCGGCGCCGGCTTGCGCCGCGACTTGCGCTTGGGGCGCGGGGTCAGGGCGGCGACGAGCAACACGGCCCCCGTGATCGCCGCCGCCCAGCCCACGAACGGGCGGTGTGGCTCGAAAGGCCCGAGATCGAGGTTCTGCGCCCAGTCCCCCAGGACGCCCAGACCCGCGATGACGTACCCCGATGTCGCCAGGATCATCCCGAGGATGATCCCTACGAGTCGAGCCATCATGTCACCCCCTTCATGACCGCGTTCGTAAGGAGCGGAAGGTCAGCCCAGCGCCGCCCCCGCGTCGAGGCGTCTCAACCGCCAGGGGAAGGCCCGGCGTGAAGCGACGCGTTTACGGGCGCCACGCGACGTGGGCGCCTTGGAAACGGCCACGCTTAGCGGAACTGGGCGTCAGATCAACCAGGTGGTCGGCCGCGGATAGGCCTCGCCCTTCAGCAGATAGACCAGGCCCATGATGCAGCGGACCGCGAAGAAGACGCCGATCGCCCCCATGATCGCGCCGCCGACCATCAGCATCGGGATGCCGATCAGCAGCACCGCCAGGATCAGGCCGAAGAAGAACATGGCCGCGCCGATCAGGAACCACCCGATCGACATCCAGAAGGTGCGGATGGCGAAGGTGTAGTGGCTGGCGTTGATCGGCCCGGCCGTCTCGCGATTGACGTAGGCGACGATCAGCCCGACCAGGAAGGTCAGGCCGTTGGTGAAGCCCAGCAGGTACAGGGCGTAGACCACGATCGGCAGGATCTTGTCTTCCTCGACCCGGCCCGAAGGCGGGGCGGGGGCGGTTTGGGCGGCGTCGCTCATCAGATCATCCAGTTGCGGGGCGTGGGATAGGGCTGAACCTTCAACAGCCAGGACAGGCCGAGGACGCATCGCACCGCGGTCCAGACCCAGACCGCCGGCAGGATCACGAAGCCTATCCCCACCGGGGTCAGCACCAGGCCGATCAAGCCGAACAGCAGCGACAGCCAGAACGTGCGGATCTGGAAGACGTAGTGGCTCCGCAGCCATTCGGGCGCGGCGTCCTTGCTGACATAGGCCAGGATCACGCCGACAAAGCCCGTCAGGCCGGCCGAGATCAGTCCGGCCAGATACAGGGCGTAGACCACCAGCGGCATGGTCTTGTCGTCCTGCAGGGCGGGCGGGACGGCGGGATCGGCGGCGGGATCGGTCTGGCTCATGGAACGATGGTCGTCAATTCCGGCCCGCAACGCAAATGAAGGTGCTGTAAGGCGGGCAAAACGTTCGTCATCCTCGGACTTGTTCCGAGGACGACGGGCAGTGGGGAACGGTTGAGGAGCGCTACCCGCTGGGCAGCAGGTCGTCCGGCAGCGCGTGCGGGTCCAGGCCCTGGCCGCGCCCCAGCCAGGGCAGGGCGGCGGCCAGCAGGATCAGCAGGAAGGCCATGCGCGCGGCGATGGCGATGGCGACACCGCCCATGCCGGGACTGAAGGCGAACAGCAGCATCACCACCGTGCCGAAGCCCAGCAGCCCCATCACCCAGGTCAGGCTCTCGCGCGGGGCCATGACCCCGGCCAGTTCGAAACGGGCTCGCGGGGCCAGGTCGGCGGCCACCGCCGCCACGGCGCGGGCGAACAGCGAGAAACCGGCCAGCCGGTCGTCGAACCGGCCGGGGCCGAGGTAGCTCTGGGCGGTCAGGATCGCCTTGCGGCGGCCGAACACCAGGGTCAGCACCCGGCGACGCCCGCCCTCGCGCGGCTTGGCCAGGCGGAAGGCGGTCAGGCCGGAAAGCGCGAAGCGCTGCTCGCGGGGGCCGCGGCGTTCGACCAGCTCCGCGCCCTCCAGGGTCCAGACCGTCTCGGGCTGGAACGGAGAAAGACGGGCGCTGTGGCCCAACCCGCTTTTTGGCGGCGCGCTCACCCCCGGACGGCGGTGATTTCCACCCCGGCCGCGGCGGCGTGGGGGGCGAGGGCCAGGGGCTTTTCGACCCGCACCCGGGCGCGGGTCACGCGGCTGTCGGCGAAGCTGGCCTGGGCCAGGCGTTCAGCGAAGGTCTCGACAAGGTCGATATGGCCCTCGGCGGCGATGGCCTGGGCGGCCTGCAGGATGGTCTCGTAATTGACGGTGTCGCCCAGCGCTTCGCAGTGGCTGGCGGCGACATCGAGCTCGACATCGATGACCAGGGGCTGCTGGCGGCCGTGCTCGTGGTCATAGACCCCGATCCAGGCGTCGACCTTCAGGCCGCGCACGAACACCTTGGTGACGATCACCCGGGCCGAAGTTGGCTGGGGCGCTTCGTTCGGGGCTTTGAGGGGGTGAGCGGCCAAGGCGAGACTCTCAGGAACCGATGATGTCCGGCGTCCGCCAGCCCAGATGCTGACCCGCGTCGACCGCGATCATCTGGCCCGTGACCGCCGTGGCGTCAATGAGGTAGCGCAGCGCGGCCGTCAGGTCGTCCAGCGAAACGGGGCGGGCCAGGGGGGTGCCGGCCGCCTCGCGCTCGAACTCGCCGGGGGCCTGGTGGACCGAGGCCAGGGCCGGGCCGGGGGCGATGGCGTTGACGCGGATGCGCGGCGCCAGGTCCTGGGCCATCGTCCGGGTCGCCCACCAGAGGCCGGCCTTCGCCAGGCTGTAGCTGAAGAACTGGGGATTGGGCCGCAGCACGCGCTGGTCGACGATGTTGACGATCTGGCCGTCTCGGCCCTCCGGCAGGGCGGCGGCGAAGGTCTGGGCCAATACGATCGGAGCCCGCAGGTTGGCGTCCAGATGGGCGTCCCAGCTGGCGCGGCTGGCGGTGGCCAGACGGTCGTCCTCGAAGGTCGAGGCGCTGTTGATCAGCAGGGCGACGGGGCCCAGGGCCTGGGCGGCACGGCCGACCAGGGCGGCGGTCTGGGCCTCGTCCGTCAGTTCGGCGTCGAGGATGACGGCCCGGCGGCCCAGGGCCGAGATCTCGTCGGCGACGGCCTGGGCCTCGTCTTGAGCCGTGCGGTAGTGGACGGCGACGTCGAACCCGGCCCGCCCGGCCTCCAGGGCCAGGGCGCGACCGATCCGGCGGCCGGCGCCGGTGACCAGGGCCGCGCCGCGCGTGTCCATGATCTTAGTCGAAACGGCCGAACTCGAACTTGTTGAGGGCCAGGATGACCACCAGGAAGATGGCGATGATGCCGATCGCGATCATGGGCGCGGGTCCGTTGTCTGACTGAAAGGTGATGCGGGCTTTAGCGGGGGCGGACGCTGATCGCAAGGCTGACGGCCACCAAAGCTTGTCATCCCGGACAAGCGCGCAGCGCGCCGATCCGGGACCGATGCCTGAGCGCCGCGCTTGCGGCGGTCCCGGATCTTCACCCCGGCTTCGCCGGGGCTCGTCCGGGATGACAGCCGAGGGGGCGAACCCTAAGCTCGACCCCATGCTCTGGCGTCGCCGTGTCGAACCGTTCACCCGCCCCCTGGTCTATGCGTGGTTCCGCTTCAGGCGCGGCCTGACGCTGGGCGTGCGGGGCGTGGTCACCGACGAGGAAGGCCGGGTGCTGCTGATCGAGCACACCTATGTCCACGGCTGGCACCTGCCCGGCGGCGGTGTCGAGCGCGGCGAGACGGCCGAGACCGCCGTGATCCGCGAACTCCAGGAAGAAGCGGGGATCCGGGTGACCGGACCCATGACCCTGGTCTCGGCCCACAGCAACGAACGCCATCACCCCGGCGACCACGTGCTGGTCTACCGCGTCCACGCCTGGGAGCCCTGCGCTTCGAGCGCGCAAGGCGAGATCCACCGGGTCGGCTGGTTCGCCCTGGACGCCCTGCCCGACGACGTGACGCCGGGCAATCGGCGGCGGATCGCCGAGGTCTTCCACGCCGTCGACCGCGATCCCCAATGGTGAGATGAGAGATGACTCGACGATCAGGCCTTCCCCAGTGATCAACGATCATTAAAATGGATGTTTGAATGAGGGCCGCCGTCCGCCGGACGTGAACGGCCCCAGCCCGGAGGAGCACGGCATGCGCGACTACCTGAAGTTCTACATCGACGGTCAGTGGGTCCAGCCCAAGGGCTCCAAGACCGTGGACGTGATCAATCCGGCCACCGAACAGGTCGCCGGCCGGGTGACCCTGGGCACGGCCGAGGATGTGGACCTGGCGGTCCGCGCGGCCCGCAAGGCCTTCCCCAGCTACTCCCAGACCAGCCGCGAGGAGCGCGTCGACCTGCTCGAGCGGATCATCGCCGAGTACCAGAAGCGCTTCGAGGACATGGCCAAGGCCATCACCGAGGAGATGGGCGCCCCGTCGTGGCTGGCCCAGCGCGCCCAGGCGGCCATGGGCATCGCCCACGTCCAGACCGCGCTCCAAGTTCTCAAGGACTACAAGTTCGAGGAAGACCGCGGCACGACGCGCCTGGTCAAGGAGCCGATCGGCGTCTGCGCCTTCATCACCCCGTGGAACTGGCCGGTCAACCAGATCGCCTGCAAGGTCGCCCCGGCCCTGGCCGTCGGCTGCACCATGGTGCTCAAGCCCTCGGAAGTGGCGCCGTTCTCGGCCTGGATCTGGACCGAGATCCTGGCGGCCGCCGGCGTGCCGGCCGGGGTGTTCAACCTGGTCAACGGCGACGGCCCGACGGTGGGCGCGGCGCTGAGCTCGCACCCGGAAGTCGACATGGTGTCGTTCACCGGCTCGACCCGGGCCGGCATCGAGGTGGCCAAGAACGCCGCCCCGACCGTCAAGCGCGTGCACCAGGAGCTGGGCGGCAAGAGCCCCAACATCATCCTCGACGACGCCGACTTCCAGAAGGCGGTCGGCGGCGGCGTGGCCTCGGTGATGATGAACTCGGGCCAGTCCTGCAACGCCCCCACGCGCATGCTGGTGCCTCAGAAGCGCATGGACGAGGTGATCGCCATCGCCAAGGCCGCCGCCGAGGCTCACACGGTCGGCGACCCGAACGGCAATTCCAAGCTGGGCCCGGTGGTCTCCGAGGTGCAGTGGAACAAGATCCAGGGTCTGATCCAGAAGGGCGTCGACGAGGGCGCGACCCTGGTCGCGGGCGGCCCCGGCAAGCCGGAGGGCCTGGAGACCGGCTACTATGTCAAGCCGACGGTGTTCGCCAACGTCACCCCGGCCATGACCATCGCCAAGGAAGAGATCTTCGGCCCGGTTCTGGCCATCCTCGGCTATGACGGCGTCGACCAGGCGGTGGCGATCGGCAACGACACCGAATACGGCCTGGCCGCCTATGTCTCCGGCAACAACGAGGCCGAGGTGCGGGCCGTGGCGTCCAAGCTGCGGGCCGGACAGGTGATCCTCAACGGCGCCGGCCCCGACCTGATGGCCCCGTTCGGCGGCTACAAGATGAGCGGCAACGGCCGCGAATGGGGCGACCACGCGTTCGGCGAGTTCCTGGAGACCAAGGCCGTGCTGGGCTACGGAGCCAAGGCGGCGGCGGAGTGATCTGATCCTTCTCCCCTTGTGGGAGAAGGTGTCAGTCGAAGACTGACGGATGAGGGGTCGCACCGGCGGAAGCCGTGCGGCCCCTTCTTCGTCTGGCGTTTGAGAGACCCCTCATCCAACCTCCTTCGGAGGCCACCTTCTTCCGCAAGGGGAGAAGGGTCCTTCTAAAGCGCGTCGATCTGCTTCTGCAGGCGCTTGGCCCCGAGCTGGTTCAGCCACCAGACCCCGCCGAACACCAGGACGACGAAGGCGCTGGCCAGCAGGATGCCCAGGTGGTCCATGGCCAGCGACCGGCCCTCCACGTGCGACTGGAACCAGCGGCCCATCATCAGCAGCACCATGCCCGGCGCGAACGGCGCCATGTACCACCGGCCCACCGAGCGCAGGGCGTCGCGCTGGCGGATCAGCGTCTGGCGATGGAAGTCGCGCAGGGCCTCGCCGGCCTCCGGGATCGCCCCCATCCCGGTGCGCCGGTGCATCTGCCAGCCCACGAAGATCGTGGCCGCGATGATCAGCGCCGCGCCGGCCTGCATCATCCAGCTTTCGCGATGCAGCAGGACAGGCGCGAAGAACAGGATCACCACGACCGACGCGGCGTATTCCCGGACATTGCGCCAGAGAACCTTGCTTTTCAGGGTCCGCGCCTTCTGGTGGATTTCCGCGAGCGACATAGGTTCGTGCTCCTGAGCTTGGCTCTGCCACAGAGCCTGGGGATCAAAGGGGTCGAGGTCGGAGGGATCACCGCTCATCGGGATCTCCCTGGTT
This sequence comes from Caulobacter sp. Root487D2Y, assembly GCF_001427165.1. NCBI lineage: Bacteria > Pseudomonadati > Pseudomonadota > Alphaproteobacteria > Caulobacterales > Caulobacteraceae > Caulobacter > Caulobacter sp. Root487D2Y. Next base: position 896,313 of record NZ_LMFD01000001.1, read on the forward strand.
GAAGCGATTGGCCTGGTTGATGCGGCTGGCCAGAACGGCCTTGAGCCGGTGCAGCTTGGTGGCGACCGCGCCGGGCGACAGGCCGCAGACCTCGGCGACGGCCTTGGCCTCCAGGCCCTCGAGATAGAGCATCACGATCTGCCGGTCCGGCGGGACCAGGGCCCGGATCAGCGCCGTCAGCCGGGCCAGGGCGTGGCTGTCGGCGGCCCGCGCCTCGGGATCAGGCTGGGTCGGATCGCCCCGGACGGCCAGTTCGTCGAGGGTCAGCAGCTTGTCGGGCCGAGACCGCCGCCGCTTCTGGCCGTGCGAGATCGCCACGTTGTGGGCCACGCGATAGACCCAGGTCCGCTCCGAACAGCGCCCGTCATAGCGCGCGAAGCTGCGCCAGACGGCCAGGTGGATGTCCTGCAGCAGGTCCCGGCGCTGGTCCGCGTCGGCCTCGTAGGCCCGCGCCAGCCGCTCCAGCGCCGCGCCGAGGCTGGCCGCCGCGCGGGCGTAACGCTCGTCCTGAAGCGTCCGCGATGGGGGTTGGTTGGCGCCGTCCATATCCAGGTAGTCTCGGGCGGCGGACGGATCTTACAAGCCCGGCGTGGGGACAGGCGCATGCCGCCTGTCCCCGTTCCGTGATCGCTTTACGCTTGGGCACGCTTTACGCGGGCGTCAGGCCGCGTACGCTCTCGGTAAACAACGATAACCGACCGGGAGAGAGCGATATGGACGGCGTCGACAGTCTGGCGGCCGCGCGCGATCCGAGCACCGCGCCCTTCAAGCCCCTGCCGATGAAAGGCGCCGACATCAGCGTCGACCGCCGCGCCGACGGCAGCATCGTCATCACCTCCAACCATGCGCCCGGCGAGGGGCCGCGGACGATCAGCCACCTGCTGGCCGAAAAGGCCGCCGCCCATCCCGACCGGCCCTATCTGCGCCAGCGCGAGCCGGGCCACGGACCCTGGCGCGGCGTCACCTACGCCGAAGCCCTGCGGGCGGTCGAGGGCGTCAGCCAGTGGCTGCTGGACCGGGGCCTGACCGCCGACGACAGCGTGATGATCCTGTCGGGCAACTCGATCGAGCACGCCCTGATGACCTTGGGAGCCTACGGCGCCGGCGCGCCCGCCGCCCCGGTCAGCCCGGCCTACAGTCTGATGTCGGCCGACCACGGCAAGCTCAAGCACTGCTTCGACAAGGTCGCGCCCAAGGTGGTGTTCGCGCAGTCCGGGGTGATGTTCGAGAAAGCCATCGCCACGCTGCGCGCGCTCAAGCCGGATCTGCTGCTGGTCACCGCCGACGGAACCGGCGAGGGCGCGATCGCCTTCGACACGGTGGCCGCCACCGTGCCCCGCGACGTCGCCGCCAAGCGCGAAAGCCTGACGCCGGCCACCGTCGCCAAGTACCTGTTCACCTCCGGCTCGACCGGCATGCCCAAGGGCGTGCCCCAAACCCACGCCATGATGGCGGGCGTCATCGCCGGCCAGGAAGGACTGCGCACCGACGAGCCCTCGGACGATGTGCCCAACAGCCTGGAATGGATGCCCTGGAGCCATATCTCGGCCGGCAACATCGGCTTCAACGGCGTGCTCTGGTCGGGGGGCACCCTGTGGATCGACGAGGGCAAGCCGCTGCCGGGCATGTTCGAGACCACGATCAAGAACCTCTACGAGGTCTCGCCCGTGGTGTTCGGCTCGGCGCCGATCGCCTTTTCGATGCTGGCCGGGGCGATGGAGGGCGACCCGGTGCTGCGCAAGGCGTTCTTCAAGAACCTGAAATACATGGGCTATGGCGGCGCCACCCTGTCGGACGACGTCTATACCCGCATGCAGGCCCTGGCCGTGGCCGAGACCGGCCATCGCGTGCCGCTGACCACCATGTACGGCGCGACCGAGACCCAGGGCGTCACCGTGGTCCACTGGCTGACCGAGCGGGTCGGGCTGGTCGGCCTGCCGCTGCCGGGCATCGCCCTGAAGCTGGCCCCGGCCGGCGCCAAGTACGAGGTGCGGGTCAAGGGGCCGACGGTGGCCAGCGGCTACCATAAGGATCCGGAGAGGACCGCGGCGGCCTTCGACGAGGAGGGCTTCTACAAGCTGGGCGACGCGGCGCGGTTCGTCGATCCCGAGGATCCGTCCAAGGGCCTGGTGTTCGACGGCCGGGTGACCGAGGACTTCAAGCTGGACAGCGGCACCTGGGTCAGCGTCGGGGTGCTGCGCCCCGACCTGGTGGCCGCCTGCAGCCCCTACATCCACGACGCGGTGATCGCCGGCCAGGACAAGCCGTTCGCCGCCGCCATGGTCTGGCCCTCGCCCGCCGGCCTGGCCGCCCTGGTCGCCGACGAGGGACCGGGCACGCCGCTCGAGAAGCTGACCGCGATCCTGCGCGAGCGGATCGGGGCGTTCAACGCCGCCGCCGGTGGCTCGTCGCGGCGCGTGGCTCGCGTGGCCATCCTGACCGAACCGCCGTCCATCGACGCCGGCGAGATCACCGACAAGGGCTATGTGAACCAGCGCGCGACGCTGGAGCGGCGGGCGGCGGTGGTCGAGGGGCTGTACGCGAAGGAGCCGGGGGAAGGCGTGATCGTGATCTAGCCTTCCGCCCTAACCACCGCTCATCCCGGCGAATGCCGGGATCCAGATCCCAAAGCTGGGTGGCTGATGGGATGAGCTCAGAGTTCGTGGAGCCCACCACACCGCCATTCCATCTGGGTCCCGGCATTCGCCGGGATGAGCGGATTTATTATTGGGTCTCGCTGTCCGTAAACGCCGGCCAGCTCAGCGCGCCGCGATCCAGCACGATGGTCTTGTCCGAATAGCCGCTGGCCATCAGGCCCGCCGGCTTGGCCGGGATCGTCGAGACGCCGCGCGGCCAGCCGTCGCGGATCTCGATCACCGCCACCTCGACCTTGCCGGCCGGTCGGGCGGTGAAGCTCAGCGTGACGCCGTTGGGATCGGGGGCGTGGTAGGACAGGCTGGTCCATTCGCCGGCCTGGGTCGGCAGGGCGATCGGGCGGCCGTTCAGGCGCGGTTCGTCAAGGTCTATGCTGGACCGCAGGCGCAAGGTCAGGACCTCGGCCCCCGCCGTCGGCACGGCGCGGACCAGCAGGCGGTCGCCGGCCCGGTCGATCGACAGCACCGGCCGCTCGACCGGCAGCACGGCGGTCGGGGCCATCCACACCGGTTCGCGGAACAGCGGCGGATAGGCCTGGCGCACCGGCTTGGCGTCATTGTCCGACAGCACCACCGTCGACCAGGGGTCCAGGCGCGGCGCGGGCGAGACCCGCCAGGCCGTGCCGGTCGACAGATCCGCCAGGTGGCTGGCCTCGGCCGGGCGCGGCCGGGTCGGGCCGCCGTCGCCCAGGCCCGCATAGGCCAGCAGCCCGATTCCCGCCGCCACGGCGACGCCGGCGAAGGCCGGGGCCCAGCGATAGGCGGCGAAGTCGAAGGCCAGGGGCAAGAGGGCCGGGGCGGCCAGGATGGCGAACGCCGCCAGCACCGCCGGCTCGGTCAGGCCCACCCCGGCGAAGGTCCAGGCCCCCCAGGCGCCCAGCTGGGCGACCACGGCGACGGCCACGACGCAGACGACCAGGGTCAGGGCCCAGGCCACCCGGCGGTCGCGGGTTCCGCCCACAGCCATGACCAGGGCGGCCACCAGGCTGGCGGCCAGCAGCGGCCAGGCCAGCATCACCGAGCCGCCGGGCGCCAGGACCTGGACCGTGACCGCCAGGGCCAGCACCACCAGCAGCGCGCCCAGCCAGGCGCCGAACACGCCCACGCCCTTGCCCAGGCTCAGCCAGGCCAGGACCACGACAGCGACGCCCAGGCCCAGTCCGACCTGATCGAAGCCGCCGACCAGGCTGCAGGCGCCGCCGGCGAGGAGGGCGGCCACGCTGATCCAGATCCGGCCCCAGATCCCGGCCAGGCCCCGCGCCTGCAGGGTCAGCACGGTCAGGCACATCCCGATCAGCAGGATCCCCGCGCCCGCCAGCAGGGCGTTGAACTGGCCCAGCACCGCGTAGTAGCGCTGCATGTCGGCGATGCCGATCAGCCGGCCGGCCAGGTGCAGGGCCAGGACCGCGCCGGCGGCCAGCAGCAGAAAGCCGGCGATCCCGCGCAGGATCTCGACGGCGGTCACGGCCTTGCCGCGCAGGGCGCGATAACCGGTGAAGACGATCAGCAGCCCGGCCACCGCCAGGATCGCCCAGCCGACATTGACCGGATAGGCCACCAGGCCCCGGGCCAGGACGTCGGAATAGATCAGGTCCGGCGACTTGGCCGGCAGGGTCGCGGCCATGGCCAGGGCCCGGACGGCGGACAAGGCCTGGTCGCCCAGGTTCTGCAGGCTGCCCTGGTTCAGGTGCTCGGGCGTGGCCAGCGGCGTGTGATAGGCCAGCTGGTCGTCGATGAAGGCGAAGTTCAGCCCCGGCAGGCCCTTGCGCAGGGCGTGGCTGAAGTCGGTGTCGTTGGGCATGCGCCGGTAGACGGCCGCGGCCAGCGAGTTGGCGGTCGGCTGGCGGGCGCTCGCGGCATAGAGGCGGATCAGTTCGCCGCTGTCGGCGCCGGTCTGGAACATGGCCGCGCGGCCAGCGTCGCCCCGGGCCTCCATGTTGACCACCACCCCGACGTGGTCGCGCAGCGGATCTCGGGCGAAGAACGCCTCGGCCCCCAGCAGGCCCGGCTCCTCGCCGTCGGTGAACAGGAAGATCACGTCGCGGGCCGGGGTCGGGCCGGCCTTCAGGGCGCGGGCGATCTCCAGGGCCGCGGCGACGCCGGCCGAGTCGTCGGCCGCGCCGGGCGAGTTGGGGACGGTGTCGTAATGGCTCATCACCAGCACGGCCGGGGCGTCGCGGTAGGTCCCGGGCAGGGTGGCGACGATGTTCTGCACCGCGCCGACGGCCATCGAGCGCGGCGCCCACTTGGCCGCGTCGCGCACGCCTTCGCCGGGCCGCACCAGCACCTCCAGCCCCAGGCCGTTGACCCGGCCCAGCAGATGGTCGCGAACCCGGACGATCTCGGCCGAGCCGATCGGATGGGGCTTCTGGCCGATGGCGCGGACGTCGGCCATGGCGCGCGTGGCCGAGAACTGGTCGGCGGGGGCGTTGGCCGGCAGCGGCGGGGGCGTTCGCAGGGCCAGGTTGGCGATCGCCAGGCCCAGCAACAGGCAGACCCACACGCCGAGCAGCCGGACGGTCTTCATGATGCGCCTCCGCAACGAATCCCCCGCCGCAGGGTGGGACGGTTCGGGATTCGTTGAAAGCTTGGCCGGGAACGAATTGGGCCCAAACGAAAAGGGCGACCCGGTCGCCCGGATCGCCCTTCAGGTCTGGACGGCGACGGCGGTGAGGCCGTCGCCGATCACATGCCGGCCTAGAACTTGGCCCGCAGGGTCACGCCGTAGGTGCGCGGCGCGCCGAGGAACGCATCATAGGTGATGGTGTCCAGGGCCGGCTTGTAGACCTTGTTGGTGGCGCTCAGGCCCGACGAGCCCTGCAGGGTGCCGTTGAAGGCGACCTGCTTGTATTCCTCGTCGAGCAGGTTCTGGGCCCACAGTTCGGCCGTCCACTTGTCGTCCGCGTCGCCCAGGCTGACGCGGGCGTTCACGACGGTGTAGGCGTCCTGCATCTTCGGCGGGAACAGGTCGGAGCCGGTGTTGTATTCCGACGAGTACTTCGCGCCGATGTTGAAGCGGGCCTTCAGGGTGTCGCCGACCGGGTGCTCATAGCTGAGCGATCCCGACAGCGAGTACTTGGGGGCCAGCGACAGGTTGCTGCCCGGCAACAGGGCCAGGGCGTTGCCCGGGTCGTTGGGGATCGGCTGGTCGCCGTACTTGGTGTCGGCGTAGGTGAAGCCGCTCTGCACCGACAGGCCGTGCACCGGGGTGAACCAGATGAAGTCGGCGTCGACGCCCTGCGAGGTCACTTCCGGGATCGAGCGCACCACGAACGAGGTGCCCAGGAAGGTGTTCAGCTGGAAGTCGCTGTATTCCTGATAGAACGCCGTCAGGTTCAGCAGCACCGTGCGGTTGAACAGGGTGTTCTTCATGCCGACTTCGTAGCTGTCGACGAATTCGCCCGGGAACGAGGTGTCGTGGATCGGGATGACGCCGTTGCCGCCGCTTTGCTGGCCGTTCGACGACTGGGTGCGGTCGAGGTTGAAGCCGCCGCCCTTGTAACCGCGGGCGTACGAGGCGTAGGCGAACACCTCGGGCGAGAAGCGGTACGAGCCCTTGATGGTGCCCGACCACTCCTTGTCCTCGCGGTTCTGGGTCGTGCCGCGGCCGTTGAACAGCGGGTTGGCCCAGGGCAAGCACATGTTGCCGGCGACGGTCGACACCAGGCTGGCGCCGGTCGGGTTGCCGGGGGCGAACAGTCCGGCGGGAACGCCGCGGGCGACCAGGGCGCCGGCGATCCGGGCTTGGCCGGCGGGGGTCAGCGCCGTGCCGCAGGCCACGCCGCCGTCGGTCGTGGACTGGTAGGTGTCCAGGTCCTTCTTGTCGATGCTGTAGCGCAGGCCGACGGTCAGGTCGAAGGCGTCGGTGACATGCCAGGTGTCGTTGGTGAACAGGGCGACGGTGGTGGCGCGCTGCTTGTACTGGTCACGCAGGCCTTGGCCGCCGGTGTAGCTGGTGCCGTAGGGACGGCCCGTGGCTTGCGAGATGAAGCCCGCGCTGCCGGCCTGGTTCAGCGTGATGCCGGCCGGGGCCAACGAGTTGGCGATGCCCGACAGCAGGATCGTGCCCAGATAGGCCTCGTAGTCGTTGCCGTAGAGGAAGTTGGCCTTCGAATCCAACCGCTCGTCGGCCAGGAACGCGCCGACCAGCCAGTCGAACCGGTCGGTCTTGCCGGCCAGGCGCAGTTCCTGGGTGAAGGTCGTGAACTCGCTGTAGTTGGTGCCGTCCTTGTTGCGATAGACCAGGTCTGCCGTGGTGAAGTCGGCGTCCTGGCCGTTGTCGGTGCGCCATTGGCGGATGGCCGAGATCGAGGTCAGGGCGCCGATCGGCAGGTCGATGTTGCCTTCCAGCGAAACGCCCTTGTCCTCGACCGACGACGGCGCGCCGCGGTTCGAATAGGCGACCCGGTCGTAGGGGTTGTCGGTCGAAGCGCCCACGCCCTTGCCGCCGGCCAGGGCGTTGATGATCGCCGTGGTCGGGCCGGGACGGATCTGCACCGCGCCGCAGCAGTTTTCGTCGCGCTTGCTGTAGTCGCCGATCAGCTTGAAGCTGGACTTGTCGTCCGGGACGAACAGCAGCTGGCCGCGGACGGTGTAGAAGCCCTGGTCGGCGTCCTGGTCGCGCGTGCTGGGACCCTTGCCGGTGACCACGTCGTTATAGCCGTCACGCTCGCGGGCGGCGACGTACAAGCGGGCGGCCAGGGTCTCGCTGCCGAACAGCGGCCCGGTCACCGACCCGGCCAGGCCGTGGGCGTTGTAGTTGCCGAGCGTCGCCTCGGCCTCGGCGCCGAAGCCGAATTCCGGCTCCTTGGTGATGATGTTGATGACGCCGGCCGAGGTGTTCTTGCCGAACAGCGTGCCTTGCGGGCCCTTCAGGACCTCGATGCGCTCCATTTCGCCCAGGTCGCCGAAGCCGACGCCGTTGCGCGGGCGATAGACGCCGTCGATCACCACGCCGACCGAGCTTTCCAGGCCGGGGTTGTCGCCGACCGTGCCGACGCCGCGGATGCGGGCGGTGGTCGAGGCTTCCGACGAGGTCGAGGTCACGGTCAGGCCGGGGGTCAGGATCGTCAGATCCTTGATGTCCTTGACGCCCGTGTCGCGCAGCAGCTTGGCGCCGACCGCGGTGACCACCACCGGCACGTCCTGCAGGTTCTGCTCGCGCTTCTGGGCGGTGACGACGATGCTGTCGACGGTTTGGGTCTCGGTATCCTGGGCCTGGGCCGCGATGGGGGTCAGACCGGCGAGCACGACGGCGGACGCCGTGCCGCAAAGCACCTGAGTAAAGCGCATTTCCTACCTCGGTTCGTTTTATGACGAGAGCGCTTGCATCGCCCCCGTCTTTTGATTTGGTCCTAACCCGAACATTTGTTCGAATTGACAAGCAAGGGTTACGGCCCGGCTGGGGGCTGGGCAAGGAAAAACCTTATGGTTTAAAGGTTCGAGCAGGCCTGTTGCGCGGATGCGACAGCGTTCGGCCGCCATCCCCGACCTTCCGACGCCTCGAAAGCGTCCCGGCATGCTTGCGCCCGCGCGCCCGGCGGCTCATGTCGAGGACATGCCGATCTCCGCCGCCTACCGTCCCGACCCGGTTTTCATGCGCCTTGGGCCGGAGTTCGCCGATCCTGTCGCCCCCGCCGACTTCCCCCAGACGATCCTGCGGTTCCGCAACGATCGCGCGGCCGCCAGCGTGGGGCTGGAGGGGCTGAGCGGCGCCGATTGGCTGGAACGCTTCGCCCGCTTCAAGCCGTTGCCGGACAACCAGCCCGGGCCGCTGGCCATGCGCTATCACGGCCATCAGTTCCGCACCTACAACCCGGATCTTGGCGACGGGCGCGGCTTCCTGTTCGCCCAACTGCGGGAACGGGGCACGGATCGTCTCCTCGACCTGGCCACCAAGGGCTCGGGCCAGACGCCGTGGTCGCGGGCCGGCGACGGGCGGCTGACCCTGAAGGGCGGGGTGCGCGAAATCCTGGCCGCCGCTATGCTCGAGGCCCTGGGCGTTCCCACTTCGCGGGCCTTCTCCCTGGTCGAGACCGGCGAGGACCTGGTGCGCGGCGACGAGCCCAGCCCGACCCGCTCGGCCGTGCTGACCCGGCTGTCGCACAGCCACATCCGGTTCGGGACCTTCCAGCGTCAGGCCTTCCTGCAGCGGCCCGACAACATCGCCGTCCTGGTCGACCACGCGGTCGAGACCTATTTCCCCCAGGCGGCCGACGAGCCGGATCGGCCCAAGGTCCTGCTGGAGCAGGTGGTCGCCGCCAGCGCCCGGCTGCTGGCCCGCTGGATGGCGGCCGGCTTCGTGCACGGGGTGCTCAACACCGACAACATGGTCGTCACCGGCGAGAGCTTCGACTACGGCCCCTGGCGGTTCCTGCCCCAGAACGACCCGAACTTCACGGCCGCCTATTTCGACCATTCGGGCCTCTACAGCTTCGGCCGCCAGCCGGAGACGGTGTTCTGGAACCTGCAGCAGCTGGCGGGGTGCCTGGCCCAGGTCACCGACGACGCCGGGCTGATCGCCGCCCTCAACGGTTTTTCCGACCTCTATCGCGACGCCCTGCGCGCGGCGATGCTGGACCGCCTGGGCCTGAAGAGCCGCTCGGCCGACGAGGACCTCGCCCTGGTGCAGGCCGCGTTCGTGGCCTTGGCGTCGGGCGGCGAATCACTGCGCTGGGAGCCGTTCTTCTTCGACTGGTTCGGCGGCGAGGCTTCGCGGGCCCGCGCCTTGGCGGGTCCGCGGGCCGACCTGTACGGACAGGAAGCGTTTCTCGACTTCCGCCGCCGGCTGGCCGGGTTCGAGGCCGATCGCCCCGAGCGCCTCGAAAGCCCGGTTTTCGCCCGTTCCGAGCCCGAGGAAATGCTGATCGACGAGGTCGAGGCCCTTTGGGCGCCGATCGCGGAGGCCGACGACTGGTCGGCGCTCGAGGCTAAACTGGGGCGAATTGAAGCCGCTCGTGTCGCCTATGCGTTGGGAGACTGACATACGGGTGAGACAAATCTGCCGCACGCTGAGCTTTTCCGACGTGGGCGGGAACGAACGTCAAGCTTCAGCCTTATCTGGGTTGAAGCTCGCCCTACGAACGAAGTGGCCTGTGGAGAATTTCGCATGCGTTTCTTCCAACCCGTGATGCTGGTCTGCGCGGTCGCCATGTCGTTCATCGGCGCCCTGGGCTTGCCCGGCTGCGCCCGCGCCATCGGCGAGTGTCTCAGCGACAAGCACGAGATGGCTTGATCCAGTTCGGCTAGGTCGAACGGATGCGCTGTTTGGCGCGCCGCATTTCTCGTCACCCTCATTAAGCGCCGTCATCCCGGACCTTGTGCCCGGGACCCCTCTTGCCGCCGCAGGTGCGGGGGTGTGGCGCGCCGGCGCGCCATTTCACTTCACCGTCAGCTGAACCAGGGGTCCCGGGCACAAGGCCCGGGATGACGGTTGAAGGGGGGCGGGTCGGCCTTGTCACCCCAACCAGGGCGCGGCCGCCATCCGCTTGGCCAGGAACGCGATCAGCGCCTCCACCCGGGCCGGTCGGATCGTGCTGGGCGGGGTGACCAGGTGCAGGGCGATGGGCGGCGGGGCCCAGTCGGCCAGGACCTCTTCCAGCAGGCCCGCCTTCACGTCCGCCCAGGCCAGGAAGTCCGGCTGCATGGCCAGGCCCAGGCCGGCCAGCAGGGCGGGCCGCAGGATGTCGGCGTTGTTGACCCGCAGCGGCGAGGGCACGCTGACCGTGTATTGTCCGTGCTCGGCGTGCTGGAACCGCCAAACGTCCTTGGACCGGCCGCCCGTGTAGAACAGGCCGCGATGGGCGGTCAGGTCCTTGGGGTGGCCGGGCCGGCCGTGCCGGTCGAAATAGGCCGGCGAGCCGACCAGCATCACCCGCACCGGACACAGGCGCCGGGCCAGCAGGCTGGAATCCTCCAGGGCCGAGATCCGCAGGGCCAGGTCGAAACCCTCCTCGACGATGTCGACCAACTGGTCCGACAACGACAGCTCGACCGACACCTCCGGATAGAGGGCGAAGAAGTCCGGCAGGGCCGGGCCCAGATGGGCGATCCCGAACGACATCGGCGCGGCCGCCCGCACCAGGCCGCGCGGCGTCGCCGACTGGGCCGAGGCCTCGGCCTCCAGCGCCTCGGCCTCGTGCAGCAGGTGGGCGGCGCGGTCCAGCGAGGCGCGGCCGGCCTCGGTCAGCGACAGGCGGCGCGAGGTGCGGTGGAACAGCGTCGTTCCCAGCCGCGTCTCCAGCCGGGTGACGGCCTTGGAGACCGTGGCCTTGGACAGGTTCAGCTGCTGCGCCGCCCCGACGAACGAGCCGGTCTCGGCCACCTTGGCGAACACGGCCCAGGCCTCGAAGGCGGGGAGCTTCATAGGTGCGATTTCCGAAACGGTTTGTTTCGATCATTTCCATTTCGGCGTGCGAGGCAATACCCCATCTTCCCTCCAACAGAGACAGCCACCTGGCTCGGTCTCCCGGAGACAAGACATGATCGACGTCAGAACCTTCGACAGCCTGGGCGGCGCCAACCACGGTTGGCTGGACGCCAAGCACCACTTCTCGTTCGCCGACTATCACGATCCCAGCCGCGTCCATCACGGCGCCCTGCGGGTGTGGAACGACGACACCATCGCGGCCGGCACGGGCTTTCCGCCCCACCCGCACGCCGACATGGAAATCATCACCTATGTCCGCGAAGGCGCGATCACCCACCAGGACAACCTGGGCAACAAGGGCCGCACCGAGGCGGGCGACGTCCAGGTGATGAGCGCCGGCACCGGCATCCGCCACTCCGAGTACAACCTCGAAAGCACCGCGACCAAGATCTTCCAGATCTGGATCATCCCCAACAAGCGCGGCGAAGGTCCGGCCTGGGGCGCCAAGCCTTTCCCCAAGGGCGACCGCTCGGGCAAGTTCGTGGCCCTGGCCAGCGGCTTCGACGGCGACGCCGACGCCCTGCCGATCCGCACCGACGCCCGCGTCCTGGGCGCCACGCTGAAGGCCGGCGAGACCACCGAGTACGCGTTGGGCGCGGACCGCAAGGGCTACCTTGTGCCGTCGACCGGCAAGGTCGAGGTCAACGGCGTGACCCTGAACACCCGCGACGGCGCGGCCATCCAGGACGAGGCGGTCATCCGCGTGAAAGCGTTGGAAGACGCCGAGCTGGTGCTCGTCGACGCCGCCTAAAGGCTGATCGACATTCACGCTCCGTGCGTGGTCCTCGTCCTTCGACAAGCTCAGGATGAGGACCATTTACAGGCCTGGGCTGTTGAGAAACCTCATCCTGAGCTTGTCGAAGGACGAGGTTTCCGCCCCGGACGCTGGTGTCGGTGCGCCCCAATCTCTCTCTAAGGGGTTCGGTTTCTTCAAGCCCGAACCTTCCCCCGAAGTCCAAGATCCACCCCCATCCCCAAGGAGGCCGTCATGGCCAAGGTTCTCGTTCTCTACTACTCCGCCTACGGCCACATCGAGGCGATGGCCAACGCCGTCGCCGAGGGCGCCCGCGCCGCCGGCGCGACCGTCGACGTCAAGCGCGTGCCGGAACTGGTCCCGCAGGAGGTCGCGGTGAAGTCGCACTACAAGCTCGACCAGGCCGCCCCGGTCGCCACGATCGCCGAACTGGAAAACTACGACGCCATCATCGTCGGCACGGGCACCCGCTTTGGCCGCATGAGCTCGCAGATGGCCAACTTCCTCGACCAGGCCGGCGGCCTGTGGGCGCGCGGCGCGCTGAACGGCAAGGTGGGCGGCGCCTTCACCTCGTCGGCCACCCAGCACGGCGGCAACGAGACCACCCTGTTCTCGATCATCACCAACCTGCTGCACTTCGGCATGACGATCGTCGGCCTGCCCTACAGCCATCAGGGCCAGATGACCCTGGAGGAAATCGTCGGCGGCGCGCCCTACGGCGCCACCACCATCGCCGGCGCCGACGGCTCGCGTCAGCCCAGCGAACTAGAGCTGGCCGGCGCCCGCCACCAGGGTGAACTGGTCGCCAAGACCGCCGCCAAGCTGTTCGGCTAGGTCGATTGGGGCGAGATCCTCTCTACCGCCGGCTGGCTCCCCGCCAGCCGGCTTCTTTCGTTTTTCAGCCGTCATTCCCGCCCTGTGGCGGGAACCCCTCGTTCAGCTGACGGTGAAGCAACTCGGCGCGCTGGCGCGCCACACCCCTGCCCTTGGGGCGGATAAAGGGGTTCCCGCCACAAGGGCGGGAATGACGGGCGGATGGGGGGGCTGTGAAGGTGCGGAGATCACACCTCGAACCTGACCCCCTGCGCCAAAGGCAGGGTCGCGCCGTAGTTCACGGTGTTCGTCGCCCGGCGCATGTAGGTCTTCCAGCTGTCGGAGCCCGCCTCGCGGCCGCCGCCGGTGTCCTTCTCGCCGCCGAACGCCCCGCCGATCTCGGCGCCGGAGGGGCCGATGTTGACGTTGGCGATGCCGCAGTCGCTGCCCTCGCCCGACACGAACAGCTCGGCCTCGCGGACGTTCAGCGTGAAGATCGACGACGACAGGCCCTGGGCCACGTCGTTCTGGGCGGCGATGGCGGCGGACAGTTCGGCGTAGCGCATAACGTAGAGGATCGGCGCGAACGTCTCGGACTTCACGATGTCGGCCTGGTCGTCGATCTCGACCAGGGCGGGGGCGACGTAATAGGCGTCCGGCCCGGCGACCTCGACGCGGTCGCCGCCGATCACCCGGCCGCCGGCCGCGCGGGCCGCCTCCAGGGCGCGCTGCATGGCGTCGAACGCGGCCTTGTCGATCAGCGGGCCGACCAGCACGCCGGCGGCGCGGGGATCGCCGACCGGCACCGAGGGATAGGCGCTCTTCAGCCGGCCGACGAAGGCGTCGTAGACGCTGTCGTGCACGAACAGTCGCCGCAGCGTGGTGCAGCGCTGACCCGCCGTGCCCATGGCCGCGAAGGCCACGCCGCGCAGGGTCAGGTCCAGGTCGGCAGACGGGGCGACGATGGCGGCGTTGTTGCCGCCCAGCTCCAGCAGGGCGCGGGCGAAGCGGGCGGCCAGCCTCGGACCCACCGTCCGGCCCATGGCCGTCGAGCCGGTGGCCGAGACCAGCGGGACCTTCGGATGGTCGACCAGGACCTCGCCGACCGCGCGGCCGCCGATCAGCAGGGTCGAGAGGTTGGCGGGCGCGTCCGGCCCGAACCTGGCGACGGCGCGTTCGAACAGCGCCTGGGTGGCCAGGGCCACCAGCGGGGTCTTCTCCGACGGCTTCCACACCACGCTGTCGCCGCAGACGAAGGCCAGGGCCGCATTCCACGACCAGACGGCGACCGGGAAGTTGAAGGCGCTGATCACCCCGACCACGCCCAGCGGATGCCAGGTCTCCATCATCCGGTGCGCCGGGCGCTCGGTGGCGATGGTCAGGCCGAACAGCTGGCGCGACAGGCCCACGGCGTAGTCGCAGATGTCGATCATCTCCTGCACCTCGCCCAGGCCCTCGGAGACCACCTTGCCGGCCTCCAGGGTGACCAGGGCGGCCAGGTCGGTCTTGGCCGCGCGCAGCTCCTCGCCCAGCAGCCGCACCAGCTCGCCGCGACGCGGGGCGGGGACCTTGCGCCAGGCCAGATAGGCGGCGTGGGCGGCGTCGATGGCGGCCCTGGCCTGGGCGGGGGCGTGCTCGGGCAGGCTGGCCAGCACCTCGCCGGTCACCGGCGAGCGCGCGGCCAGGGTCCCGCCGTCCAGGACGGCGGGGTCGACGCCCAGGCGGCCGAGAAGGGCGCGGGCTTCGGGGACGGCGGAGGGCAGGGTGGTCATGGGGCGGTCCTAAGGAATTCGGGTCTCGATCGATCCGCTCGTCCCGGCGAAAGCCGGGACCCGGATCCTGTGGCGGCGTGTCTGACGGGATTCGCTCATAGCCCGAGGCGCCAACCGCCCAGCCATTCCATCCGGGTCCCGGCATTCGTCGGGATGAGCGGCCGAAGTAAAGCGGTATTCATTCGGACGCCAGCCGCGCGCGAACGTCCCGGTAGGCCGCGGCGATCAGGGCGTTCAGCGCCTCGGCGTCGACCGGCCGGCCCCACCGGACCTTGACGTGCCGCATGCGCTTGCCCGAGCCTTCCAGCAGGCCGACCGGATCGTCCAGCGCCGCGCCGTGGAAGAAGCCGACGTTCACATGGGCGCTGAACGCGTCGACATAGGCGAACGCCGCGTCGCCCACGCACGCCGTGGGATGTCCGTCGTGCACCAGCTCGCGAACGTCGGGCCCGAGGGCGCGCAAGGCTTCGAACCACGGCTGGGCCAGGCGCCGCAGGTCGTGCTCGGGGGCCGCGAACCAGGCGTCGACCTCCGGGTCTCCGCGCAGGGCGCCGGCAAGCCGGAAGAGCTGGGTCATCGGGCCAGAATGCCAGCGCGGCCGCCGGATGTCGAAGCCCGTCGAATAGGGGTTCCCGCATCCGTTTCTCAGGTCTGCGCTGGATGGCTCCGGGGTTCGGCCGACCGGCAGACTCCCCGCGGCGCGCGCGATCCGTCGCGGCGTCCGTCCGCGGGAGAGCGCCCATCTCGATCTTCGTCGAAGCCCTGGTCCTGACGATCGGCGGGCTGTTCCCGATCATGAACCCGTTCAGCACGGCGCCGCTGTACGTGTCGCTGACCGCCGGCTTCGACGCGAAGAAGCGCCGGCGGCAGGCCATCATGGCCTGCGTCTACGCCTTCGGCATCCTGGCGACCTTCCTGTTGCTGGGCTCGGCGATCGTCGAGTTCTTCGGCATCTCGATCCCGGGGATCCGCGCGGCCGGCGGGCTGATCATCTCGAGCGTCGGGTTCGGCATGCTGTTTCCGCCGCCGCCTCAAACCCCGACGGCGACCGAGACCGCCGCCAGCCAGAGCCGCGACCAGGCGCTGGACGTCGCCTTCACCCCGCTGGCCATGCCCAGCCTGGCCGGACCGGGATCGATCTCGGTGGTGCTCAGCGCCGCGGCCCAGATCCGCGGCGACCACCCGCACAATTGGGAGATCATCTATGTCGGGGTGATCCTGGGCATGGCGGTGACCCTGGTGATCGCCTTCATCATCCTGCGGGCCGCCGAGCTGATGGTGCGTTTCCTGGGCAAGGGCGGGATGGACGCCATGACCCGCATCTTCGGTTTCCTGCTGATCTGCATCGGCATGCAGTTCCTGCTGACCGGCGTGGGCGATTTCTTCGGATTGAGCCGAGGGTAGGGGCGGTCCCGCGTTCGCGCCGGCGAGTTCGGGGCGCTCGCTATCGCGGGGGCTGTCACAAAGTGTCGCATCCCCCGTTGTCAAATCTTTGGGAAACACTGTTGAGACTAATCGGACGGTGCAGTTTGTGGGCTTCTCGACTTGGTAAGGGAAGCGAGGGAGCGTCTTGCGGAAAACAACGGATCTCGCGGCGGCCAAGGCCGAGGCGCCCGAGCAGGGCGCTCGCGGGGCGCGGCTGGGCTACGCCGACCTCAGGCTGGAGGCGGCGATTTTCCTGCTGGTGGCCGTGTCGTTCGCCGCGGTGCTGGGCAAGAGCGCCATCACCACCCAGAAGCTCGTCCTCTCGCCCGAGTCCGGCCAGTTCGAGGGCTACACCTATTCCGACGCCGAGAACGGCGGGCGCTCGATCATCTCCGCCGATCCGCGCAGGCCGCTGTCCTGGTCCTGCGAGATCCGTGAAGGCTCGCCCTATCCCTATTGCGGCTATGGCCTGCAGCTGGATTCGGGGAAGGCCCGGGGCCTGGATTTCTCGCATGTCCAGACGATCATCCTGCGCTTCTCCTACCGGGGCGAAGACGACCGCCTGCGACTGGTCTTGAAGACGACGCCCGGACCGGCGGCGCGGGACAAGCTGAAGGGCGAGCCTATGTCTCTGGCGGCGGACATTCCCGTCGTCAACGGCCGCAACGAAATCCGCCTGCCGCTCGGCAAGCTGGCGCCGGAGCAATGGTGGGTGACCAGCCATGGCCTTTCGACGGCGGAGGCCGCGCCGGTCTTCGACGACGTCCGCTCCGTCTCCATCGCCACCAGCGACGCAAAGGCGGGCGCCAAGCTGGCGGTGGCGGTCGACGACCTGACCTTCGAGGGCTCGTACCTCTCGACCGAACAGTTCTACCTGATCATCCTCGGCGTCTGGCTGGTTTTGTCGGCCGGGTTCCTGGTCTTCCGCTTCCTGCGGATGCGCCGCGACTACGAGGCGCGGCAGCAGCGGCACACGCTGGAGGCGCGGCTGCTGGCCGAAGCCCACGCCGCGTCCGAGGCCGCCAGCAGCGCCAAGTCGCGGTTCCTGGGCAATATGAGCCACGAACTGCGCACGCCGCTCAACGCCATCATCGGCTACACCTACTGGCTCAACCGCACCGAACTGGACGCCAAGCAGCGCGCGGCGGTTCAGACCGTCCAGGCCAGCGGCGAGCACCTGCTGGGCGTCATCAGCGACCTTCTGGACGTGGCCAAGATCGAGGCGGGCAAGTTCGATCTGCTGGCCGCGCCCTTCGACCTGCACGACTGCGTGGCGGGCGTGAGCGAGATGTTCCGCCTGCCGGCCGAGGAAAAGGGCCTGGACTTCACCGCCACCGTCGGCCCGGACGTGCCGCGCGGGGTCGAGGGGGACGAGAAGCGCATTCGCCAGGTGCTGATCAACCTGGTCGGCAACGCGGTCAAGTTCACGTCGGCGGGCCGGGTCGATCTGCATGTCTCGGTCGTCGAGGTCGCGGGCCGGACGGCGAGGCTGCGGTTCGCCGTGGATGACACCGGTATCGGCATTCCGCCCGACCAGTTGGAAGGCATCTTCCATCCGTTCGAGCAGGCGGGCGAGGCCGCCGACCGAAGCAGCGGCACGGGGTTGGGCCTGAGCATCAGCGGCCAGATCGTCGCTCTGATGGGCGGAGACCTGCGGGTCGACAGCACGCTGGGCCAGGGCAGCCGCTTCACGGTCGAGATCGCGGTTCCGATCGTCGAGGGCGGTCTGGATGGGCCGGCCGTTCCCCGATTCCGGCGTCTGAGCGCGCCCTGAGGCTCTAGGCCAGCATCGTTGGCGATATCCCGGCCGGCGCTTCGAGCGAACGGCGGTCGGTCGACTTGACGCGAGCATTACCTGTGTGTCATACAGTGTATGTCACACACCAAGTGGCGCACACCATGTGATGCACACCATGCCAGCGGACGCCGACATTTTCGAAACCCTGCGCCAGGAGTTGCGGCGTGGAACCCTGATCCTGGCCGTGTTGGCCCAGCTGAAGGTCGAGCGCTACGGCTACAGCCTGCGCCAGGCCCTGGCCGAGGTGGGGCTGGAGATCGACGAAGGCGCTCTCTATCCGATGCTGCGCCGCCTCGAGAGCCAGGGTCTGCTGACCAGCGAATGGCGCGAGGAAGACAAGCGTAAGAAGCGTTTTTACCGCCTGTCGTCCGAGGGCGAGGCCGTGCTGGCCCGCCTGTCCGCCGAGTGGCGGGCGATGAACGACACCCTGCAAAACCTGATCTGAAGAGGGAGCCAGTCATGGACCTGCTCGATCGCTATCTGGCCGCCGTCGCGGCCCTGCTGCCCAAGGCCCAGCGCGAGGACATCGTCGCCGAGCTGCGCGACACCCTGCTCACCCAGATGGAGGAGAAGGAGGCGCAAGCGGGCCGGCCCCTGACCGCCAAGGAGCGCGAGGCCCTGCTCAAGGCGTTCGGCCATCCGATCGCCGTGGCGGGCCGGTTCGGAACGACCCACGCTCTGATCGGGCCCGAGCTCTATCCGTTCTACATGTTCGCGGTGAAGGGACTGCTGGTGGTGGCGGCGATCGTTTCGGCGATCCCGGCCGTCATCACGGTGATCACCAGCCCCGCCGGCTCGGCCGGCGCCCTAGCGCAGTTCCTGTCCGGCTTCATCTCCATCGGCTTCACCATGATCGGGGTCGCCACGGTGCTGGGCGTGGCGTTCGAGCGCGGTTGGCTCCCCGTGGCCGGCATGACCGACTGGAAGGTCGCCGACCTGCCCGTGCTGGACACCCTGGGATCGTCCAGGAAGGGCTTCCCGCGCGAGAAGGGCCCGCAGCGGAAGCGCTTCGAGGCCCTGCTGGAGGTGATCCTCACGGTGTTCTTCATTCTGTGGTGGACAGGCCTGGTCTCGGCGCCGTGGTCCAATCAGGTGGCCAACAGCCAGCTGTTCCTGGAGCCGGCCGCGGTCTGGACGACCCTGCACCTGCCGATCCTGGGCTGGGCGTGCGTGCAACTGCTGTCGAGTCTGACGGCGCTGGCGCGCCCCGGCTGGGTGCGGGCCCATGCCCTCCTGGAGGCCGTCTGCGGCGCGGCCGGCCTGGCCGTCACCGCCGCCCTCTGGCGGGCGGGCCGGCTGGTCGAGGTCGTCTCCCACGGGGCGAGCCCGGCCGAGACGAGCGCCTTGCAGGACGCGCTCGACCTGAGCTTCCACCTGACCGTGATCGTGATGGCCGTGGTGTTCAGCTGCAGGATCGCGGGCGAGCTGTGGCGGGTGGCGCGGGGCGCGCGTCCCATCCTGTCGCTGGCCCTCTAGGGGGCGGGCGGATCGGAGCGGTCGAAACGGCCAGAAAGGCTCGTGCCATCGTCATCTCGGAGGCCTTCGCGAGGCTTCCGGGATGACGAGATTCCGACGGACTTGGTTAAGGGCGAGCCGAACGCTTGCGTCCCGAACGCCTGCAAGTCCAGGCCAGGCTTCGGGGCAGGTTCTGGGGAAAGTCCCTACTTCGAGACCTTGTCGACCACGGCCCCGGCGCCGGCCCCCACGGCCGCCCCCACGGGCCCCGCGACGACCGCCCCGGCGATCGCGCCGGTCGCCGCCCGCTGCTCCATGTTGTGGCCGCAGGCGGACAAGGTTAACGCCGCCGTAACCGCTAGCGGAACCAAGCGCAGAGCAGACATTATGTCCTCCGAGACAATTACACCGACCGCTAGAGTAACGGTGTCACATAAGCCGGGTTCCGTTGAGAGCGGCGGGCCGGAAATCTATCCCGGGGGTTGAATATTCGCCTCGAAGCCGATTCTCGGGACTGTCGCGTTTTTTCCTTGTAATCAAAGCATTAACCATTGGGTCTCGCGCGCTGGCGCTCAAAATTCAAGCGATGGCGCCTGGTCCGCTTGCGAGTCGGTCACGGATGCGTCATAAGGCGAACCGTAAGTAGGACTTCGGCCACGATCGTGAACCGGCCGAGCCTCCGCTTTCAGAGCGGCCCGACAGTATTTTTCCGGGCTTTTTTGCGGGCGTTTTTGTCGGGGGGCGGTACGCCCTCGCCGCGCAGGACACGAGTTTTGAATATCAAGTCGCAGACGTGCGCAGACGCGCGCGCGCTGATCGGCGCCGTATTGGTCGGATCCGCCACGGGTCTGGCTCTGGGCGGCGTTTACCTTGCGGGGGGCATGGCCCAGACCGCCAGTCAGCACGCTCGCGTATCTCGCCTGGCCGACGGCGCCGAGGGGAACTTCTCCGACGCGGCGCTGTATCAGGCCGCGTCGCGGATGGACGCCGGGGCCCTGGCCATCGCGCGCCGTCACGATCCCTACACCGTCGCCGGCGGCGCCCAGCGCGACCGGCAGTCGGCGCTCCTGGTCGAGCGTCTCGAACAGCGCCAGCAGTCCGCTTCGGAACGCCAGCCCCTGATGCTGCGCGCCAGCTTCGGCGGCCCGTTCAATCCGGCCGTCGCGCCCTTCCGCCTGACCAACGCCCTGGAAAGCTCGCGTGAACTCGAGTGTCTTTCCGAGGCGGTCTATTACGAGGCCCGCGGCGAGACCCCGAGCGGCCAGGCGGCCGTGGCTCAGGTGGTTCTTAACCGCGTACGCCACCCTTCGTTCCCGAAATCGATCTGCGGCGTGGTGTTCCAGGGCGCCTACACCCACAGCGGCTGCCAGTTCAGCTTCGCCTGCGACGGCTCGATGCGCCGCTCGCGCGAGGCCGGCGCCTGGAAGCGCGCCCAGAAGGTCGCCACCCGCGCGCTCTCGGGCGCGGTGATGTCCGAGGTCGGCGCCGCCACCCATTTCCACACCACCGGCGTCGCGCCGGGCTGGGGCCCGCGCCTGCTGCGCGTCGCCCAGGTCGGCATGCACGTGTTCTACCGCTTCGGCGGTCGCTCGGGCGCGCCGGACGCCTTCAGCCGCACGCCGCGTCCGTCGACGGCCGACGAGCTGCCGACCGTGACCCTGGCCGGCCTGTCGACCGGACAGACGGCTCCCCAGATCGGGACCACGACCGCCGACGGCAAGTCCGCGCCGATCCAGCTGGCCAGCGCCGTGGTGATCGCCTCGCCCGACAAGCCCGCCACCGTGCCGGGCGGCATGGGCGGCCCGCTGGGGCCGGTTTCCGAGCCGGCTTCGGCCCCCGCCATGCACCCGACCAAGACCTCCAACGTTTCGGGGTCCGGGGCGGGCGACGCGATCAAGGCTGCAGGATCGGCCGGGACCGGAGCTGCTTCCTAACCGCGCCGGGCATGTGGCTGCTGGCGAAGCGCATCTGCTTGGCCCGCTTGCCGACGAAATAGTGCAGGTCCTTGCCGTGGACGGCCCGCCAGATCACCTCGGCGGCGTCCTCCACCGGATAGACCGGCAGGCCGCCGCCGCGCAGGGCGTCGGCCATATTCTGATTCGAGCCCGGCTGGCTGGCGTTGAGGATCGGCGTCTCGATGAACCACGGCATCACGCAGGCCACGCCGACGCCGTAGGGCTTCCACTCGACGTCCAGCGCTTCCGACAGGCCCCGCACCGCGAACTTGGTGGCCGAATAGACCGCCAGGCTGGGTGAGCCGTACAGGCCCGCGCAGGACGAGATGTTGATCAGCCGCGCGCCGGGCGTGGCCTTCAGCCAGGGCAGGGCGGCGCGGGCCCCGCTGATCACGCCCTTGATGTTGATGTCCAGCTGCAGGTCGATCTCGGCGTCGTCGTGGCTGTCGAACGGCCCGAAGCGCGCGACCCCGGCGTTGTTGAGCAGCACGTCCAGCCGCCCGTCGGTCAGCTTGGCGAAGTCGGCCAGGGCGGCGGTCCAGGCGGCGCGGTCGCGCACGTCCAGCCTGAAGGTCGCGCCGTTGTCGGGGCCGACCGCGGCGAGGGCGGCCTTCAGGCCCGCCGCGTCGATGTCGGACAGGCCGACGAACCAGCCCTCGGCGGCGAAGCGCCTGGCGCTGGCCAGGCCGATGCCGCTGGCGGCCCCGGTGATGAAGACGGCCTTGCGGCCTCCTGCCTTGGCGGTCATGGCGTCCCTCCCGTTTTGTTTGTTATCGTTGATCAGACGCCCGGGAGGCGGGGGCGGTCAAGCGCGGAAGGTCATGTGTCTTGCGCCCGACGCCGGAACGCGCATCTTCCACCGATCCTTCGCCGTGCGAGCGCCCATGACTCCTGAGCAACGCCTCGACCAGCTGGCCCGCGATCTGCTGGCCACGCCCTATCCCGAACTGACGGACGTGCAGAGGAGCGTCATCGACCTGATCGCCGCCGAGGCCCCCACGGGGTTGAACAAGGCGCTGGTGGCCGACGATCGGACCTATTGGGACAGGCTGGCCGACTCGGTCGCGGCGGTCGGCGGCTCCTGGACGTTCATCGGCGGCTTCAGCCTGTGCCTGGTCCTGTGGATCGGCCTGAACGTCGCCCTCCGGCCGTGGCGCCTGTCGTTCGACCCCTATCCGTTCATCTTCCTCAACCTGATCCTGTCGACCGTGGCCGCGATCCAGGCGCCGGTGATCATGATGAGCCAGAACCGGCAGGCCATGAAGGACCGCCTGAACGCCGAGCACGACTATCTGGTCAATCTGCGCGCCGAGCTGGAGATCATGCGCCTGCACACCAAGCTGGACGCCCTGCGCGAGCAGGAGATGGTCGAGATCCTGCGCTGCAACACCGAGGCCCTGGAGATCCTGAAGGCCCAGGTGGCCCGGATGGCGGAAGAGCGCGGCTGATAGAACCCTCTCCCATGGGGAGAGGGAGGGGCCCAAGCGAAGCTTGGGAGGGTGAGGGGGTAAGGCGTCGGACGGCGTGCCGGCGGAGCGCCGACCCTGGAGCGCATATCGATCCCCAAGAGCGTCACCCCCGAACAGGTCGGGGGTGACGCGTGGCTTCGGCGAAAAGGCCTCTAGAACGCGAAGCGGACGCCGACCAGGCCGCCGGGGCCCGTCATGTTCAGCTTCTGCTCCTTGTCGCCCGCGCCGCTGGTAGTCTTGACCTTGATCGCGCCGGTGAACTGGTAGCGGCCCTCGGCGAACAGCGAGACGCGCGGCGAGACCGCGACGCTGGCGCCGGCGATGCCTTGCAGGGTCAGGGCGTCGCCCTTGTCGTCCAGCATGCCGTCGTCGATCTTCACCTGGGCCACGCCGACGCCGGCGCCCAGATACGGACGCACCGGCCCGGCGACCGGGAAGTCGTAATAGCCGTTCAGGTCGATGCTGAAGGTCGTGACCTTGCCGCCGTCGAAGTCGAACTGGGCGCCGCCGTTCGTGGTCAGCACGCCGCTGGACTTCTGGCTGCGGTAGCCCAGGGCCACCTCGCCGCGCCAGCCGTTGCCGAGCGCCGAACCCCAGGCCACGGCGCCCTGGCCGCCGGCGTCGACGTCGCCGTCGAAGCGATAGCCGTTGGCGAAGCCGTAGTCGTAGTCGGCCTTGCCGATAAAGCCCCCGGAAACAGAGATGTACTGGCCGCTGGCGGGCGCGGCCGTAGCGGCGGCCGGAGCGGGAGCCGGGCCGGCGGTTTGCGCCGCGGCGGCGCCGGCGATGGCCAGGGCGGCCACGGCGGTGGTGATGAACAGACGCATAAGCATTTCCCCCGAAATCGGTACTGGTCCGTGATGGACCCGGTCCCGGTAGAGGGGTTCACCGGCGTCGTAAATCTGGGGTTGTTCAAGCTTGACCGTTTGTAGCGGCCTATGGCGCCGATGCAACATGTGGTTGCGAGACGCGGGCCGCGCGCCGCAACGCCTGGGGCGGCTGGCCGAAGGCGCGCAGGAAGGCGCGGCGCATGCGCTCCGGGTCGCGAAAGCCGGTCTCCAGGGCGACGTCCTCGACCTGCAGGGGCTGGCTGTCGAGCAGGGCGCGCGCCGCCTCCACGCGCAGGCGTTCGATCGCCTTGGCCGGGGTGCTGCCCGTCTCGACCGCGAACAGCCGGGCGAAGTTGCGCGGACTCATCGCCGCCTGCTCGGCCAGCTGTTCGACGCTCAGGGGCAGGGCCAGGTTCTCGCGCGCCCAGGCCAGCAGGCCGTCGAACCGCCCGCCCTTGATCTCCAGCAGGGCCGAGAACTGCGACTGGCCGCCGGGGCGGCGATGATAGACCACCAGCTGCTGGGCGGTGCGGCGGGCGACGTCCTCGCCCAGGTCCGCGCCGATCATTGCCAGGGCCATGTCGATGCCGGCGGTGATCCCGGCCGAGCTCCACAGCGATCCGTCCTGGACGAAGATGCGGTCGGGCTCCAGCCGCACGGCCGGATAGCGGCGCTGGAAGTCCTGGGAGCGCTGCCAATGGGTGGTGGCCCGGCGACCGTCCAGCAGGCCGGCGGCGGCCAGGACATAGGTCCCCGAACAGACGCTGGCCGTGCGGCGCGCGGTGCGGAAGGTCCGGCGGGCGAAGTCCAGGGTTGCCTCGCAGATCGCCGGCGACCGCGTGCCCTCGCCGCCCGAGACGATCAGGGTGTCCAGCGGCGGGGCCTCGGCGAAGGCCTCGGCGGTCATCGCCACGCCCGAGGAGCTGCGCACCGGGCCCGGCTCGCGGGCCAGCAGGCGTAGGTGGTAGGCGTCGGGGACGAAGCGCCCGGCGATCTCGAACGCCGCGATCGGCCCGGCGGCGTCCAGGATCTGGAACTGGGGGAAGATCAGGAAGCCGATGTCGCGGGTCATGATTCTGCCTGTCCGGATGGGTTTGGCGGATATCGAGGGAAGTCTGTCATTCCTGTCGGACGCTAGGCGGGCGATGCTGCGGCGTCAACAGGAGCCCGCCCATGCCCCCATCCTCGCGTAAAGAGCCCGCGCCGTTTCACATCGTCTTCGCTCTGTTTCCCGGTGTCACCCACCTGGACTTCACCGGCCCTCACCAGATCCTCTGCCGCCTGCCCGGCGCCCAGGTGGTGGTCGCCAGCGAGGCGGGCGGCGAGATCGAGGCCGACGGCCTGGTGTTCGCCCGCCTGGCGCGGCTGGCCGACATCGACCACTGCGACCTGCTGTGCGTGCCCGGCGGGTTCGGCACGACCCAGGCGATGGCCGACCAGGCCTTCCTGGACCAGATCCGGCGGCTGGCGGCCGGGGCGCGCTACGTGACTTCGGTCTGCACCGGCTCGCTGCTGCTGGGCGCGGCCGGGCTGCTGAAGGGCAGGCGGGCGGCCTGCCACTGGGCCTGGCGCGACCAGCTGGTCCTGTTCGGCGCGACGCCCGACCCGGCGCGGGTGGTGCGCGACGGCGACGTCATCACCGGCGGCGGGGTGACGGCGGGCGTCGACTTCGCCCTGACCGTGGCGGCCGAGGTCGCGGGCGAGGAGACGGCCCAGGCCATCCAGTTGGCCGTGGAATACGCCCCCGCCCCGCCGTTCCACGCCGGCCGTCCCGAGACCGCCCCGCCCGCCGTGCTGGAGCGGGTCCAGGCGATCTACGGCCGGGGCATGGACGAGCGCTGGGCCGCGGCCCGGGCGGCGGCGGAGGTGTTGAGGGTCGAGGCATGAGATTGCTGAGATCGCCGTTCCTACCGCCGTCACCCCGGGCCTCGCGCCCGGGACCCCTCTCTCCGCCGCGGGCGCGGGAGAGCGGCGCGCCGGCGCGACAAGAGGCTCCACCGTCCGCTGAATCAGGGATCTCGGGCCCCAGGTCCGGGATGATGATCGGGACGGGAGAAAGGCCCGGCTCCGTCGGGGCGTGAAACCGCCACGACTTGATCCGAACGCAAACCTGCCTCAAAACGCATAGGTTGGAGACATTGGGCATGCGTCGAATGAAGTCGTTTCTCGTCGGGCTGACCGCGGCCGCCGGCCTGACGGCGGGTTTGGCGACCGTCTCGCCGGCCTCGGCTCAGGACGCCTTCACCTATGGCGTCTGGCGCAACCCCAAGAACACCGTCCATGTCGAGATCAAGCCCTGCGGCGGCGGCCGGGCCTGCGGCAACGTCATCTGGGCCACCGCCGACGCCCAGGCCGACGCCAAGAAGGGCGGCACGGCCAACCTGATCGGCCTGCAGCTGCTGCGCGACTTCCAGTTGCAGAAGAACGGCAGCTGGAAGGGCAAGGTCTTCGTGCCCGACCTCAACATGACCCTCAGCGGCACCGCCGACTTCCCCGACGCCAGCACCATGAAGGCCAGGGGTTGCCTGCTGTTGTTCTGCAAGTCGCAGACCTGGCGCCGCGTGGACGTGGTGGCCAGCGGGACGCCGTCCAGCTAGGCCGGATCCAGCTCCGGATAGGCCCGGAAGATCCCCTCGGTGCTGAACGGGATCCGCCGCTCCGACCTCAGATAGGCGGCGATGTTCGGCCGGTCCGCCACCGCGTCCCTCACGGCGATCACCCGGGTCAGCCTGGGCTCCAGCCGCTTCATCGCGTGCGGGAAGGCGTAGCGCAGGCCCTCCACCGCCTGGAACAGCGACAGGTCGGCATAGGTCAGGGTCTCGCCCGTCAGCCACTGTCGCCCCTCGGCGCCCTTCGGCGCGCGCTCCAGCACCGTCTCGAACCACCCGAGGTACTTCTTCATCCGCTGGGCGCGGAACTCCTGGGCCCGCCGTGCGGCCTCTTCCTTCTGGTCCTCGTAATAGAGGCCCATGCCGACCGGGTGGTGGACGTCGTGGGCCTCGGCGACCAGGTCGGCGATGGTCAGCTGCAGCTGGTTGACCCACAGCCGCCCGCCCTCGGCCCGGGGCGCCAGGCCGTGGCGCAGGCCCAGGTGCAGCAGGATGTTGGCCGTCTGGCCGATCACCAGGTCGCCGTCGACCAGATAGGGCGGGGCGAAGGGCGGATGGTCGCCTTCCGCCATGTGGGCCATCAGGGCCCGCTCGCCGCCGCCGTCGTCCGGATCGCCGCGCGCCACGTCGACATAGGCCGCGCCGGCCTCCTCCAGCGCCAGCCGCACGAACTCGCCGCGTCCCTGGATCGTGGGCCAGTAATGCAGTTGGTAGGTCATGCGAGGAAGAACAGATGAGGGGGCGGAAAGGATGCGGGCGGCGCGCCTCTAACCTCCGTCATCCTCGGACTTGTTCCGAGGACCCCTTTGTCGGCTGAGCTGTCGCTCCAGGTTGGTCGGCGACCTCACAGCTTCACGGATCATCCTTCTTCGCGGTTGAAGCAGGGGTCCTCGGAACAAGTCCGAGGATGACGAGCGTGGGGGATGAGCGGAGTTTTTTAGCCCTACCCCACCCGCACGCTGGTCATCGAGATCGCCGCGAAGACGTCGTCGGCGAAGAACGACACCGGCTCGCCCGGCTCTTGCGCGCCCAGCACATAGAGCAGGGGCAGGTAGTGCTCGGCGCTGTTGATCGACGCCTCGGCGTCCGGACCCAGGCCGCGCCAATCGATCAGCGGGTCGTGGTCGCCGGCGGCGATCAGGGCCTTGGCCTTGTCGTTGAAGCGCGGCGCCCAGTCGGGAACCTCGCCGGTGCGGAAGTCCGCGGCCCGCAGGTTGTGGACGATGTCGCCGCTGCCGATGATCAGCACGCCCTCGTCGCGCAGGGCGGCCAGGCGCTTGCCGGCCTCGTAGTGCCAGCGGTCGGGGCGGCCGCGGTCCAGGGAGAGCTGCACCACCGGCACGTCGGCGCGCGGATACATCGGCCGCAGCACGCCCCAGGCGCCGTGGTCCAGGCCCCGGGTCGGGTGCTGGGCGACCGGGTCCGGCGACAGGATCTCCGCCACCCGCCGCGCCAGGGCCGGATCGCCGGGCGCGTCGTAGCGCACGTCGAACAGCGCCTGGGGGAAGCCGCCGAAGTCGTGGATGGTCTCCGGACGCTCCGAAGCGCTGACCGCGCTGGCCCCGCGCGTCTCCCAATGGGCGCTGATCATCAGCACCGCCCTGGGGCGCGGCAGGTCCCGGCCCAGGGCCGCCCAGGCGCGGCTCCAGGCGTTGTCCTCGATGGCGTTCATCGGCGAGCCGTGGCCGAGGAACAGGACGGGTTGGCGGGCGGTCATGGGGGTGATCCAATTAGATACTGTACAAGTTACAGATAGGATGCGGCGCGACCGTTTCAACGGCGGCGGGGTGGATGGACAGCAGAGGGATGGAGAGAGGGCGGCCATTTGGCCACAGCCGGGCGGCCGCGTCGCGGTGTCGCGTCTTCGTCCGCCGCGCGTGCTTTCCCCCGAGGCCGGGCTTTGTTAAGCCACGAACGTTGTGAACGTACCCGTCCTTCCCCCTGTCCCGACCGACGAGGTCTCGTCCTCGATCGTTCCGTCGGCCGTATCCGCCCATGGGCATGGAGCGGCGCTCGCGGCGCGGATCGCCACGCGCGGCGGCGCGCTGGATCTGCTGCGGCTGCTCGCCTCGCTGCTGATCGTCATCTACCACTACGGGGCCGAGGGCCCGATGCGCATCGAGCGCTTCGGCCAGGTGTTCTCGCGCGGCTTCCTGGCCACGGACTTCTTCCTGATGCTGTCGGGCTATGTGCTGGGCCGGGCCTACGGCGCCTCGACCCTGACCGGGCGGATCAGCCACGGTCGCTTCTGGATGCGCCGGGTCGGGCGGGTCTGGCCGGGGCACCTGATCGTGCTGGCCATGATGGCCGCCCTGGTGCTGGTGCTGAACGCGATCGGCACCGACGCCCACAAGCCCTCGCGCTTCGCCTGGGACCAACTGCCGGTCCAGGCCCTGCTGGTCCACGCCTGGGGCTTCAACAGCGACGGCTGGAACCTGCCCAGCTGGTCGCTGTCGGCGCTGGTGGTCTGTTATGCGGTGTTCCCCTGGCTGTGGCGGGCGGCCGACAAGGTTCGCCATCCGTGGATCCTGCCGCTGGTCGGGGCCCTGGCGTTCGCGGCCTGCGAGGGGGTGTCGCGCGTGGTGTTCCACCATGCCCTGTCGGACCTGCAGTTCCGGTTCGGCGTCGTGCGGGCCCTGCCGCTGTTCCTGCTGGGCGTCTGCCTGGCGCGGGCGGTCGAGATGAACTGGCCGTCGGAGCGGGCGGCCAAGGTCCTGCTGATCGGCGGCTGCGTCGTCCTGACGGCCATGCAGCCGCTGGACCGCTACGCCCTGCCCGACGAGCTGATCTTCGACATCCCCTGCCTGATCGCCATCGCCGCCATCGTGCTGGGCGCGGGCCGCCTGCCGGTCCACCATCCAAAGGCCTGGATCGAGGAGGGCGCCAAGCTGTCGTTCGCCCTGTTCATCACCCACATCCTGGTGGGGGTGATCTATTGGAGCGCGGTGCACAAGCTGATCGAGACCGTGCCGATCGGCATCGGCTGGCAATGGCTGATGTGGCTGGCCTCGTTCCCGATCGCCATCGGCGCGGCCTGGCTGTTCCACACCTATGTCGACCAGCCGCTGCAGGATCGGCTGGCGCCGTGGCTGCGGGGGAAGCGGTAGGGCCTACGCCCCTCTCCATTTCACATCGTCATCCCGGGCCTTGTGCCCGGGACCCCTGGTTCAGCCCGCAAGTGAAGAGCAATGGCGCGCTGGCGCGCCACCCTCCCGCACCTGCGGCGGACAAAGGGGTTCCGGGCACAAGGCCCGGAATGACGGATGAATTGGGAGATGAGAGGGCCAGACTAGCCCGAGGCTCAATCCCGCAAGCCGCTGAACACATAGTCCCGCGCCTGGACCCGCTCGTGGCAGGCGTGGCAGGCGGCGGCCATTCCGGGGCGGGGCGCGCGCTCGCCGGCCGCGAACTCGGCATAGCCCCAGCCGCCCGTCCGCGCGAACCGCCGGCTGTCCTTGACCATCACGTCGACATGCCGCCGCGGGCCCTGGGCGGTGACGTCGCCGCCGCGGTCGACCGCCTCGAACAGGTCGTAGACCAGCACCGCGCCGTCGGGGAACCGCCCGGCCTTGTAGCCTCGCAGCGCCGCCGGATTGGCGTAGATGTGGTGAAAGCCGCCGTTGGCCGCGTAGGCCGGGGCGTGAGGGCCGATCAGACCGGTGGAGACGTGCCGCCAGTCGCGATAGCCGTCGGGAAAGTCCGGGCTGGGCGCCGGCGCGTCGGCGCCCATCAGGCCGAACGCCGCCAGGGCGATGATCAGGCGGCCCATCCGAACGCTTGGCGTCCTCATGCCGGGTTCCTCCGCGTCGACAGGAAGGTCGCACGGGCCGGCCCGGCCGGCGACCGGCCGTCTGCGAAGCGCGGTCGGGACGCGGCGAAACGCGGCGGCGCGGACCTCGCCTGTCAGGCGGCGGCGCCGAGGATCAGTCGTCTCGGGAGGCGGCGTTTTGCGCCGCGTTTTCGCCGCGATGCTTTTCCAGCACGCTGGCCAGACCCTGCAGGATGGGGGTCTGGAGCGCGGGATCGGCGGGCGCGCGATGCAGCAGCTTGATCGTGGCGATGTGCACCTTGATCCCGGCCAGGACCGAGGGGGTCAGGCTGTCGGCCTCGTCGAGCAGGTTGCACAGCGACCAGGCGGCGATCTGGACGGCCTCGTTGCGCTCGGCGCCGCTGAGGCTGACGATGTCGCCGGCCCGAGCGTACAGGTTCTCGAGCAGGCCCGCCCCGTCGAGACCGGAGGCCAGCAAGGTGTCGAAGGCGGCGATATAGTCGTCGATCCCGACCAGCGATGGTTCGCGCAGGGTCTCCATCGTCGCGTCGGCGCGCTTGAGGGCCTCGGCCACGTACATGCCGCCCTTCCGGGTCATCAACTGGCCCAGGCGGGGTTTCATGCGGCTTTTTTTGACGTGGCTCATGCGATCGACTTCATAGGCTTAATCAAGGCGTCCAACTCATCCTGGGACATATTCTGGCCGTCGGGCTGGCCCAGTTCAATCGACTGATCGTCGCGGCGCCGGCCGTCCGGGAACTCCACGGGCGGGCCCTGATTGCGCCAGCGCCGGTCGGGGCCGATGTAGCTGTCGCACTCGATGAACATCCGGTCGCCCCGCGCGACCCAGAGGATGCGCTCCAGCATGATGGTCGGCGAGATCGGCTTGGTGACGATGAAATTAGCGCCGCAGTCCCGGGCCTTCTCGACCTGGCTCTGACGGGTGTGGGAGGTGACGATGATCACCGGCGTCATGCGATTGGCCTCGTCGGCCTCGCGGCGCAGCCAGCGGGTCAGGTCATAGCCGTCCATCTCGGGCAGGGCGCCGTTGGCCAGGATCAGGTCGAAGGCGTGATGCTTCAGCTCTTCCTGGGCTTCCTTGCCGTCGGTCTTGCGCACGAGATTGCGCAGGCCAAAGCTGGTCAGCACGCCGACCAGGATGTCGAGCGACTGTTGATTGTCGTCGACGACCAACGCCTTGGCCTTGTCCAGATTGATGTACTGACTTGGCAGCAAGACCCCGACGCGCTCCGCCCCTGTCCCGCGACGTGCTGGGACCGTCAAGCTATGCCCGAGGACGGTTAAGAAACCGCTGTCGACCGGCCTGTTGAGGCGGAGTGTCGCGGCTAGGGCCGAGGCGTCGCGGACCAGACTCGCAGGTTCTTGGCGGCCGAGCCGAACGGGCCCAACTGATAGACCGCCCCGCCGGCCGGCGAGAACGCGAAGGGCTCGAACGGTTCGGCGATCATCGCGTCGAGATAGGCGGTCGGGGCGACGCCGGTGCTGACGTGCGGATTGAAATGCTCGCCGGCCTGCTTGGGCACGAAGGTCCCGACATAGTCGATCAGCAGCGCGTCGCTGGCGGCGTCGTCATGCGCGGCGGTGAACGCCGCGATTGTCCCCGTCTCGACGGTGAACGGCGCGACGGCCGCGATCAGGCTCCGCTGCAGCGCCTTTAGCTCCGGGCTCGGCTCCACGACGATGCCCGCCACGCCGACCTGGCCGCCCGGCGCGTAATAGCACCTGACGGCCCTTAACCGCATGGCCGACACGTCGGCGTCCGCGAAGACCTTGCCGGCGGCGGCGTAGACGCGGGGCAGGTCCTTCGTCCGCACGAAGCGCTGCACCAGCGTGATATGCGGTCGATGCGCCTCATCCAGCGCGAAGCTCTTCGGGAAGGTTTGCCGTAAACGCGCGTTGTCGGCTTCCGCCCGCCGGACCATCGTCGCGTCCGGCTCAAGCAGGATATCGATCGCCGTCACCGACGGGGGCGTCGACGCCATAGCGGGGCCGGCGAAGGCCGCCAGCGCCAAACCGACCAGGCCGGCGCCGAGCATGACCGAGGGCTTCATCGGATCCCATTCCTGTTGCGCGGGAAGACCTGGCCCGCGGACGCGGTCACGGCGCTCGCGCGAGCAGGACGGTAGGGGGTCGGGTCGTGCGTTCCTATCCGCAGAAACCCTGGCGGCGGAGCCCGTCAGACCGCGTCCAGGCCGATGTCCATGACCAGGGCCGAGTGGGTCAGGGCGCCGACGCTGATCACGTCGACCCCGGTCTCGGCGATGGCCCGCACGGTGGTCAGGTTGACCCCGCCCGAGGCCTCCAACACCGCGCGGCCCTTGGCCAGGGCGACGGCGGTCTTCAGGTCGTCGAGGCTGAAATTGTCGAGCATGACCACGTCGGGGTGGTGCCTGAGGGCGTCCTCCAGTTGATCGAGCCCATCGACTTCCACTTCGACCTTGACCAGGTGGCCGGCGAAGGCCCGGGCCCGGCGGACGGCTTCGCCCACCCCGCCGCAGGCGGCGACGTGGTTGTCCTTGATCAGGATGGCGTCGTCGAGGCCGAAGCGGTGGTTGATCCCGCCGCCGCAGCGCACGGCGTACTTCTCCAGGGCCCGCAGGCCCGGCGTGGTCTTGCGGGTGTCGACGATGGTCGCCCCCGTGCCCTCGACCAGGCGGACATAGGCGCGGGTCAGGGTGGCGATCCCCGACAGCTTGCCCAACAGATTCAGGCCGGTGCGCTCGGCGGCCAGCACGGCGCGGGCGTTGCCCTCGGCGCGGGCCAGGATCGCGCCGGCGGCGGCGTCGGCGCCGTCGCGGGTGACGACCTGGAACCTGGCCGTCGGGTCCAGGGCGGCCAGGGCCAGGCGGGCGCAGGACAGGCCGGCCACCCGGCCGTCCTGGCGCGCGGCCCAGACCACCGACAGGCGGGCGTCGGCGTCGATGCAGGCCTGGGCGGTGATGTCGCCGGCCCGGCCGAGATCCTCGGCCAGCGCCATCTCGATGATCGGGCGGACCAGCAGGTCGTCGAGGGGCGTGATCATTCGGCGGCGTAGCGGACCGCGCGGCCCGCTTCCTGGTCTTGCAGGGTGACGAAGGTTCTTTCCGGCAGGGCCGCGGCGGGGAAGTCGGCGCGGAAATGACCGCCTCGGCTTTCCGGCCGGGCCAGGGCGGCGCGGACGATCAGTTGGGCGGCGACCAGGGTCGGGGCGGGGCCGTGGACCGATTCCAGGGCGTCGAGCACGGCGATCAGCCGGGACAGGCCGTCGGCGTCGCGGATCACCCCGGCGTCGCGGCTCATGGCCTGGCGCAGGATCTGGAGCGCGGCGTCGGGCAGGTCGGGCGTGGGCGCAGCCGCCAGCGGCGGCTCACCGCCAAGCTCAAGACCCCGCGCCGCGCGGCCGGCGCGGGCCCCGAACACGGCGGCCTCCAGCAGGCTGTTCGACGCCAGGCGGTTGGCGCCGTGCACGCCGGTGTTGGCGCACTCGCCGGCGGCCAGCAGGCCGGGCAGGCTGGTGCGGCCGTCCAGGTCCGTGGCCACGCCGCCCATGTGATAGTGCACGGCCGGGGTCACCGGGATCGGCTGGACGCGGGGATCCACGCCGGCGCTCATGCAGGCGGCGAACACGGCCGGGAATTCGTGCGGGAAGTGCGCGCCCACCGCCGCCGTGGCGTCCAGGAACGCCCCACGGCCCGCCGCGCGCTCGGCGTGGATGGCGCGGGCCACCACGTCGCGCGGAGCCAGCTCGCGGGCCGGATGGTAGTCGGCCATGAAGGCGCGGCCGGTCTTGTCGCCCAAGGGGGCGTTACGAAGGATGGCCCCTTCGCCGCGCAGGGCCTCGGTGGCCAGGGGGGCGGGGTCGCGGCCGATGTCGATGGCCGTGGGGTGGAACTGCACGAACTCCGGATCGGCGATCTCGGCGCCGGCCAGGGCGGCCAGGCCCAGACCCTCGCCGCGCACCTGGGCCGGAGTGGTGGTGACGGCGTAGAGGCCGCCGACCCCGCCGGTCGCCAGGATCACGGCGGGCGCGAGGATCCGGGTCAGGACGCCGTCGATCTCGGCGATCAGCCCGACCACGCGGCCGGTCTCGTCCTGGAGCAGCCGTCGGGCGCGGGCGTTCTCGCGGATCTCGATGGTCGGCGCGGCGCGGACGGCGGCGATGACCGCGGCCATGATCGCCGCCCCGGCCCCGTCGCCGCCGACCCGGGCGACCCGGGCCTTGCCGTGGGCGGCCTCCAGGCTGAGCACGAAGCCGCCGTCGGCCTGGCGGTCGAAGGGCGCGCCCAGGGCGGCCAGGGCGCGG
Source organism: Caulobacter sp. Root487D2Y (assembly GCF_001427165.1). Lineage (NCBI taxonomy): Bacteria > Pseudomonadati > Pseudomonadota > Alphaproteobacteria > Caulobacterales > Caulobacteraceae > Caulobacter > Caulobacter sp. Root487D2Y. Next base: position 930,347 of record NZ_LMFD01000001.1, read on the forward strand.
ACGGCGGCGGGGCCTTCGGTGGTCAGCAGCGCGACGGCGGCCGGATCGCACAACCCGGCGCCGGCCGCGATGGTGTCGGCGGCGTGCAGGGCCGGGGCGTCCTCGTCCGACAGGGCCGCGGCCATGCCGCCCTGGGCCCAGGCGCTGGAGCAGCCGGTGGCCAGGGGCGTCGGCGACAGCACCAGCGCCTTGCGCGGGGCAGCGGCAAGGGCGGCGGTCAGGCCCGCCAGGCCCGCCCCGAGGATCACGGGGCCGTCGAAGGTGATGCGGTCGGTCATTGCACACTCCACTCCCTTCCGGATACGCGGGAAGGGCCGGGAACTTGGGGACGCGAACGAGGCGAAAACGGGTCTAGATCAGCTCCACGGCCACATGATGCCTGGCCTTGACCAGGTCGTAGCGGGCGGGGACGGTCGGCGGCGGCAGGTCGATCATCCGTTGCACGGCCAGCTTGGCGCGGATCTGGACGCTGGGATCGACCGTCACCTCGTACTGGTCGTACAGCAGAGCGTCGTGGATGTTCCGCAGGCTGATCCGCTTCATGTGCGGGCACAGGTTGCAGGGGCCGATGAACTGCGTGCCCGGGCTTTCGGCCTGGACGTTGGAGGCCATCGAGCACTCGGTGATCAGCACCACCTGCTTGGGCTTCCTCAGCGCCACGTAGTCGTTCATCGCCGCGGTCGAGCCGGCGAAGTCGGCGGCTTCCAGGATCTCGGTCGGGCACTCGGGGTGGGCCAGGATCTCGGCGCCCGGATAGGCCGCGCGCATGTCGGCGATGTCGCCGGCGGTGAAGCGCTCGTGCACCTCGCAGCGGCCGGCCCAGGCGATGATCTTCACCGAGGTCTGGCGCGCGACGTTGCGGGCCAGGAACTCGTCGGGGATCAGGATGACCTTGTCGACGCCCCACTCGCGGGCCGCCCACTCCACCACCTGCACGGCGTTGGCGCTGGTGCAGCAGATGTCGGTCTCGGCCTTCACGTCGGCGGTGGTGTTGACATAGGTGACCACCGGGATGCCCGGGTGGCGGGCCTTGATCAGCCGCACGTCGGCGCCGGTGATCGAGGAGGCGAGCGAGCAGCCGGCCCGCAGGTCGGGGATCAGCACGCGCTTTTCCGGGGCCAGCACCTTGCTGGTCTCGGCCATGAAGTGCACCCCGGCCTGAACGATCACGGCCGCGTCGCACTTGGCCGCCTCGCGGGCCAGGGCCAGGCTGTCGCCGACGAAGTCGCCGACGCCATGGAAGATCTCGGGCGTCATGTAGTTGTGGGCCAGGATGACGGCGTTCTTCTCGCGCTTGAGCCGGTTGATCTCGGCGATCAGCGGCGCGTGGAGCTGCCATTCCAGAGGCGTCACGTGATGCTTCACCTTGTCCCACAACGGCGCGGTCGCCGCTTCGACGTCGGGGGTGAAGAGCAGAGGCGCCGGGGGGGACGCGAAGCCGTCGGCCATGTGATCCTCTCTTATGCTCAAACTGAGCATTTCCAGGGCCTCAAAAAACGCCGGAAACGGAGGATAAATCGTTAAGTCCCGCTCCGACGTCGCCCCTTATGCTGAAATTGAGCAAAAGGGATGGATCACATATAGACCTTCCGGGACGAATTGCAAAGCGGCGGCGTGAAATTCCATGTTCGGCCTGGTGGAGCGGCCGGTCCGACGATGCGGCCTCGCTGTCCGCCATGCCCCCGGGCCATCGTCGCGGCCGGATGGGACTAAAGCCGCCGGTATCGTGCAAGTCCCATCGCCGCCGGGGGCGCAAAGTTGGCCCCTGATCGCCTGCATCAGCGGCGTCGGGCCTGCCGGATCCCGCCGGACGCCGACTCCCAGGCCCGGCGGACCCTCTCACGCCCAACCCCGGAGACACTCATGGCTTCGCCCCGCACCATCCGCGATCCGTTGACCGACCGACTGCTCACGCCGCACAACGCCGCCCTGGTGATCATCGACTTCCAGCCTGTCCAGGTCGCCTCCATTGTCTCCATGGAGCGGCGGCAGCTGGTCGCCAACGTCGTGGCCGTCGCCAAGGCCGCCAGCCTCTACGGCCTGCCGATCGTGCTCTCGACCGTCAACGTCGCCACGGGGCGAAATCAGCCGACCATCCGGCAACTGACCGAGATCCTGGGAGGCGTCGAGGCCATCGACCGCACCTCGATCAACGCCTGGGAGGACGTGGATTTCGTGGCCGCGGTGAAGGCAACGGGCCGGCGCAAGCTGATCATGGTCGCCCTCTGGACCGAAGTCTGCCTGGTCTTTCCCGCCCTCGACGCGCTTCGGGAAGGCTATGAGGTCTTCCACGTGGTGGACGCCGTGGCCGGCACGTCGGAGGAGGCTCATCGCGCCGGTCTGGAGCGAATTGCCCAAGCGGGCGGACAGCCGATCACATGGATTCAATTGGCGTGCGAGCTGCAGCGCGATTGGGCGCGGGAAGAGACGGTCGCCGGGTTCTCCGAGATCGTCTTCGCCTCCATCCATCCCTGAGTCTGGCGCGGCCGTCGAGGGGCGAATGGCGACCCGCCTAGACCTTCGCCTTGCCCTTCTTGACCGTCACCGGCGCGTGGCGGTCCCACGCGTCCGCCATCGCCTGGGCCAGGGCGTCCAGGGCGTAGGGCTTGCGCAGCAGGGGCCAGGGGGTCTCGTTGGCGCGCATCAGGTCCTGGCCCGTGTAGCCCGAGGTGAGCAGGATCGGCAGTTCCGGCCGCTCGCTGGCCAGGATGACGGCCAGGTCGACCCCGCTCTTGCCGCCCGGCATGATCACGTCGGTGATCACCAGGCCCAGGGTCGGATCGCCGCGGGCGATGGCCAGGGCCTCGTCGGCGGTGGCGGCGCGGCTGACCATGTGGCCCAGTTCGTCGATCATCGCCGCGATCAGGTCGCCGACCTCGACGTCGTCCTCGACCAGCAGCACGTGGGAGCTGGCGCGGGTGGCCGGCGGCCGGACGGCCAGCACCTCGACCGGCGAGAAGGCCTCGCGCACCGGCAGCAGCATGGCCACGCTCGTGCCCTTGCCCAGCTCGGACTCGATGGTCACCTCACCGCCGCTCTGGCGCACGAAGCCGTAGACCTGCGACAGGCCCAGGCCCGTGCCCTTGCCGATCGCCTTGGTGGTGTAGAACGGCTCGAAGGCCCGCTCGAGGGTCTCGGCGTCCATGCCCTCGCCGGTGTCGACGACGGCGACGCGCAGATAGCGGCCGGCCGGCAGTTCGCGCTGGGGCGCGGCCAGATCGACGCCCTGCGAGGCGACGGTGATCCTGCCGCCGCCCGGCGTGGCGTCGCGGGCGTTGACCACCAGGTTCAGCAGGGCGGCCTCGAACTGGCCGGAGTCGGTCAGGGTGGTGCGGCCCCCGGCCTTCAGGTCCAGGGTCAGGTCCACGCCTTCCCCGACCGCGCGGCGCAGCAGGCTCTCGCTGTCGGCGATCATCGCGTCGATCCGGCAGATCTCCGGGTTCAGCGGCTGGCGACGGGCGAAGGCCAGCAGGTGCTGGGTCAGCTTCTCGCCGCGCCGGGCCGCCGACTGGGCCGCGTTCAGCATGCGGTCGCGCCGCTTTTCGTCGTCCGGGTTGCGCTGCAGGACGTCCAGCGCGCCGATGATCACGGTCAGCAGGTTGTTGAAGTCGTGGGCGACCCCGCCGGTCAGCTGGCCGATCGCCTCCAGCTTCTGCGACTGGGTCAGCGCGGCCTGGGCGGCGTCGCGTTCGGACAGGGCCTCCTGCACGCGGTCGGCCAACAGTTCGTTGAGGCCGGTCAGCTTGACCTCGGCCTCCTTGGTGTCGGTGACGTCGAAGGCGATGCCGATGAAGCCGATGAACTCGCCCCCGGGTCCCAGGCGTGTCTGCGAGAACGACTTGAGCCAGCGCATCTGGCCGTCGGCCCGACGATAGCGGCCCTCCAGGCTGAACGGCCTCCGCGACGCCTCGCCGGCGATCTGGCCCTTGAGGATCTGGTTCAAGTCGTCGGCGTGCAGCCGCGAGCGCCAGTCCAGCACCAGGGCCTCGTCATAGCTCACCCCCGCGAAGGCGACATAGGCGTCGTTGACGAAGATCCGCACGCCGTCCTGGCCGCTGATCCACATCAGGGCGGGCGCGCTGTTGGCCAGGGCGCGGAACCGGGCCTCGCTCTCGCGCAGGCTCTCCTCGGCGCGGCGACGCTGGGTGACCTCGAAATTGACGCCGAGCATCCGCACGGCGCGGCCGTTCTCGTCGCGCACGACCTCGCCGCGGCCGTGGATCCAGCGTTCGCCGTCCGGATGGTCGATCAGCCGGAATTCGACCTCGTAGAGAGGGCCTTTCGTGACCGCCTCGCGGACCTTCTCGCGGACCATCTCGCGGTCGTCGGGATGGACGGTGGCCAGCAGGATGTCGGCGTCGACCGGCCCCTCGGGGAGCATGCGCAAGTTCTTGCGGGCCGTGGCCGACATCTTCATGCGGCCGTTCAGAAGGTCCCACTCCCACGGCCCGACGCCGGCGGCGGTCTGGGTGACGCGCAGGTGGGCCTCGGCGTGGGCGTAACGTTCGCGGGCCTGGGCCAGCTTGATCAGGCTGGCGCGCAGGGCCGAGGCCATGGCGGTGGTGATCAGCACGGACACCCCGTACAGCACCAAGCCGGCGGGCTCGATCTCGCCCAGCGGCCTGCCGCCGTGGGAGCCGCCCCACAGCATCCAGGCGAAGATCCCGCCCGCCACGATCGGCAGCAGGCTCCAGCGCCAGCCGGCATAGAGGGTGACCACGATGACGGCGGGGAAGAAGGTCAGGGTCGCGCCGACGCCGCTGGTCAGGCCCAGCATGGCGATCCTCAGGCCCATCGCCGCCAGGATCGCCGCCACGGTCACCAGGGCCGCCCGCCAGGCCGGCGGGGGGGAGCTTGGAACGAGCCATGCGCCGATCGCGTCCGGCGACGCACGCCGACGACCCGTCGCCGGTGGTTCTTCTGTCGTCATGGGCTCCAACGCGCACATACGTCTTGCCAAGAACATGGACACGCTTACCTAGGACACGCAACACGGGAGATTGATGATGGCTGCGAACCTGAACACCGGCTTCACGACGAAACAGCGCGCCGACATCGTCGCCGGCCTGAACAAGGTTCTGGCCGACAGCTACGCCCTGTATCTGAAGACCCACGGCTATCACTGGAACGTACGCGGTCCGAACTTCCAGGCGCTGCACGTGCTGCTGGAAGGTCAGTACACCGAGGCGTGGACGGCGCTTGACGCGATCGCCGAGCGAATTCGTGCGCTGGGCGAGTTGGCCCCCATGGGCTACGGCGCCTTCGGCAATCTCTCCAGCATCAAGGACGGCGACGCCGAGAAGGCGTGGGAAGACATGTTCCAGGAACTGCTGGCCGACAACCAGACCGTGATCGCCACCCTGCGCGACGCCTTCGCGGCGGCCGACGAGGCCGGCGACGAGGCCACCGCCGACCTCTACACCCAGCGCCTGGCGGCCCACGAGAAACACGCCTGGATGATCCGCTCCACGCTCGGCGGAAAGTGATCCGCTGGGTCCGCGCGTGCCCGGCCTAGATCGATATACGGTCATCGCGGCCGCCCAGGTGGTCTTGGCGTCGGGGGCGGTGGTCGCCCTCGGCGTGTTCTCCGCGTACGGGGCGGCCCAAGCCCCGGCCGACCCGGGGCGGACCGGCGCCCTGAGCACGGTCGTGGAGTCGCTGTCGGACGCGGGCCTGGCCCCCGCCCTGGCCAAGATGGACCCGGCGATGCTGGCCCTGGCCCGCCGCCACGATCCCCGGCCGCACAAGGACTATTGGGGACGGGCGCCAGGCTGGGAAAAGCTGGACCTGCACCTGATCCCCCGCCTGGGCGACCGCGAGCCGGACTTCGAGGAGGCCCGGGCGATCAACGGCTTCAAGGCCGCCTCGCCGCTGGCGCTGGAGCCGTCCCGGCCGTTCAAGCTGACGGGCGCCCAGTCGGAACGCGACAAGGCCCTGCACTGCATGACCCAGGCGGTCTATTTCGAGGCCGGCTTCGAACCGCTGGCGGGCCAGCAGGCCGTGGCCCAGACCGTGATCAACCGGGTGCGCCACCCGGGCTATCCCAAGTCGATCTGCGGCGTCATCTACGAGGGCGCCGCCCGGGGCACGGGCTGCCAGTTCAGCTTCACCTGCGACGGCTCGCTGGAGCGGGCGATCAGCCCGGTCATCTGGGCCAACGCCGAGATCGTCGCCAAGCGGGCCCTGGCCGGCTTCGTGATGAAGGACGTCGGGTCCGCCACCCACTACCACGCCGACTACGTCTATCCGTACTGGGCGCCGACCCTGGTCAAGCTGCGCACCCTGGGCGTCCACGTCTTCTATCGCTGGACCGGACCGTCGGGCGCCCAGAAGGCGTTCAAGGGGCGCTATTCGGGCGACGAGACCCTGTCGGCCGACATCCTGATGGGTGCCGATCCGCGCACGCTGGAAGCCGCGCCGCCGGGCTCGATGGCCGCCATGGCCGCGACGGGCGGAATCCTGCCGGTGGCGACCGGCGAGCCGGCCAAGATCGTCAGCCCCGAGGGCGTGGTCGAGATCCTGCCGCCGATGACCGGCGACCCCGGCGCGGCCATGCGCGGCGGCCGCCGCCTGCCGACGCCGGAAGAGATCGAGAAGATCAACAAGGCGCTGGGCGCGCTGGAGGCCCCGGTGGTCGACACCACGGTCAAGCCCGTCGAGGCCAATCAGCCGCCGCCTCCGCCGCCCCCGCCGCAGCGCAAGCCCAAGGAGCTGGTCGAGCCGCTGAACTGGGGCTTCTAGGGTCTGGAGCGGATCGGCCCTACCAGACGCCGATCTTCTCGGCCTCGTGGTGGCTGATCGGGTGGTGGGCCTTCTTGTGGTCTTCCTCGGCCAGGAAGCGCACGGCCTCCAGGGCGGCCATGCAGCCCATGCCGGCCGCGGTCACCGCCTGGCGGTAGATGTCGTCGGTGACGTCGCCGGCCGCGTAGACGCCGGCCACGGCGGTGGAGGTCGTGCCCGGCTTGACCGACAGATAGCCGCCGGCGTGGGTCTCCAGCTGGTCCTTGAACAGCTCCGACGACGGGGCGTGGCCGATGGCGATGAACACGCCGTCGCACGGAACGCTCGTGGTCTCGCCGGTCTTGACGTTCTTCAGCCGCACGCCGGTGACGCCCATCGGATCGGAGTCGCCCAGGACCTCGTCGATGGCGCTGTCCCAGATCACCTCGATCTTGGGGTGGGCCATCAGGCGCTCCTGCAGGATCATCTCGGCCCGCAGCTCGTCCTTGCGGTGCACCAGGGTGACCTTGCTGGCGAAGCTGGTCAGGAACAGGGCCTCCTCGACGGCGGTGTTGCCGCCGCCGACCACGACCACGTCCTTGTTGCGGTAGAAGAAGCCGTCGCAGGTGGCGCAGGCCGACACGCCGAAGCCCTGGAACTTGCTCTCGCTCTCCAGGCCCAGCCACTTGGCCTGGGCGCCGGTGGCGATGATCAGGGTCTCGGCGAACCAGTCCTGGCCGCTGTCGGTGGTGATGTGGAACGGGCGCTTGGACAGGTCGGCCGACAGCACGATGTCGCCGACGAACTCGGCGCCCACGTGCTCGGCCTGGGCCTTCATCTGGTCCATCAGCCAGGGGCCCTGGATGACGTCGGCGAAGCCGGGATAGTTCTCGACGTCGGTGGTGATGGTCAGCTGGCCGCCCGGCTGGATGCCGGCGATCAGCACGGGCTTCAGCAGCGCGCGGGCGGCGTAGATGGCGGCGGTGTAGCCGGCGGGACCCGATCCAATGATCAGGCAACGGGTGTGGCGGGGTTCGGGAGTCGACATAGGCGCAGATATAGGGCCGATTCCGCTCGGGCGCGATGGCGTCCGGACGGTTTTGCGGACGGTTCTGGAGGGGGAAAGCGGTTCACCCACTTGCCCCCACCTGGCGGCCTCGCCGCCTGTCCGCCCCCATAGGGGGCGGAGGACGCGCACCGCGTCGGCGGCGGGCTCCTCTTCCCCCTATGGGGGAAGACGGTCGCGTAGCGACCCGTAGGGGGCAAGGGCGTGAGCCACGAAGAAAGGCGATCAACGCCTCGTCCACGATTTCAGGGTTAATATGGGCAAAAGCCCCACGAGCCCCCGCCCATGACCGCCCCCTTCATCGAGATCGCCGGCCGCAAGATCGGCGCTGATTTCGAGCCCTACGTGATCTGCGAACTGTCGGGCAATCACAACGGCAGCCTGGACCGCGCGCTGGAGATGGTCGACGCCGCCGTCGACACCGGCTGCGACGCCATCAAGCTGCAGACCTACACCGCCGACACCATCACGCTGGACGTCGACCGCCCCGAGTTCAAGATCCACGGCGGCCTGTGGGACGGGCGCAGCCTGCACGAGCTCTACCAGGAGGCCCAGACCCCCTACGAGTGGCACGCGCCGATCTTCGAGCGGGCCGCCCAGCGGGGGGTGACGATCTTCTCCAGCCCGTTCGACGAGACCGCCGTCGACCTGTTGTCCGGCCTGGACGCCCCCGCCTACAAGATCGCCTCGTTCGAGGCCGTTGACCTGCCGCTGATCCGCTACGCCGCCCGCCAGGGCAAGCCGCTGATCATCTCGACCGGCATGGCCAACCTGGCGGAGATGCAGACCGCGCTGGACACCGCCCTGAGCGCCGGCGCGGCGGGCGTGCTGCTGCTGCACTGCGTGTCCAGCTATCCGGCCAGCTTCGAGGACGCCAATCTTCGCACCATCGTCGACATGGCCGCGCGCTTCGGCTGCCCGATCGGCCTGTCGGACCACACCCCGGGCACGGCGGCCTCGGTGGCGGCGGTGTCGCTGGGGGCCTGCGCGGTCGAGAAGCACTTCACCCTGGCCAGGGCCGTCGGCGGTCCCGACGCGGCCTTCAGCCTGGAGCCGGCCGAGTTCCGCGCCCTGGTCGACGACACCAAGAACGCCTGGAAGGCCCTGGGCGGCGTCAATTACGACCTGCTGGGCTCGGAACGCGGCAACCGCCAGTTCCGCCGCTCGCTGTACGTCACCGCCGACGTCGCGGCTGGCGAGACCCTGACCAAGGCCAATGTCCGCTCGGTCCGCCCCGGCAACGGCCTGCCGCCCGCCGACTACGAAGCCGTGCTGGGCAAGCCCGCCGCCCGCGCCCTGAAGCGCGGCGAGCCGCTGGCCTGGGACATGGTGGGGTCGTAGCGACCCCTCCCCCTGTGGGGGAGGCGGCCGAAGGCCGGTGGGGGGAGTCTTAGGGGCGTCGATCCGGGTTGTGGCCGCTTGCCGATCACTCCCCCCTCCGTCGGCTTCGCCGACACCTCCCCCAAAGGGGGAGGACCTAGGGCAGCAGCCCCAGCCGCTTGCCGACGATCCGGTCCAGGGACCGCTTGGGCAGGAGGTCGGCCATCAGCATCTGCATCGGCTGCGGGGTGATGGTGTAGCGGACCTTGGGCCTGGCGACGGTCAGGGCGGTGTGGACCGCCTCGCCGATCCGTTCGGGCGGCAGGCCCGACTTGCCGATCGACAGCATGTAGGCGCGCAGCCGGTCCAGGGCCGGGGCGTAGACCGTGTTGGCGTAGGCGGCGGTGTCGGTCTCGTCGGCCTTGTCCCAGATCGGCGTGGCCACCGCGCCCGGAGCGACCACGATCACGTCGACGCCGAACGGCAGCAGTTCGCGGCGCAGGGATTCCGACATCCCCTCCAGTCCGAACTTGCTGGTGCAGTAGGGGGCCATGAACGGGTTGGCGTTGCGGCCGCCGACCGAGCCGATGTTGACGATCCGGCCGGGCCGGCCAGCGGCCGGCTTCCGCGCGCCTACCAGCGGCGCGAAGGCCTGGGTGGCGATCACCACCCCGGTCAGGTTGACCTCCAGCTGCTTGCGCCACTCGTCGATCGGCAGATGCAGCAGCGGGCCGGCCACGGCGATGCCGGCGTTGTTGACCAGGCCGGCCAGGGGGCGTCCGTCCAGCGTCGCCTCGACGGTTCGCGCCGCGGCGCGCACGGCGACCTCGTCGGTGACGTCGAAGCGCAGAGGGGTGACCTTGTCGCCGAACGCGGCGACCAGCCGCTCGGCGTCGGCCGCCTTTCGCACGCTGCCGAACACGTGGAAGCCGCGCTGGGTCAGCACCTTGACCACGGCCCAGCCGATGCCGGTGGAGGCGCCGGTGACGACGACGGATTGGGTCTGGCTCATGCGTTCGCTCCCCTTGGTTACAGCCAAGATGGGATAGGTGAACGGCGTTATCCAGCCTTCTCCCGCGCGATCAGGTCCAGGAAATGCGCCGCCACCCGCGCCGCGCCGCGGCCGTCGCAGATCGCCGCCGAGGCGGCCGACAGGCGGTCGCGCAGCAGCGGGTCCGCCAGCAGCCGGGAAAAGGCGTCCGCGAAGGCCGCCTCGAAGTCCGGATCGGCGACGTCCAGGGCCAGGACGGCGTCGGCCCCGGCCAGGGCCCGGCTGGCCTCGCCCTGGTTGGCGGCCAGCACCAGCAACAGGGTCGGCAGGGCCAGCACGCAGCGCTCCCAGCTCGTCGAGCCGCCGGCCCCGACGGCCAGGTCGGCCTCCAGGGTCAGACGCGGCATGTCCTGGCTGTCGACGTGCAGGGCCAGGCGCGGCTCCCGGACGGCCAGGTCGCTCAGGCCCGGCAGGCTGGGCGCGCCGGCGCCCAGGACGACGTCCAGGACGGCCTCGCCCATCAGCGGCAGCATCAGTTCGACCACCCGGCCGGTGATCCCGCCCAGGTCGGTCAGGCCCAGCGAGACCAGGACGCGGCGCACGGGCGGGGCGTTGGCCCGGCGGGCCAGGGCCGCCTTGCGCAGGGCCGCGAAGGCCGGGCGGACGGGGGCGTGGCTGGGGCCCAGCAGCAGCTCGGCGTGGGGCGGGACCAGGCCGTCGTAGTCCGCCGCCTTGCGGGCCGGGCCGGAGTCCAGCACCAGGTCGGCGGCCAGGGGACGGTCGGCCAGGTCGTCGATGACCAGGGTGGGGCGGCCGCCGGCGATGGCGCGGTGGTCGGGGGCGGACAGGCCGTAGTGGTCGATGACCACGGCGTCGTGGGTCCGCGCGACCTGCGCGGCGCATTCGACCAGTTCGGCCTGAGTGACCTCGTCGGTGACGATATGAGAGATCCCGCCGCCGAAGGCGTCGAACACGGCCCTGGCCGCCGGGGTGACGAGAAAGGTGCAGGCCGCGCCGGCGTCCTCCAGCGCCCGGGCCAGGGTCAGGCAGCGCATGACGTGGCCGCCGCCCACGCTCGGGCCGGCGTCGGTGATGAAGAGGATGCGGGACGGAGGGCTCATCACGGCCGTCTCCCTGCCTTCAAAGCCGTCATTCCCGCCCTTGTGGCGGGAAACCCTCTGTCCGCCGCAAGGGCCGGGGTGTGGCGCGCCGGCGCGCCAAGGCGCTTCACCGTCAGCTGAACCAGGGGTTCCCGCCACAAGGGCGGGAATGACGGCTGAAAGGGTGGATGAAGATCGCTGACAAACACCCTCACAGCCGCGTCACCCCCCCGAACGTCGCCAGGTCCGGACGCCGCGCCAGCAGCGCCCGCACGTCGTCAGAGGTGAAGGCGCGGTTGACCGGATAGAGGGCGTCATAGACCGCCGCCACGAAGGCGTAGTCGGCCGGGCCCTCGACCGCCCAGCGCACCTCGCCCTGGTCGGGCTGGGCCAGCAGGGCCAGGGACGACCAGCGGACGGGCGGCGGCGGGGCCTCGGGCGCGTCGCCGGATCGCAACCGCAGGGCCGCGCTCTCGGCCGCCAGCCGGCGCAGGCCGTCGGCGGTGATCACCTCGACCCCCTGTCCGGCCGGATAGGCCGCGCCGGGCGAGCGGTTGGTGGTGTGGTCGGCCTGTTCGGACAGGTGCAGGTCGATCGTCGCGTCGATCAGCTCGGGATCGATCAGCGGGCTGTCGTCGCCCACCCGCACCACGTGGTCGGCGGGATAGGCGGCCAGGGCCCCGGCCAGCCTGGCCAGCTCGTCCTGGGGCGGGCCGCGATGGACGGCGATCGCCTCGCGGCGGACCACGGCCTCCAGCACGTCGTCGGCGGGGTCGGTGGTGGTGGAGACGACGATTTCGTCAATGCGCAGGGCCCGCGCCATCCGCTCGATCTGGCGCACGATCAGCGGCGCCCGGGCCAGCGGCATCGACGGCCGGCCCGGCAAGCGTTCGGAACCCATGCGGGCCTGGAGGGCGGCGAGGATCAAGGGAGCGGCGTCAGCGCCGAAAGAGCTTGCCGACGACCCAAGAGACCGCGACGGCTAGTCCAGCGCCCAGCAACGCGATCACGACCATGTAGATGACCGGATCCATGTTCAGTCCTCCACTCTGTTCAAAACATAGTGGGCGAGGGCTTGGAGCGCAATGAATCCGGCGAGGGCGCCCGGGCCCGCGAAGCCCGCGGCGCGCCCGGACAGCATCGGCTGCAGCCAGAGCGTGACCAGCAAGGTGATCGACAGCGCATTGGCCGTCGTCGCGATCGCCTTGCGCGCTTCGTTGCTCGCGGCTTTTCCAATGCGGGGCGTACGATCGATGGGCACGGTCATTCCGTGAACATAACAAGAACAACCATCGCGCGCAATGCGCGATTCAACTCGCCTTAAGCGCTTGTCGAACTCGTCTCGCCCCGCGCTTCCATCCGCGCCACGATCTCGGCCGCCGCCCGCCCGGTCTCGTCGACCGGCTCATAGGTCCAGCCGTGGAAGGCCCCGCCGTAGGGACGGGCCGCGCCCATGCTCTCCAGCTCCTGGTGGAACAGGCGGAACTTCAGGCTCTGGCCGTCCATCTTCAGGATGAACACCGGCTTGCCCGTCGAGGCGGCCTCGGTGGCCATGTTGGTGGAGTCCTCGGTGACCAGGATGTAGTCGGCCGCCGCCAGGAAGGCGAAATAGGGATTGGCCCCCGCGCCGTCCCAGATGATCCCGGGAAGATGTCGCAGGCGGGCGGTCAGCAGGGCCTTGGCTTGGTCGGGGGTGCGCCGCGAGAAGGTCATCAGCAGGCTGCCGCCCTCCTGCTCCAGCGGCAGCTGGATCTGGTGGGCCATCTCGGCCGCGCGCAGGGCCGACAGGTCGAAGGCCCTGGACCGGCCGCCCAGCAGCACCGCCACGCGGGGGCGGGGCAGGGCGTCGATCCGGTCCTTGAACTTCTCGTATTCCGTTTCGAGCCGCGCGGCCGTCACCCGATGCGGCGAGCCGGTGATCGGCAGGATGTTGTCGCCGGTCAGCCGGTCGTGCTTGGGCGGGATGACCAGGTCGAACATGTTGGCCGGGACGCGCGGGTCCTGGATCTGCACGACATAGGTCTTGCCGCCCGACCAGCGCTTGGCGCGGATCGACAGGGGCAGGGTGGCGCGGCCGGCGGCGATCCACAGGTCGGGCCACGGCGCCTGAATGCCGCTCTCGGGCGTCAGCCAGCGGCGCGGCAGCCAGTTGGCCCACCAGGGCAGGCGGCCGATCCGGCCGTTCCAGCCCACGCGCTTGACGACGATCTCGGCCCGGACCTGGCGGCCCACGGCCTCGGCCAGGCCCACGGCCTGGGCCTCGATCCCGGCGCGGCCGTCCGAGATCGCCCAGATGACGATCGGCGGCTTTTCGGGCGCTTCGGGGGCGGGCGTCGCGGGCTGGAGCGGGACGACGGGTTCGGGCGCCGGCGCGGCGGCGGCCTTGCGGCGCGGCGCGGGCCTGGTCTTCGTCTCGGCGGGCGCCGGGGGCGCGGCCTTGGGCGTCCTGACGGCTTTCGAGGCGGCGGGCTTTTGGGCGGCGGCTTTCGGGGCGACAGCCTTCGGCGCGGCGACCTTCGAGGCCGTCGCCCTGGCGGGAGCCTTGCGCGCCTTGGCGGCCTCGGGCTCCGTCGCTCGCGATGTTTTCTTTTCAACCACGTCGGTGATCCCGGCCACGACAAAGCGGCGCGCCGGTCAAGCTAAGCTGTCCGGCGCTTCGTACGCAAATGTCCCTGGAATGGGGCTTAAGCTAGACCCACTCGACCTTGAGGATCTCGTAGGCCTTCACGCCGCCAGGCGTGTTGACCTCGACCACCTCGCCGACTTCCTTGCCGATCATGGCGCGCGACAACGGCGAGCTCAGCGAGATGCGGCCCGACTTCACGTCGGCTTCGTGCTCGCCGACGATCTGGTAGCGGGCCTCTTCCTCGGTGTCTTCGTCGACGACGCTGACCGTCGCGCCGAACTTCACCTGCTTGCCCGACAGTTTCGAGACATCGATGATCTGGGCGCGCGCGATCTTGTCCTCGATCTCGGCGATCCGGCCTTCGATCCAGCCCTGGCGTTCCTTGGCGGCGTGATACTCGGCGTTCTCCGACAGGTCGCCATGCTGGCGCGCCTCGGAAATCGCGGCGATCACCGCCGGCCGTTCAATCGTCTTCAAACGCTTCAGTTCTTCGTCGAGGGTCTGGTAACCCCCGGCGGTCATCGGCACTTTTTCCATTGCGGATTTTAGCTCGGTTCGCCCAAAGGGAGGAAGACTCCCGGACGTTGGCGCGCACGACCGGGGGCTGAGAGGATAGGCGCCGCGTTAGCGATAAGCAAGTACCCGCCCGTGAGGCGAAGCTTGACCCGGTTAGCGGCGGGGATCAAGCGCGCTGGCGCGATCCTTGTTCCGAATGATCGTCAAGGGGCCGATCGAGCGGGCCGAGCCGGCCTTCGTTCCACCTCTCAACCGTCATCCTCGGACTTGTTCCGAGGACCCCTGCTTCAACCGCGAAGAAGGACGATCCGTGGAGCGGTGAGAGCCCGGGCCCCCTTTCGGTCGACAGCGCGGGCGGACAAAGGGGTCCTCGGAACACGTCCGAGATGACGGACGGGAAGGGGAGCGTTGGCGATCACGCGTAGTCGTACGGCCCGCCGCGTTCCAGCGCCCTGAGATAGGCCGGGCGAGCGTGGATGCGGTCCAGGAACGCCTTGATCCTGGGGCGCGATCCGGCCCCGGCGCGGGCGGCGCCCGTCTCCAGGGGGAAGCTCATCATGATGTCGGCGGCGGTGAAGTCCGGGCCGGCGAACCAGGCGGTCTTGGCCAGCGCGGCGTCCCAGTGGTCGATGTGCAGCTTCAGCTGCGGATCGACGAAGCCGCTCTGGGCCCGGCCGGCGATGGTCTTGACCAGGCCCTTCAGCAGGCCGGGCGCGCGGGCGGGCAGGGCCGTGAACACCAGCTTCAGCAGCAGCGGCGTCATGGCCGAACCCTCGGCGTAGTGCAGCCAGTAGGTGAAGGCCAGGCGCTCGGGCGTCCCGGCCGCCGGGATCAGCCGGCCCTGGCCGTAGGTCTCCAGCAGATAGTCGATGATCGCTCCGGTCTCGGCCAGGGTCTTGTCGCCGTCGGTGATCACCGGCGACTTGCCTAGCGGGTGGACGGCCAGCAGGTCCGGCGGGGCCAGCATGGTCTTGGCGTCGCGCTGGTAGCGCTTGACCTCGTAGGGAACGCCCAGCTCCTCCAGCAGCCACAGCACCCGCTGGCTGCGCGAGTTGTTCAGGTGGTGGACGACGATCATGGCGGGCTCCCTGCGAACCGTCCCAGTCGCCGAACGACGGCCGCGCTTGTCAATGCCCCGTCAACGTCCGCGCCACGCCATCGCCAGCAGCGCCGCGACCGTCGCGGCCTGCAGGAACACGATCAGCGTCAGCCAGGCGCTGAACGGCTGTTTGCGGGTCTTGTGGCGAAACACCGGGCGGGCCAGCAGGGCGCCGGGGCTGCCGCCCAGGGCGGCCAGGGCCAGCAGGGCGCGTTCGGGCACGCGCGAGCGCCGGTCGGCGGCCGCGGCCTTGTCGAACCCGAAGATCACGAAGGTCGCCAGGTTCAGGACGCCCAGATAGACGGCCGCGAAGGTGATCACGCCGGCAGGCTCACGGGCGCCTCCAACGGCTTCAGGTCCGGCTCCACCCAGCCCCGGCGGGCCGCGACGCTGAACAATCGCTCGCGCGACCAGAAGCCCAGCGGCCAGGCCTTGTCGCCCATCGGCGTGGCCAGCAGGCGCGCGGACGCCTCGCCGTCGCCGATCCCGGCCGGCAGGGCCGCGACGAAGGCGCGGATGGCGGCCAGGTAAGCCTGGGTGATGGTCTCGTGATAGCCGTTGTGGTCATCGTTCACCCCGCCGACCGCCTCGTTGTAGGTCTGGATAATGCGCGGCATGTCGCGCTCCAGGTCGTCGTCGCGGGTGCGGACCAGGCGCATCGTGGCGGTCAGGTGCGCGGCGTGGGTCCACTGGGCCTTGGGCAGGCTGTGGTCCAGCAGGCGGCGGGCCAGGTCGGCGACTTCGGCGTCGGAGTAGGGGGCGGTCATGGCTTGGGTTTAGCGTCTGGCGGGACGGGGCTCAATTGGCGGCAGAGCCGGCTCGCCATCAAGGTTTCAAGGCGCGGCCTCGCCGCTGCGGGCGGTCATTCAAGAACATCACCCACGTCCGTCATCCTCGGACTTGTTCCGAGGACCCCTGCCCCCGCCGCGAAGGCCGTGGGGTGGCGGGCTGGCCCGCCATGGAGCCGACAGCTCGGCTGAACGCGGGGTCCTCGGAACAAGTCCGAGGATGACGGGGATTATGGGCGCCGTCCGGTCCCCGTCACAACCGCCCGCGTCGGCCGCCCTTGAGCTTGTCCAGCGCGCGGCGGGCGTGCTCGGCTTGGGCTGCGACCGGCGCCGCCGTCGGCGGGGACATGGCGGCCATCATTTCCTGCACGGTCGCCACGGCTTGAGTGGTGGCCATTCCGGCGACCGCCTCGGCCATCTGCGGCTTGCCGCGCGGGGTCGGGACCATCTGCGCGACCTTGCGGGCCACGGCGGCCAGTTCGCCGCAGGCTTTCGCCTTGTCGCGGGCCCGGCGGATCTCGGCGGGGTCGTCGCTGGCCTCCAGGATCGCCCAGGCCGCGTCGAGGGCGGCCATCAGCTTGAGCTGGAAGGTCAGGGACCAGGTGGGGATGTCTTGGGCTTGGGTCATGCCTCTAGGATGCGGCCGTCCTGGAGGGTGGGGATCGGAAACGTGCGTTTCTGTGTAAGGGGTTGGATTCCCGAGGGTTTGTTTTGCGAGGTGCGGGGATAGACCTCCGCTCGTCCCCTCTCGACCGTCATCCCGGGCCTTGTGCCCGGGACCCCTCTGTCCGCCGCAAGGGCGGGGTGTGGCGCGCCGGCGCGCCATTTCGCTTCACCGTCAACTGAACCAGGGGTCCCGGGCACAAGGCCCGGGATGACGGTGCTAAGGGGAAGGCCTGTGGATAACTTTCTAGCGCCGCCCAACGAAAGCCGCCGCGACCGGCCTTTCGGCTGATCGCGGCGGATCTGGTCTTCGAGCCCTCATCCGACCCGCTGGGCGGGCCACCTTCTCCCGCACGCGGAGAAGGATTGGAGGTTACTGGTAGCTCTGCAGCGGCCGCACTTCCAGCATCTCGGCCGGGGCGCTGGAGATGGCCTGGGCCGCGGCCAGGGCGCCGGCCGAGGTGGTGTAGTAGGGCACCTTCATCATCAGGGCCGTGCGGCGGATCTCGAAGCTGTCCTCCAGGGCCTGCTTGCCCTCGGTGGTGTTGAACACCAGCTGCACGCCGCCGTTCTTCATCACGTCGACGATGTGCGGGCGGCCTTCCAGCACCTTCTTGACCAGCTCGACCTCGACGCCCTGCTCGGCCAGGTAGCCGCGCGTGCCGACCGTCGACAGCACCTTGAAGCCCGCCGCCTGCAACAGCTTGACCGGTTCGACGATCCACGGGCGGTCGCTTTCCTTGACCGAGACGAACGCGGTCCCGGCGGTCGGCAGGTTGACGCCGCCGCCCAGCTGGCTCTTGGCGAAGGCGCGAGCGAAGGCCGGACCCAGGCCCTGTTCGCCCTCGCGGATCCAGTCCAGGCCCATAACCTCGCCGGTCGAGCGCATTTCCGGGCCCAGCACCGTGTCGACGCCGGCGAAGCGGGCGAACGGGAACACCGCTTCCTTGACCGCGATGTGGTCGTAGGGAACGTCCCTGAGGCCGAAGCTGGCCAGGGTCTCGCCGGCCATGATCTTGGCGGCGATCGCCGCGACGGGCTGCCCGATCGTCTTGGCCACGAACGGCACGGTGCGCGAGGCGCGGGGGTTCACTTCCAGCACATAGATGCGCGGCTCGGCGCTGTGCGGCTCCTCGATGGCGAACTGCACGTTCATCAGGCCGCGGACGTTCAGGGCCAGGGCCATCTTCACGGTCTGGCGCTTCAGCTCCTCCACCGTGGCGGCGCTGAGCGAGAAGGGCGGCATCGAGCAGGCGCTGTCGCCCGAGTGGACGCCGGCTTCCTCGATGTGCTCCAGCACGCCGGCCACGAACACGTCCTTGCCGTCGCACAGGGCGTCGACGTCCACCTCGGTGGCGCGGCTCAGATAGTGGTCCAGCAGGATCGGGTGCTCGAACGAGATCTCGCCGGTGTTGGCGATGTAGCGTTCCAGGTGCTCGTGGTCGCGGATGATCTCCATGCCCCGGCCGCCCAGCACGTAGGACGGGCGCATCACGAACGGGAAGCCGATCTTGTCGCCTTCGGCCCGGGCCTCGTCCCAGGTGCGGGCGATGGCGTTCTCGGGCTGGGCGATGGAAAGGCCGTTCAGCAGTTGCTGGAAGCGCTCGCGGTCCTCGGCCAGGTCGATGGCGTCGGGGCTGGTGCCCAGGATCGGGATCCCGGCCTCTTCCAGCGCGTGGGCCAGCTTCAGCGGCGTCTGGCCGCCGAACTGGACGATCACGCCGGCCAGCGTGCCGTTGCTCTTTTCGACCTCCAGCAGCTCCAGCACGTCCTCGGCCGTCAGCGGCTCGAAGTACAGGCGGTCGGAGGTGTCGTAGTCGGTCGAGACGGTCTCGGGGTTGCAGTTGACCATGATCGACTCGATGCCGATGGCGTCCAGCGCGAAGGCCGCGTGGCAGCAGCAGTAGTCGAACTCGATGCCCTGGCCGATCCGGTTGGGACCGCCGCCCAGGATCACCGCCTTCTTGCGGTTGGACGGCGCGCTCTCGCACTCGGGAACCTGGCCGAGGGCCCCGGTCTCGTAGGTCGAATACATGTAGGGCGTGGTGGCCGCGAACTCACCGGCGCAGCTGTCGATGCGCTTGAACACCGGGCGGACCTTGAGGTCCTGTCGGGCTTTGCGGACGGCCTTCTCGGTCGAGCCGGTCAGCTTGGCCAGGCGGGCGTCGGAGAAGCCCTGGGCCTTCAGGGCGCGGAACCCTTGCGCATCCGTCGGCAGGCCGCCGGCCCGGACCCAGCCCTCCTGGCGGACCAGCTCGGCGATCTGGCGCAGGAACCACGGCTCGTAGCTGCAGGCGGCGTTGACCTCCTCGACCGACAGGCCGTGGCGGAAGGCCTGGGCGATCACGCGCAGGCGGTCGGGGGTCGGGGTGTTCAGGGCGCGGATCACCGCCGCGCGGCCGGTGTCGGGATCGTCGGCGCCGGCGATCTCGATCTCGTCGAAGCCGTTCAGGCCGGTCTCCAGGCCGCGCAGGGCCTTCTGGACGCTTTCCTTGAAGGTGCGGCCGATGGCCATGACTTCACCGACCGACTTCATGGCGGTGGTCAGCAGCGGCTCGCTGCCCGGATACTTCTCGAAGGCGAAGCGCGGGATCTTGGTGACCACGTAGTCGATGCTGGGCTCGAACGAGGCCGGGGTCGCGCCGCCGGTGATGTCGTTCTTCAGCTCGTCCAGGGTGTAGCCGACCGCCAGGCGGGCGGCGACCTTGGCGATCGGGAAGCCGGTGGCCTTGGACGCCAGGGCCGACGAGCGCGACACCCGCGGGTTCATCTCGATCACGACCATGCGGCCGTCGGCCGGATTGACCGCGAACTGGACGTTCGACCCGCCGGTCTCGACGCCGATCTCGCGCAGCACGGCGATCGAGGCCGCGCGCATCCACTGGTATTCCTTGTCGGTCAGGGTCAGGGCCGGGGCGACGGTGATCGAGTCGCCGGTGTGGACGCCCATCGGGTCGATGTTCTCGATCGAGCAGACGATGATGCAGTTGTCCGCCGTGTCGCGGACCACTTCCATCTCGTATTCCTTCCAGCCGAGGACGCTTTCCTCGATCAGGACCTCGGTGGTCGGCGACAGGTCCAGGCCGCGCGCGACGATCTCCTCGAATTCCTCGACATTGTAGGCGATGCCGCCGCCGGTGCCGGCCAGGGTGAAGGACGGGCGGATGATGGCTGGCAGGCCGACGAACGCCAGGCCGTCGCGGGCCTCGTCCATGTTGTGGGCGGCCTTGGACTTGGGGCTCTCCAGGCCCAGCTTGTCCATGGCGTCGCGGAACTTCTGGCGGTCCTCGGCCTTGTCGATCACCTCGGCCTTGGCGCCGATCATCTCGACGCCGTACTTGGCCAGGGCGCCGCTGGCTTCCAGGGCCAGGGCGGTGTTCAGCGCGGTCTGGCCGCCCATGGTGGGCAGCAGGGCGTCCGGCCGTTCCTTGGCGATGATCTTCTCGACCATGTCCGGGGTGATCGGCTCGATATAGGTCGCGTCGGCCACGTCCGGATCGGTCATGATCGTGGCGGGGTTGGAATTGACCAGGATGATCCGGTAGCCCTCGGCGCGCAGCGCCTTGCACGCCTGGACGCCCGAATAGTCGAACTCGCACGCCTGGCCGATGACGATCGGCCCGGCGCCGATGATCAGGATCGAGGAGATGTCTGTTCTTTTGGGCATGGAGAAACTCGCGCGCAGAGACACGGTCGCGCACATCCGCGCGCCCGCTGCCGACCATCTTGCAGGTTAAGCCGCCCGTTTAGAGAGGGAGTCGGTTTGGCGCAACCCTAGACTCTGAACGCGGCTTGGACGGTGATCGGCTGCAGTCCTTCAAGGTTCGTTGCGCCAACACCGTTATCTTTTCGCGGCCTCCTTTCAGCCCGTCATCCCGGGCCTTGTGCCCGGGACCCCTCTGTCCGCCGCAAGTGCGGGGGTGTGGCGCTGGCGCGCCAAGGCGCTTCACCGTCAGCTGAACCAGGGGTCCCGGGCACGAGGCCCGGGATGACGGTGGAAGGGGGCGATCTTGCTGACGCCTCACCGACCGCTGATCGCCGGCGGCGCGGGCACGGCGGGCTGGGCGGGCGGGACTTCGACGGGGGCGTCGGTCAGGCTCCAGGCCCAGCCGGCCTCGGCCCGCTCGAAGCCCATGCGGAACAGGGCCGCGCGGTTGTCGTTGGCGAAATCCAGCCCCGAGGTGTCCAGGTCGGCGCTGTCGGGAATGGCCGCGTAGAACAGCTGTCCGCCGTTGCGCCGGGCGAAGGCGCTGCTGGCCGCCAGGTGGGTGCGCATCAGGGCCTTGCTCATCGCGTCCCACGAGCGGCCGACGATCGCCCCGGCGTTGCCCTTGGTGAAGCCGAAGGTGCCGCCGACCTTGCCGTTGACGATCACGTAAAGCCGCCCGGGCCGGGCCTGGCCCTTGGCCGCGGTCCACAGCAGCAGCGACTCCGGGGCCACGAAGAACGGGATGGTGACGCCGCCGTCCACATGCATCTCCGACAGGCGCCGGCCCCCCTTCTCGCTATTGGGGCCCTGGATCTCGATCAGGGTGGGCGGCAGGACGCCGGGGATGCTGGCCGAGGCCACCAGCACCTCCTTGAACAGGCGGCGCGAGGCCGGATCGCCGCGGGTGGCGATGGCGCCCATGTCCCAGATCACCGTCTCCTCGGTGTCCAGGTTGGTGGTGGCGATCAGCAGGCGGCGGCCGCGCTTGTGCTCGGCGGTGATGGCCGCCAGCAGGTCGTCGGTGACGTTGGCGTCGACCAGGGCCCGCAGGCCGCCGCTGCTGTAGACGCTGGTGTGGAACAGCAGGCCCAGGCCGCGCGGCTTGAGGACGCGGCCGGCCTCCTTGCCGGTGTAGGCTTCGGTCAGCCGGTCGTCCCAGCTGGGACCCAGGAAGGCGAAGGGCGCGGTCAGGGCGCCGGTCGAGACGCCGGTGACGATGTCGAATTCCGGCCGCTCGCCGCGCTTGGTCCAGCCGGCCAGCACGCCGGCCCCGTAGGCTCCGTTCGAACCGCCGCCCGACAGGGCCAGGACGTCGAAGGTGCGCTGGACCTGGGCGCGCTTGCGGGCCGGCTCGGCGAAACGGACGGCCGCGTCGCTGTCGCTGGCGTTGAAGCGCAGTCCGGCCAGGCCCTTTGGCGGCGGTCCGGCCAGGTCGCTGGCGGTGTAGAGGTCGCGCGACAGCGATCCGCAGGCCGAGAGGCTCAGGGCCGCCAGGACGATCGTCAGGAGGCGGGTTGGCGCCAAGAGGCGGGCTGGACGCATGGGCTCGTGAGCTCTCTGCCGGAACCCGCGAACCCTGTTACGTGCCCCGGTTGGGCGCAAGGGAAACGCGCAAGAAAAATGGGCCGGCGCCAGGGCGCCGACCCATTCCAAATCTCGTGAGCGTGAGGCGATTAAGCCTGCAGTTGGCCCGCCGACATCTTGCCCGAGCGGTTGTCGCGCTCGAGTTCGTAGGTGATCTTCTGACCTTCGTCCAGACCACGCAGACCGGCGCGTTCAACGGCCGAGATGTGCACGAAGACGTCAGCGCCGCCGTCGTCAGGTTGGATGAAGCCGAAGCCCTTGGTGCCGTTGAACCATTTCACGGTGCCGGTAGCCATAGTGGTAGTCCTTGCAGTCAATATTCGTCGGCGGAGTCGTTCCGCACGGCGATCAAATTTCGTTGGGGGTCGGTGGGCGCGTCCGGCGCTCTCACGAAGAGAGCATGGAAAAGCAGGCCGAACGTCAGCGAATTTCGATAATGCACCATGAGCCTCGAAACGGCTTAGGGCAAGTGAATTCGTGAATCGACTTGAATCGCAAATAGTTTTGGACCCCAAGCGCCGCCTTGAACGTTAAGGTACTTCTCTCGCCCTACTGCGGGAATTGCTGACTTTCGAGGAGCTAAGTATGACCCTGATCGAGCGGATTCCTCTGCTGAACGACCAGGAGCTGGTCACGCTCCTGGCCAATGCCCGTCGCCTGGACATCGTGGGCACGCCGGCCCAGCGCCGTGGCGCGGCGGAGGTGCTGCCCGTGCTCGAGCTTGAAGCCTCCAAACGCCGCCAGGTCGCCCTGGAAGCGGCGACCAAGAAGCGCGGCGTGACCGCCGCCGCCCGCCGCAAGGCGCCCGCCGTACCCGCCGAAGCCGCCTGACACCGAAGACCGCGCCCTAGACGCCTTGCCTTCGCCATTGTTGAGAGTCATTCTCAATAGTGACGAAGCGCTTCGGAGGCGATCATGGTGTTTCTGACGGCGGGCGCCGGCTGGCTGGCCCTGATGATGCGGGCGGAACGGACGCGGTCGGGCCGAGAACCCGACACCGAATGGCTGCTGCACGGCCCGACGGACTCAGACGCGATCGAGGACGACGCGGCGCCGCTGCTGGCGGCTGAGTAGGGCGCGTCGCCTTTCCGTCCCCTCTGCAATTATCAACCGTCATCCTCGGACTTGTTCCGAGGACCCTTGCTTCAGCCGAGAAGAATGCTGACCAGCGCAACGGTGAGGTCGCGGCTCCATACCGACCGACAGCGCGGTTGACATAGGGGTCCTCGGAACAAGTCCGAGGATGACGGGCGGTGGAATGGGGAAGGAAGAGCTCCGCCCCTAAACCAGGGCCTTACGCGCCGCTTCCCAATACTGGGCGCCGGTGATCAGAGTGACCACGGCGGCCAGCCACAGCAGGCCGTGGGTGATGTAGGTGGCGGGGGCCACCACCGACGGCTCGGTCGGCAGGCCGAAGGCGGCCCAC
Source organism: Caulobacter sp. Root487D2Y (assembly GCF_001427165.1). Lineage (NCBI taxonomy): Bacteria > Pseudomonadati > Pseudomonadota > Alphaproteobacteria > Caulobacterales > Caulobacteraceae > Caulobacter > Caulobacter sp. Root487D2Y. The sequence continues at coordinate 953,955 of NZ_LMFD01000001.1, forward strand.
GAGACCAGGATCATCTCGGCGCCGATCGCCACCAGCTGCAGGGTGGTCTTCCACTTGGCCAGCACGGTGACGGGCAGCTTGATCCCCTTGCCGGCCCCGACCTCGCGCAGGGCGCTGACGGCGAATTCGCGGAACAGGATCAGGCCCGACGGCAGGATCACCAGCGGATTGGGGCCCAGGGCCATCAGGCCCAGCAGGGCGCCGCAGACCAGGATCTTGTCGCCGATCGGGTCGAGGATCGCGCCCCAGATGCTGACCGCGTCGAGTTTGCGGGCCAGCCAGCCGTCGAAGAAGTCGGTCACCGCCGCCACCACGAACGCCCAGAACGCCCAGCGCTGCAGCGACATCTGCTGCTCGCCGGTGAGGTTCTCGCTCAGCCACGGCACGCCGCCGGCCGCCGCGGCCAGCGCCACGAACATGAACAGCGCGATGACGAGGCGCGAGGCGGTCAGGATGTTGGGGAGGTTCTTCATGGCGGAGTTCTAACGCATGAAAGGCGCGGAGGGCTATGGGGGCGATTGCTGGGGGTGCTATCAAGTGATATCGTCCATACATGGCTCAGCTCCTGGTCCGTGACGTTCCCCGCGATGTTGTCGAAGCGCTCAAGCGCCGGGCGAGCGCCCACGGCCGCAGCGCCGAGGCCGAGCATCGTCTGATCCTGGAGGCCGCTCTCAAGGCTGGACGGGCCGCCTTTCGCGAGCGCGCCGCGTCTCTGCGGGAACAGACCCAAGGTCGGATCGTCGGGGAGTCGGCGGATCTTATCCGGCTGGATCGCGACACGCGGTGACGCTGGTCGTCGACGCCTCTGTGGCGTTGAAATGGGTGTTGGCCGAGCCTGGCCAAGCCGCCGCAGACGCCTTGCTCGACGACGACCTGATCGCGCCTTCCTTGTGGCTGTTGGAGGCCGCCAATGCCCTGTGGCGGCGCAATCTGCGCGGCGAACTCAGCGTCGGCGAGGCCGAGGAGCGGCTGTCTGAGCTGTTCAACGCGCCAGTGACCTCCATCCCGATCGAGGAGGATTTGGCGGCGGCTGCCGCCCTGGCCCAGCGCTTGGGTCACCCCGTCTATGACTGCCTCTATTTGGCCCTGGCCATCCGCGAGCAGACCTATGTGGTCACAGCCGACCGGCGCTTCTGGAGGGTGGCGCAAACCGCCGGGGACTTGGCTGATAGAGTGCGGTTACTGGAAAAAGGCTGAGCGGTTCCTGTTCGGCAAGCTTCTACCGAAAATGACTTGCGCCTCGAATAAAGAAGGTCGCGCTAGGTCCAAAAGTGAAACCGTCGGGGTCATTTTTCGCCCTATCGATTGACGCGGCGCCTTCCGCCCGCCAAGCCGTGGCCGAGTTTCTCGGGGGATGCGCATGAGCGGCGAAACCAGACAGATCGCGACCAACTCCAACCGCCGCGTCTTGACCGCCAGCCTGGTGGGCACGGCGGTGGAGTTCTACGACTTCTACATCTACGCCACGGCCGCCTCGCTGGTGTTCGGGCCGCTGTTCTTCCCGTCCAAGTCGGCCAGCCTGCAACTGATGGCCTCGTACGCCAGCCTGGGGGTGGCCTTCCTGGCCCGGCCGCTGGGCGCGGCGGTGTTCGGCCATTTCGGGGATCGGGTCGGACGCAAGTCGACCCTGGTGGCCTCGCTGATGCTGATGGGCGGATCGACCCTGGCCATCGCCTTCCTGCCCACCTACGCCATGGCCGGCTGGCTGGCCCCGACCCTGCTGTGCCTGCTGCGGTTCGGCCAGGGCTTCGGCCTGGGCGGCGAGTGGGGCGGGGCGGCGCTTCTGGCTGTCGAGAACGCCCCTCCGGGCTGGAAGGCGCGGTTCGGCATGTTTCCGCAGCTGGGCGCCCCGGTCGGCTTCATCGCCGCCAACGGGCTCTTCCTGGCGCTGGGCGTCATCCTGACGCCGGAGCAGTTCCAGGCCTGGGGCTGGCGCCTGCCGTTCCTGGGCAGCGCGGCCCTGGTGGCCGTGGGCCTGTGGGTGCGGCTGAAGCTGACCGAGACCCCGGCCTTCGCCGCCGCCATCGCCCACGAGGCCCCGCCGGCCGTGCCGCTGGGCGAGCTGCTGCGCGGCCACTGGAAGGCCACCCTCTGCGGGACGCTGGCGGCCATCTGCTGCTTCGCCGTCTACTACCTGATGACCGCCTTCGCGCTGGGCTACGGGGTGACCACCCTGGGCTATAGCCGCACCGCCATGCTGGGCGTGCAGCTGGGGGCGATCCTGTTCATGGCCGCCGGCATCGTCGCGGCCGGCTGCTGGTCGGACGCGACCAACCCGCGCCGGGTGCTGATGTCGGGCTGCGCCATGACCGTCGCGGTCGGCGCCCTGCTGCCGGTGATGATGGGGGCCGGCTCGCTGCTGGCGATCTTCGCCTTTCTGGCGTTGGGCCTGCTGGTCATGGGCTTCGTCTACGGCCCGCTGGGCGCCTTTCTGCCCGACCTGTTCCCGGCCCGCGTGCGCTACACCGGCGTCTCGACCGCCTTCAATGTCGGCGGCATCCTGGGCGGAGGCCTGGCGCCGATGATCGCCCAGGCCCTGGCCGACAAGGGCGGGCTGGTCCCGGTGGGCGTCTACCTGGCCGTGGCCGCGGGTTTGAGCTTCGTGGGGCTGCTGGGGCTGAAGCCGAAGGCTGAATAGGTTCGCCTCACGAACGCTTGTTTGCCTCCGCTCCCCATCCGCGCCACTCTGCCTCCAACGATAAAGATCTCGGGAGGCGCACCCATGAACCCCAACGCGGAGTTCGACGTCATCGTCCACGGCGCGACCGGCTTCACCGGCCGGCTGGTGGCCGAGCATTTCGCCAGGCGTCACCCGAGCGTCCGCTGGGCGATGTCGGGCCGCGACGCCGACAAGCTGGCCGCCGTGCGCGACGAGATCGGCGCCCTCACGGGCGCTTCAATGGCCGACATCCCGCTGATCGTCGCCGACGCCGACAGCCCGGCCTCGCTGCGGCGCATGGTCCAGCAGGCCAAGGCGGTCCTGACCACGGTCGGCCCCTACCAGCTCTACGGCTCCGACCTGGTGGCCGCCTGCGCCGAGGCCGGGACCGACTATCTGGACCTCTGCGGCGAGCCGGCCTGGATGCGCCAGATGATCGACGCCCACGAGCGGACGGCCCAGGGCAGCGGGGCGCGGATCGTCTTTTCCTGCGGCTTCGATTCCATCCCGTTCGAGCTGGGCGTCTGGTTCGTGCAGCAGGAGGCGGCCAAGCGGTTCGGCGCGCCGGTCGCCCGGGTCAAGGGTCGGGTGCGGGCCATGCGCGGCGGCTTCTCGGGCGGCACGGCGGCCAGCCTGAGGGCCACCCTGGCCGCGGCGGGCCGCGACCCGCGGATCCTGGAATACCTGAAGGACCCCTTCGCCCTGACCCCCGACTTCGCCGGCCCCAAGCAGCCGCACGGCGCGGCCGTGGCCTATGACGAGGACCTGGGCTCGTGGACCGCCCCGTTCGTGATGGCGGCGATCAACACCCGCAACGTCCACCGCTCCAACTGGCTGATGGACCAGCCGTACGGCGCCGACTTCGTCTATGACGAAATGATCCTGACCGGCCCCGGCGAGGACGGCGAGGCCGCCGCCAAGGCCGTCGGCGCGGCCAACGCGGCCATGGGCGCCGAAGGCGGGCCCAAGCCGGGCGAGGGCCCCAGCAAGGACGAGCGCGAGGCCGGCTTCTACGACCTGCTGTTCGTCGCCGTCGCCGACGACGGCCGTCAGGTCCGCGCCAGCGTCAAGGGCGACAAGGACCCCGGCTACGGCTCGACCAGCAAGATGATCGCCGAGACGGCCCTGTGCCTGATCGACACGCCGGACGTGGCCGGCGGGATCTGGACGCCGGGCGCGGCGCTGCGGGGCAAGCTGGTCGAGCGGTTGCAGGCCAAGGCGGGGCTGGTCTTCGCGGTGGAATAGGTTTCCGGGACCCGTCGGCGAACCGACGTTCAGATCGCTAAAGATTTCGACAGCGGACGACGGCCGTTCCAAGGCTCTCTGCGGCTCCAGTTTCTCCGGAGCGACGCAATGACTTGGACCATCAACACCGGCCGCGCCCTGGCGGCGGGCCTTGGGGGCGCGGCGGCCCTGCTGCTGGCCGGCGCCGGGCCCGCGCGGGCGTCGGACCATCTCGACACGCCCAGCGTCATCGCCGATCCCCGGGCCGACATCGGCGACATCTTCGCCTGGACCTCGCCGGACAGCCGGCGGCTGAACCTGGTGATGGCGATCGTCGGGCACGGCTTCTCCAGGGACCTGGCCTATGTGTTCCACGTCGACAGCGGGGCGCGCCTGGGCAAGACCACGGCGACGACGACGATCTCGTGCCGGTTCAGCGGTCAGGAGGCCGACTGCACGGCCGACGGGGACGAGGCTCGCGGCGACGCCGGCCGTCCGGAAGGGCTGGTCTCCCGCCGCCACGGCTTCCGCGTCTTCGCCGGCCCGCGCGACGATCCGTTCTTCAACAACGTCAAGGGCACGCGCGAGGCCTACGATTTCGCCGCCGCCGCGCTCAAGGCCGGCGCGCCCCTGGACGAGGCGGGCTGCCCGGCCTTCGACAAGGCGACCTCGGCCGGCGTCCTGGAACGCTGGCGCCACACGCGCGGCGGACCGGCCCAGAACCTCCTGGCGGGCTGGACGCCGGCCTCGTTGGTGATCTCGATCGACCTGCCGGCGGTGTCGCGCGGCGGCAAGCTGCTGGCGGTCTGGGGCGAGACCGTCGGGCCCAAGGGACGCATCGACCGCATGGGCCGCCCGCTGACCGGCAACGCCCTGCTGGCCACGCTCGCGCCCGACGCCGTCAGCGACGCCCTCAAGGAAGCCTACAACCACGCCACGCCGGCGACCTCGGACGCCTTTGTCCCCGAGATCGAGAAGACCCTGGGCCTCTACGACGCCTTCGACGGCCAGTGCGGCAACGCGATGATCGCCGACCGTCGGGCCGGGGCGTCGCGCTACCTGAACCTGGCGATCCTGCTGGCCGACGACCGGCTGTGGATCAACAGCGCCGGGACCCGCTGCACGACCCTGTTCGCGGTGGAGCTGGCCGCCCTCGCCGGCCGTCGGGACCTGGCGGGCGACTGCGGCGGGCGGACCCCGAACTATGACGCGGTGGACGTCTATCGCTCGCTGCTGGCCACCGGCGCCCTGACCGGCGTGGACGACGGCGTCGACCGTGACGACCACGTGCATTCGGACACGGTGTTCCCGTTCCTGGCCGCGCCCGACGCCGCCGCCGAGTCCTCGCGCAAGGCCGACTGACCATGACCCTGTTCACGACTGGCCTTCGCCAGGTCCTGCCGGCCGCCGGCGCGCTGGCCCTGGCCTGCGGTCCCCAAGCCGCCGCCGCGCACGAGTTCTGGATCCAGCCCGAACGCTTCTGGTTGTCCGTCGACGCCGCCACGCCGATGGTCCTGCAGGTCGGGACGGGGGCCGAGCGCCAGCGCTCGCAACTGCCGATCCGCCGGGTCCTGCGGTTCGACGCCGCGGCGCCGGGCGGTGAAGCCCTGGACCTGCGCCCGGCTCTGACGCTCGGCGCCGAGACCGCCGACGGCGCCCTGGGCTTCTCGCGGCCCGGCGCCTATGTGGTGACGCTGCGCAGCGACGCCGCCGCCCAGAGCCACCTGTCGGCCGCCCGGTTCAACGCCTATGCCGAGGAAGAGGGCCTGACCCCCGCCCTGGAGGCCCGGGCCGCGCGCGGCCTGCGGGCGATCGACGCCTCCGAACGCTACAGCCGCCAGACCAAGGCCCTGATCCAGGTCGGCGAAGGCGGCGACCAGGGCGCCGTCGTCAAGCCCGTGGGCTTGACCCTGGAGATCGTGCCCGAGGCCAGCCCCTACGCCCTGCCGCGTCCGGCGACCCTGCCGGTGCGGGTGCTGTACGAAGGCCGGCCCCTGGCGGGCGCGCTGGTCAAGATCACCGACCTGGCCCACGACGCCGCGCCCCGCGAGCAGCATCGCACCGACGGCGAGGGCCGGGCCGGCTTCGCCATGCCCGCCGACGGGGCCTGGATGATGGACGTGGTGTGGACCAGGCCGCTGACCGACGAAGGCGTCGACTTCGAGACGGTGTTCTCAAGCCTGAGCTTTGGCTTTCCCGCCCGGGCCCGTTAAGCCGCTTGTCCATCAGGCGCACAGGCGCGGCGGTCTGACCGAACGTCGGAAGTCGGCCGGGGCGTGGCCATGGAGCTGGCGGAAGGCCGCCGTAAAATGGCTGTGGCTGGAAAAGCCGAGGTCGAGGGCCAGCGTCGTCAGGTCGTCGGACGAGGCCAGCAGGTCCAGGGCGCGCGCCAGCCGCAGCCGCAACTGGTAGCGATAGAGCGGCATGCCCTCGGTCTGGGCGAAGACCTGGGTCAGGTAGACCGGCGAGACGCCGACGTCTCCGGCGATCTGCGCCAAGGTCCAGCGCCGCGCCGGGTCAGAGGCCAGGACCAGCTTGGCGCGATCGGCCAGCTTGCGCCGGCCATGGCTGGCGGCGCGGGTCCGGGCTGTGCGCTCGCCCAGGGCGGCGCCGACCAGCGCCAGGGTCAGGGTCTCGGCCTGCAGCGGCTCGAACGCGCCGCGCGTCAGACCGTGCCTCAGCCGGGCGGCCAAGGCCTGGGCGGCCGGGGCGAGGCCGCGCGCCGGTCGACGGAACACCGCCAGGCCGCCGTCCTCCAGCTGCTCGGCGGGGGACAGCTCGGTCAGCAGCGCGTCGTCGATCGACACCGACAGGCAGGCGTCGCCGCCGCCTATCGGATGGCTGATCGCGTAGTCCTGGTCGCGGTTGAAGAACACCACCTGGTTGGCTTCGGCCACCACGTCCTGGCGGCCCACATGGCGCACATAGGCGCCGCGATAGGGAAAGACGAGATGGGTGGCGGCGGCGCACTCGCTGGGGCTTTTGTGGCGGCAGGCGCCGTCGCAGGCCACGTCGCGCACGCCGACCGTCCGGGTCTCCAGAAGCAGGGTGACGCTGAGCTCGTTCATGCCGACCGCTATCGGCGAGCGGATGCGCGGCGGCAATAACCTCGGAGGTCATGGGGACGGCGACCTCGCCGATCGGCGGGACGAGCCGCGCTTAGCATTTGCCAAGTCGCGCGCCAGCGGAGACCCTCTCCGCATGCTGGTCTTCGAATGGATCCTGGTCCTGCTGATAGGGGCGGTGCTGCTGTCGGCCCTGGCCCGGCGGGTCGGCGCGCCCTATCCGGCCCTGCTGGCCATGGGCGGGGCGGCCGTGGCCCTGATCCCCGGCGCGCCCCGGCTGGCGCTGGAGCCGGAGCTGATCCTGGCCCTGTTCATCGCCCCCGTGCTGCTGGACGCGGCCTATGACTCCTCGCTGCGCGACCTGAAGGACAACTGGCGGCCGGTGTCGTCCCTGGTGCTGGTCGCCGTGAGCCTGACCACCCTGGGCGTGGCCTGGGTCGCGCGGCTGCTGTTTCCCGAGATGCCCTGGCCGGCCGCGATCGCCCTGGGGGCCATCGTCGCCCCGCCCGACGCGGTGGCCGCCCTGGCCGTGCTGCGCCAGGTCCAGCCGCCGCACCGGATTCTCAAGATTCTGGAAGGCGAGAGCCTGCTGAACGACGCCTCGGCGCTGCTGATCTACCGCCTGGCGGTGGGGGCGGTCGGCGGCGGCTTCAGCCTGGCCCACGCCGTGCCGACCTTCGTCCTGGTGGCGGTGGGCAGCGTGGTGGCGGGCTACGGCCTGGCGCGGCTGAGCGGCCTGGTGTTCCACAAGGTGACCGACATGCCCAGTTCGGTGATCGTCCAGTTCGTCTCAACCTTCGGGGTGTGGATCCTGGCCGAGCGGCTGGGGCTGTCGGGGGTGGTGACCATCGTCGTCTACGGCGTGACCGTGGCCTGGCGGCCGGGCGCGCAGCTGTCGGCGCGGCTGCGCGTCCCGTCCTTCGCGGTCTGGGAGACGGTGACGGTGGTGCTCAACGTCCTGGCCTTCACCCTGATCGGCCTGCAGATCCGGCCGATCCTGGAGACCCTGTCGCCGCACGAACGGATGGACTATCTGCGCGCCGCCCTGGTGATCCTGGCCACGGTGATCGCCGTGCGGATCGCCTGGGTGATGACCTACAACACCGGGGTGAGGCTGAAGAACCACTGGTTCGGCCTGCACGTGGCGCGGTCCAGCATGGCCGCGCCGACCACGCGGGGCGGGCTGATGGTCTCGTGGTGCGGCATGCGCGGCATGGTCACCCTGGCCGCCGCCCTGGCCCTGCCCGAGGGCTTCCCCTATCGCGACTTCATCCTGCTGGCCGCCTTCGCGGTGGTGCTGGGCACGCTGGTGGTCCAGGGGCTGACCCTCAAGCCGCTGATGCTGTTGTTGCGCCTGCCCGACGACGATCCGGTGCGCAAGGAGCTGAAACTGGCCAGGGCCATGGCGCTGAAGGCCGCCCTGGCCGAGCTGGACGGCGACCAGTCCGAGGCCGCGGAGGCCCTGCGCCGCGAGTACGGCGCGGCCCTGCACCAGACCAAGACCGGGGCCGACGCGCGGGCTTCGACCGAGAACGCCCTGCGCCGCCGGGTGGTGGCGGTGTCACGCGAGGCGATCGCGGATCTGCGGAAGAAGGGCGAGATCGGGGACGACGCCTATCGGGCGCTGGAGGAGGAGTTCGATTGGCTGGAGCTGTCGGCGCGGGAGTAGGTCCGGACTTGCCCCCACCTGACCGCTTCGCGGTCTGTCCGCCCCCATAGAGGGCGGAGGACGCGCGCGCGGCTCCTCTTCCCCCTGTGGGGGAAGACGGTCGCGAAGCGACCCGTAGGGGGCAAGTGTTAGCCGCCCTAGCTCTTTCGGAAGAACGCGTGGATCCGCTCGGCCAGCGGCTGGCTGACCCCGTCCACCTTCATCAGGTCCTCGACGCCCGCCCGTGACACGCCCTTGGCCGAGCCGAACGCGTGCAGCAGGGCCTTCTTGCGACCCGGGCCGACGCCCTCGATCTCGTCGAGCGGGTTTTTCTTCAGGTCCATCGAGCGCCGCGTGCGGTGGGCGCCGATCGCGAAGCGGTGGGCCTCGTCGCGCAGGCGCTGCAGGTAGTAGAGCACCGGCGACTTGGGCTCGAGCATGAACGGCGTCTTGTCGGGCATGAAGAACCGCTCCAGGCCGGCGTCGCGGTCCGGCCCCTTGGCCACGCCCACCACGGCGATGTCGTCGACGCCCAGGTCGGCCATCACCTCCAGGGCCGCGTCCAGCTGGCCCTTGCCGCCGTCGACCAGCACCAGGTCGGGGCGGTTGTCGCTGTCGCCCTCTTCCTCTTCCTTGACCAGGCGGGAAAAGCGCCGGCGCAGCACCTCCTTCATCATCCCGTAGTCGTCGCCGGGCGTCAGCTCGGTCGAGCGGATGTTGAACTTGCGGTACTGGCCCTTCATGAAGCCCTCGGGCCCGGCCACGATCATGCCGCCGACGGCGTTGGTGCCCTGGATGTGGCTGTTGTCATAGACCTCGATCCGCTCGGGCGGGGCCTCCAGGCCGAACGCCTCGCAGACCCCGGCCAGCAGCTTGGTCTGGGCCGAGCCCTCGGCCATCTTCCGGCCAAGCGCCTCGCGGGCGTTGGTCAGGGCGTGGCCGACCAGGTCCGCCTTTTCGCCGCGCTTGGGGGTGGCGATCTCGACCTTGCGGCCGCTCTTCAGGCAGAAGGCCTCGGCCAGCAGCTCGCGGTCGGCCGGCTCCAGATTGGTCAGGATCAGGCGCGGGATCGGCTTGTCGTCGTAGAACTGGCCCAGGAACGCGGTCAGGATCCGCTGCTCCTCGGTCGCGCCCTCGCCTTCCTCCTCGGCGTTGCCCGTGATCCGCGGGAAGTAGGCGCGGTTGCCCCAGTTCTGGCCGGCCCGGAAGAAGAACACCTGCACGCAGGCCTGGCCGCCCTCGACGTGCAGGGCGACGACGTCGGCCTCCTCCACGGTCTCGGGATTGATCTGGCTCTCCTGGGCCACCGAGGCCAGGGCGCGGATGCGGTCGCGCAGGCGGGCGGCGCGCTCGAATTCCAGGTCCTCGGCCGCCGCTTCCATCTGCTGGGCGATCAGGGCCATGACCGCGCGCGACTTGCCCCGCAGGAAGGCCTCGGCCTGGTCGACCAGGGCCTGGTAGTCGTCCTTGCCGATCAGGCCGGTGCAGGGGGCGGCGCAGCGCTTGATCTGGTGCAGCATGCAGGGCCGCGAGCGGGTGTCGTAGACGCTGTCGCTGCACGAGCGCAGCAGGAAGGCCTTCTGCAGGGTGTTGAGCGTGCGGTTCACCGCTCCGGCGCTGGCGAACGGCCCGAAATAGTCGCCCTTGATCGTGTGGGCCCCGCGGTGCTTGCGCAGTTGCGGCGCGTCATGATCGCGGCGGATGACGATCTCGGGAAAGCTCTTGTCGTCGCGCAGCAGCACGTTGAAACGCGGCTTCAGCTGCTTGATCAGGTTGATCTCGAGCAGCAGGGCGTCGGCCTCGGTGCGGGTGGTGACGAACTCCATCGACCGCGTGGCGTCGACCATGTGGGCGATGCGGTTGGTGTGGAAGCGGCCCTGGGCGTACTGCACGACCCGCTTCTTCAGGCTCTTGGCCTTGCCGACGTAGAGGACCTCGTCGTTCTCGCCGATCATCCGGTAGACGCCCGGCGCGTCGGGCAGGCGCGAGACCTCGTCCTTGATTAGGGCGGCGCCCTTCAGGGCGTTGGCGGGGGGAATGTCGATGGTCGTATCGTTCACGCCCGACATATAGGCGAGTCTGGGAGGTTCAGCGATCTTCGAGGCCGTGGAAGATGCGTAGGATGACGACCAACTCGCCCCGGACTTGGTACTGAACGACATACTGATTGGAATGGAACTGAACGAAGAGTTCCCGATACCGGTCGTCGCGACTTGTTGGGGAACGTTCGGGGGTAGTGCTGGAGGCTATCGATGGCGGTTTCCAGCCGGGAACCGAGATCGGCGGCGTAGGCCGCTCCATGTTCCAGAAGCCAATGCTCGAGTCGGTCCGTATCGGCGGAGGCCCGCTCGGAAACGATAATCCGGATCATTGCTCAGCGGGGCTTGCCGAGGTTGCGCAACCTATCCCGAAATTGCTCCCATGGAATCCCGCCGGTGCGCAGCGTTTCCTCGCAAATGCGATCTAGCTCGTCGGCATAGGCGTCGGCGTCCTCGCCAAAGCCGTTGTCGTGCAGGGCGGGAACCGGCGTCCCGGTCCATTGGGCTTCATTCTCTTTGAAGCCCAGCTCTTCGACGGCGCGCCTGAGGATGCCGAGCGCATACGCCTCTACGCTCTGCCCCGCCGCCTCGGCGCGGGCGCGGAGGCGCTCGGCGAGCGCCGCGTCGATCGTGAGGGTCAGGCCGCCATCGGTCATGTTCTCATGATGTTCCATTCATGGTTTGTCGTCAACGCGGCGGGGCGGTATGACGCCCGCCATGACCCTGCGCCCGCTCTTCGTCACCCACCTCTATGAGGGCAGCCTCGCCGGCGACAAAGGCTTCGACGCCTTCAACCTTCAACTGGAGGACGCCTGCCGCGCCATCGCCGCCGACGACCGGGCCGGCCGGGCCTGGGCCAAGGAAAACGGCTATAACGGCTACACCTCCTACGCCTCGCTCGACGACCTGCCCCAGCGCGACAGCCTGTTCGCCGACCTCAAGAAGAAGCTCGACAAGCACGCGAGCGCCTTCGCCAAGGATCTGAAGCTGGAGCTGGCCGGCGGACGGCTGGTGATGGACAGCCTGTGGATCAACATTCTCAAGCCCGGCGGCGGCCACAGCGGCCACATCCATCCGCACAGCGTGCTGTCGGGCACGGTCTATGTCGCCACCCCGCCCGGCGCCTCGGCCCTGAAGCTGGAGGATCCGCGCCTGCCGCTGATGATGGCCGCCCCCACCCGTCAGGTCGATGCGCCGGAGGACCGCCAGACCTTCGTCTACGTCCAGCCCCAGCCGGGCACGGTGCTGATGTGGGAAAGCTGGCTGCGCCACGAGGTGCCGGCCAACGCGGCCAAGGCCGAGCGGATCAGCATCAGCTTCAATTACGCCTGGCGTTAGGGGGAAGCAGATGGCGGATTCGGCTCCCGTTGAGACAACGATTCCGGCTCATGAACTTCATTGCCTTGCCGACTGTGGGTTCGTGCAGCCGCCCGGCATCGAGGCCTATGCGCTGATCCCCGCCATGGCCCTGGTCATCGCGGCGGTGCTGATCGTCCTGCGCCGGTCGAAGCGACGCAAGGCCGCCCGTTCCTCCAGCGACGATTGAAACCCCGTCCGCATCGACGGGTTTCCTCTTGAACCGCAGGAGAGCCCCCCATGCCCCACGCGCAGACCCCCGACCATTCCGGCGCGGCGATCACGATGCAGAAGGTCCAGCCGTTCGGCGAGATGAGCCTGATCCTCACCACGCCCGCGACCGACATCAACGGCCGACTGGCCGACCGCCACAGCGCTTACCACGACAACCTGTCGCCGCCCCTGATCTGGACCCAGGTCGAAGGCGCGGCCGCCTATGCGATCATCGTTGAGGACCCTGACGCGCCCCGCGAAGGGCCGTTCGTGCACTGGCTGATCTGGAACATCCCCGGCGAGGCCACCAGCCTGCCCGAAGGTCTGCCGAACGAGGCGAGCCTCGGCCTGATCGGCGGCGCGGTTCAGGGCCGCAACGACAGCGGTTCGGTCGGCTGGTTCGGCCCGCGCCCGCCCCTGGGGCATGGGCTGCACCACTACCACTTCCAGATCTTCGCCCTGGCCGAACGCCTGCCGTTCGATGCGGCCATGCCCCTGGCCGACCTGGTCAACGCGCTGAAGGGCGACGCCCTGGCGTCGGACGACCTGATCGTTACCTACGAGGCGGCGGGGGCGTAGTCGGATTCGGGCTTCGTTTCGGCCTCGGCGACGGGTAGGGGCGGTATCAGGTCCCGCGCGCGCCAGTGGCGGTCCAGGCAGAAGGCGGCGATGGCCAGCCACAGCAGGCCCAGGAACGCGTGGCCGCGCTGCCAGAAGCCGACGTCGCTGCCGGTCCGCACGTTCCACACCCCGGTCAGCAGGGCCAGGACCAGCAGCAGGAAGAAGAACCAGCCCAGCGAGAACGCCGCCAGGCGGCGGTGCCCCGGCTTGCCCCAGAGGGCCCAGGCGGTGAACAGCGGGGCGAACTGGATGGCCAGGCCGACGCCGCAGGCGCGGTGCATCGGGTCGGGCCAGTGGAACAGGCCGGCGAACAGCGCCCCCAGCCCCGTCATCGCCACCCACAGCCCCGCGAAGGCCGAGACCTGGCGACGGCCGCCGGCGTGCTCCAGGGCGTGGGCGAAGCCGGCCCCGGCCGCGACGCCCGCCAGGCCGGCCAGGATCATGCCGATGTTGAAGATCGCCGGATTGGGCGCCTTGGGCCCGCCCAACTCGCTGATGAACTGCGCGCCGGCGTCGAAGCCCGGAAAGAAATGCTGGGCCACCAGGACGTCGGCCGCCATGATCGCGGGGACGATCAGGCCGATCCTCAGCAGGTTTCCAACGCTTATCACTCGTCCCGTCTCCGGCTGATCGGACGTGGATAGATCGCGCCGGGCGGGGGCGGGGTCAAGGATGGATAGGCGGTCGAACGCCCCCTCCGTCCGCTTCGCGGCCACCTCCCCCGTCTGACGGGGGAGGAGAATGAGGCCGGATCCTCCTCACCCGCGAAGCGGGGGAGGTGGCGCGATGCGGATACGCATCGTGACGGAAGGGGCGTCCAGCGCTGTCGAAGCCTACTTCTTCCCGAACAGGTTCCCGAAGAAGTCGCCCTTGTTCCAGCTGGGACGGGCCGGCATGTCGGCCAGTTCGCGGGCGATCTGGTAGTTGACCAGGGCGAAGCGGGCCCCGGCCTGGTAGTTGATCGGCTGGTTCAGGTCGTCGTTGGGCTTGTGGTAGTGGGTGGCCAGGAAGTCCTTGAAGCCCTTCTCGCCGCCGTTCTTGAAGCCGGTCATCAGGAACACCGACGGCACGCCCTGCTCGACGAAGCGGTAGTGGTCCGAGCGGGTGAACAGGCCTTCTTCCGGCAGCGGGTCGGCCGACAGGCCGATGCCGACGCGGCCGGCGGCGCGGGCCACGGCCGGACCGATCGACGAGCGGTCGGCGCCGAAGGCGATCACGTCCTGGAAGTCGTACAGCAGGATCGGCATGTCCAGATTGACGTCGGCGGCGATGCCGGCCTTGGCCACGGTCGGGTTGTTGGCGAAATAGTCCGAGCCGATCAGACCCTTCTCCTCGGCCGTGACCGCCAGCAGCACGATCGAGCGCTTGGGCTTGGTCTTGGCTTCCTTGAAGCCGCGCGCCACCTCCAGCATCGTGGCGACGCCCGAGGCGTTGTCGAGCGCGCCGTTGTTGATCTTGTCGGCGTCCTTGCCGTGGATGCCCAGGTGGTCGAGGTGGGCGCTGAGGATGATCGTCTGGGCCTTCAGCTTCGGGTCCGAGCCCTCGATCAGGCCGACCACGTTGCTGCTCCGGCGCTGTTCGATCTCGGTCTTCAGCTGGATGGTGACGTTGGTGGGCAGGTCGAAGCCCTTGACCAGGCCTTCCGGCGTCTCGGCCGCGGCCAGCACGCTGTCCAGGCTGACCGGCGCGCCCGCGAACAGCTTGGCGCCGCCCTTCAGGCTGAGGGTGGCCAGGCCCGGCGCGCCGGCGCCGCGCACATTGGCCACGCCCTGGGCGTCGTTCCAGGTCATCCGCCATTCTTGATAGTTGCCGACTCCGCGCGCGAAGGGCCGGGTCTTCTCGCTGGCGGTGGTCGGCAGGGTCAGGACGCCGATCGCGCCGTGCTTGGCCGCCTCGACCCGCTTGGTGTTGACGTTGCTGTAGTGGGCGCGGATCTCGGTCTGCAGGCCGGTGGGGGCGCCGTTCAGGATCACGACGATCTTGCCCTTCACGTCCAGGCCCGCGTAGTCGTCACGGCCGCGTTCGGGGGCCACGATGCCGTAACCGACGAAGACCAGCGGGGCGGTGATCGAAGTCTCGGCCTGGCGGGCCTGGGCCGAGGGCAGGTAGTCCTCGCCAAAGATCAGGGCGCCCGACTTGCCGTCGGCGCCGGTGTAGGACACGCCGCCCTCGTTGGCCGAACGGAACGCCGTCAGCGGCACTTGCTGCAGGTAGGAGCCGTTGTCGCCCGCCGGCTTGACGCCCATCACCGCATATTGCGAGGCCACGTAGTTGGCGGCGATGTCGTAGCCGCGCGTGCCCGACTCGCGGCCTTCCAACAGGTCGTCGGCCAGGAAGCTCATATGCGCCTTGATGGCGGCGGCCGACGGGGTGAAGGCGGACGCGGCGGCCTTGGTCGCGGCGGGCTTAGCCTTGGCGGCGGGGGCGGCGAGGGCGGGCTGGACGGTCAGCAGCAGGGCGACGCCTGCGAGGGCGACGCGACGGGAGAACGGCATCAAGGCAGGCTCCAATTACGGGTCTAGCCCGCGAAGGCGCGAACCTTGGCCAGACGAGGGCGGCTTGTCGAGGTTTCGGAACCTGAACCTTTTGTAATCTTCGCCGAAAAACCGCGTCGAAAGAACGCGTTATCTCGAACGGGTCCCCCGTTTACCCTCTTTGATCAACCGCGCTTAAGGGTTCGGGACGAGATTGGCGGCGACCTCGGAGGAAGACGCCATGCAGATCGCCGCCGACCGTTTCAGCGCCGCCGTCCAGCGTCCCGCCGCCTCCGGCGCGGCCCAGGCCCAGAACGCCGCGACGGCCGACCTCACACAGCTGGCCGTGGCCCAGACCAACGTCAAGATGCAGGCCGCCGCCGGCGCCGCCCTCGGCCAGGCCACCGGCGAACTGACCGGCACGCTCGTCAACATCAGCGTCTAGACGCCCCCCGAACATCCCGAGCGAACAGCCGCGGAAGCAAGCGCCGGCTTTGGGCGCCGGAACTTTCGTTAATTAACCGTGTAACTTCACCTTTTTTGGTGAACACCGATTAACCGATGCATCCGACATTGGCCCGGCAACCAGGGAGAAGGTCGTGCAGGTCCTCAACACCGCCGCCGCGGGCATGTTCGCCGCCGCCGATCGACTCAGCGCCAGCGCTCAACGCACCGCCGCCTGGGGCCTGGAGCAGAGCCAGGCCGAACAGAAGATCGACCTGGCCCACGAGGCCGTCGAGCAGGTCTCGGCCAAGACCGATTTCACAGCCAACGCCGCGGTCGCCAAGACCGCCGACGAGATGACGGGCGCCCTTCTGGACATGAAGGTCTAGGTTACCGGGTAACACCGGAAGGTGTTACCGGGTAACACCGGAAGGCCCCGCCTCGAGCCGGTCCGAGCCCATCCCGCATTCCCCCCTGCGCGGGCTCGGGCCCGCCGCCCTCCGGTTTCGCCGGGGGGCGGCACCCGTTATCGAGCGCCTTTGGTCGGCTTCCAGCCGGCCGCCTTGGCCTTGGCCTCGCCGGCCGGGTCCAGCGGCGGGCCGACGATCATCGCGTCGACAGCGGCCGGGCCGGCCCCGGCCGGTCCAACGGCTTTCACCCGCCAGGCGTCCGGGTCCCTGCAGGCGACGCCCGCCAAGGGCGTGCGGCCCGAGGCCTGGAAGGCGCGGCAATAGGCGCCCGACGCGGTCCTGAACGACAGGCTGATGCGCACGGGTCCCGCGCTGGGGCCCGAGGCCTGGGTGTTCAGCGCCTTGGCCAGCGGCCCGGCGGCCACCGGGGCCGGATCGTCCGCCCCGCTCAGGGTCGCGGGCGGCGGCGCGGCCAGGCGGCCGATCACCAGGCCGGCGACCAGGCAGGCGGCCAGGCCGACCCAGGCGGGAATGCCCTGGCCCGTCGCGTCGGCCGGCCTGGGCGGCTTGGGTTCGCGCGGTTTGGCTTTCTCCTTGGCCTTGGCCTTTGCCTTGGACTGGGGGCCGGGGAAGGCGATCACCTCGGCCGGCTTGGGCGCGGAGGGCGGCCTGGCGGCGGTCGCGCCCAGGGCCTCGGGCGGCGCCGCGCGCGCGACCCCGGCATGGGCGCTCGACAGCAGACGGCGCAGCGCGCGCTGGGTCTCGACCCGAAGGGCCAGCTGCGGATCGGTCGTCATGGCGGCCTCGATCCGGGCCATGGCCTCGGGCGACAGCTCGCCGTCGACAAAGGCGAAGACCTCTTCGTCGGGGATGGTCATGGCGGGTCTCCTTGGTCGATCAACGCAGTCTGCAACCAGATGCGGCCGCGGGCCAGACGGCCGGTCAGGACACGGTCAGCCTAGACTTATCTCACACGGCCCGCGATGCGGCCATTCCGGCGCCTGGCGTGCGGGAAACCCTGAGCGGCCACGGTTTCGGCCAGATCCCGCCCGGATCCCGACACCGGCGGCCGGAAAAATCGCGAGGGTCGGGAAGGAAAGGCGCGGTTTGAGCGTTGAACCGGACGGAAGGCGGCCGGAGCGTCGCCCCAAAGACCTGGAAAACACGCCTATAGGAGATATCCCATGCGTAAGTTCTCAATCCTGGCGACCGCCGCCGTGGCGGTTCTGGCGGCCGCTCCGATGGCTCAGGCCCAGATCCTGGGCGGTTCGGCCGGCGGCGGTGTGGGCGGTGGTCTTGGCGGCGGCTTGGGCGGCGGCTTGGGCGGCGCGACCGGTCAGCTGGGCGGCGCGCTGAACGGCTCCGGCCAGATCGGCGCCGACACTGGCGGCCTGACCTCGCAGCTTGGCCAGAGCGTCGAGCGCACCCGTCAGCGGGCCAGCGACGGCGTCCAAACCACCGAGGACGCCGCGGCCCGCACGACCGGCCGCGTCCGTTCGACCACGGCCAACACCGCCCACCGGAGCCGCGCCGCCGTCGGCTCGGCCGTCGACACCGCGGGCTCGACGACGGCGGGCGTCTCGGGCTCGGCCAACGCGGCCGGCGGGCTGTCCGCCGACGGCGTCTCCGGCTCGCTGAACGGCTCGAGCTCGAGCAGCGCCTCGACCGATCGCGGCGCGACCGGCGCCAACGGTTCGGTGGGCGTGTCGGGCTCGGCCGCCCGCAGCGGCGCCGGCGCCTCGGCCACCGGCGGGGCCTCGGCCGACCTCAAGGTCGGCAACTAGGCTCGACCGCCCAAAACGAAAAACGCCCGCCCCGGTTCTCCCGGGGCGGGCGTTTGACGTTGGAGCCTGTCGGACCGCTTACGAGTCCAGGAACGAGCGCAGCTTGCGCGACCGCGAGGGGTGCTTGAGCTTGCGCAGGGCCTTGGCCTCGATCTGGCGGATGCGTTCGCGGGTGACCGAGAACTGCTGACCGACCTCTTCCAGCGTGTGGTCGGTGTTCATGCCGATGCCGAAGCGCATGCGCAGAACACGTTCCTCCCGCGGGGTCAGCGAGGCCAGCACGCGGGTGGTGGTTTCCCGCAGGTTGGACTGGATGGCCGCGTCGATCGGCAGGATGGCGTTCTTGTCCTCGATGAAGTCGCCCAGGTGGCTGTCTTCCTCGTCCCCGATCGGGGTTTCGAGCGAGATGGGCTCTTTGGCGATCTTCAGGACCTTGCGCACCTTTTCCAGCGGCATGGCCAGCTTTTCGGCCAGCTCTTCCGGGGTCGGCTCGCGGCCGATCTCGTGCAGCATCTGGCGGCTGGTGCGGACGATCTTGTTGATCGTCTCGATCATGTGCACCGGGATGCGGATGGTCCGCGCCTGGTCGGCGATCGAGCGGGTGATCGCCTGACGGATCCACCAGGTGGCGTAGGTCGAGAACTTGTAGCCGCGGCGATATTCGAACTTATCGACGGCCTTCATCAGGCCGATGTTGCCTTCCTGGATCAGGTCCAGGAACTGCAGGCCGCGGTTGGTGTACTTCTTGGCGATCGAGATCACGAGACGGAGGTTGGCTTCCACCATCTCCTTCTTGGCCTGACGGGCCTCGCGCTCGCCCTTCTGCACGGTCTGGACGATGCGGCGATAGTCGTCGATCGGCACGCCGGTCTCGGTGGCCAGGGCGGCGATCTCCTGGCGGATGTCGCTGACCGAGTTGGTGTCGTTCTCGACGAACTTGGTCCAGCGCACGCCCATCGCCTTGACCTGGTCGACCCAGTTCGGGTTCAGCTCGGAACCGAAATAGGCCTTCAGGAACTCGCTGCGGCTGATGCCGTAGCTGTCGGCCAGGCGCAGCAGGCGGCCTTCCAGGCCGATCAGGCGCTTGTTGATCGCATAGAGCTGCTCGACCAGGGCCTCGATGCGGTTGTTGTTCAGCTTCAGCGTCTTCAGGTGCTGGATGATCGTGCTCGACAGGCCCTCATAGGCCTTGCGGTCGGCGTCGCTCAGATCCGCGCCCTTCAGGCGGCTGCCGACCAGCTTGTCCTGCAGCTTGCGGAAGGTCTCGAACTCGCTGGCGATCGCGTCGAGGATGGCCATCACGCCTTCGCGCAGCTCGCCTTCCATGGCGCTGACCGTCGGGCCGGCGCCGTCGTCGAAGTCGTCGTCGTCCTCGCCTTCGCCCTCGGCCTTGGCCTCGCCGCCGGCTTCCTCGTCGACCGGCTCGGCCGGCTCTTCCTCGGCGGCGGGCGCGGCGGCCACGCCGTTGATCGCGGCGTAGGTGCCTTCCAGATCGATCACTTCGCGCAGCAGGATGCGGCCGGTGCCCAGCTCCTCGCGCCAGACCATGATCGCCTCGAAGGTCAGGGCGCTTTCGCACAGACCGCGGATCATGGTGTCGCGGCCGGCCTCGATGCGCTTGGCGATGGCGATTTCGCCCTCGCGCGACAGCAGCTCCACCGAACCCATCTCGCGCAGATACATGCGCACCGGGTCGTCCGTGCGGTCGTAGGCCGCCGGCTTCTCGCTGGTGATGACCTGCTGGTTGTCCTCGCGGGCGACGACTTCGCCGCCTTCCGAGCCTTCGGCGTCTTCTTCGGCCTCGACCACGTTGACGCCCATCTCGCTCAGCATGGCGAGGGTGTCTTCAATGGCCTCGGAGGTCACTTCTTCCGACGGCAGGACCTTGTTCAGCTCGTCCATCGTGACATAGCCGCGGGCCTTGGCCTGCTTGATGAACTTCTTGACGCCGGCATCGGTCAGGTCGAGCAGGGGACCGTCGCCGCCGGTGGCTTCAGGCGCTTCCGTTTCGGCCGAGGAATTGGTGCTCATTCAGGTCTCCGAAACGACGCGGCGCCGAAACGCGGCGCGCGTCGAGAAATGTGTACGTGATGGGTCGCTCGCGCATCGCGCCCTGTCGTCCGTGCAAGCTTCCAATGAACCGCTGAAAATATTCTCAAGAAACGCCTGAGACACGCGAAAGAACCATAGGCTAACGCTCCGCGAGCCAGGCTCTTTGCGGAGGCGTTGTGTTCGCGCGCGATCAGCGTCGGCCCTTGAGGGGTTTCGGCAGCCACTGGGACCTGGCGGCGGCGAGGGTGACATCCTGTTTCAAGGAGGGCGCGCGCATGAAAATGGCGGCCCGAGCGATGTCAATCAGCAGCGTGGCAAATCCTTGAGTCGCCAGATGGCGTTGCATGACGCCGGAGTCAAGATGGGTAGTGTTGAGTATCGTTCTATTTCAGCGCGTCCCAACCCGTCGCCCCCACGCCCCCGTCATCCTCGGACTTGTTCCGAGGACCCCGAGGTCAGCCGAGCTTTCGGTTAAGGTTTGGCCGCGAGCGCACCGCTCCACGGATCACCCTTCTTCGCGGTTGAAGCAGGGGTCCTCGGAACAAGTCCGAGGATGACGGGCGTGGGGGCTAGGTGATCTTGACGGTTGTCTCCGCCGCCTCCCAGAACTCCAGCCCGCTGATCTGGCGCTCCAGCACGCCGATCCGGGTGCGCAGGTCGCGCGTGGCGGCCAGGGTTCCAGCGGTGACGGCCTCGTGGCGCAGGGACTGGAGGGCGCGTTCGCTGTCGGCGATCTCGACCAGGGCCTCGTAGCAGGCGGCCCACAGGGCGCGGGCCCGGTGGGCGTCGGTCTTCGGGTCGAGGAACGGCGCGTTGATCCCCGAGGCCACGCGTTCGGCCTCGGCCAGCTGAGGACCCAGGCCCTTGCGCGTCAGGATGTCGCGGAACGGGACGTCGTCGCTGATCTCGTCGGCCAGGGCCTCGAACAGCTCGACCGCCAGCGGGGTCAGGCGCGGATCGCCGAAGCCGATGCGCTCGATCGCCTCGTCATAGGGCCGGGCCCAGGCCGGATGGCGCAAGGCGGCCACGGCCACGGCGGCATGGAACGGATTGAGCCGCGTGGCGATCTCGGCCCGGGCCACGCCCCGGATGCCCGGATCGGGCGGACCGCGGTCGCGACCGCCCTTCCACTGGCCGCGCGGGACGAAGGGCCGGCCGCCGCCGTCGCCGAACCCGCTGGAGCCCCCGCCGCCGAAGGCGGGCTTGGGAAACAGCGCGTCCAGCTTGGCGTAGAGGTCGTCGCGATAGGCGGCGGCCAGGTCCTTGTCGGCGATCGTCGCCGCCGCCGCGCGCAGGCGCTGCTTGAGGCCGGCCTTGCGCTCGGGGGTGTCCAGCGGCTCCAGGTCGCGCTCGCGGGCGAACAACGCCTCGACGAACGGCGTGGTCTGGGTCAGCTGGCTCTTCAGCGCCGCCGCCCCCTGCTCGCGCAATACGTCGTCGGGGTCCTTGCCGCCGGTCACGATCGAGAACTTGAACGAGCGGCCGGGCTTCAGCAGCGGCAGCGCGCGGTCGATGGCCCGGGCGGCGGCGCGCTGGCCGGCCTTGTCGCCGTCGAAGCTGAGGGTGGGCTCGGGATGCAGGCGCCACAGCACCTCCATCTGCTCCTCGGTCATGGCCGTGCCCATCGGCGCCACGGCCGGCAGGCCCGCCCGCTGGCAGGCGATGACGTCCATATAGCCCTCGACCACCAGCATCGGCGTCTGCTCGGTCGGCGCGGCGGCCTGGGCGGCGTGCAGCAGCTTGCGGGCTTCGTAGAGTCCGTACAGCAGCCGGCCCTTGTGGAAGAGCGTGGTCTCCGGCCCGTTCAGGTACTTGGCCCGGGCGGCGGGATCCATGGCCCGGCCGCCGAACGAGACCACCCGGCCCCGGGTGTCGGTGATCGGGAAGATGATCCGGTCGCGGAACCGGTCATAGGGCGCGCCGCCGTCCTCGGGCGCGATCAGCAGGCCCGCGTCGACCAGCTCGGCCGGCTTGGCGCCCTTGGCGATCAGATAGTCCTTCAGGGCCGTGCGGCCGTTCGGCGCGAAACCGATGCGGAAGCGGCTCCACTGGTCCTCGGGCAGGGCGCGGCGGGCCAGGTAGTCGCGGGCGGCCTGGCCGACCGGGCGGCGCAGCTCGCTTTCGAACCAGGCGGCGGCGGTCTCCATCCAGTCGGTCAGGGTGGAGCGCTTCTTGTCTTCCTGCGCCGCGCGGGCGTCGGGCTCTGGCAGGGACATGCCCGCCTCGGCCGCCAGCCGCTCGACCGCCTCGGTGAAGGTCAGCCGCTCGGTCTCCTGCAGGTAGGAGATGATGTCGCCGTGCTTGCCGCTGGAGAAGCAGTGGTAGAAGCCCTTGTCGTCATTGACGAAGAACGACGGGCTCTTTTCCTTGGTGAACGGCGACAGCCCGGCATATTCGCGCCCCTGCCGCCGCAGCTTCACCGACTTTCCGATCACGTCGGAAGGGCGAAGACGGGTCTTCAGTTCGTCGAGGAAATGGTCGTCGAAACGCATGGCGGGCGGCTAGGGGCTCTCAGGCGGCGCACCATGCAGACCCATCGGGCTTGAGCCCAGACCCCCTTGCGGAGGCGTTAACGGGTTTCCGATGTTGTCCACAGATGCGGAGATGGCGAGGACCCGCCGCCTCCGCAACGATCATCCGCCGATTCCCTTTGATCCGCTCATCCCGGCGAATGCCGGGATGAGCGGATCAAAGGGAACAGCTCAAACCGGAGCCAGAAACCGCATCCGCACCTTGGGCCACAGCATGTTGACCGCCAGGCCGGTCAGCACCAGCGCCGCGGCCAGCAGCTTCCACAGCGGCAGGCTCTCGTGCAGCAGGATCGCCGAGGCGCCCATGCCGAACACCGGCACCAGCAGGGCCATGGGCGTGACCGTGGCGGCCGGGTGCCTGGCCAGCAGCCAGCCCCAGGCGGCGTAGCCGAACATGGTGTTGCCCACCGCCTGCCAGGCCACCGCGCCCCAGGTCAGGGCGTCGGCGTGGGTCACCCCCGCCACCATGGCCGGCCAGCCCTCCAGCCACAGCGACATCAGAAACAGCGGCGGGATCGAGAACAGGCTGGCCCAGACCACATAGGCCAGCATGTTCACCGTGCCGGCTTGGCGCGCCACGATATTGCCGCCGGCCCAGCTGGCGGCGGCGCCCAGGATCAGGGCCACGCCCAGGGGCGTCGCCGCGCCGCCGCCGTGCGCGGCGATCAGCACGATGCCAGAGGCCGCCAGCAGCAGGGCGACGATCTGGAACGGCTGCACGCGCTCGCCGCTGATCTTCATGGCCATGCCGATGGTGAAGAACACCTGGGTCTGCACGACCAGCGAGGCCAGGCCCGGCGAGATGTGGCCCTTCATGGCCACGAACAGCAGGCCGAACTGCCCCGCCCCGATCAGCACGCCATAGGCCGCCAGGTTCTTCCACGACACCGCCGGCCGCTTGACCAAGAACGCCATCGGCAGCAGCACCAGGGTGAAGCGCAGCGTCGCGAACAGCAGCGGCGGCAGGTGGTCCAGCGCCACGCGGATGACCACGAAATTGGTCCCCCACACAGCCACCACGGCCAGGGCGAGCAGGAAGTGGCGCAGCGGCAGGGGGCTGTCGGTCATGGGCGGGTCCGATCGGACTGGACTGATCGCCCGGATTTGGAGTTTCAAGCTCGACGCCGCAACGAAAACATTGTCTCCGGTGACAATGAACGCGGCGAGGTCGCGGGCTAAGGCGGGGACACACACTCGCGGCAAGACCTAGCAGATCCTGGCTGGGCCTTGGGAGCGAGTGTGTGTCCCCCTCGTCGTCTACTTCGCCAGGTCCGCCGGCGTCGTCGGCTGCGAGATCACCGCCTCCATCCGCGTCCAGCGGGCGTCCTGCGACGGGCCGGCCCGTTCGACATAGGCGCGGACCATGTCCTGGCCGAGGTTGTAGTTGATCACGTAGCTCCGGTAGGTCTCGATGAAGCTCAGCGACTTCTCGGCCTTGGCGCGCGAGGTGAGGGCGTACTTGGCCAGGGCGGCGACGGCGGCCTCCTTGTCCATCTTTCCCGACAGATAGAGGTCGGCGACGGTGTTCTGGACGCTGGCCAGGTCGGCCTTCGCGTCGATCAGGGCGTCGTAGGTCTGGGCGGTGGCCGGATCCAGCCCGGCCAGCGGATAGAGCACCTTGCGCTCGAAGGCGACCTTCTCCTCGCCGGGGAAGGCCAGCTTGGCCCCGTAGTTGGCCGAGCCCTCGGCGATCAGCGACTGCGGGGAAAACAGCGGATAGACGCTGAACTCGACCCAGCCCTTGGCCTTGGTCAGCTTGTCTTCCAGCAGGGCGTTGAGCACGTGGTGGCCGGGATAGCCCTCGTGGCAGCCCAGGTCGACCGCGCGGTCGATCTGGGTGGGCAGGTCGGTGTTGACCTCGATCAGGCTGTGGGCGTCGCCCTTGTACCAGTTGTAGCCGCCCCACGGCTTCTTGGTGACGAAGGCTAGGTCGAAGCGCTCGTTGGCGGGCAGGGCGATGTGGGCCTGGGTCCGCGCCTTGCACTCGGCGATCGCCGCCTTCATCACCGGCTCCAGCTGGTCGGTCGGGACCGTATAGCGGGCCTGGAAGGCGGCGACGCGGCCCGCCAGGTCGCCTTCGCCGGGCAACAGCTTGTCGATCCTGGCCAGGACGGGGTCGTAGGCGCTCAGCGGCTTGATCGGCGGGCGCACGCCGAACAGGCCCTCGGCCTCGTCCTGGAAGCTGAACTTCACGCCCGCCAGCATGGCCAGGCGGGTCTGGGCGGCCTTGACCTGTCCGGCCAGGAAGGCCCGGCGGCGGACTTCGTCGGGGCTCAGGGCCGCGCCGTCGACGGTCTTCAGGGCTCCGGCCAGCCGGTCGGCCTCGGCGCGCAGGGCGGGAACCTCGCGCGGCTTGGCCTTGGCGGCGGCCGCCCAGTCGGCGGGGCCGTAATAGGCGTCGACATAGCCCGGCTCGCGCTCGCCGGCCTCCAGCGTCAGGCGCACGAAGTCCCGGGCGATGACGTCCAGCTTGGCGCCCTCGGATGGCGCGGCCAGGGCCGGAGCGGCGAGCAGAGCGAAGACGGCGGCCGTTGCGGCGAGGCGGAGGAGCATGGGGGGCGTCTCTGGCGAGGAAGACGGGCAAGCTGCCTGCCGGCGGCGGCTGGAGCAAGAGCTCTCCTCCTCAACCGCCGTCATCCCGGGCCTTGTGCCCGGCACGACGATTGAAAAAGGAACTACCCCCGCGCCGCCACCGCCAGGCCCGGGAAGTCGCTGAACAGGCCGTCGACGCCGGCGGCGTACAGGGCCTTGAACACCGCGGCGACCTCGCCCGGCTGGGCCAGGTAGTCGGCGGCGGCCGCGTCGCCGCGGCGTAAGCTGGACGGCAGGAAATAGTTCTCGGCCCGCACCGTCCAGGGGTGGACGACCAGGCCGGCGGCGTGGGCGTCGTTCACCAGCGCGGTGGCCGGCAGCAGGGCGTCGGCGTCCTGCGGGATGATCTGGATCTTCTCCGGCCCCAGGCCGTCGGCGTAGAGCGCGACCTCCTTCAGGCCCGAGGGGCTGACCAGCTGGGAATAGGTCACGTTCGGCAGGTCGGCCGGCCCGCCCTCGCCGGCGGTCAGCAGCACCAGCCGCGCCTTGGTCCTGGCGCGAATGGTCTTCAGCGGCGTGACCTCGAAGCACTGGACGAAGACCGGGGCGGTCGCCGAGTCCAGGTCGTTCTTCTTGAGCAGGGTGACCAGGCGATCCTCGACCGGCAGGCCGATGCCGGCGAAATAGGAAGGGTGCTTCATCTCGGGATAGACCCCGATCGTCCGGCCGGTGCGCCGGCTCCCGGCCCTGGCGATGGCCACCACCTCGTCGAAGGTCAGCAACTGGGCCTGGCCGTCGTATTTCGTGTTGCCGGGCCGCAGCCGCGGCAGCCGTTCGCGGGCCCGCAGGGTCTTGATGTCGGCCAGGGTGAAGTCCTCGGTGAACCAGCCGGTGACCTGTTGGCCGTCGATGGTCTTGGTCGCCTTGCGGTCGGCGAACTCGGAGCGGCCGGCGACGTCGGTCGTGCCGCCGATCTCGTTCTCGTGGCGGGCGATCAGGTGGCCGTCCTTGGTCGGGACCAGGTCGGGCTCGATGAAGTCGCAGCCCTGGTCGATGGCCAGGTCGTAGGCCGGCTGGGTGTGCTCCGGCCGCAGGCCCGAGGCGCCCCGGTGGGCGATGACGATCGGCTTGCGCGGCTTCGCGGCGGCGAAGCTGGCGCCGGACGTCAGGGTTCCCGCCAGGGCGGCGGTGGTGAGGGCGCGTCGGGTCAGCAGGGTCATGGCGGCCATCTAGCGCGCCGATGTGACGGTTTGACCAGCCCGACGGCCGTCCAGCCCTCGATCCTGATCGCCGCCTAATCCTTGCCCGAACGGTTCAGGATGGCGAGCAGGCCCTGCGACTTCTGCGGCAGGTCGGAGGCCAGGCGCGAGCACATCTCGCGCACGCCGACCGCATAGGCGTCGCCGCCCTCGGCGATCTCCTGGGCCCGGCGGGCCAGGTCTTCCAGGTCGCGGGCCATGGCCTCGATCTGCTCGCGGGCCAGCAGCCGCGCTTCGCGTTGCAGGCGCCGCACGCGCTGGGTGGTGGTCTCCGGGCCCCGGCTGAGATTGTAGACTTCGACCGGCTCGGCGTGGTCGGGAACGACGGTCAAGAGCGGACCATTCATGGCGTCTTCACTCCTCGGGCGGCGTCCAAACGCGGCGCCGGCCCTCGTGAATACAAGGCGGGTCCAAGCCCTGCCGTTCCCCCGGTTCGCGCCGGTTCGTGCGATCGGCCGGGTTAAGTGTCCTGCATGCCACAGCTTCGCCCGGACGGGGATTCCGGCGCCCTTTTTCGCGCCTATCGACCGGTCGACTTGCCCGTATTCTGGGCCCCGTCCCGACCCGCTTTCCGGCCGTCCGTCCGCCCCGGCGCGCCCTCGGGATCGCCCCCCGGCTCACAGGGGCCCTGATAGGTGCTGACCGCCTTCACACGCAGGGTCTGGCGTCGTCCGAAGGCCGAGACGACCAGTTCCAGGTCGGTGTCGG
Organism: Caulobacter sp. Root487D2Y; assembly: GCF_001427165.1. Taxonomy (NCBI): domain Bacteria; kingdom Pseudomonadati; phylum Pseudomonadota; class Alphaproteobacteria; order Caulobacterales; family Caulobacteraceae; genus Caulobacter; species Caulobacter sp. Root487D2Y. The sequence goes on from NZ_LMFD01000001.1 coordinate 980,974, forward strand.
CGGTGGTGACGAAGTCGCCCCGGACCTGGCCGGTCAGGACATAGGTGATGTGCTTCTTCTCGCAGGCGAGGTCGAGCTGGAAGCCGTCGGCCGTGCGGGTCATCTGGGGATTGCCGCAGGGCGAGACCTTGCGGGCCGCCTCGGCGCCGGGGTCGTAGCCCTCGGCCACGCACTTGAGCGAGTCCTCGGGGCCGGACGGGGTCTGGGTCACGGTCTTCCACAGGCCCGGCTTGAGGGTCGTGGGGCCGCCCGCCGCCGGGGCCGCGTCCTGGCTGGCCGACGCCGTCGGCCCGTCGGCCCGGTCGTCGGTCCGCGAACAGGCGGCCAAACCCAGCAGGACGGGGCCCAGCAACAGGATCGGAACCAGGAGGCGATGGCTCGGAAGCAGGTGACGCATGCCTAAATCCTAGCGCGCTCTGCGGCTGGCGGAAGGGCCCCATGCCCTCTCGCGCCGCGCTGGAGCGAGCCGCCGACGGCGCCGCTCAAGAGCTGAACGCGCGATCAGCCAGGATAGACCGCCATGGCCGGCGCGTGGCTCGCGGCGGGGGCCGGAGCGGAAGCCGGAGCCTGGCGCTGGAACTTCAGGCTGCGGCCCTGGAACTGGGCGCCGCTCTCCATGGCCAGCTGCTCGTGGGTGATGTCGCCGTCGACCACGGCCGTCCCATAAAGACGCACCTGCTTGGCCGAGACCGAGCCGGTGACCTTGCCGTGGATCTCGATAACCTGGGCGTACAGCGAGCCCTCGACCCGGGCGTTGGGGCCCAGGACCAGCTTGCCCACGCGGATGTCGCCCTGGACCACGCAGTCCAGATGCACCTCGCCGTCGCCCATCACCTCGCCCTTGATGGCCACGCCCTGGGCGACCATCGAGGCCGGCCGGGGGCGCGGCGGCGCGGCGGCCGGGGCCGGGGCGAGCTCGACCGGCTCGGCCCGCGTCGGCGCGTTCTGGGCCAGCGGCGTGAAGGCCGGGGCGGGGGCGGTGTCTTTCTTCTTGGCGAACATGGCGACGGCCTTGTCTCGAAATGGAGCGTTGTGGATCAAGCTGAGCAAGAGCGGCGCCGTGGCGGGGCCCTCCCCCACGGGGGACGACCTATTCCCGCCGACTCGCCCCATGCTCCCCGCAGATCGGAGCCCCCATGGCCGAAACCCTCGAACAGCTGATCGACCGCCTGCGCGCCGTGGAGGCCCAGATCGAGGCCGCCTTCGCCGCCCGGGCCGCGCGCCACGCCCACGAGCACGAGGTCCACACCGACCCCGCCGGCCAGCCCTGCTTCAAGGCCGACGCCCTGCGCCGCCAGAAGGCCCACCGCAAGGGTCTGGGCCTGGCGCGGACCCCGTGGCCGACCCTGCTGACCATGCCGCTGATCTACGGCATGGCCCTGCCGCTGTTCATCCTCGACCTCAGCGTCAGCCTCTACCAGCTGGGCTGCTTCACCGCCTGGGGCATCGTGCGGGTCAAGCGCTCGGAATACGTGGTCATCGACCGCCACCGGCTGGGCTATCTGAACCTGGTGCAGAAGCTCAACTGCGTGTTCTGCGGCTACGGCAACGGCGTCATCGCCTACGCCCGCGAGGTCACCGCCCGCACCGAGCAGTACTGGTGCCCGATCAAGCACGCCCTGAAGGTCAAGGGCAGCCACGAGCGCTATCGCGACTTCCAGGCCTATGGCGACGCCGAGGGCTATGTGGCGAGCTCGGCGGCGTATCGCGAGCGGCTGAAGCGGGGGGAGTAGGGACGAAGTCCCGTTCCTCCCCCTTCATGGGGGAGGTGTCGGCGAAGCCGACGGAGGGGGCTCGAGCCCCCTACAGCTTCACCCGGAAATGGAACGCGCCGACGGCCAGGCCCTCGCGGAAATAGAACCGGTGGGCCTCCTGGCGGACCACGCTGGAGATCAGCTCCAGAAAGCCGCAGCCCTCGCGCCGGGCCTCGGCCTTCAGCCAGTCCAGCAGCGCCTTGCCGTGGCCCCGGGACCGGACCCGCTCGTCGGCCACCAGGTCGTCGACGCTGAGGAACCGGCCGCAATGCAGCATGTCCGCCACCCGATACCCCGCCACGGCCCGCGCCACGCCGTCCTCGGCGACATAGGCCAGCCGGAACCCGTCGCTGGCCATCAGCTGGCGGATGCGGGCGACATAGGCGTCGCGGGTCAGGTGCGGCCGCAGCTGGGCCATCACCTCGAAGGTGGCCAGGATCTCGGCGTCGGTCTGGGCGAGGGTGATGGTCATGGGGTGAAGCTAGCGATTCTCCCTTCCCCTTTGAACCACCCCTCCACCGTCATCCCGGGCCTTGTGCCCGGGACCCCTGGTTCAGCCCGCACGTGAAGCGCCTTGGCGCGCCGGCGCGCCACTCCCCCGCACCTGCGGCGGATAGAGGGGTCCCGGGCACAAGGCCCGGGATGACGGGGGTTAGGGAGTGGCCGCCCGCCCCCCTCACGCCGCCGAGGCGCGGTCCTGGGCGCGCAGGGCCGCCGCCGTGGTCTGGACCAGGGCGGCCAGGCGGTGGCGCAGCGGGCCGGGCGGCAGGTCCAGCCAGGCCTCGGCCATCGCCAGCCCGCCGGGCGCGCCCAGCATCCGCGCCGTCAGCGACCGGCCCTCGTCGGCCGCGCGGCCCGTCCCGTCCTGGGAGCCGGCGGCGCCGACCGTCTCCGGCAGGCCGTCGAAGAAGAACGCCACCGGGACCTCCAGCGCCCGGGCGATGGCGTGCAGGGCCGAGGCGCTGATCCGGTTGGTCCCGGTCTCGTACTTCTGCACCTGCTGGAAGGTCAGCCCGATCCGTTCGGCCAGGGCCTGCTGGCTCAGCCCCCGCAGCTTGCGCCGCCATCGCACGGCGCGGCCGACATGGACGTCGACGGGGTGAGGGCCGGGCCGCGCTTCGGGAGTGGAGTAGGGCATCGGCGCCTCGATGAACGTTCCCAACGCCCCGATGGAAACATAATCTGTAGGATATAGCCAGTGGTTTAATAGACTACATCGCATTCGTCTGGCCGCATGGATGGACGATCGCTGGTAGCTTGGAATTTGCGACGCTTGCGCGTGGCGCGCGGCCTGTCGCAAGAGCGGCTCGCCTTGGAATCCGGCGTCGATCGCGCCTATGTCAGCGGCCTGGAGCGGGCCTGCGAAAACCCTACCGTCGATGTCCTGGACCGTTTGGGCGCCATACTACAGGCGCCCCTCAGCGCGCTCTTCGTGGAGCCCGAGGACGGCGCCCAGCCGCCGCCGTCGCTGAAAGCCGGTCGCAAGGCCGGGTAAGGTTCCTTCATTCCTTGCGGGAGAAGCGGCGGCCTCGCAAATCAGCCGGCGTATGGCGTCCCCTTCAGGCGGCGGCGCGCCGTACTGAGCTCGGCATCGTCAAAAAGATCCTGCCATTGCGGCTTGAGAACCACGGCTTCGACGCTCAGGTCGAGGCGCTGTTCCAGGGCAAGGCGTGAGAAGCCGTCAGAAGGCGGGGAGGCCAGGAGGTGTTTGGCGGCGCCGACGCCCCCATAGTCGGATATCAATTGAAGTAGGTAGCCGGGATGGTACCCAAATTTGGCACACTGCGGATAGATCGCACGCATTTCGGTTTCGAACTGTTTGGACAGGTCGCCCATCGCTTAATCCCCCACCTTTGGTGAGCGTACTGCATCCCTTCTCTCCGCAGAAGGGAGCCAGCCTTTCATCTCACGGCGAGACGGTCGCCGGTCTGGACAGGTCACTCAAGGACGGCGCTCCGCGCCGCCGCGTCGCGGCTGGCCGCAGGCCAGTCCTTGACTGACCTGTCCAGACCGGCACGCTGCTGCCTCCAAGAGATGTAAGGCGGGGCAGGGCGCGAGACGCCCGCCCTTCGAGGGGGCTGAATGGTTCGGATCGGAAGCGGGGCGCTGCTGGCCCTGGCGTTGGCGGGCTGCGCGCCGAGGCCGGAGTCCACGCCATTGACCAGCGACCCGGTCCCGGTGGTGTGGACCGCCCTGCGCCAGGCCGACGCCAGGAAGCTCCTGGTCGAGGCCGGCGCCCGGATCGAGGCCGAGGAACAGACCGCCGAGCACGGCTGGCTGATTACCGCCGAGGTCCCCGACGCTTTGCCCGTCACCTGGAAGGGCATGCAGTGCAAGGGCGATGGGCCCGACCGCGCCTGCACCGAATACGAGATCGATGTCGCGTTGAAGACCGCCAGTCCGCAGGCCGCCCAGGCCCTTGCCGCCTCGCGCGACGTCCTGTTCCCGGCCGACGCCGCCGTCGGCGACGAGTACGTCGTCTGGCGCATGGGCTTCACCTATGGCGGCGTCACGCGGGCCTATCTGAAGAACACGCTGGCGGTGACGATCGACATGGGCTTCGCGGCGGCGAAGGAGATCGGGGAGGTGCGGAAGGCGTGAGGTGCGGCCCGTTTCTGAAAGGTAGGAGAGTTTGAATTGGTGTGAGTTTTGAGGTCGGAAAATGGTCAAACTGAACTTAGTCTAGTTTGAAAAATTGTCATTTGCCTCAAGCGGTTGCTCAAATAGAGCGGCTCTTCTCTGCGCGGTCGCGAGAATTTCCGATTGATGGTGTGCCGCGAGAAGGCTTTGAGGCAATGGGGGGTTAACGGGGCAGCGCCACCTAAATCGGAGGTCGGCTTCGGCTCGGACAACGTCGCGATCACCCTTTGCTTGGACGTGAATCAACACCCGATCCGCTCCGATATCCAAAGCTTTGCTCTCGATACCCCGTAGCCGTTGCTCAGCAATAGACGATGCAATGCAATGAGCGGGTTTTAGGTAGAGAAGATTGGAGCTTGAGGCATACGCCCAAAGTCCGTGGACATCGGTCCCAAGATAGGTCGGAGTAGCTAATTCCAATGGGACGTCCAGAAAATGATAGGAACGCTGTTGGCCTCGGACCAGCACAATATTCGCCATGCCGAACTCCATTCGATCGGCCTATGCGTCGACAGAGAATCCTGTCTTCGGAGCCCGCAGTCATAAAATACCATAGACGAGATGACATACAACGGGGGCCATTGGGGGCGAATGCCCCCTACCTACCGCCCCACCCACCTCTCCGCCGCCACGTCACTGTCATCCGGCCGCGTGTTGAACGCGATCCGCGCGCCCGGCGCGTGGCGGTGCACGGCGTTCAGGACCGTCTCGAACAGCGGCAGGCTGGGCGGAGGGTTGCGGATGCCGGCGCCGATGACGACCACGGCGTAGTCGCGGCCGGTCAGCTGGGCGACGGTGGCGGCCTCGGCGGCGGCCAGGTCGGAGAGGACCTCCAGCTGGTCGACCGCGAAGCCCTGGGCCTCCAGCCTGGCCTGGCTGGCGTCCAGGCCGGCGCGGACCTTTTCGGCGGTCATGCCGGGGATGATGCCGGGGGCGTTGAAGTCGACGGTGTCCGGGTTCTGGCCGAGGATCAGGATGCGGGCGGCGGTCATGGCGTGGGGCTCCCCTGAGTGGTGGGCGGGAGCTTGAGCGCGGCGGGGCGGTTGGGCAACCGGGGTTTTGGAGCGCTCGATGCGCGTTCACCACCCTATCGACCGTCATCCCGGGCCTTGTGCCCGGGACCCCTGGTTCAACCCGCAAGTGAAGTGCATTGGCGCGCTGGCGCGCCACCCCTCCGCACCTGCGGCGGACAAAGGGGTCCCGGGCACAAGGCCCGGGAATGACGGTCGAAAAGGGAGGGAGAACGCGTCTACAGCCGCGACTTCCTGAACGCCTCGGCCTGTTCGGCCCGCAGCTCCTGGCGGACCCGCTTGGGCATGGCCTTGTCCACCGCCTCGCCCGGGGCGGTCAGGGCCTCGTTGGCGAACTCCAGGTCCAGCAGCTTCATGCGCTTGATCTCGTCGCGCAGCCGGGCGGCGGTCTCGAACTCCAGGTTGGCGGCGGCCTCGCGCATCTTGGTTTCGAGGTCCTTGAGGGCGGCCTTGAAGTTGTCGCCGCTGAACGGCTTGGCGTCCTTGCCCTCGCCGATCCCGCCGATCGGCACCAGCACCCGGTCGCCGCGCTCGTAGGGGCTGTTGAGGATGTCCTTGATGTCGCGCTTGACGCTCTCGGGCGTGATGCCGTGTTCCAGATTGTAGGCGTGCTGCTTCTCGCGGCGGCGGGCGGTCTCGTCCATGGCCCGCTCCATGCTGCCGGTGATCCGGTCGGCATAGAGGATGACCTTGCCGTCGATGTTGCGCGCCGCGCGGCCGATGGTCTGGATCAGGGAGGTCTCCGAGCGCAGGAAGCCTTCCTTGTCGGCGTCGAGGATGGCGACCAGGCCGCATTCGGGGATGTCCAGGCCCTCGCGCAGCAGGTTGATGCCGACCAGCACGTCGAACATGCCCAGGCGCAGGTCGCGGATGATCTCGATCCGCTCCATGGTGTCGACGTCGCTGTGCATGTAGCGCACGGCGATGCCCTGTTCGTTCAGGTATTCGGTCAGGTCCTCGGCCATCTTCTTGGTCAGGACGGTGACCAGGGTGCGGTAGCCCTTGGCCTTGGTCTGGCGGATCTCGTCGACCACGTCGTCGACCTGGCTGGCGCCGTCCTTGGAGACCGGGCGGACCTCGACCGGCGGGTCGATCAGGCCGGTGGGGCGGATCACCTGCTCGGCGAACACGCCGCCGGCCCGCTCCAGCTCCCACTTGGCCGGGGTGGCGCTGACGTGCACCGACTGCGGGCGCATGGCGTCCCACTCCTCGAACTTGAGGGGTCTGTTATCCAAGGCGGATGGTAGGCGGAAGCCGTACTCGGCCAGGGTCCATTTGCGGTTGCGGTCGCCCTTGTACATGGCGCCGATCTGCGGAACCGTCTGGTGGCTCTCGTCGGTGAACAGCAGGGCGTTGTCGGGGATGTATTCGAAGAAGGTCGGCGGCGGCTCGCCCGGCCGGCGGCCCGACAGGTAGCGGCTGTAGTTCTCGATGCCGGCGCAGGAGCCGGTGGTCTCGATCATCTCCAGGTCGAAGGTGGTGCGCTGCTCCAGGCGCTGGGCCTCCAGCAGCTTGCCGTTGGCGGTCAGCCATTCCAGGCGCTCCTTGAGCTCGGCGCGGATGCTGATGATCGCCTGGCGCAGGGTGGGGCGCGGGGTGACGTGGTGGCTGTTGGCGTAGACCTTGATGGCCTCCAGGTCGCCGGTCTTCTTGCCGGTCAGCGGGTCGAACTCGCTGATGCTCTCGACCTCGTCGCCGAACAGGCTGACGCGCCAGGCGCGGTCCTCGTAGTGGGCGGGGAAGATCTCGATGGTGTCGCCGCGGCGGCGGAACGTGCCGCGCTCGAAGGCGGCGTCGTTGCGGCGGTACTGCTGGGCGACCAGGTCGGCCATCATCTGCTTCTCGTTGATGGTCTGGCCGACCTCCAGGGTGAAGGTCATGGCCGTGTAGGTCTCGACCGAGCCGATGCCGTAGATGCAGCTGACCGAGGCCACGACGATCACGTCGTCGCGCTCCAGGATCGCCCGCGTCGCCGAGTGGCGCATGCGGTCGATCTGCTCGTTTATGGAGCTGTCCTTCTCGATGTAGGTGTCGGTCCGGGGCACGTAGGCCTCGGGCTGGTAGTAGTCGTAATAGCTGACGAAATACTCGACCGCGTTGTCGGGGAAGAAGCTCTTCATCTCGCTGTAGAGCTGGGCGGCCAGGGTCTTGTTCGGGGCCAGGATCAGGGCCGGACGCTGGGTGGCCTCGATGACCTTGGCCATGGTGAAGGTCTTGCCCGAGCCGGTGACGCCCAGCAGCACCTGGTCGTTCTCCTTGCCCTCCAGGCCGGCGACGAGCTCGGCGATGGCGGTCGGCTGGTCGCCGGCCGGCTCGTAGTCGCTGACCAGCTTGAACTTGCGGCCGCCTTCCGACTTCTCCGGCCGCGCCGGGCGGTGGGGCTGCCACAGGGCCGGGGTCGGCGCGCCCAGCTCGGCGTCCAGCGTCGTGTCATGGATGAACTTCGCGGAGACGTCGGACACGCCGCCGGCTGCGGTCTCGGGGGATCGGGCCATGGGCAGAAAGTAGGTCCGCGCGGCCGGGAAGGCTAGGGGGCCTGCTGACAGCCGATGTCAGCAGACTGGCGGCAGGTGGCGGCAGCGTCCATTCCATGGTTAAGGTTGTTCAGGTTGGTCGGGCAGCCGCGGGGGTGGCCATGAGCATGAAGCGTAAACAGGGCCGCGCGGCCTGGGGCCTGGCCGTGCTGGGCCTGCTGGGCGCGGGTTCGGCCGGGGCCCAGACCCCGGACATGCGGCTGCTGCGCGACCCGGTCTATGGCGAGCTGCGCGACGCGCTGGGCGCGACGCTGGCGGTCGCCACGCCCGCCGCGAAATGCCCCAGGCCCCTGCTGCTGCCGGACGGGGCCTGCCTGGACCGGGTGGTCGCCGGGATGAAGGCGCGAGGCGCGAGCGTCGACCGCGTGCTGACCGCGCCGGGCGCCGCGGGCGGGGCGGGGGCGGTGATCTCCGGCCCGCTCGGCCAGGCCTACCGCCTGTACGACGTGTCCCTGGCCGGCGGCGGGCCGGTGGTCACGCCGGTGACCCTGCCCAGTTCCTCGGTGCGGGTGCCGCGCGTCTGTTACGCGATCGGTCGCGGCGTCGACTATCGGCTCGACATGCGCGACGGGCAGCTGGCGGCGCGGGAGGTCCAGACGGTGACCTGCGGCGGTCCGGTCCCGCCGATCGGCTACGGCGGTCCGCGCCGGCCGCCGATCGGGGCGGGCGAGCCGGGCGAGCGCTGGCCGGCCACCGCGACGGTGGAGGTCCTGGGCGCGCCCCGGCAGCTGGCCGCGCCGCGGCCGGACTGCCCGCCCGACGCGGCCCTGCGCGACGGCGCCTGTTTCGCGGCCGGGATCGCCGTGCTGACCGCCGCGCCCAATCTCAAGGAATTGGACGTGATCGGCGCCAAGCGGCCGGTCGCGCCGGGCGCGGTGCTGATCGCCAAGGAGACCGAGCAGTACGTGCTCAAACGCAAGGGTAAAGGCGGCTTCAAGGCCGACAAGCGCTGGTTCGACAAGTCCAGCCTCTCGGCCCCGCCCGGCTGCGGCCTGACCAGCCCGATCGACTTCGAGGTCGAGCCCGGCGACCGGGTCCACGAGCGGGCCCTGGCCGGCTGCGGGGCGCCCGGCGCGCCCGCGCCGGTCGCGATCTACGAGGCCTATGGCGCGCTGCTGCCCGTGGTCATGGGCAACCGCCCCGGCTGCGCCGAGAAGGGCGAGCAGCTGCTGGGCAACGCCTGCTTCACCGACGTGATCGGCTGGATGCGGGCCCGCAAGATCCCCAGGACCGAGGCCCTGGTGCTTGAGCGGCCGTACGGCCCGGGCGCGCGGGTGTATGGCGGCGGCCCGATCGACTTCTCGTACGCCGACGTCTGGGTCCAGGCCGACGGGACCTACAAGGCCGACCGCAAGCACGGATATTCAGCGCAGATCCGCGCCGGCGGCTGCGCCAACGTCACCGACGACGGCCCCGAGGCCGGCGGCGTGATGCTGGTCCGTCGCGACGGCGGGGTGATGGCCCAGGCCTATCAGTGGGTGGCCTGCCCGGTGCGGTAGGGGGGCATCAGGGCGTATCGATATTCAAGCTTGGTGCCTGGTCCTCGTCCTTCGACAAGCTCAGGATGAGGACCATGTGCAGGCAGCGGCGGTCGAAAACCTCATCCTGAGCTTGTCGCCAAAGCAACTTGGGGGGACGAGGTTTTCGCTTCCGAAGCGGCGCGCCTCAGCCCTACGGCTTGCAGCCCAGCTGGATCCAGCAGCCGAACAGATTGACCTGGTCCGGCGTCCAGGCGGGGGCCGGGAAGGGCGGCATGTCGCCGGACTGCACCTTGCCGTAGATGGCGCTCGACCACATCACCACGCTGTCATAGTTGCTCAGGTCCAGCTTCCCGCCGGTGACGTTCTTCATGTGGCTGATGTCGGTGCTGTTGAACAGCGGCGCGATGTCGGTGGCGAAGCTGACGCTGGTCGGGCAGCTGAGGGCGGCGCCGAGCAGTTCACGAACATTGGCCATGACGTTTTCCTTGGTCTGGAGGTGGGCTCTGAAAGGAAAGGCGAAGCGCCCCGAAACACTTTCACGGGGGACGCTGTCGCCAGGGACGCTATCGCCGGTACACGAGGGCGCGGTTCTTGTTGGGGAGCACCGTCATGCCGCTCGATGAGATCTCGGGCACGGACTCCGGGGTCCCGACGATGCCGCGGGCCAGGATCACGCTGAAGTCGCCGCCCAGGCTCTGGCCCTGGCTGCCGTGACAGCCCATGCAGCCGCCCATGTCGTGGCCGACGGTCTGGAAATAGGTGTTCTTGTGGGTGCCGCCGCCGGTCTCGCCGAACTGCGAGGCGTAGTCGGAATTGGCGCCGGTGCCGCCGACCCCGCCCACCGCGCCGACCAGACCGCCGCTGAAGATCTGCAGGGGGCGGTTGGTCTCGACCAGGATGTTGGCCAGGTAGTAGCTGGCCGGGTTCTTGTCCGTGGTCGGATCATTGCCCGTGTAGAAGCCGGGCGTGGTCTTGTCGATCGGCGTGTATTGGACATTGACCAGCTTGTAGAAGGCCCAGGGCGAGGCCTTGATGCCCTTGGCCGCGTTGTAGGCGGCGATCGCCGCGTGCGCGGTCTTGTTGGCGTTGATGATCACCGGCGGGATCGGATTGGCCCGGTAGTTGATGCAGACGAAGCCCCCCGTCGGCAGGGCCGTCAGGGTCGAGGTGTTCAGGTAGTAGGCCTGGTTGACCGGCAGCTGGCTGGTGCTTTGGGTGCAGTAGGCGGCGTTGGCCGGGTTCAGGGTGACGTTCGGCGGCACCTGGCTGGAGGTGACCACGCCGGTGTCGTTGAAGGTCAGGGCCGGCGTCACCGGGCAGGGCGCGGTCTGGTCCGAGCGGCAGGGCGGCAGGGCGGCGATCGCGCCGTCGGCGTCCTCGACCGGCTTGCCGGCCGCGGTCAGGATGTTGTCGGCCTGCTCGAAGGTCGCGTAGATGAAATAGGGGGCCGAGGGGGTCTTCTGGATGATGTGCAGCGACACCAGGCCCCAGACCTGCTCGTTGTAGCAGAGCGTCGATCCCGTGCCCTCGTAGTAGCGCACCTTGGTGGTGTGGAACCGCGAGGCGTCCTCCTTCGCCGGATTGAGCATCCGCCAGCCGGCCTTGATCTCGATGGTGTTGTTGGGAAGGCTGACATACTGCGTGCCGCCGGGAGGCGGGTCGCCCTGGGTCTTGAAGTAGTTGATCGTGGCCGTGCGCAGGGCCCGCGACGGGCCGTTCACCGCGTTGATCTTCTGGACGTAGTCGAACTCGGCCCGGTTGGCCTTGGCCATGAAGCGGATCAGCTGCGGGGCGCTGTTGTCGGGCGTCGGCGTCGCCACCCCGACCCCGGCGTACATCGCCGCCAGGGTGATCTCGGTCGTCTCGTCCAGATTGACCCAGGCTGCCTGGGCGGGCGGCGCGCCGCCGTTACAGGCGCTGATCGTCTCGTTGTAGAGGTCGGTGTAGGTCGGGATCTGGTCGTAGGGCTGGGTGGCGCCGGCGGTGAAGATCTCGGCCTTGCCGCGGAAGGTCTGCCAGGTCAGCGGGCGGCTGACGCAGGCGGGGTCGCCGAACAGGCAGTCGGCGGCCGGCGTGTCGCGGTCTCCGACCGCTCCGGTCTGGATCTTGGCCGGCCAGTTCAGGGCGATGAACTCCTGCCAGGCGAAGGCGGCGGCCTGGTCGAGCGTGGCCTTGGCCGCGCCGCCGCCGGCGGGGTTGAGCTCGGTCGGCGGCGTGGAGCTGATGGTGATCGTCGCGCCGGGCGCGGTCGCCAGGGCCGCCTGGCTCGTCGGCTTGGCCGAACAGGCCATCAGCAGGCCGCCGGCCAGCAGGGCGCACCCGGCCGCGGCGACCGTCGCGACGCGGAGCAGCGAAAAAGGCTTGCGCGGTGAGGGGCTGGTCATCGGCGGCGCTCCTGTCGGTAAGGGCTTTCGAGCACGGGTTTGCGAACCACTCTCAATACGGGTAGTATCGAAATATCGCCCTATGAGGGAGTGTTACGGCGAGCCTTGCCGTTTCGCAACCATGGCGTTCGAAAATCCACATTTCACCCAAAGGTTTCTTTGTCGCCGCCGGATCGGGCGAGGGCGCTAGGGCGCGTCGACATCCAAGCGCCGTGCGTGGCCCTCGTCCTTCGACAGGCTCAGGATGAGGACCATTGTGGGGTGAGGACCAATGTGCGGGCCTCGACAGTAGAAATCCTCATCCTGAGCTTGTCGAAGGACGGGGAGAACGCACCTAGCTTATGTCGGTGCGCCCTACAGCTTGGGCGGGGCCGTGATGTCCGGACCGGGCGCCGGGATGCGGCGGGCCGAGGTGATCGGCACCGGCGGATCCAGGATCTGGCCCTTCATCACCGGATTGATCGCCTTGCCGGGCGTGGGCAGGGCCAGGATCTTCTTGGCCACGTCCATGCCCTGGACCACCCGGCCGAAGGCGGCGAAGCCCTGGTTGTCGCCGGTGGCGGCCGGGTTGGCGTCCAGATAGGGCGCGTCGCCGATGCAGATGAAGAAGTCGGAGGTGGCCGTGCCCGGCGCGGTGCGGGCGATCGAGACCACGCCGTCGGTGTGCTTGAGGCCCGTCTGGCTGGTGGGCTCGTGGGCCACCGGCGGCAGGGCGCCGATGCCCTGCAGCCCGCCCTGGATCAGGCCGTAGTCCACCGTCCCCGGCGCCCGCGAGGCCCGGAAGAAGGTCGCCTTGTCATAGAGCTTGCGGTCGACATAGCGCAGGAAGTTGGCGGTGGTGATCGGAGCCTGGGCCACGGCCAGCTCGATGACGATCCGGCCCTGCGGGGTGTCGATCGCCACATAGACCGGCGGCTTGGGCGCCGGCGCGGTCGGGGCGGGGGCCGGGGCCGGCGTGACTTGAGCCAGGGCGGCGGCGGGCAGGACGGCCAGCAGGCCGGCGCCGATCAGGACGTCCCGGCGGGCGAGGGGGCGACAGGCGAGGGGGCGATGGGTCATGGCGCGAGACTAGCGCCCAGGCGGCCCCGCGCAAGTTTCGGTCGCGCGCAAGATTTCACCGCCGAGGGATTTCCCCGAGGGGCCTTCTCAGGCAGCGAGATCCGCTTCGACGCTCGGTTCCGCCGCGACCATGCTCGCCACCAACCGCGAGACCAGGCGACCGGTGCTTTCGGCGAGCTGCTCGGCCTGGCGGCGCTCGCCGTCCAGTTCGATCTTCAAAGCGCGCTGGGCCGGCGTCCAGTGGGCGAGGGACGCCCAATCGCTGGTGATCTCGATGTCCAGCGTACCGAAGTCTTCCACTCCATCCCAAGTGCGTGGTTCCATCGTCGCCTCCCGAACTCTACCTCTTTATCGTTCCGATTATAATACGATGGCGCTATGCAGATTGCGCCAAATCAAATTTAACTGGAAACGTCGGAGCATATGGCCGTCTGTTCTATGTTATGGGCGAATCGAGGTGTAGTTTTCCGCTACGTCACCCGTAGGACTTTATCTAAGACTTAGATCTAAGATCTTTCTAAGGTAAAACCCGGATTTACCGCCTTGGGAAGTTGCGGCAATTTCGGTCCATGCGTGGGGCGCCGCTGAACACCAGTACCGAAGACACGGGCGCAGGGATGCGCTTCGTCGCTCATCAGATCGCGGGCATAGAGGATCTGAGCGAGAGCGTGCACGGCGCCGACCTCGCCGTGACCCAGTTGAGCGCCGCGCCGTGCCGGGGTTCGCTGACCCACGCCATCGACGGCGACATGGCCATGACCTTGGGCGGCCTCACGGGCGACCTGCGCCTGCGCGGGGTCGTGGCGCCGGAGGCCGTGACCCTGGCCGTGATCCTGGAGCGGGGCCCGTCCCTGACCAAGTGGGGCCTCGACATCCAGGCCCACGACCTGGTGGTTTATCCCGCGCGGAGCGAGCAGGAGGCGCGTTGCCGGGGGATGACGCGCTACGCCGTCCTGAAGGCGCCGCTCGAAGTCCTGCAACAGCGCGCCGCCGCCTTCGAGCACCTAGCCGACGAGCGGTGCTGGAGCGTGGAGGCCAGGCTCAGGCCGGCGCGCGCCGCGGCGATCGCCCAGGAGATCGCCCGGCGCCTCGAGCGTCTGATGCGCCTGGGCCCGGGTCTCGAGCCCCAGGCCCAGGCCGGCCTGCGCGACGAGGCGCTGGAGGGGTTCCTGACCGCCGTCGCCGAGGCGGGCGACCGCGAACCGGGCCGGCAGGTCCGGATCAACAGCGCCCGCATCCTGCGCCAGGTCGAGGACTATCTGGACGACCGCACCGGCCGGGGCGTCCCGATCCCGGAGCTCTGCCAGGCCCTGGGCCTGTCGCGCCGCACCCTGAACCGGGCGTTCGAGGAGGGGCTGGGCGTGGGCCCCAGGACCTATCTGCGGCTGCGGGCCCTGTCGTCCGCCCGCAAGGCGCTGGTCGCCGGCCGCCAGGCCGGGGCGTCGGTCACCCAGGTGGCCCTCGACCACGGCTTCTGGGAGCTGGGCCGGTTCTCGGTGACCTACCGGACGATGTTCGGCGAGAGCCCGTCCCAGACCCTGCGGGGGCCGGCCAGGGGGTAGGGCGGCAGCGAGGCCAGTTCATCTGGATTTTGAGTTGTCATCCCGGAAAGCGCGCAGCGCTTGTCCGGGACCCAGGGGCGGCCGCATTGCCTTGGCCCAGTCCCCTGGGTCCCGGACAGCCTCTGCGAGGCTTCCGGGATGACAACGGATTTTGGGCCTGGATCCCGCCAGGATGCAGCCGCTAGACCAGCATCCCGTGCCCGCGCAGCACCACCAGCCGGCCGGCGTTGAAGAACGGCAGCGACAGGGTGACGGCGATCATGACCTCGAAGGCCAGGCTGCTCAGGTTGAACCTGTCGCGGTTGCGGTCGACCAGGGCCGAGACGGCGCGGCCCAGGGCGGCGCCGGTCCAGGCCATGGCCAGGGCGAAGGCCATGGCCGCCCCGACATGGGACTGGTAGCCCAGGAACAGGGCCGCGGTGGCGTGCGACAGGATCAGCAGGCCGCCCAGGGCCCGGCCCTCGGACTTGCCCTCGCCCAGGCGGCCGGCGGCGGGCGAAGCCGCCTCGTCGTCCTCATCCTTGTCCGAGGGGCCGCCGCCCTCCAGGGCGCTCAGGCCCAGCACCGAACCGGGCCGGACCAGGGTCAGGCCGCCCAACACGCCGCCAATCACGCAGGCGATGATCGCCAGGATGAGCGAAAGGCCGTAGCTCGAAATCGTCACGCTGGTCTGGTCTCCAACCGCTTAGGCGGGCGCATGGCAGACAGCCTCGACATTTCGGCCGTCCGGGTCGAGCACGAAAGCTCCATAGTAGTTGGGGTGATAATGCGGCCGAATCCCCGGCGGTCCATTGTCGCGTCCGCCGGCGGCCAGGGCCGCGGCGTGGAAGGCGTCGACCGCCGCGCGGCTGCGGGCCGTGAAGGCCACGTGCAGGGGACCGGTCAGGGTCTCGCCGCCGCCGATCCAGAAGCTGGGCTTGCCGGCCTGGATGTCGCGGCCGTCGGCGCTGGGGCCGTAGCCGAGATGGCCGTAGGCGCCGGTCTCCTCGGCGCTGACGCTCATCACCACCTCGATCCCCAGCGGCGCGAAGGCGGCGTCGTAGAAGGCCTTGGAGGCCTTGAGGTCGCGTACGGTCAGTCCGATATGGTCGATCATCAGCGCACCCTGACATGGAACACGACCTTGCGGTCGCCGGGACGGTCGGCCTCCCACGGCCGCTTGAGCGTGAAGGCCAGGTCGGCCCGGCCGTGTCCGACGGCCGTGTAGCGATAGACCGCGCGGACCGGCGCGCCCGGCGCCTTGGCCTCGGTCACGAAGCTGGAGCCGCCGGCCAGCAGGGGCGGCGCCTCATGGTCCAGCCGCCACGCATAGCCCGTGCCGGCGTTCAGCGGCAGGGCGATCTCCAGGTCCTGGCCGCCGACCAGTTCGACCACGCCGGCGTCGGCGTCGACATCCGTCACCGTGCGCACCGGCAGGGACGCTTCGGTGGCGCAGGCGCCGAGGATGAGCAGGCTCGCCGCGATCAGGATCGTCTTCATGCCGCCGTCCTCGTTCCTGTCGTTCCGGCCCGTCGTTCCGGGGCGATTTGCGTCCGTCATCCGACCTTGAACCCATTTCGCCCACAGCAAATCGACGGCCCTTGTCCTTGACTCCCCACACCGCCGGTCCTAACTCCTGCCCGGCGTTGGCACTCGATGGGAGCGACTGCTAACAGCGACGCTCCCCGCTTGCCGACGGACCATATCTTTAAAACCGTCCCGACGGAGAACGACCCATGAAATTTCGCCCGCTTGGCGACCGCGTCCTTGTGAAGCGCGTCGAAGAAGAAACGAAGACCAAGGGCGGGATCATCATCCCCGACACCGCCAAGGAAAAGCCGCAGGAAGGCGAAGTCGTCGCCGTCGGCCCCGGCGCCCGCAACGACAAGGGCGACATCGTCGCGCTCGACGTGAAGGCCGGCGACCGCATCCTGTTCGGCAAGTGGTCCGGCACCGAAGTGAAGGTGGACGGCCAGGATCTGCTGATCATGAAGGAAAGCGACGTTCTGGGCATCGTCGAGGGCTAAGCCCCGACCGTCCTCCGCTTTCGACCCAAGTTTCTCTTTTAGAAGGGCTCTCAAATGGCCGCTAAAGACGTTTATTTCTCCTCGGACGCGCGCGACAAGATGCTGCGCGGCGTCAACATCCTCGCCAACGCGGTGAAGGTGACCCTGGGCCCCAAGGGCCGCAACGTCGTGATCGAAAAGTCCTTCGGCGCCCCGCGCTCGACCAAGGACGGCGTCTCGGTCGCCAAGGAAATCGAACTGAGCGATCGCTTCGAGAACCTCGGCGCGCAGATGATCCGCGAAGTCGCCAGCAAGACCAATGACAAGGCCGGCGACGGCACCACCACCGCCACCGTGCTGGCCCAAGCCATCGTCCAGGAAGGCCTCAAGTCGGTCGCCGCCGGCATGAACCCGATGGACCTGAAGCGCGGCATCGACAAGGCCGTCCACGTCGTCGTCGACTCCATCAAGGCGTCGTCGAAGAAGGTCACCACCAACAACGAGATCGCCCAGGTCGGCACCATCTCGGCCAACGGTGACAAGGACGTCGGCGAGATGATCGCCAAGGCCATGGACAAGGTCGGCAACGAAGGCGTCATCACCGTCGAGGAAGCCAAGACCGCCGAAACCGAACTCGACGTCGTCGAAGGCATGCAGTTCGACCGCGGCTACCTGTCGCCGTACTTCATCACCAACGCCGACAAGATGGAAGTTCAGCTCGAAGAGCCGCTCATCCTGCTGTTCGAAAAGAAGCTGTCGTCGCTGCAGCCGCTGCTGCCGGTGCTGGAAGCCGTCGTCCAGTCGGGCCGTCCGCTGGTGATCATCGCCGAGGACGTAGAGGGCGAAGCCCTGGCCACCCTGGTGGTCAACAAGCTGCGCGGCGGTCTCCGCGTCGCCGCCGTCAAGGCTCCGGGCTTCGGCGATCGCCGCAAGGCCATGCTGGAAGACATCGCCATCCTGACCGGCGCCCAAGTCGTCAGCGAAGACCTCGGCATCAAGCTCGAGAACGTTTCGCTCGACATGCTGGGCAAGGCCAAGAAGGTCTCGATCACCAAGGACGACACCACCATCGTGGACGGCGTCGGTGAGAAGTCGGCCATCGAAGCCCGCATCTCGCAGATCAAGAAGCAGATCGAGGACACCACCTCGGACTACGACAAGGAAAAGCTGCAAGAGCGTCTGGCCAAGCTGGCCGGCGGCGTCGCGGTCATCCGCGTCGGCGGCTCGACCGAAGTCGAGGTGAAGGAAAAGAAGGACCGCGTCGACGACGCCCTGAACGCGACCCGCGCGGCCGTGGAAGAAGGCATCGTCCCGGGCGGCGGCGTGGCTCTGCTGAAGGCCTCCAAGGCCCTGGCGACCCTGGTCGGCGACAATGACGACCAGACCGCCGGCATCGCGATCGTCCGTCGCGCCCTGCAGGCTCCGATCCGTCAGATCGCCGAGAACGCCGGCGTCGAAGGCTCGATCGTGGTCGGCAAGATCCTGGAAAACGACAGCCCGACCTTCGGCTTCAACGCCCAGACCGAGCAGTATGTCGACCTGATCACCGACGGCGTCATCGACCCCGCCAAGGTGGTCCGCACCGCTCTGCAGGACGCCGCCTCGGTGGCCGGCCTGCTGATCACCACCGAAGCGGCCATCGTCGAAGCGCCCAAGAAGAACGCCGGCGCCGGCGGCCCTCCGGGCGGCGGCATGGGCGGCATGGGCGACATGGATTTCTAAGAGAAATCCATTCAAGTCGCCCATCCTTCCAAGGAGGCCGGGATCGACATGTCGATCCCGCGCGGCGACATGGATTTCTAAGAGAAATCTAGGTCAGCTCTCGCTGAACGAAGGAGAAGGGCGGGGCCGAAAGGTCCCGCCCTTTTTCTTTGCGCGGGCTGCGCGTCAGGCCGCGTGCAGGTCGCTGCGGGGCAGTTGCAGATAGAAGGTCACGCCGTGTTTCTCGCCCGGCGCGGCCCAGAGGCGCCCGCCATGGGCTTCGACGATGGTGCGGCAGAGCGACAGGCCCATGCCCATGCCGGTCTTCTTGGTCGTGAAGAAGGCCTCGAAGATGCGCGACATCGCCTCGTCCGTGATGCCGACCCCGTTGTCGCTGACCTGCAGCAGCACGTCGTGGCCATTGAGCGCCGTCGAGCGGATGGCGATGCGGCGAGCCCGGCCCCGCGTCGCGCCCAGGGATTCGATCGCGTTGGTGATGAGGTTGACGAGCACCTGTTCGATCTGGACCCGATCGGCCAGGATCGGCGGCAGCGCCTCGTCCAGGGTCAGCTGCAGCGAGACCTTCTCGCCGGCCAATTCCCGGCCCAGCGCCGACGCGGTCGCGCGCGCCAGGTCGTTGAGGTCGACTTCCGACGCCATGCCCGGTTGCTGGGCGAACATCGCCCGGATGCTCTTGATCACGTCGGCGGTTCGCTGGGCGGCGTCGATGGCGGCGCGCATCGACTTGACCGCCCGTTCGGGGTCGGGTTGCGGCCGATCGAGCCAGCTCACGCCGGCCGTCGCATAGGCGCGGGCCGCGGCCAGCGGCTGCCCGATTTCATGGGAGATGGCGGCCGCCACCGCGTCGATCGACATCAGCCGGCTTTCGCGTTCCCGGTTCCGGGCGGAGGTCGACAGGGCCAGCCGCAAATAGAGCCGGTGGGACTCGGCGAGCAGGGCCAGCATCACGACCAGGTGGGAAAACACGCTCACCAGGAACAGCCAGTACCAGCCCACCGTGAACCGGCCGTGCAGCGACAAGATCAGCAGCGATTGCGTCAGCCAGCCCGCGAAAACGACCAGCAGCCACAGGTCCAGCACCGACCTGCGCGTCCGAAACAGCAAGATCGTCGCGATGATGGAAAGCACGAAGACCACCGACTCGTACTGAAGCGAATTGGCGTAGGCCACCCGGGAATGCGTCACAAAAAACGGCGGGAGCAGAGCCTGTCCGATGGTCGTCAGCGCCGTGACCCCCGCCGCCAAGGCGATCGCCGCGATCACCCCGATCACGATCCCCGCCGCTGGGCGTTCCGCCTCGGGCGGCGCCGCCGACTCCGCGCGTCTGAGTTGGACATAGAAGAAGATGGCGATGGGAAAAGACACCCGCCGGCACCACGCGATCCACGCGGTGGTGTTGATCCCGGCGCCCAGCAGTCCGTCCGGGGCGAAGGCGCCGGGAAAGGTCAGCGCATGCGGAATCAGCAGGAGCGCCGTGAAGACGTAGACCGTGCCCACAACGGCCAGGGCCCGCGATCGGAAGACGGCGGTCTGCGCGTAGAGCAGGGTGGCGGTGATCAGCTCGCCGAGAAACATGATCGCGTTGGCCATCGGGATGAAGGCGTGGATTGGGCGCAGTGGAACGTCGCGCACCGGCAATATGACGAGCAAGGCGGCGAACAGCAGGCCGACGATCACCAGACTGAACTGGACTTGCCGCCGGGTCGGCGGCGTATCGAACAGTCCAAGGTGTTCTTGCGGCATGAAGCCCCCTGAAAACCCACCCGCGTCGATGGAGGCGCCCCCAGGGTCAACCTTTCCTGACAGGCTAGCGCGTCCCTCTCCTGAAGCCCAGCCACCGCTGGAGCTTCAAGAGGCAACGTCCGAACGCCGACGCTCGACGCCCGACTTCGGTCCCTGGGCGGACATCTTCAACGGCGGCGTTCGGACCTCGCGACCGCGAGACTCGTCGCCGTTTTCTCGCCGTTTGACGCAAAAGGCGGCAGCGCCTGCTCAGGTTGTGGATAACCGATCACGGTCGCGTTAACCTATGCAGCGAAAATGCGGCGAAGGCCGTTCCAGACTCCGCGAACGCACGCACGTTTCCTGGAGGGCTGGGCATGGCGCGTCACGAGATCCACGAATTCCGCGACCGGCGATCACCGCGTCCGGTCTTTATCGTACTGGGCCTTGGCCTGTGGCTGGTCCTCGGCGTCGTCAGCCAGGCGGCGTTCCAGGTCCTGGGCTGAGGGGCGGCAGGGTCGAAATGCTCTCTTCGCGAGAGTAATGGCCTATATACCGTTCAAGATTGCAGGCGTATCCTGGCGGCGAGACGCGCGCATGACGTGTCCGCTGGGAGAAACGCTATGCGTGACCGGCTCACTCGCCGTTCGCCGGAACCTCGTCTGCCGGCGATCAACATGATCCTGGCGGACGTGGCTCTGTGGCTGGTGCTGGGCATAGCCGCCCAGCTGGCCATCCGGATGATGCGCTGATCGCCGCGACGCTTGAGCGCGGGCCGCGATGCGCTACACAGGCGGCATGTTCCGCCAGCGCCCCGACGCCGATCTGATCGTTCAAGGCTGGGTCGTCGGCGTGATGGTCGAGATCGCCGGCGAACGCCTGCCGGTCCGCCACTACTTCGCCGTCGGCAAGCCCGACCGCGCCCAGGCCGAATGGGCGGCCGTCGACCTGGCCATGCAGACCGGCCCCGTGGCCTCCAGCCCGTCGGCCGGCCGCGAACCGGTCGAGGCCCTGCGCGAGGTCGTGGCCTTCAAGATGCGCGAACTGGGCCTCAGGCCCGGCGAGGCGCGGGCGTTGGGCGACAAGTTTCCGCGGCGGTGGTTGCCGGCGTGAGCCGACGCCCCCTCCGTCACGCCGCTTCGCGACGCGCCACCTCCCCCGCTTTGCGGGTGAGGAGAAGATCGGCGCCGCTTCCTCCTCACCCGTGAAACGGGGGAGGTGGCATGGCGCGGATACGCGACATGACGGAGGAGGCGTCGGGCGCGCCGATCAGTGGCTTTGTAGGGCCTTCCCTTCCCTCCCGTCCCAAGCCATCCTCCGCTCCAAACAATCGTTGGAGGGGGACGTCGATGTCACGCAAGCTGTGGGCCGCGCTGGGCCTGATCGCGGGTCTGGGCCTGAGCGCGGCGGCCTGTTCGCAGCCGGCCCCCGCCGGTCCGCCGACGCCGAACGACTACGCCAAGGACGAGAACTGGCTGTGCCGGCCCGGCCGGGCGGACGCCTGCGCCGCCGACCAGACCGCCACGGTGATCCAGGCGAACGGCGCGACCAGCGTCGAGACCTTCAAGGCCGACCCCGAGGCCCCGATCGATTGCTTCTACGTCTATCCGACGGTGTCGTCCGATCCGGGCGGCAACAGCGACATGACGCCGGACCTGCCGGAAAAGGCCGTGGCCGACCAGCAGTTCGCCCGCTTCGGCCAGGTCTGCAAGCTGTACGCCCCCAGCTATCGCCAGGTGACGATCGCGGCGCTGCGCAAGATGATGATGGGCCAGGCCGCGGCCGGCGACGGCGAGCTGGCCTATGCCGACGTGCTGGCGGCCTGGAAGGACTACATGGCCCGCGACAACCTCGGCCGCGGCGTGGTGCTGATCGGCCACTCGCAGGGCTCGCGCATCCTGCTGCGGCTGATCAAGGAGGAGATCGACGGCAAGCCGGCGCAGAAGCAGATCGTCTCGGCCCTGATCCTGGGCATGAACACGCCCGTCGATCCGGCCAAGGACAGCTACGGCTCGCTGCCGCTGTGCCGCAAGACCGGCCAGACCGGCTGCGTGATCTCGTACGTCTCGTTCCGCGCCGACAGCCCGCCGCCGGCCACCAGCAAGTTCTTCGGCAAGGTGGCCGAGCCGGGCATGAAGGCGGCCTGCGTCAATCCCGCGGCCCTGGGCGGCGGCTCGGCGCCGGTGGAGAGCTATTTCAGCGACCGCACGATCATGGGCACGGCCATGCGCCCGGCCACGGTCTGGGCCAGGGACGTGACGGTGGACACGCCCTATGTAGAGCTGCCGGGCCTGGTCTCGGCCGAGTGCGTCAGCAAGGACGGCTTCGACTACCTGGCCGTGACGGTCCATCCCGACAACGCCGACCCCCGCGCCGACAACATCCCCGGCGACCTGCTGGTGATGGGCCAGCCGCTGAAGGACTGGGGCCTGCACCTGGTCGACGTCAACCTGACCATGGGCGATCTGGTGTCGGTGGTCGGGGAGCAGTCGAAGGCTTATGCGGCGGCGAAATAGGTCAGAGGCTCACTGACTTGCCCCCACCTGGCGGCTTCGCCGTCTGTCCGCCCCCATAGGGGGCGGAGGCTCGCGTCACGCACGGCGTCCTCTTCCCCCTGTGGGGGAGGACGATCGCGAAGCGATCCGTAGGGGGCAAGTGATCGCCGCACGATCACTTGCCCCTTGCTTTGTCAGTCCCTGGTCACGCTCTTGAACACCGTCACGCCCAGGACGGCGAAGATGATGAAGCCGATCAAGAACAGGAAGAACAAGATCTTGGCGATGCCCGCCGCCGCGCCGGCGATGCCGGTGAAGCCCAGGGCGCCGGCGATCAGGGCGACGATCGCCAGGATGATGGCCCACTTCAACATGGTCGTTTCCTCGAGCACTCGGCCCGCCCGTCGCGAGCTTCTTGAAGACAAACGCCGCCTTGTCTTCCGACGTTCCTTGTCTTCGCCGCGTTCGCTCGGTAACCCACTGACATGGCCTCCAAGCCCGAAAGCCCGACCGAACCGTTCAAGCGCGCCCTGGCCCACGCGGCGCGGTCGCTCGCCGAGACCCCCGACCTGGAGGTCGTGTTCTCCGGCGAGGGCCCCAGCCTGGTCGGCAACCGGGCGGTGCTGCCCCATCCGCCGCGCGACCTGAACCCCAAGGAGGCCGCCCGCATCCGCGGCCTGGCCGACCAGATGGCCCTGCGCCTGGCCCACCACGACGCCGCCAAGCACGCCCGCGCCCGCCCCAGCTCGCCCGACGGCCAGGCGGCCTTCGAGGCCATCGAGCAGGCGCGGCTGGAAGCCATCGGCAGCAATGCGCTCGGCGGGGTCCGCCAGAACCTGACCGCCGCCCTGGAGGCCCGCCTCGAGAAGCAGGGCCTGACCCGCGCCGTCGCCACCGACCGACAGTCCGCGCCGATGGCCGAGATCCTGTCGCTGCTGGTCCGCGAGCGCCTGACCGGCGACGCCCCGCCCGACGGCGCCAAGGCCCTGGTCGACATCCTGCGCGCCGACATCGAGGCCCGGGCCGGCAAGGACCTGGATCGCCTGGCCGCGGCCATCGACGACCAAGCCGCCTTCGCCAAGGTCACCCGCGAGATCCTGCGCGACCTCGACCTGGGCGAGGACATGTCCGACGCCACCGAGCAGTCCGACGAGGACGAGGGCGATGAGGACCAGAACACCGAGGCCTCGGAGGACGATTCCGGCGAAGGCGAGGGCGAGCAGTCCGACGGCGCCTCGCCCGAGCAGGCCGAGACCTCCGACCGCGAGTCCGAGGCCGGCGACGAGGAGATGGTCCAGTCCGAGCAGGACGGCGAGCCCGAGGACAGCGAGGAAGCCCCGGAGATGGGCGACGGCGCCAAGCCGGCCCGTCCCGACGCCGGCCAGGGCGGCGCGGGCGAGCCGGCCTACAAGGTGTTCACCACGGCCTTCGACGAGGTGGTGCCGGCCGAGGACCTGTGCGACGCCGACGAGCTGACCCGCCTGCGGGCCTATCTGGACCAGCAGCTGGCGGCCTTCTCCAGCGTGGTCTCGCGCCTGGCCAACAAGCTGCAGCGCCGGCTGCTGGCCCAGCAGAACCGCGCCTGGACCTTCGACCTGGAGGAGGGGATGCTGGACGTCGCCCGCCTGACCCGGGTGATCATCGACCCCACCGCCCCCCTGTCGTTCAAGCAGGAGGAGGACGTCGAGTTCCGCGACACGGTCGTGACCCTGCTGATCGACAATTCCGGCTCGATGCGCGGCCGGCCGATCATGGTGGCCGCCGTATGCGCCGACATCCTGGCGCGGACCCTGGAGCGCTGCGCGGTCAAGGTCGAGGTGCTGGGCTTCACCACCCGCGCCTGGAAGGGCGGCAGCGCCCGCGACGAGTGGATCAAGTCCGGCAAGCCGCCCGCGCCGGGCCGCCTGAATGACTTGCGCCACATCATCTACAAGAGCGCCGACGCCCCGTGGCGGCGGGCCCGCAAGAACCTGGGCCTGATGATGCGCGAGGGCCTGCTGAAGGAAAACATCGACGGCGAAGCCCTGATGTGGGCCCACCAGCGCCTGATCGGCCGGCCCGAAGCCCGCCGCATTCTGATGGTGATCTCCGACGGCGCGCCGGTGGACGACTCCACCCTCAGCGTCAATTCGGGCCACTATCTGGAGCGCCACTTGCGTCAGGTCATCGCCGAGATCGAGACCCGCAGCCCCGTCGAACTGATCGCCGTCGGCATCGGCCACGACGTGACGCGCTACTATCGCCGGGCGGTGACCATCGTCGATGTCGAGCAACTGGGCGGCGCGCTGGTCGACCAGCTGGCCGGGCTGTTCGACGAGGAGCCCAAGGCGGTCAAGCGGGCCAGGGGCCTTCTGGCCGCCCCGCCCACCGTCCAGCCGTCCGTTGCGAAAGCCGCCCGCAAGGTTCCCGCGTGATCGGACTGCGCGGCGTCCTCGTGCTGGGCCTGGCGACGGTGGTGGTGAGCCAGTGCGCCAAGGCCCCGCCGCAGCCGGCCGTCCTGCCCGTCGCCCCAGTCAAGGTCGGGCCCGAGATCAGCCTGGTCACCACCCCCGCGCCGCTCAGCGCGGTCAATCCGCCGCCCGCGAGCCTGGCGGCGGGGGCTATCGGCCGCTTCGTCTATGCCGGCGGGGTCGCGATCAGCAGCCCCGACACCCAGCGCCTGCACGGTTTGTCGGACCTGAAGTTCGGCCCCGACGGCGGCGTGGTCTCGGTCACCGACGACGGCGACCTGTTCGAGGCGCGGCTGCAACTGGACCCGGCCGGCCGCCTGGTCGGCCTGACCGACGGCAGGCTGCAACCGCTGAAGGGCCTGGACGGCCGTCCCCTGCAGGGCAAGGAGAAGTCCGACGCCGAGGGGCTGGCGATCCTGGCCAACGGCGACCGCCTGGTCAGCTTCGAGCGCGAGCACCGCATCTGGCTGTATCCGCGCCTGGCCGACGGGACCTACGGCCCGCCGCGCGCGGTCAACAAGCCGGCCACCACCTTCCCCGACAACGAGGGCATGGAGGCCCTGACCGCCTATCCGATCGCCGGACCCGACGCCTATCTGGTGGGCGGCGAGGAGGGCGAGGTGTGGCTGTGCAAGGTCTCGATCCCGTGCGTGGGCCTGGCTCCGCAGTCGCCGCCCGACTTCAGCTGGGGCCTGACCGGCTTCGCGGCCTTCGAGGGCCAGGCGGTGGCCAGCCTGTACCGCGCCTACGACCCGATCCGCGGCTGGCGCGGCCAGGTGCGGTTCGTGATCGATCCCCGCGCCCCGGCCGCCAAACAGTACCTGGCCGCCACCCTGACCCTGGACGGGGCGGCGACCCGTGACAACTTCGAGGGCGTGGCGCTGAGCAAGTCGCCATCGGGCGCGACGCGGATCTATATCCTGTCGGACGACAACGACGCCCCGCAGGAACGCACCCTGCTGATGGCCTTCGACTGGACCGCGCCGCCGCCTCCGCCGCCGGGGCCGCCGCCTTCGGCGAAGAAGCCGCGTCGGCGCTAGTTTTCGCCCCGTCCCTCCCCTTGTGGGGAGGGTGGCCCGCGCAGCGGGTCGGGTGGGGTTTGATGAGTCAGCAGGCCCACCCGTCACGCGGCTTCGCCGCGCGCCACCCTCCCCATAAAGGGGAGGGAAAGCGCTCAAGTTTTAGTCAAACCAACTAGTTTCCTTTGAAACTCAACATTCTACTTCAAACGACAACGTTGTCATGTTACCGCTACCTTCGATGACTGAGCAGGGCGAGATCCCAACGGTCATCAGAGGAACGCGTCGGGAGGTGGTTGAAACCCAACCCCCTTTCGGAAGTAAACATCATGAAGACTCTGTTTGTTCTGGCCGCTTCGGCCCTCGCCCTGACCACCGCCTCGTCGGCCTTCGCCGGCGAGCAGGTCGTCAAGGTCCGCGGCCGCACCGACGCCGCCGTCCACGCCGACATCGTCTCGGCCGCCTCGTCGATCTGCCGCGAAGACCTGGGCGGCCACGCCAACGACCTCTACGCCTACTGCGTCCGCGAAGTGACCCGCGACGCCGTCCTGAAGATTGGCACGCCGAGCCTGAAGGCTTATGACCGCCACGCCTTCCGCGCCGGCGGCCTGCAGAAGATCAGCTACTAGGACTCGTTTCGGGCCTGGTCCCGCGTGGCTTCGGCGGCGCGGGGCCGGGTTTCCTCCGGCCCTTTCCCGCGACAATTCGTGTCAATCGGTTTCGCGACCGCACTGCAACATAACCGTTGATAAGTGACGCGCAGAAAGTTATAGCTTGAGCAAGGCGGCAGAGCGGGCGAGATCCTGGACCAGCCGCCGGGGGAAACGCATTTCGGACGGGTTGAAAATCAACGCAGTCCCGGAATCCGTCCCATGATCCGCTCCATCGTCCTGGCCGCCTCGGCCGTCGCCCTGTTTGCCGCCGCTCCCGCCGGCGCCGCCGAAATCCGCATCAAGACCGCCGGCAAGGCCCCGGCCGAACTGCGCGCCGAGATCGTCAAGGCCGCCTCGACCGTCTGCTGGCAGAACGTCCGCGGCGAAACCCTGGCCACCTACATCTATCCCTCGTGCGTGCGCGCCTCGGTCAACGACGCGGTCAGCAAGCTGAACAACCCGGAACTGGTCGCCTACAACAGCGCCAACCCGGCCGTCTTCTCGCGCTAAGGCCAGTTCGAGAGGGCGGCGCGCCCGCCCTTTCCGCCTTTGTGATGCGTTGGAAAAGCCCTCCCCGGCGACGGGGAGGGCTTTTTCGTGGGCAGGGCTGAGGGCGGTCTATTTCGCCCCGGTCTGCAGCTGCAGGATCGGCAGCGACGAGGCGATCCTCAGGTCGATGGCCAGGGCGAGGCGGCGATCGATCTGGAAGAAGGTCGCCGCCTTGATCCCCGGCAGCACCTTGCCGACGATCGGCACATACTTGGCGCGCAAGGCGGTGGTCTTGACGTCCAGATCAAGCCAGCGGGCGATGAAATTGGCCGCGCCCTTGTCGTCGTACTTGCCGTAGGTGTTCACATACTCGGCGATCAGCTCGTACTGATTGTTCTTAATGACGGTCAGCTCCTTGGCGTACTGGTCATAGACCGGCCAGAACCGGGTGGCCTCGGCGTCGGTCAGGGTCAGGGTCGCCGCCGTCACCTGCTTCTTGGACGACCGCAGCTCGGCGCGCAGGCCTTCCAGATCGGCGGCGGTCAGCGGCTTGTCCGGCGCGGCCATCGGCGCGGTGGGCGCGGCGGTCTGAGCGTGGGCCGGCGCCTGGGCCAGGGTGGCGCCGGCGCCCAGCAACAGGACGACGGCGAGGGTCTTGAGGGTCATGAACTTGCTCCTGGTCGACCCCCTCTTGGACGGAGCGTCGCCGCTGGAAGCATCTTCAACGCCCCTGGCCGTCGCAATCAGGGTTTACCCGGCCAGGCCTGTGGGTTTTGCCTGTGTCGGGCGCCTTGACGGCGCAGCTGGACGAACTGCTCGCCTCGATCGACGTCCTGGCGGGCCCGACGAGCGACAGTCCCGCCTGGCCGATAATCCACGCCCTGCAGGTGGGACCGCTCCCCGACCTCCATCGGGCCTGGGGCGCGGCCCAGCCGCGTAGCGCCGAGTTCACGATGCCGATGGACCTGGCGGGTGTCCCGGCGATCTGCCTGCCTGCGGCTTCTCGCCCGAAGGGCTGCCGTACAGCCTTCAGTTCACGGGCCGGCGCCTGAGCGAGGCGATGCTCCGCCGCGTCGCCTTTGCCTATGAGCAGGCGACGGACTGGCGCCGGCGCCGCCCTCCGATCCAGGGATAATGGCCTTCATCCGCGCCTAAGGTCCGGTTCCGGGTGCGGACCCAGGGTCTGCTCGTGGCGCCGAGGAGCCAGGTCGCGGGCTAGGAATGCGGCGTCGCGCGTTCCGGCGGCCGCGGCCAGAGCAGCATGGTGGCCGTCAGAACGAGGTGCGCGCCGACCGAGAGCCACGGCGCGCCCGCGGCGTCCATGACGTTTACGCTGGTAAAGCCGTCGAGGAGCGCGTTTGACAGGTTCCAGCCCCAGTGCAGGCCAACCGCCGCCCAGAGATTGCGCCAGCGCCAGGCTGCGCAGGCATAGGCGAGCCCGAAGCAGAACAGCCGGATCCATTCGACCGGCCCTTCGGCGAGACGAAAAATATGGTTCAGCACGTAGATCGCGCTGGCCGTCAGCACAAACGCCGGGCCTGACCAGCGCACGGCCGCGGCTTTCAACCAGAACCCTCGGGTTACGATGTCCTCGACGATGGAGGGGACGAAGGTCGAGACGAACGCCCCCGACATAAGGATCAACAAAGCCAGGCCCTGTGGAGGGGAGGGCGGCGCCCCGAGGGCGTACACGCCGCTGGCCAGACCCCAGAACAGCGCGGCCAGACGCGCCAGGCCGGCCAGGAGAAGGCCCACGAATACGAGACGGAGCGAATGTCGCGAAAGGTCGAGGGCGTAGGCATCGTATCCGCGATAGCCCAACCAGCGACCGATCGGCCAAGCCGCGAGCAATGAGCCGATCATGATTACCGCTTGAACCGAAGCGCTGTGAAGCAGACGAGCGCCAACGCCCTCGGCGGCCTGGTAGAGCACAAACAAGACGATGAAAGCCGCGATGCGGCGGTTCAGCGGCGCGGCGCTCAAAGGAACCTCTGCTTCAATGATGGCAGCGGTTGATTAAGGGACGCGATCTTTATCGTCAAACAATGTCGCGCGCATCGAGCGAAGCGTCCGCGATTCCGCGGCCGGGGCGTTGAAGGTCGAATTCCCGCCGACGCGCCAACGGCAGCTGCCGGCGCATCTCGGCTTCTGGACCTTTCAACCCCGAAGGTCCGCCTTGGGTCGAAGGCGGACCTCGGCTTCGCATCGAGCGCCGGACGGCCAAACCCCAGACGCGAAAAGGCCCGCGAGGCGAACCTCGCGGGCCTTTCGTTCGGCGAGAGCCGAGAAAGTCTTAGGCGGCGACCGCGGCGGCCTTGGCCTTGGCCTTGACCTGAGCCTTGATCTTCAGGGCGCGCGGCGACAGCTGCTCGTCCTTGGCGCCCAGCAGGAACACGTCCAGGCCGCCCCGGAAGTCCAGGGTGCGCAGGGCCGCGTTGCTGATGCGCAGCTTGAAGGTCTGACCCAGCGAGTCCGACTGCAGCGACGCGGGCGACAGGGCCGGCAGGAAGCGGCGCTTGGTCTTGATGTTCGAGTGGCTCACATTGTGGCCGACCATCGGACCGATCCCGGTGAGTTCGCAACGGCGCGACATGGTGGATACCTTGGGCTTGGGCGAAGCCGGCGGCTCCGCAACATGAATTCGGCCGCGCGATGGACGGACCGCCGCGCGAGAGCGGGCGATATAGGCGAAGGGGCGTTGCCGAGTCAAGCCGCGCGGCGCCCTCTCGGCGAAATGGCGGGCGCCCAAACATGGCCATCAGGCGCGGTTCATCTGCCGGCCTTATATCGTCCCCTATATAGAGACGGCCTGAAGAGAAGGAATCCCATGCGTCTGTCCGCCTCCGTCGCCGCCCCCGTCCTGGCCTCGGTCGTCACCGCCTGCGGCCTGCTGGCCGCCAGCGCCGCGCTCGCCCTGGCCGGACCCCAGGACGCCGACGCCAAGGCCGTGACCACCATCCTGACCGGCCAGTGGGAATACAACACGCGGGTCGGACCGATTCCCATCGACAGCGACCTGCACTGCCTGACCCCGAAGGACGTCGAGAACTTCAACCGCGGCATCTGCCTCAAGCGCTACACCTGCGACTACAAGACCCGCGTGGTGCGTGACGGCCAGATCGCGCTGAAGGGCACCTGGACCGACAAGAAGGGCCGCGTGGCCCCGGTCACCGCCAAGGGCTCCTATACGCCCGAGAGCTTCAAGATCGCGGTCAACGGCAGGACGGTCAACGGCCTGCCCATGGCCGCCACCCTGAGCGCCAAGCGCGTCGCCGCCACCTGCCCGGCGGGTTAGCGCCCGACGGCGTTCGACGCTTCGGGCTGATCGACCGGTCTCGGAGCCATTTCTTTATCCGTCTGCGCGTCCCGACCGTCGACCGCAGGCGTGGATCCAGGAACAGCGTCGCCATGTCGGTTGTGGTTAATCCGAATTAAGCTACAATAGCTAGTAGGGAACAAACACTGAATCGGGCGAAGTCGCTGATTCGGTCATGATTCGTTTCGCTCGTGTTCGACTGGCGGTCGATCGACGTTAACCGGTCAAGCTTCCCGCCCCTCGCACCCTCACCTGACCGGCGGCTCCAGCGCCGTCGCGACCAGTTCCGTGTCCATGTATTCGGTCAGCGAGACGATCTTGCCGTCGGCCAGCCGGCACACCCAGCAATAGCGGTTGTCGTAGCGCTTGCCGGTCTTGGTGGTGACCTTGCCCCGGCACTCGACCACCACCGTGTCGCCCTCGGCGATGATGGCGTCGGCGACATTGACGTATTGGTCGGCGAACTGGGCGAACAGCGGCGTCAGCAGGTCGCGGCGGATGGCGGTCTTGCCGGTGTAGACGCCGCTCCAGGCGTTGGTCCCGGTCAATCGCCAGACGGTGGTTTCGTCCAGGGTGTCGAGGAACGGACGGGCGTCGCCGCGCGCCAGGCCGTCGAAGATGTCCTGCATCAGTTGTCTATTGTCGTCGGTCACGCTCATGGCGGCTCTCCGGACGGGGGGCGGGAAGGGGGCCGATCGAGGCTCACCGCGCCCGCTGCGGCGCCACCGAGAACTCCAGGTCGAACAGGGTCGGGACGTCGCTGGTCTTGGCCCGTTCGAGGGTCAGCATGCGGGCCTTGGTCTCGACCCCGCCCGGGGCCGAGAAGCCGCCGCTCTTGCCGTCGGCCGCCAGCACGCGGTGGCAGGGGACGATGATCGGCCAGGGGTTCTCGCCCAGCGCCTTGCCGATGGCCCGGGCCGCGCCGGGCTCGTTCATGGCCTTGGCGATCTGGCCGTAGGTCGAGGTCTCGCCGGGCGGGATGGCGCGGGCGATCTCGTAGACCCGGCGGTTGAACGGGGCGACGACGCTGAAATCCAGCTCGACGTCGGTCAGGTCGTCGCGGCCGCCGGCCAGCAGGGCGTTGATCCGCTCGATCGTGCGCTGGACCGCTGGCGGCGGCGGGGAGGCCTCGACCGCGTCCGGATAGCGGCGACGCAGGCGGGCCCAGGCGGCGCCCGGCGCGGCCTCGGGCAACTGGGCCCCGACCAGCCCGTGCTCGCCCCAGGCCAGGCCGCACATTCCGATCGGCGTTTCGAAGAGCGCGAAGCCTTGGGTCATCACCTGAATATAGCAGCGGGGCGTCGGGTTTCGAGGGGCGTTCACCCGCGTTTGTCATCCCGGACGCAGCGCGCGGCGCGAAGATCCGGGACCGACGCCTGAGCGCCGCGCTTCCGGCCATCCCGGATCGGCGGCCCTACGGGCCTTGTCCGGGATGACGGCATTTCGACGAACGGATCGTGGCCGGCGGCAAGGGTTGTTTCCAACGCCACCGTTCCTGACCTAGATTTCCGTTTCTTGCTGTCGGGAGATCTTCGTGCGCCGCATCCTCACCCTCGCCGCCCTGATGGCTTCCGCCAGCCTGGTCCCAGCCTTCGCCGGCGACATCCTGATCCACGGCGGCCCGATCCACACCGGCGTCGCCGCCGCGCCGACCGCCCAGGCCGTGCTGATCCGCGACGACCGCATCGCCTTCGTCGGCGACCTTTCCGCCGCCCAAGCCAAGGCCGCCAAGGACACCCGCGACATCGACCTGAAGGGGGCGGCGGCCTTCCCGGGCTTCGTCGACGCCCATGCCCACCTGACCGGCATCGGTCTGCGCGAGCTGACCCTGAACCTGGACCAGACCGACTCGGTCGAGAGCCTGGTCGCCGCCGTGAAGGCCTACGCCGCCGCCCATCCGGACGGCCCGATCTTCGGCCGAGGCTGGATCGAGACCCACTGGCCCGAGAAGCGCTTCCCCAACCGCGCCGACCTCGACCGCGCCGCGCCCGGCCGGGTGGTGGTGCTGGAGCGGGCCGACGGCCACGCGGTGGTGGCCTCCAGCGCCGCCCTGGCAAAGGCGGGCGTGACTCAGGACACGGCCGCCCCGGCCGGCGGCCAGATCCTCAAGGGGCCGGACGGCGCGCCCGACGGCATGCTGATCGACCACGCCCAGAGCCTGATCGCCGCCGTCATCCCGCCGCCGTCCGAAGGCCTCAAGCGCCAGGCCCTGGAAAAGGCCGGCGCCCTCTACGCCTCGCGCGGTTGGACGGGCCTGGGAAACATGAGCGTCGAGGCGCCGGATCTGGCGATCCTCCAGGGGCTGGCCGCCGAGAAGAAGTTCAGCCTGCGCGTCGACAACTACATGGACCCCAGCGGCGCCGCCGAGGTGCTGGCCAAGGGGCCGTTCACCGATCCGACCGGCCTGATCCGGGTGCGCGGGATCAAGCTCTACATGGACGGCGCCCTGGGCTCGCGCGGCGCGGCGCTGCTGGAGCCCTACAGCGACGCCGAGGGGCTGGGCCTGCAGCTGACCCCGCGCGACAAGGGCTTGGCGCTGATGAAGGGCGCCAAGGCCGTCGGCGCCCAGGTGGCCATGCACGCCATCGGCGACCGCGGCAACCGCATGACCCTGGACTGGTTCGAGCAGAGCCTGGCCGGCGACACCGCCGCCCGCTGGCGCATCGAGCACGCGCAGATCGTCGCCGACACCGACGTGCCGCGCTTCGCCAAGCTGGGGGTGATCGCCTCGATGCAGCCCAGCCACGCGATCGGCGACCTCTATTTCGCCTCCGCCCGCCTGGGCGAGAGCCGGCTGCACGAGGGCTATCGCTGGAAGGACTTCCTGGACACCGGCGCGGTGATCGCCGCTGGCTCGGACGCCCCGGTCGAGGTCGGCGACCCGCGCATCGAGTTCTACGCCGCCGTCTATCGCCACAGCCTGACCGGCTTCGCCAATGCCGACTGGCATCTGGACGAGGCGGTCACCCGCGACCAGGCCCTGCGGATGCTGACCTGGGGCCCCGCCTATGCCGCCTTCGCCGAGAAGGACCGCGGCACGCTGGAAGCCGGCAAGAAGGCCGACGTCACGGTGTTCAGCAAGGACCTGATGACGGTGGCCCCGCCGGAGATCCTGAAGGTCGACGCGGTGCTGACCATCGTCGACGGCAAGGTGGTGTTCGAGAAGTAAGCCCCTCCCCCTGTGGGGGAGGTGTCGGCGAAGCCGACGGGGGGGAGTTATCGGGCGCTATCGGCTTGAGGGGCGACGATCCTAAACCTCCCTCACCGGCCTTCGGCCGCCTCCCCCACAGGGGGGATTACCGCACGATCGTCGCCTGCCGCACGCTCAGCAGCCAGTGGTCGCCCTCGGGCCGCCACAGCTCGGTGAAGCGGCGGCGCACGGTCTGGCCGGCCAGCGGGTTCTTGCCCTTGGGCACCACGGTCTCCTCACCCATCAGCAGCACCATGTCGCCGCGCAGGGAGGCGTGCTCGATCAGCCGCTCGTACTGGCTGTAGCTGATCTTGCCGTCGGCGTTCAGCTGGCGGACCGCGGCGCTGGGGGCGACGATGTTGCCGGGATTGTTGACGACCAGCTCCGGCGCCAGGGCGGCGGCGAACACCGTGTACTCGTCGGCGATCAGGGCCGCGTCCACCTTCTCGACCGCGTGCATCACCGCGGCGATCTTCGGGTCGCGCAACGCCTCGTGAACCTCGGGACTGGCGGCCTTCCATCGGGAATTCTGCACGGCTGGCCCCTTCCTGGTCCTCCGTGAAAACGCCCCGGGAGGCCTGCTCGTTGCGGTGGTCGTCCGGCCCGTGAGCCGCGTCAGCCTAGAACTTCACGCTGAGCCCGCCGCGCACGGTCTGATCGGTGGACGCGCCGGCGAACTGGGCGCCGTAGGCCAGGCCGAACGTGGCGGCGGGGGACAGGCGGGCCTCCAGGCCGAGTTCGACCACGGCGGCGTCCTTGCCGATCGGCGCGCCGGCGATGATGAAGGACGAGCCGCCCGCGAACGCGAACCGTGCGGTCGGCTCGATGTCGCCGGACGCGCGCCGCCAAGCCAGGGTCCCGCTCGCCGTCACGGCGCCTCCGCCGAGTTCGAAGCGCGAAGCGGTGCGCACGCCCAGGGTGGTGAAGGTCACCTCGCTCTTGTCGGCGGCGACCGACAAGGCCGCGTCGCCGCCCTGCTCCGTGAAGGCGTCGGTGTCCAGAGCGACATAGGCCAGGCTGGCGAACGGCTCGACCGCGACCGCCGGGCCGCCCACGTCGACGCGGTAGCCCAGCTCGCCGAACGCTTGCCGCGTGTGGCCCTTGGCATCCGCCTCGAGCGCGTCCGTGAAGCCGGGGAAGGCCACCCCGCGGCGCGCGCTCTGGTCGTGGGAGGTTACGCTCGCGCCCGTGCGCAGAGCGACGGGCCCCCATTCCCGACCGCCATAGACGCCCAGGTGATAGTCGTCATTGGAGCCGTCGTACCGCCCGTCGCGGGTCTTGTACTTGGAGTGGCCGTAGCCGGCCAGGACGCCCAACCGCCAGCCGTCGAAGGCCGGGGCGTCGACGCCGAAAACCACGCCGTCCACATTCCGCTCGAGAGTCGAGGCGTTCGCATTCCCGTCCAGGGCGCCCCAGCCGCCGAAGACGTCGCCCCAGACGACGACGCCCTCTTCGTGGGCGGTGGCGCTGGTCGCGGGCGCCCCGATGTCGCCGAATGCGGTCCGCAGTCGGTTGATGGCGGCGTCCCGAGGGATGCGGCTGTCCTCGACGATCACGGCCCGGGTCGAGACAAGGGCGGATCCCGAGAGCGAGTCGAACGCCGCGCGCGCCGAGTCCCCGTCGGGCAGGACGAACAGGGCCGCCACCAGGGGGCTGGTCGCGGGCAGGCTGTCCGCGCCGGCGCCCACGGCGACCTGGTTGGGGGTCTGGCCGACCGAGGCGAAGGTCCGGCTCTGGACGATATCGAGATAGACGTTGTTGGCGTCGTAGGCGGCGGCGAGGCGGACGAAGTAGCCGGCGTCCAGGTCGCCCGTCAGGGTGTAGGTCCCGGTGACGCCGCCGGCGGCGGTCAGCACGGTGTAGCGAACGCCAGGACGATAGAGGCCCGCGTCGGTCTTGACGACGTTGAGCACCGCGCCGTTGCTGATTGTCGCGGTCCCGGCGACCACGATGCGATCGGAGAGACCGGCCGTGTTCAACTCCGCCTGATAGGTCGAGCCGGCGGCCTGGCTGTAGGCGCCGCTGACGGACAGGGTTCCGATCGAATGACCGGGGGCCACGGTTCCCTGAACCGCCAGGGTCTCGACCGTTCCGACGCCGCGCAGCCGGCCTCCGGGCAGCACCGAAACGGTTCCCGTCAGCTGGCCGTCGACCGTCAGCACGCCGCCGGAGACGATGGTTCTTCCGCGGAAGAAGGCGTTGTCGGCGGTGAGGGTCGTTTCGCCGGCCAGGACCCGGATCGTGCCGCCGCCGCCGCCGCCGATCTGGCTGGCGAACACGTAGCCCGGCGTGGTGTGGTTGAAGACGAGTTCGCCGGTCGACAAGCCGACTCGGCCCGACACGAACCCCGCGGCCGCGGCCGACTGGTCAGCCGCCGCGCCGATGTTCAAGGCGCCTTGGTTGATCAGGATCGCACCGCCGCTGGCTATCGTCACCAAGCCGCCGTCCGAGACGGTGACGTTTCCGCTCGAGCCGTCCATGAGTTGGCCGAAGGTCAGCGACTGGAGCGACAATGTCGACCCGGCGCCCCGCACATTGACGATGCCGACGCAGTCGAAAAAGGAGCCCACCACGGCAGTTTCGGCCGACACTAGGCCTCCCGCCTCGATGTTCAGGACGCCGGTCCCGCCAAAGCCGCCGCCGACGCCAAGCGTGTTCGAAACGATCCAGGCCGAGCCTGCCCCACTGACGGTCACGACGCTGGGAATCTTGCTCCCGCGGAAGTTCTCTCCGATGACGATGCCATAGTTGCTGGTGACGAGACTGCCGTTGGTGATCGTCATGGTTCCGAAGGCGTTGTTGAGGCCGACGGTCAACTGGCCGGAAACATCCCACGTGGGCGAACTGGACGGTGAGGGGGAAACAGAGCCGCCGGTCGTGACCTGCGCCGAACTGGGCGAGGGGTTCGACGCGATGACGGCGGCGAAAGCCGTGGTGGCCAGCAAGGGCGCGATGGCGCGGGCGCGCGCGCCGGTCTTCAGCCGCCGGTTCGTCGACATTGCTGTCATGTGGTCCCTTCAGCTCGTCCGTCGGCGCAAGCGGCCGACGCTCGATATGGCCGTCGTTATGGACGACAATCTGCGGCTGTGAAAGGTCGGCCGGGGGCCGCCATTGGTGATCCCGCCGCGGCGTGAACACAACGCGGTGTGGGCGGCATGGGTGCGCCGCGACGTCCAACCCCACGCCCCCGCTTGCCCCGCCGCGATTCCCATCCCACCTTTGAACCATGAGTGACCGTTCCACAGGCCTGGCCCCTTCCAAGCTGACGGCGGTGCTCGGCCCCACCAACACCGGCAAGACCCACCTGGCCGTCGAGCGGATGCTGGGCCACGCCTCGGGGATGATCGGCTTGCCGCTGCGCCTGCTGGCCCGCGAGATCTACGACCGCATCGTCAAGCTGCGTGGCAAGGCCTCGGTGGCCCTGATCACCGGCGAGGAGAAGATCGTCCCGCCGCGCGCGGCCTATTTCGTCTGCACCGTCGAGGCCATGCCGCTGACCCGCGAGGTCGAGTTCGTGGCCATCGACGAGATCCAGCTGTGCGCCGATCCCGAGCGCGGCCACATCTTCACCCACCGGCTGCTGCACGCCCGGGGCCGGTTCGAGACCATGCTGCTGGGGGCCGGGACCATGGCCCCGCTGGTGCGCCGCCTGCTGCCCGACGCCGAGATCGTCACCCGGGAGCGGTTCTCGAACCTCACCTATTCGGGGTCCAAGAAGCTGACCCGCCTGCCGCGCCGCTCGGCGGTGGTCGCCTTCTCCACCGACGCCGTCTACGCGATCGCCGAGCTGATCCGCCGCCAGCGCGGCGGGGCGGCGGTGGTGATGGGGTCCTTGAGCCCCCGCACCCGCAACGCCCAGGTCGCGCTCTACCAGTCCGGAGAGGTCGACTTCCTGGTGGCCACCGACGCCATCGGCATGGGCCTGAACATGGACGTCGACCACGTGGCCTTCGCGGGCCTGCGCAAGTTCGACGGCAAGCGCACCCGCTGGCTGCACCCGCAGGAGGTGGGCCAGATCGCCGGCCGCGCCGGGCGCTACACCCGCGACGGCACCTTCGGGGTGACCGGCGACTGCGAGGAGATGGACGAGGACCTGGTCGAGAGCGTGGTCGAGCACCGGTTCGAGCCGGTGATGGCCGCCGAATGGCGCAACGCCCGGCTCGACTTCGGCTCCCTGCCGGGCCTGCTGCGCTCGCTGGCCCAGCCGCCTCAGCGCGGGGGCCTGTCCCTGTCGGAAGAGGCGCTGGACGAGCGCACCCTGCGCAAGCTGGCCCAGCAGGAGGACGTGGTCGCCCGCTGCAAGGCCGACCGCTCGGCCCTGATCCGGCTGTGGGACGTCTGCCAGACCCCCGACTTCCGCAAGACCACCGACGACGACCACCAGCGCATGGTCCGCACCCTGTTCGACGACCTGACCACGGGCCGCAAGCGCCTGCCCGAGGACTGGATCGCCGGCCAGTTCAAGGCGCTGGACCGCACCGACGGCGAGATCGACAGCCTGGCCGCCCGCCTGTCGGGCGTGCGCACGCTCAGCTATATCGCCAACCGCGGCGACTGGCTGCACAACCCGGTCCACTGGCAGGGCACGACGCGGCAGCTGGAGGATCGCCTCTCCGACACCCTGCACGAGAAGCTGATGGCCCGGTTCATCGACCGGCGCACCAGCGTGCTGATGCGCCAGCTGGGCGACCGCGAGACCATGCTGGCCGGCGTCGGGGCCGACGGAGCGGTGACGGTCGAGGGCCACATCGTCGGCCGGCTGACCGGCGTCACCTTCGTCCAGGAAAAAGGCGGCAGCGCGCTGGAGGAAAAGGCGCTGCGCAACACCGCCCAGCGGGCGGTGACGCCCGAGATCGCGAGGCGCCTGGGCAAGCTGGCGGCCGAGTCCGACGAGGCCTTCACCCTGACGCCCGACGGCGCGGTGCTGTGGAACGGCGAGGCGGCTGGCGCTGTACGTTCGGGCGGCGACCTGCTGGCGCCCCGCGCGCGGCTGCTGGGCGACCTGGGCGACGCGGCCGCGCGGGAGCGGGCCGAGCGCAGGCTGGACGCCTTCCTGGCCGGCGAGGTCGATCGCCATCTGCACGGCCTGCGCAAGCTGGAGCGGGCGCTGTCGGGCGGCGAGCTGAAAGGTCTGCCGCGCGGCCTGGCCCATCGGTTGCTGGAGGCCGGCGGCGTGCTGGACAAGCGCGCGGTCGACACCGACCTGAAGGCCATGAGCCAGGCCGAGCGGCGGACGCTGAAGAGCCTGGGCGTGCGGATCGGGGCGTTCAGCCTGTTCCTGCCCTCGGTGCTGCGGCCCGAGGCCCTGGCCGCCGCCCGCGCCCTGACGACGGGCGGCTGGCGCGGTCAGAGCGAGCGCCTGGCCGCCGCGCCCAGCCCGACGCCCGACCCCCGCGCCCTGGCCGCCAACGGCCTGCGGCTGGTGGGAAAACACGTCGCCCCGGTCGAGATGCTGGAGCGCCTGGACGCCCTGCTGCGCGAGGGCCAGAAGCCCGGCGGGGTGGTGCTGACCGACGCCGCCCGCGACGCCCTGGGCTGGACCCCGGCCGAGGCCGCCGCCGTGCTGCGGGCCCTGGACTACACCCCGGCCCTCCGGCCCAGGGAAGGCGCCCCGATCCTGTGGAAGCGGCGCGGCGCCCAGCGGCCCGAGCCCAGGGTCGCGGCCCGTCCGGACTCGCCGTTCGCCGCCCTGGCCAAGCTGACCGAGCCGCCGCCCAGGCGGAAGAAGCCGCGCCGTGGGAAGGCGGCGGCCCCCCAAACCAACAAAGCGGCCGCCTCATGAGCGGCGCCGACGCAGGCCCCGATCCTGGCCACTGCCGCGCCGACGTCTGGCTGTGGCGCGCGCGTTTCTTCAAGACCCGCTCCCTGGCCGGCCGCTTCGTCGAGGAAGGCCGCATCCGACTGACCCGGGCCGGCGCCGAAGGCCGCGTCGACAAGCCCTCGCGCGGCCTGCGGATCGGCGACGGCCTGGTGTTCGCGATCGGCGGCCGGATCGTCTCGGTGCGGGTGCTGGGCTTCGGCGAACGCCGCGGGCCGGCGACCGAGGCGCGGGAGCTGTACGAGGCGGTGGGAGAGTAGTTTTCCTTTCTCTCCCCCTTGCGGGGAGGGAAGGGCGCTCCTTCCTACCGCGTCAGCCGCGTATAGGCCGTGATCGCCGGAGCCATTTCCGGGGTGGGCTCGACCGGCGGCGGGGCGGTTTCCGTCGGGGCGGCGCCGGCCAGGCGGGCCTGGGCCTCGGCCGACAGGGTGACGGTGTCCTTGGGGGCCGCGGGCGCCTGGGCCGCGTCGAGATCGGACCGCAGGCGGGCCCGATAGTCGTCCACCGACGTGGGCGGCGGCGAGCCGGGCACCCCGACCTGCAGCGAGGCGATGATCTGCTGGTGGTCGTCCGACAGGCCTTCGAACGCGTCCTTCATCCGCTGCTGCGGGACCGGCGGCTGGGCGTCCGATCCGGGCCAGGCGGCGCGGGTGAACGTGTTGACGGCGGTCTGGATGGTCTTGGCGAACGGAGACTCGGTCAGGGCGTGGGTCAGCGCCGCGCGCTCGCCGGGACCGGCCCCGGCCCAGCGGCCGGACAGGGCGTGATAGGCGTCCAGCTGCTGGCCGACGGCGGTCGCGCCGCTGGCGTCGTTGACCGCCGCGGTCGCCGCCGAGGCGCCGCCCGGAAAGGGGAACGCCGCCTGACCGCCCCCGCCGCTCGCCGAGATCTGGTCTATCTTCATCGCGCCGGCAGACTCGCGCGCGACGGTGAAGAGAAAATGAATCACGGGCGCGGCTCAAGGTCGCGGCGCGGCTACTTCCCGAAGCCCGCCAGATACTCCGCCACCATCCCCGCCGGCATCGGCCGGCTGAAGTGGTAGCCTTGGATCTGGTCGCAGCCGTAGTCGGCCAGGGCGTCCAGCTGCTCCTGGTCCTCGACGCCCTCGGCGACGACCTTCATGCCCATCGACCCGCCCAGGGTGATCACCGCCTTGACGATGGCCGCGTCCTCGGCGTTCTGGACGAAGGACTTGTCGATCTTCAGCCGGTCGATCGGGAACTGGCGCAGGTTGGCCAGGGACGCGTAGCCGGTGCCGAAATCGTCCAGGGCGATCATCACCCCGGCCTTGTGCAGCTGGTGGACGGTGTCGCTGACCATCTCAGCGCCCCAGCCCATATAGACGTTCTCGGTGACCTCGATGGTCAGGCGGTCGCACGGCACGTTCCAGCGGCCGAGCCGATCCTGGATCTCCTCGGCCAGCCGCCCGCTGCGGAACTGGGCGGCCGAGATGTTGACGGCCACCCGGCCGAACTCGACGCCCTGGTCCAGCCACTCGCGCATCTGAGCCAGCGCGGCGTCGAAGGCCAGGTCGCCCAGCTTCAGCGACAGGTCCTGGTCCTCGAAGGCGGCCATGAAGCGGTCGGGCGTCAGTATGCCCTGCTCAGGGTGGTCCCAGCGCATCAGGGCTTCGAAGCCGGCGACGCTGTGCGAGGCGATGTCCACCACGGGTTGATAGTAGAGCACGAACTCCCTGGCCGTGATCGCCGCGCGCACGTCGCGCAGCAGTTCGATCCGCTGTTCCAGCGACGAGCGCATCGAGGGCGTGAAGACGACGCTGCGGTTGCGACCTTCGTCCTTTGCCCGATAGAGCGCGATGTCGGCGTTCTTGATCATGTGGCTGGGGTCGGCGTCGAGGTCGCCGTGCAGGGCCGCCCCGATGCTGGCGCTGACCGAGAAGCTGCGGCCGCCGTGCTCGATGGGCCGGCGCAGCAGGTCCTGCAGGGCGTTCACGGGCCGCATCATGTCGGCCTCGGAATGCAGGCCGCGCAGGATCACCGCGAACTCGTCGCCGCCCAGCCGCGCGACGGTGTCGCCCGAGCGGAAGGCCGCGTGCAGCATCTC
The DNA here is from genome assembly GCF_001427165.1 of Caulobacter sp. Root487D2Y. NCBI lineage: Bacteria > Pseudomonadati > Pseudomonadota > Alphaproteobacteria > Caulobacterales > Caulobacteraceae > Caulobacter > Caulobacter sp. Root487D2Y. The sequence goes on from NZ_LMFD01000001.1 coordinate 1,022,342, forward strand.
GGCCAGGCGCTTGAGCAGAGCGTCGCCGGCGTCGTGGCCCAGGGTGTCGTTGATGTCCTTGAAGTGGTCGACGTCGATCATGATCAGGCCGAACAGCTCGCCCTTGATCTCTGACGCGTCGACAGCCTCCTGGAACTTGCGATTGAAATAGGCGCGGTTGGGCAGGCCGGTCAGGCTGTCCTTGAAGGCCAGGTTCTCGACGGCCTCGGTCTGGCGGCGGCGGTCGGTGATGTCCTTGAACAGGTTCACCAGTCGCTCGGGCTGGCCGTCGGCGCCGAGGAACTTCTTCCCGACCGAGCGCACCCAGGTCTCGACCCCGTCGGGCCGGTTGAGGCGGAATTCGAAGACCTGGGCCTCGCCGTCCTTTCGGTTGCGGACCAGCTCGGCCATCTTCTCGCGGTCGTCGGGGTGGACGATCTCCAGCGGGTCGTCCTTGAACAGGCACCACTTCTCCAGCTCCGGCGAGGTGCCCGAGCAATAGATCTCGCCGGTCCGCAGGTCGTATTCGCGGACCATCAGGTCGTCGAGCTCCAGCGCCATCTTCAGCCGCTGCTGGTCGCGCTCGGCCTTCAGAGCGGTCTCGGCGTAACCGCTGACGTCGCGGGCGGTGATGATCACCGCCAGGGTGCGGCCGGTCTCGGTGAGCGTGGCGGCGAACTCGGTGCGCCAGATCCGCGGCTCGGCGAGCGTGCCGTCCTGTCCAGGCAGGGAAATGGCGCGGTAGCGGGAGAACGGCTCGCCGAACGCCACGCAGCGCTCCAGGCTGTCGACGTCCTCGGGGCTGAACAGGGCGCGGCGGAAGTCGTCGCCGATCTCCAGATCGGGGCTCAGGCCGTGGCTGATCCAGTCGGGGCTGGCGGCGGTCAGGCGAAAGGCGTTGTCGACCAGGGCCGCGGCGAACGGCGCATGGCGCACGAAGGTCTCGAAGGCGGCCATTTGGGCGCCCGGCGTCTTGATATCGTGGGATGGGGTCGAAACCGGGGTGCGCACGGCGGTACTCGTCATGGTCGGGTTGTCGACTTCTTGTTTATTTTCCTCGGCTTGGTTGTGACCGAGCTTCGATAAGAAAGGGTAACGTAACGACGGTACACGACGATCCGCGCCTATTTAAAGGTGGCGTCGGACGGCCCCGTCCGGAGCGGTGTGAGAAATCCTGGGCTCCCGCGTAGTCAAGCCGCATTGACAAGCGGGCCCGCGACTTCGAAAACGCGGCCTCTCTCGCCTAGTCCCGGAACCTGCCGAGCCTTCGATGACCTACATCGTTACCGACGCCTGCATCAAATGTAAGTTCATGGACTGCGTCGAGGTGTGCCCGGTCGACTGCTTCTATGAGGGCGAGAACTTCCTGGCCATCAATCCGGACGAATGCATCGACTGCGGCGTCTGCGAGCCCGAGTGCCCGATCGACGCCATCAAGCCCGACACCGAGGACGAGCCGGACGGCAAGTGGCTGAGAATCAATTCCGAGTACGCCAAGATCTGGCCGAACATCACGGTTAAGGGCACGCCCCCCGACGACCGCGAGCAGTTCGAACGGGAAACCGGAAAATTCGAGAAATATTTCAGCGAAAAGCCCGGCAAAGGCTCCTGATCCGGCCGGTTCGGGCGGCTAAACAGGTCGCAAGCCTTTCATCAAGCTGAATTTTATGATATTGTCGATTTCGACGTAACGGTCGCGAACACTCGCGCCTGCACGTCATGTGGACGATATCTGCCGGGAGACCGGCGCGCCCGATCGAAGGCGAAGGGTGACTTAAGCACTATCCCCATCCTGACCGGTACTGGCCCCGCAAGCATTTCGCGGACGGGTCCTTATCGCCGTTTGGGACGCCCTTTGGATGCTTCGAGACGCGGTGTTTTGGGCTTGGCCCGAACTTATTGAGGACGAACGAATGAGCAAGAGCGGTCTGGAATTCTCGGTCGGCGATCACGTCGTTTATCCCGCGCATGGCGTGGGCAGCATCCAGGGCGTCGAGACCCAGGAAGTGGCCGGGATGTCGCTCGAGGTCTACATCATCACTTTCGACCACGAGAAGATGACCCTGCGCGTGCCGACCAAGAAGGCCAAGACGGCCGGTCTGCGCCCGCTGGCCGAAGGCAATGTCGTGTCGCAAGCCCTGACCACCCTGAAGGGCCGCGCCCGCGTCAAGCGCACCATGTGGTCGCGTCGCGCCCAGGAATACGAAGCCAAGATCAACTCGGGCGACCTGATCTCGATCGCCGAGGTGGTGCGCGACCTGCACCGCGCCGAGAACCAGCCGGAACAGTCCTATTCGGAGCGTCAGCTCTATGAATCGGCTCTGGACCGCATGGCCCGCGAAGTCGCCGCCATCGAGCGCATCGACCGCGAAGCCGCCATCGGCATCCTGACCAAGTCGCTGGTCAAGACCGCCGCCGCCGCCGCCGCCTGAGGCGGTTAGGCCGAAACGAACAAAGCGCCCTCGGACCCCGGTCCGGGGGCGTTTTTCGTTTGGAGAACGGGCCGACCACGGCCTTGGGTCGGCCGACGATGAACGCCTGGGCGTCGATGGAGGAAGACCGATGATCCCCCAGCTCTTCGCGGCCCTGGCGCTCCAGGCGTCGAACCTTCCTCCGCCCCCGGCCGACGCGCCGGCGCGCAAGGCCGAGACCGTTCGGCGCTACGACGGCGACGCCAGCCAAGGCGCGGCGGTGGGGCCCAACGACGTCTATTCCGTCAGCAACGCCAAGCTGGTCCGCTTCGACAAGAAGACCGGCGAGAAGCGCGCGGAGTGGACGGGGGAGAAGTCCCGCTTTCCGCACATCAACGCCTGCGCCGTGATCGGCGAGGATCTGGTCTGCGCCAGCTCCAACTTCCCCGGCACGCCCCAGGTCAGCACGGTCGAGATGTTCGATCCGATGACCCTGGCGCATCGGCGCGGCGTCTCGCTGGGCATGGGCACGGGCTCGATCACCTGGGTCGACCGCCACGACGGCTTCTGGTGGGCGATGTTCGCCAATTACGACGGCAAGGGCGGCGAGCCCCCACGCGACCACCGGCACACCACCCTGGTGAAGTTCGACGACCAGTGGCGGCGGCTCGAGGCCTGGGCCCTGCCGGCCACGGTGCTGGACCGCATCGCGCCGATGAGCGTCTCGGGCGGCGGCTGGGGGCCGGACGGCAAGCTCTATCTGAGCGGCCACGACCGGCCGGAGCTGTATGTCCTGCGGCTGCCGATGGGCGGCGGCGTGCTCGACCATCTGGGGACCATCGGCATGGAGGCCGAGGGGCAGGCCATCGACTGGGACGAGAGCCAGCCGGGCATGCTGTACGGCATCACCCGTCAGACCCGGGAGATCCTGGCCATGCGCGTTCCAATCGCGCGATAGCGACAGGCTCGCTAGCTCAGCACAAGCCCGCCTTCGCCCCGCCGGGCGATCAGGTCGCCGATGGTGGTGAACAGGGTCGACAGGTCGACGGGCTTGCGGATGACGTCGTCGGCGCCGGCGGCCTGGCAGTCGGCCTCCAGGGTCGTGCCGCTGTCGGCGGTGACCACGATCACCGGCAGCCGGGCCTTGGCGTCGGTGCGGGTGCGGATCTCGCGGATGGCGGTCAAGCCGTCCATGCCGGGCATGCGCAGGTCCATCAGCACCAGGTCGTAGGCGTTGGCGTCGATCATCGCCAGGCCGGACGGGCCGTCCTCGGCCTCGTCCATCTCGACGCCGCCGGCCCGCAGCATCTCGGCGATGACGCGGCGGTTCATCTGATTGTCCTCGACGAACAACACCCGCATCGCGGTCGATCCCCCGGCTTTCTCAAAATGACGGCTCTGAACCTAGATCAAACAATAGTTTAGACGGGGTTCAGGCGGTGACAATCGTCCTGGCGTCGTGATCGTCCGGCGCCCGCGTTTCGACCAGGGCCGCCAGCGCCTCGACAAGCTCGGTCGCGGTGACGGGCTTGCGCACGACCAGGGCGGCGCCGGCTTCCCGCAAGGCCGCCGTCTGGTCGCCCGCCTGATCCTTGGCGGCGTCGGCGAGCAGCACGGCGATCGGGGCGGGGGCCAGGGCGTCGCGCAGCGCGCCGAGGGTCGCCCGGCGCGTGTCGAGGTCGTCGCCCAGCTCGACGGCCTCGATCAGGGCCAGGTCGAAACATTCGCTTCGAGCGGCGTTCAGGGCGTCCTGGCGGCCGGCGACGGCGCGAAGGTCGCGGACCTTGGGCCGCAGCACGCCGGCGACGACCGACCGGGACAAGGGATTGGGATCGCAGAACAGCAGGCCGAGATCCTGGAGTCCGGCCGTGATCGGGGCCCAGGCCGCCGCGCCGGCCCGCTCCAGCGGCAGGTCGACGGTGGCGGTCGTGCCCTGGCCGATCGTGCTGTCCAGGCGGATCTCGCCGCCCATGGCGTCGACCAGCCGCCGGCAGATCGCCAGGCCCAGTCCGGCCCCGCCATGGGCTCGGGTGCGGCTGGAATCGCCCTGGCCGAACGGCTCGAACACCTCGGTCAGCTTGTCGGGCGGGACGCCGGCCCCAGTGTCGGCGACCTGGATCCTCAGCCGTTCGCCGACCGGGCCCTGGTCGACGGACACCGTCAGACGCACCGTCCCCTCGGCGGTGAACTTCACGGCGTTGGACAGCAGGGCGAACAGGATCTGGCGCAGGCGGCCCGCGTCCTCGACGATCCGCCCCGGGGCCCGCGAGAGGTCGCAAGTCAGGGCCAGGCCCTTGGCCGCGGCCTTGTCCGCCCACAGCTGGACGGCCTCGCGGCCCAGCTTGGGCAGGTCGAAGGCGGCGCGGTTGAGAGTGACGCCGTCGGTCTCGATCCGCGCCATGTCCAGGATGTCGTCGACCAGGGCCCGCATGGTCTCGGCGCCGGCGTTCACCACCGCCACGCGGTCGCGCAGCTTGGGGTCCAGATCGGGCTGCGCCAGCACCACCTCGGTCATGCCCAGGATGCCGTTGAGCGGCGTGCGCATCTCGTGGCTGGTGTTGGCCAGGAACTCGGTCCGGGCCCGCACGGCCTTGGCCAGCGCCTGATTGGCCTGGCGCAGCCGTTCATTGGCGGCGCGGGCCAGGTTGCGGCCGCGGCGCACGCCCACGACCGCCGCCAGCAGCACGACGGCGAGCAGGCTTGCGCCGGCCAGCAGCAGGGTGACGACCAGGTTGCGGGCGCGCGCCAGCTTGATGTCGCGCTCCAGCTGGCCGGCCTTGAGCTTGGCGATGCGCGAGGCCTGGTTGGCGTAGTCGAACTGGGCGGCCATCAGGGCGGCGTTGGTCGAGGCCGCCAGGGCCTGGCCCTGGTCATCCAGCCGCTTGAACGCCTCCAGATGCGCCAGGGCCAGCTCGGTCTGGCCCAGCTGCTTGTAGGTCTTGTAGGCGGCCGAATGCAGGTCGGCGTAGTCGGGTCCGGTGGTCTTCAGATCCACGCCCTCGAACAGTGGCGCCAGCACCTGGGCCGCCGCCTTGGGACGCCCCCGCGCCAGCTCCACCTGGACCTTGGCCTTCATCACCGTCCGCTTGGCGGTCTCCGCGTCGGGCAGCGGGCGCAGCAGGGCGTTGGCGGCGTCGATCAGGGCCCCGGCGGCGTCGGGACGGCCGTCGTGGGCCTCGGCTATGGCCTGGTTGGCCACGATCCGAGCTTCCAGCTGGGGGCTGCCCATCTGGCGGGCGATCTTGCGGGCCTTCTCGAACTCGGTCACCGCCCGGCCGAACTGCGCGTCCGACATCAGCGCGTTGCCGATGTTGTTGGCCGCGCTCAGCCGCAGCAGCTGGTCGGCGGGGTAGGCCTCGGCCGACTGGGCGTAGTAGTGCAGCACCTTCTTGTAGTCGTGGGCGTCCTGGTAGATCGAGCCGATGTTCTGCAGGGCCACGGCCTGGCCGCGCGGATGGCCGGCCTTGCCGAAGATGCGATAGGCGGCCTGGAAGTCGCGCAGGGCCGACTGGACCTGGCCGCGGTCGGCCTCCAGGGCGGCCTGGGTCATCACCAGGTCGCCGTGCAGCTTGGTGTCCGGGACCTTCTGGGCGGCGACCGCCAGGCCGGCGGCGATCACCGGCGCGGCCTCGTCGGGACGGTCCATCCGCAGCAAGGCCTCCCCCTGCAGCCACTGGGCCGCGGCGATCTCCTGGTCGCGGCGCGGGCCGGCGTCGGCCTTGGCCAGGGCCAGGGCCTGGATCGACAGGGTCAGGGCGCCGGCCGGATCGCCCATCATGGCGTCCTTGGCGGCGGCCAGCTTGGCGTCGACGGGGCCGGCGGGGGGATTGGGACCGGGACCGGCGGCGCCGGCGGCCGCGGGCGCGGCGGCCAGCAGGACGGCGAGCGCCGCCGCCGACCAAATCCGTGTCCTGTCGACCATGCACCCGCCCGATTTTTCGCCGACGTTTCGCCAACGCTCCCCAGAGTCGTCGCGGGCGCGTGGACAATTCGTAAACCGGGACGATAGCAGGCCTGGCCTGCGTCCCCGGCCGCGACCGGACGTCGCATGTTGACAGCAGGCTGTCAGCAGGAGCCGCCTAGGGTCGCGGGCGTTGTTCCAGCAAGGAGAGCGCCATGACCGACCTGCCCCTCAAGGCCCGCTGCCACTGCGGCGCCACCCAGTTCGAGGTGACGGAAGCGCCGACCGAACTGGCCGACTGCAACTGCTCGTTCTGTTCGCGGCGCGGGGCGTTGCACGCCTACTACAAGCCCGCCCAGTTCAAGCTGACCACGGCCCGAGACCGGGTCTCGACCTACCAGTGGGGCCACTATATCGGCCAGCATCATCACTGCGCGATCTGCGGCTGCCCGACCTATTCGGAGTTCCCCAGCTTCGACAGCGGCGAGCCCGACTTCGACGATCCCCGCATCAGCCTCAACGCCCGGCTGTTTATCGACTTCGACTGGGCCGCCCTGCCGGTGCGGAAGGTCAACGGCAAGGCCTACTGACCGCGGACGTCGCTCCCTCGCCGAACGCGGCTCAGTCGGCGGGAAGATCCTCGAGGACGTCAAGGCGCGTGGCGACGGGACCCCGGTCCAGCTCCCGCGCCAGGCGATCGCGATCCAGCGCGCCCTCCCAGCGGGCCACCACCAGCGTGGCCACGCCGTTGCCGACGAAGTTGGTCAGGGCCCGGCACTCGCTCATGAACCGGTCCACCCCGACCAGCACCGCCAGGGCGGCGATGGGGATGTCGGGGACCACGGCCAGGGTGGCGGCCAGGGTGATGAAGCCCGCCCCGGTCACCCGCTGGCCCCCTTCGAGGTCAGCATGGCCACGCCCAGCAGGGCGGCCATCTGGCCGAAACCCAGATGCGTGTTGGTGGCCTGGGCCAGGAACAGCGTGGCCAGGGTCATGTAGATGTTGGTGCCGTCCAGATTGAAGCTGTAGCCGGTGGGCACCACCAGCCCGACCACCGACGGCTTGGCGCCCAGCCGCTCCAGCTTCTCGATCAGCTGGGGCAGGGCGCTTTCCGACGAGCTGGTGCCCAGCACGATCAGCAGCTCCTCGCGGATATAGGCCAGGAACTTCAGGATCGAGAAGCCGCAGGCCCAGGCGATCGCGCCCAGCACCACCAGCACGAAGATCAGGGCGGTGACGTAGAAGGTGGCCACCAGGGCGCCCAGCTGGATCAGGCTGGCCACGCCGTACTTGCCGATCGTGAAGCCCATGGCCCCGAACGCGCCCAGCGGGGCCAGCTTGACCACCACGTGGATGATGCCGAAGAACAGCTTGGCCAGGTCGCTCATCGCCGCCGCCGCCCGGTCGCCGAACGGGCCCATGCGCGTGCAGGCGAAGCCGGTCAGCACGGCGATCACCAGCACCTGCAGCAGGTTCCCCTCGGCGAAGGCCCCGAAGAACGTGTCGGGGATCAGGTGCAGCAGGTAGGGAACCAGCCCCTCGCCGTGATGGGCCTTCTCCAGGTACCCGGCGGCGATCTTCGGATCCAGCGCCGCCGGATCGATGTTGAAGCCGTGGCCCGGCTGCAGGATGTGGCCGACCACCAGCCCGACCACCAGCGCCAGGGTCGAGACCACCTCGAAATAGACCAGGGCCTTGATCCCCACCCGGCCGAACGCCTTGATGTCGCCCATGTGGGCGATGCCGCCGGCCACGGTCAGGAAGATCACGGGGGCGATCACCAGCTTGACCAGCTTGATGAACGCGTCGCCCAGCGGCTTCAGCTGCACCCCCACGTCGGGCCACAGCGCCCCGACCAGAACCCCCAGGGCGATGCCGATCAGCACCTGGACATACAGCGTCTTCAGCGGTCGCGGCAGAGCCATGGCCTTCCCCCGTTCGGTTCCCAGGATCGCTTCCCGTCACGCTTTTCCGCCCCGGGGTTCGCACGCCCGGAAACTTGCGCTATGGACCCAGACGCGCGCAACGCGGCCCGGTAGCTCAGCAGGATAGAGCAGCGCTTTCCTAAAGCGAAGGTCAGGGGTTCGAGTCCCTTCCGGGCCGCCACGCGGCTGTTGGGCCGCCATGAGGCTGCGGCCTTGACGTCCTGGATCAGGCGGTGTCGGTCAAGTCGAACCGGCGGCCGTTGGCGCGAACGGGCGGCTTGCCGATGAAGGCGAGCGGCTGGCGGGCGGGACGTGAGCGCCGGCCCAGCCGCGCTCGGTCGTCAGGCCCAAACGCCGGCTGTCACGACGCGACGTCAGCGACAAGGATGGCTTCACTCCATGAGAACCAAGCAGTCTTCGCCTTCCGCGGTCAGGAGCGCGCAGGCGGCGTCGGCGCCCTGAGCCGTGCGGGCCGAGAACCGCGCCGCGAACAAGCGACCGATCTTGGACACGTCGCGGGCGCGCGCGCCAAAGCGACGGGGATGGCGCCTGGTGACGTCGGCCAGCCTGGCCAGGCTGTTGGCCTTGGACCGAAAGGCGCCGACCTGAACCCACCATCGAGCGCGTTCGGAAGTAGGCGGCGCCACATCGCCTTGGGCGACGGCGATTTCAGCGTCCGATGCGGCGGACGCCATCAAGGTTGGAGCGGCGGTTGGCGGGGTCGTCTTGTCGTCGATCGGCCGCGCTGGCTGCGTCGGGTTCAGCAGATCGTCGACCGCGACCTCGAAGCCCGTCGAGCGAATGGCCAAGCTTGAGAAACTGGCCTGGATCAGCCGCTCCATGAAGGCGTCGCGCGAGCGCGCCGAACGCCCGCCCAGCACCACGGCGATGACCCGGCGCCCGTCGCGCCGGCCCGAGGTCAGCAGGTTGTAGCCCGAGGCGTTGACGAATCCGGTCTTGAAGCCGTCGATCCCCGGCTTGGCCAGCAAGCGATTGTGGCCGCGGATCAGTCGACCGCGAAACACCGTCTGTTCCTGGTCGAAGATGGCGTAGTCGTCGGGATGGTCGCGTAGGAAGGCCCGGCCCAGCAAGGCCAGGTCGCGCGCGGTGCTGTAGTGACCCGGATCGGGCAGGCCCGAGGCGTTGCGAAACCGGGTGTGGGACAGGCCAAGGCTCCGGGCCTTGGCGGTCATGGCGCGGGCGAAGGCGGCCTCGTCGCCGCCGAGACGCTCGGCCAGGGCCGTGGCGACGTCATTGGCCGATTTGACGACCAGGACATCCATCGCCTCCTGCAGGCTCAGGCTGGCGCCGGCCGCCAGGCCCAGGCGCGACGGCGGGCGCGAGGCGGCGCGCGGCGAGATGGTCACCCGATCGGTCCGCTTGACGCGGCCCGTGTCGAGCGCGTCGAACGCCAGGTACAGGGTCATCACCTTGGTGATCGAGGCGGGATACCGGCGCGCGTCGGCATGACGGGCGTAGAGCGTCTCGCCGGTCTGGGCGTCGATGACAATGGCCGCGAACCGCTCATCGGTGGACCCCGCGCCGGCGGCGTTGGCGGCTGGGTTTGCGAACAGCAAGAGGCAGGCCGCGACGCCGGCGACGACAGGACGAACCCAGGCGAAGGAGGTCCACGACGCTGGGCGAGCGGGCGCGGAAGCTTGAAGAGATCTTAGGCCGAACATGGGGGCCAATGCGCCGTTGGAATGGTGAATCGGAGCTTAAGGTTTGGCGAGAAATATCGCCCTACGATGTTAGTTGCGCCGCTCGCTCAGACCGCGGTTGGGCTTACGCCGCCGGCCGTTTGGGAAGCCCGTGGCTGGCCGTGATCCGTACCGACAGCGCCCCGAACGGGGTCGGATCGGTGAGGCTGGCCCGCAGGCCGCCCGCCCGCCAGGTCATCGTCAGTCGAGGCGCCGCGCCATGGGCGAATTGGATCCGCGCGCTATGCGACGAGGCGGGCGGCCCAAAGCGCGCCTTGAGAAGGCCCAGGAGCGCATGGAAATTGTCGGGCGAGGTTTCCAGCGACACCGCCTCGACGCTCTGACCGCGGACAAACAGCGTCAGCCGCTTGAGCCTGACCTTGTCGGTGAGCGGCGGCGGGCTGTCGATCAGATAGTCGCCGTAGCGCCGCGCCACGCGACAGGCTTTGGCGCCGTCAGGCGCGGGGTCAGCGCAGACCAGCGGCGCCGCGGCCAGGCTCGACATCGGAATGCCGACCAGCGCCTCGACGCCCGTCAGGCCCAGGGGGCTTTGGGCGGCCAGGACCGCTCCGGGGTCTTGGCTCTGGCCTGTGGTTTGCGCGGCGGGCGCGCCCGCCAGGGCGATGAAGGCGATAAGGGCGGAAAGTGGCGTTGCGGTCATGGGGCGGGGCCTTTGCGTCGTGGGGTGGCGTGCAGAGACGGGTCTGGTTGCCCCTTAGATCGCGCTCAAGCCCGCCAGTTCGGCGATCTGGCGCTCGGGCATGACGATCTTCAGGTGCGGGAAGGGGATCTCCACGCCGGCCTCGTCGAAGGCCAGCTTGATGCGCCGGTTGTATTCGCGCCCGACGGTCCATTGCTGCAGCGGCGGGGTCTTGATCCGCGCCTTGAGCACCACGCCGCTGTCGGCCAGGCTGTCGACCCCGACCACCTCGATCGGTTCGAGGATCTTGTCGGCGAAGTCGGGGTCGGCCTTCAGGCGCGCGCCGACCCGGCGCATGATCGCCAGGGCCGCGTCCAGATCCGAGCCGTACGACACCTGCAGGTCGAAGACGTAGTACGAGAAGCTCTTGGTCAGGTTATGCAGCACCTGGGCTTCGCTGTAGGGGAAGACGTGCACCGTGCCGTCGAAGTCGCGCAGACGGATGGTGCGCAAGGTCATCTGCTCGACCAGGCCCCCGCTGTCGCCGATGCGGACGATGTCGCCCACCGAGACGATGTCCTCGACGATCAGGAAGATGCCGGTCAGGAAATCCTTGACCAGGGTCTGGGCCCCAAAGCCCAGGGCCACGCCGACGACGCCCGCTCCGGCCAGCAGCGGTCCGATCTTCACCCCCAGTTCGCCCAGTCCCATCAGCACCGCGACGATGACGATGGCGCCTTGGGCGACGCCGCGCAGCAGCGGCGCCAGGGTGGCCAGCTGGGCCCGCCGGCGCGGTTCGGCGGCGTGATCGGCGAAACCCCCCATGGCGCGGCCGATCGCCAGGCCCGCCAGCTCGAACGCCGCCATCCCGACGATCAGCAACAGGCCAAGACGGATCGCGCCGGCCAGGATTCGCGCCCCCAACGGCCTGGCCGTCCAGGCCAGGAGGTTGAAGCCCCAGATGTCGGCGATGATCAACACCGCGGCGATGACGGCGGCGGCCTGGACGACGCGGCCGGCCAGGCGCGCCAGCCGATTGGACCGCACGGTCTTTTCCGCGTCGGACGGGCCGGGCAGATGATGCGCGCCCAGCCGCGTCAGGCGCCTGGCCAGGCGCCCCGCGGCCAGCGCCACGGCGGCCACCCCAACGGTCAGGGCGATGTCGATCATCCAGGCCAGAGGGCTCAGGCCGGAAAAATGCGCCAGAAGGGCCCGTAGGCCCGCCAGGATTCGTTCGCTCGCCGTCATCGGGCGCGCCTCCTCATGCTGTGCGGGTTTGGCCGCGCAATGCGGCGGTCGTGGCGGCGCCGCGTGTCCCTAGGCCTGCAAGGGCTCGCGCGTCAGGGCGTGGCGGATGCGCGCGACCTGATGGTCCGGCGCGCGCCAGTCCTGCTGACCATGGGCCTCGTGCTCAAGGGGATCGAGCAACATGGAGCGCACGCCCCAGGTCGACAAAAGGGTCGCGGCCAGTTCCAGGACCTTGCGCTCGCCGGTCGGCTGGCCGGCCATCAACGCCAGGGTCGGGCCCGTCTGGGCGGTCATGGCCAGGGCCATCCTGGCCGTCTGGATGGGGCCCACGACACGGATGTCGGCGTCATAGAGCGTGGTCATGATCGCGGCGGCGTCGATATCCTCGCCGCAAATCAGCAGAACGGTTTCCTTGTCGTGATCAGTCATCGCGGCCCCACAGTTCAGGGCCCAAAGCGCTGGCCCAGAAACATCGTAGCACGATCTAATGAGGCGCCCGGACACATCGACCTGACGAATTCGTGACTCCCGTCGGGTCTAGAACGGGAAAAACAGGGGAATGACCGCCAGGCCAACGGCCCATGTGATCAGGTTGAGCGGCGCGCCGATGCGCACGAAGTCGAGATAGCGGTAGCCGCCCATCTGGTAGACCAGCACGTTGGTTTGGTAGCCGAACGGCGTGGCGAAGGCGGCGCTGGCGGCCATCATCACCGCCACCAGGAAGGGGCGGGGGCTGACCCCCAGGCTCTCGGCCAGGGCCACGGCCATCGGCGTCAGCAGGACGGCCACGGCGGCGTTCGACAGCAGCTCGGTCAGCAGCAGGGTCGCGCCATAGATCAGGGCCAGGGCGTAGAGCGGGCCCAGCTGGCGCAGCCATCCGACCAGGGCGTCGGTGGTCAGGGCCGCAAGGCCGGTGACCTCCAGCGACAGGCCCACCACCACCATGCCGGCGATCAACAGCAGGATCTCGGGCCGCAGGCCTTTGTAGGCGTCTTCCACGCCGATCACACCGGTGACCACCAGAAGCACCGCGCCGGCGAAGGCCGAGGCGGCGATCGGCAAGAGGCCCAGGGCCGCGACCGTCACCACCAGGACGAACACGCCCAGGGCCGCGCCCGCGCGCCAGGGATCGAACGGCGCGTCGAGCGGGTAGAGGGCCGGATCCTCCCCCGCAGCCGTCATCGCCGCTTGCGGCGCGGCGGGCGGTTCGGGCGGCGCGGCGGTCTCGACGCTGAGCAGGCGCGGGCCCAGCAGGACCAGATAGAGGCCGCCGGCCGCGGCGATGATCAAGGCCACCGGCGTGGCCTCGAACAGGCTGAAGGCCGGTTGGCCGGCGTTGCGGGCCATGTCGTTGACCAGCAGGTTGGTCGACGTGCCGATCAGGGTGCAGGCCCCGCCCAGGATGGTGGCGTAGGACAGCGGGATCAGGAAGCGCTTGGGCGACAGGCCCAGCGACTGGGAGACGTCGCGCACGACCGGGGCGCTCAGGACCACGATCGGGGTGTTGTTCAGAAAGGCCGAGGCCATGCCGCAGAACACGATCACCAGCCAAAGGCCCGCCGCGCCCAGGCGTGCGCAAAGCCGCGTGGCCCCGCGGATCAGCAGGCCCAGGAGCCCCGACAGCTCCATGGCGTAGGCGATGACGAACAGGGAGGCCAGGGCCAGGATGGCGGGGCTGGCGAAGGCGCCTTGAACCTCGACAGGACGTACGGTGCGCGTGCCCAACAACACCGCCGCGCCAGCCAGGGCCACCACATCGGCGCGCAGCTTGCCGTGGATCAGGGCGGCGACCACGGCGGCCAGCACCGACAGGGCGATGATCTGGGCGAGAGTCATCGCCGGCGCGCCGGCTCGCTGGGCGGGGCGTCCGGCGCGGACCGGGGCGGAGACGATTGCAATCGGGACCTTGTCTTCTGCTAGGCTGGCGCCATGAGCGACCATAGACCGAGGTCCCCGGACCGCAAGTTCGCCTTGATCGCCCCGATCGCCATCGGGGTCGCGGCCGTCATCGTGCTCGTCCTGGTGCTGACGCGCCCCGGGCCTGTTGCGGCGCCCCCGCTCGAGCCGCCCCCGCCGCTCGTGCCCGCGCAGGCCGCGCCCGCGCCGCCGGCCACGGCGTCCCGCGCCGACCTGATCGCCGCCGCGGCGGCGGCGGCCGACGCCTATGCGGCCGGTTCGACCCTCAGCGCCAAGGCGCTGGTCGGACGGCGCTTCGTGGTGCGGCTGGCCTTCGGCTGCGGCGGCCCGGTCGCCGATCCGGGACCGGCCCAGGCCTACTACCAGTATGATCCGGCCGGCCCGGCCCTGCGCCTGGTCGCGCGGCCCGCGACCTGGACCGACCTGCCGCTGGTCCGCGCCGCCTCCGGCCAGGCCACGGCCGAGACGGTCGAAGGCTTCTGGATCCCACGCCCGTGGCTGACGGGCGAGACCTGTCCCAGGCGGCGTGACGTCGCGCCGCCGGCCACGCCGACGCCTGTGGAGGCGCCAAGCCTTGGCCTGGCCATGTTCCATGACGCCGGGGCCTCGCGCGTGGAGCGTCGCAGCGAGCGTCCCTATGAGCATGTCGTCAAGCTCGACGGCGGGGACGCCGATCAGCAGCGGTCCTTTGATCTGCGGCTGGAGGGGCGTATCGCCAGCTTCGCCGACGGGGCGGCGATCCATTGCTGGAGCGAGTCGGCCGAACACCGTCCGACCTGCCTGTTCGCCGTGGACCTGGATCGCGTGGCCTTCGAGGACGCCAAGGGGACGATGCTGGCGGACTGGCCGCGATGAGCGTGCGCCGGTGAGCGAGCGTCAGGCGCGGGTTACGGCCCTCGTGGACCAATCGGCCTATGCCGTCAGTGTGGCCGAGCATGCTGCCTGGCTTTGCGGTCGCCTGGGCGGGCGGCTGCAGTTGCGCCACGCCCGCGAGACCGATGAAGCGATCGAGGACGCCCGACGACTGCTGTCGGACCTGACCGCACAGGTCACCGACCAGGGCGCCGAAGCGCCGCGGCAGAGCCTGGTCGAGGGCGGGGTGCTGGCCGCGGCGATCAGCGCCGAGACCGATCTGCTGGTGATGGGCAAGCGAGGGGCGGGCGCCCAGGACGCCCCGGCTATGCTGGGCCGCCATGTCGATCCGGTCGTTCGGGCGGCCAAGGTCCCCGTCTGCCTGGCGTCCAAGGTGTTCCTGCCCATCCACCGGGTCGTGGCGGTGATGGACGCCGAGCCGGGGCGACGTGCGGCGCTCGACCTGGTCGCCGCCCAGTCGGGCCTGGGAGATTTCGATCTCGACGTCGTGGTGGCCGCCTATCCCGGAGAAGAGCCCGACGAAAAGCTGGCCCTGGTCCGCCAGACGCTGGACGGCCGGGCCGCGGCGTTCGCCATCCGCGCCGAACGGCTTGGCGCTGCGGTCTGGGACTATCTTGGCGCGCGCTCCGCCGACCTGATCGTCATCTCGCGCGAGGTTCTGTTGACCGCGGCCCCGTTGCGCGCGGTCTCGCCGCGGAGCCTGTGGGCGGCCCGCGCCTCGGTGCTCGTCTGCTGAACCGTCGCTAGCGGCTGGGCCGCGCCGCGCGCCGGGCGGCCTCGATGATGCCGGCCAGGATGTCAGCCCCCTCGTTGAGGCGGCCCAGGTTGCGCTGGGAAATGGCTTCGAGGATGGTCTCGCCGCGCGGACGCAAGGCCAGGACCACCCGGCGGCGGTCGGCGTCGGAGTCGCGGCGCGCCACCAGATCGCGCTCGACCAGGCGCGCGACCAGTTCGACGGCGCTGTGGTTCTTGATCAGCAGGCTGCGCGACAACTCGCCGATCGAGATCGGATCGGGGCCCGGATGGGCCTTGATGGCCAGCAGCGCCTGGTGCTGTTGGGCGCTTAGGCCGTGCTCGCGCGCGCCCTGTTCGCTGAACGCCAGGAACTGGCGGATCGCCAGGCGAAAGTCGCCCAGCGCGCGATAGTCGTCTTCGGTCAGGGCTGGATTATCGACAGGATGGGGCGAAGGCGGCGAGAGCGGCGGCGTCACGGGAAAGATCCTGGCGGCGCGACCAAGCTCGCGGCCAACCGATCTTCTAGCACGCCTGACGAGTCGCGGCGGTTTCGTGATCGACCGATTTGACTCATTACATCGTGTCACGATATTTGATGCTCATGGCTTTAAGGAAAGCCGTGCGCGCCCAGGTCACGGGGCCGCCGGCGCGGGCTTTTAGAGGGCGGCTCGCGCCGGCGTTGCGACGTCGGTGGCGGCTGTGGACTCTGCTGGTTGGGGCGGCCGTCATGGCGGCTGCCGGAGCCTTGGCTGGAGCTCAGATTCGCCTGGACGACCTGGAGCTCCGACCTGGCCATGCGCCGCATCTGCGCGTCGGGCCAGGGCAGGGGCGGTAAAGCCGGCCTCACTATCGCGTGAGGCTTCGCCCGCCTGCCGCCCCGCCTGCTAGGCTCGCGCGAGCTTCGACCGCCCGGGGCCGGGCTTGCGCTTTCGCCGGCGTCGCATCGCGCGACGGGGTTGGCCATCCTTCGATGGCCGATCCGACACTTTGGAGAACCACCGCGCCGCGCACGGCGCCCAAGACCTCAAGGGGCACTCTATGCGACCAAGGATCCAAGCCGGCGCGTCTCGCCGCCCGCGCGCCCGGCGCGCCACGCCAAGCCGCCGCGCCGCGTCGCCACGGCTCCAGGCCTGATCACACCGCCGCGATGGCCTGGCCGTCGCCCCCTTGAGCCGCCGCCGCCCGCCGGCGTGATGGCAGAGCGCGTCCGAACCGATTTGTCGGACGCGAGCCATGGAGACTCCATGACGGCCCAGATCATCACCTTTCCCGAGACGCTCTCAGCGCCCCCCTCGCTCGACACCGCCGGCTGCGCCCTGTTCCTGGACCTCGACGGCGTTCTGGCGCCGATCGTCGATCGGCCGGACGGCGTCAAGCCTGATCCGCGACGGACCTGGATCCTGCGCCGGCTGGCCGAACGTCTCGACCGCAGGATCGCCATCGTCAGCGGCCGCACCATCGCCGAGGTGTCGGCGATCACCGAGAACGCCGTCGTCGCCGTGGCCGGCGTCCATGGCCTTGAACGCCGGACGGCCGTGGGCGAGGAGGTCGCCGTGCTCGCCGACCCGGAACTGGCCGAGGCCAGCGCTATTTTTAACGCTCTGGCCCGGGCCCAGCCGCAGCTGATCGTGGAGGAAAAGGGGCTTTCGGTCGCGCTGCATTATCGCGCCGTGCCGTCGGCCTGCGAGGCGGTTCGCGAGGTCGCGCGACGCCTGGAAGCGGCGACGGATCTGGTCCTGCAGGAGGGCGATATGGTCGCCGAGCTTCGCACCGCCGGGTCCGACAAGGGCCAGGCGCTCGAGGCCTTCATGGCCGAGTGGCCCTTCCAGGGCGCGCGACCGGTCTTCGTGGGCGATGATCTTACCGACGAGGATGGCTTCCTCGCCGCCGAAGCGGCCGGCGGCTATGGCGTGCTGGTGGGGGAAAGCCGGCGCCAGACCGCGGCCCGCCATCGGCTAGCCGACGTCGCGGCGGTTCTCGACTGGCTGGAGGCGGCGATCGTCGAGCGCGCCTCGTGAGCCGCCTGATCGTCGTTTCCAACCGGGTCAATCCGCCAAGCGACGCGGGCGTGGGCACCGCCGGCGGCCTGGCCATGGCGCTGGCGGCGGCCTTGCGTGAATATTCCGGCGTCTGGTTCGGCTGGAGCGGCGAGACGATCGAGAGCTTCACGGGCCAGATCTCGATGCAGAAGGTCGGCGGGGTGACCGTGGCCCTGGTCGATCTGGAAGAGCAGGATCGCGAGGAATATTACGACGGCTACGCCAACCGCACCCTTTGGCCTCTTTTCCATTCGCGCACGGATCTGGCCGCCTATGAGCGCTCGTTCGGCGAGGGCTATCAAAGGGTCAACCGCCGCTTCGCCGAGACCCTGGCCCCGCTGATCGGTCCAAACGATCTGGTCTGGATCCACGACTATCACCTGATCCCCTTGGCCGATGAGCTGCGGAAGCTCGGGGTGACCAACCGCATCGGCTTTTTCCTGCACATTCCCTGGCCGAGCCGGCGGCTGCTGACCACCTTGCCCCAGCACAAGGAGCTGGTGGAATCGCTGCTGGCCTACGACCTGGTCGGCTTCCAGACGCACGACGCCCTGGAGGCGTTTTCCGACTATGGCGAACGCGAGCTGGGGCTTGCGATCAACGACGGCGTCGTCGAGGCCGGCGGCCGCCGAACCCGCATCGGCGCCTTCCCCATCGGGATCGAAGCCGACGCCTTCGCACAGCTGGCCCAGCAGGACGCGGCCCGCGAAACCTTCGAGCGCGTTCGCGCCAGCCAGGCGGGCCGGCGCATGATCCTGGGTGTTGATCGCCTCGATTATTCCAAGGGTCTGGAGGAGCGGTTTCTGGCCTACGAGCAGTTGCTGGTCGATCATCCCGACTGGGCCGAGCGCGTCTTCCTGCTGCAGATCGCCACTCCCAGCCGCGACGCCGTGCAAGCCTATCAGGAGATCCGCGCGCGGCTCGACGGGGTGTCTGGCCGGATCAACGGCGCCTTCGCCACGGTCGACTGGGTGCCGATCCGCTACGTCAACCGCGCCCATCGGCGCGACGAGCTGGCCGGCATCTACCGGGCGGCCCAGGTGGGGCTGGTCACGCCCTTGCGCGACGGCATGAACCTGGTGGCCAAGGAATATGTCGCCGCCCAGGATCCGGACGATCCGGGCGTCCTGGTCCTGTCCAAGTACGCCGGCGCCGCCGAGCAGATGCAGGACGCCTTGATCGTCAACCCGTTCAGCCGCGAGGAAACCTCCGAGGCGCTCGGCCAGGCCCTGGCCATGCCCAGGGCCGAGCGGAGCGCGCGCTGGAGGCGGCTGATGGACGGGGTGGCGCGCGACGACGTATCAGCCTGGCGCGATCGCTTCGTCGCCGCCTTGGCCGGCGATGTCGCGATCACCACCGCGCCGGGTGGCGACACGCGCAAAGCATCGTGATACGATGTTATGGTCGGGTGAAACCGGCGCGAGCGGCCGCCAGAGCCGCCGCGGGGAGGAGGCGCACCATGAAACCTGGCCACCTGAGCGGCTTGCCGCTCGAAATCATCCTCGTCGCGGCCACCGTGGCGGCTTGCGCATGGTTCGTGTCGCAACGCCTCGGCGGCTGAGCGACAAAACGTTGATCGTGATGGAGACCCCATGAGCGAAAGCGCCTGGGAGGACGCCCTGGAGACCGTCGTGGCCGTCCTCGAAGCGCCGCCACCGCCCGATTCCCAAGAGGGACAGGTCATTGACGAGCCTTCGCGGCGGGTGCTGGCCGCCGCCCCGTCCACGCGCTGGCGGGCGGTGGTCAATCCGTTTGGCGATCATCCGGACGGCATTGGTCAGGCCCTGGGCATGGACTTGGGCCGCACCTCAAGGATGGAGAGCTTTGTGAGGCGTTCATACGCCACGACGGCGGACGACTAGATGCCGCGTCGAGACGATCCTGGATTTGACGACGACATCGTTCGGTTCGTGGTTTCGGACCTGCGCACGGTGTGGGCGCTGGAACTGCTCCTCCTGATGAAGGGCGCGCCGGACCGCGTCTGGACGGATGTGGCGTTGACCGCCGAGCTGCGCGCCAATCTCGGCATGGTCGGCGAGATCCTCAAACGCCTCCAGACCCTTGGGCTGGCGGTGTGGGACGGGGAGGGCTGGGCCTACCGCGCAGCCAACGTCGAACTCGACGCGCTCTGCGCGCGCACCGAGGGCGCCTATCGTCAAAAGCCTTTCGCGATGATCAGCCTGATCGGGCGCGGCCATGACGCTCTACGCGATCTGGCCGACGCCTTTCGGCTAAAGGGCAAGGAGCCATGAGCCTGCTTGCGCCGCAACTGGTCTATCTGCTGTGTCTGGCCACCAGCCTAGTCTGTGCGGTGCTGCTGGCGAGGGCCCATGGGCGATCGCGCCATCGCCTCCTCCTATGGTGCGCGATCAGCTTCGCCCTCCTGGCTCTGAACAATCTCCTCCTGGTCGCCGACCTCGTGCTCCTTCCGGCCAGGGACCTGTGGATCTGGCGCCAGGTGGCGGCGGCGGCCGCTCTGGGCGTCCTGCTGGGCGGCTTCATCTGGGAGCGCGACTGATGCTTTCACCGGTCTTGATCGGCTTCGTCGGCGGCGCCTTGGCCATGGGCTATCTCGTCGCCGCCGGTTTCTTCCTGCGGTTCTGGGCCACCAGCCGTGATCGTCTGTTCCTGGCCTTCGCCGGCGCCTTCGCCCTGATGGCCGCCGCCCAGGTCTTCACCCTGATGGGCCGGTCAGCGCAAGAGGGGAACGGCCAGGTCTACCTGCCGCGCCTGGCCGCCTTCGTGCTGATCATCGTGGCGATCCTGCTGAAGAACCTGCCGTCCCGCCGGACCTGAAGTGGTCGCCTTGACCCGGACGCCGCGCGCGGCTAGGGCCTAAACATCGTGAGACGATGTAATCGTCTTGCCTCACCCTTCATTCTTCTTCCCGCGCCCCGGCGTCGAAAAGCCCTTTGACCATGTCCTCGCCCCTGGAGACCCTCGGCCGTCAGCACAAGCTGGTGCGCCTGCGGGCCCGACGTTCGATGCGGACCGGCGCGGTCGTGGCCGCGGCCGTGGTCGCCGGGGCCGCGGCGGTCGGCTTCGCCAAGCTGTGCGACGCGGCCATGGCCCTGCACGCGCGGATGATCGTCGGCAAGGTCTGGCTTGGGCCGGCGCTGCTGGTCGTCGGCATGCCGCTCTGCGTCTGGCTGATGCGCCGCCTGGCGCCGGCCTCCGCCGGCAGCGGCATCCCGCAGGTGATCGCCGCCGGCGAGATCGGGCGGGGACGGGGGCTGGACGGCGAGAAGATCCACGATGAGCGGGTCTCGATCCGCACGGCGCTAGTGAAGATCTTCCTGGCGGCGCTGCTGTTGGTTTGCGGCGGATCGATTGGCCGCGAGGGGCCCACCGTCCAGGTCGTCGCCGCGGTCATGGTGTTCCTGACCGGTTGGCTGCGAGGCGGGCCCGGTCGGCGCACCCTCCTGATCGCCGGCGGCGCGGCCGGGGTCTCGGCGGCGTTCAACACGCCCATCGCCGGCATCGTCTTCGCCGTGGAGGAACTGGCGCGGGGCTTTGACAAGCGCGCCAACACCGTGGTGATCCTGGCCGTGGTCTCGGCGGGCGTCGCGGCCTACGCGCTGGGCGGCAACTACGCCTATTTCGGCGACATGTCCGGTTCGGCCGGCTGGCACGCCTGGCTCAGCGCGGCCCTGATCGGCGTCGTCTCTGGCGTGGCCGGCGGCCTGTTCTCGCGCCTGATGGCCGCGGTCCTGGTCGGCGACAATCCCGTCCGACGTTGGAAGGACGCGCGGCCCGTCCGTTTTGCGATGATCTGCGGCGTGATCGCGGCGGGCGCGGCGGTTCTCAGCGGCGGGGTGACCTATGGCGCGGGCTACGCCGAAGCCAAGTCGCTATTGTTTGGCCACTATGCGTCAGGCTGGGGTCTGGCGGCCGGCAAATGGCTGGCGACACTGTCGGCGGCGGCCAGCGGCGCGCCCGGCGGCATCTTCGCCCCGTCACTGGCCACGGGCGCCGGTCTTGGGGCGTTGTTCGCCCATCTGGCGCCGTGGGCCGGCGGGCGCGAGGCGGTGACGCTTGGCATGGCCGGCTATCTGGCCGGCGTCGTCCAGGCGCCGCTGACCAGCGCGGTGATCCTGATGGAGATGACTCGCGATCCAGGCTTGGTCGGGCCGCTGTTGCTATGCACCCTGATCGCCAAGCGCTGCTCCGAAGCGGTCGCGCCGGTCCCGCTCTATCACGCCTTGGCGCGCGCCTGGACGCGGCCCCGCCGACGGGCGGCGCGGCAGGCGCCCGCCAACCTGGCGGTTTCGGGCCCCGTCTCGGGTGAGGGGACGCCGTGACGTTTCTGCACTTGGTCCGCCGGCTGCTCTGCTTCAGCGCGCTGACGATGATCGGCGCGATCGCCATCAGCGTGATGACCCACGACGCCTGGCTTCTGGTAGGTCACGTCCTTGGCGCCGCCAGCGCGGTCGTGGCCGCGATCGCGGTCTTGGCGTTCGTGGTGGTCGGATTGCGGCGGATCGCGGCGGATTTGCCGCCAAGGCCCACTGAGGTCCACGTCATCGCCCCCTTCGAGCGGGGCCTCACCGGGCTTGCGCAGCCGCCAGATACGGAGCCTCCCTCGGCGCCCGATGCTGATTGGTCGCCGGACTGAAGGTCGTTTTTCCGGACCGACACCAATGTCCGCATTTGGCGCAGACCCGCATGCCGACTTCAACTCGCGGGGCGACGAAAGGCGGCATAGGCCGCGTCGAACGCTGACAAAGGGCCCGGATCAAAGGGCTTCGCCACGACGGTTGTATCGAGCTCGAAATACTGAGGGTGCTCTTCTGCGAACTGCGAGAATGAAGGCATGAAGTCTGCCAAGCCTATACCGGCCCGAACAATTGTCGCCGCCGATGGGCGCATAGTTGAAGACGGCATTGAATGAGGGTCATCTTTAGGTGGTCAATGCGCATCCAGGGACGGGCTTAGGTGGTCTGGGTGAAATGGTGGAATTTGGCCAGTCGAATTAGATCAACGGCTTAGTCGGTCGCCCCTTTCGCGCACCGACATGGCCGGTATCCACTTACCAAATCGCCACTTTAGATAGCTGTCGCCGACGCATCGAAGGCGTTCGGCCGACAAAGCGCAACTTTACCTTGCGTCGCGAGACTCCGCGGTCATATTCTTAACCGAGTTGGCGTGGGGGGGCGGAATGAGGGGGAGTTCTGGTCGGGTGCGCGGGCGCACCTACCTCGCCGTCGGCCTGTTCATCGGCGCCTTGATCGTGATCGCGCTCAACGCCGGGGTGATAATTCCCTTCGTCGAACGGAGGCCAGAGATCATCGCCGTGAGCGACGAACCGTTCGCCTACGGACCTTCCCTCGCCTCCTGGCTCGGCGAGGACATTATCCACAACGTGGCCCTGATGCTGAAGGAAATGCATCCGGTCACGGACAGCGGCTTGCGGATGGAGACCTTGAATCCGGCCCCGACCTTGCTGTTCGACAGGCCTGGTTTCACGTTTGAAGCGTCGGATGGCCACGTCCAGGCCTACCGCGGCGTATTCGGGGATTCACCCATCGATCCGCATACGGATTTACGACCTGTGGATCCGGTCGGCATGCTGGGGCGGGTCGCGGGGACCCTCGACGACGTCAACATGCGCCCGTTCATGAGTGCGGCGGGCGTGCATATTCCCGATGTTTCGCTTCCGCCGAACGAGCGGGATTGGGTCACCCGTGTGGTGCATCCGGGAGCCAGCGCGGGGAGCACCAATCCGCCTCTGCCGGCCGTCCGGGCGGCGGTGGAGGGCCTGTTCGAACCGGCCTTTTCCGCTGTCGTCGTCGGCACGTCGGTTTAAGGAAGGGGTGCAGAAAGATGAGCCAGTTGTCGTTGGGAAAACGCATGGAAGATAATCGAGCCTGGCCGCTGCCGTATTTGCTAGAGGCGGTGTCGCCGCCGCTCAATCAACCGAAAATGCTGCCCAAACCTTCCGGGCTGCAAAAGGAAATCGTCGTGCAAACCCTCACCGTCGGGGCAGTCGGAATCAGCCTAGGCGGCCCTTTTTGGGACGAGGTGTACGAGATGCACGATGCGCTCGCCGCGACCTTGCCTCTCCCCCTCGAAGCCTGGTTGCGACCGGGGGAAGACGACGAGGGCGAGCAGCGTCCGCTGCCGGATCTGTTCAATCACAACGCCGCTCTGATCGTCTCCCCCCGTTTCATGGAAATCGCGACGCCCTTCCTGCGCGATTTCGAGGTCCTTCCGATCCGCTTCGAAAGCACGCCGGCGGGAGAGGATCCAACGGTGAAGGGCGGGGGCGAGACGATCGACGGGTATGGATGGCTGCGCACCTGGAGGCGGTTGGATCTCATTGATCGATCAAGGTCGGAGTTCCGCCCCATGCCTCCACCAGAGGCCGATTCACCTTACCGCGACGCTCCGGTGTCGATTTACGATTGGTCGAACTTGGTGCTGTCGCCGGTCCCGGTCGACGAACATCTGTTCGGGCTGACCGGCCTGCTGGGCGGGCGCCGCTTCTTTTCCCTCGAGCTCTATCGGGCGATCCACCAGGCCGGCCTTCGGGTCCACTTCAGGCCCGCATCTCTCAATGTGGCCGACAAGGCCAAGCACTGGGCTGAAGAGAGCGCGCTCAAGGCGAGTGTCGGGGGGGGGCGTTGACCGATTTCAGCACTCTGAACCAAGATCCTCGGATCCAGGCCCGACTGGCCCTGATCGAAAAATACCGTAACGAGGTCGCCGGCTTCAAAGGCCCGCCGTCCCGAGGTCAGACGGTGGCCTCCCACCACCTCTCACCGATTTCAACCATCTACACCACCATCAAGGATGCCGCTGGCAAGACGATCGGTTTCCGGCTGGAAGACACCACGTCGGCCCGCGCCTCCTTGCTGCTTGACACTCTAGCCTCGCAGGATCCGACGCGCTGGGGCGCCTACGCGGTCAACGGCGCCGATAACGCCATGTTGTTGCCGGCAGGGGCGAGCGTGGACGGGCAGACGTTCGGCGGCACCGCCCGCCACAGTGGAAATCACGTCGCGTTCTCAGCGTACGAGGACGCTCGCCTTCAAGCGGCTTTGCAGAGCGACCCGCAGGTCAGCCTCCTTCTCGGCAACCCGAGCGCGTTTGAAAATGCGATGTTCACGGGCAACATCCCGACCGATGTGGCCAACAAGGTCGCCACCATCGTTTCCGACGTGCGCTGGGAGATGCGCAACAGCCTTACGGTGAAGGCCTCCGATCTCAGTTTGAATTCGGCGGCGATCAAGGCTGGAAACTACGAGACGCTAGGCTCGATCGCGTTTCTGAACAAGACGGATCCGAGACTGCTCGACGTTCTCAAAAGCGTCGGGATGGACGACAACGCGGACAATCGCACCAAGATCTATGAGGGCCAGAACGCAAGACTTCTTGCGGGCCAAGTCGAGTTGTCGCCGAACGACACCAAGCGCATCAGTTGGATGAAGACCATCTGGGGGGACGCGCCCCACCTGGCCGGCATCGACCCGAAAACCGCCAATGGCGGCGCCATGCTTGAATGGGCGACCAACGAACTCAAGATCAGGCCCACTGATCCGACCGCCTTGTCGATCGTCAGCACGGCCAGCAAGCTGGACTTCATCGAGCAGCAGCTGGCTCAAAAGCAACTGAAGATCCTCAAGGGCGTCGATCGCGCGCAGTTCGTGCTCGATCTGATCAACAACCCCGAAAAAGCGCTCGGCGACTACATCGTTCAGACCGCCATCGAGCAGGGTTACAAACCGGTGATGACGGGCTTGCTGAGGGCCGCGGGGATCTCGGAGGCGGGCATCACATCGGCCATGTCGGCCTCGGCGACAGCGTCGGCGTTGCTGGGGCGGATAGCGGTGTTCGCTGGTGCGGCGCTCGCCTTGGCGGAGAGCGGCACCGCCATCGCGGCCAGCAGACGTACGGATCTGCATTTTAGATCGCCACTCCGGCCACTGAGGCCAGGTGAAGAGACTTTCGATGCGATGGGCGAAACGGCCGCCGCCCTGCGGCAGTTCTTCGATCCCACACAGCGCAAATACACCAAGACGATTCAGAGGCTGAACGCGGACGGATCGTCAAATCTGGAACGGCTCAAGGCCCCGCCGGGCCTGTATGTTTATGTGAACCCGGGTGCCTCGCCGGACAGCGACGCCTTTTTCCAGATCTCGCGCAAGCCCAATCCCGGCCAGGCCGACGTCGACGCCTCGCTCGCCGGCTTCATCCAGCTGGAGCCAGGCGGAGACCTGGCCACTCACGGCGACCTCCGCATCATGGTCCTGGAGGTCTATAACCAACAAACCACGAGCGGCCGGCGTGCCGGCGTGCTGGTGCACACCACCGACCCGAACAATCCGTTCAAGTCGCAGTCCGTCGATTTTCGGGCCGCCGACAGCGGACCCTATTCCAACCCCGACAAGTTGAGGGACCTGATCGCCGCGTCCAAAGGCGGCGCCGTACAGGGGGAAACCCAGGAACAGACCGCTCGGCGCTATGCGAATATCTTCAACTTGCCCGTGGACGACGTCACGGCGATGCAAACGGGCGACATCGGTGAGCTCACCAATCTAGGCATCGCCCATGTCGAGCAACTCAAGTCCGATACGGTTGCGACCGTCGATGAGATGCTGGCGGACTCGCAGGAGGAGATCCGCAGCGTCGACATCGCCCTGGCCAGGGTCAACGCATGGCGCAAGCTCTATCAGTTCGACGCCACTGCGTTCGCCAGTTCGGTCGGCTCGGTGCTCGGCCGCGAACTGGCTGGCGACAACCAGATCGCCCAGATCATCGGCTCCGCCGCCTTGTCGACCTTGTTTGTCAACATCGCCGACAGCTTAACCCAAGGCGCCGCCGATACGGGGACCGAACTCCTGCCCGACGCCTTGCGCGGGGCGACCAGTTCCACCTTCTATGAAAACCTGCGCAGCGAGGGGATCGGGGCGATCAGCTCCTACCTAGTGGGGGAGGTCTTCGCCGCGGTTGGGGCCAGGGGCACGATCGCGGAAGGCGTCCAAAGCGTCAGCACCAAGGTTGTCAGCCAGATCATCACCAACCTGACGACGCCGTCGCATTTCGTGAACGCCGCGGGCGAGGTCGTGGCCGAGGGCTCTCCAGGCGCGATCCCCAAATACGATTGGAAGGCGGGGATCGACCAGGCGTTCCTGGCCTCGGCCGCCGCCTCTTTCATCGGCGGCAAGCTGGCTGACTCCATCCATCAGTTCGACACCAAGGGCGGTCAGATCGGCGCGGCCATCGGTCAGAGCTATGGTTCCATACTGGCGGCGAACTACCTGGCCGCCGCGGGCGTCACGCCGGTAACGTTCGCCATCGCCGTGGTCGCCATCATCGCCTACAAGCTGCTGGGCGGCGCCATCGGATCATTGTTCGGCGGCAAGCCGAAAGCCGAGGCGACCCTGTCGCTGGATTTCCGCAACGAACGGTTCGCCGTGTCGGGCGCCAAGGCCAAGAACGGCGCAAGCCCCGAAAGTGCGTCCAGTCTCGCCGACTATGTCGGAAGCTTCCTAAACCAAGCTCTGGACGCCGCGGGCGGCCATATCGTCCAGCTCACCAACACCCGAGTGGTTTTCGGTATCGAGGGCAAGAAGTACTTCTTCCGCGACGGGGCCACGGTCTTCAAGTCCAGCAATATGGACGACGTGGTCCGCAACAGCAGTCACGCAATCCTGAACAGCCTCGTCGGCTTGATCGCCGGCGGCGACATTTACGTGAAGCGGGCCCTGGCCACGATCGCCGCGCAGCCGGTGCAGCGCTTCGATCTTCAATCGGTGACCGGCGCGATCGCCATCGCCGGCGACTATGTCAACTACCTGAACAATTCGGTGCAGATAGACGGCATCGTCAATAACAACACCGATAGCGCCTTCACGGCGGGTTGGGCGATCACCTTGGCCAGCGCCGCCGAACTCGGCATCGACCGGCGCGGCTACACAGACTGGATCGGGGGCTGGAATCTCTATCTCGACGAGGCCTTCGACTATGTGATCGACGGCGGCAGCGCGCCTCCCTCGCGCTTGTGGGTGGGTCTGGACAACGGCGAGCGGCTGTTTGCCTTGCTGGACGACCTTGGCAACGTCATCGACGCCTTCGGCGACACCATCGACAGCACCGCTAAGGTGCGGGTGTCTGGAACCGGCGGAACCGATCTCATCCAGATCACCGGCGATCTGCTGCAGAACACCGCGGGCGTGACCGTCCGCCCGAAGGCGAACCAGGAGGCCGCGGCGTTGACCGCGCCGTACAAGATCGGCATCGCGGCCGTCATCAACGCCGGCGACGGCGACGACGTCGTCCGTGCCGGCGACCTCGGCAACGACGTGCTCGGCGGGGCCGGGAACGATCGGCTCGTCGGGGGCAAGCTGGACGATTGGCTGTTCGGCGAAGACGGCGATGACGTGCTGTTCGGCGGCGACGTGGTCGGCGCCGGGATCATTTCCACGGGGGCGCTCAACGCGTTCCCGAATATCCAGGAACCCGACTACGAACTGGTGGTCAATGCGGCGACCGCCGTGACCGTCGACGGCGGCAACGGCGATCTGCTGGACGGCGGGGCGGGCAACGACCGCCTGTATGGCGGCAAGGGTTCGGACTGGCTGAAGGGCGGCGAAGGCGTCGACCTGCTGGTCGGCGGAGCCGGCGGCGACATCCTCGAGGGCGGGAAGGGCGACGACCAGCAGGTCGGCGCCGCGGCCGGGATCCTCGGCGGCGGGGGCTCGGACCAATATGTGTTCGGCTACGGCGACGGTGCCGACGTGCTGTTCGACGAGTCCGATCCGGCCGGGGTCGCCGGTTCGAGCGGGGACAGCCTCTACACGCGGGTCAGCCAGATCAACGCCGGGAGTCTGACCCGAAATTGGGCCGGCGGCGGCAGCTATGAGGTCGACGGCTCGGTGAAGGGCGGCGAGGACGCGATCGTGTTCGGCGCGGGCGTCACGATGCAGAACCTGGTCATGAAGCGCTCGGGCACGACCGCCGCGCCGGGCTCGGACCTGATCATTCAGCTGACCGCCGACGATCCGGCCGGGACCCAGGTCAACGGCCATCCGGCTCAGGTCCTCACCGGCGACAGCCTGACGATCAAGGACTGGTTCGAGAGCACCCGCAAGGTCGAGTGGCTGCGCTTCGCCAACGGCGACGACATCCGCATCGGCGACATCACCTCCTATATCATCGGCGTGGCGGGCGCGTCGGTGATCCTGGGCACCAACGGGGCCGACTGGATCGTCGGCACGGACGGCGCCGACAAGATCTACGGCCTGAACGGCGACGACTTCGGGTTCGGCGGCCTGGGCAACGACCTGGTGTCGGGCGACGCCAATAACGACCTGGTGTCGGGCGGCGGCGGCGAAGACATCGTGATCGGCGGCGCGGGCAATGACACCGTGCTGGGCGACGGCGGGTACGACCACCTGTTGGGCGGCGCGGGCTCTGACCTCCTGGCGGGTGGCAAGGGCGCCGACCGGATCGTCACCGGGGCCGGCAACGACGTGATCCGCTACGCGCGCGGCGATGGTCAGGACGAGCTGATCGACGAGATGGTCGATAACTGGGATCTGGTCTGGCAGGACGGCGTCTACGTCAACGGCTACAGCCTGGGTCCGAACGGCACGGTCGGCAAGACCACGGGCAACATCCAGGGGACGGCCACCACCATCTATTTCGACGGCTCCAAATGGATCAACGGCGCCGACTACGACTATGACGCGGCCACCCGCACCCTCAAGCGCCACATGGGCGCGGTGAACGGCGTGATCGGAGTCAATTCCGGCACGGACACTCTGGAATTCGCGGTCGGGATCGACATTCAGGACCTGCTGCTGCGCCGGGTCGGCAACGACCTGGAGATCACCGTCTCGGACGTCGACGCCACCAGCGGCTTCGACGGCGCCGGCGACACGATCCGCATCCGCGACTGGTGGTCCAACACTACGGGCGCCGAGCTGCGGCCGATCGAAAAGTTCAGCTTCGTGGCCACCGGCGCGGCGCTGATGAGCGGCTACACCATGGTGGCCGGCGCGACCGACGGGGCCGACTCCCTGACGGCGGCGGCCACCAGCAGCTGGATCACCGGCGGAGCCGGCGACGACCTCCTGACCGGCGGGGCGGGCCAGGACATCCTGAGCGGCGGCGACGGCGCCGACAAACTGCTGGGCGGCTCCAGCACCGACTATCTCTATGGCGGGGCCGGAGACGACAGCCTCGACGGCGGCGCCGGCGCCGACCTGCTGTTCGGCGGCGCGGGAACCGATCTGGCCTCCTACGCCTCGAACGGAACCACGGCCATACGCGCCTATTTGGGGGCGACCTTCGCCAATGGCGGCGCCGCTTTCGGCGACGTCTATTCCGGCATTGAGGGCGTCGAAGGCGGCCAAGGCGCGGACCGGCTCGGCGGCGACGCCGCCGACAACATCGTGCGGGGCGGGCTGGGCAACGACAATCTCTGGGGCGGGGCGGGGAACGACGCCTACGAATTCAATCGCGGCGACGGGACGGACAGCATCCGCGAGGGCGCGCTGGAGCTCGAGGAGATCGTCGACAAGAACGGCGTTCTCAATGCCGCCTTCACGACCTCTTGGCAGCTGATGCGTTTCGGACCGGCCACCGGCGTGACCGGAGACTACTATCAGTATCAGCTGACCGTGACGCGCACCGCCGACGGCGAGGTGGTCTATCAGAGCCGCGACGGCGTCGACTTCCTTTACACCACGACCCAGGCCGCGGCGGCCTCAAGCGCATGGCCGTATGCGAACAGCCAGTGGAAGACCGGCGCGTCGCGCACCGGCAATGGCGTGCAAACCGTGGCGGAACGGATCACGGCCGGAGACGGCGGCAGCGACACCCTGGCCCTGGGCCCGACGATCAGCCTTTCGGATCTCACCGGCTTCCGAGGGACCAACTACCTCAAGCTGACGATCGACGCGTCCAGCGCCGTGGCTCTGTACGATCAGACCCTCGCCGACCGCGGCGTCGAAACCCTACAGTTGGCCGACGGCCTGACCGTCGACCTGACCAAGATCCGCCTCGGGACCGAGGCCGCGACGGCCGACGGCGACTTCATGCTGGGATCCACCAGCAACAACACGCTCAGCGGGCTGGCCGGCGATGACGTTCTCTCCGGCGGCGGGGGCAACGACATACTCGACGGCGGAGCCGGCGACG
The DNA here is from genome assembly GCF_001427165.1 of Caulobacter sp. Root487D2Y. NCBI lineage: Bacteria > Pseudomonadati > Pseudomonadota > Alphaproteobacteria > Caulobacterales > Caulobacteraceae > Caulobacter > Caulobacter sp. Root487D2Y. Next base: position 1,052,856 of record NZ_LMFD01000001.1, read on the forward strand.
ACACGCTGGAAGGCGGAACCGGCGCGGACACGCTGAACGGCGGCACGGACAGCCAGACCGACGGCCTGGCGGTCGGCGCCAGCTACGGCGACACCATCCGCTATGTGAGTTCGGTCGCGGCCGTGGCCATCGACCTGTACGCCAGGACCGCCTTGGGCGGCGACGCCCAGGGCGACATCATCGGCGCGGTCAACACCGTCGCCACCATCGAGAACGTGGTCGGCTCCGACGCCTATGGCGACCAGCTCAGCGGCGACGGTCGTCTCAACCGGCTGTTCGGTCTTGGCGGCGATGACGTCCTCGACGGCCGGGCCGGCGACGACGTGCTGGTGGGCGGCGCCGGCGACGACACCCTGTACGGCGGCGACGGCGACGACGCCCTGTCCGGCGAGGACGGCTACGATCAGCTCTACGGCGGGACCGGCAAGGATCTGCTGAGCGGCGGCGCGGGCGGTGACTCGCTGGGGGGCGGCGACGGCGACGACCAGCTGTCGGGCGATGACGGCGGCGACTCGCTGTGGGGCGGCGACGGCCTGGACACCCTGGGCGGCGGCGCGGGCGCGGACCTGCTCTATGGGGAAGCCGGCGACGACAAGCTTGTCGGCGGCGAAGGCGACGACCGATTGAACGGCGGCGACGGCGACGACATCCTGGTCGGCGAGACCGGCTCTGACTGGCTCGACGGCGGCCTCGGCGACGACGTCTATGCCTTCGACGCCAACAGCGGCTCCGATGGCATTATCGACGCGTCCGGCGCCAACCACATCACCATCAGCGGCGTGACCTCGGACCAGATCTGGCTGACGCGATCGGGCGACGATCTGGCGATTCTCGTCGGCGGCTCCAACACGATACGCATCTTTGGCTACTACGCCGCCACTGACGCGAGCCGAGTGAAGGACATTATCCTGGACGGTGCGACGCTGTTCCTGGCGCACGCCCAGCCGCTGATCGATGCGATGACCACCTGGTCCACCTTTCCGACAATGTCGGATCGGGCCGCCGTCCTCGCCCAGGCCGCTCCGTACTGGCACGTCGGCGGCAAGGCCGCGCCGGTGGCCTCGGACCAGACCCTGACGATCAACGAAGATCAGGCGATCTCCGGCCAGGTCGGCGCCATCGACGACGACGACAACATCACCGGCTACACCCTGATCAGCGGCCCGACGCTGGGGGCGCTCAGCCTCGACACGGCGACCGGCGCGTGGAGCTACGTTCCGGCCGCCGACATCAGCGGCGCCGACCAGTTCGTGATCGAGGTCAAGGACGCCGACAACCACGCCGTTCGGCAAACGGTCTCGGTGTCCATCGCGCCGGTCAACGACGCGCCCCGCGACGTGACCGCGCCGGGCCCGCTTTCGCTGCTGGAAACGGCGGGGGTCACCTCGCTGGGCGTCTTCTCGGCCACGGATGTCGATGATCCGGCCTCGAGCCTGGTCTATGCGCTCGAGGACACGGCCGGCGGGCGGTTCGAGATATCGGCGACGGGCGAACTGAAATTCACCAACGGGGCCACGATCGACCATGAGGCGGCGCACAGCCACATGATCGCCGTGCGGGTGACCGATCCGCATGGGGCCTACGTCATTGTCCCCTTCGAGGTGACGATCGAAAACGTCAACGAACGACCCGATGCGGCGTTCAAGACCTCGACCGACATTTGGGTCACCGAAAACGCCAACGGCGGCCCGGCCTTGCCGACCACGCCGGTGGCGGTGTTCGCCTTGAGCGATCCAGACGATCAGGGCGCGCCAACGCCCTCGGTCCAACTGCGGTTGGCGTCCGATCCAAAGAACCTGTTGCAGGTGGTCGGCAACACCGTCGTGCTGCGGCCCGGCGTCGTGGCCGACTTCGAGACCCTGGCGCCCGGCTACACCTTACAGGACCTGGATGGCGACGGCGGCTTGGAGTTCGTCTACGCCTACACGGTCGAAGCCTGGGACGGTCAACTGGCGTCCACCGCCAAGACCACCGGCTTCCTGACGGTCGAGGACTATAACGAAACGCCCGCGACGCCGACGTTCAGCGACAAGGTGACCTCCATCGCCGAACGGGACAACCCGATCGATGGCGCGACCGCGCCCGCCATCGTCGTGGCGACGGTGTCGGCGACAGACCCGGATCTGTCGCCACTCTTCGCCGCCCTACAATATTCGGTCGATGATCCAAATTTCGAGGTGGGAACCAAGACCGGCGGCGGTTTCGAATTGCGATTGAAGGCCGGCGCCGTGCTCGACTTCGAGACGGCCTCGTCGATCACCGTCAGGGTCAAGGCGACCGACAAGAACGGCGCGGGGAGAACCTCGGCCGAGCGCTCGATCACCTTCACCGTCAGCGACCAGGACGACTACTGGTACGGAGACAAGGTCCCCGACGCTCTCAACGACACGATAACCGGCGGGCAAGGTCGCGACCTGATCTACGGCAAGACCGGCGACGACACGCTTTCGGGCGGCGCGGGCAATGATCTGCTCGATGGCGGTGACGGCAACGACACGCTGTCGGGCGGCGACGGTCTTGACAGCCTGATCGGCGGGGCGGGCGACGACAATCTAGACGGCGGCGCCGATAACGACACGCTGACCGGCGAGGCGGGCGTTGACGTGCTTTCCGGCGGGACCGGCGCGGACACTCTGATGGGGGGAGCCGGCAACGACTTCCTCTACGGCGGCGCGGACTACGACGTCCTGTATGGCGACGCGGGCGATGATCTGCTCGACGGCGGCGACGGCGTCGACACGCTGTCGGGCGGCGACGGCAATGACACCCTCGTCGGCGGCCTGGGCAACGATGCGCTGGTCGGCGGGGTGGGCGCCGATGTCCTGATCGGCGGCGCGGGCGCCGATCAATTCACCGGCGGCCTGGACGATGACACGGTCAGCTATGCGAACGCCGGCTCCGGCGTGAAGGTCAGCCTGGCCACGGGCGGCACGTTTGGCGACGCGGCCGGCGACACCTTCCTTGACGCCATCGAGATCCTGGAAGGCTCGGGCTGGGAGGACGAACTCCAGGGCTCCGGCGGCAACGACATCCTCAAGGGCGGCGACAGGAGGGATATCCTGCGCGGCGGCGCCGGCGACGATTTCCTCTACGGCGACGCGGGCGACGACGACCTCTATGCCGAGGACGGCAACGATCGCCTGTACGGCGGTCTGGGCGCCGACAAGCTGGTCGGCGGAACCGGTAACGACACCTACTATCTCAATGCCGCGTCCGGCCTCGACACGATCGAGAACTTCAATTCCGCGACGGTGGATATCGACGTCATCGCCTACCAGGACAGCGACGTCGACCGCACCAAGCTGTGGTTCCGGCGCGATGTCGATGATCTGTTGATCGACGTGCTCGACACCGGCACGACGACGCGCGTGAAGAATTGGTTCACCCCCCTCGTGGGCGGTTTCGACAACAAGATCGACTTCCTGTTCACCGGCCAATTCGTCAGCAAGACCGTCAATGTCGAAGAGCTGGTCAAGCTGATGGCGCTCAACCTGCCCGCCGGCGTGCCGTCGGGCGGCAAGCCCACGCTGGGCCAATTCGACACCTTGCGCGCCAACAGCTTGTTCAACACCCAGTGGCAAGGGCTTTGGGACGGCAACGACAAGCCCGTCGTCTCGCCGATCGGCGATCTGACGCTCGGTGAGCGGCCGGCGAACGGCTACGCCACGCAGCAATTGTCGGTGTCGATCATCGACAATTTGCCCGCCGGCGCCACCTTGCAGGTGACGGCCGTCAGCGCCAGCGATCACGCGGTGAGCGACACGCGCTTGGTCAGCATTCTGACCGGCTCGGCGGTCAGCGGGACCGGCCAGGCGACGATCAACTTCACGCCGGTCGACTACGCCAGCGGCGTGTTCGACGTCCGGGTGGTCGCCCTCGACCAGGGGGGGCTGCTCAGCGACCCGCGGTATTTCCGGATCACCATCAATCCGGTCGCCAACACGCCGGTCATCGGCACGCTCTCCGCCGTCTCCGGAACCTTCAACGGCGGGGCGACCATTCCGCTGACCTTGCCCATCGATACTCCGGACGGTGATGGTTCGGAGTATGTGAGGGTGGAGCTGCGGGGAATTGACCCCGGCGTGACCTTGAGCGCGGGCGCCCCCTCCGGGACTGGCGCGAATATCGTCTGGACCCTGATCAAAGACCCGCAGATCGGGCGCAATGATCTGGCGAACCTGACGCTGCGCAGTACGGATCCGACCTGGTTCAAGGACCTGACCATCGGCGTCACCGCCTATGGCGTCGAACGGATCACCGCGCTCAATCCCACCGAGATCAGCAGCGTGGCCGCGACGGCGTCGTTCAACGTCGCCATCAACGCCGCGCCCGCGACGATCACGTCGACGACGCTCCATGTCCGGGAGGATGCGGCGCCGGGAACCTCGACCGTCGTCGGCAGCTTCTCGGCGATCGACAAGGACAATGATCCGCTGAAGTACAGGTTGGTCAACAGCAGTGGTCAGGCGGTGGCGGGCGGCCCGTTCGCGCTGTCGCTGGGCGGCCAGCTGACGCTCGCCGCGCCGGTCGATTATGAGGCCGCGATCAGCTACGGGATCTATGTGACCGTGTCGGACGACAAGATCACGTCAGGCCCGCAATACTTCACGGTGGCGATCGATCCGGTCAACGAAAACCCCAATGTCCCCACGCTGATCAATCAGGCCCAGAGCGAGCGCGATGAAGGCACCGCTCTTGACACCTTGGTGGCGACCTTCACCCGCACCGATCCGGACATGACGGCGACGATGACGACGCCGCCGTCGCTGGAGAGCTACGATCCCGACAACCTGTTCCAGATCGCGCCAAACACCAACGAACTGCATCTGAGGGCCAATGCGAACATCGATTTCGAGACGCTGAAGGCCAAGGCCGGAGACGGCTGGCACCGGCTCGACACCGCCGGCAGACTGGCGATCCGAGTCGATGTCCGCGCGGTCGACGCGGCCGGCGCCGGCAGCCTCTGGACCTCGCTCTGGTACGTGATCAAGGACGTGAACGAGAAGCCCGGGATCCCGGCCGTCGATGCCGCGGGCTCGATCCTCACCGAAGGCGTGCAGACCAATACAGACCTGGGGACCGCCAAGGCGCCCGATCCGGGCAAGCCCCTGGATCCGGAAGGCGGCTCGGTCACCTTCGCGGTGGCGTTCAATCTCTTCGATTGGCTGGAAGTTCCGACGAACAGCAATGTTCTGCGAATGAAGGCCGGTACTAACATCGACTATGAATGGTTGAAGTCGCTGACCACCGCCAACTACGCCAATATCAATGATTGGCGAACGCTGAACAATGATCTCGATGGCGATGGTCTGAAGGAGATTGGCCTCCTGGCGGCCGTGGCCGCGAAGGACGCCGCCGGCAATACGTCGGACCCGGCATGGCTCTGGTATTACGTCGAGGACGTCAACGAGAAGCCGTCCGTTGCGACCATTTCTCAGTCCATCACCCTGATCGGCGAGAATGCGGCCGACCAGGTCTTCGCCAGCTACTCGGCGAACGATCCCGAGGGCGCGCCGCTATCGTACGGCGAGGCCTTCGATCCGCTGGATCTGTTCTACATGGCCGGCAATCAATTGCATCTGCGGGCAAATCTCGACTTCGAAACCCTGTCCGCGGGCATACCCGCCGGCGGCGAATGGTGGCGGTATAACACCGTCATCAATGGCCAACGCGTAGCCGCCTTCGCCGTCGCGGTGACGGCGAGCGACGGGGTGAACACCAGCCAGGATCCCACCTGGGCCTGGGTCCAGATCGCGGACACCAACGAGGCGCCGAGCCTGACCCTCGAAACTCAAGGCGACGGCGCGGTCCATGCCTCCGAGGCGCTTTCCTGGGCCGGTCCTGGACAAACCTTCGGCAAGTTCTACGTCAGCGACCAAGACCTCGGCGACAACTGGTCCGTGTCCGTCAACGACGGCGGACTGAACATCTTCAGCGCATCCCTCCTGAAGAACGGCGACGGCAGCTACTACCGTGAAGGCGGCAAGGTGGTCGGACAGTTCATCGTCCACGGCGTCATCGACTATGAAGCCACCACCGCCTACGCCGTGACCCTCGATGTCTGGGACAACGGCGGCGCACACGCCACCGCTCAGCCCATGCCGGTCACGATCAAGATCGACGAGGTGAATGACGCGCCCGTCCAAAATCCAAATGGTGTTGTTCAGACGGTCGGTTATGTCGGAACCGATCAGCAGTTCTTCTACAGCGCCAGGATTAACGCGATCGATCCCGACAGCCCCCAGGCCTTTACCTGGAAGGTCAAGAATGTCGTGGGTTATGGGGGCAGTTTTTCGCCGCCGGCTATTGGCACGACCGTGACCGGCGCCTCTTTCGATTTCCTGCTCTACAGGGTCTCGCGCAACTACGGAAACCCTCAGTTCGCGAGCTACGATCTGGAATTGGAGGTGAAGGACGACAGAAACGGCTTGTCCACGGCGACGTATCACGTGGCGAGCGGGGGCTATAGCCGCATCGCGCCAATCGTGCTCGACCTCGATGGCGACGGCGTCACCTTGACGGAGTTGGACGGGAACAACGTCTGGTTTGATCAGGACGGCGACGGGGCCTTTGACCAGACCGGCTGGATAGGAGCGGGCGACGGCCTGCTCGTGCTGGACCGCAACCACAACGGCAAGATCGACGACGGCTCGGAGATACGCTTCTCGACCGATGAAGAAAGCGCGGTCTCGGATCTCGAGGGTCTTCGCGTATACGACACCAACGCCAACGGATTCTTCGACAGCGAAGACGAGGCCTACGGCGACTTCCAGGTCTGGCGCGACGTCAACAGCAACGGCGAAAGCGAGGACGGCGAACTGGTGTCGTTGGCGCAGCTTGGCGTCTCGGCGATAAATCTGACGCTGACCACCTCGGGGCAAGCGCCGGATCCCCTGCACAACCATATCTACGGCACGACGGAATTCATCCGCGCGGACGGAAGCGCCGGGCTCGTCGGGGACGTCATGCTGGCCTATCAGGGCGCGCCGACGATCACGCTTGTGGAGCCCGCTTCCGCGCCGGACGAAACCCAATTGTTGCCGCCGGTGGTGATCGATCTGGACGGTGACGGCGTCGAACTGGTGGCGCGCGCCCGATCCACGATCAGCTTCGACGTGTCGGGCGACGGCGTGCTCCGGCGCACCGGTTGGGTTGCCGCCGACGACGCCTTCCTGGCGCTCGATCGGGATGGCGACGGCAAGATCACGAGCGGCGCCGAAATCTCGTTCGTGGGCGATCTGGAAGGCGCGGTTTCCGATCTCGAAGGCCTTCGCGCCTTCGATACGGACGAGAACGGCTTCCTCGACGGCGGCGACGCGCGGTTTGACGCGTTCCGGATCTGGCAGGACAAGAACCAGGACGGCGTCAGCCAGGCCGATGAGTTGCACAGCCTGAGCGACCTCGGCTTCCAGGCGCTGAACCTGACCCGGACCCTGACCGGGGCCGGTTTGGACTCGACCGGCGAGAACGTGCTCTACGCCACGTCCGACCTGGTCAAGACGGACGGCTCCCGCCTCGCGGTCGGCGACGTCATGCTGGCCTTCGGCGAGGGACATCCGCTCGTCGGCCTTCAGGACGACAGGGCGGGCGACAGGGACGACGATCGGTTCGACCGGTTCGAACGCAAGTACGGCTCGCGCGGGAAGGTCTTCGATACGGCGCTCGCCGACTCCTCGGCCTCCAGCCCGTCGGACGATCTGGACACGATCGACCGCACCGCCGAATCCACCAAGCCCAAGCCGGCGAAGTCGCCCAAGCCGGCGTCCGACGGCGGCGAAAGACGGGCCATCCGGCCCAGGGCCGAGCCGCTGTCGTCTTCGTCGGCGGACGACGGCCTGCCCGCCGCCCTCGCGCCGCGGTCCTGGTCGCGGATCGATCTGGCCGGCATCCTCGACGCGGCCGCGACCGCGCCCTCGGGCCTGGCGGCGATCGACTATGACGCCATGTTGGCCGGGGCCTCGCCCTCGGCGGTGGACGCCAACCTGGCCCTGGCCCAGCAGACGCGCCTGCGGATGATCCAGGCCATGGCGGGCTTCTCGCGCGAGGGCGCGGCCGACCTGGGCCCCGACGCCTGGCGGCAAGGTCATGCCCAATCGCTCGCGCTGCTCACGGCGCTGCCCGATGTCCGGTCCGGTGGATGATCGACGTCGAACCCGGGTGACCTCGCAAGAACGCCCCAGACAGTTCATCCGGACTGGCTGGGGCGCGGCCCTTCACAGCGGATAAGATCATCGAGGTTTTGACCGCCCGATAGTCCCGGACTCCCACGGAGTCCCAGGCGGAAGGTCTAGCGCGGCAGGGGATTGTCCACGTTGAGCCTTCGGCTCTCTAAGGCGAAGGCCAGAGCTTCCGAATCCTTCCCGGGCCGCCGGTGAAGTGTCTGGAAATCCGCCGTTCGGCGATCACTGTTATCCAGCTAAGATTTGGGTCATACTCAGCCATGAGGTGGGCCGACGCCACGCAGGTGGCGGGAGGGGTTTCTTGCGAGTTCTGTTCAGAATGCATCGCGCCGTCATGGGCGTGAGCGCAATGGCGTGTCTGGGCTCGGCCCTGCTCGTCGCGACCCCGGCGGCCGCCCAGGTGGCCCTGCCGTCCCGCCAGGAACTGGATCCGGCCCGCGCGGCCCCGATCGCGGCTGCGCCGCGCGGCGACCTGTTCAAGGGCGTCGAGGCCGGGCCCTGCGCCTTCCGCGACAGCCCCATCAAGGTCACCCTGAAGGCGGTCGAGTTCCGCGGCGCGACGTCCGGAGAAAGCGGGGGCGGCGCCCTGGCGCTGTCGGACCAGGCCCTGGCCTCGACCTATGCCGAGTTCATCGGCCGCGAGGCGCCGCTGAGCGTGGTTTGCGACATCCGCGACCGGGCCGCGGCGCTGTATCTGCGGCGCGGCGTGCTGGCCAGCGTGGTCATTCCCGAACAGAAGATCGCCGACGGGCGGCTGACCCTGACCGTGGTCGAGGCGCGGATCGCGGCGGTGAACTATCACGGCGACGCCGGCCCGGCCCAGAAGCAGGTCGTGCGCTTCCTCGACCATCTGCGCGGCATGGCGCCGTTCGATCTCGACGTCGCCCAGCGCTACCTGCTGCTGGCCTCCGACGTGCCCGGTGTGCGGATCCAGTCGGTGCTCAAGCCCTCGCCGCTCGGCCAGGGCGCGCTGGACCTCGACATCGCCATTTCCCGCGACGCCGTCGACGGCTCGGTCGTGGCCCAGAACTACGGCTCCAAGACCGTCGGCCGCGACCTGACCCTGGCGCGGCTGGACCTCAACAGCTTCACCGCCCTGGGCGAGCGGACCTCGATCCTCGCCTACGGCACGCTGTCCAGCGACGAGCAGCAGGTCGTCCAGGTGGTCGAGCGCTTCTTCATCGGCGGGGACGGCCTGGCGGCCGACCTTTCGGGTTCCTGGGCCTGGACCCGGCCGGGCGACGTCCTCAAGCCGCTGGACCTGGAGGGCGAGTCGTTCGCCGGCGGCGTCCGCCTGACCTATCCGTTGATGCGCCACCGCCGTCACAACCTCAATATCGGGGCCGGCCTGGACGTGATCGACCAGAGGGTCGAGTTCGGCGGCGGCGCGGCCGTGCTGACCGACGACCATCTGCGGGTGTTCTTCGTCCGGCTAGACGGCCACTACGCGCCGGCCGGCCTGGCGGCCAATTCCGTGGCCATGACGGGCGTGCTGGAACTGCGCCAGGGCGTGCACGGCCTGGGCGCCAGCCGTTACGGCGAACTGACCGCCTCGCGCTTCCTGGGCGAGCCGGACGCCACGGTGACGCGGGCCGAGGGCGAGATCGGCGGCCGCGCGGGACCGATGGTCGGCAAGCTGAAGGTCGCCTGGCAGCACACCGACGATCCGCTGCTGTCCTATGAGGAATACGGGGTCGGCAACCTGACGGTCGGGCGGGGCTACGACCCGTCGGTGATCTCCGGCGACCGCGCCGTCGCCGCCTCGGTCGAGGTCAGCACCGTGCCGCTGCCGCTGGCCGGAGGCCGCGCCGCCTGGCGGCCCTACGCCTTCTACGACACCGCCGAACTGACCAATCTCGGCTTCGGGGCGGGCAAGCTGGACCTGGCCTCGGCGGGGGTCGGCGTCCGCGCCCAGGTCGCCTCGCGGGTGGCCTTCGACCTGACCTGGGCCAAGCCGTTCGACAGTCCGTTCGGCGTCGGCGACGAGCCACCGTCGCGCGTCCTGATCTCCCTGTCCGCCGCGTTCTAGTCTCCGGAGCGTCCCCCATGACCCCGTCCCAGACCCGCTCGATCCTCCCTCGCACCGCCCCGCGCTCGGCGCGACGGACCCGTCTGCTGGCGGCCTCGGCCCTGTGCGGCGTGGCGACGCTCCTGGCCCAGCCGGCGCTGGCCCAGACCCTGCCGGGCATCCCGGGCGGCGGCAGCATCACGGTCTCCACGGGCGGCTCGGCGCCGGTGATCACCGCGCCCAACGCCAACACCCTGGACATCGACCTGAACGCGCCCCGCACGGTGATCAACTGGTCCAGCCTGCATGTCAGCGGCGCCGACGAGATGGACTTCCACTTCGACGCCGCCAGCGACATCGTCCTCAACAAGACCACGACCCAGATCGCCATCGACAGCGGCGCCGTGGTGACCGGCAAGGTCGGGGCGTCGACGGGCGGCAATATCTGGTTCTATTCGCCACAGGGCGTGATCGTCTCGCCCGGCGCGACCATGACCGCCGGTGGCTTCCTGTTCAGCCGAGGATCGGCGATTGTCGACGCCACGTTCGTCGACGCCGCCGATCCGCTGGCCAACCTGCGCGCCGCCACCGACGCCCTGATCCGGATCACGACGATCAGCACGGCGACCAGCGCGTCGATCGACGCCAGCGGCAATGTCCTGCTCTCCGCCTCGAGCGGCGGCCTGAACGTCGCCATCGCCGAAGGCGCCACGGTGGGGGTGAGCACCACTTCGGGTTCGATTACCGTCAGCGAAGCCACGGCCGCCACCGGCGCGGCCTCGGTGACGGCCGGCGGCCCTGGCGCGACCGTCACCGCGATCACGGGCGCGACCGGCGTCACCGTCTCTTCGGGCTCCAACACCTCCGTCGGTTCGGCCACCACCACCACCTCGGGCGACATCGTCCTCGGCAGCGGCGGCTCGGTGTCGCTGACCCTGGGCAATTCGGCGCGCGACACCCTGCTCACCGCCCCGATCATCTTTCTGAGCACCCTCGACGCGGGGCGCGACGCCATCCTGACCGGCGACACCGGAGTCACGGTGACCAACCGCATCTTCGCCGGCGACGACATCGAGCTGACCGCCTCCAACGGCGACATCACGGCCGGCGGCGCCTTCCTGAAGTCGACCGGCCTGGGCGCCGGCGACGACGCGCACATCCTCCTGCGTTCCGACACCGGCGCGGTCACCGCCACCAACACGCTCCAGACCCAAGGGACCGGCGCGCGGGCCGGCGACGTCACCGTCCAGGCGGCGACGACCGCCAGCGCCGGCGCGACCACCGCCACCCGCGACGTGAAGGTGACCGGCGTCACCGCCAGCCTGACCAACGGTTCGGCGGCGCGCGACCTCTTCGTGACGGCCACGACCGGCGGCGCGACGGTGACCACCGCGGCCACGGCCGGCGACGACGTCGAGGTCACCGCGACCACCGGCGCGGTCTTGGCCAGCGGCGCGACGCTGAGGTCCACCGGTGTCGGCGCCACCGACGACGCTCACGTTCTGGCGCGATCGACCGGCGGCGCGGTCAATGTCGGCACGGCGCAGAGCCAGGGCGCCGGCGCGGCCGTGGGCGACATCACGATCGACGCCGCCACCACCGCGACCCTGGGGACGGGCAGCTCGACCCGCGACCTGTTCCTCGCGGACGCCACGGGCCTGACCCTGACCGGCAACTACGGCGCCGCCGGAACGGTCTCGCTGACCGCGTCGGCCGGCGGCATCGTCCAGAGCGGCGGCGTGATCACCGCCGACATCCTGACCGCGCAGAGCGACGGGGGCTTCAGCGCCACTCGCGCCAACCTGGTGAACAAGCTTGGCTCCGTCCAGGACAGCGCGTCGGCCGATGTGGCCTTCTCCAACGCCCAGGCGCTGTCGATCACCGACACCGTCTCCGGCGGCGGCGACATCGACATCACCACCACGGCGGGCGTCCTGACGCTGGCCGCCAACGCCCAGGTCATCGGGCAGGGCGACGTCACGCTGACCGGCGACGGCGGCTTCACCGCCATCCCCAGCGTGAGCGGCACGTTGCAGGGCTCCAATGTCATCGTGACGGCGATGACCGGCGACGCGCTGGTCGACCACGTGTTCGTCACGGGGGGCGGGGGGGCGGCGTTGGTGCAGGCCTTGGCGGGGTCCGCGACCCTGCGCAACGTGCTCGTCGACGGCGCCGTCGACCAGATCCAGGTCGTGGCGACCGGAACCGCGACCCTGGGCGCCGACAGCCAGGCGGGGATCGTCGCGCACAACAGCGTCGACCGACTGAGCGGTAGCCTGACCTATCTCGTCGTCTCCCTGGACGGCGACGCGCGGGTGTTCCTCGACAGCCTGGACGCCGACCTGGGCTCGGTCAGCGCCAACACCGCCACCGGAACGGCGTCGGTCGGGGTGGCGGACGGCTTCACGGTGGACGCGGTCGGCGGCCACAACGTCTTCCTCAGCGCCGGCAACGGCGTGATCGCGGCCAACACCGTCACGGTCGGCGGCGGCGACTACACCGCCGAGGCCCAGGACTGGGGCGGCAACGTCCTGGCCCCGGCGGGCGTGATCCGCGACCTGTCGATCATCGACACGGCCGGCGGCCTGGCCCTGACCAACGCCCTGACGGCCACCGGCGACCTGTCGCTGTCGTCGGCCGGCGTGCTCGGCGCCGCCGACGCCCTGGTCGCGGGCGGCGACATCGACGTCACGGCGACGGAGGACATCGATCTGGTCTCGGCCGAGGCGGGCGACGACATCACCGTCACCGCCACCGGCGGCGGCGCGATCCTGCGCAAGGCCGTGCTGACCGGCGCGGGCACGGGCCGCGATCTCGCCATCGCCGCCCTCGACGACGCGGTGCTGGGCGATCCCCTCTTCTCCGCCATCACCGCCGACAATACCTTCAGCCGCACGGGCGGGAGCACGGGCGCGGCGACGGTCATCTCGGCCAGCGGCGACGCCCTGGTCCACCTCGACACCAGCGCCAAGCTCGACACGCTGGAGGGCGCGGGCGTCGACGTCACCATCGCCAGCGGCGCGGCGGTCATCGACACCCTCACGGCCCTGACCGACGACATCTATGTCGAGACGCTGGACGGCGCCTTGACCGTCGGCGCGGCCACGGCGAACACCGGCGACGTGGAGCTCTTCGCCGACGGCGGCGACCTGACGATCACCGGCTCGGCGCATGGCGACGGGCTGGTCCGCATCGGGACCGACGGCCTGCTGGACGGAACCTTGGCCAGCCTGATCTCCAGCAACGGCGACCTGGACCTGGAGGGCGGCGCGGTCGATGTCGGGTCGCTGCAGGCCGACGGTGTGATCACGGCGACCGCCGACACCGGAAACATAGACGTCCAGTCCGCCCTGGCCGGCGTCGGGATTTCGATCGGCGGGTTCGGCGACGCCTTCGTCGGTACGGCCGAGGCGGATCAGGGCGTCTTCGTGGTGGCGGGCGGCGACGCGCTGGTCAATTTCGCTAAGGCCAACGATCCCGCCGGGTTCGTCATCGTGCACGGCGACGGCGACGCGACCCTGCGCGCCGCCGAGGCGCCGGACGGCGTCCTGGTCGACGCCGTGAACAAGGCCACCTTCGGCGCGGACGACGCGGCGTCGGTGACCGCCGCGAACTATGTGGTCACCGACCCCACCTGCGGCTGCGGCGCCGGCGGATTGCAGGTTGTCTCCAGCGACGGCGACGCCGTGGTCAACATCAACTCGGCCAGCAACGGCGTCACCCTGGTCGCCGCCGCCGTCGACGGCGACGCGACCGTCTTCCAGAAGACCGGCGACCTGAAGATCGAGGAGCTGGCCGCCTTCAACATCACGCTGGAGGCCATGGCCGGCACGCTCGAAACCGGCTCCACCACCGTCAGCGGCGGCGACTACACCATCACGGCCCACGACTTCCTGGGCGACGCGCTGACCCCGATCCTGTTCTCCGGCGCGATCCGCGACGTCGCCGTCACCGACACCCTGGGCGACCTGGACCTGGGCAGCGCCGCCATCCACGCCGACCGCAAGCTGACCATCGTCGCCTCGAACGGGGCGGTGACCGGCGCGGGCCAGCTGGACGCCGGGATCGGGGCGCACGACGGCGCGGTCGACGTGACCGCCGACGCCATCAGCCTCGACGCGGTCGTGTCCGACGGCGACGTGAACCTGACCGCCGCGACCGGCGGGGTGAGCCTGGGGACCGGCGGCGGTCACGCCGACCACCTGCTCCACATCACCGCCCTGAACGGTGCCGTGACCAGCCTGGGTCAGCTGGACGCCGGCCAAGGGGCGGGGGCGCACGACGGCGAGGTCAATGTGGCGGCCAACGCCATGACACTGGATGCGGTCCGGTCCGACGGCGACGTGAGCCTGAGCGCCGGAAGCGGCGGGGTCAGCCTGGGCGGCGTCGTTCACGCCGACAACCTGCTGGCCGTCACCGCCTTGAACGGCGCGGTGACTGGCGCGGGCCAGCTGGACGCCGGCGACGTCGAGGTCACGGCCGACGCCATCGCCCTCGACACGGTGCTGAGCGGCGGCGATCTGGACCTGGAGGCCGGAACCGGCCTGGTGAACGTGGCGACCAGCGTCACCGTCGGCGACGCCTACGCCCTGACCGGCGGCGACTTCTCGGCCGCCGCCCTGGCGCCGCTGGGCGCCAAGGCCGGAGCCTGGACCATCCTGGACCAGGCCGGTGATTTCGACTTCAGCGGCAAGACCCTGCGCCACGGGGGCTCCATCGGCGTCACCGTGACCAGCGGCGACATCCTCGGCGGCGACATGACCAGCGACCTGGGCGGCATCTCCGTCGCGGCGCGTGGCGGACACCTGGGCGCGTTGTACGGCGGGGGCGGCGCGATCACGGCGACCGCCAGCGTCGGCGGCATGGCCGTGGATTCAGCCGACGCGCTGGCGGATGTCACGGTCCTGGGCGCGGCGGGCACGGCGAGCCTGGGCTCGGCGGTCGTGAGAGGCTCGGGAGCTCGCACTCTGACGGTCGTCTCGAACAGCGACGTGGTCCTGGGGGCCGCGACGTCCGGCGCGATCACCGCGGGCAACGTCTTCACCTCGACGGGGGGGAGCCTGGCGATAGTGGCCTCGGCCCCGACGGGCAAGGTCGACGTCAATCTTGACCACACGACCAACGCCGGCCTGAACACGGTCTTTGGGCTCAACGGGGTCAAGATCAAGGTCGTCAACGGTTCGCACCAGATCGGCTTCGCTGGATCGACCAACGGCGGCGTCCAGATCGACGGCCCGACCGACGCCTTGACCGTGTACGCCCTGACGGCAGGCGCGGCCTCGCGGGTGAACGGCGGCGGCGACACGCAACTGGTGTCGGCCGACGTCACCGGCGACCTGGCGGTGACGTCGGCCAGCGGCAATCTGCGGTTGGGCGACGCGACGCTCGGCGGGGTGATCGACGTCCGCGACGTGCTGTCCCTCAACGCCGCCACCGACATCGCCCAGCACGCGGCGCTGCACGCCGGCGTGCTGGAGGTGACGGCGGGAACCGGCGCTGTCCTGCTCGGCGCCAACCAGATCTCCTACCTGGACGCGGTCACGGTCGGCGCCGGCGGCTTCGCGTTCAACAGCACCACCGGCTACGACCTGTACGGCGCGGTCAACGCCGTCGGCCAGACGGTGGACCTGCGTTCCGACGGCGCGATCGGCCAGGTCTCGACCGGGATCATCACCGCCCAGAAACTGACGGGCTGGGCGACCGGCGGAGCGACCTTCGGCGCCGCCAACCAGGTGGTCCAGCTGGGCGACTTCACCAACACCGGCGGCCTGCTGAAGCTGATCGACGGCCGGTCCCTGACCGTCGTCGGGACCGTCTGGAGCACGGGAACCGTGTCGCTGACCTCGCACGCCGGCATGACCTTCGCCGGCACGGGCCGGGTCCAGGCCGACGGGACGGGCGACGCGGCGATGCTGGCCTCGGATGGGGTGTTCACCAACGCCCGTGGGGCGGACGCGGTGACCGCCGCCAACGGCCGCTGGCTGATCTACACCCAGGCGGTGGGCGCGCCGCTCGGCTCGACGGCGGGCAATACGTTCAACGGCCTGGCTGGCAAGAGCTTCTACGGTTCGGCCTATGACTTCTCGAACGAAACCTTCGCCACGCCCGTCAACGCCGGCAACCGCTTCGTCTACGCCTACCAGCCGACCCTGACGGTGACGCCCGACAGCCGGACCGTGATCTATGACGGGACGATCCCGACGACCTCGGCGACGATCGCCGGCCTGGTCAACGGCGACCTGGCGGCCGACGCCTGGTCGGGCGCGCCCACGGTCTCGGGCGCGACCAGCAAGGTCGTCGGGACCTATATCCTGACCGCCGCCGCCGGCGGCCTGGCCTCCGACCTCAACTACGCCTTCGGCTATGGAACGGGTTCGCTGCGCATCGATCCCAAGGCCCTCACCGCCGTGCTGACCGCCAACACCAGGACCTATGACGGCACGACGGCGGCCACCGGCTCGATCGGCCTGACCGGCGTGGTGGCCGGCGACGCGGTCGGGGCCTCGGGGACCTACGCCTTCGCCGACAAGACCGCGGGGACCGGCAAGACGGTCACCGCGTCGGGCATGGCCCTGTCGGGCGCCGACGCGGGCAACTACACGCTGACCTCGACGGCCGCCGGCACGGCCGACATCCTGAAGAAGGACCTGACCGGCGCGCTGACCGCCGACACCAAGACCTATGACGGCACGGTGGCGGCCACCGGCTCGATCGGCCTGACCGGCGTGGTGGCCGGCGACGCCGTCTCGGCCTCGGGCAGTTACGCCTTCGCCGACAAGAATGTCGGGACGGGGAAGACCGTGACGGCGTCCGGATCGGTCCTGGCCGGCGCCGACGCCGGCAACTACAGCCTGACCAGCGTCAGCGCCGCCCTGGCCGACATTCTGCGGCGGCAGGTGAGCGTGGCCGCGAACAGTCTGTTCAAGCCGTTCGGCCAGGTCGAACCCACCCTGACCTACCGCGTCACGGTGGGCGACCTGGCGGCGGGCGACGCCTTCACCGGCGCCCTGGGACGCGAGGTCGGCGAGATCCCCGGCAGCTACGCGATCACCCGCGGGACGCTGGCCCTGTCGGCCAACTACGACCTGACCTTCACCGGGGCGGTGTTCACGATCAGGCCGCTTCCGTCGAACGAAGCGGGCGGCATGCCGGCGCTCAGGCATCTCACCCAGGCGCCGGACTTCATCCTGGACTGGGATCCGGAGTCCCACCTCACGACCGAGGGCGAGGGCTGCCTCGGCGAGGGCTGTCCGCCGCAGGGCGCCATGTCCGGCGGCGGCAAGGTGGTGGCGGCGCTGCGTTAGGCCGCCGGCCCGTCCAGATTGGGTTTGGGGAGGGCGCGGCGGCCGCGCGGTCAGAAATTCAGCAGCGAGAAGGCTTTGCCGAAGAACAGGCTGACCAGAAGGTCGTGCTTGTCGCTGCGCCAGCCGAACTTCACGCCGCCGGTCAGGGCCTCTCCGGACGGGTTGCGCACGAAATAGACCGGGACCTCGACGCCCCAGACGTCGTCGCTGAAATCGTGGTTGACCTTGGCGGTCACGCCGAGGCCGCGGCTGAAGACCTTGCGGGCCTCCAGACTGACGACGTCGCTGCGCTTGTGGACCGGCTCGCCGTACGCCCCGGCCGCGCAGGTCACCGGCGCCGGACCGGCGGGACAGACGGTCGCCTCGTCCGCCGCCTCGTAGGCGTCCTGGTGCTCGAAGCCGGCGCTGAGCAGGAACCGGGCCTTGCGCGGGAAATAGGTGGCGAAGCCGGAGACCGACCAGACCGCCTTGTCTTCGGACCGCGAGGCCAGGGTGGTGGTCTCCAGATAGTCGAAGCTCTGGTGACCGACCTTGGCGGCGGCGCCGAGGATCACGGCCTTGGCCTTCGGATCCCAGAACAGGTCTTCCCAGGCGGTGTTCATGGCGGGGTCGTCCGCCGCCACCGCCGCGCAGCGGACGCCCTTGTCGGAACCCTTCCCGTGCTTGTCGGTGTAGCGGGTTCTGGCTTCCTTGCAGAGCGCCTTAAGCTCCGCCGCCATGGGGCTTCGCACGCCATAGGCCTGGACGTTCGAAAACTTGAATTCGAGACTGACGGCCTTGGCCAGGGTGTCCAGGCTCGCCGCCATCGCCGGCGAAGCGTCTTCGCTGAGCGGCGAACTGAGGGTCAGGGTCCTCACCCTGTAGGAAGCCTCGCCCTTATTCGCGTCGAGAGCGGAATCCACCCAGGACAGCCAAGCCGAGACGGAACTGTCGTCCGACCCCGCCTGGAGTTCGGCGCCGCCGCCCAGGGCGGTGCCCCGGCTGGTCGGCCCGGAGTTGGGAACGGCCTTGGAAAGTGGCGGGACGGGCTCCGCAACGATGCTCTCCTCGGGGATCTCATCGGACGCCGGCGCGGGGGCCGGCGCTTGGGTTTGGGCCCGCGCCGCTCCCGCCTCGGCGAGCAGCACCGCGGCGAGCAGGGGAAGAATGATCGACTTCATCTCGCCCTCCCTAGACCGTGAACGGTTCGAGATCGCCGGTCCAGCCGCTGCTGCCGGCGGGAATGGACCAGTCCACGTTGCAGACCTCTCGTCCGCCGTCCCGGAGCACCGCCTTGAAGGTGTCGCCGGGGCTGCCGATGATCGACCAGATCAGGTCATGATCTCCCGGCGCCAGGTCGATGACCTGACCGTCGTGCAGTAGAACGGTCGTTTGGTTATCGACCCACGCCCGGTGCGGGCGACTGCAGGTGATGTGAACGGAAATCGCGGTCATTGAACGGATCCTTCTGAGCGGGGTCTTCCCCGGGCCACCCCGGTGACCGCGAGGAAACCTGGACCCGCGCCGCGCCGACCCGGCGTGACGGCCGTCACGCCCCTGCGGGAAAGTTCCGCCAACGACCGATAAAGTTGTGCGGGTCCGGCGCCTCTGACATTCTGTGTCGGGGCATGGGGCGGTCAGCGAACGATGGACGGGGATCGAGTCGGCGCCGCGCGCTACCGCGCCTTCATCAGCTATAGCCATCGGGACGCTGTCTTCGGCCGCCAGCTGCACGGCCGGCTGGAGCGCTACGCCTTGCCAGGGCGGCTGGTGGGCCGCGAAACGCCGCGGGGCAATGTCCCGCGCCGCCTGGCGCCGATCTTCCGCGACCGCGAGGAGCTGGCGGCCGCCAGCAACCTCACCGTCGAGGTCCGCGCCGCCCTGGCCGATTCCAACGCCCTGATCGTGGTCTGCACGCCCAACGCGGCCGCCTCGCCGTGGGTGGCGCGCGAGGTCGAGCTGTTCCGCGAGCTCCATCCCGACCGGCCGATCCTGGCGGCCCTGGTCGCCGGCGAGCCGCACGAGGCCTTTCCCGCGCCGCTGCGCGACGGGGTCGAGCCCCTGGCCGCCGACTTCCGGTCGACCGCCGACGGCCCGCGCCTGGCCCTGCTGAAGCTGGTGGCCGGGGTGACGGGCGTGGGGCTGGACGAGCTGGTCCAGCGGGACGCGCAACGACGTCTGCGCAGCGTGACGGCCGTCACGGGGGCGTCGCTGGCGGCGGTGCTAGGCATGGGGCTGCTCACGGCCTTCGCCCTGAACGCCCGCGACGAAGCCGAACGGCAGCGGGGCGAGGCGGAGTCCCTGGTGGAGTTCATGATGACCGACCTGCGCGGCAAATTGACGGGAAGCGAGCGGTTGGCCGTGCAGGGCGCGGTGAGCCAGCGCGCCCTCGACTACTATGCCGGCCAGGACCCGGCCCGCCTGTCGCCCGCCTCGCGAGCGCGTCTCGGCCGGCTGCTTCATGCCGTGGGCGAGGATGGCGAGCAAGGCGGCGATCTTTCAACCGCCGCCACGCGCTTCCACGACGCCTACGCGCTCAGCACCCGGCTGCTGGCGGCAGAACCGGACAATCCGCAGCGGATCCTGGACCAGGCCCAGAACGAGTATGGCCTGGCCACCATCGACTATCGCAGGAAGCGCTGGCCCGAGGCCAAGGCCGGTTACGAACGCTATCGTGACCTGGCCGGCCGCCTGACCCGGTTCCGGCCCGACAACATCGAGTACCGCCGCGAACTGGGCTACGCCGAAGGCAATCTCTGCGCCGTGGCCGTGGAGTCCGGCGACAAGGCGGGCGGCCTGGCCCATTGCGCCGAGGCGCTGAAGGTCATGCAGGAGGTCGACGCCCGCATGGTCGACGCGCGGCGAAGCCAGGCGGCGAACCTGGTCACCCGCCATGGCTGGATGGCCGACGCCTACAACGAAGCCGGCGACCTGGAGCGCGCCGCGGCGGAGCGTCGGGCCCAGGAAAAGATCCTCGACGCCGAGATGGCCGCGCACCCCGACGACCGGGGCCTCCAGGCCGACTGGATCGGACTGAAGCACGCCCAGGGCGGCCTCGCCTACGTCTCGGGCGACGGCGCGGGAGCGCTCTCCTACCTGGCCGCCGGCCGGGCGCGCGCCGTGGAGCTCATCGCCTTCGATCCCGACAACGCCCGCGCGCGGCGTCTGCTCGCCCGGATCGACGAGAGTATCGCTTACGTGAAGAAAAACCCCGCCCCAAGGAGGCGCAGATGAGCGAACGCATCCCCACGACGAAGCCGAGCAACTTCATCCCGAAATCGATCGTTCACGTCATCCTGACAGTCGACAGGACGAAGCTCGCCACCGACCCACAGCTTGCGATGAACTTGGCTTTCACCGTCCAAGCCCCCGCGCCCACGACGCCGACCATGGGCGCGGGCGATGAAACTGAAGTGGAAAAGTACGCGCTGGCGCGGGCAGGGTTCCAGGCTGTCGATCTGCTGACCACGCCCGCGCCGTCCCCCTTCGACATCGACGTTCGCGAGCAATGTTGGGTCGTTGTGGAGCTCGACTCCAAGATCCTCGGCTGGCAGTTCGCCAAGCACGAACGCGGAGCGACCACCAAGGGTGAATCCGACAGGAATTGCTATCTGCGGCACGTCTACGCGAAAGGCGTGGAAGCACCGGGGGAGCGCATACCGCGTGACGGATGTCGGGTGCTGTATTTCGGCGTGGTCGCCCGGGATGTGTTCGATCCTAAGAAAGATCCCAACCCGGGCAGCGAGGCCTTCAATTTCCATACCGAGTTCCTCATGGAGGAGAATGACCCCAACGGGGTGAAGATCAAGAAGCGCCTGAACGTGATCTTCGACCCGGACGTGAAGAACGATGGCGGGAAGTTTCCGCCATAGGCTTCGCCGCCTGGTCATCACCGCCATCGTTCCTGTTCCCGCTTTCATCGCGAGCCTCGCTTGTCCCAGTCGCCCTTTCTTCTCGACCTCGCCGCGATGGTGCGGGCCGGCGCCGTCAATCACGCCTGGAGCCTGTTCGCCGGGGCGGGGTTGGCGGCGTCGGACGATCCCGCCGTCCTGACCCTGAAGGGGCGGATCCTCAAGGACCGGGCGCGCGCCGCCGAGGGCGGGGCGCGCGCCGAACTCTACGGCCAGGCGGCCGCCGCCTACCTGGCCGCCGCGCCGCTGGGCGGCGGGGCCTACGCCCTGATCAACGCCGCCACCCTGTCGCTGCTGGCCGGCGACGAAGCCGCCGCGCGGATCCACGCCCTGGCCGTGCTGGAGACCGCCGACGACGACACGCCCTACTACCAAGCCGCCACCCGCGCCGAGGCCCTGCTGGTGCTGCGCCGGTTCGCCGAGGCGCGGGCGGCGCTGGACGCGGCGGTGGCCGTGGCCCCCAGGGCCTGGGAGGACCACGCCGTCACCCTGCGCCAGTTCCGGCTGCTGCTGGCGACCCTGAACGAAGACGACGGCTGGCTGGCGGTGCTGGCGCCGCCCCGGGCCCTGCACTTCGCCGGCCACATGGCCGTGTCGCCCGACGACGAGGCCCTGGCCGGCCAGGTCGCCAGCCTCGTTTCCGAGGAGCGCGTGGCGTTCGGCTACGGCGCCCTGGCGGCGGGGGCGGACATCCTGATCGCCGAGACCCTGGCCGCCGCCGGCGTGGAGCTGCACGTGCTGTTGCCCGCCGACCCCGCCGTGTTCCGGGCCCAGTCGGTGATCCCCTGGGGCGAGGCCTGGGGGCCGCGCTTCGACCGGCTGATCGCCGAGGCCGACAGCGTCCGGGTGACGGCGCCCGACGCGACGGACGTGGGACCGCAAGCCATCACCCTGGCCGCCGAGACGGCCATGGGCCTGGCCGTGCTCAAGGCGGCGGCCCTGGCCAGCGAGGCCGTGCAGGTGCTGGTGCTGGACGAGCCCGGCGCGCCCGCCGCCACGCCCTGGACCCGGGCTGGGCGACGTCAGCGGATACTGACGGCGGCCCGGCGGACCGCCGCGGCGACGCGTTCGCCCCAGTCCGTGTCGCCCCAGTCCGTGTCGCGGCTGGCGGCCTTCCTCGGCTGCGCCCTGGATCTGTCGGCCGAGACCGACCCGCGCGATCTGCTGCGAGATCTGGCCAAGGCGATTCAGGACGGCCCCGTCCCGCTGACCGCGCCCAGCTGGTCGGGTCGGACGCTGCTGCTTGTCTACGCGGCGCCCGCCGACGCGGCGCGGGCGGCCCGGGCGATCGCGGCGGCGCTGGGCGCGCGCGTCCGTCTCGCGGCGAGCCACGGCCTGACCGTGATGGCGCCGGATCCCTTCGGCGACGGTCCGCTGGCGACCAGCGCCCAGGCCGAGGTCGTGGCCGGCCTGCTGGCGGCCACTCCGGCCGGGGCGATCCACCTTGGCCTGACCTTCGCCGCGGTCCTGAGCGCGGCCGGCCCCGCCGACCTGGCCCAACGGCTGATGGACCTGACGGGCGACGAGCTGGGCCCCTACGCCCTGCGGGTCTGACCGCTCAGGCCTTTCAGTCGATCATGCCTTCCAGCCGCCGCGGGGCCACGACGATCAGCGCGTCGGGCGTGCGCCGCACGACGCCGCGCCGCTCCAGCGCGTTGACCGTGCGCGACACGGTCTCGCGGGTGGTCTGCAGATCCAGGGCCAGGGCGGCCAGCACGGGCGAGGGGCTGATCGTCCACCCCGTCCGCTCGGCCCGGCGCCAGAGTTCGGCGTGGATCCGGCCGACCGCGCTGAGGGTGTTGCGGTCGATCATCCGCTCGGTGGTCTGGCGAAGCTGGGCAAGCAGCATCCGCGATAGGGTCAGGCCCACGCAGCTGTGCCTTTCCATCATCCGAAGGAAGTCCAGGGCCGCGAAGACGGCGGCGCGGGCGGCCTCGAGCGCCACCACCTCGGCCTCGCTCTTTTCCTCGGGCTGGGCCGTGGCGCCGAACAGGTCGCCGGGCGCGAAGTCGCGCAGCAGGATCGGCTCGCCGCCCCGGCCCACCGCCGCCGCCCGAGCCCGGCCCAGGGTCAGCAGATAGGTTTCGGTGCAGGAATCGTCCTGGCGCAGGATCACCGCGCCCGACCGATAGGCGCGCTCGATCGCGACGCCGGCGATGCTCAGGGCGACGTCCTCCTGGCACTGGAAGACCTCGCGGACGAAGGCCGTCAGGCCGGCTGGCTGGTTCCCTGACAATCGCTCCCCCCGGGGCTTGCTCCCCGCCAGGGTGACACACCCGATCGGCGACCTACAGCCTGAAGTGGAGGGCGGCGCGGGATCAGTTGATCCAACCGCCGTCGATGATGTGGATCTGGCCGGTGGTGAAGCTCGACTCGTCGCTGGCCAGGTACAGGGCCAGCTGGGCCAGCTCCTCGGGCCTGCCCAGGCGTCCCATCGGCTGGCGGGCGGTGAAGGCCGCTCGGGCGGCCTCGTAGTCGCCGGTGTCGGCCAGGCGCTGGTTCAGCGACGGGGTCTCCACCGTGCCCGGACAGATGGCGTTGCAGCGCACGCCCTGGCCCACGAAGTCCGCCGCCACCGCCTTGGTCAGTCCGATCACCGCGGCCTTGGTGGCGCCGTAGGCGAAGCGGTTGGGCACGCCCTTGATCGAGCTGGCCACCGACGACATGTTGACGATCGACCCGCCGCCCGCCGCCAGCATGGCCGGCAGGAAGGCGCGGATCATCCGGTACTGGGCGGTGACGTTGAGGTCGGTGGAGAACGCCCAGGCGGCCTCGTCGCAGTCGAGGATGGTGCCGCTGTGGACCACGCCGGCGCAGTTGAACAGAACGTCGACCGAACCCAGCTCGGCGGCCAGGTCGAGAATGGCCTGCGGGGCCAGCACGTCCAGGCGACGGGTTTCGCAACCGACGAGCTCGGCCAGCAGCGCCGCGTTGATGTCGGTGGCGATCACCCGCGCGCCTTCGCGGGCGAACAGTTCGGCGCTGGCTTTGCCGATGCCCTGGGCGGCGGCCGTGACCAGGGCGGTCTTGCCGGAAAGTCTTCCCATCTCGATGTCTCGCTAGCTTGTTCTGCGAAGGGGCAGGCAGGCCGGACCGATGGGGTCGAAGGCCTTGTAGGTGAGGATGAATTCCTGGTGGCCCAGCGCCTCGGAGACGGTGCGCGCGCCGCCGGCCACGGCCAGCACCAGGTCGTGGATCTCGTCGCCGACCTCGTCCAGCGTGCCGCGCCCTTCCATGATCCGCCCGGCGTCGACGTCCATGTCGCCGGCCAGCTTGCGGTAGGTCTCGGGATTGGCGCAGATCTTGACCACCGGGGAGATCGCCGAACCGACCACCGAGCCGCGGCCGGTGGTGAACAGGGTGACGTGGGCCCCGCAGGCGATCAGCTCGACGATCTCGGCGTTGTCGGAAATGTTGGGAAAGCCGAAGCGCGGCTCGCCGTCGGGCACCACGTCCAGCAGGTAGAGCCCGCCGCTGGGCGGCTGGTCGCCGGGCTTCAGGATTCCGACGATCGGCGCCGATCCGGACTTGGAATAGGCGCCCATCGACTTTTCTTCCTGGGTGGTCAGCCCGCCCTCGGCGTTGCCGGGCGCGAAGCTGCCGTAGCCCATCACGGTGTAGTAGGCCTCGGCCTTGTGGACGCTGCGCTCCAGCTCCAGGCCCAGTTCCGGGGTCAGGGCCCGGTCGGCCATGATCTTTTCGCAGCCGACCAGTTCGCCGGTCTCCTCGAACACGCAGGCCGCGCCCTGGGCGCCCAGGCGGTCGAAGGCGCGGCCGACGGCGGGGTTGGCGGTGATGCCGCTGGTGCCGTCCGAGCCGCCGCAGATGGCGCCGATCACCAGCTCCGAGATCGCCATCGGCGCGCGCGGGGTCTGGGCGGCGACCGCCCGCAGGCGGGCGACGGCCTCCACCCCCTTGGCGATGGTGCTGGCCGTGCCGCCGCTCTCCTGGATCACCAGGGTCTCGACCGGGCGGCCGCTGGCCTCGATGGTCTTGCGCAATTGCTCGCGGTTGAAGCTCTCGCAGCCCAGCGAGATCAGCAGCACCCCGCCCACATTGGGATGGGTGGTGACGGCCTGCATGACCTTCAGCGCATAGGCGTTGGGGTAGCAGCCGGGAAAGCCGATCAGGTGGACGTCGGGGTCGTCGCTCTTGGTGACGACGGCGCGGGCCACGTGGTGGGCGCATTCGACTAGATAGGCCACCGCGACCACATTGCGGATGCCCTTGCGGCCGTCGGCCCGCGAATAGCCCTGCAGCGTCTGGGCCATGGTCATTGTCCTTCCGAACCCGTCGCCCGCCGGGTGTGGCTGGCGATGTAGTCGCTCTTCATGTTGTGCAGGTGGACGTGGCCGCCGGCGGCCACGGGGGCGGTGATCGAGCCGATCGGCGCGCCGTACTTCAGCACCTTGTCGCCGACCGCCAGGTCGCGGCGGGCCAGCTTGTGGCCGACACCGACGTCGGCGTCGGCAGGCACAGACCGGCCGTCGATGGTCAGGACCTGGCCCGCGCGCACCGGCGCGCTGAGCACCAGCACGTTGTCGTCGGGATGGAGCAGGATCAGGCTCATCGTGTCTCTCGGGGTGTCGGCGCGTCCGGATGCAACAGGTCCTGGGCGCGGAGGTCGTCCCACAGGGCGTCGGGGATGGGGTGCGCGGCCCAGGCCAGGGCCTGGCGCACCTGCGCCGGGCTGGACATTCCGGGGATCACGCTGACGACCTGCGGGTGGGCCAGCGGAAAGCGCAAGGCCGCCGCGGCCAGGGGCGTGGCGTGGGCCCGGCAGACGGCCTCCAGCCTGCGGACCCGGTCCAGGATCTCCGCAGAAGCCGGGCCGTAGTTGTAGTGGGCGCCGGCCCTCACGCCCTCGACCAGCACGCCGGAATTGAACGGGCCGCCGACGATGATCGACACGTCGCGGGCGGCGCAGCGCGGCAGGAAGCGGTCCAGCGCCGTCTGCTCCAGAAGGGTGTAGCGGCCGGCCAGCAGGAAGACGTCGAACTCGGCCTCGTCGAGCGCCGCGTCGCAGATCTCCCACTCGTTGACGCCCAGGCCGATGGCGTCGACGGCGCCGCCGTCGCGCAGGGCCCGCATGGCCTTGTAGCCGCCGTCGAAGAACTGGCGACGCCGCGCCGCGTCATCGACGCCGTGTGTGACCTGGCCCAGATCGTGGGCCAGCAGCACCTCGACATGGTCGCGATTCAGGCGCTCCAGGCTGGCCTCGAACGACCGCATGACCCCGTCGTAGGAATAGTCGAACACCGGCTCGAACGGGGCGGCGGCGACGAACCCGTGGCGTTCGGCGGCGGGATCGACGTCCGGCGCCGGACACAGCACCCGACCCACCTTGGTGGAGACCTTGACCTTCGGCGGCAGGACCGCGCCCAGGCGGGTCTCGCTGAGGCCAAAGCCGTAGTGGGGCGCGGTGTCGAAATAGGCGAGGCCGCTGGCCAGGGCCGCCTCGATGGTCTCGCGCGCCGCGTCGTCGCTCATGGCGGCGTAGAGATTGCCGATCGCCGCCGCGCCGAAGCCCAGCGGCGGCAGGTTCAGCCGTTCGCGGGAGGCGGGCGGCCGCGCGGCGTCGGGTAAGGTCACTGGAACTGGCCTCCGAGTTCCCCGGAGATCTCGTCGGCCGCCGCCCGGATGGCGGCGATCGTGTCGATCACGCTGATCGCCGTGAGGGTTTCGACATAGGGCGAGGTCAGGGCGGCGGCCACGCCGTCGGGTCCGAAGATGGGCGCGGAGAGGTCGACGACCAGGCGGGTCACGTCGCTGGGCGCCAGGACGTGCTGGTCGGCCCGGGCCTTCTTCGCTCTGGCTTCGAAGGCGGTCCAGACGGCCGGGTCGACGGTCGGCTCCAGCCGCGCGCGCCACTCGGCCCGAACCGGCTCGGGCTGGAAGGCGTAGAGCACCAGGCCCGAGGTCGCCTCGACGATGGCCCGGTGATAGCCGACGCGCACCGAGAAGCCCTGGTTGCCGGGCGCCTCGATCCGCGCCACCACCACCATCTGGTCGGCGCTGGCCACCACCAGGTGACAGGACTGGCCGGTCGCCTCGGACAGGCGTCGCATCACGGGCAAGGCCGTCTCGAGCAGGGTCTTGGCGGGAGCCCGCGTCATGCCCAGCGAGAACAGCTTGTTGGTCAGGACCAGGCCGTCGCCCTCCGGGGTGTTGGCGACATAGCCCCGGTGCTCCAGGACCTGGACCATCCGGAACAGCTCGCTGACCGAGCGGTTCAGCGCCGCGGCGATCTGGACCATGCCCATCGGCGCGCCGCGCGCCGCCAGCAGCTCCAGCACGTCCAGGCCCTTTTCGAGGGCCGGGGCGCGGTATTTGGAGAGGGTTTCTTCGCGCTCGATCATCGCCCTAGATCCGATAGAAACGACGGCATGTCCCGCCGAACAGGGCCGCCAGATCGGCGGGATCGGTCAGGCCGCTCAGGGACTTGGCCAGGACCAGCCAGCCGCCGTAGTCGCCGGCCAGGTCGAGCACCGGCCAGTCGCTGCCCCACATCAGGCGGTCGGGTCCGAACGCCGAGACCAGCCGCCGCACATAGGGCGCCAGGGCGTCGGGCGCCTGGCTCGGCGAGGCCTCGGTCAGCAGTCCGGACAGCTTGCAGAACACCTGGGGCAGGGCGGCCAGGGCGTCGACGCCGAGCGTCCAGGCCTCGGCCTGCTCGCCGGTCGCGATCGGCGGCTTGGCGCCGTGGTCGATGACGATGGCCAGGTCCGGCCGACGCCGCGCCAAGGTCAGCAGATGCGGCAGGTGACGCGTCAGGACCAGGGCGTCCAGCGACAGGCCGTGGGCGACCATCGCGTCGAGCGCGGGGTCCAGGCTGGGCCTGACGATCCAGGCGTCGTCGTCCAGGTTCTGCAGCATCGGCCGAAGACCGCGAAGCTTGGGGCGCCGCGCCAGCTCGGCGATGCGGGCTGGCGCGCCGGGCGCGCCTAGGTCGGCCCAGCCCACGACGCCCAGGACCAGCGGCTCGGCGGCGGCGAGCTCCAGCAGCCAGTCGGTGTCGCGGTCGTCGGCCTGGGACTGCACCAGCACCGAACCGGCCAGGCCAAGGCGGGCGCCGATCGCCTCAAGATCGGCGGGGCCGAAGTCGCGGTGGATCGCCGCCAGGTCGGGCGTGGGCCAGGCAAAGCCGTTCCGGCCGACCCGCCAGAAGTGCTGGTGGGCGTCGATCAGCACGACACGATCGCCTTGATGACGCCCGCCCGGGGCTCCATCCAGCCGGGCAGGACCTCGGGCAACTGAGCCAAGGTGGCGGCGTGGGTGTTCAGAGCCTTGGTCGGGACCTTGCCGGCCCGCATCGCCTCGACCACGGCGTCGAAGTCCTCGGGGGTGGCGTTGCGGCTGCCCAGCAGGGTCGTCTCGCGCTTGTGGAACTCTGGATCCGAAAAGGTGATGTCGGCGCCGACCACCGAGATCAGCACATAGGTCCCGCCGTGGCCGACATAGGCGAAGCCCGCCTCCATGGCCTTGGCGTTGCCCGTGGCGTCGAACGCGACGTCGAAGAAGTCGCCGCCGGTGAGGTCGGACAAAGCCCGGCGGGTGTCGTCGTTCAGGGAGACGATATGATCCGCGCCGAGATGGTCACGGCAAAAGTCCAGTCGATCCTGGCGGCTGTCCAGCGCCGTGACCACGCCGCCCTGAAGCTTGGCGAACAGCGCGGCGGCGATGCCGATCGGCCCGGCGCCGACCACCAGGACCGATTGTCCTGGCGCGATCCGCGCCCGACGCACGGCATGGGCGCCGATGGCCAGGAACTCGATCATGGCCGCCTCGTCCAGGCTGACGCCCTCGGCCTTGCGGACGAAGCCCTCGGGCACGGCCAGATATTCGGCCATGCCCCCGTCGCGGTGGACGCCCAGAACCTGGATGTTCATGCAGCAGTTGGGCTTGGCCTTGCGGCAGGCGGCGCAGGTTCCGCACGACATGTAGGGCATGACATAGACCGGATCGCCGGGCGCCAGGTCGCTGCCCGCCGGCGCCCGGGCCACCTCGCCGGCCAGCTCGTGGCCCATGACGCGCGGATAGGCCAGGAAGGGCTGGGTTCCCCGGAAGATGTGCATGTCGGTGCCGCAGACGCCCACGCGCCGCACCCGGATCAGCACCTCGTCGCCGGCCGGCGTCGGGATGGGGCGGCGTTCCAGGATCAGTCGGCCGGGCGCGGCGCAGATCAGGGCGTCCATCATGACCTAATGAGCTCCCGCGGGGGCGGCCTTCAGGTCCGCGCTGTTGGCGCGGCCGGCGGTGAAGCCGAACAGGCCCACCACGGCGAAGCAGGCGCAGGGCACCAGGATGGCGACATTGATGGCGCTGGCGTCCGAGACCGCGCCCATCAGCGTTGTCAGGATCGCGCCGCCGATGATGCTCATCACCAGGAAGGACGAGCCGGTCTTGGTCAGCGGACCCAGGCCCTTCAGCGAACTGGCGAAGATGGTCGGGAACATGATCGACATGAAGAAGCTGGTGGCGGCCAGGGCGTAGAGCCCGACCTTGCCGCCGACCACGACCGCGACCAGGGTCAGACCGACATTGATCGCCGCGAACAGGCCCATCAGCCGCGAGGGGCTGACGCGGCTCATGGCGGCCGTGCCGATGAAGCGCCCGGCCATGAACCCGACCAGGGACCACGACAGATAGGCCGCCGCCGCCTTTTCACCCATGCCCGGCACCTCGTGCTGGGCGTAGCGGATCATGTAGCTCCAGACGCCGACCTGGGCGCCGACATAGAAGAACTGGGCCGCCACGCCGAACAGGAACCGGGGCCGCGCCAGCAGGGCGGGGATCGCCTGGGCGGCGGGCAGGCCGGCGTCGGCCTCATCGGGGTCGGGACGTCCCGCCTGATGGGGAAACCTGGTGAGGGCCACCAGCAGCGCCCAGGCCAGCACCACGGCGGCGATGATCAGGTAGGGAGCCTGGGTGGAATGGGCTTCCGTGGTCTGGAACGCCTGCAGCTGCGCCGGCGTCATGGCGGCGAACTGCGCCTTCGTCGGCTCGACGCCCGACAGGATGAACTGGCGTCCGACCACCACGGCGGTGATCGAGCCTAGCGGGTTGAAGGCCTGGGCGAAGTTGAGCCGCTGCTCGGCCTTGGCCGGGTCGCCCAGCACGGTGATCAGCGGATTGGCCGAGGTCTCCAGGAAGGCCAGGCCCGAGGCCAGCACGAACAGGGCGGCCAGGAACCAGGAATATTGCCGGACCTCGGCGGCGGGATAGAACAGCAGGGCGCCCAGGCCGAACAGCAGCAGGCCGACGATCACCGCGGCCTTGTAGCCGTAGCGGCGCATCACGACGCTGGCCGGCAGGGCCAGGAAGAAATAGCCCAGATAGAAGGCCATCTGCACCAGACCCGACTGCAGGTCATTGAGGAAGAAGGCCTTTTTCAAGTGCGGGATCAGGACGTCGTTGAGATTGTTGGCGACGCCCCAGAGAAAGAACAGGGCGACGATCAGAACCAGCGGTGCGAACGCCGTCCTTGCCGATGGGGTTTTTTCCAAGGTGCGTTCCTCCCTTGAGGCCGGTTGACCCGATCCCGTTTGTCTGGAACGAAAGCATCACGTGTGACGTGCCGCGTCAAATATGAAAATAACAACGGCGCGGGAGAGGGAGCTTCCAATGCGGCATTGCCTGGCGCTGGACCTGCATGACGACCCCGAGACGATCGCCGCCTATGTGCGCTGGCATGCGCCTGGCGGACCGCCGCCGGCGGTGACCCGGTCGATCCGGGCGGCGGGCATACTGGAGATGCAGATCTGGCTGACCGGCTCGCGGCTGTTCATGATCATGGAGACCGGACCCGACTTCTCTCCGGAGGCCAAGGCCGCCGCGGACGCCGCCGATCCGGACGTGCAAGCCTGGGAGGCGATGATGGGCGCTCTCCAGAAGACCCTGCCCTGGGCCGCCCCGGGCGAGAAATGGACGCCGGCGGCCCGCATCTACGATCTGGCCGAGCATCTCGCCGACGCGGACCAACAGGGCTGATCCGCCGACCGGCCCGGCGCCCGGTGGATGACGAAGGGGGTTGGGTAGTTCACCGGATATCGCCTCCCGGGAGCGGAGGCATAGCCTCGCTGAGATCTTCGGCGAGGTTGAAGCAATGTCCGAACCGGCTGCGGTCAGTCGCCCCACTGGAAACACGACTGGGAACACCAAGCCCAATACGCCCCCGCCCGTCCCACCGAAGGGACCGGCCCCCCGGCCGAAGTCGCGGCGTCCGCTGCTGATCGGCGTGGCGGCGGTGGTGGTGATCGGCGCCGGAGTCTGGGCCTATATCTACCTGACGCGGCCGGACCTGCCGCCGGGCTTCGCCGGAGGCAACGGCCGGCTGGAGGCCAACGAGGTCTATGTCGCCAGCAAGTATTCCGGCCGGGTCAAGGACGTGTTGGTCGACGAGGGCGACACCGTCGAGATCGGTCAGGTGGTCGCCCGAATGGACACCTCGGCCCTCGAGGCCCAACTGCGCCAGGCCGAGGCCGAGATCGCCGCCGCCGAGGACGCCCGCCGCGTCGCGGTCGCCCAGCTGGCGGTGCGGCGCGCCGAGTACAACTTCGCCGCCTTGCAGAACACCCGCTCCAGGCAACTGGTCAAGAGCGGCGCGGTCAGCAGCCGCGAAGCCGAGACCGACACCGCCAGCATGCTCTCGGGTCAGGCTGAACTGACCGGCGCCCAGGCCCAGGTGGTGCAGGCCAGCTCGACGATCGACGCGGCGCGGGCCACGGCCGACCGGCTGCGGGCCGAGATCGCCGACGCGGTGCTGATCGCCCCGATCCGCGGGCGGGTCGAAACCCGCCTGGCCGAGCCCGGCGAGGTGCTGCCCGCGGGCGGACGGGCCTTGTCGCTGCTCGATCTGGCCGACGTCTACATGTACATCTTCCTGCCCGAGAAGGTCACCGGCAAGGTCCGCCTGGGCTCGGAGGCGCGCATCGTGCTCGACGCCGCCCAGCAGTATCCCATCCGGGCCGTCGTCTCCTATGTGTCGCCCGCCGCGCAGTTCACGCCCAAGACGGTGGAGACGGCCGAGGAGCGCCACAACCTGACCTTCCGGGTCAAGCTGCAGGTGCCCAAGGAGCGGCTGCGCCAGTACGAGCCGCTGGTGAAGTCGGGCCTGCCCGGCATGGGCTATGTGCGTTACGATGAAAAAGCTCCCTGGCCCGAACGGATCCAGGGAACCGCCGTGCCGCCGACCAACCTCTGGCAAAGCACGGGCGCGGCGCCGGCGGGCCAGAAATGAACGCCGCGGTTCTGGAACACGTCGCCAGCATCCGGAATCTCACTCACAAGTACGGCAAGGTGACGTCGCTGGACGGGGTCAGCCTCGACATCCCGGCCCAGAAGACCATCGGCCTGATCGGTCCGGACGGCGTGGGCAAGTCGACCCTGCTGGCGATCCTGGCCGGGGTTCGCAAGATGCAGTCCGGCGAGGTCGAGGTGCTGGGCGGCGACATCGACGACGCGCACTTCCGCAACAGCGTCGCGGCGCGGATCGCCTACCTGCCCCAGGGCCTGGGCAAGAATCTCTATCCGACCCTGTCCATCTACGAGAACATCGACTTCTTCGGCCGCCTGTTCGGCCAGTCCGCCGAGGAGCGGGCCTGGCGGATCGACGATCTGCTGTGGAGCACCGACCTGACCTCGTTCCGCGACCGGCCGGCGGGCAAGCTGTCGGGCGGGATGAAGCAGAAGCTGGGTCTGTGCTGCTCACTGATCCACGACCCCGACCTGCTGATCCTGGACGAGCCGACGACGGGGGTCGATCCCCTGGCGCGCCGCCAGTTCTGGGAGCTGATCGAACGCATCCGCGGCCGCCGTCCGCAGATGAGCGTCATGGTGGCCACCGCCTATATGGACGAGGCCGAGGGTTTCGAATGGCTGGTGGCGATGAACGCCGGCCAGGTGATGGCCACCGGCACGGCCGAGGAGCTGCGCCAGCAGACCGGCCAGGACACCCTGGAGCGGGCCTTCGTCCGCCTGCTGCCCGAGGAACAGACGCGCGGCCACAAGGAGCCGGTGATCACCCCGTGGGTGTCCTCCGAAGGCCCGCCGGCCATCGAGTCTCACGGCCTGACCCAGAAGTTCGGGACCTTCACCGCCGTCGATCACGTCAATTTCCGCATCGAGCAGGGCGAGATCTTCGGATTCCTCGGCTCCAACGGCTGCGGCAAGACCACGACCATGAAGATGCTGACCGGCCTGTTGCCGCCCAGCGAGGGCGAGGCCCTGCTGTTCGGCAAGCCGGTGAAGGGCGGCGACATCGAGTCCCGCCGCCGCGTCGGCTTCATGTCGCAGGCCTTCTCGCTCTACACCGAGCTGACCGTGCGGCAGAACCTGATGCTGCACGCCCACCTGTTCGACCTGCCGCCGGACAAGGGCGAGGCGCGGGTGGCCGAACTGATCGACGACTTCGGGCTGGAGGACGTGGCCGACACCCTGGCCGAGAGCCTGCCGCTGGGCATCCGCCAGCGCCTGTCCCTGGCGGTGGCGGTGCTGCACGAACCAGAGGTGCTGATCCTCGACGAGCCGACGTCCGGCGTCGATCCGGTCGCCCGCGACGGCTTCTGGGAGCTGCTGATCCGCCTGTCGCGCGAGCGCGGCGTGACCATCTTCCTGTCGACCCACTTCATGAACGAGGCCGAACGCTGCGACCGCATGTCGATGATGCACCGGGGCAAGGTGCTGGCCCAGGGTCGGCCCGCCGACCTGGTCGCCGAACGGGGCGCGCCCAATCTGGAAGCGGCGTTCATCGGCTATCTGGAGGAGGCCGCCGAGGATCTGGGCGGCGCGGCCGACGCCTCGGCCGGGCCGACCTCGGAGCCGCCGGCGGACCTTGGCCATTCGGTCCCGCCCAAGGGCTTCAGCGTCGGCCGGGTCTGGGCCTTCGCCCGCCGCGAGGCGATCGAGCTGCAGCATGACGCGGTGCGGCTGATCTTCGCCGTCGCTGGGCCGATCCTGCTGATGATCGTGTTCGGCTACGGCATCTCGCTGGATGTCGACAAGCTGGCCTTCTCGGTGCTCGACTACGACAACACCCCGGCCAGCCGGGCCTATGCGGACACCTATCGCGGCTCGGTCTATTTCGACGAGAAGGCGCCGCTCTACAGTTACGCCGAGCGCGACCGGCGGCTGCGCAACGGCGAGCTGCGCTTCGCCCTGGAGATCCCCTCGGGCTTCCAGCGCGACGTCCAGCAGGGACGCCAGCCGACCGTGCAGGCCCAGATCGACGCCGCCGTGCCGTTCCGCGCCGAGACCACGCGCGGCTACATCGAGGCCGCGCACAAGGCCCACGACGCCGAGGTGCGCAAGGACCGGGGCCTGCCCGCCGCCCAGAGCGCGGTGAAGATCAACGCCCGCGCCCTCTACAACCAGGCCTTCCTGAGCGTCTACGCCATGGTGCCCGGCGACATCATGCTGCTGATCATGCTTATCCCCAGCATGCTGACGGCCCTGGCCGTGGTGCGCGAGAAGGAGCTCGGCTCGATCGCCAACTTCTACGCCGCCCCCGCCAGCCGGACCGAATTCCTGCTGGGCAAGCAACTGCCCTATGTGGCGGTCTCGCTGGTCCAGTTCATCACGCTGGTGGGGCTGGCGGTCTTCCTGTTCGGGGTGCCGATCAAGGGCAGCATCGCCGTCCTGGCGCTGGGCGGCCTGCTCTATGTGCTGGCCAGCACCGGCTTTGGCCTGCTGATCTCGGTCTTCGCCGCCACCCAGACCGCCGCCATCTTCGCGGCCGCCATCATCACCATCCTGCCGGCGGTGCAGTTCTCGGGCATGTTCGTGCCGGTCTCGTCGCTGACCGGCGGGGCGGCCATCGCGGCCAAGATCTTCCCCTCGACCTATTTCCAGGCCGTCAGCGTCGGCACGTTCACCAAGGCCCTGGGCTTCGCCGCGCTCTGGCCCAACGTCCTGGCGCTGGGACTGATCGCCCTGATCTATTTCGGGCTGTCGGTTCTCCTCCTGAAGAAGCAGGAGGCCTGAGCGCCATGCGCAGCGTGGGTCACATCTTCCAGCTCGGCCTGAAAGAGCTGCTCAGCCTGGCGCGGGACCCGGTGCTGCTGTTCCTGATCGGCTACGTGTTCACCTTCTCGGTCTACACGCCGGCCAAGAGCGCGGTGATGGACGTGATCAACGCCTCGATCGCCATCGTCAACGAGGACGACTCCAAGACCTCGCGGCTGATCGGCGACGCCATGCTGCCGCCGCTGTTCCTGCCCGCCCAGGAGATCGGCTTCGGCGACATCAACCGCGTCATGGACCGCGGGCAATACACCTTCGTCGTCGACATCCCGCCCAACTTCGAGGCCGACATCGTCGCCAACAACCCGCCCACCGTCCAGGTGGTGACCGACGCCACCGCCATGAGCCAGGCGGGCCGGGGACCGTCCTACATCCAGCAGATCATCGAGGGGGCGGTGCAGAACCTGTGGCCCGGCCGCACCGATCCGGCCAACCAGCCGCTAGTCGGCCTGGAGACCCGGGCCCGCTTCAATCCCAACATGCAGCAAAGCTGGTTCGTCGCGGTCAACCAGGTGATCAACAACATCTCGGTGCTGGCCATCTTCCTGACCGGGGCGGCGGTTCTGCGCGAGCGCGAGCACGGCAATATCGAACACCTGCTGGTCATGCCGCTGCGGCCCTTCGAGCTGATGTTCGCCAAGATCTGGGCCAACGGCATGGTCGTGGTCCTGGCCGCCATGGCCTCGCTGTTCCTGGTCGTGAAGGGCGCGATCGGCGTGCCCATCGCCGGCTCGATCTCGCTCTTCGCCCTGGGCCTGTGCGTCTATCTGTTCTCGGTCACGGCGCTGGGCATCATGCTGGCGACGATTGTCAATTCGATGCCGCAGTTCGGGTTGCTGGCCTTCCCGGTCTTCATTGTCATGAGCCTGCTCTCGGGCGGACAGACGCCGCTCGAGAGCATGCCGGTGCTGCTGCAGAACATCATGCAGTTCGTGCCCTCGACCCATTTCGTCAGCTTCTCGCAGGCGGTGCTGTTTCGCGACGCGACGCCGGCGATGGTCTGGCCGGCGCTGCTGAAGATGTTCCTGATCGGCGGCGCCTACAGCATCTACACCCTGTCGCGGTTCAGAAAAATGCTGGCCGCGGTCAAGTGAGAAGGGTCTTCCCAAGATGAGCCCGCTCCGCAAAAGCGCAACCTTCGCCCTCGTCGCCGGCCTCCTGGCGACGACTGGATGCAAGACCGTGGGGCCCGACTATGTCCGGCCCGAGGTCAGCCTGCCGCCCGCCTATCGCGACGCGCCGGCCCAGACCTCCGCCTCGGTGGCCGATCTGCCGTGGTGGGCGGTGTTCGACGATCCCACCCTGCAGGGGCTGATCAGCCAGACCCTGGCCAACAACCTGGATCTGCAGGTCTCGGTCGCCCGCATCGCCCAGGCCCGGGCCCTGGTGGGCGTCTCGGCCTCCCAGAGCAAGCCGCAGGTGGGTTACCGCGGCAATGTCGGCGCGGAGTCCAGCTTCTCGCCGGACGACAACGGCGGGCCCGACACCGTCGGCCTGGGCAGCCTGGGCGCCGCCCTCGACTTCTCCTGGGAGTTCGACCTGTGGGGTCGGATCAAGCGCTCGAACGAGGCCGCCCAGGCCAGCCTGCTGCAACAGGAGGAGGTCCGGCGCGGGATCCTGCTGACCCTGACCAGCGACGTGGCGGAAGGCTATTTCCGCCTGCTGGAGCTGGACCGCGAGATCGCCATCGCCCAGGAGAGCACGCGGGTCTACGGCGCCACTTTCGACATCTTCAACCAGCGTTTCGAGGCGGGCCGCGACAGCCGCCTGCCGGTGGAGCGGACCCGCGCCAACCGCGACGCGTCCGAGGCGCGGATCGAGGAGATCCGCCGGCGGATCGCCGTGCAGGAGAACGCCCTCAGCGTCCTGATGGGCGCCCCGCCCGGACGGATTCCACGCGGCCGGGCGCTGGAGGCCCAGGCCCTGCCCGCCGCGCCGGTGGGCGCGACGACCGATCTTCTGCAGCGCCGTCCCGACATCCGGGCGGCCGAGCAGGGGATGATGCGGGCCAATGCCGAGATGGGCGTGGCGGTGGCCAACAAGTTCCCCAGGCTGGGGCTTTCGGCTCTGGCCGGCCTGCTCGGCGCCGACGTCAACGGCGACAGCGGGGTCTTCGGCGTCGGCTCGGTGGGTCTTGGCCTGGCGGGCCCAATCTTCACCGGCGGCCGGCTGGAGGAGATCTACAACAACCGCAAGGCCTATTGGGACGAGACCGTCGCCCAGTATCGCCGGACCGCCCTGGTCGCCCTGGGCGAGACGGCCGACGCCCTGGCCGCCCAGACGACGCTCAGCGCCCGCCGCGCGGCGCTGGAGCGCCAGGTGGTCTCGCTGCGCCGGTCGGTCGACCTGGCCCAGATCCGCTACGACACCGGCCGCGCCGGCTATTTCGAGGTCCTGGAGGCCCAGCAGCAGCTGTTCCCGGCCGAGGACGCCCTGGCCCAGACCCAGCGCGACCAGCTGATCGCCGTGGTCAATCTCTACAAGGCCCTCGGCGGCGGATGGCAGCTGACCGACGACCAATGGACCACGCCACAGAGCGTCGCCGCCGCGGCAGGAGGCTGAGATGTCGCGCGCCGCCGCCGCCGAGCTGGCCCAGGCGGCCGCCCGCGCGGAGCGCCGCTCGCGCGCCGAGGTCAAGGCCCTGATCACCGAGCGGTTCCTGCCGCTGGGTCTGGACGAGGAACGGGCGGTGGCGGCCATTCCGCGACTTCCGCCCGCCGCCTTCGAGGAACGGCATGCTATCCTCGAGACGTTGCACGCGGTGATCGACGCGCCCGGTCCTCTGTCGCCGGAGGCGCGGATCCGGCTCTCGCGCATCAACGCCCTGTTCGACGCCCCCAAGACCGCCCAGGAGACCGCTCGTGCCTGATTCACTCGAAGCCCAGAAGGCCGAAGCCGGCGGCGGCCGCAAGCATGAGAAATTCGAGCGCCTGCTGGCCCGCGCCCAGCGGCATCCGCCCCTGGTCACCGCCGTGGTCCATCCCTGCGACCATGCCTCGCTGGACAGCGTGGTCGAGGCGGCGCGGCTGAAGCTGATCGCGCCGATCCTGGTGGGCCCCGCCGCGCGCATCAGGGATGTGGCCGCGGCCGGCAAGCTGGACATCACGCCGTTCGAGCTGGTCGACTCCGAGCACAGCCACGACAGCGCCGCCAAGGCCGTGGCCCTGGTCCGGGCCGGGCGCGCCGAGGCCCTGATGAAGGGCAGTCTGCATACGGACGAACTGATGGGGGCGGTGGTCGCCCGCGACACCGGGATCCGCACCGCCCGGCGGATCAGCCACTGCTTCATCATGGACGTGCCCGGCCATCCGACGCCGCTGGTGGTGACCGACGCGGCGGTGAACATCATCCCGACGCTCAAGGACAAGATCGACATCGTCCAGAACGCCATCGACATGACCCACATCCTGATCCAGCAGGAAGGCGACGGGCTGGTGCGGGTGGCGATCCTCAGCGCCATGGAGACGGTCAATCCCGACGTCCCGTCGACCCTGGAGGCGGCGGCCCTGTGCAAGATGGCCGATCGCGGCCAGATCAAGGGCGCCCTGCTCGAGGGCCCGCTGGCGCTGGACAACGCCATCAGCCCCGAAGCGGCCGCCATCAAGGGCATCGTCTCGCCGGTGGCCGGCCACGCCAACGTGTTGGTGGTGCCGGACCTGGAGGCGGGCAACATGCTGGCCAAGTGCATGTCCTTCCTGGCCGGCGCCGACGCGGCGGGGATCGTGCTGGGCGCGCGGGTGCCGATCATCCTGACCAGCCGCGCCGACGCCAAGCTGACGCGCCTGGCCTCCTGCGCCGTGGCCTCCCTGCTGGGGGCCGCGCGCCGGACCTCGGCCGGCATCGTCTGACGGGAGAAGCCTTTCGATGAGCGCCTGTCTCGCCGTCCTCAACGCCGGCTCGTCGAGCCTGAAGTTCGCCGTCTACGAGGCCGCGCCCGGCGAGCCCTTGCTGTTCAAGGGTCAGCTGGACGGGATCGGCGTGTCGCCGCGCCTGGTGCTGAAGGACGCCGAGGGGCGGCCGCTGGAGGAGCGAACCTGGCCGGCCGAGGGCTTCGACCACGCCGCCGCGACGCACGAGGTGCTCAACACCGTGATCCAGCGGATCGACGGCCGGCCGGTGCTGGGCGTCGGCCATCGGGTGGTGCACGGCGGCCGGACCTACGCCCAGCCGGTGCGGATCGACGCCTCGGTGATCGCCGCCCTGCGTGAACTG
This sequence comes from Caulobacter sp. Root487D2Y, assembly GCF_001427165.1. NCBI lineage: Bacteria > Pseudomonadati > Pseudomonadota > Alphaproteobacteria > Caulobacterales > Caulobacteraceae > Caulobacter > Caulobacter sp. Root487D2Y. The sequence goes on from NZ_LMFD01000001.1 coordinate 1,092,469, forward strand.
GAGCCCCTGGCGCCCTTGCACCAGCCGCACAACCTGGCCCCGATCGAGGCGATCGCGCAGGGGGCGCCCCACATCGCCCAAGTCGCCTGTTTCGACACCGCCTTCCACCGCGGCCAGCCGCCGATGGCCCAGATGTTCGCCCTGCCGCGCCGGTTCCACGAGGCGGGCGTCCAGCGCTACGGCTTTCACGGCCTGTCCTACGAATTCGTCGCGTCGCGCCTGCGCGAGCTGGCGCCTGAACTGGCCTCGGGCCGGGTGATCGTCGCCCATCTGGGCAACGGCGCCAGCCTGTGCGCGATCCAGGACGGGCGCAGCATGGCCAGCACCATGGGCTTCACCGCCGTGGACGGGCTGATGATGGGCACGCGGTCGGGAAGTCTCGACCCCGGCGTGCTGATCCACCTGATGGACGCCTACGGCATGGACGCGCGGGCCTTGGAGGATCTGGTCTACAAGCGCTCGGGCCTGCTGGGCGTCTCCGGCGTCTCGTCCGACATGCGCGCGCTCAGGTCTTCGCCCGACCCCCACGCGGCGGAGGCCGTCGGCCTGTTCCTCTATCGCGTGGTGCGCGAGATCGGCTCGATGGCCGCCGCCCTGGGCGGGATCGACGGGCTCGTGTTCACCGGCGGCATCGGCGAGAACGACGCCCAGGCGCGCGAGGACATCGTCCGAAGCTGCCGCTGGCTGGGGTTGGAGCTGGACGAGGCCGCCAACCGCCCCGGGGGCGCGGCGCGCCGGATCAGCCGCGACGGCTCGGCGGCGGCCGCCTGGGTGGTGCCGACCGACGAGGAGCGGATGATCGCCCGCCACACCGCGTCGCTGCTGAGCACGGCGCCGGCGTCGGCCTGACACCCCGTACGCATCGCTCCCGAGGGTTCGCCAAGGGCGATCTCGGGTCTTACCCGGATGGCATGGCCGCAAGCGCGGCCGGACACTGCCGCCGCACAAGACCAAGGACGGGCGCCTTCGACGCCCCCTGCGAAAGGGAAGACGATGGACAGGATGGCGGAGGGGGCGATCGTCCCCGAACTCGACATGCGCGAACCCCCGGCCGGATCGGACCGCCGCGCCTTCATGATGCGCAGCGCCATGGCGCTGTCGATCGGCGCCCTGACCGGCTGCAAGCCCAAGGACGTGTCCAACATCCCGGCTCAGTCGCCCGGCGCCAAGGGCGGCGCGCAGGCTCAGCTGGACCCCAATCTGAATGTGGTCAAGAAGTCCAAGGGCCCGGTGATGACCACGGCCGAGGAGTTCTACAAGGTCGGGCCCGGCCCGTCCTCGTCCCACACCATCGGCCCGATGCGGATCACCTACGACTTCTACAAGCGCGCCATCAAGCTGCCGGCCGAGCAACTGGCCACGGCCACCGCCCTGAAGGTCAACCTGTTCGGCAGCCTCAGCGCCACGGGCAAGGGCCACGGCACCGAGCGGGCCTCGCTGGCCGGGCTGATCGGCATGGAGCCGGCGACGGTCGATCCGGCCTTCCTCGACGGCCTGGCGGCCAATCCCAACCAGACCTTCCCGGTGACGCTGGGCGCCAAGACCATCAACGTGTCGCTGAAGGACGTCATCTATGACGCCACGAAGGGCGATTTCCACCACCCCAACACCATGACCTGCAAGCTGCTGGCCGGCGACAAGGTGCTGCTGGAGCAGGAATATTATTCGGTCGGCGGCGGTTTCATCGAATGGAAGGGCTATACGCCGCCCAAGAAGAACCCGCCGAAATACCCCTATGCCCGGATCAGCGAGGCCCTGGCCCACTGCAAGCGCGATAACATCTCGCTGGCCCAGCTGGCCATGGCCAACGAGGTGGCCATCACCGGCAACAGCGAGGCCGAGGTCAACGCCTTCCTCGACAAGATCCTGGGGGCCATGGACGCCACGGTGAAGACCGGTCTGGCCGCCCCGACCTCGACCCTGCCCGGACCGATCAAGCTGAAGACCAAGGCCCACGACGTCTATGTCAGCGCCCAGGGCCAGGAAGGCACCGCGCGGCGGGCCATCGCCCTGGTCTCGGCCTACGCCCTGGCCGGCTCGGAGGAGAACGCCCGCGGCCACCTGGTCATCACCGCCCCGACCGGCGGCTCGGCCGGGGTCCTGCCGGCCGTGATCTACTCGCTGGGTCCGGCGGGGGCCAAGATGTCCAAGGACAAGCTGCGCGAGGCCCTGCTGGCCGGCCTGGTCATCGGCTATCTGTGCAAGCACAACGCCACGCTGGCGGCGGCCGAAGGCGGCTGCCAGGCCGAGATCGGCGTGGCCTCGGCCATGGGCGCGGCGGCCATCGCCCAGGCCTATGGCGACCCGCCCCAGGTGGCGGCCAACGCCGCCGAGGGGGCGCTGGAGCACCATCTGGGCATGACCTGCGACCCGCTGGCGGGCTTCGTCCAGGTGCCCTGCATCGAGCGCTGCGCCTTCGGGGCGGTCAAGGCCTGGACCGGCTACCTGATCGCCACCAACGAAGTGCCGGTCAACCGCCGCGTCGACTTCGACAGCACCGTGGACGCCATGGCCCTGACCGCCAAGGAGATGAACCCCAAGTACAAGGAGACCTCCGAAGGCGGTCTCGCCGTCTCCGTCACCCTCTGCTGAGGCGGCGATGGCGCGACGGATCGCCAGTTCGGGCGGCGTGGGCGGCGTGATCGTCGTCGCCTGGCTGGCGGCCTCGATCTTCTATTTCTACCAGTACATCCTGCGCTCGGCGCCGGCGGTGATGATGCCGCAGCTGTCCGACGCCCTGGGCCTGTCGACGGCGGGGCTCGCCACGCTGGTGGGCCTCTTCTACTACGGCTACGCGCCGTTCAGCCTGGTGGCCGGCGTGGCCATGGACCAGCTGGGCGCGCGCCGCGTGGTCCCGCTGGGCTGCGCGATCGTGGCGGTGGGCGCTCTGCTGTTCGCCACCGGCGACAGCAACCTGGCGGCGGTCGGACGGCTGCTGCAGGGGGTGGGCGGGGTCTTCGCCCTGATCGGCGCGGCCTATATCGCCACCACCAACTTCCCCGCCTCGCGCGCGGCGACCCTGATCGGCGTGACCCAGATGTTCGGCATGGCCGGCGGCTCGGCGGGTCAGTTCCTGGTGGGGCCGGCGATCGCCGGCGGCGTCCATTGGAGCTGGTTCTGGACGGCGATGGGCGCGGCGGGCGCGGCCATCGCCGTCGTGCTGTTCCTGGTGATGCCGCCCGGCCGCAAGTCCGGCAACCGCGACTGGGTCGGGGCGGCGGCCTCGGCCCTCTGGGCGGTGGCGTCCAACCCGCAGTCGATCCTGTGCGGCCTGATCTCCGGCCTGTTCTTCATCCCGACCACCATCTTCGACATGGTCTGGGGCGTGCGCTTCCTGCAGGAGGCGCACGACATGCCCTACGGCATGGCGGTCCTGCGCTCGGCCTCGGTGCCGTTCGGCTGGATCATCGGCTGCCCGCTGGTCGGCATGCTCTCGGACCGGATGGGACGCCGCAAGCCGGTGATCGTCGGTTCGGGCCTGCTGCTGGCCGCCTGCCTGGCGATGATCCTCTACGGACCCGCGGGCGTCTTCCCGCCCTTCGTGCTGGGGCTGGCCACGGGCATCGCCTCGGGCGCGGCCATGCTGCCCTACACGGTGATCAAGGAAGCCAATCGCCCCGAGCACAGCGGCACCGCCACGGGGGTGGTCAACTTCATCAACTTCTCGTTCTCGGCCCTGCTGGGGCCGGTGTTCGGCGGCCTGTTGCTCAAGGCCTCGGGCGGCGGTTCGCGACAGCTGGAACACTATCAGGCGGCCTTCTCGCCGCTGCTCTACGGCGTCGCCCTGGCGGTGCTGCTGGCCCTGCTTCTGAAGGAGACCGGGACCAGGGTCCGATCCGCGACGCCGCCGCCCGTCATTCCAAGCCACGCCTGATCCAGTTCCCCGGAGGAGCGCATGACCGAGTCCCGTTTGAAGCCCTCTCCCGCGACGACCGAACAGAAGCTGCCGCCCTTCGCGCCGGGCCTGTGGTCCCGCGAGATCGACGTGCGGGACTTCATCCAGCAGCACGTCACGCCCTACCATGGCGACGAAGCCTTCCTGGCGGGGCCGACCGAGCGCACCAACGCCCTCTGGGCCCATCTGCAGCTGCTGTTCGCCAAGGAGCGCGAGAAGGGCGTCCTCGATATCTCGCAGATCCCGAGCACGATCGTCGCCCATGACGCCGGCTATATCGACAAGGACCTGGAGGTCATCGTCGGCCTCCAGACCGAGGCGCCGCTGAAGCGGGCGATCATGCCCAACGGCGGCTTCCGCATGGTGCTGACCTCGCTGAAGACCTACGGCTACAAGCCGGACCCGGCGGTGGTCGAGACCTTCACCAAGTATCGCAAGACCCATAACGAGGGGGTGTTCGACGCCTATACCGACGCCGTCCGGCGCTGCCGGTCCTCGCACATCCTGACCGGCCTGCCGGACGCCTACGGGCGCGGGCGGATCATCGGCGACTACCGGCGCGTGGCGCTGTACGGCGTCGACCGGCTGATCGCGGCCAAGAAGGCGGAGAAGGCCGGCCTCGACGCCGCCTGGTCCACCGACGAGATCATCCGCGACCGCGAGGAGCTGTCGGAGCAGATCCGCGCCCTGGGCGAACTGAAGGTGATGGCGGCCAAGTACGGCTATGACATCTCCGGCCCGGCGACCACGGCCCGCGAAGCGGTGCAGTGGCTCTATTTCGGCTATCTGGCCGGGGTGAAGGAGCAGAACGGCGCGGCCATGTCGCTGGGCCGCACCTCGACCTTTCTCGACATCTATTTCGAGCGCGACCTGGCGTCCGGCGCCCTGACCGAAAGCCAGGCCCAGGAGATCGTCGACGACTTCGTGATCAAGTTGCGGATCGTCCGCTTCCTGCGCACGCCGGAGTATGACGACCTGTTTTCGGGCGATCCCACCTGGGTGACCGAGTCGATCGGCGGCCTGGGCGACGACGGGCGGTCGCTGGTCACCAAGACCAGCTTCCGCTTCCTGCAGACCCTCTACAACCTGGGTCCGGCGCCCGAGCCCAACCTGACCATCTGGTACTCGCCGCGCCTGCCCGAGGGGTTCCGCCGCTTCACCGCCAAGGTGGCGATCGACACCAGCTCGATCCAGTTCGAGAGCGACGAGATCATGCGTCGCGAGTGGGGCGACGACGGAGCCATCGCCTGCTGCGTCTCGCCCATGCGCATGGGCCGCCAGATGCAGTTCTTCGGCGCGCGCGCCAACCTCGCCAAGTGCCTGCTCTACGCGATCAACGGCGGTCGCGACGAGGTCAGCGGCGAGCAGATCGGCCCGCCCTTCGAGCCGGTCCAGGGCGACTATCTCGACTTCGACGACGTCCTGGACCGCTACGAGCGGATGATGGACTGGCTGGCCGAGACCTATGTCAGCGCCATGAACGTCATCCACTACATGCATGACAAATACGCCTACGAGCGGATCGAGATGGCGCTGCACGACTATGCGCCGTTCAGGACCATGGCGTTCGGCGTGGCCGGCATGTCGGTGGTCTCCGACAGCCTTTCGGCGATCAAGTACGCCAAGGTGAAGGTCGTCCGCGACGAGACCGGCCTGGTCGTCGACTATGTGACCGAGGGCGCGTTCCCGGTGTTCGGCAACAACGACAACCGCGTGGACCACCTGGCGGCCTGGCTGATCAGCACCTTCATGGAGAAGCTGCGCAAGCATCCGACCTACCGCAACGCCAAGCACACCCAGTCGGTGCTGACCATCACCTCGAACGTGGTCTACGGCCGGGCGACCGGCAACACGCCCGACGGACGGCGCCTGGGCGAGCCCTTCGCGCCGGGGGCCAATCCGATGCATGGGCGCGACAGCCACGGCATCCACGCCTCGGCCGCCTCGGTGGCCAAGATCCCCTATCGCGACGCCGAGGACGGCATCTCCCTGACCACCAGCATCGTGCCCGCCGGTCTGGGCCGGACGCGCGACGACCAGATCACCAATCTGACGGCGATCCTCGACGCCTTCTTCGGATCGACCGGCTACCACATGAACGTCAACGTCCTGAACCGCGACACGCTGATCGACGCCATGGACCATCCCGAGAAGTATCCCAGCCTGACGATCCGGGTCTCGGGCTACGCCGTGAACTTCGTCAGGCTGACGCGCGAGCAGCAGCTGGACGTCATCAACCGCACCTTCCATGGAACCTGACATGACAGCGCCCGGCGATGCGGTCGGCCAGGACGGCGCGCCCGCCCTGGAGGCCAAGAACGAGTTCGAGTTGCGGGTCGGCCTCAGCCGGAACGTGCCGGAGATGACCATCCGCACGGGCCTGGCCACGGGCGAGATCGGCTTCCTGCACTCGTTCACCACCGGTTCGGCGGTGGACGGGCCGGGGATCCGGTTGGTGGCCTGGACAGCCGGCTGCATGTTCCGCTGCCGGTTCTGCCACAACCCCGACACCTGGACGATGACCAACGGCCTGCCGGTGCCGTTCGAGCGGGCCGTGGAGGAGCTCAGGACCTACGCCCACGGCCTGAGGGTGATGGGCGGCGGACTGACCCTGTCCGGCGGCGAGCCGCTGATGCAGGCCCGCTTCGCCGCCCGCCTGTTCGCCGCGGCCAAGGCCATGCGCGTGCACACGGCGATCGAGACCAACGGCTTCTATTCAGACCGCCTGTCCGACGCGGAGCTCCAGGACATCGACCTGGTCCTGCTGGACATGAAGGGCTTCACGCCCGAACAGCACGAGCGGGTCACCGGCGTGCGCGACAATCAACGGGTGCTGGCCTTCGGCGAGCGGCTGGCCAGGCTGCGGCGGCCGATGTGGCTGCGCTTCGTCCTGGTTCCCGGCCTGACGGACATTCCCGAGGAGATGGCCAAGCTGGCCGAATACGCCGCCAGCCTGGGCGTCGTCGAACGGGTCGAGGTGCTGCCTTTCCACCAGATGGGCGCCTACAAGTGGGCCCGGCTGGGAATCGACTATAGCCTGGAAGCGACCCAGCCGCCCTCGGCCGAGCAGGTCGAGGCGGCGGTGAGCATCTTCCGCGCCGCCGGGCTGAACGCCTGTTAGGTCCCGCCCTCAGCCCGGGGTCTGGCCCGGCTTTTCGCGTTCGGCGGCGCAAGGGCCGCTGGTCTTCTTCAGGCCCGAGGCGCCGACCGTCTTCCAGGACCCCTGACCGCTGGGCCGATCGACGCGGAGCGTCAGGATCAGCGAGGCCGAGGTCATGACGCCCTCGAGCCGGTCGCGATCGGCCGTGCAGCTGAAGACCTCGCACAGATTGGGCCCGAACTGCTTGTCGGCCGGCCGCCATTCCTGCAGCAGGCGGGGCGCGACGCGAAAGGTCCGCACGGCCTGGGTCGTGGGGTCGATCTGGCAGCGCAGGATCCAGGTGTCGCTCTTCGGGGCCTCCGCGGGGCCAGGGGCCAGAAAGGCGATGAGCAGGCCGGCCATGAGCATGGGGAACCTCCGAATTCGGCCCATCATGCGCTCGGCGAACCCGCTCGCCTCTTAGGTGATCGCCTGAGAAGGGTTGGATGTTTAGCCCGATGGCGCCCCCGGCCCTTCGGGTGTCTGCTGGCCCAATCGAAACGAACAGTTGGGCGCTGTTTGGGGCGGGGCAAGTCCCTCGGACGGAGGGGCGAACGATCAAGAAAAACCCTCGTCCTAGTCCAAGGGTTGGCGTTTGGGGGCCTGGTTGCCGAAGGCGACCGCGTAAGCGGACCTGTCCCCTGTCCCGCCGACGGTCGTGCACGGCCATGTCCGGGCTCGACGCGTGTCCACAGGGAGAGGGGCGAAATGCTGCGTATTCTGATTGCCGACGACCACGACATGGTCCGCCGGGGCGTTCGAAACGTCATTGAGGACCATCCGGGCTGGATGGTCTGCGCCGAAGCCTCCGACGGACAGCAGGCCCTGGAGATGGCCCTGCGCGAAAAGCCTGACGTCGCCATTCTGGACGTGTCGCTGCCGATCCTGAACGGCGTCGCCCTGACCCGCCTTCTGCAGAAGGAATGCCCGAAGATCCGCGTCCTGCTGTTCACGATGCACGACGACGACGAGACGGTCAGCAGCGCGCTGGCGGCGGGCGCGCGGGGCTACGTCCTGAAGTCCGACACCGGGACGAACCTGGAGGGCGCGATCTCGGCGCTGCACGTCAACCGGCTCTACTTCTCCTCGCCGGTTTCGGAGCTGCTGCTCTACGCCGCGCTCAACGAGCGCAAGAAGTCCCGGCTGGAAAGCTTCACGACCCGCGAACTCGAGGTCGCCCAGCTGATCGCCGAGGGCAAGGTCAATAAGGAGATCGCCCGACAGCTCAAGATCAGCATCAAGACCGTGGAGAGCCACCGGGCGGCGGGGATGCGCAAGGCCGGCGTGCGGACCGCGGCGGCGTTCGTCCGCTTCGCGATAAAGCACAAAATGATCCAGGCCTAGGTCGGGAACGTGGTCGGCTCCGGGTTCGGCCTGATACCCCCGCTGTCGCGATCCCGGAACACTCCGTGTGTTCGGAGGCCCGCGGTGACCAAGCAGATTTTCAAGCAAAGAGGCCAGAACACGACCCGAGCGGTCGCGGCCAACGTCTTTTCGCTCTGTTTTCCGCTGTTCCTGGTCGATGCGGTGCGGCGCGCCCATCCGATGGCGCTGCAGCAGTTCCACCTGCTGCCGCCGGACGGGGCGGACCTGGCGCCGGGCCTGCTGGAGGACGATCCCTGCATCGTCATCGCCAGCGCCTGGATCGACCTGACCGAAGGGCCCGTGGTGCTGCATCTGCCGCACACCCATGGGCGTCATTTCGACCTCACCCTGATCGACACCGCCGGCGAGCCGTTCGCCAGTCTCGGGACCCGCACCGACAACGACGGGGGCGTCGATGTCGCCGTCGTCGGGCCGCGCTGGAGCGGCGAGACCCCGCACACGCACCTGGCCCGCCGGTCGCCGAGCGACGCCTGCTGGGCGGTCAGCCGCATCCACGCCCATTCGCCGCTCGACCGCCCCGAGGCCTTGGCCATCGCCAAGAACCAGTGCCTCAGCTCGATGGGGCGGCGGCCCGATCTGCATCACACCGACCACGTCACCAGCCTGGAGCCGCCGGCCGTGTCGAGCCTGCGGCAGGTGATCGAGCTGGGCCCGGCCGTGTTCTTCCATCGGCTGGACGCGGTGCTGGACCGCGCGCCGATCAGTTTCGAGCGGTCGATGCGGCCGCTGCTGGACCAGTTCCGCCGCGACCTGGACGGACCGCCGCCGGCCGCCAACTGGTCGCCGGACCTGGCCGAGGCGCTGGAGCTGGGTTTCGCGGACGGCCTGGCGGCGATCCGGGCGGCCACGGCCGCGATTTCCGAAACCCGGGGCGTCGGCTGGCACGCGGTGGCCGTGCCGCAGCACGACGAGTCCGGCGCCTCGCTGGCCCAGGCGGGACGCGCCTATTCCAGCCTGGGGGCCCCCGCGCGCGAGGAGCTGCTGACCCTGGTCTGCGAGCATGACGGCCACGGCCGCCCGCTGCGCGGCGATCGCTGTTCGCGCCTTCGCTTCCCGGCCGACGGTCTGCCGCCGGTGCGCGGCTTCTGGCGCCTCTACACGCGGCCGACCGCCTCGGTGGACAAGCGGCACGGGATCGGCAACCGCAACGACCTGAGCCTCGACGACGACGGCTCGCTGGACCTGATCATCCACGACAGGCCGTTCGGCGGCGGCGACCTGGCCAACTGGCTGCCCGCGCCCCACGGCGAGATGTGTCTGGTCATGCGGCTCTACGCGCCCCGCGCCGCGGCCCTCTCCGGCGTCTGGCGCATGCCGGCGATCGAGATCGTGGATCTGGACGTCGAAGGCCCTAGGTCGCGTTCGGGATCTTCAGAAAGCAAGCCAAACAGGAGGACTCCGTCGTGAGACCACTGCCCCTCGTCGCCTGTTGCGTCCTCAGCGTAGCGGCGGCCGCGACCTTCCCATCCCTAGCGCTGGCCCAGACCGCGCCCGCCGCGTCCACGGCGCCGGCGACCGCCCCCGGCGAGGGCCTCGTGGCCCCCATAGTGGAGCCCGAGGCCCGTCAGGCCCTGGAGCGGATGAGCGCTTATCTGGGCACGCTCAAGACCTTCGAGATCCGGACCCAGACCAGCCTGGACATCGTCACCGAGACCGGACAGCGGGTGCAGATCGACGGCACGGCCCACTACAAGGTGCGCAAGCCCGACGGCTTCGTCATCGAGGTCGTCACCGACCTGAAGAAGCGGACCTTCTTCTACGACGGCGAGAAGTTCACGGTGTTCTCGCCCGAGCACGAGTTCTACTCCACGGTCGAGGCGCCGCCGACCACGCTGAAGGTGCTGGACCTGCTGTGGGATCAATACGGCCTCGCCCTGCCGCTCGAGGACCTGTTCCGCTGGAACGAGCTCAAGAGCCGGCGTCCGGACGAGCTCACGGGCGCCTTCCTGGTGGGACCCGCCACGATCGACGGCGTGCTCACCAACCAGTACGCCTTCCGCCAGGGCGATGTGGACTGGTCGGTGTGGATCGAGCAGGGCGCGCGCCCGCTGCCGCGCAAGCTGATGATCGTCGATCGATCCCAACCCGAGCAGCCCGCCTATGTCGCGCGGCTGACCTGGACCCTGAACCCGACCTTCCCGGCCGACGCCTTCACCTTCCACGCCGGCCCCAAGGCCAAGTCCATCCGTATGAGTACGCTCGATCCCACCGGGAGCACGCCATGAAAGTCCGTATCCCCCACGTGATCGCCATCAGCGCCGGAGTCTTCGCGTCGATGGTCATCTATGTCGACTCCGTCGACGCCCAGCGAGGCGGCGGCCGCGGCGGCGGGGCCCGCGGCGGCGGCATGAGCAGCATGAGCCGGGGCGGCGGCGGCGGCTTCAGCAGCAGCCGCGGCTCCTCGATGGGCGGCAGCCGCTCCAGCTACAACCGCGGCTCGTCGAGCTTCAGCCGTCCGTCGACCCAGCCCAGCCGGCCTTCCACGGGCGGCGGCGGCTTGGGCGGCGGCGCATCCGCCAGTCGTCCCAGCGCCGGTACGGGCGCCGTCGGGGGCGGAGCTGGAGCCGGGGCCGGCGCGCGGCCCTCCGGCGGAGGCCGGGACACGGCCAGCACCCGGCCTTCCGGCGGCAATCGCGGAGACACCGGCAATCGTGGCGACGGAAGCCGGGGGGACGGAAACCGCGGCGATGGAAGCCGCGGCGACCGCGAGCGCAACACCAACATCAACAACAACACCAACATCAACATCGATGACGGCTGGGGCGGCTGGGACGATCACTTCCATCACCCGATCGCGGCCGGGATGGTGATCGGCGCCACCGCCGCCGTCACCGCGGCGGCCCTGAGCCCCTACTATTACGGGGCGGCCTACTATTCGCTGCCGACGGGGTGCGGAGGTTATCCGTACTACGGCTACTCCTACTACCGCTGCGACGGCTACTATCTGGAGCCGCGCTACGAGGGCGACACGATCGTCTACATCACCGTGCCGGATCCCGCCTCGGCGGAGGGGAAGGCGGCCGCCCAGCAGAAGGGCGCGACCTCCACGACGCCGGTCCCCTCCACGCCGCCGGCCGCGCCGGTCCCGACCACGCCGCCCCAGCCGTAAGGGGGAAGCGACCCAAAATTGTCATCCCGGATCTGCGCCCGGTTTGCGCCGACCCTGTCCGGGATGACAATCGATTTTGGGACGCAGGTGCGGACCCTAGCGGCGCGGGGCGATCGCCGGCGGCGATCCAAGGGGGTTGCTCAGCGAGAACTGGCCCAGCGACATCGTCGGGATGGCCAGCAGCAACTGCAGGCCGATCAGCCAGGTGACGATCGCCACGGCGGCGAGGGTGAAGCGCACCGAGATCTGGCGGAACACCTGTCCGATTCCGCCGAAGAACATCGCCGTGGCCAGCACGACGCCCGCGCGATTATAGGAATAGGAGGTGCGGCTGGCCTCCTCGCCCAGAGCGAACTGGGTCTCGGCCTCCCTCTCGGCCCGTTCGGCCTCGGCGAAGCCGGGAGGCGTATAGCCTTTCATGGCGAACGGGGTCGGGGGCGCCTTGGGATCGTCCAGTGGACGCGTGGCCAGCCAGGCCTCGAACGGGGCCTGGAAATTCTCCGGCATGCGGGTGCGGTAGAACTGGGCCAGCGTCTCATTTCCACGGCTCTTGGCCTCGATCCAGTCGCTGAACAGGTCGATCTGCACGGCGCGGACCATGTCGCCTTCGAACCTGGCCCGCGAGGCCGCGCCGCGTTCGAAGTTCGCGCGGCCGAAATGGACGGTCTGCATGCCGTTCCACATCGCGCCCTGATGGCTGGCCCAGGAGGCCATCAGTCCGGCGACGGACAGGACGACGGCGGTCACCGTCTCGATCAGGCTGGCCCTGGCCGCGGCGGCCGCGGCGGCCGCGCTGTCGTTGGCGTCGGTCCTACGGAACAATTCTTCCTCCGCGGGTTCCATTCAAAGAAGGGCCCCGCACGGATGCGGGGCCAGTCACGAAGGCCTGGAAACCTCCTAGTCCGCCGTCTGGGGGGAGGAGGGCGGACGATCCAAACTCGCGCCTAGCGACGGTCGCGGCGATCCGTGATTACCCTGACGTCGGGGACGGAGACGCCGGGGTTGGCCGGTCCGGGGCGACGAAGACGCCGGGCGGACGACGCCGGGCCCGACGGGCAGGGCGACCACGACGACCGTGCCGAGCCCGGGGCAGGAGATCTCGACCCGCCCCTTCAGCTGGGCCGCCCGGGTGCGCATGCCCGCGATGCCGACCCCGGATTCGAGGTTCGCCGGTTCACCTCTCAGCAGGGCCGCGACGCCCTTGCCGTCATCGCTCACCCGCGCGGTCAGGACGCCGCCCTCGCTGATCAGCTCCACATCCGCGCGCCGGGCGTCCGCGTGCCGGTAGACGTTGGAGAGCGCTTCCTGAACGATGCGGTAGGCCGCGTGCTGCACCTCCTGCGGCGCGGTGTCGACCGGACCGCGGGTCACGAAGCTGGTGGCTAGGCCGGTGCGGGCGCCGAAGCCGTTGACGAATCCGCGCACCACGCGCGTCAGTCCGTTCTGCTCCAGCCCGGCGGGCTTGATCAGGTAGGAGAGGACACGGATCTCCTTGATCACCTCGCCGATCGAGATCGACATGTCCGCGAGCACGTCATTGGCCTTGTCGCCCTCGACCAGCGGCCGCAGCCGCCCCATGGACAGGTTGAGCGCCGCCAGGTGCTGGCAGGTGGAATCATGCAGCTCCATGGCGATGCGCGCCCGCTCCTCCTCCTGGGCCTCCAGCAGATCGCAGGCCCGAGCGGCGGACGGCCGTCCCTTTCCGGTCGGCTTGGGCAGGTCGTCGTGCACCACCACGAACACGGGCCGGGGGCTGAGGGGCAGGGGGGTGATCCGCACGTGCCGCCGCTGCGACGGTTCGCTGTCGGCCACCGTATAGCGATGGACGAAGGACTCGCTGCGGCCGGCCAGCAGCTCCTGGACGCCATGGCGGAACGCCGGCCGTCCCAGGGCCGGATAGATCCGGGCGCAGAGGTCCACATAGGACTCGCCGAGCCCGGCGCGCCGCGACGTGCCCGCGCGCCGCGCGGCCGCCCGCCAGGCGGGATTGACGGCGATCACCACGCCGGCTTCGTTGATCAGGGCCGTTTCCTGCACGAGCGCCTTGGAGACGGCGGCCAGCAGCTTGGTGGCGGCGCGGCCAGCGGGCTTCAGAACGGGCGCCGGGACAAGGATCGCGTCCGACGGCGCGAGGGCCGACCGGGCCCGGCGGAGGATCCCGGCCACCGACGGGCCGAGGCCGGCGGGCAGCAGCGACGGCGTCGGTTCGCCGGGGTCGCCGAACAAGGGCAGGGCCCATGCCGGCGCCGTTAGAGTCTGGTCGAGCCGATGGGACATCTCGAACGTCCTTCTGCTGGCGTCTCCCGACAGAAAAGCAAACTTAGGGCCCACGACGGCGTTTGGGGCCCCGCAACACACAGGGAGGTTAGGGCGCGGTCCCCGCGAAACGCCCGGTGTCGTCGATCGGCGCGCGGGTCTTCAGCTCGTTGAGGCCGCGAATGCTCAGCTCGGCCCACCGCTCGACCAGCCGACGGAAGTCCATGCGGTTGGTGACGCGGTTGCGCTGCCCGACCGTATTGTCGCCCGCCAGGCGCCGGTCGACGGCGCGGCCCAGCAGGGCGCCGGTCAGAGAGTCCCGCACCTCCACGAAATAGGTCGCCTCGCCAGCGTCGTTGGCGAAGGTGTAGGTGCGGCCCGCCTCGAAGGTGTCCGGCGCCGAGACCCGGACGTCGAGCACGCCGGTTCGCAGCCACAGCACGTCGGGACCCGGCTCGGTCACCACAGGATAGCCGCCCTTGGTGAATTCCTCGACGAAGATGTTTCCGGCGGCGGCGACGCCCTCGGTGATGGCCTTCTTGACGTCCTTTTCCGAGATGTCGCGGGACACGCCCATGCCTTGCTGGTTGTAGTCGCGGCGCCAGTTCTTTTCGAAACTGATCTCCGTGGGGTCGAGCATGACCTTGGTGTAGCCGGTGAAGGTCGCACCCGGCGCCAGGTACACCAGGTCGAAGCGCTTGGACTTGACCTGCAGCAGGCCGTCCCAGGTGGTGGGGGGCTTGGCGGCCAAGGTCGGCGTCGCGGCCGTGGCTGCAAGGACAAGCGACAGGAGCGCCGCTCGGAAGAGCTGTCGATGATCCATTTTTTCCGGCCTCGATCTGCTGAGCTAAGCATCGCCATGCCGGCGAGGACCACCATCGGGGAAAACCCTCGACCGGCCGCCGTACACCCCGAGGTTGGAACGTCAGGTTCCGCCTACTAGAAGGAATAGCGGAGCCGCAGAGCCAGGATGTCCAGGGTTTGCCCGATCTGCACGCCGACCGGCGGGGTCAGCGGGGCCGGGCCGAAAGGCTCGGGATCGGCGGGACCGGCGGGGTTCAGGCGATCCACCTTCACATGCATGGCGTTCAGCATCAGGCGGATGCGGTCGGAGGGATACCAGTTCAGCGCCAGGTTCAGGATGGTCTGGTCGCCGCCGCGGACGCCGCCCGGCGGCGGGGGCGCGCCGAGGCGGCCGGCGTTGGAGTTGGCGTCCATCCGGCTGTAGCGGAAGGCCAGCTCCCAGGCACCCCAGCCGCCTTCGCGCAGCGGATGCCTGGTCAGGGGACGGCCGAACACGGCGCGCGTCTGGTCGAAGCGCCTCGCCTCGCCGGTGATGATCCAGCTGCCCTGCACATAGAAGCCGGAGAAGTGCGCGTCGCGCGGGGCCTCGCTCGCGGCGCGCTCCACCGCGAAATCGAAGGCCTCGGCCTGCAGGAACAGGTTGCGGCGACGGGCGGCGAACTCCAGGCCCAGCACCTTGGCGTGGTCGGCGATGAGGTCGCCGGTGTCGAGCAGGGGCGTGTCGTCGACCCGCACTTCCGGCGTGGCCATCAGCCGAAAGCCGAACCCCGGGGTCCGGCCGTCCTGGCTCTTGCCCGGGGACAGCACGTAGATCAGCGATCCGCCCACGTGGACGCTGGAGGTCTTGGACGGATAGAAGGCCCGCGAGGTTCGGGCGACGACCGCCGACCGGGGCGACGTCTCGTCGTCCTCGTGGAGGACGGGCCCGGTCAGGCTGATCGCGGTCATCCAGTTGCGGGTCGCGCGCCGCACGGTGATCCCCAACCGGCCGTCGCCGCCGCCCAGGCCCCGCGCCAGATTGGCCGCCGTCGCCCGTTCCAGGAACGGATTGGCGTCGGTGCTGGTGGCGTCCTCCATGTTGGCCAGCTGGGGATAGGCGCCGACGATCAGCACGTACGGCGCGAAGCGGCTGTAACGGGCCCAGACCTCGGCGATGCGGGCTTCGCCCTGCTCGTCGCGCCCGCCGATGTCGAACATGGCGCGATACGAGAGGTTCTCGCCCCACTGGCCCTCGCCGCCCAGGCGGGCCTTGCGGAGGTAGGAGCCGTCGGCCAGGGCCTGGGCGTCCAGGGTGTCGCCGCTGCCGATGGCGCCGCGCCGGAAGTCGGTCTCCGGCGGGCCGGCGGGCTCTTGCGTGTAGTCGGCGCCGTCGAACTGAATGTAGCCGCGAAAGGTCCACGGCCCGATGCTGAAGTCCTGGTCGAGCACCGAGAGCAGCTTCATGGGCACGAACAGCAGGGCGTTGGGCGCTTCCGCCTGATCCTCGGCCGGAGGCGCCTTCTGTTGGGGTTCGGCGGCGGGAGCGGGGGGCGTCGCGGCGGCGCCGCTGACCTGTGGGGTCGGCTCGGCCGGCGTCTCGGGCGGCGCATCGGTCGCAACGAGCGCCGCCGCGACGAGCAGCGCCAGGGTCAGCCGAAGTCTCCGGCCAGGTCTCTGGCGGCGGCCGCGGCGGCGAGGGTCCGGGCGTGGGTCATGGGCGGTCTCCGGGTTTGTCGCCAGCGTCGGGTGGGCCGCGGGCCGGGGCCATCCGGCGTATTCCCGAGCCGCCGGGGCGCCGACGCCCCAGCCTTGTCGCTTGGCGAAAGGCTTGGCCGGAGGCCGCCGGGCCCCGGGCAATCCACCTCGGGTCGTATCAGGCGCCCACCCGATACTTTCCCGGACGTGTCGGCTCCTAACCTGCCGAGGTTTCGCGTGCGTAGTGCGCGCCGGTCATCGCGAAAGACGAGAGCCGGACAACGGGTAAGGCGACAGGGGATTAAGATGCGAATTCCTTACGGGCGGCTCGCGCCGCATCTGCTGGTGGCGACCGCCATCACGGGTCTGGCCGGAGCGGCGCAGGCCGCCGACGAGCCGAAGTTCGAGGTCTACGGCTTCGCGCAGGTCGACTTCACCCAGGATTTCAACCGGGTCGACCCGCTTTGGGACGACGCCCTGAGGCCCTCGAAAATTCCGACCACCGAAGACACTTTCGGCGACAACGGCCAGACCTCGATCAGCGTCAAGCAGAGCCGGTTCGGCGTGAAGGCGCAGCAGGAGATCGCCGGCAAGCCCCTGTTCGTGAAGTTCGAGTTCGACCTGTTCGGGGTCGGCGGCGACGCGGGCCAGACGACGTTCCGCCTCCGCCACGCCTATGGCCAGTGGGGCCCGGTGCTGGCCGGCCAGACCAACAGCGTGTTCATGGACGGCGACATCTTCCCCAACACGATCGAGTACTGGGGACCGACGGGCATGGTGTTCGTGCGCACCCCGCAGATCCGCTATACTTTCGGGTCCGGCGCCGGCCGGTTCGCGATCGCGCTCGAAAAGCCCGGCAACGACATCGACCCGGGCAACGTCCGCATCGTCGATCCGACGTTGGGCTCCAACATCCAGGGCGACGAGGAACTGCCCGACCTGACCGGTCACTATCGCTATGCCGGAGACTGGGGGCACGTCCAGCTGGCGGGCATCCTGCGCCGCGTCGGCTATGAGACCAAGGGCGCCCCGAACAACGAGCCGTCGTCCCACAAGATGGGCTGGGGCCTGAACCTGACCTCCAACATCAAGGCCGGTCAGAAGGACGTCGTCCATCTGGGCGTCGTCTATGGCGAAGGCATCGCCAGCTACATGAACGACGGCGGCACCGACATGGGGCCCAAGGCCAAGCCCGGGATCTCGCAGCCGATCGTCGGCGCCCCTCCCGTGCCGCCTGGCTCGCTGTACGGCGACGTGCTGCCGCTGCTGGGCCTGACGGCCTATTACGACCACTACTGGAACGACCAGTGGAGCAGCTCCGTCGGCTGGAGCATGACCAAGGTCGACAACACCAACTTCCAGGCGGCGGACGCCTACCAGACGGGCCAGTACGCCTCGGCCAACGTCCTCTACACGCCCGACCCGCGGATCCTGATCGGCGGCGAGCTGCTGTGGGGCGAGCGTGAGGACTTCGACGGCAACAAGGGCGACGACACCCGGATCCAGGTGTCCTTCAAGTACAGCTTCTCGAGCAACGATTTCCGATAGCCAGCAGCCTGGAGCGCAATCCGATGATGCAATCAAACGCCTCGCGTCGGGACCTCGCCAGAGGCATCGCCGCCCTGGGGTTCGGCCTGACCGCCGGCGCCGGCCTGGTGGCCGCCCCGGCCTTCGCCCAGCCTAGCGCCGCCTCGGCGGACGCCGCGGTCAAGGCCGCCTACGACAAGTTCAAGGGCCTCAACGAAGGCAAGAACGCCGACTACATCCCCGCCCTGGCCAAGGTGCCGTCGAACTATTTCGGCATCGCCCTGGCCACGCCGCAGGGGGCGCTGTCGACCGCCGGCGACATCACGCCGACCTTCTCGATCCAGTCGATCTCCAAGGTGTTCACCCTGGCCCTGGTGTTCCAGGAATCCGGCGAGGACCTGATCGAGGACAGCATCGGCGTCGACGCCACGGGGCAGGTGTTCAACTCGATCGTCGCGATCGAGCAGTTCCGCGGCAAGGAGATGAACCCGCTGGTCAACCCCGGGGCCATCGCCACCACCGGCATGGTCAAGGGCACGCCCGACGAGGTGTGGAAGAAGATCCTGGCGCTGCATTCCGACTTCGCCGGCCGCCAGCTGTCGGTCGACCAGGAGGTCTACAAGTCCGAGGCCGACACCAACCAGCGCAACCGCGCCATCGGCGCCCTGATGTGGGCCTATGAGCGGTTCAAGAGCGATCCGGCCGTGGCCACCGACATCTACACGCGTCAGTGCGCGATCGCGGTCAACGCCAAGGACCTTGGCAACATGGCCGCCACCCTGGCCAACGGCGGCAAGAACCCGATCACCAAGAAGCAGGTGATCGATCCCAAACACGTGGCGCGACTGTTGGCCGTGATGGCCACCGCCGGCCTCTACGACGACAGCGGCAAGTGGCTGTTCCACGCCGGCCTGCCGGCCAAGAGCGGCGTGGGCGGCGGGCTGATCGCCGTGTCGCCGGGCAAGTTCGGGATCGGGACCTTCGCCCCGCCGCTCGACGCCGCCGGCAACAGCGTCCGGGGCCAGCGCGCGATCATCGACATCTCGCAAGCCCTGGGCGGCAATCCCTACGACGTGAAGCCGACCTGATCCGACCCCGACGGCTCTTCAGGTCATCGCCAAGGATCGGCGCCGGCCGAGGGTCGGCGTGATGCTCCCCTCGCTCGCGCCGCCGTCAGGTCGATCCTGGCGGCGGGTCCGGCGACCCCAGTAGGAAGATCACCATGCGCTCCGTTCATTCTGCCGGGATGATGGGCTGCACCAAGCGACCGCTCATCGCGCTCGCGCTATGGATGCTTGGCGCCGCGGCGCCATTCGCCGCCCAGGCGGCGGCGGCTCCGCCGACCGCCCCGCCGACCGCGACCGAGACCTACCTTTTCAACGACTCCCACTTCCATCTGACGAACTACATCCAGCAGGGCACCGACATCAGGAAGTACATGGAGATCATGGGCGACAAGGTCGGTCGCTCGACCCTGTTCGGCATCCCGCTTCAGCAGATGTGGTCCTACGCCAACTCGGGTGACTTCGCGCCGAACTACTACCTGCAGAGCGACGCGCCGCTCTACTACTACTCGTTCACCGACGCCTTCATCGCCACCAGCTACCTGTCGCTGCCGCCCAAGGATCGGGCCCGGTTGGATCCGATGATCACCGGCTTCAACCCTTCGGACATGTACGCCGTCGATCATATACGGCGGGTGCTGACGACCTATCCCGGCGTGTTCACCGGCATCGGCGAGTTCTCGATCCACAAGGAGTTCGTCTCGCCGAAGGTCGCCGGCGTGACCGCCAGCCTCACCGATCCGGCCGTCGACCGGATTCTCGACCTCGCCGGCGAGGTCGGCCTGGTGGTGATCATGCACAACGACATCGACATGCCTTTCGCCAAGACCGACGCGGAGCCGGTCTATCTTCAGCAGATGAAGGCCCTGCTGCGGCGTCATCCGAAGACGACCGTGATCTGGGCGCACACGGGCCTGGGGCGCGTCGTCCATCCCGCGCAGGTCTCGGCCAACGCCGAGGCCGGCACCGAGCGCAGTCCACGCCACTTCGAGATTCTCGAAGCCATGCTCGTCGATCCGACGCTGAAGCACGTCTACTTCGATATTTCCTGGGACGAGGTGGCCAAGTACGCGGTCGCGACGCCGGAAAGCGCCAAGGTCACGGCGGCGATGCTCAACAAATACCCCGACCGCTTCCTGTTCGGCACCGACAATGTGGCTCCGTCCAATCAGGCCGCCCAGCTGCGCGTGTTCCACCTCTGGGATCCGGTCTTCAAGGACCTGACGCCCGAAGCCAGCCTTGCCGTCCGAAAGGGCAATTATGAGCGTCTTTTCGACGCCGCCCGGGTCAAGGTGCGGACCTGGGAGAAGGCGAACGCCGGCCAATAGGAATCCGGCGGCCCAGCTTCGGGTATACTGAGGTCAAGGCTCAGGTCTACACCTGATAGGTCTTCTCGTCCCCGGCGCCATCCTCTCACCTGCGTTTGGCAAGAAGCTGGGAGACCCATCATGGGGCACTATCTATCGGGCGTCGCGGCCGCTGTTGTGGTCGCTAGCGGGCTGGCCTTGAGCGGCTGCGCCACGGAGTCTTATGTCGACGAGCATGTGGCCGCGGTCAATGCCCGCGTCGACGCCGTCGACGCCAGGGTCACGGCGCTGTCCGGGCGTGTCGACGAGGTGGACAAGACCGCCCAGGCGGCGAGCGCGAAGGCGGACGCCGCCCAACAGCACTTGGTCCGCACGGTGGTCAGCGACACCGACTCGATCACCTTCGAGACCGCCAAGTGGGACCTCTCCGACGAGGCCAAGGCGACGCTCACCGCTTTCGCCGACAAGCTGAAGGCCGACAACAAGCCGGTCTTCATCGAGATCGTCGGCGGCGCCGACACGCGTGGCGACACCGACAAGAACCGTGTCCTGGGCGCAAAGCGCGCCCTGGAAACCCGGCGATTCCTGTCGAGCCTGGGCATTCCGCTCTCCAACATGGAGACGGTCTCCTGGGGCGAGGAGCACCCGACCGCGGTCGGCACGCCCGAGGAAGACGCCTCCAGCCGTCGCGTGGTTCTGCGCGTCCTGCAATAGCGGCCCCGGCGGCGCGCGGATCACCGCGCGCCGCCTCCGGTCTCGTCCGCCCGCCCCTCAGGTCCGCACCGGATACCGAGGGGCGGGCGTTACGCGGAAGCCTTGTCCTCCCGATCGAATCCCCTGGAGGACAAGTTGTATGCGTAAGTTCGAGTTCATCGCCGTCGCCCTTGGCGCGGCCGGCTTTGTCTGCCTGGGCGCCGGCGCCGGCGCCGCCGCCGCGCAGGACGGGCCGTGGAACGGCTATTACGTCGGCGGCAACATCGGCGCTTCCAAGGCCGACACCACCCTGACCATGAAGGCGGCGTCCGGCTCGGGCGGCGCCGTCATCCCGCCGGGCGACATCGGCCTGATCAACGCCCCCGTCTCGGAGGACGACAACAATGACGTCGGTTTCACCGGCGGGTTCCAGGCCGGCTACAACTACTGGTCGGGGGGCTGGATGATCGGGCTGGAGACCGACATCAACTATTACAATCTCGGCGGGGACCGGAAGAAGACCTACCGGTCGGGCCTGGCGATCGCTCCGCCGATCGATTTCACGATCGAGCAGAAGATGAAGACCGACTGGATGTGGACCCTGCGTCCCCGGGTCGGCTACGCGACGGACACCTGGCTGTTCTACGCGACGGCCGGCGTGGCCGCCTCGGACATCAAGCTGACGACCAAATACTACGACACCCGCAGCCCGCCGATCACCGGCAACAACGAGGAGTCCGACGTCAAGTTCGGCTGGACCGCCGGCCTGGGCGCGGCCTTCGCGCTGAGCGAATACACCTCGGTGCGGGGCGAGTGGCTGTATTCCGACTTCGGCACGATCAAGTCGCAGGGCACGGTGGGCAGCAACTACGCCACCCTCAGCTCCGAGGCGGACGCCCGGGGCAACCTGTTCCGCATCGGCTTCGACTACACGTTCTAAGTCAGGCTGACGCCCAAAAAGAAAGGGCCCCTTGCGGGGCCCTTTTGAGGTGACGAGCCGGCTGGGGCGCCGGCTCGCCGACGGGTTATGTCTAGAACTTCCAGGAACCGCCGGCGCGGATGGCTTGCGCTTCGAAGCCGCCGCCGTAGGCCGCGTCGTAGGTGACGCCGAAACGGGCCCGGTCGCCGGAGAACAGATCGGCTCCCAGCTGCAGGGCCACGCCGCCGGCCGAGGCCTTGGCGCCGGTCACCACGAAGCGGTTCACGCCGCCGGCGAAGGCGTTGGAGGTCTCGCCGGCCAGGTCGCCGGTGGTCATGCGCCAGGCGATCGAGGCGTGCGGACGCAGCACGCCGTCGGTCCCGAAGCCGGTCTCGGTCTTCAGCTTGACGCCCAGATCGATCACGCCCAGCTCGCGCTTGACGCCCTGGACGTCCAGCCGCGCGAAGCCGCCGGTCTCGACCGCGTCGTCGGTCTTGACGGTCAGATAGGCGCCCGAGGCGAACGGCTCGACCACCGCCGCGCCGTAGGTCATCGGAACCGAGACCTGGGCGAACAGCTGGGCGGTCTTGGCGTCGTACTTGCCTTGCACCCGATCCTGGGCGCCGGGGAAGGAGACGGTCCGCGCGGTGTCGACCGACGACCAGGCATAGCCGCCGCCGACATTGGCGCGCAGGGGACCGAAGGCCGAGGCCGCGTAGACGGCCAGTTGGCCGCTGGTGGCGTCGGCCTGGCTGCTGCGGCCCGAGACCGTGGCGCGGCCGTCGTCATAGGCGGCCGCGACGCCGATGCGGGTCGCGCCCACCACGGTGTCGCCGCCGACCACGAGGCCGGAGCTGGCGGTCTTGACGCCCGCCGCGCCGGCGCCCGCGTTGACCTTGCTCCAGCCGGCCAGGACGTCGCCCCAGCCGCCGACCGCGTCGGCCGGCGCCGAGGCGCGGTTCTGGACCGCGTCGCGCAGACGACCGGCGTCGCCCAGCAGCAGGGTCGAGACGTCGGCATGGATCTGGCCGTCCAGGGCGTCGTAGCCCTGGGCCGCGCCCGTCGCGCTCTGGGTGACCAGGGCGTCGTAGATCACCGAACCGTAGCCCTGGGCTTCGGCGGCCCGCGCCGTCTCGGCCTGGTTGCGGGTGGTCGCCAGGCTGGCGAAGCGGATGTCGTTGCGCAGCAGGTTCAGGCGCACGGCGTTGGCGGTGTAGCTCAGGCTCGGCGTCAGGAACGCCAGGTTGCTGGTCACCCCCGCGAACGTGCCGACCACGCCGCCGGCCGACTGGACGATGCCGTACTGCGACAGGCGGGCGTATTGCGACGTCGGACCGCCGGCCAGGACCTGGACCGTGACGCCGCTCTGGATCGTGGTCACGCCCGTCACGTCGATCAGGTCATGCTCGCCGGTCGGCAGGACTTCGGCCTGGTAGACCGAGCCCGTGGCGAAGGTGAAGTCGCCGGCCACATGCAGGGTCCCGGGCGAGTTGCCCGGGGTCACCTGACCGCCGTTCTGGACCAGCACGTCGCCGGTGATCGTGCCCGAACCGCCCAGCAGGCCGGCCGAGCCGACCGTGACGTCCGAGGTGACCGAGCCGTTGACCTTCAGCTTGCCGACATTGACCGTGGTGTCGCCGGTGTAGGTGTTGGCCCCGGCCAGGTCGATGACGCCGCCGCCGGTGATCGTGAACGAGCCCGAGCCGGTGATCGCGCCCGAGAAGGTGGTCGTCTCGGCCTGGTTCACGGTCAGGGCGCCGCCCTCGATCGAGATCTGGCCGTTCGAACCGCCGCTCAGATTGGTGACGGTCTGGGTCAGGCCGCTGAGGTCGAGCAGGCCGTTGTCGACCTGGACCTCGGCGGTTTGCGGCAGGTGCAGGATGCGCACGGTGCCGCCCTGCACCGTGGTGGTGCCGGTGAAGCCGTAGTCGCCCGACAGCACCAGGCGCTGGCCGCCTTGCTTGATCAGTTCGCCCGTGCCGGTGATGTCGCCGGCGTAGTCGTACTCGTCCGAGCGGTTGAAGATCGCCGTGCCGTTCAGCACCAGGTCGCCGGTCAGCGAACCGGTCGCGCCGCCGGCGCCGATCTGCAGCGTGCCGCCGGCCCCGACCGTGACCGGGCTGGTCAGGTCGGCGGTGGTGATCAGCTTGCCGCCGGTGATGGTGGTGGTCTCGAAGCTGGTGTTCTGGGTCAGGGTGAACTGGCCCGACTGCACCAGGGCGGTCTCGAAGCCGATCACGCCGGCCAGGGTCTGGGCGTTGACCTGGCCCGCGCCCTTCAGGGTCAGGGTGTCCAGACCCGCGCCGGCGTCGACGGCGCCGCCGAAGCTGGCGCCGGCCAGGACGGTTAGGGTGTCATTTCCGCCGCCGAACAGAACCGCCCGCGCGCCCGCGCCGCCGCCGATATAGCCGGCGGTGGTCAGGTCCGCGCCGTAGCCGGCGGTGACGCCGGTGACCGGCGAACCGCTGATGGCGGTGGTCTTGAACACCAGGCCTTCGCCGGTGGTCGAGGTGACCGAGGCGCCGGCCGCGACGGTCGCGTTCGAGCGGTTCAGGGCCGAGATCGAAGCGCCGACCAGGCTGCCCGAGGTCTCGCCCGTGATAGTCACGACGGCGTCGTGGCTGGCGCGGACGTCAAGGCCGCGACCGTTGTCGCCGTTGACGACGGCCCGGCCCGAGGTCACGACGGCGTCGCCGTTCTTGGCGATCGCCTGGATCGCCACCGAGCCGGCGCCGGTGATCTCGGCGTCCTGGCTGGTGACCGCGACGCTGTCGCCCTGGGCCAGGATGGCCAGTGTCCCGTCGCTGGAGGCTCGGGCCTTGCCGCTGTCGATCACCACCCTGCCGCCGGTCGAGACGCCGTAGACCGCCGAGGCGTAGGTGCCGACCGCCGAGGCGTCGACGCTCTTGATGGTGATCAGGCCGCCGCTCGACGAGGCGCCGACCGCGTCGGCGGTCCAGCCATTGTTCATGCCGAGGTTGGTGGTGTGGGTCACGCCGGCGTCGATGGTGATCGCGCCGGTCGTGCTGACGGCGTAGATGCCCATGTCGCCCTTGGCGCCGACCGTGATCTCGCCGCTCTTGACGTTGATCGGGCCGTCCTGGGTGTAGGCGAACAGGCCGCCGTAGGCGCCGGTGATCTTGTCGGACGTGATGTCGATCCCGTCCTTGCCATAGACATTGATGCCCGAGGCGTCGGCGGCGGTGATCTCGCCGCTGTCGATGGTCACCTTGCCGGCGTTCTCGACCCAGATGCCGACGGCGTTGCCCTTGGCGGTGCTGATCGTGTCGCTGACGATATGAACCGTCCCGGTCCCGCCCGCGGGCGTGTGCGGCGAGCCGTAGACGAGGCCGCTCTCGGTCTGGGTGACGCGGATGCCGATGGCGCCGAAGCCCTCGGTGGCGATCGAGCCGCTGGTGATGTCGACCGAGCCGGCGGCGCTGGTGGCGAAGATGCCGCTGGCCGCGCGGTCGAGGCCGCCCGCGACGGCGGCCTTGTCGCCCTTGGTGCTGATCGCGCCGCTGACGATGGTCACGCCTTCGCCGCCGATGGCGCGGATGCCCGCCGCGCCGTGGCCGGCGGTCGAGATCTCGTCGCTGACGATCGAGACCGGGCCGACGGTTTCCACCTGGATGCCGCTGGCGGTGAAGCCGGCGGTGGTGATCTTGCCGCTGTCGACGGTGACGTCGTCGCCGCCGAACGCCACGATGCCGTAGCCGTTCGTGCCCTTGGTGCTGATCGTGTCGCTGGCGACGGCGATGACGCCCCGGCGGTCGATGGCGATGCCGGCGCCGTTGTCGCCCAGGGTCGCGATCGAGCCGCTCTTGATGCTCAGGGCGCCCGTGCCGGCGGCCGCGGCGTGGTCGGTGTAGTCGGCGTTGCCGTCCAGATCGACCAGGATGCCTTGCGAATTGAGGCCGGCGGTGGAGATGACGCCGCTGTCGATCGCGATGTCGCCTTCGGTGGTCCAGGTGTAGATGCCGCGCGCCCACGTGCCCGTCGTCGTGGCCGTGCCGCTGGTGATGTCGATGTTGGCCTTCTTGCTGAAGGTCAACGCCATGATCGCATCGACGGTGTTGTTCAGGTAGTTGCCCGCGGTCGAGGCCGTGCCGCTGACGATCTTCACGCCGCCGCCGCCGTTGGCGTAGATCGCCCGGCTGCCGTTACCCAGCGCCGAGGCGTTGGTGCTGTTGATGTTGATCGCGCCGTTGGCGGCCGAGGCGTAGATCGCCCACGAGCCCGCGCCGGCCGTGCTGGCCGCGCCGCTGACGATGTCGATGCCGCCGGCGGTGCTCAGGGCGCTGATGGCGTTGGCGAAGGTCTGGACGCCGTTCAGGACGGCCACGCCGCCGGTCGCCGTGGCCGTGCCGCTCTTGATCGAGATCGAACCCGCGCCGTTGGCGTAGATGGCGCTGGCGCCGTCGCCCTTGGTCGAGGCCGTGCCGCTGTCGACGATCATCGCCGTGCCGCCGCTGACCTGGATGGCGTTGGCGAAGCGGTTGGCGCCGTTCTCGTAGATCGAGGCGCCCTGGGTGCTGGTGGTGGTCGCCGTCACCTTGACCGTCTTGCCGGCGGTGGCCGTGATCCCGTAGGCGCCGTCGCCGGTGGTGGTCACCGTGTCGCTGGTGAAGGTCACGTCGCCGGCCGCGGCGGTCAGGCTGACACCATAGTCGCGCTTGCCCGTGGTGGCGACCGTCTGGCTCGTGCCGACGATGTCGCCGGCGTAGCTGCGGACCAGGAGGCCCGCGCCGTAGAAGGTCGAGCCGTACTCGGAGACGTTGGGACCGCCCGTCGAGGTGATCGAGCCGCTGGTGAAGTTGACGGTCTTCAGACCGAACAGGGCCACGGCGCCGCTGCCGTGGGTGGCCGTGATGTTGTTCAGCGTCGCGGTCACCGCGCCGCCGATGGTGACCGTGCCGCCGACCGGGGCGTTGGTGTAGGCGAAGGCGCCGACCGTCTGGCCGCCGACGCCGGTGCTGCTGGCGCCGTCGATGTCGAGCGTGATGTCGCCCGATCCGGAGGTCGAGGTGACGGCCGAGCTGTAGGTGCCGACGGTCGAGAGATGCTTGCCGGTCATCGAGATATTGCCGCTGTCGCTCAGGGCGGTCAGGGCGTCGTTGGTGCGGTCGGCAGTCCCGTTGTAGGTCAGGGCGGTGGTCTTGACGTCGTCGGCGTTGAGGCTGATCGCGCCGGTCGTGGTGGTGATCAGAACGCCCAGGCCGCCTTGGCCGCCCGCGCCGTTGCCGGTCACGCCGTTGGCGTTGACCGTGACCGCGCCCGTCGAGCCCGCGACCTTGACCGCGGGGGCGTCGGTGTTGCTGACCGTCGCGTCGGCGGGAATGTTCAGGGTCAGTCCGTCCGGACCGGCCACGTAGCTGACGCCGGTGGTGATCGCGCCGGCGGGGCAGGTCACCACGCCCGAAACGGCCGCGCCGCAGGCGTCGGCGGCGACCGCCGGCTGCACCAGCAGCGAAAGCCCCAGGGCCGTGCCCGTCAGCAGCATCGCCCGGCCGACCGGCGCACGGGCGCCCTTGGTTTTGATTTGGTGGTTACTCGACATGTCTAGCCCCCGAAAAACAAACTCGCCGAAGGCGCGCCACGCGCATTCTTTCGGCCGAGCTGCGGAAGGGGTCGCAAAAACATTTCCAATTTACTGTTGAAGTCGAGGGTTCAGGCGACTTGGGACGCAGGGGAAAGAAATAATCTTCCAATATAGCTCAAGCGTGAGACGCCTGGGCCTTGCGTGGTCAAGCTTGCCCGTCCGGCGGCGATTTCGCGCATCTCGATGCATCGGCGGTCTGTCCGCGCGGCGCCGACCGGATCTGGGCGTCCGATCGGTTGACGATGGGGGCGCCGTCTGCCCTCTTGTCGCGACAAATCACCGAGCGTCAGTATGTCTGAGTCTGTTGTCGAGCTGCCGCGCTCTGAACGACCCCAGGGCCGGGCGCTCGGCGTGGACGCGCCAACACCGTCTTCGGTCTAGCGGGATCCGGGGGCGGACATGACGGAAACGAAAGCGGCGTCGCGCGCGGCAAGGTGGGGCTGGACGACGGGCGCGCCGCTGGGCCTGCTGGCGCTGACCCATTTCCTGATGCAGGCCGACCGCAACCTGCCGGCCCTGATCCTGCCCCTGCTCAAGCAGCGGTTTCTGCTCAGCGACACGGCCCTGGGCCTGCTGCAGGGCCCGGCCTTCGTGCTGTTCTTCGTGGTCTCGACCCTGGCCGTCGGTCACCTGGTCGACCGGGCGCCGCCGTTGAGGGTGCTGGCCGGCAGCCTGCTGCTGTGGACCCTGGCCAGCATCGGTTTCGGCCTGGCTCGGAGCCTGGAGCAACTGGTGCTGAGCCGACTGCTGCTGGGCCTCTGCCAGGCCCTGGTCCAGCCGACCGCCCTGTCGCTGATCGTGGCCCGGACGCCCGCCCAGGATGTCGGCCGCTCGATCTCGGTGTTCACCACCGGCTCGGCCCTGGGCCGCAGCGGCGCCATGCTGCTGGGCGGCGCGCTGCTGGCCTGGAGCGCCTCGCCGCTGGTGCGGGCGGTGTTCCCGGGGCTGGAGGCCTGGCGCGTGCTGTTCTTCCTCAGCGCCCTGCCCAACCTGATGGTCGCCGCCGGGCTGCTGTTCGTCGACGCCCGCGAGGCGGCGAGCCCAACGACGCCCCCGGTCTCAAGCCGGCGGCCCTCCCTGCTGCCCGTCCTCGAGCAGATGCGGGCCCGGCCGACGACGTTCGGCGTCCACCTGCTGGCGGCCGGCTGCGTCATCGTGCTGATCCAGGCGGCCAGCGCCTGGCTGCCCACGCTGCTGCAGCGCGAGCTGGCCCTGTCGCCGGCCCGCAGCGGCGTGTTCAGCGGACTGATCGTCCTGGTCGGCGCGCCTTTGGGCCATCTGAGCGGCGGGGCCCTGACCGACCTTTGCCGCCGCGCGGGACGCGCGCCCAGCCTGGTCATCGCCGCGTCCATGGCGTTGTGCGGGGTCGGGGCGGGCCTGCTGTGCGTCACGCCGACCCTGGCCGCGGTCGGCGCCGGCTTCTTCATGCTGACCGTGTTCGGCGGCGGCGCGGCGGTGGTGTTCCTGGCCATGTACCAGCCGATGCTGTCCACCGCCCACGGCGCCTCCAACGCCGTCTTCTTCGCCGCCACCACCCTGATCGGCGTCGGCCTGGGCCCGCCGGTCATCGGCCTGCTCAGCGACCGGGTTTTCGGACCCGGCCAGCTGGGCAAGGCGCTGTTCTGCACCACCCTGGCGGCCGGCCTGGCCGCCTCGCTGCTGGCCTGGGGCGGCCGCCGGGCGTGGGCGCGCGTTGTTCAATCGGCGGAAGCGACGACGAGGCTTGATGGCTGAGCAGTTCCTGCAGTTCGCGTCCGAGACCGACGGGGTCGGACTGGACGTCTATCGCGAGCTCTACGCGTCCGGCGCCGACGTGACGGGCCTGGACGGCGCGTTCTTCGCCGAGGTCGCGGGCTGGCGGCTGGCCGGGATCCTGCTGTTCGACCGGCGGCTGGCCGGAGTCGCCCACGAGCGCTCGCCCGAGCGGGTGCGCCGCGACCAGTTCGATCACTTCACGGTCCAACTGGTCGTCGAAGGCCGGTTCGAGGTCGACGGCGGCGAGGGCTTCGTGGAGATCGCGCCGGGCCAGATCGTCCTGCTGGACATGACCCGTCCGATGCGCAACCGGGCGGTCACGACCCGGGTCGTCACCGCCAGCGTCTCGCGCGAGGTGCTGCAGGCGGCCCTGGGCTCGACCGCGGGCCTGCACGGCCGCGTCGTCGACCAGGACAAGGCCCTGCTGCTGGCCGACTACATGACCTCGCTGGCCGCCCGCGCGTCCGAGATCGGCGAGGCTGATCTGCCGGCGGTGTCGCGGGCCTTCATCGACCTGTTGACCGTCGCGGCCGGCAGCGTCGAGCTCAGCCGCGGCGCCGACCTGCGCCGCCTGGAGTTCGCCCGCCGGGAGTCGGTCAAGCGCTTCATCGAGGCCAATCTGGCGTCGGACCTGACGGCGGACGCGATCTGCGACGCCACCGGCGTCTCGCGCGCCACCCTCTACCGCATCTTCCAGCCGGACGGCGGGATCGGCGGCGTCATCCAGACCCGCCGCCTGGTGCGGCTGCGCGCGGCGCTGGGCGATCCGGCCGACGACCGCCCGCTGGCCGACATCGCCCAGGCCTGCGGCTTCAAGTCCGAGAGCCACATGGGCCGGCTGTTCCGCAAGGCCTTCGCGACCAGCCCGGGCGACTACCGCCGCCAGGTCCGCGCCGCCACCTCGGTCTCGGCGCGGGCCGAGCTGTCGCGGCGGCGCTGGGACGCGCTGATGGGCGAGATCACCTGACTCTCGACGCGGCGGGCGTGCGAACGGCCTTGCGGCGAAGGCGAAGGACGGCATAATTGTTACCGTTATCATTCGCCAAGGAATGAAACGGGAGGACGCATGGACATCGAGAGTCGCAAGGGCGCCGCGCGACGCGCGCGGGCGGGGCTTTGGGCGCGCCGGATCGCGCCGCTGGTCTTCGCCGCCGCGGCGGGCGCCGGCCACGCCGCCACGCCGGTGAAGATGGCCCTGACCTTCGACGACCTGCCCACCCACAGCGCCCTGCCGCCGGGCGTCAGCCGCATCGACGTCGCGGGCCGGCTGCTGGCCGCTTTCCACGACGCGGGGACGGGGCCGGTCTATGGCTTCATCAACGGCGTGGGCGAGGAGCGCGAGCCGGATTCGGCGGGCGTGCTGTCGCTGTGGCGCGCGGCGGGCCATCCGCTGGCCAACCACACCTGGTCGCACATGAACCTCAACACCAACAGCCTGGCCGACTGGGAGGCCGATCTCGTCCGCGACGAGCCGCTGCTGGAAAAGCACATGGCCGGCCAGGACTGGCGCTGGCTGCGCTATCCGTTCCTCAGCGAGGGCGAGACGCCGGACAAGCGCGTCGCCGCCCGCGAGGCGCTCAAGGCCCGTGGCTACCGCATCGCCAGCGTCACCATGAGCTTTGGCGACTATGCCTGGAACGAGCCCTACGCCCGCTGCATGACCAAGGGCGACGCGGCGGCGGTGGCGGTGCTGGAGGCCAGCTACCTGAAGGCCGCCAAGGACAGCCTGGACTATTCGCGCGGCCTGTCGGCCGCCCTCTACGGCCGCGACATCCCCTATGTGCTGCTGATGCACGCCGGGGCCTTCGACGCGCGGATGGCGCCCCGCCTGCTGAAACTGTACCGGGACAACGGCGTCACCTTCGTCAGCCTGGAGGAGGCCGAGCGCGACAAGTTCTACGCCCCCGACTTCAAGACCCAGGCGACCAGCGCGCCCACCACCCTGGAAGAGGCCATGAAGGCCAAGGGACTGGCGGTTCCCAAGTTGGACCTGCCGTTCGCCGATCTCGACAAGATGTGCCGATAGGGGCGCTCCGTCGGTTTCCGTCCCGGCTTCTCCGACCAAGGTCGGGGTCCAGGTGGAGCCCGGAGTCGCCCAGGATGGCCGCGACCTTCGCCGGAAGACGGTCGATTGAAACAGGAGTTGCTCATGACGCCCCTCATCCGCGACACCGGCATGGATCGCCGCCGCTTGCTGGCCGGCGGCGCGGCGATCGCCGGGAGCCTGGCGATCCCGATGGCGGCCTGCGCGGCCGACGCCCCCTCCGAGGCCGTGGAGATCCAGGTCGCCGAGGGGCGGTTGCGCGGCGTGCGGACGGGCGGCGTCGACGCCTATAAGGGCGTGCCGTACGGGGCCAGCGTCTCGGGCGCGGCCCGCTTCAAGCCGGCCAGGCCGGCCGCGCCCTGGACGGGCGTGTTCGACGCCACCAAGCTGGGCACGTCGTCGCTGCAGGATCCGAGCACCGTCTACGGCCTGAACGAGCCGCCCCCGGGCGAGGACTGCCTGGTGCTGAACCTCTGGACTCCGGCCGGGGGCGGCCCAGGGCGTTCTGGGGGCAAGCCGGTGATGTTCTATAGTCACGGCGGCGGCTACACGACCGGCTCGGGCGGCAGCACGGCCCAGGACGGCTCGACCCTGGCCCGCGAGCACGACGTGGTGGTGGTGGCGACCAACCATCGCCTGGGCGTGCTGGGCTATCTCTATCTGGGCGAACTGGGCGGGGCCGAATACGCCGGCTCGGGCAACCAGGGCCTGTCGGACATCGTGCTGGCCCTGAAGTGGGTCCAGCGCAACATCGCCGCGTTCGGCGGCGATCCGGGGAACGTGACGATCTTCGGCGAGTCCGGCGGCGGGGCCAAGACCTCGTGCCTCTACGCCATGCCGTCGGTCGCGCCGCTGTTCTCCAAGGCCATCATCCAGAGCGGTCCGGTGGTGCGGGTGACGACCCCGGACGTCGCCGCCCAGACGACGCGGATGTTCCTGGAGCAGCTGGGGATCGCACCGGCCGACTGGCGCAAGGTGCTGGACGTTCCCGCCCCGCAGATCCTGGCCGCGCAGAAGGCGTTGAACGCCAAGGTGAAGAGCGACAGCGGCGGCTGGCGGGGCATCCAGTCGCTGACGCCCGGCACGTACGGCCCGATCGTCGACGGCGATTTGCTGCCGCGTCACCCGTTCGACCCGGCCGCCCCGGCCAGCGCCGCCGACAAGCCGCTGATGATCGGCTGGCTGGACCACGAGGCGGCGTTCTTCGCCTGGCAGAACAAGGACGTCGAGGCCTTCAGGCTGGACGAGGCGGGGCTGAAGGCGCGGTTGTCGGTCCGGCTGGGCGACAAGACTCAGACGGCGATCGACACCCTGCGGTCCGATCGCCCCGGCGCGACCCCCAGCGACCTCTATCTGGCGGCCCTCAGCTACTATTCGATGGGCGCGGGCTCGGTGGTCACCGCCGAGCGCAAGGCCGCGCAGGGGGCGGCGCCGGTCTATGTCTACAACATCGCCTACCGCTCGAACCGCAAGATGGACGGCACCGACATCGAGCTGGGGGCCATGCACGCCAGCGACATCCCGCTGGTGTTCAACACCGTCGCCTCGCCCAAGACCCTGGCCGGCGACCGCGCCGACCGCTTCGAGGCGGCGCGCAACATCAGCGCCATGTGGGCCAATTTCGCGCGGACCGGACGGCCGAGTGCGCCGGGCCAGCCGGCGTGGCCCGCCTATGACCTGAAGACGCGTGAGACCATGGTGCTGGACGTGGCCTGCAAGGTCGTTCCGGACCGGTTCGGGGCCGAGCGGAAGCTGTGGGCGCAGCTGGATCCGCCGACGGCGGGGTGAGGGCGTATCAAAACGCTGTCGTCCCGGACGAGCGCGTAGCGCGAAGATCCGGGACCGCCATGGGGCGCTGAGCTCAGGCGTCGGTCCCGGGTCTTCGCTTCGCTACGCCCGGGATGACAGGCGTTGTTGCGAGCGTGGAAGCGAACGAGCCCCTACCGCCCCTTCTCCTTGCTCAGCGCCGCCGCCGCGTTGACCAGCTGGATGTACGCCGCCCCCACATTGATCACGTACTCGTTCTCGCCCCAGAAGAACGGCCAGTCCTCCTTGTTCTCGGGGAAGTCCGGCTTGACGATCAGTTCGCCCGCCACGACGCCCCCCGCGATGAAGCTGAAGTCGGCGCGGTTGTTGCCGTAGGCCACCTCCTTGGACACCGTGCCGACCGCCGAGACCAACGAGATGTCCGAGCCCGGATGGGTTCCGTACAGATAGTTCAGGGAACGGAAGACCGCCTCGCCGTCGATGATCTCCGGGAAGGCCTTGTGCAGGGCCCAGTGGGTCAGGCCGAACTCGGCGAGGCCGCCGCTGCCGGCCCAGCCGCCCATGGCGATCGGCACCCCGAACGGGGTCTCGGCGGCGATCTTGTCGCTGGCCGCCTTGTAGGCCCGGACCGCGGGCTCCATCCGCGTCCTGAAGGCCGGCGGCATGAACGGCACCGCCCGGGCGGCCAGGTCGGCGTTCTGGATGAAGCGCGCCTCGACCTGGGGCCAGAGCGCGTCGATCCGCGCGGCGTACTTCGGGTCCTTCGTGGCGATCAGCAGCTCGACGGCGGCGCTGAACTCCTCGTCGACGATGTCGCCGCCGGTGGTGTTGCCGTGGTGGAAGAGGTCGGGAGCGTGGGAATGCTCCTCGTCCCAGACCCGCTGGGCCGTCGCCAGGCTGTCGTCGGCCAGGGCGTCGCGATAGCCGCGCAGAGCCCGGCTGGCCGCCGCCAGGGCGGCGATCGAACCGTAGTTCAGGGGCGTGGACTTGCTGGTGAAGGCCCAGCGGTCGTCCTTGACCCCGCTGCGGCCGTCCTTGGCCTCGTCGGGGCCGAGGCTGGCGTCATAGACCAGGCCGTCGGTCTTGGTCACTGCGTCGCCCAGGTGGGTGTACTGGCCGACGTCCGGCTCGACGATGCCGTTGATCGCGTGGCCGACGGCCTTGTGTTGGGCCAGCAGCTGCAGGGTCCCGTGCTCGATCTGCTGCAGCAGGTCGGGCGTCCCGTCGGGAACGTGGATCTCGACGTGCCGCCGCTTCTGGTCGACCGAGGTCTCGTCGCGGGTCAGGTGGAACTGCTCCCAGGTGTCGACCAGGCTGCGCACGACCGCGTAGTGGGTCTGGGTGCGGATGTCGAAGTCGCCCGCGTCGAACCAGCCGCCGACGTTCAGGCCGGGGATGTGCTCCATCGGCTTGAACGGCGTGTCGGTGGTCGAGCCCTGACGGTAGAGGTCGATGTGCTCGTGGTTCAGCGGCGCCTGCAGGGCGTCGTCGCGGTGGCTGTCGCCGTGCCAGACCCGATAGGCCTCGTTGACGAACATGTGGTCCATGGCGACCGGGAAATAGACGTCCAGGGTCGGATGCCAGGCGTCGTCATAGAGCGCCGGATCGATGCGGAACGGCGCGGTGCGCCGGCCGGCGTATTCGACCACATAGAGCCCCGGCGTCTTCACGGATGAAAAATCGAACGGGGCGTAGGCGTAGCGCAGCCAGGGCGTCCAGGTCCCGAGCGGGGCGGCCAGCACCGGGGTGAAGGCGCCGGTCTCGTCCACCTTCAGCAGCCGCGCCTGGGCCTTGGGCGGATCGGCCGGGTCTCGCTCGACGATCGCCACCTTCTTCTGGCTGGGCGTGTAACCAAGCTGCGAGTGAGCGATGGAGGGCGGGCGGACCCAGTCGGGCAGGGCGTTGGCCGAGACGGTCCATTCGACCACCCGGCCGGTCCTGCCGGCCGGAATGGGCGCGCGCAGCACATACCAGCCGTTCTGGGCCTGGTTGCGGCCGTCATACAGCGAGACCGGCCCGCCGATCGCGCTGGTGATCGTGATTCGCCGCGCCGGGTCTTCCGGGGCCAGCACGAAGCGGCCGGCCGTGACCAGGGGCAGGGGCTCGGCCCGGCCCCCAAGGTCATTGGCGGGACCGGTCGCCGCCGCCATCGGGCCGCTGGGATAGAGCGGGAAGCCGCCCGGCCTGCCGTCGGCCAGGAAGGTCTTGCGGAAATAGGCCGAGGGCAGGACCTCTAGATTGAAGCCGGCCTTGCCCTCCAGGGCGGCGGGCAGGGGCTTGTCGAGAATGACCGCCAGCGTGAAGGCGGCGCCGTCCGGCTTGACCTGGATTTGGTAGCGGAAGGCGTAGTCGGTGAACTCCAGGGTGGCGGTGATCACGCCGGTGGCCGGATCGACCTTGCGCTCGATCAGCTTGGCCATCGGGTCCCACTGGCCGGGCGTGGGGCTCAGCCGCACGTCGCCGTTGGTGACGGTGCGCACCCCATGCTGGATCAGTTCGACCCCGCTCATCTTGGCGTCGTTGAACAGGTCTTCCGAGCCGTTGCTGAAGACCAGGACGTTCAGGCCGCGGGTCTCGAAATAGCCTTTGGCGTTGAGCTTGAGAGCGGCCGGAGCCGGCGGGGAAGCCGTCTTCTGGGAAGCCGTCTGGGCCAGGGCGGCGGGCGCGACGCCGGCCATCAGGACCGCGGCCAGCGCGACAGCCCCCAATGGTCGCCTCAGGGACCGCGACAGGACTTTCATGAATGCTCCTCCCGTCCCGGATGTCTCTCCAGGCTCGAAGGGCAGCTTTCCCGTCCCGTGGTCGAGCGTCAATGAACTTTTGGTACCGGTCCCATATTTCGCGCCGCGGATCCTTCCACGACCCATGCGAAAAAAACGGGGCCGCCATTCAGGATGCCGGCCCCGTTGAGGGATCCACGGGCGGATTGAGCAAGCGAATTAAGAGCGCCGGCTCTCAAAGCCAAGATAGCGGTAACATTCTTCCGGGTTGCGTCAACGGGGTTTCTCTCGTCCCGCCTCGCCGGGCGACGGCGGTCCCGCCCAAAGACGGGGCCGACCGCCCGCCAGGGTGGAGCGTGAATCAAGGCTGGAACGGGGCTTGTCGGGCGGGCTGCTGTGTCCGGACTGCAACAATAGGCAGGCCTTGCGAAAAAGGCGTTTGCGTCAAAAAAACGGCATTCGCCTTATCTGCCTCGGGTTTGCTCCATTTGTATGAGAATTGAACACAAAACAGCGCTGTCAAAATCAGTTTTCGGCCGCTTGACCGATTTGACGGACTGATGTTACCGCTAACGTAGCTGTCGACGTCCGGTTGTTTTTAGCAAAAATGCAAAAACGGCCGGCGAACCTATCGGCGCTGAAACAAAAAAGAACCAAGCCCTTTCGGGGCCACTTGCGGGGAAACGGCTATGAAGCGACACCGTCGTCTGAACACCTCTGCGTCTTTGCTGGCGCTGTCCGTGGCGATCTTCGCCGCCGGCCAAGTCCAGGCTCAGACCAACAACGACACCAGCACGGTCGATGAGATCGTCGTCACCGGGATCCGCGCCTCGCTCGAGCGCGCGATCGAGATCAAGCGCTCCAACAGCGGCGTCGTCGACGCGATCTCGGCCGAAGACATCGGCAAGTTCCCCGACACCAACCTGGCGGAATCCCTGCAGCGCATCACCGGCGTGTCGATCGACCGCACCAACGGCGAAGGCTCGCAGGTCACGGTCCGCGGCTTCGGCGGCGGCTTCAACCTGGTGACCCTGAACGGCCGCACCATGCCGTCGGCCGACGTCGCCACCGTCGGCGGCGACCAATCGGTGGACTTCGCGGCCGGCACCAGCCGCTCGTTCGACTTCTCGAACCTGGCGTCCGAAGGCGTCTCGACCATGGAGGTCTACAAGACCGGTCGGGCCGGCATCCCGTCGGGCGGCATCGGCGCCACGATCAACATCAAGACCCGCCGTCCGTTCGAGGCCCGCGAGAGCGGCCTGAGCGGCAGCATCGGCGTCAAGGCGGTCTACGACACCAGCATGGACGAGCGTCTCGAGGACGAGTCCAAGGTCACGCCGGAAATCTCGGGCCTGCTGAACTGGACCGACGCGGAAGAAACCTTCGGCGTCACGCTGTTCGGCAGCTACCAGAAGCGCAACTTCACCAGCCGCAGCGCCACCTCGAACGACTGGAACATCCGCACCTATTCCGACTTCATCAATCCGGCCAACGGCTTCGTCCGCAACGGCGGCGCGACCCAGATCACCAACGCGCCGTCCAACGGCAACATGCTGGTCGCGATCCCCAACGACAGCCGCTACCACTTCTCGCAAGGCCAGCGCGAACGCCTGAACGGCCAGGCGAGCCTGCAATGGCGTCCGATGGAAAACGTCACCATCACGGCCGATGCGCTCTACGTCGACAACAAGTCCTATGAGCGGCGCAACGACCAGACCAACTGGTTCAACCGTCCGTTCGACAAGGTGACCTTCGACGACAACCCCACGGTCGCCACCGCCGTCTTCCTGCAGGAAACCCTGAGCGGCGTGAAGGACACGGGCTTCGAGCAGCAGTATCGCGCCAACGAGGACAAGCTGTCGTCGTTCGGCCTGAACGGCGCCTGGGACGTCAGCGACCGCTTCCACCTCGCGGTGGACGGCCACATTTCGAAGGCCGAGAGCAACCCCGACGCGCCGAACGGCACCAGCTCGACCTCGGTCAGCATCGGCGCGCCGATCATCTCGTCGCACTCGGTGGACTACAGCGGCAAGGTTCCGATCCAGGCCGTGACGATCAACGACGCCGCGCCCCGCGGCAACGGCAACGGCGTGCTCGACATCGGCGACCTGGGCAGCCAGGTGGCCCGCACCTCGGCCCAGCGCCAGGAGCAGGAAATCAAGGAAATCCGCTTCGACGGCAGCTACGATCTCGACGATAACGGCAGCAAGTTCGACTTCGGCGTCGACTACCGCACCACCAAGATGGTCCAGTCGACCATCAACACCCAGCAAGACCTGGGCAGCTGGGGCATCTCGAACCCGGGCGATGTGAAGCAGTACGCTGGCAACCTGGTCCACCAGTTCTGCCAATCCTGCCGGTTCGACGACTTCGATCTGAAGCAGAGCGGCACGGGCCTGATCTCCTTCCGGGCCGACGCGATCGACCTCTATAACGCCCTGTCGCCCCACTATGTCGCGGCCGGCAACCCCGTGGCGGTGACCAGCCAGAACAACAACCGCGTCGACGAGGACATCCTGGCCGGCTACTTCCAACTGACCTGGAAGGGCGAAATCGCGGGCCACAACGCCAGCATGGTGGCCGGCGCGCGCTACGAGCAGACCAAGACCACCTCGGTCTCGAAGATCCGCACGCCGCAGGCCATCGTCTGGACCGCCGACAACGACTTCCGGGTCGACACCGGCACCACCTACGAGCCCATCGAAGGCAGCGGTAAGTACAACAACCTGCTGCCCGCCTTGGACTTCCAGATGGAACTGCGCGAGAACCTGATCGGTCGCTTCTCGTTCAGCCGCACGATCGCCCGGCCCGACTACGGCAACCTGTTCGCCGCTGTTACGGCCGGGGCGCCCAACCGGCCGGTCGCCAACGGCGCGATCCCCCTGGGCACCAGCGGCAACCCCGATCTGGAGCCGCTGATCTCGGACAACTTCGACACGTCTCTGGAGTGGTACTACAAGCCCAGCAGCTATGTTTCGATCGGGTTCTTCGAGAAGCGCGTGAACAACTTCGTCGGAACTGGCACCGTGATGCGGAACCTGTTCGGTCTGCGTGACGCCAGCTCCGGCGCCGCCGGAACGCGGTCGGGCGCGGCCAAGGCCCAGCTGACGGCGATCGGGGCGGACCAGACCGACGTCAACCTGTTCACCCTGACGTCGCTGATCCAGACCACCGGTTCGGTGGCGGCCGCCACGGCGCAGTTCCAGGCCAATCGCCTGCCGAACGGCGACCTCAACCAGGCTTTCGTCGACCAGATCCTGTCGACCACCGACGTCTCGCCTGTCGCCGGCGATCCGCTGTTCAACTTCCAGGTCTCGCAGCCGATCAACAACAAGACCGGCAAGATCCATGGCTTCGAAATCGCCGCTCAACACTTCTTCGGCGACAGCGGCTTCGGTGTTTCCGGCGCCTACACCATGGTGGAGGGCGATATCGGCTTCGACATCGGCGCCAACCCCAACGAGGACCAGTTCGCTCTGCTGGGTCTCAGCGACACGGCCAACGCCACCCTGATCTACGACAAGAACGGGCTCTCGGCGCGGCTGACCTACAACTGGCGCGACAAGTTCCTGCAAGCCACCAACCGCGGCGGCTCGCGCAACCCGGTGTTCGTCGCGCCGTTCGCTCAGGTGGACTTCAACGTCAGCTACGACGTGACGCCCAAGCTGGCGGTCTCGCTGGAAGGCATCAACCTGCTGAACGAGAGCCTGCGCACCTACGCTCGCGACGAAAACGAGCTGTGGTACGCCCAGGAACTGGACCGTCGCTTCCTGCTCGGAGCGCGCTATCGCTTCTAGAGGAAGCGCAGCGATGGTCGGGTCCTCGGACCCGACCTAGGTCGGGGGAAAGGGCCGCTGTTCGCAGCGGCCCTTTCTTCTCTAGAGTACCCGGACATCGAATCCTGGGCGCGCGCCCGAGGGCGCGCATGACGGGGCCGGAAGGCGGACATGACCAACAGAGTGCTGCTTAACAACGTCGACCATGGCGATCTGCGCGTCGCCACGGGGCACGGGCCCGCGTTCGGCGACAACATCAACCAGGTGCTGATCTTCCCCACCGAGTTCGAGGCGGTTCAGCGCGAATATCCGATCTTCTTCCGCAAGGACGCCGACGGCGCGTTCCAATCGGTGGCCCTGCTGGGCCTGGATCGGGACGAGAACCTGTTCCTCGACGACGCCAGCCAAGGGAGCGGCTGGAACGCCCGCTATGTCCCGGCCATCCAGCAGCGGGGGCCGTTCTCGATCGCCGTGCGGGAGCGGGGCGGCGAGCCGATGATCCACGTGGATCTCGACCATCCCCGCGTCGCCGCCGCGAAAGCCGCAGGCGAGGGCGAGCCGGTGTTCCTGCCGGCGGGGGGCAATTCCCCCTATCTGCAGCATGTCGCCCGCCTGCTGGGCGCCATCTACGACGGACTGGAGATCAGCAAGGCGATGTTCGCGGCCTTCGAAGCCGCGGATCTGATCGAGCCGGTGGACGTGGAGATCAAGCTGGACGACCATGCCCAGTACGACTTGCCGGGCCTCTACACGATCTCGCAGGAGCGGTTCGCCGGACTGGGCGGCGCGGCCCTGGAGGGGCTGCATCGGTCCGGAGCCCTGGCCGCCGCCCAATGGGTCTTGTCGTCCCTGGGCAATGTCGGGTTCCTGGTCGAGCTGAAGAACCGCAAGCGCGCCCGCACCTGAGCGCCGGCCAGATCGAGGGAGCGAACATCCGATGATCGACATCGCTCGCAAGACCCCGGTGGTCGAAGGGCTGACGCCCGACCAGATCCCGTTCGACGACATCCTGGCCCAGCAGCGGCCGACGATCTTCCGCGGCATGGCTCGCGACTGGCCGCTGGTGCAGGCGGGTCTTCACGCGCCGCGCACGGCCATGGACTATCTGCTGGACCACGATCGCGGCGAGCGCTTCGTCGGCTATACCGGCGCGCCCGAGATCAAGGGGCGCTTCGGCTATGACGAGAGCGTCACGCGCCTGAACTTCCAGACCGAGCGCACGCCCCTTCGAGCCTTCTTGGAGCGGATCGAGCAGGAGCTCGAGGTCGTGGGCGGGCCGTCGCTCTATATCGGCTCCAGCGACATCGACGCCTACCTGCCGGGCCTGCGCGCCGAGAACGACCTGGGGCTGGACCTGGTGGCCCTGGGCGACGACACGCCGCTGGCCAGTATCTGGATCGGCAACCGCACGGTCGCCGCGGCCCATTACGACATGTCCAACAACATCGCTTGCTGCGTGGTCGGCCGGCGGCGCTTCACGCTGCTCCCGCCTGACCAGGTCGACAACCTCTATCCGGGTCCGCTGGATCCGACGCCGGGCGGCCAGGCGGTCAGCATGGTGAATTTCGACGCGCCGGACTTCGAGCGCTTTCCCCGGTTCCGGGACGCCCTGGCCGCCGCCCAGGTGGCGGATCTGGAGCCCGGCGACGTGCTGGTCTACCCGGCGCTGTGGTGGCACCAGGTCGAGGCGCTGGAACCGTTCAACGTGCTGATAAACTACTGGTGGAACGCCGCGCCCGGCTTCATGGACACCCCCATGAACACCCTGCTGCACGGCCTGCTCAGCCTGCGCGACCGTCCCGATTTCGAGAAGCAGGCCTGGA
The DNA here is from genome assembly GCF_001427165.1 of Caulobacter sp. Root487D2Y. Classification (NCBI taxonomy): domain Bacteria; kingdom Pseudomonadati; phylum Pseudomonadota; class Alphaproteobacteria; order Caulobacterales; family Caulobacteraceae; genus Caulobacter; species Caulobacter sp. Root487D2Y. The sequence goes on from NZ_LMFD01000001.1 coordinate 1,133,729, forward strand.
AAAAGCTGTTCGACTACTACGTCTTCGGCCCCGCCGACCGGGCGGGCGCCCACCTGCCCGAGGGCGCGCGCGGCGACCTTGGTCCGATGGACGAACGCAAGGCCCGGCGGCTGCGGGCCTATCTGCTCAATCGCTTGAACCGCTGACCACAAAGACCGGAGGACCCCCGTGCAAGAACAGATCGTGAAGAGGGTGGTCGTCGCCGGGGGCGGCACGGCCGGCTGGATGGCTGCGGCGGCGCTGGCCAAGCAACTGGGACCGCTGCTCGAGATCAGCCTGATCGAGTCCGACGAGATCGGCACGGTGGGCGTGGGCGAGTCGACCATCCCCACGGCCCGCACCTTCAACGCCCTGCTGAACATCGACGAGCCGGCGTTCATGCGCGCCACCCAGGCGACTTTCAAGCTGGGCATCTCGTTCGAGAACTGGGGCCAGGTCGGCGACCGCTACATCCACTCGTTCGGCCAGGTCGGAAAGTCGAACTGGATGGGAAGCTTCCATCACTTCTGGCTGCAGGCCAAGGCGGCCGGATTCGGCGGCGAACTGGGCGACTATTGCTTCGAGCTGAAGGCGGCGCTGGCCGACAAGTTCTCGGTCGGCGAGGGGCCGGAGCTGAACTACGCCTATCACCTGGACGCCACGCTCTATGGCCGCTTCCTGCGCCAGATGAGCGAGGGCCTGGGCGTCAAGCGGATCGAGGGCAAGATCAGCCAGGTCCAGCAGAACGCCGAGACCGGCTTCATCGAGGCTCTGGTCATGGAGAACGGCGACCGGGTCGAGGGCGACCTGTTCATCGACTGCACGGGATTCGGGGGCCTGCTGATCGAGCAGACGCTGAAGGCAGGATACGAGGATTGGGGCCAATGGCTGCCGACCAACACCGCCCTGGCCGTGCAGACCAAGTCCACCGGCCCGGCCGTCCCCTACACGCGCGCCATCGCCCACAAGGCCGGCTGGCGCTGGAAGATCCCGCTGCAGCACCGGGTCGGCAACGGGCTGGTCTACTGCAGCGACTACATGTCGGACGACGAGGCGCGCGAGACCCTGCTGGGCGCGTTGGACGGCGAGCGGCTGATCGAGCCGCGGCTCATCCGCTACGCCACCGGCCGCCGGCGGAAGACCTGGCACAAGAACTGCGTCGCCCTGGGCCTGGCCAGCGGCTTCGTCGAGCCGCTGGAATCGACCTCGATCCACCTGATCATGATCGGGGTCACGCGGCTGATGCAGCTGTTCCCGTTCAACGGCGTCAGCGACGCCCTGGTCGACCGCTACAACCAGCAGTCCGTCGACGAGCTGGAGAAGATCCGCGACTTCATCATCCTGCACTACAAGCTGACCGAGCGGACCGACAGCCCGTTCTGGGATCATTGCCGGACGATGGCTGTCCCCGACAGCCTGACCCAGCGCATCGAACTGTTCCGCGACAGCGCCCAGGCCTATCAGGCGCCCGGCGAGCTGTTCCAGGTCGATTCCTGGCTGCAGGTCATGCTGGGCCAGCGGCTGCAGCCGACCGGCTATCACCAGATGGGCCGCCTGATGCCGCCCGAACAGCTGCGCGGGGCGCTGGCCGACCTGAGCGGCAACATCGCCCGCGCCGTGGGCGCCCTGCCGGGGCACCAGGCTTTCCTGGATCGTTACTGCGGCATCCCGGCGTCCTGAGCCGACAGGCGTTCGAGCGACACCTTCAAGCTGCGCCTTTTCAAGCTTCCACCAATGCGCGATAGTTCGCGCATCGGTGGTTGTTAGCGCGAATCGCAATCCTTGGTGTGCCCGCGCCGCGCGGGCGGGATCGCGACGCCGCCAGGAAGGTGCACATCATGAAGCCTCACGCCCGCACGCGCTCCGTCGCCCTGGTCGGCGTCTCGCTGGCCGCCATGGCCCTGGCCGCCACGCCGTCGCCCAGCCTCGCCCGGCCCCAAGCAGCGACAGCCGTGTCCCAGGCGCTTGAGAACGTCTTCGCCAACCCGCCCGCCGCCGTGCCGGAAGCCGAGCCGGCGCCGCCCAGGCTGTCCGCGCCCAAGGTCCTCGAAGCGCTGCCGCCCAAGGCCCAGGCGGCCGACAGCTATGTCGATCCGCGCCAGAACATTCTCTACAAGTTCTCGATCGAGTTCACCGAGGGCACGGTCCGCAACCCGTGGACGCTGAGCCAGGACAAGGTCCTGCTGCGGTCCTACCACGGCTCGTCGATCGATCCGAACACGCCCTTCCTGGCCCCGACCATCACCATGCGCCCGGGCCAGACGGTGCGGATCAGCCTGGCCAACAACCTGTTCGAGATGAAGGACGGCAAGCGCCTGCCGGCCGAGAAGTGCAAGGCGCCGGACGGGGGGGTGAACATCCCCCACTGCTTCAACGACACCAACCTGCACGCCCACGGCCTGTGGGTTTCGCCGGCCGGCAACAGCGACAACGTCCTGATCTCGATCAATCCGGGCGTCACCTTCGAGTACGAGTACAACGTCCCGTCCGACCACCCGGCCGGCACCTTCTGGTACCATCCGCACAAGCACGGCTCGACCGCCCTGCAGGTGTCCAGCGGCATGGCCGGCGCCCTGATCATCAAGGACGACCGCGCCCCGACCGCCGACGATCCGGGCGACATCGACGTGTTGCTGCAGGACGCCCAAGGCGCGGCCTTCCCCGACAAGGTGCTGATGTTCCAGCAGGTGCAGTACGCCTGCTTTGACTCCGCCGGCAAGATCCAGAAATCGGCCACCCCCACCGGCCAGCCCTGGGTCTGCGACCCGGGCCAGACGGGCGAGATCCGCGACTACGCCCAGCAGCTGAGCCCCAGCGCCAGCTGGGCCAATTCCGGCCGCTTCACCTCGATCAACGGCCGGGTCCAGCCTGGGGTCACCGGGCTGAAGGCGGGCCGGTTCGAGCGCTGGCGGCTGATCCACGGCGGCGTGCGCGAGGCGGTCGCCTTCCGCCTGTTCCCGATGAAGGCCGGCGCGCCCAACTGGAACACCGTGCCGGCCAAGGACCAGGCCGACTTCATGCGCAAGTACTGCGCCGGGACGGCCCTGCCGATGTGGGAGGTGGCGCTGGACGGCCTGACCCGATCGCAGGTGTTCCGCACCAGCGAGGCGCGGCTGGAGCCCGGTTACCGCGCCGACCTGGTGGTCTATTTCCCGACCGGCGGGAACTACTGCATCGTCGACGGCGCCAGCGACGCCCTGGGCAGCCCGTCACAGGCGGCCGAGCCCATCAAGCTGCTGGGCGTGGCCGTGGTCGAGCCGGGCGCGCCGGCCGGCGATCCGGACAAGGCGCTGCAGAAGCTGATGATCGACGCGGCCGAACGCAACATTCCGGACCAGCGGGTCAAGGCCGTGGTGGTCCGCGACCTGAACAACGGCCTGACCCTGTCGAAATTCGTCTGGCATGAGACGATAGCCAAGGGCGACCTCAACGTCCCGGCCCAGGAGCTGGCCTTCAACATCGACATCAAGGCCAAGCCGAGGACCAAGTTCGAGGTGCTCAACCCGGCCCTGCCGCCGGACAGGAGCGGTCCTTACGTGCCGTCGCGGATCGACCGCACGGCCAATATCGGCGACGTGCAGGAGTGGCGGCTGACCTCGAAATTCGCGGGGCACCCGTTCCACATCCACGTCAATCCGTTCCAGGTGGTCAGCGTGGTCAACCCGGCAGGCAAGTCGGTGACCGATCCTGGCACGCCGGACTTCGACCCCGACTACGCCGGGGTGATCGACCAGTGGAAGGACACCCTGTTCGTCAAGGAGAACTACCACATCGTCACCCGCACCCGGTACGAGCGCTACATCGGCGAGTACGTCCTGCACTGCCACATCCTCGACCACGAGGACCAGGGCATGATGGCCAATGTCAGCATCGGCATCCCCGACGGTCTGGGCGGCACGGCCGAGGCGCACGGGCCGGGCGGGCATATGGATCACGGGATGCACGACGGGACGGGGAACTAGGGCTTTCCGCATGGGATCACACCCACCTGCCCCCACCTGACCGCTTCGCGGTCTGTCCGCCCCCATAGGGGGCGGAGGACGCCGCACCGCACCTCTTCCCCCTATGGGGGAAGACGACCGCGAAGCGGTCCGTAGGGGGCAAGTGTTCGCCGCGTTATCCTATTCCGCCGCCTGCAACCGCACTGGCGGCCTCGCCTGCACCGCCCCCACCAGCGGCAACCTCACCTGCACCAGCAACCCCTCGCCGGGCAGCATCAACCGGATGTCCCCGCCGTGGGCGCGGACGATCGAGCGGGCCGACGACAACCCCAGACCCACACCCTGCTTGCTGGAGGTCCGCGCCTCGACGCCGCGATAGAACGGGGTGAACACCCGCTCCAGCTCGTCGGGCGCCAGGCCCGGGCCCCGGTCACGGATTTCGACCACAGTCTCGTCGCCCTCGACGCGCAGGGTCACGCGGGCGCTGTCGCCGTACTTGACCGCGTTGTCGACCAGGTTGGCGAACACCCGCTGCAGGCCCAGGACCGAGACCTCGACCTCGGCCGGCTCGCCGGGCTCCAGGACCACCTCGGCGCCGGTGACCTCGGCCTCGTCGATCACGCATTCCAGCAGCGAGCGCAGGTCGACCCGCTGGCGGGCGCCGGCCTCGGCGTCCTCGCGCATGAAGGCCAGGACCGAGGTGATCATCGCCTCCATCTGGTCCAGGTCCTGGCCGATCTCGCGGCGCAGGGCGGGCGGGGCGCGCTCCAGCCGGAAACGCAGGCGGGCCAGGGGCGTGCGCAGGTCGTGCGAGATCGCGCCGATCATCGCCGTGCGGTCGGTGATGTAGCGGCTGAGCCGGCTCTGCATGGCGTTGAAGGCCCGGGCGGCGCGGCCGATCTCGGCCGGTCCGTCGGCGACGATCACCCCAAATCCACCTGGCGAGGCCGGGTCGCGGCCCAGCTGCTCGGCGGCGGCGGCGAAGCCGGCCAGGGGCGCGGCCAGGCGGCGGGCGAAGATCCAGCCCAGCGGCGCGACCACGGCCAGCGACAGGGCGAACCACATCAGCACCCGCCGCTGCCAGCTGTTGGGAAAGGCCTCGGGCCGGGGCCGCAGGGTCGCCCACCGGTTGGGACCGACCCGCAGGGCGGCCACGAAGTCGCCCTCGATGAACGGCGGCGGGGCCAGGCCGAACAGGCTGCGGGTCTCGGGCGCGGCTAGGGGGAGGCCGGTCGGGGCTTCGGCCTCGGGCCTGGGCGGCGTCGGTCGAGGCGCGGGCGGGGCGACGGGCGGGGCGGCCTGGACCGACTCGGTGACCGGTACGGCGCGGGCCAGGGGCTGGGGCGGCGGCGGGGGACGCAGCGTCGGCTCGCGCGCCGCGGCGTCGGCGACCGGGTCCAGCGGAGCGGCCGGCGGGGTCACGCCCCGCAGCGAGTCGGGCAGGGTCATCACCCGCGAACGGAACGGCGCGGCGAACAGCGGGTCGACCGCGCGGTCCGGGCGGGCGGCGGGCGATTGATAGGCGAAGGTCCGCTGGGCGCCGACCATGCCGCCGCCTTGCGGTCCGACGCCGCCCGACCGAAAGACGCGCTGGCCGCCGATCCCGCGCGTCGCCGCGCCGGGGGGCGATCCGGGAAAGTCCTGACGGATCAGGACGCCGCCCTGACCCATCGGGACGCCCGCGGGGGCGCTCATGGGTCCCATCGATCCGCCCACGACGCGAACCCCGCCGACGCCGCCAGGGCCCGGCCCCGGCGGCAGGGTCTGGGCCTCGGCGTAGGAGGTCAGCAGCAGGGCCAGCGGCGGGGGGCTAGGGCGGCGGCTTTCGGTGCCGGCGAACGGCGGCGGCGCGTAGAACAGCAGGCGGACGTCCTCGCGCGACGCGTTCAATAGGCGGGCCAGGTCGGCGCCAGCGGCTTCCGAGGCCACCCAGCCGGGGCTCTGCAGGCTGGGCGGTTGGGTCTCGACGGTGCGGACCAGCGGCCGGTCGCCGTCATTGTCGGGCATGGCGCCGCGCAGGCCGGCGGCGATGTCGGCCAGGCTGTGGTGCATGGCCGGGGCCGGCGGCAGCAGCACGGTCAGGCCCAGGGTGACGGTCTGGGCCACGACCAGCCCGGCGATCAGCAGGGCCAGGATCTGCAAGGCGATCGGCGGGCTGGGCCACCGCCGAAAGAGCCCCTTTCCCAAAGGACCCCCGGGGGCGGTCATTCGATCGTCACCTTGGCGTCCAGCATGTAGCCCATGCCGCGATAGGTGCGGATCAGGGGCTCGTCGGACTGGGCCTCGATCTTGCGGCGCAGGCGGCTGATGTGCAGGTCGACGCGGCGGCCCAGGGTCTCGACCGTCTCGCCGGCGATGATGGTCAGCAGCTCGTCGCGCGACACCACCGCGCGAGCGTGGTCGACCAGGGTCGAGAGAATCGTGAACTCGCCCGGCGTCAGCAGCAGCAGCACGCCGTTGGGCGCGGTCAGCTGGCGCGCGGCCACGTCCAGCCGGAAGCCGGCGAACAGGCGGATGTCGGCGCGCGGCCCCTTGCCCCCGGCCCGGCGGCGCAGCAGGGCCTTAACCCGGGCCAGAAGCTCGCGCGGCGGGATCGGCTTGACCACGTAGTCGTCGGCCCCCAGCTCCAGCCCGACGATGCGGTCGACCGGATCGCCCAGGGCGCTCAGCAGCAGGATCGCGGGCCCATCGGTCCCCGACACCTGGCGGCACAGCGACAGGCCGCTCTCGCCGGGCAGGTTGACGTCCAGCACCAGCACGTCGATCGGCCGCGTCTCCATCACCGCGCGGGCGGCGACGACGTTGGCGGCCTGGCGCACAGCATAGCCTTGGCCGCCCAGATAGCCGGCCATCTCCTGGCGCAGCACCTCGTCGTCCTCGACCAGCAGGACGGTGGCGGTTTCGGGGAGGGCGTGCGCGGTCATGACGGCGGACATACCTTCAGATTATGGCCGCGCCTGGACCTTCGCCATGACGCCCGAAGCGTCGCGCCCGCCTCGGGGTCATGGCTTGGTCCGCCGTCCGGCCTGGAGCGTCGCCAGGGCCGCGACATAGGCCTCCATCAGCCGCACCAGTTCGTCCTCCAGCACCATCGGGTCCAGGCCCAGTTCGGGTTCGGCGGCGGCCGCGCGCAGCAGGCCGATCGCCGCGTGCGTCAGGACGAAGGCCGACTCGTTGCTCAGCTCGACTTCCAGCCGCGCCTTGCCGGTGATCGAGGCCAGGAAGACCTGGTGGTGGCGGGCCAGCATGCCGTCGTCGGCTTGGTGGAACAGGGCGTCGAATAGCACCTGGCGCGTGGCGGGCGAGCCTTCGAACCCGTGCATCAGGGCCCGCACGATCGTCCGCACGCTGCCCAGCTCCGGCCGGGCGATCACCGTCTCGGCGATGGCGTCGCGCACGGTCTCGGCCCGGCGCTGGGCGATGAGCGCCAGGATGTCCTGCTTGCTCCCAAAGTACTGGTACAGCGTGCCGATGCTGACCCCGGCCCTGGCGGCGATGTGGTTGGTGGTCAGCCGCTCGACGCCTTCGGCCTCGAGAAGTTGAAAGGTCGCGTCCAGGATGGCGTCGATCGTCGACCCCGCCCGGGCCTGGCGCGGCGTTCTGCGTTGTCTTTCAGCCACTTGCGACGCCCCTTCGCGTCCGCCCCTCCGCGAGCGGGAAGGCGAGTAGGAATATGAGCAATGCTTACATAACCTACGGGTCGACGCCAGGATCCGCCGGAACGCCTTTCGCGCCGGATCCGTGAGCAAGGAGGGCCGATGAGCCTCTCGATCGAACAGGTGCGCGCCAGGGTGGCGTCGCAGAAGACGCTGCTGCCGGCGCTGTATGGAAACATGGACTTCGACGCCACGCCCGAACGCTTCACCGAAGACGCGTCCAAGGCGGTGGTCCGCGATCGCGCCCCGCTGGGGGTGAGCGTCAGTCAGGACGATCTGGACCGGGTGCGCGCCTACACCATGCTGGGCGACATCGTGGCCGACGCCTACGCCGCCCTGATCCCCAAGTATGGCTTCCGCCGGCTGATCGACATGCTGACCACGGCCTGCGAACAGGGCGTGGAGGCGGTGGTCGAGGCGCCGCCCCAGCTCCTGGCCTTCATCGCCGACATGGAGGCCACGCCCGACTGGGTCGACATGGACCTGGTGCGCGAGGGGGCGCGGCTGGACCTCAACGCCACGGCCCACCTGGCGCCGTTCGCGATCCGGGGCGCCTTCGTGGCCACGTTCCTCAACAAGTACTCGGCCCTGCCCATGGCCCTGACCGGGACCCTGAGCAACGACACCGCCGCGCGGCGGGTCAACGAGACGGCCACCTTCTTCGCCACCACCGTCCTGCCCGGCGCGCTGGAACGCCACGGCGCGGGGTTCAAGGCGGCGGCCATGGTGCGGCTGATGCACTCGATGGTGCGGTTCAACGCCATCCGTTCGGGGCGCTGGGACGTGTCGGTCTACGGCGTGCCGATCCCCCAGGTCGACCAGATGCCGGCCGGCCTGATCCCGGTGTTCCTGATGGCCTTCAAGATCCTGCGCCAGGGCCGCCGCCATTTCACGGCCGAGGAGCGGGCCAGGGTCGAGTTGGCGCGTTACCGCTGCTTCCTGCTGGGCCTGCCGCAGGACCTGCTGGCCGATACGCCCGAAGGGGTGGTGCGGATCATGACCGCCCGCAACACCACCCTGCGCCAGGGTTTCGACGACGAGACCTGCGGCGCCCTGGTCCGCGCCACCCTGGCCGCCTACCTGCCGCCGGACCGCTCGCCCGCCAACCGCCTGCACGATCGCATCGAGCGCCGCTTCGCCAAGGCCTTCTTCCTGCGCCACTTCATGAACGGCGACCAGGCGGCGGCGGCGCGGATGGGGGTCGAGGTCGGGGCGGGCGACCGCCTGGTCTTCGCCGCCGTGGCCCTGGGGGTGATCGCGCGGATGATGGCCTTCCGCGCCGCCGACAAGGCGCCGGGCCTGCGCGACGTGGCCAACGCGGTCCTGGTGCGCCGGGTGCGAAAGCTGCTGGCCCGCTATGGCCACGCCGAATACGTCACCGACGCGGCCCAGTATCGGCCGGCGCGCGCGGCGGCGTAGCGGCGCGGGCATCTCAGTCCTGCACCCGGTCCACGCGGGCCGCGAAGATGTAGCCGACGTGGCGGACGGTGCGGATCAGGTGGGCGCCGCCGTCGATGCGGTCGAGCTTGCTCCGCAGACGGCTGACGGCGACGTTGACCTGCTGGGGCGCGGGTCGGGCGTGGGCGTCGGGCGGACCCTGGCGCAGCTCGTCGCGGGTCAGCACCTGGTTGGGCCGGTCGACCAGGGCCCACAGCACCAGGAACTCGGCGGTCGACAGCGGGACGGCGCAACCGCGGGGATCGAACAGGTCCTGGGTGGCGACGTTCAGCCGCCAGCCGTCGAAACAATAGGCGGCCCACGCCTCGCGGGCCGGCTCGTCGAGACGCGTGTCGTCGTGGCGGCGCAGCACCGCCCTGACCCGGGCCAGCAACTCGCGCGGGCGATAGGGCTTGATCACATAGTCGTCGGCCCCGAATTCCAACCCGACCACCACGTCGCACTCCTCGCCGGCGCCCGAGACCACCATGATCGCCGGCGGCGAGGGCAGGCTGAGCAGGCGCGAACAAACGGAAAGACCCGAGGCGTCGGGCAGCATCATGTCCAGCATCACCAGGTTGACCTGGGTCTCGCGCAGGATCTGCTCCATCTCGCGGGCGCTGCCGGCCCCCAGCGTCGCCAGGCCGTAGCCGGCCAGCAGGCCCCTCATGTCGTGGCGGGCGACGGGATCGCCGTCGAGGATGAGGATGCGCTTGTCCACGGTCAGAACATCGCCCTTCCGGTCAGGCGCGCGCTGTACTTGGTCTGCTTGCGCGAAGCCTCGGCCCCGCCTTCCAGGGCGACATAGGACAGGGCCGAGCCGGCGCGCAACGCGAAGCCCAGGGTCACCGCGCCCTCCTTGTCGTTGGCGGCCGCCAGGGTGAAGGGCGCGCCGCCGGCGAAGCTGGCGAGGGTGTCGCCCATCGCGCCGGCCAGGGTCCGGCGGTAGCCGACCCGCAGCTCGGGCCGCACCCAGACGTCCTTGCCGTACTGCCGGCCCACCACCAGGCCGAGGTCGCCGCTGAGGTTGTCGGCCTCGAGTGACGCCACGGTCAGGTCGAAACCCGCGCCGCCGCCGTGCTCCCGGCGCTCGCCCTCCCACAGCCAGACATAGTCGAGCCGCGCCTCGGGCCGCAGATAGACCTCGCCCAGCCGGGCCTCGTAGGCCAGGCCGGCGAAGGCGTTGGCGACCAGGCCGTTCCAGGCGGCGGTGTTGGTCAGGCTGACATCCGCCGCGCCGTCGCCGTCGATGTCGGCGCTGACGAGGCCGCGGTCGCCGTTGAAGCGGCTGTAGCCGGCCCCGCCGCCCAGGTTGAACCGCCAGCCCCCGACCGACCGGCGCCAGTAGAGCCCGGCCTGCAGGATCGAGGCGGTGGTCTTCTCGCCCAGCTTGGCGACCGTGTCGTGTTCTTCCAGGCTGACCGCCGCCAGGGTGACGCCCAGCGCTCCGCCGGCCTCGCCCATCGCCTCGTAACCGGCGACCATGCCCAGGGCCTGGGTGTCGGAGCCCTGGGTGTCGCCGTCCTCGCGGCGGACCAGGGCGTTGATCTCCTGCAGCCAGACGCTGTCGGGCCCGTAGCGTTCGCCGATGTCCGGCCGGTGGGCGGTGGCCGCCGAGATCTGCTGCTGCACGGTCTGCAGGGCCGCGAACAGGCCCTCGCCCTGGCTGGGCAGCATCTGGTCGTACAGGCCGAAGAAGCCGTCGCGGCTGCTCTGGTTCAGGAAGGCGCCGGCGATGTCGGTGTCGTTCGAAAGGGCCGCGAACACCGCGTCATAGGCGCTGGCCTGGCTGGTCGACATCGCGGCCTCGGCCGCCGTGCGTCGCCGCACGTCGATGTCGACCTCGGTTCCCGTGGCGTAGGCGTTGGCGACGTACATGTAGGCCGTGTGGCCCAGCAGATCCTGGTTGATCGTCCCGGCGTTCAGGCTGCCGGCCTGGATCACCGTGTAGGTGGTCGGAGCCGTCAGCAGGCTCTTGAAGTTCAGGCCCAGCGAGGCGCCGGTCTCGACCGTGGCGGTGTCGACCACCAGCTTGGTCTGGGTCCCGGCCGTGGGGTCGACGGTGAAGACCAGGACGCTGTCGGCGCCGAGCGTCAGGCTGGTGGCCTTGATGGTCTCCAGGTTGGTCAGGCCCAGCGAGCCGTTGCCGATCCTGATGTCCAGCAGGCCGTCGTTGTCGTGCAGCGCGCCGATCATGTAGCCCGTGCCGTCGAGAGCCAGGGTGTCGGCGCCGTCGCCGAACCAGACGTCGCCGATCAGGCCGCCGTTCAGGATCGACAGGCTGTCGGCGCCCGAGCCCAGCACCACCCGGCCGCGGATCAGCGGTTCGTCGCCGTCGTCCACGCCGTCGCCGTCCGCATCGGCGTCGGCCACGCCGTCGTCGCCGTCGTCGCCGTCGTCGACCCCGCTCTGGACGATGGTCACGCCGGTGGTGTTCTTCGAGACGTCGATGGCCGTGGCCACGCCGGTGACCGTCTCGTTGCTGGCGTCGGTGTCGTCGTCGTCGGTGTCGTAGGCGTCGTCGGTGGCGTAGACATAGGCCGCGATCGTGCCGCTGTTGGTGATGGTCTTCAGGCCGCCACTGTCGTCGATGATCGCGTAGGACGAGCCGCCCTCGCCGGCGACGGTGGCGGAGATCGCTCCGGCGTTGGTGACGCTGGTCATGCTGGCGCCGGCGGCGATGCTGACGGCCTTGGCGGTGACGGCGGTGTCGCCCGCGACCGAGGCGCCGATCGCGCCGGTGTTCCACAGCGTGTCGGCCGCCGCGCCGGCGTTCAGCTTCAGGCCGACCGCGTCGCCTTCGTAGGCGCTGGCCGAGATCGCGCCGCTCAGCCTGACCCCGCCGGTGATGATCGTCGCCTGACCGGCGTCGCCGCCCAGCTGCAGGCCCGTGGCGCTGATCCCGTCATGGACGCCCGCCGCCGTCACCGAACCCTTGATGATCAGGCCGTAGGCGTCGTCGCCGGTTCCGACCGCGCCCAGGGTCACGGCTCGGTCGTCCGAGCCGATCAGCAGGGCCGGGGCCGAGCCGTAGGCGGTGATCGAGGCCGTGCCCTCGCTGCTGTCGGTGGTTCCGTCGCCGTCCTCGTCGTCGGAGGTGTCGTCGTTGGTGTCGGTGGGCGGGGCGTCCAGCAGCAGACCGCCGGCCACGTCGGCCGTGATCCTCACGCCTCCGCCGCCCTGCAGCAGGTCGTCGGCGTCGAGCAGGGCCTCGTCGTCCGGATCGGAATAGCGCGAGGTGGCCCGGTAGCCGGTGGAGTAGACCGAGCCCTGGATGACGACCGCGCCGCCGACGTCGCCGTCGACCGCCAGGCCGACGGACCCGGCGCCGACCACGCTGATCGAGCCGGTGCTGGTCAGGCCGCCGCTGATCGTCCCGATGGTGTGGATCCCATAGCCGCGGTCGCCGACCACGTTGATCGAGCCGCCGTGGACCAGCGAGCCGGTCAGGGGCGCCTCCAGACTGACGCCCGCCGAGTCGTTGCCCTCGATGGTGATCACGCCGGTCGAGTCGTTGGTGATCGTGCCGACGAACGGATCGGTCCCCGTCAGCCGTACGCCGTAGCGACCCGAGCCCTTGGCGAACGGGCCGTCATAGTCGCCGTCGTCGTCGTCATCGGTGTAGTCGTAGTCCTCGGTCAAGCTGATCGTGGCGCTGTTGAGCAGCGTCCCCGCATGGCCGCCCAGCACCAGAACGCCGATCGAGTCCGAGACGCCGACGCTCTTTAGCCCGCCGTTGTTGGTCAGGATGTTGTCGCTGTCGAGCGTGGCGATCGCGCCTGCCTCGGAGAGGGTGATCACGCCGTCGCTGGTGATCGTGACGTCGTCGGCGGCTCCGGCGTTGGCCGTCGAGGTGGCGACCGGCGTGGTGCGCGAACTGCTCGTCACCTGGGTTTCGGCGTCGGCCCTCCCGGCGCAGAGCAGCAGGGGGGCCAAGGCGGCCGAGGCGAGGAGTTTGCGGGACATGGACGGCCTGTGATGCGTGCCGTCCCTGGCTAGAGCGCCGCCATGGCTCCGGGATGACCCCTCGGTATCGACGTCGATAAGCTGGGTCGCGCGAGGCGGATGGAATGTTTCGGGCGTGTATCGGCGGGTAGTCCCTCCCCCCGGTGGAGGAGGTGTCGCCCGCGGGGCGACGGAGGGGGGAGTGATCGGCAGGCGCAAGAACCCGAACCTTCGATCCTGATACTCCCCCCACCGATCGCTTCGCGATCGCCTCCCCCACAGGGGGAGGGACTGATCTAGCCGCCGCCTACGCGCTCGCCGGCAACGCCTCCGACACCAGCGCCAGGTTCATGATCGCCGCCAGGCCCCATTGCGCCGTGCCGTTGGTGGTGACCCCGGCGGCTTCGTCGACGGGGTTGAGCACGTCGGGCCCGGCGAAGTGTTTGGTGGCGGTCGACAGGTTCAGGTCCTCGACCACGCCCCGGCCGAAGAACTCCTTCCACGCCCGTTCGGCCAGCGCCTTGTCGCCCAGGCGCCAGGCGGCGTACGCCGTCAGCCGCGAGTGCCCCTGGCGCAGGCCGTTGCCGCCCAGCGGCTGGCCGAACTGGGCCGCCTGTTCGTCGCGCGAGGCATTGTACCAGCGGCAATAGTCCAGCCAGGCTTTGTCGTAGGCGGGCTCGCGGATCAGGGCCAGCATCTCGACATGGATCTCGGGCGCGCCGAACGCCGCGTTCAGGTGCGAGACCCCCAGGCGGTCGCCGGTCCCCGAGAACTTGCCGGTCTTGACGTCATAGGCGGCGCTGCCGGCGAACCACTGGCGTTGCAGGGCCGCGATGGTCTTCATGCCGGCCACGATGCGGTCGCGCCAGCGCGGGTCGCCGGTGCGCTCCCATTCGGTGAACCAGGCCCCGCACAGCGAGCTCCAGTCGGTGCCGAACGAGGCGCGGACCTCGCCCTTGGGCCAGGTGTCGTTCTGCAGCTTGCGACCGATGTTGACCCGGGTCAGGGCCTCGTCGCCGTCGAGCAGGTCGCGCATCAGGTCGCCGACCCGTTCGTCGGCGGTCAGGTAGTAGTAGATGCGCCGGTAGATGGCGTTGCTGACCCGGGGCTGCTTGGAGCTGTCGCCCCAGTGCTGCACGCCGTGTCGGGTGCCCAGCCCTCGGTAGGGTCCGACGTGATAGACGTCGACCTCGCCGGTGTGGCGGGTCATGGCCTCGGCCATCCGGAACACGTCGGCTCGGCCGCCGCGCAGGAAGCTCAGCCACAGCCACAGGTCGGTCGACAGCTCGGAATTGTCCCAGGCGAAGCCGCCGATGTCGTAGCGCCAGACGTGGCGGTCGACGTCGTAGCTGTGCATGACGTCGCCATAGTCCCAGAAGCCGTACCAGCGGCGCTGCTCGATCTGGCCGAGATAGTAGTTCAGCAGCTGGTCCTGGCGGTCCTCGATCCGGGCCTTCACCGGCGTGCCCCGGTCGGGCAGGCTCCAGGCGCCCAGCACGCCGGCGGCGTGGATCCGCTCGGGCGTCGCCATCAGCCGGGGCGGCCTGTCGTTCAGCTGGGCCATCAGCGGGAAGCGCTCGCGGGCCGGGGTCGTATCTAGGGCCCACAGCCGCAGTTCGGTGGTGCGGGCCACGCCGGTGGGCGTGCCCCAGTTCTTTTCGTAGTCCTCGTAGGTGATGTTGAGGCCTTCGGTCTCCTGGGCGTGGGTCTCCATGCCCAGGCCGTCGTGATAGAAGCGGGTGTCCATCACCGGGGCGTCGGGCGACCACAGCCAGGCGGTCAACTGCGCGACCTCGCCGGCCGCGTTTCGAATCTCCAGGGCGGTCGGCGGGGCGCGCCAGAAATTGCCCAGGCCGATCGCCGCCCCGCCGGCCGCGCCGCCGACATAGGCCACGCCGCTGGCCCGCCGGCCGCCGTCGGCGTGGATCCAGCCATGGCCGGGCGCGGTGCGCTTGCGGATCGTGAAGCCGTCGGCCGTCGGCTGCGACAGCAGGAAGTCGCCCCAGTCGGGGATCAGGTGCAGGCCGGCGCGGACCGGGGCGGGCATCCGGTCGACGGGCGGGGTCTTGCGGCCGGCGATCTGGGCGTCGCGGAACGCCTTGCCTGCATCGCGACGCAGGCCGGTCAGCGGCTTTACGGCTTCGGCCCACAGTCCAGTGTTCTGGCCCTCGTCCTGGCCGGTGAAGCGGACATGGCGGTCGTACAGTTCGTCAGTCATCGGCACGTCGGCGGTGACGCCCAGGCCGCAGATGAAATCCTTGGCCGCGTCGCCGTCGAAGATGAAGGTGTGCATCATCCGCAGCGAGTCCGCCCCGGCATAGGCGTAGAACCGCACGATGAACGGGGCCCAGGCGCGGTCTCCGCTCTTGTGGCGGCCCTCGACGCGGATCACCGCGCGGACCGGGCCGGACTGTTCGACCGTCACCTTGTCCAGGGTGCTTTCAAAGGTCTTGCGGGCCACCGGGGTCTGGTCGATCTCGGGCGTGTCCTGGGTCCGCAGGACCAGGCGGACGTTGCGCAGCACCTCGCGGCCGCCCCGGGTGGCCGAGGCGATCAGGGCCGAGCCGGCGCGAGGGAAGCGCCAGGTGGCCGGGCCGGTCGAGACCTCGACGGCCGCCGCGCTCTCGGTGACGCGGACGCCGGGCGCGCCGGCGCCGGAAGCGTCCGGACCCACCTTGCCGGGCTCGATCGTCAGGCGTTCGCCGATCTCGCCCGCGCCGACCGCGTGGGCCGTCCACTTCAGCGAGCCGTCGGGCCAGTAGGCCAGCGGCCAGGTCTGCAGGGCCACGGCCGAGCCGTCCGCCGACTTGGCGCGGAAGGTCTGCTTGCGGTTGAGCGCCCCCTGCGGCCACGGCACGCCCCAGGTCTGGCCGGCGTTCAGGGCCGGCGGCTTGCCGTCGATCCACACCGCTTCGGTCGGGGGCGGGGGCTTCTTGCCTGGGACGAGGGGCTGGGCGGCGGCCAGCGAGGCGGCCGGCGCCGCCAGGGCCCCGGCGAGGGCGGCCTGCATTATCACATCACGACGTGTCGGCATGAGGCGCTCCTTCCCCGCCGTCCGGTCGCGACGGCTCGGCCCTTGGACGGACCATCATCTTGACCGTGACGCTAATCCCACATTCTGTAACGTCAATTCATTTTATGATATTAGTGAATAGAGCATCACCTATCCCGACCGTCATTCCCGCCCTTGTGGCGGGAACCCCTGGTTCAGCTGACGGTGAAGCGCCTTGGCGCGCTGGCGCGCCACACATCCGCACTTGCGGCGGAGGGAGGGGTTCCCGCCACAAGGGCGGGAATGACGGTCGTTGAGGAAGGAGACCCTGTCCCTACGCCCCGCAGGACTCCCGCACGATCAGGTCGGTCGACAGCCGTTCTGGGCGATGGTCGCCGGCGGCGTCCAGCACCCGGGCCACCAGCAGGCGGCCGGCTTTGTAGGTGTCCTGCTTGATGGTGCTCAGCGCCGGCGTGGACAGGCGGCTCAGCAGCATGTCGTCATAGCCGACCACCGAGACGTCCTCGGGCACGCGCATGCCGGCCCGGCGCAAGGCGCGGATGGCGCCCAGGGCGATCAGGTCGCTGGAGGCGAAGATCGCGTCGAAGTCGACCTTGCGCCGCACCAGGGTGTTGACCGCGGCCTCGGCCGACTCCAGCTCGAAATCGACCGGACAGATCAGGGCCGGGTCGGCCTCGAGCCCGCTCTCCTTGAGAGCCTCCAGATAACCGGCGCGGCGTTGCATGGCTTCCGGCTCGGTCTCGCCCAGGAAGACGATGCGGTTGCGGCCCAGCCGCGCCAGGTGCGCCGTCGCCCGCCGCCCGCCCAGCAGGTTGTCCGAGCCGATCGAGCAGTACTTCTGACCCGGCAACTGGGCCCCCCAGACCGCGAACCGCGCATCGGCGCCCGCCAATTGGTTGAAGGCTTCGTGCAGGTTGCTCTGGCCCAGGAAGATCACGCCGTCGGCGCGGCTGGTGGTGGTGACCGTCAGCAAGTCGTCGTAGCTGGCCGGCGAGGTGTGGCTGACCGTGAAGTCGCAGCCGCGGTCGCGCGCCGCCTCGCCGATGCTGGCCAGCAGTTCCAGGAAGAACGGGTGCGACAGCGGCAGGGGGCGGCCGTGGGTGCGCGGCGTGACGATGGCGATCGAGCCTTCCGCGCCGATCGGCCCCGCCGGCATGTAGCGGCGGAACGGATAGTCGTGCTCCTTGGCCAGCGCCCAGATCCGCTGCTTGGTGCGGGTGCTGATGGACGGATGGTCGTTGAGGGCCCGCGAGACCGTGGACGCGGAGACACCCGACAGCTTCGCCAGATCGTCCAGCGTGGTGCTGTTGTTGCTACCGCTGCCCATTGCGTCCAGATATTGAAAAAGCCAAGTTCGCCACCTTTAGCGCACTGAAGGGATTGTTTTGCAAGGCAAGCGCCAGGACTTCGCCCGCCAATACTTTACTGGCCGACGCTGGACCCGCGCCGCATGACCAAGGCGCGACTGTCCTTCTCGCAAATCTGGAACATGTGTTGCGGTCTGTTCGGGGTCCAGATCGTCTGGGGACTGCAGAACGTCAACACCAGCCGGATCTTCCAGACCCTGGGCGCCGACGTCAACGAGCTGGCGATTCTGTGGATCGCGGCGCCGGCCACCGGCCTGCTGGTCCAGCCGATCATCGGCCATTTGAGCGACCGCACCTGGGGCCGGCTCGGCCGGCGGCGGCCCTATCTGTTCTACGGCTCGATCCTGACGGCGGTGTCGCTGTTCCTGATGCCCAACGCGTCCAGCGTGCTGACCGCCAGCCTGATGCTGTGGGTGCTCAGCGCCTCGATCAATGTCGCCATGGAGCCGTTCCGGGCGTTCGTCGCCGACAGCCTGCCCGAGGATCAGCGCACCACCGGCTTCGCCATGCAGGTGTTCTTCATCGGCGCGGGGGCGGTGTTCGCCTCGGCCCTGCCCTGGGCTCTGACCCACTGGTTCGGCGTCTCGGGCCAGGCCGCCCCGGGCCATCTGCCGCGCTCGGTCCATGTCGCCTTCTATGTGGGCGGACTGACCCTGCTGGCGGCGGTGATGTGGACGGTCTTCACCACCCGCGAGCATCCGCCCGAGACCCTGGCCGACGGCGCGCGCGTCCCGCCCGACCACCGCACGCCCAGCCTCGAGGGCGCGGCCCTGATGCTCAAGAGCGGAGCGCTGTGGACCATCGCCGGCCTGGTCGCCTGCGCCCTGGCCTTCATCAGCGACTGGGCGCGCGAGATCTACGTGCTGGCCGGCTTCGCCACGGCGTTCGGCGCCGCCCAGCTGGCCGCCACCTGGCTGCGGCGCCAGGGCCGCGCCTCGCTGGGCCTGCTGGAAGTGGTCGAGGACATGCTGCACATGCCCCAGGTGCTGATCCGCCTGGCGGTGGTGCAGTTCTTCACCTGGTTCGGCCTGTTCGCCATGTGGATCTACACCACGCCGGCGGTGACCGCCCGCCACTACGGCGCGACCGATCCGGCCTCGGCCGCCTACAACCAGGGCGCCGACTGGGTGGGGGTGCTGTTCGCCGGCTACAACGGGGTGGCGGCCCTGGTGGCCCTGCTGCTGCCGGCCCTGGCGGCGCGGATCGGCCTGCGGGCCAGCCACGCCCTGTGCCTGGCCATGGGCGCCCTGGGCTTCGCGGGCTTCGTGCTGATCGACGACCCGGCCCTGCTGTGGATCCCGATCGTCGGCATCGGCATCGCCTGGGCCTCGATCCTGTCGGCCCCCTACGCCATGCTGGCCAGCGCCGTGCCGGCGCACAAGATGGGCGTCTATATGGGCATCCATAACCTGTTCCTGGTGCTGCCCCAGCTGATCGCCGCCACCGTGCTGGGGCCGGTGGTCGGGCGCCTGTTCAAGGGCGAGGCGATCCAGGCCCTGGGCTTGGCGGCGGGCGCCTTCCTTCTGGCGGCGGTCAGCGCCCTGGCCATTCGCGATCCCGGCCGCGGTCCGAGCCGCGAACCAGAGCCCGCGGCGGTCGAATAGCCGAAGGTCCCCGCCTCGGGTCGGACGGGGCAAAGCTTGCACGCACATCGCGGGAACCAGTGTCATCCCTGCGCCCTCGGAATTTACGCAAGAATTGCGTAAATCCTGACTCCCTGCAAGACCCCAATCGGCATTCCATCGTTCCAAAAATGCCACAACACGCGATTTGGAACGAAAGTTACCGCTAACGGGCCAGAATTTGGCAAAACAACGCTATTGCGCTTGACGCAAAAGAACGCAAGATTGTGCAAATCGAACGGTTCGTCGGGATGCGGGGCCCTATCCGCGTCTCCGCCGAAGCGCTCGACGCCGCAAACCTTGCGAGAGTCGATACCGAGGGGTGAGGCGCTCGCGGCGGAACGGACAGCGGCGAACGCCGTGACGGAAGAGGAGGGGAGGGGATCACGGGGCTAGGGCCTCGCGAGCGACACGGTCGGGGGTGACCGGCGCTCATCGTGTCGAAGCCGGCCCGCGCGCCGCGCGACACCACAGCCTTTCAGCGGAATTCGCGGTCCACGCGCCTCGAGGGTGCAACCCCCGGAAACCGGGGGGAGATCGAGAGTGCAGGGGTCTCCGCGACGCTTCGGGAGGGGCGCGCGGCTTCATCAAAAAACACCCGCGCGACCAAGGCGCGGGCAGAAAATCAGGGAGAACGGGATGAGCAAGTTCAGGTTCAGCGGCGGATTCAGCCACGGTCGCAAGGCGCTTCTGCGCGGCGGCGTGTCGCTGGTCGCCCTGGTCGGCGTCGGCGCCGCCATGGGCGCGGCCGCGCCGGCCTTCGGGCAGGACAAGGACGCCGCGGTGGTCGACGAGGTCGTCGTCATCGGCGTGCGCAAGTCGCTGGAGACTTCGCAGCAGATCAAGAAGAACGCCGACACCATCGTCGACTCGATCACCGCCACCGACATCGGCGCTTTCCCTGACAAGTCGGTCGCCGAGGCGCTGCAGCGCGTGCCGGGCGTCACGGTGTCCCGCCTGCAGTCCAGCGACGACAGCTCGCACTTCTCGGCCGAGCCGGCCGGGGTTCTGATCCGCGGCCTGACCCAGGTGCGCACCGAGTTCAACGGCCGCGACAGCTTCTCGGCCGACGCCGCGCGCGGCCTGAACTTCAACGACATCTCGCCGGAACTGATGGCCGGCGTCGACAGCTACAAGAACCAGACGGCCGAGATGATCGAGGGCGGCATCGCCGGCACGGTCAACCTGCGCACCCGCCTGCCGTTCGACAGCAAGAACCAGGTGATCACGCTCTCGGGCAAGGCCAACTACGGCAACCGCTCCAAGGACGTCACCTACGAGTACTCCGGCATCATCAGCAAGACCTGGGATGTCGACTTCGGCCGCATCGGCTTGATGGCCGACTACGCCTATTCGCACGTGCTGACCCAGACCGAAGGCGTGGTGATGCAGCGCATCGGCACGTTCTGCTCGGCCGGCAACAACGACGTCAACGGCAAGGCGATCGTCAGCGCCGACGGCTCGATCCCTTGCACCACCAATCCCTACGGCGGCTCGGGCTGGCGCTACATGCCCGACCAGGTCAACTACTCGCAGGTCGAGTATGACCGGGTCCGCAAGGGCACGGCCCTGGCCTTCCAGTACGAGAACAACGACGGCACGGTCCGCTTCAAGGCCCAGTACAACGACTCCAAGTACAAGAACGCCTGGCTCGAACGCAGCACCAACGTCGTGATGTTCGGCCTGTGGGCCGCGCCGGCCTATTCGCCCCAGACCACGGCCTTCATCGCCCCGGCCCAGGGCTCGCCGGCCTTCACCTTCGGTCCGGACGGCATGCTGACCTCGGGCATCCTGACCCAGCCGACCGGCGACTGGGGCTCCAGCACCCAGGACAACATCAACCGCGGCTCGGCGGTCCCCGGCCAGCCCTTCGTCAACTACTGCGGCGGCATTCCGGCCTGCGCCACCCAGCGCCAAGGCCTTTATATCGAGAACCAGGCGCGCAACTTCGACCACTCCGAAGGCACCAGCGACATCTCGGCCAACCTGCAGTGGGACGTCAGCGACCGCCTCCACACGAGCTTCGACGTCCAGTACATCGACGCCGACACCAACAACTACGACATCCTGGTCGCCAACCGCACGATGGCCGACGCCCAGTACCGGGTGAACGGCGACGGCACGCCGCAGATCACCCTGCAGCCGGGCTCGAACGTCAACTACGCGCCGGGCTTCCTGTCGAACCCGCACAACTACTGGATCCCGTTCATCCAGGACCACTACGAGGACAATGACGCCACCGAACTGGCCCTGCGGGCCGACGGCGAATACGAATTCGCGCCGGGCGGCTGGCTGAACTCGCTGAAGGTCGGCGTCCGCTACGCCGACCGCAAGCAGAAGGTGCGCTACTCGACCTACAACTGGTCGCCGGTGGCCGCGCCGTGGAACTGCAACGGTCCGGGCTTCAACATCGACAACACCACGCCCCAGCCCTATCCGGCCGCCTGCGGCCACGCGGGCAACTTCCAGGGCTACGGCGCCGGCATCTGGAGCGTCGCGGGCCTGGACAATTTCTATAACGGCGAGGTCTTCCCCAACAACGAGCTGGTGTTCCTGAGCAAGGCCACGCTGGCCGACCACGACGGGCTGATCAAGGCGCTGAGCGGCGCGACGACCAACTCGCCGATGGCCTGGACCCCGCTGTGCCAGCGCACGACCAACACCGAGGGCTGCTTCATCCCGCCCGAACTGGTCGACGTCGAAGAAGAGACCATGGCGGCCTACGGCATGCTGCGCTTCGGCGGCGAGGACATGACGATCTTCAACGGCGTCACCGTCCAGGGCAATGTCGGCCTGCGCTTCGTCGAGACCAAGACCACCAGCACGGGCGGCGTCGCCTACCCGACCAGCACCTGGTACACCTCGGCCGCCACCACGCCCTGCTCGGCGCCGCTGGGGCCCAACTCGGTCACCAACATCTCGTGCTGGCTGACCCCGCAACTGCTGGCCTTCAGCAACGGCGGCAGCTCGCCCAACGACTTCAGCGGCAAGCACGACAACTGGCTGCCCAGCCTCAACGTGCGGTTTGGCCTGAGCGACAAGAGCTTCGTCCGCTTCGCCGCCTCGCGGGCCATGTCGCGGCCCGACTTCGGCCTGCTGCGCAACTTCGTCGCCGTCCAGACCCCGGCCCTCAACACCTCGCCGGACTCGCCGTACGTGACCTACAACTCGCCGACCGCGCCGCACATCCCGGCCAACGTCACCGGCTATAACTTCCAGTTCAACGCCGACTCCGGCTTCGGCGCGCTCAAGCCGATCACCGCCGACCAGTTCGACCTGACCTTCGAGCACTATTTCACCGAAAGCAGCTCGTTCAGCTTCGACGTCTTCTACAAGAAGCTGAACGGCAGCATCGCCTACGGCGAGTTCCTGCGCTCGTTCACCAACAACGGCGTGACCCAGAACGTGCTGGTCCGCGGTCCGCGCAACGGCAACGGCGGCGGCGAGCTGAAGGGCTTCGAGGTCGCCTACCAGACCTTCTTCGACTTCCTCCCGTCGCCGTGGGACGGCCTGGGCGTCCAGGCCAACTACACCCACACCAAGCAGGAGGGGATCAACAACTCCAACCTGGCCACCCAGCCGGGCTACGCGGCTGGCGGCACGGTCGCCTTCGGCGGCGGCCTGCAGGTCAACGGGGCGGTCATGGACAGCCACCGCCTGGCCGGCATCTCGGACGACTCCTACAACCTGGTGGGTCTGTACGAGAAAGGCCCGATCGCCATGCGCCTGGCCTACAGCTGGCGTTCGGACTTCCTGACCAACAACCTGGACTGCTGCATCGGCCTGCCGATCTATCAGAAGGACGCGGGCTTCCTGGACGGCTCGATCCGCTACCAGGTCAACGACAATATCGAAGTGTCGCTGGACGCCTCCAACATCCTCGACACCACGACGGTCTTCCAGCAGCAGGTCTTCGGCGACTCGGCCCTGACCCCCGGCGCCAAGCCGGTGAAGATCGACTCGTCCTGGATCCGCAACGACCGCCGCTTCCAGCTCGGCATCCGCTTCAAGTACTAGTCCCGATCGGCGTTGCGCCGCCGCGGGGTTCCGCGGCGGCGTATGCTCCGGCGTAAACGGGAGGTCAGGACCATGCAGACAGACAAAGCCCAGGCCCTGAAGGTCGTCATCGTCGGCGGCGGCACGGCGGGCTGGATGTGCGCGGCCGGCCTGGCCCGGCTGCTGGACCCGAAGGCCTATGACGTCACCCTGATCGAGTCCGACGAGATCGGCGCGGTGGGGGTCGGCGAGGCCACCCTGCCGCACATCAAGACCTTCAACGACATGCTGGGGATCAACGAGGCGCGGTTTCTGGCCGAGACCCAGGGGACCCTCAAGCTGGGCATCGAGTTCCGCGACTGGAACCGTCCCGGCGACCGCTACATCCACCCGTTCGGCACGTTCGGCGAGCCGTGGAACGGCGTCGATTTTCAGCACCATTGGGTGCGGGCCAGGCTGGCCGGGCGCGAGGTCGCGCCGCTGCAAGCCTATTCCTACGCCGCGGCCGCGTGCCGGGCGAACGCCTTCGAGTTTCCCAACCAGGACGACAAGTCGATCCGCTCGACCTACGCCTACGCCTATCATTTCGACGCCAGCCTCTATGCCGGCTTCCTGCGCCGCTGGGCGACCGCGCGCGGCGTCAAGCGCATCGAGGGTCTGGTCGCCGACATCGCCCGCGACGGCGCGAACGGCCACGTCGCCAGCCTGACCCTGAAGTCGGGCGCGATCATCCAGGGCGACCTGTTCATCGACTGCACCGGCTTCCGCTCGCTGCTGCTGGGCGGGCAGATGGACGTCGCGTGGCAGGACTGGGCCCCGTGGCTGCCCTGCGACCGCGCCCTGGCCGTGCCGTGCAAGACCGGCGGCGACGGCCTGACCCCCTACACCCGGGCCAGCGCCGACCTCGGCGGCTGGCGCTGGCGCATACCGCTGCAGCATCGCACCGGCAACGGCTACGTGTTCTCCAGCGCCTTCCTCGACGAGAATCAGGCGCGCGAGACCCTGCTGGCCAAGCTGGACGGCGAGGCGCTGGACGAGCCCCGGCTGCTGCGCTTCAAGGCCGGCCGCCGCGTGCGCGGCTGGAGCGGCAACGTCGTGGCCATGGGCCTGGCCAGCGGCTTCCTGGAGCCGCTGGAATCGACCAGCATCTTCCTGATCCAGGCCGCCGTGATCGACCTGGTCAACCTGATGCCGACGCCCGGCGAGGGCGACCGCATGGACCCCCGGCTGGTCGCCGAGTTCAACCGCCTGTTCGAGATCCAGTACGACCGGGTCCGCGATTTCCTGATCCTGCACTACCGCGCCAACAGCCGGTTCGGCGAGCCGCTGTGGGATCACGTCCGGACCATGGCCATCCCCGACAGCCTGGCCGCCAAGATGGAGTTGTTCGAGGCTCGTGCCGCCCTGCCGGACTACAAGTACGGCCTGTTCTCGCGCGACAGCTGGCTGTCGGTGTTCGAGGGCCAGGGCCTCACGCCCCGCGCCCATGACCGCCTGGCCGAGAGCCTGACGCTGGACGACCTCGAAGCCCGGCTGGCCGACCTGAAGACCCGCATCGACAGCAATGTCGCGACCATGACCTCGCACGCCGACTTCCTGGCCCGCTATGCGCCGGGCGACGTCGCGGCGGCGGCCCTGACCCCGGCGGTGGCCTGATGGGCGCGCCCGGCAGCATCGTCGTCGCCGGTCGTGACGCGGCCCTGTGGTTGTCGGCCTGCGTGCTGCGCGCGGCCCTGCGTCCGGCCGGCGTGAGCGTCACCGCCGTCGAGCTGCCCACCCGCCTGGGCGTCGCCGACGTCCACGCGACACTGCCGCCGCTGGAGGCGCTGCACGGCCTGCTGGGCCTGGACGAGGCGGCCCTGCTGCGCGCCACGCGCGGCGCCTTTTCCCTGGGCCAGAACTTCGCCGACGTCTCCGGCGCGACCCCGGCCTTCTTCCACGCCCACGGCGCCTATGGCGCGCCGATCGACAATCGCGACTTCTTCCCGTTCTGGCTGAAGGCCCGGCGCCTGGGGCTGGAGGTCGAACTGGACGCGTTCTCGCTGACGGCCGTCGCCGCCAGGCAGGGCCGGGTGCTGCTGCCCGACGAGGAGACGGAAGCCTTCGGCCGCGCCGACTACGGCTACCACCTGCCGGCCATCGCCTACGCCGCCAGCCTCAAGACCCTGGCCGGCCGCCTGGGCGTGGAGATGCATCAGGCCCTGGCCGTCAAGCCGACCTTGGATGCGGACGGCGAGATCGCCGCTCTGGACCTCGGTGAAGGCCGGTGCGTCGGGGGCGACCTGTTCATCGACGCCACGGGCGCCGAGGGGGTTCTGATGACCGCCCTGGGCGTGGCCCGCGAGAGCTGGCGCGACCACTTCCCCGCCGACCGCGTGCTGCGGGCCCAAGGGCCGCGTCTCGCCGCCCTGCCGCCCTATGCCGACATCCGGGCCTGGGCGCGCGGCTGGGTGGGACTGTATCCGAGCCAGGCCGGCACCCATGTGGTCCAGGTCTATGCCGGCGATCTGTGTGCGGACGACCAGGCCCTGGAGATGGCCGGCCGCATCTCCGGCCAGGCCCTGACCGACGCCGTGGTCTCGATCAGCGATCCGGGCCGTCGCGCCCAGGCCTGGGCGGGCAACTGCGTGGCCGTCGGCGAGGCGGCCTGCGCGTTCGATCCGGTGCACGGCGTCGAGCTGCAGGCCGTGCAGCTGGGGCTGGTGCACCTGCTGTCGCTGTTCCCGGTCGCCGCCGCGTTCGGGGCCGAGCGCGCCGAGTACAACGCCACGATCCGCCAGGTCCACGAGCGCCTGCGCGACTTCCAGTCGGCCCACCACGTCGCCAACCGCTACGCCAAGGCGCCGTTCTGGGACCGGGCTCGGGCGGCGACCGCCTCGGACGCGCTGGCCCACAAGATCGTCGTCTTCCAGGCGCGAGGCGAGATCCCGCCGTCCGAGCACGAAACCTTCGTCGCCGACAGCTGGCGGGCCCTGTTCAGCGGTCACGGCCTGACGCCGGAGACCCATGCCCCGATGATCGACCGCACGACGCCCGAGACCATGAAGGGTGAGTTCCGGCGCATCCTGGGCTTCATCAAGGAACAGGTGCTGAAACAGCCGACCCACGACCTCTATCTGGAGAGCTTCTGCTGATGGACGGCGGCGGCGTGATCACCGGCGAAACGCTCGACATCGACGCCCTGCCGCGCGTGGCGATGGTCGACCGTCCGTCGTCGGCCGACTTCGACGCCATCGTCCGGGCCGAGCGGCCGGTGGTGATCCGGGGCCTGCTGGACGCCTGGCCCGCCCTGGCCGCCGGCCGCCGCGGCCCCGCCGCCCTCAACGTCTATCTCAAGGCCATGGACGCCGGCGCGCCCGCTCCGGTCATGGAGGCCCCCGCCGCCACAGGCGGCCGCTTCGGCTACGGCGCCGACCTGCGCGAGTTCGCCTTCTCCAAGCGCCAGGCCGGGCTCGGCGAAACCCTGGACCGGATCGAGCGTCTGCTGGGCGACCCGGCCGCGCCGTTCGTCGCCATCCAGATGCTGCCCCTGGCCACGCACCTGCCGGCGTTCGTGCGCGACAACCCGATGCCGCTGGTGGCGTCCAAGGCCATGCCGCGCCTGTGGATCGGCGGGGCCGTGCGCACCCAGACCCACAACGACCGCGACCACAACCTGGCCTGTGTGATCGCCGGCCGCCGGCGGTTCGTGCTGTTCCCGCCGACCCAGGTCGCCAACCTGTATGTCGGCCCGCTGGACAACCCGCCGCCGCTGTCGCTGGTCGATCCCGAGGCCCCGGACCTGGCGCGGTTCCCGCGCTACCGCGACGCCTACACGGCTGCCCAGGTCGCCTGGCTGGAGCCCGGCGACGCGCTGTTCGTGCCGAAATACTGGTGGCACCACGTCACCTCGCTTGATCCCTACAACGCCATGGTCAACGCTTGGTGGGGCGACACGGCGACAGGGCTGGAGCGGGCCAACGACGTCTTCCTGACCGCGCTTCTGGCCTTCAAGGACCTGCCGCCCGGCGAGCGCGCCTACTGGAAGGCGATGTTCGAGGCCTATGTCTTCGCCGGCGACGGCGAGGCGACCACCCACATCCCGGACGGGCTGAAGGGCGCGCTGGGGCCGATGAGCCCATCGTTCCGCGCCGCCCTCAAGCACCAGCTGAAGATGGCCTTCCTGAAGGGCGGCGCATGACCGTGGCCGCCGCTGTTCCGCCCCTGCTGATCGGGACCCGGATACGGGTCCAGCTGCGGCACCTCGGCCAGGAGCGCCAGCCGCTGCTGATCGTCGACGACGTGCTGGCCGATCCCGAGGCGATGATCGACGCCGCCCGCGAGGCCGGCTTCTACACGCCCGAGCACACCCACTATCCGGGCCTGAACGCGCCCCTGCCGGAGTCGTACTACCGCACGGTGGTCACGGCCCTGCGCGGTCCGATCGCGGCGGCGTTCGGCCTGAGCAGCGACGCCTGTCTGAAATATTTCGGCTTCTTCGCCCTGGCCACGACGCCGGCGCGCGAGGCCGAGCCGATCCAGAAGATCCCGCACCATGACTCGCCCGATCCCGAGCGCCTGGCCATGGTCCACTACCTGTGCCGGGGCGACCACGGCGGCACCGGTTTCTTCCGCCACAAGACCACGGACTTCGAGAGCGTCGACCACGCGCGTCATGAGACCTATGTCGCCGTCGCCCAGGCCCAGCTGGCCGCGCGCGGCGCCGGGGCGGCCGCCTATGCCGGTCCAGTGATGGCCGACCACGAGCTGATCGGCCAGGCCGACTGCGTGTTCAACCGGCTGATCGTCTACCGCAACCACCTCCTGCATTCGGCGCTGTTGGGACCCGAGGCGGGCGGCGCCGATCCCGGCGTGGGCCGGCTGACCGCCAACGGCTTCATCGAGGCGGTGACGTCCTGATGCGCCGCTCATTCTCCCTTTTCGCCGTCCCTGACCGGGCGGTGGGACAGATCCTCCCCTGCGTCTCGGTTTTGGCCTGCGAAGCCGAGACGCCCTTTTTCCTTCTGACGCCCCATTTCCTTCTGACGAAAGAGACCGTTCGATGATGTTGCGAACCCCGGCCCTGTTCGGCGCCTTGCTCGGCGCCCTGGCCGCCCCGGCTGTCGCGGCCGCCGCTGATCGCGAGTGCGCCCAGTCGCCGGGCAAGGTGATCGAGGTCTGCGTGTTCACCCGGGACGGCGGGGCCTTCTACGAGGTGTCGCGCGGCGGCAAACCGGTGCTGGCGCCCGCCCCGCTGGGCCTGACCTTCGCCGGCGAACCCGCCGCCCGGATCACTGGCCTGACCGCCGCCAGGCGCGACGCGTCCGACACCACCTGGGAGCAGCCCTGGGGCGAGCAGCGGACGATCCGCGACAACCACGCGGAGCTGACCGTCTCCCTGGCCGGCGACACGGCCCTGAACAAGACCTTCGACGTCACCTTCCGGTTGTTCGACGACGGCCTGGGCTTCCGCTACGCCTATGGCGCCATCCCGGCCGGCGCGAGCGTCGCCGTCACCGACGAGCGCACCGCCTTCAAGCCGGTCGGGGCGTATGACGCCTGGTGGTACGAGGGCCTGGGCCAGGAGCGCGACGAGTACCTCTACAAGCAGACCGACGCCCGCCGGATCACCCTGGCCGAGACGCCCCTGACCCTGAAGCGCACCGACGCGCCCAAACAAGGAGAGGGGGGCCTCTACCTGTCGTTCCACGAGGCGGCCCTGGTCGACTTCCCCAGCATGCTGCTGGCCGGCGACGGGGCGGGAACGCTGAAGGCCCGACTGATGCCGTGGCAGGACGGGACCCTGGCCAAGAAGACCGGCCCCTTCACCACCCCCTGGCGCACGGTGCTGATCGGCGAGACCGCCGGCGCCCTGGCCGACAGCCGCATCGAGCTGAACCTCAACGAGCCCAGCAAGATCGCCGACACCTCGTGGATCAAGCCGGGCAAGTACGTCGGCATCTGGTGGGAGATGCACCTGGAGAAGTCCACCTGGGGCAGCGGTCCCAAGCACGGAGCGACCACGGCCAACACCAAGCGCTACATGGACTTCGCGGCCAAGTACGGCTTCGACGGCGTGTTGGTCGAGGGCTGGAACGAGGGCTGGGACGGCGACTGGATCGCCAACGGCGACAAGTTCAGCTTCACCAAGGCCTATCCGGACTTCGACCTCAAAGGCGTCACCGACTACGGCAAGGCCAAGGGCGTCAAGCTGATCGGCCACAACGAGACGGCCGGCGCCGTCCCCAACTACGAGGCCCAGCTGGAAGACGCGATGAAGCTGTATGAAAGCGTCGGCATCTCGCAGGTGAAGACCGGCTATGTCCGCCACAGCGGCACGATCCTGGACCAGCAGGGCGAGAAGCAGTGGTTCGCCGGCCAGTACATGGTGCGCCATAACCTGCGCGTGGCCGAGGTCGCGGCCCGCCATCACGTCTCGATCGACGCCCACGAGCCGGTCAAGGACACCGGCCTGCGCCGCACCTGGCCCAACATGCTCGCTCGTGAAGGCGCGCGGGGCCAGGAGTTCAACGCCTGGGGCGACCCGACCAACCCGCCCGAGCACACGGTGATCCTGCCGTTCACCCGAATGCTGGCCGGACCGATGGACTTCACGCCGGGGATCTTCGACGTGGTGCACGGCAAGGCCGACCTGACCCGCCGCGGCCAGTCGACCCTGGCGGTGCAGCTGGCGCTGTACGTGGTGCTGTACAGCCCGATCCAGATGGCGGCCGACCTGCCGGAGAACTACGAGGCGCGTCCCGACGCCTTCCAGTTCATCCGCGACGTGCCCACCGACTGGGAGGTCTCCAAGACCCTGCAGGGCGAGATCGGCGACTACATCGTCGTGGCCCGTCAGTCGCGCGGCGGCAAGGACTGGTTCCTGGGCGCCCTGACCGACGAGACCGCCCGCAAGCTGACCCAGAAGCTGGACTTCCTGGCCCCCGGCAAACGCTACGAAGCCCAGATCTACGCCGACGGCCCGGGCGCCAATTACGTGACCAACACCACGGCGCTGGCGATCTCCAAGAAGGTGGTGACCAGCAAGGACAGCCTGGACCTCGACATGGCCCCCGGCGGCGGGACGGCGGTGCGGTTCAGAGCGCTGGACTAGCGTTCGGGTACTGACGGGGACACACACTCACCCCACGACCTCGCCAGGCTTTCCCGACGCGGTGGGATGAGTGTGTGTCCCCAACAGCGCGCTAATCGCCCACCGCCACGCTCACCGTGCTCGCCTTCAGCCCCGGCGCCGAGGCAGTCACCCTCAACTCGCCCGCCTGACCGCGCCGTGTACGGACGATGGCCTGGGCCAGCCCGTTGAAGGCCTTCCTCTGGCTGGCCAGGTCGGACTCGTGGCTAGTCGGATCGCCGTTGCCGACGCCGATCACCTGGCCCGGACCGCTGAGCGTGAACGAGATCAGATCGTCGGCGCGGGGAACCGACCGGCCCTTGGCGTCCAGCACCTCGACCTTGAGGATCGCCACGTCCTGGCCGTCGGCGGCGACCCGCGAGCGATCGGCGGTCAGGCGCAGGGCGGCGGCGGGGCCAGCGGTCTCGCGGCGTTCGCGCAGGATCACCTTGCCCGCCTTGTAGCCGTGGGCTTCGATCACGCCGGGGGCGTAGGGGACCGACCACTCGACGTGGTGGTTCGGAACCACGTCGCGAACGCCCTGGCTCTTGCCGTTCAGGAACAGCTCGACCTTGTCGCAGTTGCTGTGCGCCCAGACCGCGATCGGTTGGCCCTCGCGGCCTTCCCAGTTCCAATGCGGCAGCAGGTGCAGCAGCGGCTCGGGCCGCCACCAGGCGCGGTAGTAGTAATAATTGTCCTTCGGGAAGCCGCAGGTGTCGAGCGCGCCGAAGTGCGAGCTGACGCTGGGCCAGCGGTTGAAGGGCGTGGGCTCGCCGCGATAGTCGAAGCCAGTCCAGATGAAGCCGCCGGCCATCCACGGGCGGTCGGCCGCGTGGCTCCACCACTTCTCGGCCGTGGTCGCCCACCAGGGGTGCTCGGTGTCGTAGGCGGGGACGTAAGCCTTGGCGTCGTCGCGGGCGTATTCGCCGCGCGTGGACACGGTGCTGGCGCTCTCGGTGCCGATCACCGGCACGTGCGGGAACCTGGCGTGGAAGTCGTCCATCTTCTCGTGGCGATAGTTGAAGCCCTGGACGTCGATGACAGCGCTGATGCCCTCGCCGAAGCCCTGGTCCATGGCGGCGATGACCAGGCGACTGGGGTCCAGGCGATTGACCAGCCGCTTCATGGTGGCCGCCACCTTGGCGCCGCGGGCCGTGGCCTGCTGGGGCTCCTCGTTGCCGATCGACCAGAGGATCACCGACGGATGGTTGCGGTCGCGGCGGACCAGGCGTTCTAGCTCGTCCATCGAGGTCGGGTCGCTGGACATCCGGCGGGTCTCGTCGATCACGACGATGCCCAGGCGGTCGCAGGCGTCCAACAGCTCGGGCGTCGGCGGATTGTGCGAGGCGCGATAGGCGTTGCACCCCATGCTCTTCAGCTGTTCCAGCCGCCAGACCTGCAGGGCGTCGGGAATGGCCGCGCCCACCCCCGCGTGGTCCTGGTGGTTGCAGGTCCCCTTCAGCTTCACGGACGCTCCGTTCAACAGGAAGCCCTTGTCGGCGTCGAAGACGACCGAGCGGACGCCGAACCGGGTGACATAACGGTCCACGACCGCGCCGCCGACCTTGACCTCGGTGACCAGGCTGTAGAGGTGCGGGTTTTCCAGCGTCCACGGGACGGGGCTGGGCAGGGTCACGGTCAGCGACAGCGACTGGCGCTCCCAGGCCGGCAGGCGGCCCGGCGCGGCGGCGGGCGTCAGCACCGGCCTGCCGGCGGCGTCGAGCACGGTGTGCAGCAGTTCGAACTCGGCGCGGGCGTCGCCCTCGTTGACCAGGTCGGTGTCGATCGACAGCGTCCCGTCGACCCTGGCGCGCACGAACACGCCCCACTGCGGCACGTGGACCGGGGCGGTCTTGACCAGCCAGACGTGGCGATAGAGGCCCGCGCCCTCGTAGAACCAGCCCTCGCCCAGGCTGGCGTCGACTCGGACCACCAGGCTGTTGTCGCCGCCGACATTGGCGATGTCGGTGATGTCGACGCGGAAGGGCGAATAGCCGCTGTCCTCGCGCTCGAGGATGTAGCCGTTGACGATCACCAGGGCGTCGCGGAAGGCGCCGTCGAACTCGATCGACAGCCGCTTGCCGGCGTCGGCGGCGGGCAGGGCGAAGGTCTTGCGGTACCAGCCGATGCTGGTCTCGGGAAACTCGCGGCCCAGGGGCTTGTAGCCGTGGGCGGCGCGCGGGTCCCCGTCATCGGGCTTGCCCGAGGGGACATAGGCTGGGTTGTCGACGAAGGGCAGTTCGACGGCCCAATCGTGGGGCAGGGTGACCGGCGCCCAGGCGCCGGCGTCGAAGTCCAGCTCGGCCGGGGCGGCGGTTCTGCCGGCCTTGGCGTAGGTTCCCTGGTTGGCCCCGAAGCCGAAGTCGCGGGCCGGGTCCTGGGCGTGGCCCAGCTTGAAGCGCCAGTCGAAGTCCAGCGACAGGCGCTCGCGCGGGGCCAGGTCGACGGCGGGAAGCGCGGGGACGGGCGGGGCGGCCGCCGGCCTCGCGGCGGCGCGGGTCGACGAAGCGGCGGCCGCCAGGGCGGCGGCGCCGGCGGTGGCGGCCAGGGCTTGGCGGCGGCTGAAGTCGACCATGAAGTCCTCACGCGGAAAGTAAAAAAGGGGAGGAAGCGGCGCTTCCTCCCCAGTCGCAGGATCATCGGGGAGGGTGATGAATCCCAGCTTGGCGAGACAAGCTCGCCGCCGCCACCCCTCGCAGGACCAAGGAGTGGCGGAAAGGGCTAGAACTTCAGGGTCAGGTCGACCAGGAAGCGACGGCCGTAGACGTCGTAGCGCCCGATTCGGTTGGGATCGTTGTCGCGGTACATCCGCAGTTCCTCGTTGGTCAGGTTGTTGACCTGGAAGCGGACGGTGGCGTGGTCGTTGAAGCTGTAGGCCGAGCTGAAGTCGAGGGTCTTCTCGCTCTCCAGGGTCTGCAGGTCCGAGCCGTTCCAGCCGTAAATCACGGTCATCGGGCTGTGGTACTTCCAGCCCAGGCGCGCCTCGATCGGGCCGTTGGCGTACCACAGGTCGACCGTCGCGGTGTGGTCGGCCAGGCCGGTCATGGTCAGCGGGTTGTTGGCCGGCGAGAACTCCTTCAGGTCGGAGTCGACATAGGCGTAGTTCGAATAGATCCCGAACTTGTCGAAGCCGCTGGGCAGGAAGAAGAACGGCGTCTGGAAGGTCAGTTCCAGGCCCTGGATGTAGCCGTCGCCGCCGTTGGCGGGGCTGGCCACGGTGTAGGTCTGGCTGCCGAACGTGACCGGGCTCTGCTTCCAGCCGATGTAGGAGTCGACGGCCTTGTAGTAGTAGGACGCGGCGAACAGGGCCTCGGGACGGAAGTACCACTCGGCCGAGGCGTCCAGCTGCCAGGCCTCGAACGGCTTCAGGTGCGGGTTGCCGGCGCTGCCCGTCCAGGGCGCCCAGTTGGCCAGGGTGCGGCTGGCCCGCAACTCGTCCAGCGGCGGCCGGGCGATGACCTTGGCCAGGCCCAGGCGGAACACCTTGCCGTCGCCGAAGTCGAACTTGGCGTTCGCCGAGGGCAGGAGGTCGGTGTAGTCGTCGTCCACCGTCACGGCCTTGAAGGCGCCGGCGGTGTCCTGCTGCATGCCGTCGCTGCTGGTTTCGGTGTGGACCAGGCGGACGCCGACATTGCCGGTCGCCCAGGCGCCGCCGAAGCTGTCGGCGGCGAAGTTCAGCTTGCCGTAGCCTTCGTAGACCTTCTCGTTGACGCTCCAGCGGTCACCCAGGCTTTCCGTCGCGTTCGACAGGGCGAAGGCGTTGGGGGCGTAGGCGATCGCGGCGATCTTGTCGATGTCGCCGGTCAGGACGGCCGGGATGTTGGCGCCGTCGTCGAGCTTGTAGGTGGTCAGCAGGCCGGCCGGCACGGTCGCGCCGGTCGCCGAGGGAGCGAAGCTGAACCGGGTGTGGTCCTTGGTGCGGTCCGAAGCCCGGGCGCCGAACTGCAGGCTCTTGACGACGCCCTCGCCGAGGTCGCGCGTGAAGTCCAGGGTCGCGGCCTTCAGCTCGTCGTTCAGGTGCTCGGGGCCGTCATGCGAACCGGCCAGGTCGGCCGTCTGGCTCAGGCCGAGGCTGTCCTGGCTGGTGGTGATGGTCGGGGTCTTGCCCTCGCGCCAGTCGAAGCTGGTCCAGGCCGGCCAGGCCTCGAAGCGCACGGCCTTCCAGGTGTTGGTCCGCTCGGCCTTCGAGTAGGAGGCGTCGGCCGCGACGGTCCACTGGTCGCTGGTCCACTTGCCGTTCACGCCGCCGGCGAACAGCTCCTTGTCCTCGGAGTACTTGGCCAGCACGGTCTGGACCGAGCTGAAGGGCAGGGTGGCGGCCACCACGGTGTTGTTGACCAGGGTGAACGACGCGCCGGCCGCGTGATAGTCGGCGTCGTTCCAGCCGGTGTTCGTGCCGTCGCCCCGGTTCCAGTTGCCCCAGTTGTTGGCGCCCCAGACGGTCTGGTCCTGGACCTCGGTGATCTCGATCTTCGAATAGAGGACGTCGGCCTTCAGCTCGAAGGTGTCGGTGGGCCGATACTGCAGGCCGCCCGAGACGCCGGTGCGCTTCTGGTCGATGCGGCTGATCGATTCCTGCGCCCCCCACGGCGTGTAGTCGACCTTGCCGTCGCGGTTCAGGTCGCTGCTGTAGTCGCTGGCGCCGGCCGGCGGGCGGGCGTCGGAGTCGTTGTAGCCCCAGCCCTGGAACGAGCCGTAGCCGTTCTTCTGCTTCTGCGAGGTCAGGCCCAGCACGAAGGCGAGGTCGTCATTGACCCTGTGCACCCAAGAGCCCGAGGCGCGGTAGCCGGTGGTGTCGTAGTTGGGAATGTCCTTGCCGCCGTCGTAATAGACCGGGCCGGCGCGGAGCACGAATTCGGGGCCCTTGTAGTCGAGCGGGGCGATCGTATCGATGTTGATGGTCGCGGCCACGCCGCCGGCGATCAGGTCGGCCGACTGCGACTTGTAGACCTGGACGCCCGAGACGACTTCCGACGGATAGATTTCCCAGCGGACGTTGCGGTCGGGTTCGGACGAGGCGACTTCGCGGCCGTTGACGGTGCCCAGCACCAGGCGGGCGCCCAGGCCGCGCACGACGGCCTGGCTGTCGTTGCCGCGGTCGCGGGTGGCGTTGACGCCCGGCAGGCGGGCGATGGACTCGGCGATGGTGACGTCGGGCAGGACGCCGATGTCCTTGGCCGAGATGGCCTCGACCACCTTGTCGGAGCCGCGCTTCACGTCCAGGGCCTCGCGCAGGCTCTTGCGCACGCCGGTGACGACGACTTCGTCGACCTGCTGGGCGCTGGAATCGGCTTGGGCGGCGGGCGTCGTTTGCGCGTGGGCGCCGGCGGCGGCCATCAGGGCCAGACCGCTGGCGGCGGCGAGCAGCTTGTAATGAGACATGTGTGTTCCCCCAGGGACGACGGCGCCGCGTTCGTGGCGACGCGGCTGCTCAGTGTTTGTGATGCGGTGAACTCGCCGGCGCGAAAAAGGGCGGCCGGTGGAGGTGGGCGCGAGGTTCGCGCCGGCGCGCTTCTGGCGAGCGCTCCCGTCCCAGCGTCGAGCACCGGGCGGAATTGCTATTTATCATATCAATCACACATGACAAGTCTGGCCACGTCGAAGGCGGTGAAACCGTGGCAAAAAGGCCGCTTGGAGAACCCGGCGTCGCCTTCAGGGGTTATGATGGCGCACCCCACATGGAGGTCGCCCTCATGGACGCCCGCGTCACCCTCACCCCCGCCGTCGAGCTTGCCGCGCGAAGCCCGGTGCGGTTCCCCAACGAAAGTCCAGAATACCGCGCCGCCCGCACGGCCCTGCTGGCCGAGGAGCTGGAGCTGCGCCGCCACCTCGAGCGCGTGGCCGAACAGCGCCGCGCCCTGCCGCTGGGCGGGGCGGTGACGGGCGACTACCGGTTCGAGGGCGAGGAAGGGTCCGTCGACTTCGCCGGCCTGTTCCGCGACAAGCAGACCCTGGGCGTCTACAGCTTCATGTTCGGCCCCCAGCGCGAGCGGCCCTGTCCGATGTGCACGGCGCTGCTGGGACCGCTGGACGCCAACGCCGCCGACCTGGACCAGCGGATGTCGCTGGCGGTGGTGGCCCGCTCGCCGCTCGACAGACTTGTCGCTTTCAAGAAGGAACGGGGCTGGCGCAACCTGCGGCTCTACACCGACCTGAACGGGAACTATTCGCGCGACTATTTCGGCCTGCTGCCGAACGGCGACGAGATCCCGGCCTACAATGTCTTCACCCGCCAGGACGGAACGATCCGCCACTTCTGGTCCGGCGAGATGACCGGCGACAGCGCCGACCCCGGCCAGGACCCGCGCGGCGCCCCGGACCTGGTGCCGCTGTGGAACTTCCTGGACATGACGCCGGAGGGGCGCGGCGGCGATTGGTACCCGAGCCTGGAATACAAGTAAGGGCCTCCTCCACACGGCTGTCCTGGGTCCCGGACAGCCTCTCCGAGGCTTCCGGGATGACAACCTGCGTTTGCGCGCATCGTCTTTGAGCGCCTGTTGACAATCACGATGACAAACGTCAACGTCAGATCGTTGACGTTTGTCATCGTGAGGTCGTCATGAAGATCAGCACCGCCGAAAGCGTCGTCATGGAGGCGCTATGGAAGCGCAGCCCCCTGACCTCCGAAGCCATCATCGGCGAGGTCGGCGAGCCGCAGGGCTGGACCGAGGGAACCGTGAAGGTGCTGATCAGTCGCCTTCTGAAGAAGAAGGCCATCACCGCCACGGCGGACGGGCGGCGCTATCTCTATTCGCCGGCGATCTCCCGCCAGGCCTATGTCCAGTCCGAAAGCCAGGGCCTGCTGGACCGGCTGTTCGACGGCCGCCTGGCTCCGCTGGTCAGCCACCTTTCCGACGGCGACAAGCTCAGCGATCAGGACATCGCCGAGCTGAAGGCCCTGATCGAGAAGATCGGCAAATGAGCGCCCTGATCCTCGCCGCGCTGCTGCGCGCCAACTTCGCCCTCGTGGCCGCCATTCTGGTGGTCCTGATCCTGCGCCGCCCCGTGCGCGCCCGCTTCGGCGCCCTGGCCGCCTACGTCCTGTGGCTGGTCGCACCGGTCTGCCTGGCGGCCAGTTTCCTGCCTGCCCACGCGCCGTCCCAGGCCCTGGCGCCGGTGACGACCCTGGCCCTGGCCGCCGCCAAGAGCGCCGCGCCCCTGGTCCACCGCGCGCCGGTCCTGCCGGGGCTGATCATCGCCGTCTGGATGGCGGGAGCCGTCGTGGCGCTGGGCGTGCTGATCGTGCGCCAGAAACGTTTCGTGGCCTCGCTGGGGCCGCTGACCCCGTCGCAGGCCGACAGCGGCCTGCTGCTCGCCGCGCGCCTGGATGTCGGGCCCGCCGTGATTGGGGTCCTGAGGCCCCGCATCGTGGCGCCCGGCGACTTCGAGCAGCGCTTCGCGGGCGCGGCCCGCCGGGTGGTGCTGACCCACGAGCGCGTGCACCTGGAGCGCGGCGACGCCGCGATCAACGCCCTGGCCGCCGCCCTGCGCTGCCTGTGCTGGTTCAACCCGCTGGTCCACGTGGCGGTGCGCCGCATGCGGGTCGACCAGGAGATCGCCTGCGACGAGGCCGTCGTGACCCGTCACCCGGATGACCGGCGCGTCTATGCCGAGACCCTGCTCGACACCCTGATGATTTCCCACGCCGTGCCGTTCGGTTGCCATTGGCCGGCGGTCGGTCCCCATCCCCTGAAGGAGAGAGTCGCCATGTTGAATACGCCTTCCGTCTCCCCGGCTCGCAAGGTCTTCGGGGCCGCCCTGATCGGCGGCCTGGCCCTGGTCGGCGCCGGCGCCGTCTGGGCGGCCAATCCGCGGCCGCCGGCTCCGACCATCGTGAAGCCCGATTGGATCGAGAGGCCGACCGGCGCTGACCTGGCGCGTGTCTATCCGGCGGCGGCGGCCAAGGCCGGGCAGGAGGGGCGGGCGGCCATCGGCTGCGAAGTCGCCCGGGACGGGCGCCTGGAGAATTGTGTGATCCGTACGGAAGCGCCGGAGGGGGCCGGTTTCGGCCAGGCCGCCCTCGACCTCACCCCCAGCTTCCAGATGAGCCCAACCACGCTCGACGGCCATCCGGTGGGCGGCGGTCGCGTGGTCATTCCGATCCGCTTCATGGTTCCCGCGAAATAGAAGCCGTCGGTCCGGTCATCCTGTCGCCGCCGGGATGACCGGACCGAGCATCTACTCCTCCACCCGCACCACGCTGGCTCTCCGCCCCACCGTCGCCGTCACGGCCGGCGCATCCGCCACCCCAGCCGCCGTCGCCGCCGTGGCCACCGTCACCGAGGTCCCCGGCATGAGGCGCGTGCGGTAGACGAAGGCGTCGCCCTCCCGGACCATCGGACGGGGCCCGACGCCGCCCAGGAAGTCGCCGTCGATGAAGGCGGCCTCGCCCGAAACCTTGGCCTTGAACGTCACCTCGACCGGCAGGACATAGGCGTGCTTCAGCCAGCCCTCGGCGCTGTGCAGGGCCTGGCCCTTGAAGTCGAACACCGCCGCGTTCTCCCAGTTGGAGCCCTTGCCCCAGCGGGTGCCGCAGGTCTTGGTCGAGAGCCAGGACGGCTCCCAGTAGAAGACGCCCGTTCCGCCGCTGGCCAGCACCAGCTGGGTCAGGTCGACCAGGTAACTCTCCTGGCCGGCCGGGGTGGCCGGATAGCCGGCGATCAGCGAGTCCGCGCCCAGCAGGTTGGGCGAGCTGTCGGCGTTGTCGGTGGTGAACGGATAGGCCGTCTCGACCACCAGCACGTCGGCCGCGTAGGCGTGGCGCAGGCGGTTGATGGTCGCGCCCAGCTCCGCTATCGAGCGTTTGGACCACTTGCTGTAGTAGCTGACGCCGATGATGTCGTAGTCGGTGACGCCCGCCTTGGTCGCGGCGGCGAACCAGGGCTCGACGTTCTCGGGCTGGGCGATGTGCAGCATCACCCGGGGCTTGGTCCCGGTCTCGCGGCCGGCGTCGCGCACGGCCTTGATCCCGGCGTTGAACAGCAGGGCGTTGCGGTCCCAGTGGATGGGCTCCTTGGCCTTGGCCAGGCTGGAGACGATCTCGCCGTTGGTCTCGTTGCCCACCTGCACCAGCTCGGGCGTCAGGCCCTCGCGGTTCAACGCGACCAGGGTGTCGTGGGTGAAGGCGTACAGCGCCTTGGCCTGGTCGGGCGTGGAGAGTTTCGCCCAGGCCTTGGGGGCGATCTGCTTGTCGCCGTCGGCCCAGTCGTCGGAATAATGGAAGTCGAGCAGCACCTGCATGCCGGCGTCCTTGGCCCGCCGGATGCTGCGCTTGACGTCGGCCAGGTTGGAATACTTCGTCCAGTCCGGATCGTTCCAGATGCGGATCCGCGCCACGTTGGCGCCGGCCGACTTGAAGAACCGGAACTGGTCGACCCGCTGGCCGCCGGACGTGTAGACCGCGCCGCAATCGTCCATCTCGTTGGCGTAGGAGATGTCGACGCCCAGATAGATCGGTGGTTCGGCGGCCTGGGCGACACCAGAGGGGACCGCGCTCAGACTCAGCAGACTGGCGGCCATGGCGGCCAGGGTGAAGCGGCTGCCCCGCATGAGGTTCTCTCCCGACGACGCGCCGCGTCGAGGCGGCGGCGGGGAAGGTGGTTGCAATTATATTATAAATCAAGCGGAGAGTTTTGAACCCTCTCCCTGTGGGGGAGGTGTCGCCCGAAGGGCGACGGTGGGGGGAGTGATCGGCAGGCAGGTGCAGCCCGGATCAACGATCTAAAACTCCCCCCACCGATCGCTGCGCGATCGCCTCCCCCACAGGGGGAGGGACTGAACGACTACGGCCCCACCCCGCTGAACGTGCGGTGCTCCTCGAGGTCCAGTCGCGGACGCGGCGCGCCGTCGCCCACAGCCGCCGGCGTCGCCGCCCGGACCTCGGCCGCCACTCGCGTCGCCAGTCCGTCGTGGGCGAAGTCGTCGACCGCGATCACCGCCGCCACGGCCTTGTCGGCCGCCTCCAGCGCCGCGATCTCGTCGGCCGTGACCCAGCCGCCCTCGACCCCGTCCTTCCAGTGGCGGATCTTCTGGGCGCGCAGGCGGTCGTGGATCGGCTGGGTGGCGACGACCCGCTCGAAGGCGTCGATCAGCTGGCCGACCGCCTCGTCCTTGCCGCCGACATAGACGTTCTCGATCAGCCGGTCGCGGGTCTCGGACGGCGCCAGCAGCAGCTCGGCGCAGGCGGTGGTCGTGCGGTCCGACGGACCTCGACGATGCCGCCCAAGCGGCAGGATCGCCGCCCGCAGCAACCAGCCGGCCAGTCGGTTGGGCAGGTTGGCGAACACCTCGTCGAAGCGCTGCTCGATGGTGGCGAAGCCGGTGTCCATGCACCATTGCAGCAGCGGGAAATCGGCGTCCTGACGGCCCTCGTCCTCCCAGCGCTTCAGGGCGCCCGACAGGAAATAGAGCTCGGCCAGGACGTCGCCGAGTCGCCCCGACAGCATCTCCTTGCGCTTCAGCGCCCCGCCCAGGGTCAGCAGGGCGATGTCGGACGTCAAGGCGAAGGCCGCGCTGTAGCGGCCCATCCGCTGATAGAACCGGCTGGCCCGGCCGGCGTCCGGCGCGGGCGAGATCAGCCCGCCCGTCCAGCTGCGGCCCCAGGCCCGCAGGCCGGTGCGGACCGCGTGGGCCACGTGTTTCCAGAACACCGCGTCGAACTCGGCCAGGCCCTTGGTCCGATCCGCCTCGCCGATCGCCAGGATCTCCCGCAGCATGAACGGATGGGCCCGGATCGCGCCCTGGCCGAACACCATCAGACTGCGCGTCAGGATATTGGCGCCCTCGACCGTGATGCCCACCGGGATGGCCCGGTATTGCGAGCCCATGTAGTTGCGCGGGCCCTCGATCACCGCCTTGCCGCCGTGCACGTCCATGGCGTCGTTGATGACGATCCGCATGCGTTCGGTGGCGCCCGACTTCAGCAAGGCCGAGATCACCGAGGGATGATGGCCCAGGTCCAGGCCCGTGCAGGTCAGGCGGCGGCCGGCGTCCAGCAGGTAGGCGTTGCCGGCGATGCGGGCCAGGCGCTCCTGCACGCCCTCGAACTTGCCGATCGGCACGTGGAACTGGCTGCGGATCCGGGCGTAGGCGCCGGTGGTCATGGCGCTGAACGCCGCCGCCGCGCCAGACATGGCCGGCAGCGAGATGCCGCGCCCGGCCGCCAGGGCGGTCATCAGCATCATCCAGCCCTGGCCCACGCGCTCGGCGCCGCCGATCACCAGGTCCATCGGGATGAAGACGTCCTTGCCCCAGTTGGGTCCGTTCTGGAACGTCTGGAACGCGGGCAGGTGGCGGCGGCCGATCTCGACCCCCGCCGTGTCGGTGGGCACCAGGGCGCAGGTGATGCCGATGTCCTCGACCTGGCCCAGCAGGTGGTCGGGGTCGCGCAGCTTGAAGGCCAGGCCCAGCACGGTGCAGACCGGTCCCAGGGTGATATAGCGCTTGTGCCAGTTCAGCCGGATGCCAAGCACTTCCTTGCCTTGCCAGGTCCCGTGGCAGACCACGCCCTCGTCGACCATGGCCCCGGCGTCGGACCCGGCCTCGGGGCTGGTCAGGCCGAAGGCGGGCACCTCGCGCCCGTCGGCCAGGCGCGGCAGCCAGTGGTCGCGCTGGGCCTGGGTCCCGAACTTCATGATCAGCTCGCCCGGGCCGAGCGAGTTGGGCACCATCGCCGTCACCGCCGCCGAGGCTGAGCGGGTGGCGATCTTGCGGACGACCTCGGCGTGGCCGTAGGCGGAAAAGCCCAGGCCGCCATATTCCTTCGGGATGATCATGCCGAAGAACTTCTGGCTCTTCAGATAGGCCCAGGTTTCCGGCGACAGGTCGCGGGTCTCCCAGGTCATCGTCCAGTCGTTGACCATGGCGCACAGGGTGTCGACCGGCCCGTCGATGAAGGCCTGCTCGTCCGGCCGCAGCTTGGGCGCGGGGAAGGCCAGCAGTTCGTTCCAGTCCGGATCGCCTGTGAACAGGGCCGCGTCCCACCAAGTGTCGCCGGCGTCGATGGCTTCGCGCTCGGTCTGCGACAGCGCCGGCATCACGCCACGCGCCCATTGCAGGATCGGCCGGGTGATCAGGTCCCGGCGAAAATTGAAACTGCTGGTCATGACGCCACCTCGAACCGCGATGGACATCAAACGCGTCGCGGCGCGGCGGGCTCCGCGCGGGGAGGCGATGAGGGCGCGAAGCTACCCCGCCTCCCCCGTCAGCTCCCGCCGCGCCTTGTCCAGCTCCTCGGCGTAGCGCCGGGTCGCATAGGCTTCGGACAGGATCCCGATCACCTCGCGGTTGACGTCGATCACCGCCAGTTCGTCGGCCTGGGTGTGGTCGAAGGCGCGCATGACCTCCTTGATCGACTGGTCGGCCATCAGGGCGGTGTCGGCATAGAGGGCCAGGGAGGCCACGGCCATCTCGCTGTCGTCGGGATGGGCGTAGGCCAGGGCGGTGCGGACGATGCCGGCGTAGCGGCCGGCGGCGTCCAGGATCACCACCCGCTTGGTCGAGCCCAACGGATAGCGGCGGCGAAACTCGGCCAGGGTGGCCTCGGCGGGGATGGTCTTGGTGTCCTTGCGCATCATCCGGCCGGCGGTCAGGGGGCGCATCCAGCTGACGTCATGGGCGCTACGGATGGTCTCGCCGCGCAGGTGCAGCCGCCAGGTCGAGAACGAGTAGCCGAAGGTCTCGCGCACGATGGCGCTGGCGATCAGCGAGGCCACCAGGGCGGCGGCGGCCACGGTGAAGTCGCCCGTGGCCTCCAGCACCAGGAACGACATGGTGAAGGGGCCGCCGACCACGGCGACGCCAAAGGCCCCCAGGCCGACCAAGGCCGCCACCGTCGGATCCAGCGACGGCAGCCAGGGCACGAACACCGTCAGGGCCGCGAAGATCTGGCCCACCAGCACGCCCAGGAACAGCGACGCGAAGAACAGGCCGCCCCGGAAGCCGAAGCTCAGCGACACCACGCTGGCCAGCGCCTTCATGGCCAGCAGGACCACCAGCATCCGCAGGCCCAGGTCGGCGGTCAGGTTGACGTGCACCGCGCCGTGGCCGGCGGACAGGGTCTGGGGGGTGATCATCGCCATGGCCGCCAGGGCCACGCCGCCGACCATCGGGCGGAAGGTCTTGGGCAGCTTGGTCTTGCCGACCAGTCCTTCGGCCGAGGCCACCAGCCGCATCAGGGCGATGCCGGCGAAGGCGCAGACCACGCCCAGCAGGGCGTAGAGGCCGTAGTCGAACCAGGACTGCACGGCCGGGGTCGAGGTCTTCAGCAGATAGGGCAAGCCGCCCATCCGCCCGGCCACCAGCACCGCGGCTAGGGCGGCGGCGGCCACGGGCGCCAGGTTGGCGACGGTGTAGGCGCCGATGACGATCTCGAACGCGTAGAAGGCCCCGGTCAGGGGCGCGCCGAACGCGGCGGCG
Organism: Caulobacter sp. Root487D2Y; assembly: GCF_001427165.1. NCBI lineage: Bacteria > Pseudomonadati > Pseudomonadota > Alphaproteobacteria > Caulobacterales > Caulobacteraceae > Caulobacter > Caulobacter sp. Root487D2Y. Next base: position 1,177,212 of record NZ_LMFD01000001.1, read on the forward strand.
ATGGCGGCTCCGGCTCCGGCCCCGACCAGGGTCCGCATGTCGGCCCGGCGCAGGTTCAGCCGCTGGCCGGCGAACGAGGCGATCGCCGCCCCGGCCTGGGCGTAGGCGGCCTCCAGCCCGACCGAGGCTCCGACCCCGTTCGACAGCAGGGTCTGGCCGCAGATGAAGGTGCTGTCGCGGATCGACAGGTGGCCGCCATGCAGGGCGTTGGCCTCGACGGGGTCGACCGCCGGCTTGGGCCGGTATGTCAGCCAGGCCCAGCTGGCCACGCCCAGCACCAGGCCTCCGATCGGGATGGCCAGCAGCCGCCAGGGGGCGATCACGCTCTGGGCGCTGAGCCGCTGGTCCATGTCGATGGCGAACAGCAGCATCTGCAGGCCGTGGGCCAGCTTGGCCTGCAGCACCGCCAGCGCTCCGGCCCCGGCCCCGATCAGGGTGGCCACGGCGATCAGCCACAGCTCGCTGGACCGGATCCGCCGCCGCAGCCAGCTGAGCCAGCGCACGGAGGTGGTGGTCGGGAGGGACAGCTGCATGACGCTTAAGGGTTCCGCGGGACGGCGCCATCTTACGGGCTGCGCGGGGCGAGGCAACGCGGGGTGTGCGGTCCTAGCCTGATCGACATTCGGCTTCGGAAGCGAAAACCCCGTCCTTCGACAAGCTCGGGATGAGGTTTTCTACCGCACGGCCTGCACAATGGTCCTCATCCTGAGCTTGTCGAAGGACGAGGACCAAGCACTAGGTTTGATTGTTGCTCAGCCGTAGCTTCGGGCGGCGGCCGGCGCCGGGGCCCGGGCGGTCAGCACCACGCCGGTCCGCGACGGCTGGCCCATGCCCTGGGGCCCACGCCAGTCGGCGGCGACGATGAACAGGGTCGTCCCGTCGGGACCGCCCAGGGCGCAGGAGAAGCAGCCGCGATCGACGTCGACCCGGGCCAGGACCGCGCCGCCCTCGGCGACCCGCACGCAGCGGCGTCCCGGCACGTCGGCGTACCAGACCGCCCCCTCGGCATCGAGGCAGATCCCGTCCGGGTGCCCGTCGACCTCCGCCCAGATTCGCCGGTTCGACAGGCCGCCGTCGGGCATGATGTCGAAGGCGGTCAGGCATTGGCCGTAGGACTCCGCCAGGATCAGGGTCTCGCCGTCGGGGGTGATCGCCATGCCGTTGGGAAACGCCACGCCGTCGGCGACCTGGCGCGCCGCGCCGTCCGGCGTGACCAGGGCGATGATCCCGGTGGTCACCTCGCCGTGCGGGAAGTCGAAGCCGATATTGTTGACATAGGCGTTCCCCCGGCCCTTTCCCGAGGCGACGACGACGATCTCGTTCCAGGGCTTGTCGGATAGGCTCGACAAGTCGGCATGGGACTTCAGCTGGCGGTGCGGGGCCAGCAGCAGCACCTGGCCGGCCGCGCTGATCAGCAGCCGGTCGTCGGGGCGGGGATCGATGCAGAACGGCAGGGCGTCGACCGCGACGATCGTCTCGCGGCAGCCGGCCATGTCGACCGTCAGCAGCTCGCGCGCGCCCCAGTCGCAGACCCACAGCCGGCCGTTCCACCAGCGGGGCGACTCGCCCATCACCAGGCCGTTCAACAGGGTTCGGGCTTCAAGGGCGGGGATGGTCATGGCGTGCTCCTGGCGGGTCATCACCAAGGACGAGGCAGGAGGGCCGATTTCGACAGGGGCGTCGTAATTTCCCTCTCCCGCGGGGGGCGAAGAATCAGGCCTTCACCCCCTCGTGCGCCAGCAGCCAGCGCTTGCGCGCGATCCCGCCGCCGTAGCCGGTCAGGGCGCCGCCGGTTCCGATCACCCGGTGGCAGGGCACGACAACGGCGATCGGGTTGGCGCCGTTGGCCAGGCCCACGGCGCGCACGGCGCGGGGGCGGCCGATCCGTTCGGCCAGGCGGGCATAGCTGGTCGTTTCACCCAACGGAATCTCGACCAGGCCGTTCCAGACCTGGCGCTGGAAGGCCGTGCCGCCGATCGTCCAGGGCACGGCTTTCAGCGCCGTCAGCTCCCCGGCGAAATAGGCGGCCAGCCCGTCGCGCACCGCCGCCGGCGCCGCGCCGGGTTCCACGGCCTGGTCGTGATGATGCAGGCGCAGGGCCCGGGCCAGCCGCAGGGGCTCGTCGTGGAATTCCAGCACCCGCAGCCGCCCTTCGGCGTCGGTGACCACGTCGATCTCGCCGATCGGGGTGGGCAAGACCTCGAGCGTCAGCACTTCAGGCCGCACGCTTGATCTTCCGGACCGGCGGCGCGCCTTCATCCGCCAGCGAGGCCCACAGGTGCAGGGCGGCGTAGGCGCGCCAGGGCCGCCAGGCCTCGGCCCGGGCCAGGAGCTTTTCCGGAGTAGGGCGAACGCCGTCGGCGTCGGCCAGGGCGCGCATCAGGGCGACGTCGGCGGCGGGGAAGGCGTCGGGCTCGCGCAGCTGGCGCATGGCGATGTACTGGGCCGTCCATTCGCCGATGCCGGGCAGGGCGCGCAGGCGGGCGACCATCTCCGTCAGGCTTGCGGTCGGCGACAGCAGGTTCGGATCCCGGGCGATCGCCTCGGCCATGGCCGACAGGCAGCGGATGCGGGCCCCGGGCATCTTCAGGCCCGAAAGGTCGGCGGCGGCCAGGTGCTCGGCCGAGGGGAAGGCGTGGGTCAGGCCCGGCTCGGCCCAGGGTTCGGACAGCGGCTCGCCGTGCGCCGCGACCAGGTCGCCGGCCAGCTTTCGAGCCTGCACGACGGTGATCTGCTGGCCCAGGATCGCCCGCACCGCCAGCTCGAACCCGTCCCAGGCGCCGGGCACCCGCAGGCCGGGCCGCAGGGCCACCTTCCGCGCCAGGTCCGGATCGCGCGACAGCACCTCGCCGATGCCGATCGGATCGGCCGAAAGGTCGAACACCCCCCGCACCCGGGCCAGGATGCGGGGCAGGGCCGAGGGCTTGGGAAACCGCACCGCCACGCTCAGCCGGTCGCCGTCGATCGGCGTCACGGCGAGGGTCCCGGCCGCGCCGTCCAGGGCGATGACCCGGCGATAGACGTTGTTGTCGACCAGCTCGACGCCCGGGATGGCGCGCATGGCCAGGAAGGCCAGCATGCCGTCCCAGTCGTAGGGCGGGCGATAGCGCAGGGTCAGGGAGATGGCTTCTCCCGGGGGCGCCGGCCTGTTGGGAAGGGACTGGGCTTTTCGCCGGCGCAGGGCGGCGGGCGGGCGGTCGTAGAGCTGCTGGAAGGTCTCGTTGAAGCGCCGCACGCTGCCGAAACCGGCGGCCAGGGCCACCTCGCCCATCGGCAGGTCGGTCTCGTGGATCAGCTGCTTGGCCAGCAGCACCCGCCGGGTCTGGGCCACCCCGATAGGCGTGGCGCCCAGATGCTGCAGGAACAGTCGCCGCAGCTGCCGTCCGCCGACCCCGACCCGCTCGGCCAGGGTCTCGACGTCGCCCCCGTTCTCGCAAGAAGAGTCCAGAGCGCCGGCCTCGATCAAGGCCAGGGCGCGCGACACCGTGTTGGACGCCCCGTTCCAGGCCCCCAGCTGCGGCGAGGTCTCGGGCCGGCAGCGCAGGCAGGCCCGGTAGCCGGCCTCCTGGGCCGAGGCGGCGGTGGCGTGGAAGGTGACGTTCTGGCGCAGCGGCGTACGGGCCGGGCACACCGGCCGGCAGTAGACGCCCGTCGTCTTGACGGCCACGAACAGCCGGCCGTCAAAGCGGGCGTCGCGGGTCTGGATGGCGCGGTAGCAAACGTCGGGATCGAGGTCCATGCGCTCGATCATAGCCCCGGGCGGGGTGGTGTCTCGCGGTTTTCGGACGTCGTCATCGGCGGCGTCGCAACATCGGGAAGCGCGGGTGAGGCGTGTCGCGCGCAATCTTCGCGCGATAAAATTCCGCCGAACGTAAAGTGTCGAGTGTCCGACATTTCTAAAGTTAGTGATATGAACTCGATAATTTATTTATTGATCAAGATTAGGTGCGACAAAACGCGCGATAAAAACGGTCAAATACACGAACATTAACGTGTCATTTGGTATGAATATTAGAGAGTGATCAACCGCGATGATCGCCCAATAGGCTCAAGTTCGGTCTGGGGCCATCACCATGAAATATCCCGTCATCTGGACGACGACCGCGCTGGTCGCCGCCGTCGCCATCTCCGCCACCCTTGTTGGGGGAGGGGCCGTCGCCCGTCAGGAGCGGAGCGCGCCCGGCGTCAGTCTGGCCCGCGACGTCGTCGCCGCGGCCAGCGCCTTCGAAACCTATACCCGCGGGGCCGTAGCCATTCCGGCGACGTTCGAAAGCGGCGGCGGCGTCGCCGACGCTCTGGCCAAGAGCGCGGCCTACCAGCCTGAGCAACTGGACGCTGGCATGATCGCCTACGGCGCCATCGCGGCGCTGCAGGAGCAGGCCTTCATCGAGGGCGTCCGCCAGGCGGCGCGCGAGACGCCCGCCGACGCGCTGATCGCGCGCCTGGAGACCAATCCCGACAGCGTCCTGGAGATCGACGGCGTCGGGGCGGCCGCCAGCCGGGCCCAGGCGGCCCTGCTCAAGCGCGGCGCGCCGCTGGGCGTCACCGGCAAGGCGGTCAAGCAGGCGGCCTACGACGTCCAGCACCAGGGCTGGTCCAAGGGCCTGATCGCCGATAGCGCCGGCCGCCTGGCCAAGGTCAAGGCGATGTCGGCCACCTTCTTCAACCCTGGCGACGAGGACGCCGGTCGACTGATCCAGGCGGCCACCGCGCCGCGTGAGCCCGGCGGCTCCGGCGGCGAGGGTGGGGCGGCCTTCACCCCGGTGACCGTGCGGGCCTCGGCGCTGGCGGCCCTGGCGGTGCTGGGCGCGGCCGGCGACGACGACGTCGCCAAGCTGAGCGTCGTCATGCACGACGAGAAAAGCGGCTTCTGCATGAAGATGGCCAAGCTGAACCTCTACCAGTGCTTGGCCGTGGCTGGACCGCACTACGAGGACGTCTTCTGCCTGGGCCAGCATGCCCTGATCGACACCGCCCAGTGCGTCAACAACGCGGCCGGTGGGTTCGTGGCGCCGACGGCCGCTCCGGCCCAGGCCCAGCGTCCGGTTCCGGGTTTCATGATCCCGGTGGCGGGCCAGGCCGTGGCGGCGATGAGTTCGCCGGTTCCGGCGGGGAACTAGCCTGCCCACGCCCCTGGCCCCGGCGTCCTCGGGATGAGTCCGAGATCGCCGGAGCGACGGCCCCGTTCGTCCAAGCTTCGCTGTCATCCTGTTCGAAGCTAGGCCGTAAAATCCCGGCGGGATAAGGTCTTGGTCTCAGTTAATCCGCGCTAACCGTAATATAAAACTGTCGACTACTCGACATACCATAGATGAAAACCCGCCTTAGTCTCCGTAAAGTACCCTACTGCGACAAAAGCGCGCAGTAAAATGGTCCGTTGCATGAACCATTTCGCTCGATTCGTTTGGAATATTGGGGAATGCTCGATCTTGAGGGACGTCTAGTGGGGCTGAAGTTCAGTCCGGGGCTATCAAGATGAAAAATCCTGTTCTTTGGGCGACGACGGCGCTCGTCGCTGTCATCGCCATGTCCGGGTTCGCGGTTGCTCGCCAAGAGCGCGGCGAGCCTGGCGTCAGTCTGGCCCGCGACGTGGTGGCCGCGGCCAGCGCCTTCGAGACCTACACCCGCGGGGCCGGGACCATCTCGGCCGCGTTCGAGAACGGCGGCGGCGTCGCCGACGCCCTGGCCAAGGGCTCGGCCTACCAGCCCGAGCAACTGGAGGCCGGCATGATCGCCTACGGGGCCATCGCGGCCCTGCAGGAGCAGACCTTCATCGACGGCGTCCGCCGAGCCACGCGCGACACGCCGCCCGAGGTTCTGGTCGCCCGACTGGAGAGCGATCCCGAAAGCGTCATCGATATCGAGGGCGTCGGGGCCGCCGCCGGCCGGGCCCAGGCGGCCTTGCTCAGCCGCGGCGCGCCGCTGGGCGTCACCGCCCGGGCGGTCAAGCAGGCGGCCTATGACATCCAGCACCAGAACTGGTCCAAGGATCCGATCTCCGACGGCGCCGGCCGTCTGGCCCGGGTCAAGGCGATGTCGGCCGCCTTCTTCAGTCCCGGCGCCGACGACGCCGGCCGGTTGATCCAGGCGGCGACGGCCCCCGACGGCGGTCGAGGCTTCGGCGGCGACGGCGAGGGCGGGGCGGTCTTCACCCCGGTGACCGTGCGGGCCGCGGCCCTGGCGGCCCTGGCGTTGCTGGGCGCGGCCGACGACGAGCATGTCGACGGGCTCGACAACATCATGCGCGAGGAGAAGAGCGCCGACTGCATGAAGATGGCCAAGCTGAACCTGTACCAATGCCTGGCCGTGGCCGGTCCGCAGTACGAGGACGTCTTCTGCCTGGGTCAGCACGCCCTGAGCGACACCGCCCAGTGCGTCAACACCGCGGCGGGCGCCGCGCGCGCGCCGGCCCAGTCGGTGGCGATCCCCGTCGCCCGCCGGGCGCCGGGCTTCGTGATCCCGGTCGGCGGTCAGGTGACGGCGGCGGGCGCGCCGGAGTCGGCCGGCGGCTGGGGCCCTTCGTCCGCCTATCCGCAATAGCCGCCGTCGCCCGGGCCTCCGGCCCGGGATGACCGTTGTGAGGGGTAAACGAAAAGGCCCCCGGATCGCTCCGGGAGGCCTGGTCGGTCAGCGACGGTCGGCGCGGATCAGCGGATCAGCGGATCCCCGCCACCTCGCGGGCGCGCTCGCGCTCGGCCTTCTGCTGGTAGGCCAGATCGCCGTACTTGCCGTATTCCATGCGGGCGATGGTGCGCTCGTGCACCTCGTCGGGGCCGTCGGCCAGACGCAGGGTGCGGATGCCGGCATAGGCCTTGGCCAGGCCGAAGTCGGTGGTGACGCCGCCGCCGCCGTGAGCCTGGATGGCGTCGTCGATGATCTTCAGCGCCAGGCGCGGGGCCGCCACCTTGATCATCGCGATCTCCAGCCGGGCCGACTTGTTGCCGGCCTTGTCCATCATGTCGGCGGCCTTCAGGCACAACAGGCGGCACATCTCGATATTGATGCGGGCCTCGGCGACGCGCTCTTCCCAGACCGAGTGGTCGGAGATGTACTTGCCGAACGCCTTGCGGCTCATCAGGCGCTTGCACATCTTTTCCAGCGCCACTTCCGCCGTGCCGATGGTGCGCATGCAGTGGTGGATGCGGCCGGGGCCCAGGCGGCCCTGGGCGATCTCGAAGCCGCGGCCCTCGCCCAGCAGCAGGGCGTCCTCGACCGGCACGCGCACGTCCTTGAGGATCACCTCGGCGTGGCCGTGCGGGGCGTCGTCATAGCCGAACACCGGCAGCATGCGGACGATCTCGATGCCGGGGGCGTCCATCGGCACCAGAACCTGGCTCTGCTGCTGGTGGCGGCTGGCGTTGTCGGGGTCGGTCTTGCCCATGACGATGGCGACCTTGCAGCGCGGGTCGCCGACGCCCGAGGACCACCACTTGCGGCCGTTGATCACATAGTGGTCGCCGTCGCGCTCGATGCGGGTCTCGATGTTGGTGGCGTCCGAGCTGGCCACCGCCGGCTCGGTCATCAGGAAGGCGCTGCGGATCTCGCCGTTCATCAGCGGGCGCAGCCAGCGCTCCTTCTGCGCCAGCGTGCCGTAGCGCATCAGCACTTCCATGTTGCCGGTGTCGGGCGCCGAGCAGTTGAAGACCTCGGACGCGAAGCCGATCTTGCCCAGCTGTTCGGCGATCAGGCTGTATTCGAGGTTGGTCAGCTGCACGCCCTCGAACTGGAACGTGTCGTCGACATGGGTCTGGCCGCTGTGGGGCGGCATGAAGAAGTTCCACAGGCCGGCGGCCTTGGCCTTGGCCTTCAGCTCCTCGACGACCTGGACGACCTTCCAGCGCTCGGCTCCGAGCACGTTCATCTCGGCCTCGTAGATCGGGACGGCGGGAACGATGTGCTCTTCCATGAACGCGGTGACGCGGTCGAGGAAGCTGCGCTGGGTGGCGGAGATTTCGAAATCCATGGCGTTTCCCGGTCCCGTTCTTATGCGTCAAACAGTTGTTTGAACGCAAGCTAGCACCGAACTGACGCGGACGGCAAGCGGGGTTCCTTCCTCTTGACAACCGTCATCCCGGGCCTCGTGCCCGGGACCCCTCTGTCCGCCGCAGGTGCGGGGTGTGGCGCGCCAACGCGCCATTGTTCCTCACCGTCAGCTGAACCAGGGGTCCCGGGCACAAGGTCCGGGATGACGGCTGAAGGGAGCGGATCAGGCCGGGCTATCCCGCTCCTACAGCACGTAGTTCACCGCGATCACCGGTGTCACCGAGGCGGTGGTGTTGCGGCCGGCCGGGACGATGCGGGCGCCGGCGATCACGCCCAGGACGGGGCTGAAATTGTACTCCACCGCCGGGGCCAGGATCAGGGCCTGGCTGACCGGCGTGCGGCGCTCATAGGCCGCGCCCGCCCCGTCGACGCCCGACACCGTGGTCGAGGCGTCGCGCTGATAGGCGATGTCCAGGGCGGCCACCCACCGGCGGGTGATGCTGTATTCGAACGCCAGGTCGACATTGAACGAGTCGCCCGGCCGGGCCTGGCCGTCGAAGCCCGTCGGGGTGCCGTAGACGCTCTTGCCCTCGACGTCGGCGTGGCCCGAGCGAGTGTAGGCCAGGTTCAGGCGGGTGCGCAGGATCCGGCCGTTCGGCGTCCAGAAATAGGTCTGGGAATTGAGCCCCACGGTAGTGGCGTAGGCCCCGCTGCCGAAGCCGTCGTTGGGACGGGTGTCGAGCTTGTCGTAGCGGCCGATGGGCAAGGTCTCCTGCAGCATCAGCGAGACCGTCGGCGTGCGGCCGCCTTCCTTCCACTGGCTCAGGCGGTACTGGCCCTGGACGGTCAGGTCGCCCAGCTGCACGCCCGAGCTCGACCGACCGCCGGCCTTGGCGTAGCCGAAGCGGGGAATCAGGCCGGCGGTGAAGGTGTCGGTGACGCCGTACAACAGGTAGGTCAGCGAGCCGAAGGTGTCGGAGTCCGGGACGTCGTGGCGTTTGCCCTCGCCGTCGATCACCCCGTAGGGCTTGGCGTCGTACAGATAGGGCTCGATCAGGGCCCGGCCCTTGGGCAAGGTCGAGGCGCCGGAGGCAAGGATGGGTCCGGTCCACCAGGCGTCGTCCAGCGACTGGCGCGCCGGCGCCGAGCCGTCGGCGAAGGCGGGGGCGGCGAGGGTCAGTCCGGCCAACAGCGAGGCGACTCCCAGACGGGTCCGTCGGGCGTTCGAAATCATGGCCTTCTCCCCTCGGCGTCGCGGCCTTGAGCGGCCGCGAGTCGTCGTTACGCGGTCGCTCGCGTCGCCGCCGCCCGAAACTTGCGCAATGCCGTGTCAGGATGTGTCAGCAGCGTGGGCCGCGCCTCACTCTCCACAACGCCATGCCGGGCGCAAGAACCACCTTGACCGAAAGATGGGGCGCCAGATCGCGCGCGGCCCGGCCTTGCGCGGCGGCGCTGGTCGAGGCCATTGTTCCGCGCATGAACATCCAGATCCATCCCCTCGAAGGTCGCTATGTGCGGCTGGAACCGATCACCCCCCAAGGCGACCTGCGCGCCGAACTGAAGGGGGCGATCGACTGCGATCCCGACAGCTGGGAGATCATGTCGACCAACGGCTGCGGCGAGGGGTTCGCCGACTGGTGGGGCGCGCTGAAGGGCGAGACCGAGCGCGGCGAGCGGATCGGCTTCGCCATCCGCCGCCTGAGCGACGGCAAGGTGGTCGGCACCTCCAGCTATCTGAACATCCGCAAGCTGCACCGGGGGCTGGAGGTCGGCTCGACCTTCCTGCACCCCGACGCGCGCTCGGGGCCGATCAATCCGGAATCCAAGCGCCTGCTGCTGGGCCACGCCTTCGACTCCGGCGCGATCCGCGTGGAGTTCATGGTCGACGTCCGCAACAGCCGCAGCCAGGCGGCGGTCGAGAAGCTGGGCGCCGACCGCGAAGGGGTGCTGCGCAACCACAAGATCACCTGGACCGGCCACGTGCGCGACACCGCCGTGTTCTCGATCACCGACGCCGACTGGCCAGGGGTCAGGCAGCGCCTGGATTTCCGCCTGCAGGAAACCTTCGCCTAGGGTTTCCCCATCCACCATCATCCTCGGAACGAGGCCCGAGGATGATGGTGTGATAGGAGTAGGCGGGGCGATTGCGCCCAACTCCGCGCCCGATTGTCACAGTTTCGCGAAGAATGCCGATCTTCGAGGTAAAGATAGCGTTAGCTATGATTCCGTAAAGCTTTCGCCAAGCTTTCGCCCGTAATTTCCGGCTCCATGACGGCTATTGCGTGCTTGAGAATTCTGGTCGCCGGGACCGCCGAGGCGGGTCGGAGCATCCCGGTCTCCCAGGTGGAGGCTGCCGCGGACCTGTATCTCAAGCATCGCTGGAGGGCCCCGCGCCGCTACGGCGCCGTCGCGCCACTGGCCTTCGTGCTGGCCGACAGCCGCGCCGAGAGCCTGGATCCGGCCGAGATGCAGACCCTGGCCGTCGAGCTGGAAGCCGGCCTGTTCCCGGGCCGCGAAGCCGGCCAGGTCTGCCTGCTGACCTTCGAGGGCGACGAGACCGCCGTCCTGCAGTTCGCCAGCCTGTCCCAGGCGGCGCTGGCGGGACTGATCGCCGGCCGCGGCTATGCCGGACCGCCCGGCCACGTCCAGGTGATCACCGCCGAAGAGATCCGCGCCGTGCCCAGCGCCCCGAGCGAGGCCGTGGTCGAGGAAGCTCCGCGGGCCGCTCCCGACGCGGCCGCCCTGACCCCGGCCCAGGACGCCCCCGCCGCGTCCGCCGCCGAGCCCATTGTCGAGCCCGCCGCCGAAGCCGCGACGGCCGACGCCAGGGACCCCGCTCAATCGGCGACCCTGGCCGCCGTCGCCAAGCCGGCGACCGCCAAGCCGCCGCCGCAGCCGGAAAAGCCCAAGCCGCCGCCCCCGCCCGCCACAGGCTGGTGGGGCGTGTACCATCCGCCGTCGGAATCCTTCGTCGGCGCGATGATCGGCCTGCGGTCCGATCTGCTGAGCCCGCGCCCCACCGAGGACGCCGCCCTGCTGAGCCGAGACCTCAACTGCCTGAACGACGCCCAGGCCTCGTTCGCCAAGGCCGGCGACGCGGGCATGCTGTTCGTGCCGTTCAGCTTCTGGAACCTGACCAGCCCGGCCTCGCAGGAGGCCTACAAGCGCCGGCTGTCGCGCTATCCGATGGCCATGCAGGCGCGTCTGGGGGCGACGATCTACGACACCCCGCGCGAGCCTTCGCTGGGCCTGCTGAGCCAGATCCGCGCGTTCCTGCAGCCGCATTTCGCCTATATCGACCTGAACATCACCGAGCCGAACTTCCCGGTCGGCACGCTGCCGGGCGACCTGGCCACCAGCATCACCCTGACCCTGCCCGACGACGACCTGCGCATGCGCATCGAGGCGATCGCCAAGTTCGCCTCGGCCCAGAGCGCCTACCGCGCCAAGGGGGTTCGACAAGGGGTGACCGGCCTGCGCGACGCCCGCGAGCTGGACGCCTGCCGGGCCGCCGGCCTGCGCTTCGTCTCGGGTCCCGCCATCACCGACCTGATGGCCAGCCCGATCGGCGCCGCCTCGGCCCAGGGCCTGCCGCTGAAGGTCGCCTAGCGCCAAGGCCGCCTCCGCGACAGTCGGTCGCGCCCGGTTCCTGGCGCGCGGATGAATTCCGCTAACCTTCCCCACGCATCCTGCCGGCATGACAGCGATCGCATGCTTGAAAGTCTTCGTGGGCGACGAACTGCGGTTCGCGGACAACGACACCATGGCCGCTTTGGTCGGCAAGGTGGCCGGCGCCTATCTGGAAACCACCTGGCTGTGGCCGCGCCGCTATGGGCTGGTGGCGCCGTTCTCGTTCGTGCTGGCCGACCCGCGCGCCACCAAGCTGGACGCCCGCGAGCTGCAGGCCCTGGCGCGCGATCTGCAGTTCAAGCTGTTCGGCGACAAGGGCGAGGGCGACATCGCCCTGCTGATGTTCGAGGGCGACCAGACCGACGTCATGCGCTTCGCCGGCATCCACGGCGCCCAGCTGAAGGCCCTGCTCGAGGGCAAGGACGACGGTTCGATCGTCGGCCGCGTCTGCCGCATCACGCCCACCGAAGTCAGCTCGGTCGTGCCTCAGGGCGGACCGGTCTGCGGCGCGCCGACCATGGAGGAACTGGCGGTCCTGGAGCCGCCCGAGGAAAGCGCCGGTCCCCCCGCCCGGGTCGGCTATCGCGGCGTCTATCATGGTCCGCGCCAAGTGTTCATCGGCAGCGTGGCGGTCTGGCGGCAGGCCCGGGTCGCCGCCGCCTTCGGCCTGACGCCGGCGCGGGTCGAGGCCGACCGGCCGGAGGACGACATCGTGGCCCTGGCCGCCGCCGCGGAGGCCCTGGCCGCCGTGCCGGTGGGGGTGATGTTCTTCCCGATCAGCTTCTCGACCATCGTCAAGCCCGGGGCCCGGGCCGCGCTGCTGCCGCACCTGGAGGCTCTGCCCCGGGGCTCGCGCGCCCGCCTCGCCGCCGCCGTCTACGATACGCCGCGCGCCCCGTCCTTCTCGGCCCTGTCCCAGGTCAAGAAGGCGCTTGAGCCGTTCTTCGCCCGCCTGGACCTGCGCGTCACCGACCCGGCCTTCCAGATCGAGGAGCTGCCCGGCGACCTGGCCAGCAGCGTGACCCTGGTCCTGCCCACGGCGGACGAGCCGACCCGGCTGGCGGCGGTGAACCGATTCCTGCGCGACGCGCCGATCTATCGCCGAAAGGGGGTCTGGCAGGGGATCACCGACGTGCGCACCCGTCGCGAGCTGAACCACTGCCTGGACCAGCACGCGCCGTTCGTCACCGGCCCGGCGGTCACCGACCTGCTGGAAAAGCCGGTCGGCGCCGCCCAGCTGCCATGGCTGAACCTGCCGCTGCACGACTGGTCGGTGGCGCCCGAGGTCGCGGCGGTGTCGTCCGTGGCCTGATCGTCGCGCCGTTTCGGGCCTTGGACGGTTAAGCACTGGATTTGCCAGCCGATGCAAATCACCTTGAGGTGGTGGCATGCAGGGGCGGGCGAGATGATGATCGGCGTGAAACGACTGGCGGGCGCGGCCTTGGGCGTTCTGCTGCTGACCGCGGGCGCGGCCGCCGCCGAACCGGCCCCAAGGCCGGCCCCGTCTCCCGAGGCCCGCACGGCCGCCCGCTTCGACGCCATCGTCAAGGACCGGGCCCAGCTGCGGCTGTTCCTGCGGGCCATGCCCAAGGGCGGCGACCTTCACAACCACCTGTCCGGCGCGGCCTATGCCGAGGACTTCCTGGCCTGGGCCGACGAGGGCGGGCTGTGCGTCACCACCGACGTGCTCCCGGCCATCGCCACGGGCCCGTGCGACGCGCCGGGCAAGGTTTCGGCCAAGGGCTTGGCCACGGCCGATACGGCTCTCTACAACCGGGCGATCAACGCCTTGTCGATGAGAAGTTACGATCCGGGCGCCGACGGGGCCATGGCCTCGGGCCACGACCAGTTCTTCGCCACCTTCGGCCGGTTCGGGGCGGCGGGCGACGGCAAGCTGGGCGCGATGCTGGCGGTGGCCCGCGAATACGCCGCCGGCGACACCGTCGACTATGTCGAGACCTCGGTGAACCCCACGGCGATGTCCGATCTGGCCTGGTCGTTCAAGGACGCGCCCTGGACCGATGATTTCGCCGGCGCCCTGGCGGCGGTGAAGCCCAAGCTTCCGGCCATGGTCGCCCAGGCCCGCCAGGAGTTCGACGCCGCCGAGGCCGACGCCGACCGTCGTCAGGGCTGCCTGGCCCAGAAGCCGCGCGCCGGTCCCTGCGCCGTGGTGCTGGGCTATCAGGCCTTCGCCGGGCGCATCCTGAAGCCGTCGGTGGTCTTCGCCCAGCTGGCCTCGGCCTTCGCCCTGGCCCAGGGCGATCCGCGCTTCGTCGGCGTCAACATCGTCGCGCCCGAGGACCATCCGGTCTCGCTGGCCGACTACCGGCTGCACATGCGCATGTTCCAGTTCCTGCACGCCCAGTATCCGGACGTGAAGCTGTCGCTGCACGCCGGCGAGCTGACCCTGGGCCTGGTCACGCCGCGCGAGCTGCGCTTCCACGTCCGCGAGGCGGTCGAGACGGCCGGCGCCAGCCGCATCGGCCACGGCGTCGACATCGCCTACGAGGACGGCGCCCAGGCCACCCTGGCCCGGATGGCCCGCGACAAGGTGGCGGTCGAGATCAACCTGACCAGCAACGACGTCATCCTGGGGGTCAAGGGCGCCGACCATCCGCTGGCCCTCTACCGCAAGGCCGGGGTGCCGTTCGTGCTGTCCACCGACGACGAGGGCGTCTCGCGGATCGACCTGACCAACGAGTATCTGCGGGCCGCCACCGAGCAGGGCCTGACCTACGCCGACCTGAAGACCGCCGCCCGCGCCAGCCTGGAATATTCCTTCCTGCCCGGCCCCAGCCTGTGGGCCTCGCCCCGCGCGCCGGTCGCCGCCTGCGCCAGGCCCGGCGCGGCTTGCGACCGGTTCCTGGCCGGCAGCCGCAAGGCCGCGGCGCAATGGCGGCTGGAGCGCGAGTTCGAGGCGTTCGAGGCGGGACGCTAGAAAGACGTGAATTGCCTGTCTGGGTTGTGATATCCGGGGGCGAGAAGCCTCGGGGGAGCCGCCGCCATGACCCAGATCACCGCCGTCAATTCCACGGACCAGTCCGCGCAGCTTGCGATCAGCAAGGGCGGGGGCGGCAAGACCCAGGCGCTTTCCGGCCAGATCTCGGTCGCCGCCGAGGGGGTGGTGATCGTCCCGCCGGTCAAGACCTATACGGTCCATGCGTCGGCCATGCTGGAGGGCGGCGCCTGGTTCACCAACACCCTGCGCCTGCCCGGCGGCGGCTGGGGGCTGACCGCCCGGATCGAGAAGACCGGCGAGGTGCTGTCGTTCGTGCTGGTCAACGCGCCGATCGACGACCCCGATCTGATCACCCTGGCGAGCGCCGTCGGCGAGCCGACGACCTTCACGATCACCGCCCAGGCGGCCGACGCGCCGGATCAGACGGTGCTGTCCTCGCAGCTGGTCGTGCAGGGGGAGGACAGGCTGGCGGTGGGGCTGGCCGACACCTACGCCTTCTACGCCGTCGTCGGCGGCTTCACGACCGACACGGTCGAGGCCGACCCCGACCGGCCCGGCCAGGACGTCACGGTGCAGATCGTCGCCCAACCGACCGACGGCGGCGACGCCGCCTACGGCCTGATGCTGGTCGAGCCTGTCGCCAAGGGGGCCTGAGGCGCTCAGCCCTTGGGCATTTCGAAGGTGATCACCACGCTGTCGGCCGAGCGGTCGGCCGGGCCGTGGAACACCGCCTCGATGTTGTTGCCGTCCGGATCGTAGGCGAAGGCGGCGTAGTAGCCGGGGTGGTAGGGCCGCTCGCCCGGCCCGCCGTTGTCGCGCCCGCCGTTGGCCAGGGCCGCCTCGTGGAAGCGCCTGACGGTCTCCTGGTCCGGGGCCTGGAACGCCAGGTGCACGTGGCTGGCCGGCTCGCCGACATCGACCCACAGCTCGTCGGCGTAGAAGTGGTCGCCGTGCCCGGGGATGCTGCCCTCGACGACGGGCACGCCGATCACCGCGAGCACGGCCTTGTAGAACCGCTTCATGGCCGGCAGGTCCTGGGTGCGCAGGTGGATGTGGTCGACCAGGCGACCGCGATGAAGTTCCATGGGGCAGGGCTCCGCGACGGATGTTCCGGGTTCAACGTGGCGGGGTCCGGCGCAGTTTCCGCCCGGTCCTCAGAAGCCCATCAGCGACAGGATCTCGCGCCGCGAGCGCTCGTCGTCGCGGAACACGCCCATCATCCGGCTGGTCTTCATCGCCACGCCCGGCGTGCGCACGCCCCGGCCGCTCATGCAGGCGTGGCTGGCCTCGATGACCACGGCCACGCCCAGGGGCTGGAGGTTGTCCCACAGGCAGTCGGCGATCTCGGCGGTCAGGCGCTCCTGGATCTGCAGCCGCCGGGCGAAGCCGTGCAGCACCCGCGCCAGCTTGGAGATGCCCACCACCCGGTCGCGCGGCAGGTAGGCGATGTGCGCCTTGCCGATGATCGGGGCCATGTGGTGCTCGCAGTGCGACTGGAACGGCACGTCCTTGAGCAGCACGATGTCGTCATAGCCGCCGACCTCCTCGAACACCCGCGACAGGTGCTGGGCGGGGTCCTCGCCATAGCCCTCGCAATATTCCTTCCAGGCCCGCGCCACCCGCGACGGGGTGTCGACCAGCCCCTCGCGCCCCGGATCCTCGCCGGTCCAGCGCAGCAGGGTGCGCACGGCGTCCTGGACGTCCTCGGGAACCGGGGGCTTGGCGGGGAGGGTCATGGGGAGGCTCCGGGGCGGGTGGTGTTTAGGAAAGGCGTTTGGGACTGAGTTGTTTCCCTTCGAGCGGCGAACGCTTGCCCCCTACGGACCGCTTCGCGGTCGTCTTCCCCCAGAGGGGGAAGAGGTTCCGCCCCCGGCGCGGCGCGCGCGTCCTCCGCCCCCTATGGGGGCGGACAGACCGCGAAGCGGTCAGGTGGGGGCAAGTGTTCGCGGGCACGGCGTTGCAAGCTCACGCGATCTCT
>NZ_LMFD01000002.1:0-92970 GCF_001427165.1 Caulobacter sp. Root487D2Y
ATCATGCCGGGCGACAACGCCGAGCTGGACGTCGAGCTGATCACCCCGATCGCCATGGACCAAGGCCTGCGCTTCGCCATCCGCGAAGGCGGCCGCACGGTCGGCGCCGGCGTGGTGGCCAAGATCGTCGAGTAGTCGATCGATCTTCTAGCCTCGGCTAAGACATAGCGAAGGCCCCGGAGGAAACTCCGGGGCCTTTTGCTTTGTAGGTCCTCCCCCTGTGGGGGAGGTGTCGCCCCTAGGGCGACGGAGGGGGGAGGGATCGGCCGATGGCCGAAGCCCGGATCCTCGATCCTGGAACTCCCCCCACCGATCGCTGCGCGATCGCCTCCCCCATGGGGGGAGGGCTTATTTGGCGGCCGCTCGCGGCGCGGTCCGGTCCGTGCCGCCCTGGTGCAGCACCAGGGCCGTGGCGGGTGCGTCGCCGGCCTGGGTGAAGCTGGCCAAGGCGATGGCGGTTTTGGAGAAGAATTCGCCCGGCGCGCTGGCGTAGAGGGGCAGGGGAGGCTGGTTCGTGCTCTGGCTGATCAGTTGATCGCCATGCCGGCTGATGGTGATGGTGATGGTCGGCGACAGCACATAGTCGCCGACATAGAGATCCAACGTTTTGGCGGGCAGCGCGATCGCCTGAGGCGGCCGGTAGGAGCCCACGCACAGGCCCGCCAGCTTCTCGGCGATGCCGTGGGAGGGCGAGGCGTTGTAGTTGGACAGCACGATCGCCACGACGCCGTCCTTGGGAAAACGGACGATGCCGGTCGAGAAGCCGTTGATCCCGCCGCCGTGGCCAATGCGCTCACGACCAGCTTCCTGGTCGATCCGCCAGCCGAACCCGTACTTGTGGCCGTAGTCGGTGAACATCGCCTGACGCGAGGCCGGGGTCAGGATCTTGCCGTCGGCCAGGGCCCGATCCCAGATCAGCAGGTCGCCGGTGGTCGAATAGAGCGAACCGGCCGCATAGGGCAGGGTCATGTCGAGATAGTCGGCGTTCCTCCAGCCGTCCTTGGAACCCTGATAGCCCGAGGCCCGCTTCTTCAGGATCACGCCGCTGACGTCGTAGCCGCTGTCCTTCATGCCGAGCGGGGCGAAGATGTGCTTGGCCACATAGTCAGCATAGGTCTCGCCCGAGACCTTCTCGATCACGTAGCCCAGCAGGATGTAGCCGGTGTTGTCGTAGTTGTATTTCGCGCCCGGCTCGAACTCCAAGGGCATGTCCCGGGTCAGCTTGACGATCTCGTCCGGCGTCAGGGGCAGCTTGGACGAGCCCTTGTCGAAGAAGCCGGGCAGGGCGGTGTAGCTGGGTATGCCCGAGCTGTGGGTCAGCAGGTGCTTGATCGTCACCTTGGCCCAGGCGGGCGGGGCGTCCGCGTAGTATTTCGAAACCGGATCGTCGATCGACAGCTTGCCCTGCTCGACCAGCTGCAGGATCGCCGTGGCCGTGAACTGCTTGGTGATTGAGCCGAGGCGGAACTTGGTGTCGGCGGTGTTGGCGACGTCCCATTCGCGGTCGGCCGCGCCGAAGCTCTCGCGCCACATCGGCGCGCCGTCCTTGGCCACCAGGATCGAGCCGCTGAAACCCTCGGGCTCCAGATAGGGCGTGATCAGTTCGCGCGCCTGCTTGGCGAAGTCGGGCGCGGCGCAGGTGGGCTGGGCGGCCAGGGCGGGACCGGCCGTCAGCAGGCTCGCGGCGCCGATCAGTATCGAGAGCTTCATGAGATGACTTTCCCCTGTTGGCTCAACGATCACCGCCCTGGCGACGGGGCGCAATTTAAGGATGTGTAATCTTGGCCGCCGGACAGGTTGCGCGTTCTCAGGCCGTCGTCACCGGCTCGGCCAGATAGGCGTGGATCGCGGCCACCACCTGGGCGCCTTCGCCGACCGCCGCGGCCACGCGCTTGACCGAGCCCGCGCGCACATCGCCGATCGCGAACACGCCGTGGCGGCTGGTCTGCAGGGGCGGGTGGCCCGGGGCTAGGTCCTGGCCGGTGCGCACGAAGCCGTGGTTGTCCAGCTCGACATGACATTGAGCCAGCCAGGCGGTGTTGGGCGCGGCGCCGATGAACAGGAAGAGGTGGCTGAGTTCGCAGCGGTCCTCCTGGCCGGTGTCGAGATCGCGGTGACGGATCGCGCGCAGTTGGCCGTCCTCGCCCTCCAGCTCGAAGATCTCGTTGCGGGTGACGACCTCGATGTTGGGCAGGCTTTCGATGCGGTCGATCAGGTAGCGCGACATGCTGGCGGCCAGGCTCTTGCCGCGGATCACGAGCCACACCTTCTTGACCTGGCTGGCCAGATAGACCGCCGCCTGGCCGGCCGAATTGCCGGCCCCGACCAGAGCCACCTCCTGGCCCGCGCACAGCTTGGCCTCGAGCGGCGAGGCCCAGTAGTGGACGCTGCTGCCTTCGAACTGATCCAGATTGGCCACCTCCAGCCGCCGGTAGCGGGCGCCGCTGGCGATCACCACGGTCTTGGCCTGGGTGGTCTCGCCGCTGACCAGCTTCAGGTGATAGCCGCCGAGCCCGCCGTCGGCCTCGGCCTCGCCGTCGCAGTCCAGGGTCGCCACCTCGTCGGGGATGGCCAGGTTGGCGCCGAACTTCTGGGCCTGATTGTAGGCCCGGGCCATCAGGGCCATGCCGGAGACGCCGGTGGGGAAGCCCAGATAGTTCTCGATGCGGGCCGAGGCCCCGGCCTGGCCGCCGAACGCCCGGGTGTCGAGCACCAGCACCGACAGGCCCTCCGAGGCGGCGTAGACGGCGGTGGCCAGGCCCGCCGGGCCGGCCCCGACCACGGCCACGTCGTAGACGCGGTCGGGATCCAGGTCGCCGACCATGCCGATGCATCGCGCCAGCTCGGCGTTGGACGGATGGCGCAGGATCTGGCCGCCGGGGCAGAGCACGATCGGCAGTTCGGCCTCGTCGATCGAGAATCGCTGGATCAGCACCTTGGCGCAGTCGACGGTGTCGGGATCGAGGTGCTGGTAGGGATGGCCGTTGCGGCCGAGGAAGCCGCTCAGCCGGATGACCTCGCCGTCGCCGGCGCGGCCGATGATCACCGGGCCTCCGGCCCCGGTTTCCAAGAGTCCGACGCGGCGCAGGATCAGGGCCCGCATGATCTTCTCGCCCAGCTCGGCCTCGGCGATCAGCACCGCCCGCAGGCGGTCGGGCTTGATCCGCAGCACCTCCAGGTCGGTCAGGGCCTCGACGTCGACCAGCGACGGGCGGTTCGACAGCTGGGCCAGCTCGCCGACGAATTGCCCCGGCTCGTGCTCGACGATCATGTGGCGCTCGTCGTGGGCGTCGCGCCGACTGACGCGGGCGCGGCCCTCGAGGATCACCATCAGCCCGGGCGAGACCTCGCCGGCCTTGGCCAGCACCGCGCCGGCCTTGGCGTGGGCGATGTCGCCGAAGCGGCGGATGCGGTCGATCTCCTCCGGCCGGAGGCTGGGGAACATCTGATCGCGACGGGTGTCGATGACGGCCATGACCCTAGAGTGCTTCAGGATCGTCGTTCGGTCATCTTACAACCGCGTCGGATTTTGAACGTTCCTGCCGTGAAGAGGGTGCTTGGACGCGGGAGCGGCCAGGCGGTAGACTCCGGCCATGTCGAAAGCCGCCGCTCAACGCCGTTCCGCCAGCCAATGGCGGGTCGGGGCCGGGTCCGAGATCATCGCCCGGGCCACGCCCCAGGAGGTCGCCGTGGGCCTGTCGTTCGACGGCCGGCCGCACACGGTGCTGATGGCCACGCCGGACGATGTCGAGGACCTGGCCTGGGGCTTCACCGTGACCGAGGCGGTGGCCAAGGCCGCGGAGGTGCTCGGGATCGAGGTCACCGAGACGGATCTGGGGATCCTGGCCGACGTCAGGCTCAAGCCCGGCGCGATCCAGCGCAAGGCCCGGCCGCGCACGCTGGAAGGGCGGTCCAGCTGCGGACTCTGCGGGGTGCAGCGCCTGGCCGACGCCGTGCGGCCTCTGCCGCGCCTGGAAGGCGGTGAAAGGGTCTCGCACCAGGCGGTGCAGCGCGCCGTCGACGCCCTGGGCGAGGTCCAGGCCCTGGGCCGCCTGACCCGCGCCACCCACGCGGCGGCCTTCGCCGATACGGACGGGGCGCTGGTCGTGGTCCGCGAGGACGTCGGCCGCCACAACGCCCTGGACAAGCTGGCCGGCGCGATGGCGCGCGCGGGGGGCGATGCGTCCGAAGGCTTCGTGCTGGTCACCAGCCGCTGCTCGTTCGAGATGGTCGAGAAGACCGTGCGGATGGGTTGCTCGATCCTGGTGGCGGTCTCGGCTCCGACGGACCTGGCGATCCGCCGGGCCGAGGCGGCGGGCCTGACCCTGGTCGCCCTGGCCCGCGCCGACGGCCACACGGTCTTCACCTATGCCGAGCGCCTGCTCGACGCTGTTTCGGAGCCCGCGTGATGGCCAAGGACGAGATCGACGCCGCCAACGCCAAGATCCCCGGCATCCATCGCTACGACAACGCCGCCGGCGGCTGGGGCGCGCTGAAGGCGGTGGCCGGGGCGTTGACCGGCCAGGAGACCGTGATCGAGGGCGGCAAGACCCTGCTGCGCGCCAACCAGCCCGAGGGCTTCGACTGCCCCGGCTGCGCCTGGCCCGACCCCAAGCACACCTCGTCGTTCGAGTTCTGCGAGAACGGGGCCAAGGCCGTGGCCTGGGAGGCGACGACCAAGCGCGCCACGCCCGAGGTGTTCGCGGCCCACACCGTCACCGCGCTGAAGACCTGGAGCGACCACGCCCTGGAGGATCTGGGCCGGCTGACCCATCCGATGGCCTACGACAGGGCGTCGGACCGCTACCTGCCCATCGCCTGGGACGAGGCCTTAGCGCGGACCGCCGACGCCCTGCGGGCGCTGGACCACCCGGACCAGGCCGAGTTCTACGCCTCGGGCCGCGCCTCCAACGAGGCGGCGTTCCTGTTCCAGCTGCTGGGTCGGCGGGTAGGGACCAACAATTTCCCCGACTGCTCGAACATGTGCCACGAGCCGACCAGCGTCGGCCTGCCGGACTCGATCGGCATGGGCAAGGGCTCGGTCACGCTGGAGGATTTCGACCACGCCGACCTGATCCTCAGTTTCGGCCACAATCCCGGCACCAACCATCCGCGGATGATGACCACCCTGCGCGACGCCTCCAGGCGCGGCGCGACGATCCTGGCCTTCAATCCGCTGAAGGAAAGGGCGCTGGAGAAGTTCGCCGCGCCGCAGGACCCGGTCGAGATGGCGACCCTGTCCTCGACCCCCATCGCCTCGGCCTATTACCAGCTGACCGTCGGCGGCGACGCCCTGGCGGTGCAGGGGATCATGAAGGCCGTGCTGGCGCTGGACGCCGAGAGCCAGGGCCCAAAGGACAATAAGGGGGTTCTGGACCGGGCTTTCATCGCCGAGCACACCGAAGGCTTCGAGGCGCTGAAGGCCGTCGTCGAGGATCTGAGTTGGGGCGAGATCGAAGCCGGGTCCGGCTTGACGCGGGCTCAGATCGAAGAGGCGGCCCGGGCCTATGCCAACGCCAAGGCGACGATCCTCTGCTACGGCATGGGCCTGACCCAGCACCGGTCCTCGTCCAGCACCGTCCAGCAGCTGGTCAATCTGCTGCTGCTGAGGGGCAATATCGGCCGGCCGGGGGCGGGGATCTGTCCGCTGCGGGGCCACTCCAACGTCCAGGGCGACCGCACCGTCGGGATCTGGGAGAAGCCCTCGGCCGGGTTCCTGGATTCGATGGACAGGGTGTTTGCCTTCAAGTCTCCGCGCGAGCACGGCCACACGGTGGTCGAGGCGATCGCGGCCATGGAGACGGGCGAGGCCAAGGTGTTCGTCGGCCTGGGAGGCAACTTCGCCGTCGCCGCGCCGGATCCGACCCGGACCTTCGCGGCGATCCAGAAGGTGGGGCTGACCGTCCACGTCGCCACCAAGCTCAATCGCACTCACCTGCTGCATGGCGCCGAAAGTCTGCTGCTGCCGTGCCTGGGGCGCACCGAGATCGACCTGCAGGCCGGCGGACGCCAGGCGGTGACGGTCGAGGACTCGATGTCGATGGTCCACGCCTCGCGCGGCCTGAATCCTCCGGCCTCCGACCAGCTGAAATCCGAGCCGGCCATCGTCGCCGGCATCGGCGCGGCTCTGTTCGGACCAAACGACATCGTCGACTGGCAAGGCCTGGCCGCCGACTACGACCGTATCCGCGACCTGATCGAGGCGGTCTTTCCCGACCTTTTCGCCGATTATAATGAGCGCGTCCGCCAGCCGGGCGGGTTTCGCCTGCCCGTGCCGCCGTCCGAGCGGGTCTGGAAGACGCCCAGCGGCAAGGCGCAGTTCCTGGTCCATCGTAACGACGGCCGGGACGCCCGGCGGGGCCAGGCGGACGTGCTGCTGCTGACCACCCTGCGCAGCCATGACCAGTACAACACCACCATCTACGGTACGAACGACCGCTATCGCGGGGTGTTCGGCCGCCGCGACGTGGTCTTCGCCCATCCCGACGACATCGCCGCGCGAGGCCTGAAGGCCGGCGACCGCATCGACCTGCTGGCGGCCTTCGACGAGACCGGCCGGCGAGCGGTGCGTGGTTTCACCCTGGTGGAGCGGGACATCCCGCGCGGCTGCCTGGCCGCCTACTATCCCGAGGCCAATGTGCTGGTGGCGCTGGAGGACCACGACCGGCGCAGCGGCACGCCGGCCTACAAGTCGGTTCCGGTGCGGTTGGCGGCCAGCGCCAATTGAGGCTCAATCATGACAAGCGGGTCATGACCTCGAATTAAGTCGTTTCTCGATAAACGCGCGGCTAGCTTTCCCTCAACAACGCTCTGTTTCGAGGGAACAACCGATGCGCGCTCTTCTGCTCCTGGCCACCACCGCCGCCGTTCTGGGCTTCGCCGGCGCGGCCGCCGCCGATCCGTCCGTGAAGATCAAGGACGCCGTGGCCCGGGTCGAGGTGATCCCCGAGGCGCGGAACGACGTGAAGGTCGAATTCCTGACCACCAACCAGAGCCTGCCGCTGAGCATCCGCCAGAACGGCTCGACCACGACGGTCGACGGCGGCCTGCGGATGAACCGCATCAACGGCTGCAATACGGTGATGGGCAAGACCGTGATCCACGTGCGCGGCGTCGGCGACGTGAAATGGGACGACATCCCGCAGATCGTGGTGCGCGTGCCGATGAACGCCGAGGTCGCCGCCGGCGGCGCGGTGTTCGGCAATGTCGGCCGCACCGATCACTTGGAGCTCTCCAACGCCGGCTGCGGGGATTGGACCGTGGCCAACGTCCGGGGCAAGCTCGACCTGAACCAGGCCGGCTCCGGCGACACCAAGGCCGGCAGCGCCGGTTCGGCCGAGATCAACATCGCCGGCTCGGGCGACGTGAAGACCCAGGAGATCGGCGGCGACCTGGAGATCAACATCGCCGGCTCGGGCGGGGTGACCGCCGCCAGCGTCAACGGCAAGCTCGAGGCCAACATCGCCGGTTCCGGCGACGTGACCGTCAACGGCGGCCGTTCGCGCTCGGTCGAGGTCAGCGTCATGGGCTCCGGCGACGTGGTGTTCGACGGCGAGGCCGCCAATGTCGAGGTGTCGGTGGCCGGCTCGGGCGACGTGCGCATCGCCAAGGCGACGGGGCCGGTGAGCAAGCACGTGGCCGGTTCGGGCGACGTGATCATCGGCCGCTAGCCGCCGAACCACGCTCACCCAGCACGTATATATAAAGTGAAGCACCCCGGAGCCGAAGCTCCGGGGTGTTTCTTTAGTCCGCTGTATGGCGAACGGCCGCCGCTTAGCGGACGCCGAAGCCGAACAGGGTGTCGGCGTCGATCAGGTCGGCGCCGGCCGCGTCGCGGGCCTTCAGGCTGCCGCCGAAGGTGTAGCGGAAGCCAACCTTCACGGCGTCGGCCTTCAGGTCGGCCAGGTCTTCGGACTCGGTGTGGCTGTACTTGCCGAAGGTCGACCAGCCGGTGTTGGCGAACTTGTATTCGCCGCCCAGGTTGACGTCCCAGACATCGGCTTCGTTGGCGGCGTCGCCGTCGATCTTCGAGTAGCCGGCGCCGGCGTCCAGACGGAAGTCGTCCGAGACGAAGTAGCGGGCTTCGCCGCGCACGGCGTACAGGTCGGCGTCCAGGTCGTTCGACTGGCCGTAGGCGACTTGGCCGTTCAGCGTGACGTTGGTGAAGTACTTGCTGGCTTCGGCGCCGACAGCCCACAGGGTGTCGTTCGACGGACGCGACAGGGCCGCGAAGCCGCCGACGCGAACGGTGTCGCCGACCTTGGTGGTCAGGTGAGCGGCGGTCGAGGCGACGGTTTCGTCGCTCAGGTCGTTGTCGCTGACCGAGACGTTGCCGTTCAGGGTGACGGTCCAGGCGCCGGTCGGGATGGCGACGTTGCCGTCGACCTTCACCGAGCTGCCGTCGGCGCCGCCGAAGTTGGTGTCGACGTCGGTGTAGTTCACCGCGGCGCCGACCGAGCCCACGTTCTGGGCGAAGGCGGGAGCCGAGACGGCCAGCGCCAGAACGGCGGCGGCGGCAAAGAGTTGGGTCTTCATAGTGGGTAATCCCCTTACTGTGTGGCCTCGATCGGCGGGCGGTCGTTTTGGGGAGGGCCGCCCGTCCGTCGAGGAGCGGCGGATCTATGGAGCTTTGCCCTAGGCGACAAGGCCGGCCGGCGCGGTCGGCGGCGAATTGATGCAGTTTTATGACACTTGCGGAGGCGGGTTAACGTTCCTATCGCGCGTGCCAGCACGTTCTTGCTCTGTTATTCGCAGTTTCGAGCATGTTTCATGCAACGACGTTATGTTTAGGCCGGTCTTCGTTTCGCCCCCGGGGAAGCCGGGTCCCAGGGCGGGAGCGGGCCTCGCGCCGAGCAGGCGGTCGAGCTTGGCTCGGGTCTCGGCTTTTGCCCGGACGAAAGGGCGAACAGGGGAGGGCGCGGATGTCGCACGCCCAACTCCAAAACTGACCCGTGAACCGCTTGACGAAACCGATTCACACACGTAAAAGCCCCCCTCTGTTGGACCGGCTGTGAGCTTTCGGGCTTAGACGCGGTTCGCGAACGACTGCCGATCGCGCCTTTTGGGGCGCAGTTTTCAGTCACCGGCCCTCACGGGAGACCGTGCGGGCCAATTTGTTTTGCGGACGCTGCGTTCGGACCCCTCGCGGGGACCGAGTTGGTCTTTGAAATGGTTCGAGACGCGGGCGCAGCCCACTAGGAAACCGAGCGATATGGATCGTCAGAACATCCGCATCCGGCTCAAGGCCTTCGATCACCGCGTGTTGGATCATTCCACGCGCGAGATCGTCAATACGGCCAAGCGCACGGGTGCGACGGTACGGGGCCCGATCCCCCTGCCCACGCTTATCGAGAAATTCACGGTCAACCGCTCGCCGCACGTCGACAAGAAGTCGCGCGAGCAGTTCGAGATCCGCACGCACAAGCGCGTCCTCGACATCGTTGATCCGACTCCGCAGACCGTGGACGCGCTGATGAAGCTCGACCTGTCGGCCGGCGTCGACGTCGAAATCAAGCTGTAAGGAGGGCCGAACAGATGACTCTCCCCGCTAATCGTACTGGCGTGATCGCCAAGAAGCTGGGCATGACCCGCTTCTTCGATGAAACCGGACAGCACGTCCCGGTCACCGTCCTGTCGCTGGATGGTTGCCAGGTCACGGCTCAGCGCACCGTTGAGAAGGATGGCTACACCGCCCTCCAGCTCGGCGCCGGCGCCAAGAAGCCGAAGAACACCCCGAACGCCATGCGCGGTCACTTCGCCAAGAACTCGGTCGAGCCCAAGCGGATCGTCGCCGAATTCCGCGTCGAAGAAGCCGCCCTGATCGAAGTGGGCGCGGAATTCACCGCCGACCACTACGTTCCCGGCCAGAAGGTGGACATCCAAGGCATCACCGTCGGCAAGGGTTTTGCCGGCGCCATGAAGCGCTGGAACTTCTCCGGTCTGCGCGCCACCCACGGCGTCTCGGTCTCGCACCGTTCGCACGGCTCGACGGGTAACCGCCAAGATCCGGGCCGTACGTTCCCGGGCAAGAAGATGGCCGGTCACCTGGGTCAGGAAACCGTCACCACCCTGAACGTCACCGTTTGGAAAGTGGACGTGGAACGCGGCCTGATCCTGGTCAAGGGCGCCGTCCCCGGCTCGGAAGGCTCGTACGTCAAGGTTCGCGACGCGATCAAGAAGGCCGCTCCGGCCGACCTGCCGCGTCCGGGCGCCTTCCGCAAGGCTGGCGAGGCTCCGGCCGCCGCCGCCGCTGAAACCCCCGCTGAGGAAGCCCCCGCGGCGACGACCGAAGAGGGCGAAGGCTAATGAAACTCGACGTCATCAAACTGGACGGCGGCAAGGCCGGCTCCGTTGATCTCGACGACGCCATCTTTGGCATCGCCGACATCCGCGGCGACATCCTGCAGCGCGTCGTCACCTGGCAGCTGGCCAAGCGCCGCTCCGGGAACCACAAGATTCAGGTCCGCAACGAGGTCTCTCGTACGGGCAAGAAGATGTACAAGCAAAAGGGCACCGGCTCGGCTCGTCACGGTTCGCGCCGTGCGGCTCAGTTCGTCGGCGGCGCCAAGGCTCACGGCCCTGTCGTCCGCAGCCACGCGTTCGATCTTCCCAAGAAGATCCGCGCCATGGCTCTGCGCCACGCTCTGTCCTCGAAGGCCAAGTCCGGCTCGATCATCGTGCTGGACACCGCCGTTCTGACCGACCCGAAGACGGCCGCCCTGCGCGCCAACTTCGACAAGATCGGCCTGAAGAACGCGCTGGTCATCGCGGGTCCGGAAGTGGACGGCAACTTCAAGCTCGCCGCCCGCAACATTCCGAACATCGACGTGCTGCCGAACGCCGGCCTGAACGTCTATGACGTGCTGCGTCGCCAAACGCTCGTCCTGACCAAGGACGCGATCGAGGCGATCTCGGCCCGTTTCGCTGAGAAGGAAGCCGCCTGATGGCCGCAACCGCCCGCCACTACGACACGATCCTGTCGCCGGTGATCACCGAGAAGGCCACCCTGCTCAGCGAGCAGAACAAGGTTGTCTTCCGCGTGTCCGCCGATGCGTCGAAGGACGAAATCGCCGCCGCTGTCGAAGAGCTGTTCAAGGTCAAGGTCACCAAGGTCAACACCCTGGTCACCAAGGGCAAGACCAAGCGCTTCCGTGGCATCATCGGACGCCGTTCCGATGTCAAAAAAGCCATCGTGACCCTGGCCGAAGGCCAGTCGATCGACATCACGACGGGGCTCTAATCAGATGGCCTTGAAGCACTTTAACCCGACCAGCCCCGGCCAGCGCGGCCTGGTGCTGATCGACCGCAGCGAGCTCCACAAGGGCCGCCCGGAAAAGAAGCTGGTCGAAGGTCTGACCAAGTCGGGCGGTCGCGGCGGCAATGGCCGCATCGCGGTTCGTTTCCGCGGCGGCGGCGCCAAGCGCCTGTACCGTCTGGTCGACTTTAAGCGTCGTAAGCAAGGCACGGCCACGGTCGTTCGTCTCGAGTACGATCCGAACCGCACCGCCTTCATCGCCCTGATCAAGTATCAGGACGGCGAGCTGTCCTACATCCTGGCCCCGCAACGCCTGAAGGCCGGCGACGAAGTCGTCACCGCCGACAAGGTCGACGTGAAGCCGGGCAACACCTCGCCGCTGCGGACCATGCCGATCGGCACGATCATCCACAACGTCGAGCTGAAGCCCGCCAAGGGCGGCCAGATCGCCCGTTCGGCCGGCGCCTACGCCCAGCTGGTCGGTCGTGACGCCGGTTATGCTCAGATCCGCCTGAACTCGGGCGAGCTGCGCATGGTGCTCGACACCTGCCTGGCCACCGTCGGCGCCGTGTCGAACCCGGACCACATGAACGAAAACCTCGGCAAGGCCGGGCGCGTTCGTCACATGGGCCGTCGTCCTCACGTCCGCGGCGTCGCCATGAACCCGGTCGACCACCCCCACGGCGGTGGTGAAGGCCGCACCTCGGGCGGCCGTCACCCGGTGACCCCGGCTGGCAAGCCGACCAAGGGCGCCAAGACCCGCGTCAACAAGGCCACGGATAAGTTCATCATCCGTTCGCGCCACAAAGCGAAAAAGGGCCGCTAAGCCATGACCCGCTCCGTCTGGAAAGGCCCGTTCGTCGACGGGTACCTCCTGAAGAAGGCCGACGCCGCTCTCGCGTCGGGCCGCAAGGACGTCATCAAGACCTGGTCGCGCCGCTCGACCATCATGCCGCAGTTCGTCGGCCTGGTGTTCGGCGTGCACAACGGTCAAAAGCACGTTCCCGTCTCCGTGTCGGAAGACATGGTCGGCATGAAGTTCGGTGAGTTCGCTCCCACTCGCAACTTCCCCGGCCACGCCGCCGACAAGAAGGCGAAGAGGAAGTAGGCCATGAGCCAAGCTAAACAACCTCGCCGCCTGCCGGCCAACGAAGCGATGTGCAAGGTTCGCACCTTGCGCACCAGCGCCCGCAAGCTGAACCTGGTCGCTCAGTCCATCCGTGGCCTGAACGTCCAGCGCGCTCTGAACGAGCTCGAATTCAGCCACAAGCGTATCGCTCAGGACGTCCGCAAGGCGCTGTATTCGGCGATCTCCAACGCCGAAAACAACCACAACCTCGACATCGACTCGCTGGTCGTCGCCGAGGCCTATGTGGGCAAGAACCTGGTGATGAAGCGCTTCTCGCCGCGTGCTCGCGGTCGGGCCACGCGCGTTGAAAAGCCGTTCTCCGAGATCACCATCGTGGTCCGCGAACTGGGTGAGGCCGCCTGATGGGTCAGAAAGTCAATCCGGTCGGGCTGCGGCTCGGCGTAAACCGTACCTGGGACAGCCGTTGGTTCGCCGACGGCGAACAGTACGGCAAGCTCCTGCACCAAGACCTCGCGGTCCGTGCGATGCTCAAGAAGCGCCTGTATCAAGCCGGCGTCTCGCGCATCATCATCGAGCGTCCGCACAAGAAGTGCCGCGTCACGATCTATGCCGCCCGTCCGGGCGTCATCATCGGTAAGAAGGGCGCTGACATCGACAAGCTCCGCAAGGACCTGTCGGTGATGACGGAAGGCGAAGTTCACCTGAACATCGTCGAAATCCGTAAGCCCGAAACCGATGCGCAGCTGGTGGCCGAGTCCATCGCCCAGCAGCTCGAGCGTCGTATCGCTTTCCGTCGCGCCATGAAGCGGTCGATCCAATCGGCCGTCCGTCTCGGCGCCAAGGGCATCCGCATCAACGTGTCGGGCCGCCTCGGCGGCGCGGAAATCGCGCGTATGGAATGGTATCGCGAAGGTCGCGTGCCGCTCCACACCCTGCGCGCCGACATCGACTACGGTTTCGCGGAAGCCAAGACCACCTACGGCATCATCGGCGTGAAGACCTGGATCTTCAAAGGCGAAGTGCTGGAGCATGACCCGATGGCGCTCGACAAGCGTCTCGCCACTGAGTCCGGCCCGGCCGGCGAAGGTGGTGGGCGCGAGCGCGGCGATCGTCCCGACCGGGGCGACCGCGGCCGTCGCGATCGGGGCTAAGGATAGAGCGCTATGCTGTCACCGAAAAAAACCAAGTATCGCAAGCAGTTCAAGGGCCGTATCCACGGCACCTCGAAGGGCGGCACCCTGCTGAACTTCGGTTCGTACGGCCTGAAGGCCGTCGAGCCGGAGCGCATCACGGCTCGTCAGATCGAAGCTGCTCGTCGCGCCATCACCCGCCAGATGAAGCGTCAAGGCCGCGTCTGGATCCGTATCTTCCCGGACGTGCCGGTCACCGGCAAGCCGGCTGAAGTCCGGATGGGTAAGGGCAAGGGCGCCGTGGACCACTGGGCCGCTCGCGTGGCTCCGGGCCGCATCATGTTCGAAATCGACGGCGTGCCGGACGATATCGCGCGCGAAGCCCTGCGTCTCGGCGCTGCCAAGCTGCCGATCCGTACCCGCGTCGTCACCCGCATCGACGCCGGTGCGGCTCTGGAGGCCGAAGCGGCATGACCAAGATCCAAGACATCCGGGGCATGACTCCCGACCAACTCGCCGAGCAGCTGCTCAACCTGAAAAAAGAGCAGTTCAACCTGCGCTTCCAGGCGGCGACCGGTCAGGTGGAAAAGACCCACCGCGTTGGCGAGATCCGCAAGGAAATCGCCCGCATCAAGACCGTGCTGCGCGCCAAGGCCGCGGCTTAAGGAGAACGATATGCCCAAGCGTATCCTCGAAGGGGTTGTCGTCTCCGATAAGGGCGACAAGACCGTAGTGGTTAAGGTTGAACGGACCATCGTTCACCCGCTGCTGAAGAAGATCGTGCGTCGGTCCAAGAAGTACCACGCGCACGATGAGAGCAATGCGTACAAGGCGGGCGAAGTTGCCCGTATCATCGAGTGCGCTCCGAAGTCCAAGCTGAAGACCTGGGAAGTCCTTCCCAAGGCTTCTGCTTAATCTGGAAGGTTTGAACCATGATCCAGATGCAAACTAACCTGGAAGTCGCCGACAACTCCGGCGCTCGCCGGGTCATGTGCATCAAGGTGCTGGGTGGCGCGGGTCGTCGCTACGCCAGCGTCGGTGACGTGATCGTCGTGTCCGTGAAGGAAGCCATTCCGCGCGGCCGCGTGAAGAAGGGTGACGTGCTTCGCGCCGTCGTCGTTCGCGTGAACCAAGGCATGAAGCGTAAGGACGGGTCGCTGATCCGTTTCGACAAGAACGCCGCGGTCATCGTCAACAAGCAGAGCGAGCCGGTCGGCACGCGGATCTTCGGCCCGGTTCCTCGTGAACTGCGCGCCAAGAACCACATGAAGATCATCTCCCTCGCCCCCGAGGTGCTGTAATGGCTGCCAAGATTAAGAAGGGCGACCGCGTTGTCGTCCTGGCCGGCAAGGACAAGGGCAAGCAAGGCGCTGTGACCAAGGTCCTCGTCAAAGACAACCGTGTCCTGGTCCAAGGCGTGAACCTGGTTCAACGCCACACCAAGGCCACTCAGGCTGATCCGCAAGGCGGCATCAAGAGCAAGGAAGCCGCGCTGCACGTCTCGAACGTCGCCATCGTGGATTCCAACGGCAAGCCCACCCGCGTCGGCTTCAAGATCGAAGGCGACAAGAAGGTGCGCGTGGCCAAGACCACGGGCGAGGTGATCAATGGTTGATCAAGCTTACGAGCCGCGGCTGAAGTCCGAATATCGCGCGCGCATCCGCGCCGCGATGAAGGAACAGTTCGGCTACACGAACGAAATGCAGATCCCCAAGCTGGACAAGATCGTCCTGAACATGGGCATCGGCGAAGCTGTGGCCGACTCCAAGAAGGCCCAGACCGCGCTGAAGGATCTGATGGCTATCGCCGGCCAGAAGCCGGTCGCCACGAAGGCCCGCAAGTCGATCGCCGGCTTCAAGCTGCGCGAAGGCATGGTGGTCGGCGGCAAGGTGACCCTCCGCAAGGACCGGATGTACGAATTCCTCGACCGCCTGGTCACGATCGCGCTGCCGCGCGTGAAGGACTTCCGCGGCCTGAACGGCAAGAGCTTCGACGGCCGTGGCAACTACGCCATGGGCCTGAAGGAGCACCTGGTGTTCCCGGAAATCAACTATGACCAGATCGAACAGATCTGGGGCATGGACATCATCGTCTGCACCACTGCGAAGACCGATCAGGAAGCCAAGGCTCTCCTGAAGGAATTCCAGTTCCCGTTCAACAATTAAGAGCGGGCAGGGAAACACACCATGGCCAAGAAAAGCGCCGTTAACCGTAATCTCGCGGTCAAGGCCCTCGTCAAGCAATACGCCGACAAGCGCGCCGCGCTGAAGGCGATCGCCAACGACGAAAGCCTGCCGCTGGAAGAACGCTTCGAAGCCCGCCTGAAGCTCGCGAAGCTTCCGCGCAGCTCGTCGGCCGTTCGCATTCGCAACCGTTGCGAAGTGACCGGCCGCCCGCGCGCCTACTATCGCAAGCTGAAGATGAGCCGGATTGCTCTGCGCGAACTGGGTTCGCAAGGGCAGATCCCCGGCCTCGTCAAGTCGAGCTGGTGAGGACGATCAGATGTCGATGAACGATCCCCTGAGCGATATGATCGCTCGCATCAAGAACGCCGCCACGCGCAAGCGCGCCAAGGTCGCGACGCCGGCTTCCAAGCTGCGCGCCCGCGTCCTGGACGTGCTGGCCGACGAAGGCTACATCCGCGGCTACTCGCTGGTCGAGAAGCCCGGTGCGTTCCCCGAATTCGAGATCGAGCTCAAGTATTTTGACGGTGAGCCCGTGATCGCCGAGATCAGCCGCGTGTCCAAGCCTGGCCGTCGCGTCTATTCGTCGATCAAGGACCTGAAGCCGATCAAGAACGGCCTGGGCATCTCGATCCTTTCGACGCCGAAGGGCGTCATGTCGGACTCCGCTGCACGCGACGCTAACGTCGGTGGCGAAGTCCTCTGCCGCGTCTACTAGGCGCGGGAGGGAACAGAGCATGTCACGTATCGGTAAGAAGGCCGTCGCGATCCCCTCGAACGTGCAAGTCACGATCGACGGGCAGACGGTCACGGTGAAGGGCCCCAAGGGGCAACTCGCCTGGACCATCGCCGAAGAGATCGCCGTTTCGCAGGAAGGTTCCGACCTCCTGCTGGCGGCGCGCGATGAAAGCAAGCGCGCCAAGTCGATGTGGGGTCTGTCCCGCACGCTGGTCGCCAACATGGTGCAAGGCGTCACCACGGGCTTCGAGGAAACCCTCGAGCTGGTGGGCGTCGGTTACCGCGCCGCGATGAAGGGCTCCGCGCTCTCCATCCAGCTCGGTTTCTCCCACGACGTGGACGTCGAGGCTCCGGCCGGCGTCACCTTCGCGGTGCCCAAGCAGACCGAAATCAAGATCGCCGGCGCTGATAAGCAGGCGGTTGGCGAGATTGCCGCGAAAATCCGCCGCATTCGTCCGCCGGAGCCCTACAAGGGCAAGGGCGTGCGTTATGCTGGCGAGAAGGTTCGCCGCAAGGAAGGCAAGAAGAAGTAAGCCATGGCGCTCTCACCTCGCGAATCCGCCGTGCGTCGTGCCCAACGCACCCGCACCCGCCTCAAGGCCCTGTCCAACGGTCGTCCGCGTCTGTCGGTCTTCCGTTCGTCCAAGAACATCTACGCCCAGGTCATCGATGATGAACGCGGCGTGACCCTGGCTTCGGCCTCCACCCTCGAGGGTGAAGGTTCGGCCAAGGGCGCGGACAAGGACGCGGCCGCTCTGGTCGGCAAGCTCGTCGCCGAACGCGCCATCGAAAAGGGCGTCAAGGACGTCGTCTTCGATCGTGGCGGCTACATCTTCCACGGACGGGTGAAAGCCCTGGCCGACGCCGCGCGCGAAGCCGGCCTGAACTTCTAAGGGAAACATCATGGCTCGTGGTGATCAACAGCGCGGTGAAGGCGGCCAACGCCGGGACCGTCGCGACCGCAACGCCCCCGAGGAGCGGGTCGACAGCGACATCGTCGAAAAGCTCGTCCACATCAACCGCGTCGCCGCCACCGTTAAGGGCGGCCGTCGCTTCAGCTTCGCTGCTCTGATGGTCGTCGGCGACCAAAAGGGCCGCGTCGGCTACGGTCATGGCAAGGCGCGTGAAGTGCCGGAAGCCATCCGCAAGGCGACCGAAGAAGCCAAGAAGACCATGGTCCGCGTCCCGCTCCGCGAGTCGCGCACCCTGCACCACGACGGCTACGGCCGTTGGGGCGCTGGCAAGGTCATGATGCGCGCTGCCCCTCCCGGCACGGGCGTCATCGCCGGTGGTCCGATGCGCGCGGTTCTCGAAACCCTGGGCGTCCAGGACGTCGTGGCCAAGTCGACGGGTTCCTCGAACCCGTACAACATGGTGCGCGCCACGTTCGAAGCCCTGAAGGTTCAATCGTCGCCCCGCCAGATCGCCGCCAAGCGCGGCAAGAAGGTCGGCGACATTCTCGGCCGCCGCGCCGACGGAGCCTCGGCTCCGGACGCCATCGAGGGCTAAGACATGGCTACCGCTAAGCAAACCAAGACCGTGAAGGTGCGCCAGACCGGCAGCCCGATCCGTCGCAACGCCACCCAGCGCGCCACGCTCGCTGGTCTGGGTCTCAACAAGTTGGGTCGCGAGTCCGAGCTGGAAGACACCCCGTCGGTGCGCGGCATGATCCGCAAGGTCCAGCACCTGCTGGAAATCGTCGAGTAGTTCTGCTACGAGACGTCGAAATCGCCACCCCGGTGAAAGCCGGGGTGGTTTTCGTTTGAGTTTCTTTGTTTTCAAAAGCCGAGTCTGGCCGCTGGCCAGGCGCAGATCTCCAAGGAGAGGCACACATGACCAAGCTTAATGAACTGGCTCCGGCTCCCGGCTCGACCAAGGGCCGCATGCGCATCGGCCGCGGCCCGGGTTCGGGCAAGGGCAAGACCGGTGGTCGCGGCGTGAAGGGCCAGAAGGCGCGCTCGGGCGTCGCCATCGCCGGCTTCGAAGGCGGCCAGATGCCGCTGCACATGCGTATGCCTAAGCGCGGCTTCAACAACCCCTTCCGCCTGGAGTTCGCTGAAGTGAACCTGTGGCGCCTGGAGCAGGCCGTGGCCGCTGGCAAGTTCAAGGCCGGCGCGTCGCTCGACGCCGCCGCCCTGGTCGCCGCCGGCGTGATCCGTCGCGAGCTGGACGGCGTGAAGCTGCTCGGCAAGGGCGAAATCAAGTCGGCCCTGAAGCTGACCGTCTATTCGGCGACCGAAGCGGCCATCAAGGCCGTGGAAGCGGCCGGCGGTTCGGTGACCGTGACCAAGAAGGCCAAGGTTCAAGCCGAAGCCTAAGACCATAATGTCATCCCGGAGCGGCGCCCCGTGCTTTGGGGCGCCGTCGCCGGGATCGCGGAGAGGGCAGGGGACACCCCGCCGCCCCCGCAGTTTCCCATCGGGATGACAGAATAACGAGGCTCGCCGTGACATCGCGGCGAGCCTCACCTATGTACGGCTCCGTACTCGGGCTTTGCCCGGCCCCGGCGATTCATCGCCGACCGGACCAGAGCTCGGATTTATGCTTGGAGCGCGACCTGACCGCGGACGCGGCGCGCGCTCTCGACGTGGGGATTTGAATGGCCTCGGCCGCCGAACAACTCGCAGCCAACATGAACTTCGGGTCCTTCCAGAAGGCCACCGAACTTCACAAGCGCATCTGGTTCACGCTCATCGCCCTGATCGTCTACCGGCTCGGCACCTATGTGCCGATCCCGGGGATCAATCCGGAAGCCTTCGCCGCCGCGTTCTCGCAGCAGTCGAAGGGCATCCTGGGCATGTTCAACATGTTCTCGGGCGGCGCCGTGCAGCGCATGGCCGTGTTCTCGCTGAACGTGATGCCCTACATCAGCGCCTCGATCATCGTGCAGCTGATGGGCTCGGTGTATCCGCCGTGGGAAAAGCTGAAGAAGGAAGGCGGCGAAGCCGGCCGCAAGACCCTCAACCAGTACACCCGCTATCTGGCGGTGATCCTGGCCGTGATTCAGTCGTTCTCGATCGCCGTGGGCCTGCAAAGCCAGGCGGGCATGGTGGTGGGCGGCATCGCCCCGGCGTTCTTCATCGCCTCGACCGTCGTGGCCCTGACGGGCGGCACCCTGTTCCTGATGTGGCTGGGCGAGCAGATCACCAGCCGCGGCGTCGGCAACGGCGTGTCCCTGATCATCTTCACCGGCATCGTCTCGGCCTTGCCGCTGGGCGTGGTGCAGATGTTCACCCAGGTGCAGACCGGCGCCATGTCGGGCTTCGCCCTGTTCGCCGTGGGCGTGCTGGCGATCGCGGTGATCTTCTTCATCGTCTTCGTCGAGCGCTCGCAGCGCCGTCTGCTGGTCCACTATCCCAAGCGCCAGCAGGGCAACCGGATGATCGGCGGCGACACCTCGTTCATTCCGCTGAAGCTGAACACTTCCGGCGTCATCCCGCCGATCTTCGCCTCCAGCCTGCTGCTGCTGCCGACGACCGCCATGGGCTTCCTGGCCACGGCCAACCTGCCCAACTGGCTGCAATGGCTGCCGACCGCGGTCGGCGCCCTGCAGCACGGCCAGCCGCTGTTCATGGTGCTCTACGCGGCCCTGATCATCTTCTTCTCGTTCTTCTACACCTCGGTCGTGTTCAATCCCGACGAGACCGCGGAGAACCTGCGCAAGTACGGCGGCTTCATGCCGGGCATCCGTCCGGGCAAGCGGACGGCGGAGTATCTGGACTATGTCCTGACCCGCCTGACCGTGATCGGCGCGGCTTACATCACCGCCGTCTGCATCTTCCCGGAACTGCTGATGAACAGCATGGGCCCGACCAAGTTCACCCTGGGCGGCACTTCGATCCTGATCGTCGTGACCGTGACCATGGATACGGTCGCCCAGATCCAGTCCCACCTGCTGGCTCACCAGTACGAGGGTCTGATCAAGAAGTCGAAGCTGCGCGGCGGCAAGGGGCGCTAAGCCTTTCCCGACGCTGCGTAAGGCAAGAACGCGGAAGCCGGTTTGTCACAAACCGGCTTCCGTTTTTAGCGAACGCACTCTAGGTCTGAGCGGACGCGGGCGGCAGACCCGTGGAAACGCAGGAAGCGCATTGATGAACTTGATCCTGTTCGGGCCGCCGGCGGCGGGCAAGGGCACCCAGGCCAAGCGCCTGGTCGAGCAGCGGGGCATGGTCCAGCTGTCGACCGGCGACATGCTGCGCGCCGCCATCGCCTCGGGCTCCGAGCTCGGTCAGAAGGTCAAGGGCGTGCTGGACCGCGGCGAGCTGGTCACCGACGAGATCGTCATCGCCCTGATCGAGGACCGGCTGCCCGAGGCGGAAGCCGCCGGCGGCGCCATCTTCGACGGTTTCCCCCGCACCGTGCCCCAGGCGCGGGCCCTGGACGCCATCCTGGCCAAGCGCGGTCAGAAGATCGACTCGGTTCTCCGACTCAAGGTAGACGAGCCGGCGCTCATCGAGCGGATCTCCAAGCGATTCGCTGAGCAGGGCCGACCCGACGACAACCCGGAAGTGTTCGTGACGCGCCTGGCGGCCTACAACGCCCAGACCGCGCCGCTGCTCCCTTACTACCGCGAGCAAGGCAAGCTCGTGGAACTGGACGGCATGGCCTCGGTGGACACCGTGGCCGCGTCGATCGACGCCGCGCTTTCGGTCGTGGCCTGAAACTTCGTTGGAATCCGTTCATTCGAGCGGATTCCGCCATTGACGGATGCGCAACTATCCCTATAACGGGGCGCTTCCGCGAAAGGGCGCGATCTGTGCGCGCCGGACTGGGTCGAAAGACCGGGCCGGGCGCGCCGTTCGCGTCTTTAGTGCGTGACTAGGAGAACATTAGACGTGGCCCGTATTGCAGGCGTCAACATCCCGACGAACAAGCGCGTTTTGATCGCGCTTCAGTACATTCATGGCATTGGCCAGAAGTCCGCTCGTGACATCGTCACGAAGGTGGGCATCGATGACGCCCGCCGGGTCAATCAGCTGACCGACGCCGAAGTTCTGGCGATCCGTGAAACGATCGACAAGGACTTCACCGTCGAGGGCGACCTGCGCCGCGAAAACTCGATGAACATCAAGCGTCTGATGGACCTGGCCTGCTACCGCGGCCTGCGTCACCGCAAGGGCCTGCCGGTCCGCGGTCAGCGCACCCACACCAATGCCCGCACCCGCAAGGGCCCGGCCAAGCCGATCGCCGGCAAGAAGAAGTAAGGCAGCCTGAACGATGGCCAAGGAACCGGCACGCGTTAAAAAGCGCGAACGCAAGAACATCACCTCGGGCGTGGCGCACGTGAACGCCTCGTTCAACAACACCATGATCACCATCACCGACGCTCAGGGGAACACCATCTCCTGGTCGAGCGCCGGCATGATGGGCTTCAAGGGCTCGCGCAAGTCGACCCCGTACGCCGCTCAGATGGCTGCGGAAGACGCGGGCAAGAAGGCCGCCGAGCACGGTGTGAAGACCCTCGAGGTCAACGTGTCGGGTCCGGGTTCTGGCCGTGAGTCGGCCCTGCGCGCCCTCCAGGCCGCGGGCATGACCATCACGACCATCCGCGACGTGACGCCGATCCCGCACAACGGCTGCCGTCCGCCCAAGCGTCGTCGCGTCTAGTACTATTAAGACCCAATTCTCCATCGCCGGCTGCGAGATTCGCGGCCGGCGAGCCGCGTTCAAGGGATCGACCACGTGATCGAAAGAAACTGGAACGAGCTGATCCGTCCTGAGAAGCCGCAAATCGAGACTGGCGCCGACGCGACCCGCAAGGCTCGCATCGTGGCTGAGCCGCTCGAACGCGGCTTCGGTGTGACGCTCGGCAACGCTCTCCGCCGCGTCCTGCTCTCCTCGCTTCAGGGCGCCGCCGTCACCGCCATCCAGATCGATGGCGTGGTGCACGAATTCTCCTCGCTCGAAGGCGTCCGCGAAGACGTCGTCGACATCGTTCTGAACATCAAGCAGCTGGCCGTGCGCATGCACGCCGAAGGCCCCAAGCGCATGACCCTGCGCGCCACGGGCCCCGGTCCGGTGACCGCTGGTCAGATCGAAACCCCGGCCGACATCGAGATCCTGAACCCCGACCACGTGCTCTGCACGCTGGACGACGGCGCTTCGGTGCGCATGGAGTTCACGGTCAACACCGGCAAGGGCTACGTCCCGGCCGACAAGAACCGTCCGGAAGACGCGCCGATCGGCCTGATCGCCGTCGACGCCCTGTACTCGCCGGTCAAGCGCGTCGCCTATCGCGTCGAGCCGACCCGTCAAGGCCAGTCGCTGGACTATGACAAGCTGATCCTGGAAGTGGAAACCAACGGCGCCGTCACGCCGGTGGACGCGGTGGCCTACGCCGCCCGCATCCTGCAAGACCAGCTGCAGATCTTCATCACCTTCGAAGAGCCCAAGGCCAAGACGGCCGACGAGGCCAAGCCGGAACTGCCGTTCAACCCGGCCCTGCTGAAGAAGGTGGACGAACTGGAACTGTCGGTCCGCTCGGCCAACTGCCTGAAGAACGACAACATCGTCTACATCGGCGACCTGATCCAGAAGACCGAAGCCGAAATGCTCCGCACGCCGAACTTCGGCCGCAAGTCCTTGAACGAAATCAAGGAAGTGCTGGCCGGCATGGGTCTGCACCTGGGCATGGACGTTCCGAACTGGCCGCCGGAAAACATCGAAGACCTGGCCAAGAAGTTCGAAGACCAGATCTAAGAAGAGTAAACCGAGTACCGCGCTTAATCCGGGCCGCCTGCCATTTCCCTTGGGATTTGGGGGCGGCCTGGGCCTTTTGAAGCCGCACCAGCGGTGGAGGGCCCCGGCGCTTCGTTCTGAACCCGGCAGGGACGCCGCTGGGATTGGTGACAATCAGCGCTTCTTCTTCGCGCTACAGCGGGCCAAGGCCCAGGAGAGACCACAATGCGTCACGGTAAAGCTCACCGTAAACTGGGCCGTACGTCCGCTCACCGCACCGCCATGTTCGCCAACATGTCGGCCTCGCTGATCAAGCACGAGCAGATCGTCACCACCCTTCCGAAGGCCAAGGAACTGCGTCCCTTCGTCGAAAAGCTGGTCACCCTGGCCAAGCGCGGCGACCTGCACGCGCGTCGTCAGGCCATCAGCACCGTCCGCGACGTCGAGCAAGTCGGCAAGCTGTTCGCCACCATCGGTCCCCGCTACAAGGACCGTCAGGGCGGCTACATCCGCGTCCTGAAGGCCGGCTTCCGCTACGGCGACAACGCCCCGCTGGCCGTCATCGAGTTCGTCGACCGCGACGTCTCGGCCAAGGGCAAGGATTCGGGCCCGGTCTTCTCGAACGACTCGGACGACTAAGATTTTCAGCCTCGGCTGACGAAAGAGGCCCCGGAGCGATCCGGGGTCTTTTTTGCGTCTGGGGCCTGCGACAGGTTGCGTCAGGCGGGTCGCCGTCATGGTAGAGGTTTTGTTCACCTCGTCGCCCCATCCTCCGCGTTTGAAAGTTCGGGGGAGGGTGGAGATGAAGATCTCCGGCGTCATGCGCGGCTTCGGCGGCGCGCTCGCGGCGGGCTTGATCCTGGCCGGCGGCCTGGCTCTGTTCGCGATCGAGGGCCTGCGCGTCGGCGGTCCGCTGTTCCGCCAGATCGTCGACAACAAGGACATCGTCGCCGACATCCTGCCCCCGCCGCTCTACGTGGTCGAGGCCGACCTGGTCGCCACGAAGCTGGTGGCTCATCCCGACACCGTGGACGCCGCCGCCGACAAGCTGGCCGCGTTGCGCAAGGACTACGACACCCGCAACGCCTATTGGAAGACCGCGCCGATCGATCCGGCCATGCGCGCCATGCTGGTCGACGAGTCGTCCGCGCCGGCCATGGAGTTCTGGCGGGAGATCGATCAGGAGATCCTGCCCGCCGTCCGGTCCGGCGACCTGGAGCGGGCCCGCCAAGGCCTGGCCCGGGCCGACGCCGCCTACGAGACCCATCGCGCCGTGATCGACAAGGTCGTGGTCATGGCCAATCACGACGCCGCGGCGGTGGAAGCGCGCGCCGCGGGCCAGACCCGCCTGGCCTTCGTCCTGCTGGCCGGGGCGGGAGTCCTGATGCTGTTGGTCGTGGGCGGCGGGATCACCCTGATGAGCCGCCGCATCGTCAAGCCGATCCAGGCCATGACCGGCTTCATGGGCCGGCTGGCGGCCGGAGACTACGACCGGGCCGTACCCTTCGCCGGGCGCGGCGACGAGATCGGCGAGATGGCCAATTCAGTGGCCGTGTTCCGCGAGGCGATCGTCGCGCGGCAGGCGGCCGAGGATCGCATCGCGGCCGAACGCGACGAAACCGAAGCCGCCAAGACTCGGCACGACGCCGAGCGGCGGTCCGAGGAGGCCGGCCGCCTGCAGGTGGTCGAGGCCTTGGGCGCGGCCGTGGCCCGGCTCAAGTCCGGCGACCTGACGGCGCGGCTGGAGACGGCTTTCCCCAGCGCCTACGAAGGCTTGCGCGGCGACTTCAACCGGGCGATCGCCGGGCTGGAGGCGGCCCTGAGCGAGGTGATCGAAGGGGCCGGCGGCCTGCGGGCCGGGGCCGGCGAGATCAGCGGCGCGATCGAGGATCTCTCGGCCCGCACCGAACGCCAGGCCGCCAGTCTGGCCGAGACGGCCTCCGCCCTGGGCGAGGTCAGCGCCAGCGTCAAACGCACCGCCGAGGGCGCGAACGAGGCCAACAGCGCCGTGATCGACAGCCGCACGGTCGCCGACCGCTCCAGCCAGGTGGTGGGCCGCGCGGCCGAGGCCATGAGCCAGATCGAAAGCTCCTCGGCCAAGGTCTCGCAGATCCTGGGCGTGATCGACGAGATCGCCTTCCAGACCAACCTTCTGGCGTTGAACGCCGGGGTCGAGGCGGCCCGGGCCGGCGACGCCGGCCGCGGCTTCGCCGTGGTGGCGCAGGAAGTGCGGGCCCTGGCCCAGCGCTCGGCCGACGCCGCCAAGGAGATCAAGGGGCTGATCTCGGAATCGTCCGACCATGTCCGCTCGGGCGTGACCCTGGTGGGCGAGGCCGGGGCGGCGCTGGGCGACATCGTCGAACGCGTGGGCGTGATCGGCGGGCTGATGGAGCAGATCGCCCAGTCCAGCCGCGAGCAGGCCGCCGGCCTGGCCGAGGTCGACCTGGCGGTCGGCCAGATGGACCAGGTCATCCAGCAGAACGCCGCCATGGCCGAACAAGCCAGCGCGGCCAGCCGCGGCCTGGCCGACGACGCCGTGCGCCTGGAGGCCCAAGTCGAGCACTTCCAGGTTGGGGCCGACCAGAGGACCTGGGCGGCGGCGTAGGGCCCGCTATTCCTTGGTCAGGTCCTGGCGGCGGAACAGCACCAC
The DNA here is from genome assembly GCF_001427165.1 of Caulobacter sp. Root487D2Y. Lineage (NCBI taxonomy): Bacteria > Pseudomonadati > Pseudomonadota > Alphaproteobacteria > Caulobacterales > Caulobacteraceae > Caulobacter > Caulobacter sp. Root487D2Y. The sequence continues at coordinate 25,724 of NZ_LMFD01000002.1, forward strand.
CGCGCCGCCGGCCAGCACGATCAGCCAGACCAGCAGCAGCACCAGCGCCAGGCCGGCTGGGCCGCCCTCTGGCCGCACCTCGGCGGGGGCGGCGACGAAGGTCTTCAGGATGCGTCCGGCATAGGCCGGGATCGCCAGGGACTTCCAGGTCGCGGCCTGCATGGTGGCGGCCAGGGTCGATTGCACGAACACCACCACGAAGCCGGCGATCACCGCGCCCATCGTCGAGCGGGTCAGGACCCCGACCACGGCGGCCAGGGCGCCGATCACCAGTACTTCCAGCCAGGTGATCACGAATACGCCGGCGAAATGGCCCAGGAAGGCCGAGCCGATCGGCGGCGCGACCAGGCGGGCGTGATTGACCACGCTGCCGAACAACCCGGCCAGCACGGCGGTGAAGGCGGTCAGCAGCAGGCTCCAGGCCGCGACCTCGGCGAGGACGATCAGCTTGGCGGCCAGCAGGTTGACCCGGCTGTTGCGGGGCGTGATCAATCGCCAGGTCTCCCAGCGATAGTCGCCGGCGAAGATCGCGGCCGCGCCGATCAGCAGGAACAGGGCGGTGACCGGACCCGAAGCGCCGGCCACGGCGCCCATGGCCCGGTTGGCCAGGTCCACGGTCGTTTCGCCGGGCACGCCCTTGCGCAGCACGATGCGGACGAACAGGTCGCCGGCCATGCTGAACAGCATCGCGATCAGCGGCATGAAACCAAAGCCCCAGAACAGGGACACCCGGTCGCGAGACAGGCGGAAGCGCTCGGCGGCGATGGCGTCAGCGAGCATCGGCGAGGTCCTTGGGCTCAAGCGCGCCGAGATAGGCGCTTTCCAGGTCGGCCTCGCGCCAGCGGGCTTCGGTGATCTCGACCCCGGCCTCGACCAGAGCGCGGATCAGGGCCGGGGTTTCGGCGCGCAGGACGTCGGCCAGCACGGCGTTTTGGCCGTCGGGCTCGCCCTTGTCGCCCAGCACCGCCAGGGCCTTGTCGATCGGCGAGACGGTCAGGCGCAGGCGCGGCTTGCCGCCGGTCAGGGCCTCGACGTCGCCCTCGGCGGCCAGCTTGCCCTTGGAGAAGATCGCCACCCGGTCGCAGACCCGACGGACCTCGTCCAACTGGTGGCTGGCGAGGATGATGGTCACGCCCTCCTTGTCGGCCAGGTCGCGGATCAGGGCGCGGATCTCCTGGATGCCGGCCGGGTCCATGCCGCTGGTCGGCTCGTCCAGGATCACCAGTTCGGGGCGGGTGAAGAAGGCCGCGGCCAAGCCCAGGCGCTGCTTCATGCCCACCGAGAACGTTCCGGCCTTGCGGTCGGCCGCGCCGCCCAGGCCCACGCGCTCGAGCCAGTACTCGATATCGGCCGAGCCGCTGACGCCGCTTTCCAGGGCCAGCATCCTCAGCACCTCGCGGGCGGTCAGATAGGGCGGATAGCGCGGGGTCTCGATCATCGCCCCGACCCGGCGCAGGGAAGCGGCCTGGCCCGCCGACGCGCCGAACAGCCGCGCCGTGCCGCTGGTCGGCCGCACCAGGCCCAGCGCGATGCGGAACAGGGTGCTCTTGCCCGCGCCGTTGGGGCCCAGCACGCCGAACACGCCGCCGGTCGGGATGCGCAGCGACAGACCGTCCAGGGCCCGCACCGCGCCGTACGTCTTGACGAGGCTGTCGGCCTCCAGGGCGAAGCTCATGCGGAGCGGATTCCGGCGGCGGTCATGCGAGGCGACTCCCTGAAAGGTGGGGCGACTATGGCCGGGCGGCCGAGTCCCGCCAAGTTAAGTCGCGGTCATGCGTGGCGAGCTGTCATGCTAGCGGGTTATAGGGCGGACATTCCGAGTACGAGGTGCGTGTGATGGTCGCTGTTTGCCGCTGGATGATCCTGGTCCTGGCCCTGCTGCTGGACGCCGGCGCTTCGACCTCACAGGCCGCGCCGGCCGAGGCGTCCGCGAAGCCGGCCCTCACCATCCTGATCTCGCTGGACGGCTTCCGGCCCGACTATCTGGACCGGGGCAACACGCCGGCCCTGAGCGCCCTGGCCGCCGGCGGCGTTCGCGGGGCCATGCGGCCGTCGTTCCCGGCCCTGACGTATCCGAACCACTACACCCTGGTCACCGGCAAGCGGCCCGACCACAACGGCATGGTCAACAACACGCTGGAGGCCGCCGAAATCCCGGGCGTCAGCTTCAGCATGTCCAACCACGAGGCGGTCGGCGACGAGCGCTGGTGGGACCAGGCCAAGCCGATCTGGGTCAGCGCCGAGCAGCAGGGCGTCCACGCCGGAATCCTGTTCTGGCCGGGATCGGAAGCCGCGATCGACGGCGTGCGGCCCAGCCACTGGCAGGTGTACGACGAGACACTGACCTACGACGACCGGATCGACACCGTGCTGGCGTGGATCGACGCCAAGAACCCGCCGCTGGGCCTGGCCACGCTCTATTTCGACGCCACCGACACCGAGGGTCACCACTACGGCCCGGATTCGCCGGAAGTGAACGCCGCCGCCGCCCGGGTGGACGCCGCGATCGCCCGGTTGGTGACGGGGCTGAAGGCGAGGGGACTGTACGAGACCACCAACATCGTCGTCGTCGCCGACCACGGCATGGCGCCCCAGCCGCTGAGCGGCCTGGTCGAGGTCTCGACCCTGGTTGATCCCGCCAAGGCCAGGTTCGTCAGCACCGGCTCGATCGTCGGCGTGCGGGCCTTGCCGGGCTTCGAGGCCGAGGTGGCCGCGGCGATGCTGAAGCCCCATCCGCACCTGACCTGCTGGGAGAAGGCCAAGATCCCGGCCCGCTACGGCTACGGGACCAATCCGCGCGTGCCGCCGATCGTCTGCCTGGCCGAGCGGGGCTGGTATTTCGTCACGGCGTCGGCGTTGGCCAAACGCCTGAAGGAGCATCCGCGCGACGGCGGGGCCCACGGCTACGACCCGTTCGATCCCGCCATGCAGGCGGTCTTCGTCGCCCACGGCCCGGCCTTCAAGTCGGGCGTCGTGCTGCCGGTGTTCGACAATGTCGACGTCTACCCGCTGCTGACCCGGCTGATCGGCGTGAAGGGCGACATGGGCGACGGGACGCTGAAGCCGCTGAAGGCGGCGCTGCGCTGACAGCAAAAATCTCTGTCATCCCGGACAAGCGCGCAGCGCGCCGATCCGGGACCGACGCGTGAACTCAGCGCTTCCGGCGGTTCCGGGTCTTCGCTTCGCTACGCCCGGGATGACAGGTGTTTGCGCTTGCGCAGATAGTTTCGATATGCGTTAAATATTGCCGATATCCGAAACGGAGCTTCGCCATGATCCGCACCGCCCTGACCTCGGCCCTGTGCTATCGCGACCCCAAGGCCGCGCTGAAATTCCTGGAAGCGGCCTTCGGCTTCGAGCTGGTGATGCTGATCGAGGACAACGACGGCAACCTGGCCCATTCGGAGATGAGCTTCGGCGACAGCGTGGTGATGATCGGCTCCGAGTGGAGCGTCCAAAGCAAGAGCCCGGCCTCGATCAACGGGTTCAACACTCAGACCGTCCACATCCATATCGAGGACGACGTCGACGCCCATTGCGCCCGGGCGCGGGCCGCCGGTGGCGAGATCCTGATGGAGCCGGCCGACCAGTTCTATGGCGACCGCACCTATCGTTGCCGCGACCCGGAGGGCCACATCTGGACCGTGGGCGCGCCGATCCGCGCGGTGAGCCCCGAGGAGGCCGAGGCGGCGTCCGGCCTGAAGGTCGTGAAGGGCTGGGCGTGACTCCCGACGATTTCCGCCGCCAGGCCCTGGCCCTGCCCGGGGCCGTCGAGAGCTCGCACATGGGCACGGTCGACTTCCGGGTCGGCCGGATCTTCGCCACCCTGGGCTATCCGAACGCCAATTTCGGCATGGTGCAGCTGACCCGCGAGCATCAGGACATCGTCGTCGGCGTCGAGCCGACCGTGTTTCGACCCGTGCCCGGCGCCTGGGGCCTGAAGGGCGCCACCCTGGTCGTGCTGGCCGAGGCCGACGAGCCCACCCTGCGCGGTGCGCTGGAGGCGGCCTGGCGGCTGAAGGCCAACAGGCGGCAGATCGCCCTGCTCGAAGCGAGCCGGACCCCGGCCCATTCTTTGTCTAGCGGGGGGGCATGAGCGCCTCGCTCGACGCCACCCTGGCGGCCCTGGCCGACCCGCACCGGCGGGCGACCGTCGACCTGCTGCGCCAGGGGCCGCGCCGGGCGGGCGAGCTGGCCCAGGCCGCCGGCCTGTCGGCCCCGGCCATGAGCCGCCACCTGCGCGCCCTGCGCCAGGCCGGCTTGGTCGATCAGGTCCATCCAGAATTCGACGCCCGGGTGCGGGTCTACGCCCTGCGCCCCGCGCCGATGGCCGAGCTCAAGGCCTGGGCCGAGGCGGCCGAGGGCCTGTGGAGCGACCAGCTTCTGGCCCTGAAGGCGCATGTCGAAGGAGGCGGCGCTTGAGCTCCAAGATCCTGGTCGCCCTGCGCATCAAGGCCCCGCCGTTGCGGGTGTTCGAGGTGTTCACCGCCGACATCGGCGCCTGGTGGAAGCCCAACGCCCTGTTCTCGTTCACGCCGCGCGCGCCAGGCGTGCTGGCCTTCGAGGGCGCGGGCGAAGGGAGCCGTCTGGTCGAGCGCCTGCCGTCGGGCAAGGTGTTCGAGATCGGCCCCGTCCGCGTCTGGGACCCCGGCCAGCGGCTGGTGTTCGGCTGGCGCCAGGCCAGCTTCGCGCCCGACATGGACACCGAGGTCGAGGTGCGTTTCGAGCTGGTGGGAGACGAAACCCGCGTCACGGTCGAGCATCGCGGCTGGGACAGCGTGCCGACCCAGCATGTGGCGCGCCATCGCTTCCCGGACGCGGTGTTCCTGCAGCGTCACGCCGAGTGGTGGCGCGCGCTGCTGACAGGTCTCGCCAGCCGGACGGCTATGGACGTACAAGAACGCGCCAGGGAGGGCGACGCATGACCAAGACCGTCAGCAAGAACCACCGACAGGCCGCGCTGGGCTTCATCTTCATCACGGCCTGCTTGGACGTCCTGTCGCTGGGGGTGATGATCCCCGTGCTGCCCGAGCTGATGAAGCGCTTCAACGACGGCGACACCGCCTCGACGGCCCTGTGGGTGGTGCTGTTCGCGACCACCTGGGGCGTGATGCAGTTCTTCTGCGCGCCGATCCTGGGCCTGATGTCCGACCGCTGGGGCCGCCGGCCGGTGATCCTGACCTCGATCTTCGGCCTGGGCGTGGACTTCCTGTTCATGGCCTTCGCCCCGACCATCTGGTGGCTGTTCGTCGGCCGGGTGGTCAACGGCATGACCGCCGCCAGCTTCTCGACCGCCGGGGCCTATGTGGCCGACGTCACCAAGCCGCAGGACCGGGCCAAGGGCTTCGGCCTGATGGGCGCGGCGTTCGGGGTGGGCTTCACGTTCGGCCCGGCCCTGGGCGGCTGGTTGTGGCAGTTCGACCACCGGCTGCCGTTCCTGGTCTGCGCGGGCCTGGCCCTGTGCAACTGGTTGTACGGCTTCTTCGTACTGCCGGAATCGCTGCCGCCGGAAAAACGCGTCCATCGCTTCGACTGGAGCAAGGCCAATCCGCTGGGCTCGCTGAACCTGCTCAAGAGCAAGCCCGACCTGCTGGGCCTGGCCGGCGTCGGCTTCCTGTTCCAGCTGGCCCACAACGTGCTGCCCAGCGTCTTCGTGCTCTATATGGGCTTCCGCTACCACTGGTCGACGGCGGTGATCGGCCTGACCCTGATGGGCAGCGGCGTGGCCGGAATCCTGCTGCAGAGCTTCGTGGTCGGGCCGGTGGTCAAGCGGGTGGGCGAGCGCGGGGCGCTGCTGATCGGCCTGTTCTCCGGCTGTGTCGGCTTCATGATCTATGGCCTGGCGCCGACGGGGTGGCTGTACCTGTGCGGCCTGCCGATCTTTGCCTTCTCGGGCCTGATCCAGCCGGGCCTGCAGGGCCTGATGACCCGCCGGGTCGAGCCTTGGGAGCAGGGCCAGCTGCAGGGCGCCAACTCGGCGATGATGGGGATCACCGCCATCGTCGGGCCGGCGCTGTACCTGTTGCCGTTCGCCTGGGCGGTCCGCCACGACGCGACCCTGCACATGCCCGGCCTGCCGGTGCTGATCGCCGCCGCCCTGCTGCTGGGGGCCACGGTGCTGGCGATACGCGTGGCGCGTCCCGTCGCGGTGGAACCGAGCGTCGCCTGACCGTCTTTGATTAGCGGCGGGGAAAAGGGCCAAATCCCGAACCTTGGCCGCCATCAATGCGCCCGAAAGCTCGGCTGATCTCGCGGGCTGAATTTCACGGAGTCGCCCAGAACCCATGCGATCCTATCGCGCCGTGCTTCCCGCCCTGGCCCTGTTGGCCGCCTGCTCGCCGCAAGGGCCGTCCAAGGCCCAGTCGATCCCGGACCTCGCCCAGCCGACCCGCCGCGTCCCGTCCGACCCGATGTCGATGAAGGCCTCGTTCTCGCCGGTGGTGAAGAAGACCGCCCCGGCCATCGTCAACGTGGCCAGCAAGCGCGTGGTGCGCCAGCGGGTCGATCCGTTCTGGGACTTCTTCATGGGCGGCGGCGGCGGGGCCACCCGCGACCAGGTGCAGGGCTCGCTGGGCTCCGGCGCCATCGTCCGCGCCGACGGGGTGATCATCACCAACCACCACAATATCGAGGGCATGAGCGACGTCACCGTCCAGCTGGCCGACCGCCGGGAGTTCCCGGCCACGGTGCTGCTGGACGACCCGCGCTCCGACCTGGCGGTGCTGAAGATCGACACCAAGGGCGAGCGCCTGCCGGTGATCGCCATTGACGATCAGGAGCAGCTGGAGGTCGGCGATCTGGTCCTGGCCCTGGGCAACCCGTTCGGCGTCGGCCAGACCGTGACCAACGGCATCGTCTCGGCCTTGGCCCGCACCGACGTCGGCGCGGCCCAGTTCGGCAGCTATATCCAGACCGACGCGGCGATCAATCCGGGCAATTCCGGCGGCCCCCTGGTCGACATGGACGGCGACCTGATCGGGGTGAACACCTTCATCATCTCGCGCTCGGGCTCGTCCAGCGGCGTCGGCTTCGCCATTCCGGCGTCCGTCGTGCGCCAGGTGGTCAACACCGCCCTGGGCGGCGGCCACAGCGTGGTGCGGCCCTGGCTGGGCGTGAAGGGCCAGCCGGTGACCGGCGACATCGCCCGCAGCCTGGGCCTGTCCGCGCCGCGCGGCGTGGTCGTCTCCGACGTCTATCCCGGCGGTTCGGCCGAGCGGGCCGGAATCCGCGAAGGGGACGTGATCCTGGCAATCGACGGCCAGGCGGTGAACGACGAGGGCGGCGGCGCCTTCGCTATCGGCACCCACAAGGTCGGCGACCGCGTCCAGGTCCTGATCAACCGCGGCGGCAAGGAGCAGACCCTGACCCTGCGCGCCGAAGTCGCGCCGGAAAGCCCGGCCCGCGACGAGCGGGTGCTGAAGGGCCGCAACCCGTTCGACGGCGCGACGGTGGTCAATCTGTCGCCCGCCGTGGCTCAGGACCTGGGCGTCGACCCGTTCGTCGGTCGCGGCGTGCTGGTCACCAAGATCGGCCAGGGCGGCGCCATGAACGTGGGCCTACGGCCCGGCGACTTCGTCCGCGAGGTCAACGGCAAGGTCATCGAGACCACCGGCGATCTGGCGGCGGCCTCGAACACCGCGGCCAGGACCTGGACCGTGACCATCGAACGCAACGGCCAGCGGATCACGGCGCGGCTGTAGGGCGACGCGCGCGGCGCCTCGCAAGCCTCGAGGCGTCGCGCTACAACCGGAGCTGTACGAGTCGCGGGGGCGACGGATCGTGATCCGGAGGGGGCGTGCGTAAATTCATCGTCGTCGGCATGACGCTGACATTCTTGGCCTGCGCCGGTGCGGGTCAGGCCGCGCCCAAGGCCCCGTCTCCGCCCAAGGCCGAGGTCCAGGCGCGGCGCACAGCCGAAGCGCTCTACGCCCAGGCTTTGCGCCAGATGGAAGCCGACGACTTCGCGGCGGCCAGGACCAGCCTCGACGACGCCTTGAAGCAGGACTCCACCTACGATCCGGCCAGGTACGTTCGGGCCATCGTCCTGTCGCGGCTGCGCGAAACCGACGCCGCCTTGGCGGATCTGGCCATTCTCGAGCCGCGCGCGGATCGCGAACGCTTCCTGGAGACCAAGGCGGTGACGCTCATGGAGGGCGGACGCTATCGCGAGGCGACGGCGGTCTACGACGACCTGATCGCGCTCAAGCCCAAGAGCGCCGACGCCTATCGCCGACGCGCCCACGTGCGCCAGGCCTCGGAGGTGGACAGCGAGATACCAGCCGCGCTGGCGGACTACGCCAAGGCGCTGGAACTGGACCCGGACATGCTCGATGTCTACGGCCTGCGCGGTGAGATCCTCAGCGCGACGCGCGACGAGAAGGGGGTCGAGGAAAACTACCAGGCCTGGCTGGCCCGAGAGCCCGACAGCGCGCGCGCCCACGCCGGTTATGCCGGCGCCTTGGAACGGTTGGGCAAGATCGACAAGGCCCGGGTCGAGATCGACCGCGCCCTGGCCTTGAAGCCGAACGTCGAGGCCTACCTCATCCGGGCCCGCATCACGCCGAAAGACCAGCGCGAGGCCTTCCTCGCGGACATCGACAGGGCCCTGGCGCTGGCTCCCGACGACACCTTCGCCTACCAGCTTCGGGCCGAACGGCGCCATGCCTGGGGCCAGGACGACCTGGCCCTGGCGGATGTGGAAAAGGCGCTCAAGGCCTGGCCGGAAAGCTACAGCGCCCGCTATCTGCGCGCGACGCTCCACCAGAACGATGGTCGCTACGATCTGGCCGTGAAGGATTTCGACGTGCTGATCGCGCGCGAGCCGGACCAGGCCGCGCTCTATAACGGCCGATGCTGGTCGCGTGGCCTGGGCAATGTCGAGCTGGACCGGGCGCTGGCCGATTGCGAAACCGCGTTGAAGCTGCTGCCCGGTAATGCGGCGATCCTGGACAGCCGGGGCTTCATCAAGCTGCGCAAGGGCGACCTCGTCGGCGCGGTCGCCGATTACGACCTGGCTCTGACGACCGCGCCCGACCAGGCCGCGTCGCTGTTCGGGCGCGGGGTGGCCAAGCGGCGGCAGGGCGCCAAGGCGGCCGGCGACGCCGATCTGGCCCGGGCGCGCAAGGTCGATCCCGGCGTCGAGAAGGAATTCGCCGGCTACGGCGTCACGCCCTAGGCCTTGATCTTCGACGCGATCGACCAGCTGTGACCGAACGGATCGACGAGTTGCCCGTAGCGGTCGCCCCAGAACTGGTCGGCGAGCGGGAAGCGCACCGTGGCGCCGGCCTCGACGGCCCGGTTCCACCAGGTGTCGGCGTCGTCGACCTGGAGGTGCAGCGTCACGGCCGAGGGCGGGACGTAGTCGCCGTGGGCCATCTCGCTGAAATGGTCCGACAGCATCACCCAGTCGCCGTTGATGATCATTCGCGAATGCAACAGCCGTTCGCCGTCGTCGGCGACGTTGCGGAACGTCTCCTCGGCGCCGAAGGCCCGCTTGTAGAAGTCCACGGCCGCCTTGCCGCCGACCACGGAAATGTAGGGGATGACGCCGGATTCCGGGGCCCGGGTCGGGTCGCCTTCGTTGGTCATGGTGGTTCCCTCCGCGATTAAGTAAACCTACTCCATGTCCGATCTTTTCCAAGCCGCCGGCCTGACGCCCCATGCGCCGTCGCCGCTGGCCGACCGCCTGCGACCCCAGACCCTCGATGAGGTGGTGGGCCAGGAGCACCTGCTGGGTCCCGAGGGGCCGATCGGCCGCATGGCCGCGGCCAAGCGCCTGGCCTCGATGATCCTGTGGGGGCCGCCCGGCACCGGCAAGACCACTATCGCCCGCCTGCTGGCCAAGGCCGGCGGCTACGAGTTCATGCAGATCTCGGCGGTGTTCTCCGGCGTCGCCGACCTGAAGAAGGCCTTCGAGCAGGCGCGGATGCGCCGCCAGGCTGGCCAGAGCACCCTGCTGTTCGTCGACGAGATCCACCGCTTCAACCGCGCCCAGCAGGACGGCTTCCTGCCGTTCGTGGAGGAGGGGATCGTCACCCTGGTGGGGGCGACCACCGAGAACCCGTCGTTCGAGCTGAACGGCGCTCTGCTGTCGCGCTGCCAGGTCTTCGTGCTCAAGCGGCTGGACGAGGAGGCCCTGGAGGCTCTGCTGGTCAAGGCCGAGGCCGCCGAGAACCGCAAGCTGCCGCTGGACGCCGATGCGCGCTCGACCCTGATCGCCATGGCCGACGGCGACGGCCGCTACCTGCTGACCCTGACCGAGACCCTGCTGGCGATCGGCACGGACACGCCGCTGAACCCGACCCAGCTGGGCCAGTTCCTGCAGAAGCGCCGCCCGGCCTACGACAAGAACCGGGAGGAGCACTACAACCTGATCTCGGCCTTGCATAAGTCGGTGCGCGGCAGCGATCCGGACGCGGCGCTCTACTGGCTGGCGCGGATGCTGGAGGGCGGCGAAGACCCGCTGTTCATCGCCCGCCGCCTGGTGCGCATGGCCTCCGAGGACATCGGAGCGGCCGATCCGCTGAGCCTGCTACTGACCACGGCCGCCAAGGACGCCTACGATTTCCTGGGCAGTCCCGAGGGCGAACTGGCCCTGGCCCAGGCGGTGGTCCACATGGCCAGCGCCCCCAAGTCCAACGCCGTCTACAACGCCTACAAGGCCGCCCGCCGCCTGGCCAAGGAGACCGGCAGTCTGACGCCGCCCGCCCACATCCTCAACGCTCCGACCAAGCTGATGAAGTCGCTGGGCTATGGCGACGGCTACGCCTACGACCACGACGTCGAGGGCGGGGTTTCGGGCCAGAACTACTTCCCGGACGGCATCGAGCGCCCGACCCTCTACGAGCCCAAGCCCATCGGGGCCGAGGCCAAGGTCAAGGAACGGCTGGACGCCTGGAACCGGCTGCGGAGAAACGGCAAGTGAAGCTTACCCCCGCGGTCCGCGCGACCGCCGCGATCGCCCTGGCCCTGTTGCTGGCGGGCGCCGTCCTGCTCGGCCTGGCGGCGATCACGCCGTGGCACACCGATTCCGACGCCTATTTCGCCGCCTTGCAGCGTCTGCGCGCCACGCTTTATTTCGGCCAGTCCAGCGCCGAGGATTTTCGGCGGGCCACGCTGCGGTTCAATAGCCTCCAGCTTCAGTACGCGACCCACAAGTGGCTCTACGCCGACCTCGGCTATGCCTGCCTGGCCCTGGCGGTCTGCGCCGGTGTCGCCGCGGGGCTGGCCGCCCGCTTCGGCGCGCGGCTGCTGCGCACGCAGAAAAGAGCCCTGGTCGTGCTGGGAGTGACCCTCCTGGCCCTGGTCGCCACCCTGGTCGGGCTGGCGGCCGACCCGCTGCACCGGTTCTATCGCGAACAGCTGCCCGAGTGGGCGGACACCCTGAACATTCCCCTGGCCGGGGCCCTGGTGGCGATGATTCCTTTGACGGTGATCACCCTGCTGCTGGTCATCCCGCCGCTGGTCCTGCGCCGCAAGGCCAGCGGGCCGTTGCTGGTCTTCACCCGGCCGCCGCACTGGCCGTCGATCCTGGCCAACGCCGTCTATGGCTTGCCGCTGGTCTTCGCCGTGTTCCTGATCAGCGGCCTGGCGTCGCGCGGCGGCTGGGCCCTGGCCCCGGCCGGGCTGATGCTGCTGTGGGTGCTTCTCAACGCCCGCGCGCTGTGGATCGCGCCGACGGAGGAAAGCGCATGAGCCGTCCCGTCCGCCGCCCGCCCGGTGTCGCCAAGCCCAAGGCTTCGGACACGCCGATCACCCTGACCCCCGAAGAGATCGCGTTCACCCGCTCGCTCGTGATCCACGAGGACGACAGCGTCTTCGTACTGAACAAGCCGGCGGGCCTGTCCAGCCAGGGCGGGCGGATCCGGGCCCATACCTTGGACGACCTGCTGTGGGCCCTCGCCCGGCGGGACCGGCCCCGGCCGCGCCTGATCCACCGCCTCGACCGCGACACCTCGGGCGTAATCCTGACCGCCCGCACCAAGCCGGCGGCGACGTTCCTGGGCAAGGCCCTGATGGGCAGGCGGTTCCGCAAGACCTATCTGGCCATCGTCACCCCGGGCGCGCCCGAGCCGCGCGGCGGGCAGATCGACAGCCCCCTGCGCCGCGAGTCGATCGGGCGCGAGGCCTATATGCGGGTCTGCGCGGCTGACCACCCCGACGCCGAGACCGCACGCAGCCGCTATCGCACCCTGGCGGCCACGGAAGGCGCGGCCCTGGTGGAGCTGAGCCCCGACACCGGCCGCATGCACCAGCTGCGCGTCCACATGGCCTCGATCGGACGACCGATCGCCGGCGACAGCCGCTATGGCGGGGCGCTGATGCTGGGCGGGTCGCCCGTGCCGCGCCTGATGCTGCACGCCGCCAACCTGGTCTTCCCGCATCCCGAGGGCGGCGAGCGGCGGATCAACGCGCCGATTCCGGACGACATGCGCGCGGTTCTGACTAAGCTTGGGCTCGAGGTCCCGGAACGGACCGCGGTGGAACAGGGACGGGCGGACACTCGTTAAGCCTCACAGGAGATTTCGCATGAAACGCCTGATCGTACTCGCCTTTTTCGCCGCCATGCTGACCGCCTGCACCACCGCGCCGACCGTGTACGGGCCGCAAACCGTGGCGCGAGGCGCCGGGTATTCGGAATATCGCCTGGAGGACGGCCGATACCGCGTCACCTTCCAGGGCAATCCTGGCGCGTCGGCCAACCAGATTTCGGACTACGTCCTGCTGCGTTCGGCCGAACTGGCCCTGCGCGACGGCTACGACTGGTTCCGGGTCGCCGACCGCCTGACCCAGGAGACCGGCTCGGGCGGCGGCTCGTCCCTGTCGATCGGCGGCGGCGGCAGCAACTACGACTACGGCCATCACGGCCATGGCAGCTCGGTCGGCCTGGGCGTCGGGACGACCTTCAACCTCGGCCCCAAGCCGTCGGTGAGCAGTTCGATGGAGGTGGTGTTCGGCAGGGGTCAGCCGCCCCGCGGCGCCGACGTCTACGACGCTCGCTCCATCGTCCGCACGATGGGGCAGGGGCGGGCGGCGGTCTAGCCGGCCGCCTTCTTGGCCATCGCGACGATCGGATGAGCCGCGCGGAGCGCCGCGTGGGTCAGGCCGGCGGTCTCGGCGGCGGCGAAATAGCCCTCGGCCGGCAAGCCCTGAAGGGTGACCATCGGCGCCAAGCCCTTGGCGTCGCGGCCAAAGGCCATGATGTCGGCGGCGATCTTCTCGGCCGGACCTATCAGGTCGCTGGCGTCCAGGGTCATGCCCTGCAGGCGCGCGTCGCGCAGCACGCGCAGCACTTCCTTCTCGGGCGGCACGCGGGCGATCACGCCGCGCGTCAGGGCCTTCAGCAGGCCGACGACTTCGAGCAGGCGCCCGGCGGGCGTGCCGCGGGTGACGTCGACCAGTTCGATCATCACCCCGCCGCGCAGCAGCGCCAGGGACAGGCCCGAGGTGCCGGTCAGCATGTCGCGGCCGCGCTGGGTGCCCAGGGTGCGGAACGAGGCCGGCACGATCAGGTCGGGACGGTCGTGGCCTTGCGAGGACCGGGCGAACACGGCGGCGTATTTCAGGGCCGCTTCGTCGATGAAGGCGGCGTCGCGGTCCGGCAGGCGCGAAACCGCGCGCGCGCTGATCTGCTTGCCCGAGCCCAGGTGCGTGACGACCGGCTCGATGCGCACCGCCGTGGCGATGTTGCGCTTGAGGTTGATCACGTGCTCGAGCGTGAAGTCGACGCGCAGAGCCGCGCCGCCGGCGGTGGTGAAAGCCACGGGCGTGCGCCGGGTCTCTTCCAGCGGGTCGATGTCGAAGCGGATGGGCGAGCGGGTCGAGTCGCGGCGGGCCCGGGCGGCCAGCACCACGGCCGCGTCGATCGGACGGCAGACGACGCCGCCGGCCTCGACGCCGATCACGGCGCGCACGCCCAGGTCGGTCGGTTCGGCCGCGCCCAGCAGATGGGTCAGCACGTCTTCCAGGATGCGCACGCTGGTGGCCTGGGCGGCGATGCCCTGGTCATTGTTCATGGCGATCAGGAAGTCTTCCTCGCCGATCCGGGCGCGCAGATCGCTGCGGTCCAGGTGTTCGGCCAGCTTCCGCTCGACATAGGTCCAGACATCGACGCGCTTCTGGTCCCACCAGTCGCCCGCCCAGCGCCGGATGGCCTTGACGCTGATGATGTTGACGGAACCGCGCGCGATCAGCTCGGACCCCGCCAGCCTTTGTAGCACGGGTCCGCTGAGAGCCAGGTGCTCGTTCCGGTCGTCGCTGTGGCTCGAATCGAAGGGCATGTTGGCCTTGGCGCGGGAGGAGCCCATAGGATGCCCTTTACAGCCTTAACGGTCGGTGCAGGAACACGGTTGTCAAACGAAGTTACCGTAACGTGTAGAGGTTGAAATGCGCGTTACTACGTATCGATCCTGGTCGAAGATCGGTTCGGGTTCCGGAATGGCCTAAATTATCGGCACGGGGTTGGGGTCCACGATCGGGTCGACGGGGCGCGAAGGTCGTCACCGCCCACCCGTTGGTCGGCGGCGGCGCGGAGGCCGTGGCGTGGGCGGGGGAACCGATCGGCAAGCTGAGGAGGATCACGCGCAGCGGCGGCATGGGTTTCTCTCGGCGACGGGCGATTGGATGCTACCTAAGGTTACACAACCTGGCAATTGCCTTCACGGTTCGCGGTTGAGACTTCAGGCGCGGCTTCGGCACGGCTTGGCGTTCGCGGCCGCCCGGCGCATAAGGGCGCGATGACCAAACTCCTCCTCGTAGCCGTCGGGGGCGCCCTGGGCTCCGTCGCCCGCTATCTGGTGGGCATGCAGGCCCTGCGCCTGTTCGGACCGAACTGGCCCTACGGCACCTTCATCGTCAATCTGACGGGCGGGCTGCTGATGGGCCTGCTGGCCGCCTGGCTGGCCCTGCGGGGCGGCGCGCAACAAGAACACTGGCGAGTCCTGCTCGGTGTCGGCGTGATGGGCGGCTTCACGACCTTTTCGGCCTTTTCGCTGGAGACCGCGCTGATGATCGAGAAGCGCGCCTACGCCCAGGCCTTTACCTATACGTCCGCCAGCGTGATCCTGTCCGTGGCGGCCATTTTCGCGGGCCTCTTGATCGCCCGCAGGATTTTCGCGGCATGAAAGAAGTTCGTACCCTCTATGTGGACAACGGCGAGGACGGCGTCCGGGTGGACCGCTGGTTCAAGCGCCGCTGGCCGCACCTGAACCACATCCAGCTCAACAAGCTGTTCCGCTCGGGCCAGGTGCGGGTCGACGGCTCGCGGGTCAAGGCCGACACCAAGCTGGCGGCCGGCAGTCAGGTGCGCGTGCCGCCGCTGCCCGACGCGCCCGATCCGGACGAGAAGCTGGCCCTGTCCAAGCGCGACATCGCGTTCGCCAAGTCGCTGGTGCTGTACGAGGACGAGGAAGTGCTGGCGCTGAACAAGCCGGCGGGCCTGGCCGTGCAGGGCGGCACCAAGACCACCCACCACATCGACAAGCTGCTCAGCGCGTGGGGCGAGGGCGTCAATCGGCCCAAGCTGGTCCACCGTCTGGACCGCGACACCTCCGGCGTGCTGCTGCTGGGCAAGACCCCCGCCGCCGCCGCCCGCCTCTCGGGCTCGTTCGCCAAGCGCAAGGCGCAGAAGACCTATTGGGCGATCGTGCAGGGCAACCCGCACCCGACCGAGGGCGTGATCGAGCTGCACCTCGCGAAGCGGGGGGTTGGAGACCGCGAACTGGTCGTGCCGGCCGAGCCCAAGGACCAGGACGCCCAGCCCGCCGAGACCGAGTTCGTCTCGATCAGCCGCGCGGGCCCCCGCGTCACCTGGATGGCCCTGCGTCCCCATACCGGCCGCACGCACCAGCTTCGCGCCCACATGAAGGCCATCGGTCACCCGATCCTGGGCGATCCCAAGTACAGCGACGAAAAGTCGACCCAGCTGTCGGAGGGCCTGAAGCTGCAGTTGCACGCCCGCTCGGTGATGATCCCGCACCCTTCGGTGGGCATGTTGTTCATCGAGGCCCCGATCAGCCCCGAGCTGAAGGCGGGCTTCGCCAAGTTCGGCTTCTCGGAAGACGAGGCCGACCAGGATCCGTTCGCGCGCCGGCAGGTCAAACGACGCTAGGGACGCTTGAGTGCGTCCAGGGGCTGTGGAATGATCGTCTCTCAATCTTGAGGGGCGAATTCATGGCCTTCGTCACGTTCACGCGTCCGGACGACTCGCCGGTCTCGATCAGCACGGTCGAGGTCCTGAGCTTCGCGCCCGTGCCGACCGAGGGCCCCCTGATGGGGCCGCTGAAGGTCGGCACGCGGATCGCCTTCAAGAACGGCAAGCACCAGGACGTCAAGGAACTGGTCGAGGCGGTCGAGAAGAAGCTGAACGCGGCGGGCTAGGACGCCGGGTTCACGACGGTTGACCTGGGCGCGGGATCGCGCACCCTCCAGACATGATCCGCACCATCCTCCTTTGGGCGCTCGTCCTGGCCTTCGGCGCCTTCATCCTGGATTGGCTGGAGTACCAGTATCTGGTGCGCGTGTTCTCGCGCGATCTCTACGTCGCCTGTATCGCGACGGCCTTCGCGGCGGGCGGGCTTTGGCTGGGGGCGAGGTTGGCTTCGCGCGGCGAGGCGGCGCCCTTCGAGCCCAACCTCGCCGCCCGCCGGGCGCTGGGACTGACGGGCCAGGAGATGAAGGTCCTGGAGCACATCGCGGCGGGACGGTCGAACAAGGAGATCGCACGGACCCTTGGGCTGTCGCCCAACACCGTGAAGAGCCACGTCGCCCGCCTGTTCGCCAAGCTGGAGGTCGGCCGCCGCACCCAGGCGGTGGGCAAGGCGCGAGACCTGCACCTCATTCCCTGAAGCCGCGCGCGCCCCGTCCAAACGGTCCATGCCGACGAATTCACCCTTTTGGGTGATATCGCTGGGATCGGTTCGCGCGCCATGTTCGCCTGGTCGAAATCGCCAAGGAGCAGCGCCATGACGCGCACCATTCTGACCTACGGCCTGGTCTCGGGACTGATCGTCATCGCCGGCATCATCGGCACGATCGTGATCCCAGGGGCGAACACCCACCATTCCAATGTCTGGCTGGGCTATCTGGTCATGTTGATCGGCCTGTCCGCCATCCTGGTGGGGGTCAAACGCCATCGCGACCAGGTGCTGGGCGGCGTGATCAAGTTCCACCAGGCCTTCCTGATGGGCCTGGCGATCGCCCTGATCGCGTCCGTGGCCTATGTCCTGGTCTGGGAGGCCTATCTGGCCGCCACGCACTACACCTTCATGGACCACTACGTCGCCGCCACCCTCGAGGCCAAGCGCGCCGCGGGCTTGGCCGGGCCGGCCTATGACGAGCTGGCCGCCAACCTGGAGACCATGCGCCGGCAATACGCCAATCCGCTGCTGCGGATGCCGATGACCTTCGCCGAGATCTTCCCGGTCGGCCTGCTGATCTCGCTGATCAGCGCGATCCTGCTGCGCAATCCGCGGTTTCTGCCGGCGCGAGCCCCGCGCGCGGCGGCCTAGCGCTACACCAGCCCCGTCACCGCCTTGGCGTCGGCGCTGTCGGGGAAGACCTTGCTCTCCAGCGCCGCGCGATCGACGCCCATGTGCTCGGCCAGCACGCCCTTGAACAGGCCGCGCATGTCGAGGGTGGGGCGCACGTCGCGGTTCTCGAGCAGGGCATCCTGCCTGAGGGTGGGCCAGTCGCCGATGACGCCGCCCTTCTTGAGGCCGCCGCCCAGCACCAGGGCGGTCGAGCCGGTGCCGTGGTCGGTGCCGCCGGTGCCGTTGACCCGGGCGGTGCGGCCGAACTCGGTGGCGACCACCACGACGGTGTTGCTCCACTCCGCGCCCAGGCCGGTGTTCAGCCCGTCGAGCACGGCGTCCAGATAGGACAGGCGGGTGTTCAACTGGCCGACCTGGCCGGCGTGGGTGTCCCAGCCGTCCAGCGAGATGGCGGCGATGCGCGGACCGCCCGCCTGGGTCATGAAGCCGGCCAGGGTCGAGCCCAGCTGGCGGGCGGCCTCGCGGCCCTGGCGCTGGTTGGTGATGGCCTGGGCGTTCTGGGCCATGGCCGGCGGCGCCATGACCCGCGGCGTCGCGTCCGAGGTGTTCACCGCGTTTTGCCACGTCGCCTTGGGCGCCATGGCCGCCGCATCCGTCGACACCGGCGTGGGCGCGGGGTTGAGCGCGGTCATCGCCGCCTGGGCCATGGCCTCGGTCTCCAGGCCCCGCGCGAAGGCCGGGCCCATCATCGGATCGGTCTTGTAGAGGTCCTGCAGCAGGGTGGGCAGGCGGGCGGTCTCGTCGACGCCCTTGCCTGGCGACCAGCTGGCGGCCTGGACCTTGCCGCGCAGGATCAGCGGCGCGGTGGCGCCGACCGACAGGGCCTCGATCGTCGACGGTCCCATGACCTCCAGCGTGCGGTTGAGCCAGCCGGTGGTGACGCCGTAGACCTGGGCCGCGCCGGTCTCCAGCACGTCCTGGGCCTCGAAGTGCGAGCGGGCGCGGTCGGGGCTGGCGATGGCTGGAGCGATGCGGGCCTGACCCTTCAGCGCCAGGGCGTGCACAGACTCCAGGGCCGGGTGCAGGCCGAAGGTTCCGTCCAGCTTCAGCGCCTGGTCGGGAGTCACGGCCACGGCGCCGCGCAGGACCGCGTAGTCGGGATCGCCGACCGGCGGGCTGACGGTCAGGCCGTCCATGCCGCCCCGGCAGATGACCACCACCATCTTGCGCCTGGCCATCGGTCCGTCGGCGGCGGCGAAGGCCGACCCGCCCAGGAAGCTGACCGAAACGCCCAGGCCGGCGGCCTGAAGCAGCAGCGAGCGGCGGGAAACGGGAGCGTTCATCGGCGTTGGAACTCCGGGCTCATCAACAGCAGGGTCATGGCCTCGCGGCGGGTTTCGGCCCGGGCCACCGCCTTGGCGACCGGTGGGGTCAGGCGCGCGCCGAGGGCGGACTGGGCCAGGGCGTCCGGGTCGAGGCGGTCGGCGGCGACGGCGGCGAAGCCCTCGCTGAACCTCAGGCGCTTGATCAGGGCGTCGGGCGCGCACCAGGTCTGGGCGTCGTCGGCCCAGCCCTTGGGAGAGGGGGGCGAGAACGGCTTCTGGCCCAGGCCCGTCAGCACCGGCCCCAGCTTGCCGATCGCCGACGGCTCGGCGCCGACGGCCCGCCAGGTCGAGATCGCGAACTCGTAGGGGGTCTTGAACTTGGCGGGGGCGGGGTCCCAGGCCTCCGGCGCGGCGACCAGGGCGCGGGCCATCTCATCGAGACGGCCGCCGCTGTCGAGATAGGTCTTTTCCAGCCGGGCCACGAGGGCGGGCGGCGGCGTGTCGCTGACGAAGTGGGCGGCCAGCTTGGTCGAGACGTGGCGGGCGGTGCGGCGACTGGCCGCCAGGTCGCGCATCACCGCCAGGGCCTGGGCCTGGCCCTCCTGCGGATAGCCCTTGCCCATCACCGTGCGCGCGCCGGGTTGGTGGGCGTTGTCGCGGAACAGGAACCGGTGCGAACTCGGGTCCCGCGGGCGGCCGACGCTGAAGCCGGTCATGGCGCGGGCGAATTCGGTGACGTCGGCCTGGCTGTAGCCGGCGTCGACCCCGACCGTGTGCAGCTCCATGATCTCGCGGGCCAGGTTCTCGTTCAGCCCGCCGGCCTTCTTGGCGTTCCTGCGCTGATACAGCGCCGCCCGGCTGTCGGGACCCACCGACTGGGCCTGGTCCAGGTACAGCAGCATGGCCGGATGGGTGGACGAGGCGACCAGCAGGTCCTCGAACCGGCCGAAGACGTGCGGGCGGATGGCCTCCTGCTCGAACGGCCCCACCACCGTGGCGGTGGTCAGCTTGGTGGCCGAGACGGTGAAATGGTTGGCCCAGAACAGCGTCCAGCGCTCGCGAAACGCCGCGTCGGTCGTCGCGCCCAGCCGGGCCCGGGC
Source organism: Caulobacter sp. Root487D2Y (assembly GCF_001427165.1). Classification (NCBI taxonomy): domain Bacteria; kingdom Pseudomonadati; phylum Pseudomonadota; class Alphaproteobacteria; order Caulobacterales; family Caulobacteraceae; genus Caulobacter; species Caulobacter sp. Root487D2Y. The sequence continues at coordinate 45,638 of NZ_LMFD01000002.1, forward strand.
CAGGAAGTCGGCGCCGGCCTGGTCGCGGAGCATCTTCTGGGCGTCCTTGACGGGATCGGCCTTGGGATCGCCGGCCTGGCGCGCCTCGCGCCGCTGCATCTGGTAGTCGCTGAGCTCGGCCAGGCGCTGGGCCGAGGTTTCGCCGTCCCCCAGCGGCTGGTCGGCGCCCTCGGGTCGGATCTGGGCGGTCAGGAAGCCGCGCGGATCGTTCCGCGCCGCCTCGATCTCGCCGGGACGGGCGCCCAGACCGAAGCGGGTCGCGGCGATTGCGGCCATCATGTCGTTGGAGGGCAGGCTCACGCCGTTTTGTCTCCCTTGCTCCGCCCTGGCTTGCTTTGGGCGCGTTGTTTGATCATTCAACGCGGTGAAGCCGATGTTTTGATGTCTGGACTGAAAAGAAGTTCCGCCTTGGCCGACAAGCCCGACCTGCTGCAACGTCCCCGCCGCTTCTACAAGGCCGCCACGGCGGAAGCCGCGGAGGGCGGTTTCGCCGTGCTGCTGGACGGCCGCACGCCCAAGTCGCCGGCCAGGTCGCCGCTGCTCCTGCCGACCCTTGTCCTGGCCCAACTGGTCGCGGCCGAGTGGGAAGCCCAGGTCGAGGTCATCGACAGCACGGCCATGCCCGCCACCCGCCTGGCCTTCACCGCCATCGACCGCATCCGCGAGACCCGGGCCGAGGTGGCCGCCGAGGTCGCGGCCTACGCCGGCTCGGACCTGCTCTGCTACTGGGCCGACCACCCCACGCCGCTGGTCGAGCGCCAGACGCGCGACTGGGGCGCCATGCTGGACTGGGCCAAGGCCGAGCTCGACCTGCACCTGAAGCCCGCCACCGGCGTGATCCACACGCCGCAATCGCCGGCCGCCCTGGCCTCGGTCGAGGCCCTGGCCCTGACCATGGACGACTTCACCCTGGCCGGCGTGGCCTATGGCGCCGGCCTGTTCGGCTCGACCGTCCTGGCCCTGGCGTTGCGGTCGGGCAAGGTCACCGGACGCAAGGCGCTGGACCTGTCGCGGCTGGAGGAGATCTTCCAGGCGCAGACCTGGGGGCAGGACGCCGAGGCCGTCGCCCGCGCCGAGGCCCTGGCGGTCGAGGCCCAGGTGCTGGAGCGCTGGTTCGCGGCGTTGCGGCGCTAAGGCCCTTCCGAACGTTCAAACACTTAGCCGAACAACGGTCGTTGCTGCACTGCCGCAACGGATGGCTTGCCACGGAAAGCTCGCGCCATTACGGCTCGGCTCATAAGGTGGCCGTGAAGGCCCAGTAAGAGAGCAGGGGAGCGTCCGCGTGCAGCACATTCTCGAGGAACTCGATCGTCGTCGCGAGCAGGCCAGGGCCGGCGGCGGCGAAAAGCGGGTGGCCGCCCAGCACGCCAAGGGCAAGCTGACCGCGCGCGAGCGGATCGACCTGCTGCTGGACGAGGACAGCTTCGAGGAGTTCGACATGTTCGTCGAGCACCGGGGCACAGAGTTCGGCATGGCCGACCAGAAGATCTCCGGCGACGGCGTCGTCACCGGCTGGGGCACGATCAACGGCAAGGTCGTCTACGTCTTCTCCAAGGATTTCACGGTGTTCGGCGGCTCGCTGTCGGGCGCCCACGCGGCCAAGATCGTCAAGGTCCAGCGCCAGGCCATGAAGGTCGGGGCGCCGATCATCGGCCTGTTCGACGCCGGCGGGGCGCGGATCCAAGAGGGCGTCGACAGCCTGGCCGGATACGCCGACATCTTCCTCGAGAACGTGATGGCCTCGGGCGTGGTGCCGCAGATCAGCGTGATCATGGGCCCCTGCGCCGGCGGCGACGTCTATTCGCCGGCCATGACCGACTTCATCTTCATGGTGAAGGACACGAGCTACATGTTCGTGACCGGCCCGGACGTCGTGAAGACCGTCACCAACGAGGTGGTCACCGCCGAGGAACTAGGCGGAGCCCGGGTGCACGCCTCCAAGTCGGGCGTGGCCGAAGGCGCGTTCGAGAACGACCTGGAGGCCCTGACCCAGGTGCGCCGCCTGATCGACTTCCTGCCGTCCTCCAACCGCGAGACCGCCCCGGAACGCGAAAGCTTCGACGAGGCCTACCGCGCAGAGCCCAGCCTCGACAGCCTGATCCCCAGCGATCCGGGCAAGCCGTACGACATGAAGGAACTGATCCTGAAGATCGTCGACGAGGCGGATTTCTTCGAGATCTCAAGCGAGTGGGCCAAGAACATCGTCTGCGGCTTCGCCCGCATGGACGGCGAGAGCGTCGGCATCGTCGCCAACCAGCCGCAGGTGCTGGCCGGGGTGCTGGACATCGACAGCAGCCGCAAGGCCGCCCGCTTCGTGCGGTTCTGCGACGCCTTCAACATCCCGATCATCACCCTGGTCGACGTGCCGGGCTTCATGCCGGGCACCAAGCAGGAGTACGGCGGCCTGATCAAGCACGGCGCCAAGCTGCTGTTCGCCTATGCCGAGGCCACCGTGCCGAAGATCACCCTGATCACCCGCAAGGCCTATGGCGGGGCCTATGACGTGATGAGCTCCAAGCACCTGCGCGGCGACTTCAACTACGCCTGGCCCACCGCCGAGATCGCGGTCATGGGCGCCAAGGGCGCGGTCGAGATCATCTTCCGCCAGGAGGCCAAGGACCCCGAGGCCCTGGCCGCCCGCGAGGCCGAGTACAAGGACCGCTTCGCCAATCCGTTCGTCGCCGCCAGCCGCGGCTATATCGACGACGTGATCATGCCCCACGGCACCCGCAAGCGCATCGTCCGGGCGCTGAAGAGCCTGAAGGGCAAGGAACTGACCAACCCCTGGAAGAAGCACGACAACATCCCGCTGTAGAGGCGGGGCGCATCCTTCGAGGCTCGGCTGGGCTTCGAAGGACGCACGGTCGGCCTAGTAGACCACGTCCGCCTGGGCCAGCAGGGGCTTGAGCGCCTGGGCCTGGGCGGCGTCGCCGGACCGTTTGACCGCGATCACGCCGTCCATGGTCTTGACCGTCACGACCCCGTCGGCGCCCGGCGCCACGCGCAGGGCGCGCAGCAGCTGCGGGCCTTCGCCCCAGTCCAGGCGGACCTCCAGCATCAGCGAGCCTTGCTCGCTCCAGCCGGCGAACACGTAGCTGAGGGTCATCGGCGGCAGGTCGATCGGGCCGCGCTCGACGTCCAGGGCGTTGGTCGTGCGGCTGCCGTAGAACCACGACAGGTTGACGCTCATCATCGCCGTCTGGGCCTCGACCCAGTTGGCCTGGGTGGCGTTCTGCGGCAGGCAGGCGGCGGCCCAGCGGGTGGGCGACTTGCCCTTCGGCTTGTCGTCCTGGCGCGGGGCGCACCAGACCAGGCCCGTCGCGCTGGCCCCGGCCATCGGCACCCCATAGACCGGCTGGCCGACCGGCAGGGCCTTGTCGAAGAACCAGCCCTTGCCGCGCACCTCCTGCTTGAGCACGCCGGTGACGCCGTGGCGCACGCCGACGGTGAAGAACGGCTGGCCCTTGGCGATGTCGCCGGCGACGACGACCGGGGGCGCGCCGGCCGGAACCAGCGGCTTCAGCGACAGCTCGGCGGCGGGCGGGGCGACTGCCCGGTCGATCTTGGGCGCGGGCGGGGCGGACAGGTCCGCGAGACCGGAGAGCACCGGCTGCAACAGGGGCGCGGGCGGCAGACGACCCTCGACCTTGTAGTGCAGAGCGCCCGGCGCGGCGCCGGCCGAGGTGGCGACCTTCAGGGGAGGCAGGTCGAAGGATCCGCCGCCCAGCGGGGCGGTCGCGCCGCTCGCGCAGGCGCCCGGCACGAACCAGCGCTTGTCGCCGCTGGCCTGGAGGGCGCGGGCGAAACGGGCGGGCTTGGCCGCCCCGTCGCCGTCGCACCACTTGTAGCCCAACAGCAGGGTGGGATGTTCTTCCGGCTTGGCCTCGCGCCAGGTTCCCTTGCTGGTCAGGGTGCGCGGCGAACTGACGACGTTGAAGCCGGCCGCCGCGAAATAGTAGTCCGACACCCCGGCCCAGCCCTGGTCGAAGGCGCCGGCGCCCTTGGTGTCGGTCAGGCATTCGAACGCGCCGCGGCTGTTCCACTTGGTGTTGGCCCGCAGGTCGCACCAGACGACCAGATTGGCCGATCCGGCCACCTCGACCCGGGCCAGGGCCGTGCCGGCCGGGATCTCGCGAAAGCGGCCCTGGACCAGGCTGGTCAGCACCCGGGCCTGGTCGACGCGCAGGAGGTGTTGGGCGATCACCCCGTCCTTGGACACCTCGCCCTCCACGGCGGTCGGCGCCGTGTCGGTCAGGGACATCGGCATCCGCGCGTTCTCGCCCGCCGCGCCGTAGGTATAGACGATGGGCGGGGCGCCGTAGATCAGCGGCTGATAGTACGTGCCGGCGACCGCGCCTCCCGCGCCGGTCAGCGACACCAGGCCGGCGATCGCCCAGGACGATCGCCGGCCAAGGGTCCGGGCCATGGTCGGCCTAGGACGCGGCCGGAGCCGAAGCCGCCGGGGCCGCGGCGGCCGGAGCCGAGGTCGGCGTCGCCGCCGGAGCGGCGGGAGCCGCGGGCGTCGAGGCCGGAATGGCCGCGTCCGGCGCCGGAGCCGCGACAGCCGAGGCCGTCGGGGCGGGCTGGGCCTTGGAGCCCAGGGCGTAGCCCTCGGCGAACGGCCGTCCGGCGGTCTCCAGCGCGTACATGTAGGCGCCCTGGCACTGGCCGGTGGAGCCGTTGACATAGGACGCCGGCCGCATCTTCTCGCCCAGGCCCGACAGGGCCGGGAAGACGGCGCGATAGGGCTCCAGGGTCATTTCCGGACCGATGTTGTTGGTCGCCGAGGCCGGATCGAACGAACCGGCATAGACCACGTCGCCGGCCGCGACCTCGAACGAGGGCGCGCCCAGGCACAGGCTGACCGTGAACAGGCCGGCGCTGAGGTGGTCGATCTTCCAGCGGCCGGGGGGCACGGCGAACACCAGGGTCGTGCCCTGGGCGCCGCCGGCGGTGGCCGTGGCCTTGACCGGCTGGGCGGCCAGGAAGCTGCCCGGACGGCCGTCGGCCCAGGCCGGCGTCTTGGCGTCGGGACCTTCGCGCTCGAAGGTCACGGAGAAAGCGCCCGTGCCCTGGACGTTGACGACGATCAGCGCGGAGTTGGCCGGGATCTCGCCCAACTGGTCAGCCTTCAACGGCGCCGGCGGACGGGCGCTCTTGGCCAGTTTCGGCGCGGGCGCGGCCTTTTCCTTGACCGGCTTGTCGCTCTCCGGCGGATCGCCCATGGCCTCGACGCTGAGCGCCGCCTTGATGGTGTTGCGGGCGGGCGAGAACATGCCGGCGGTCTGGTTGCTGGCGGCGTCGTTGGCGAACACCCGCACGACCGTGCCTTCCGGCTCGGCGGCGCCGATCAGCGGCGTCATCCGGGCGAGCTTGGCGGGAGCTTCCAGCTTGCTGGCGGCCTCGCCGGCCACCGGATCCAGCGCCACGACGCGCCAGCCCTTCACGACCATGCAGTTCTCGACGTTCACCGGCCGGGCCTTGGCGTTAGCCACGGCCTGGGCGATGGCCTTGGCGATCGCCACCCCGATGGCGCCGGCCAGACCGGGCGCGTAGACGGGCGCGCTGGTGTCGGGCTGGTACAGGCGGCCGGCCTTGACCTTGCAGTCGCGGACGTCGGCGTCATGGACGGCGACCTGGGCGCCGGGCTTGTTGAAATAGGTGTAGCCGTCCGAAGACTTGGCCAGATCGGTCGCGCAGACCGGCGTCGCCGCCGCGGCCATGGCCACGGCGAGATAAAACTTACGCATGAACTCGTATTCCCCCCAATCGAAACGAGACCAGATTGCACCGGTCCGTAACAAGCGCAACCTTAAGTCGGATTCGACCGGCGGGAGAAGCGCTCGGCGCTACTTCACGTCCATCTTCACGCTGACCGTCCCGTCCGGGGCGCCCGGCGATTTCGGCGCGCCGCCGAACGCCCCGGCATAGGCCGGGGCCAGCAGCACCTGGAACGCCGAGACGGGGATGGTGACTTCGTAATCGCCCTCGGAATAGGGGCCGACCACGTAGGGATCGATCAGCGCCGTCAGCCCGCCGACCTTGCCCGGGATCGCCGAGGGGGCCAGAACCAGGACGGTCTGGCTCCACTTGGGGCAGGAGAACATGTCGCTGAGCGGAACGGCCCCTTCGCGATGGGTCTTGGCCTGGGCCACCGCGTCGCAGATCGCCTTGTCGAGCACGGTCATGTCGGCCTCGGGCCGGAACAGCGCCTTGGGCTGGATCTCGCGGTTGGCGGCGGCGTCCCACAGCAGGGACGCGCCGCCGTGGTTGGGGTGCGCCCCGCCGGTGTCCTCGAACCACAGGGCGCGCAGGCCCACCAGCGGCGCGGCGTCGGCGGCTAGGAACCACTGGCCCTGGCGGTTGTAGGGCCGCCAGGGGAACTTGCCGTCGGAGGCCTTGCGGTCCGTCTCGGCCTTGGCGGCGAAGGTCCGCAGGCTCGCCACCTCGCGGTCGTAGAGCAGGGCGTGCAGGGCGGGATAGTTGGCGATCTCGGCCGGCAGGCTGAGGGCGACCTTGGCCGCCGGATCGGTCTGGTCGAAGGCGAGGGGACGCGCCGTCGGGGCCGGCGCCGCGGCCACCGGCGCGGTCGGGGCGGCCGGCGCCTCCGCCGGCGGGGCGGGCTTGCGGTCGCAGGCGCCCAGCGCGGCGAGGAGGGCGAGAGCGGCGATGGAGAAAGGTTTCATGGACATCGCTCCTGAACGCGGCCCCCGGCCTACTGGCTCCACCCTGCCTTGTGGCGACGACCCCGTCCATCGGGCGCATTCCGGGCCGAGTCCGGTCGCCATCTTCGCCGAACGCGGATAGATCAGGGGCGGGCTGAACGGGGACGGGTGATGAAACGTCAGGGATTGTGGCTGTTGCTGGCCGCCGGCGCGGCGGTGTTGGGCGCATGTTCGACGACGACCGCGCCGCCGATGTCGATGACGACTAAAAAGGCCGCGCCGGTTCCGGACGGCATGAAGTGGAATTACGGGGCGGGGCCGGAGGGCAGGGCGCTGCTGGCCTACGGCGTGCCGGAAAGCGACGCCGTCGGCGTGATGTTTTCCTGTGGGCGCAAGGGCAAGACCGTCAGCCTGGTCACCGACGTCAACAGCGGCAAGCCAGGGCCCGGCGCGGTGCGTCTGAGCTCGGGCAAGGTTCAGGGCCGCTACGCGGTCCAGCTCACCCGCTCCGAGATGACTGGCGGCTGGGAGGTGATCGGCCAGATTCTTCTGACCGACCCAGTGCTGGCCGCGTTCGAGAAGACCGGCCTGATCAGCCAGATCGAGGACAGGGCCTATCCACAGGACGCCCGTACGGCGGCCGAACGGGCGGACATCAAGCGCTTCTTCGGCTTCTGCCGGGGCTGATCGAGGCTCTCGCGGCGCGTTCGCTTTCCAGGCGAGGTTGACGCCCGACGAGGGCGCCTTCAAATGAGGTCGCCCGCGTCGGGGTGGACAAACGGTCGCGACCCACGAGATGGACGACCACGCCGCCTTTCTCCAGAGAGTCGAGGCCCTGCGCGCCGGGGTGGACCGGCGGCTGGCCGAGCTGGCCCCGCCCGTGGGCTCGGCGCCCGACCGCCTGGTCGAGGCGGTGCGTTATTCGCTGCTGGCCCCCGGAAAGCGCTTCCGGCCCATGGTGACCCTGCTGGCCGCCGCCGAGTTCGGCGCGCCCGAGGGCGCGGCGCTGGACGTGGGCTGCGCGTTCGAGATGATCCATGCCGCCTCGCTGATCTTCGACGATCTGCCGTCGATGGACGACGCGGGCCTGCGGCGGGGCTTGCCGACCATCCATCGGGCCTTCGACGAGGCCACCGCGATCCTGGCCGGGGTGGGCCTGCTGAACCAGGCCTATGCGGTGATCGCGGCCGACGAGGGTCTGCCCGCGTCGTTGCGCGCCGAGCTGGCCGGCCGCGCGGCCCAGGCCGTGGGCTTTTCGGGCCTGATCGCCGGCCAGGCCCGCGACCTGTTCGACCGCGACCAGCTGCGCGACCCCGCCGCGCTGGACCGCCTCAATCACGAAAAGACCGGCGTGCTGATCGTCGCCGCGGCCCAGGGCGGGGCGCGGGTCGCCGGCGCGCCGGAAGACGCGGTCGAGGCGATGGGCGTGTTCGCCCGCCACATCGGCCTGGCCTTCCAGATCCGCGACGACCTGATCGACGCCCAGGGCTCGACCGAGGCGGCCGGCAAGGACGTCGGCAAGGACGCGGCCATGGCCACGGTGGTCTCCACCCTGGGCCCGGCCGGCGCCCGTCAGGTCATGGAGGAGCACCTGGCCAAGGCCTCTGGCGCCCTGGCCCGGGCCGGTTGCGGCGACTTGCTGGGCCGCTATGTCGGCGACCTCTTCGCCCGGCGCAAGGCGGCGGCGTGACCTCCGAACCCGTTTCGCCGGACCCTATCGTCGTCGTGACGGCCGTGGTCCACGCCTATGGCGGCAAGCCCGCCCTGCGCGGCGTCGATCTGAGGCTGCATCCGGGCGAGATCTACGCCCTGTTGGGGCCGAACGGCGCGGGCAAGACCACCCTGATCCGCGCGATCTGCGGCCGCATCCGGCCCGATGGCGGGACGGTCCTGCTGAAGGGGCGTGATCCCGCCCGCGTTCCGGCGGCGCGGGCCGGTCTGGGCCTGGTTCCCCAGGAGATCGCCCTCTATCCGAACCTGACGGTGGCCGAGAACATCGAGACCTTCGCGGCTCTGGCAGACGTGCCGCGCGCCGGTCTGGCGGCGGCCGTCCGCCGGGCCTTGGAGCTGACCCGCACCGTCGACCGCGCCCATGTGCCGGTCAAACACCTGTCCGGGGGCTACAAGCGCCGGGCCAATATCGCCGCCGCCATCGTCCACGAACCCAGCCTGCTGATCCTGGACGAGCCGACCGTCGGAGTGGATCTGGACGCCCGCGAGGCGGTGGACTCGGTGATCCGGGGCCTGCGCGACCTGGGCGTGGCGGTGCTGATGACGACCCACGACCTGGACCAGGCCGGCGCCCTGGCCGACCGCGTCGGCTTCCTGCGCGACGGCCAGCTGGTGCTGGAGGGGCGGCCCAGGGCGCTGATCGCCGAAGCGTTCGGCGAGCGGATGGAGATCCAGGTCCGCCTGGCCGAGGAGATCGACGCCGCCGGCGAGAGCCGGCTGGCGGCCGAGGGCCTTGAGCGCACGGGACGGCCGACGGTCTGGACGCGGCTGGACGCCGACGGCTACGCGGCGGCGGGCCGGCTGGACAAGCGGCTGCGCCAGGCGGGGCTGACGCCGCGCGAGATTCGGGTGCGCGAGCCGTCCCTGGCCAATCTGTTCACCCTGGTGGCTGATCGGAAGCTGGCGGCGTGACGCTCGATTTCGGGAGAGGGGCGCTCTGGAAGATCGCCGCCATGGTTCGGGTGATGGCGCTGGACCTCTGGCGCGATCGCGGCGCCCTGCTGATGACCTTCCTGCTGCCGCCGCTGGTGTTCCTGATCTTCTCCTCGGTGTTCGCCGGGACGACGGGCGACGACATCCAGTTGAAGCTGGCGGTGGCCGACACGGCCCGCACGGCGGACTCCGGGCGGCTGGCGGCGGCGCTGGTCGCCTCGCCCGAGGTCCGCGCCGAGGTGGCGCCGACGGTCGACGAGGTGCGGCGGCGGGTCAAGACAGGGCAAGCCGATGTCGGCCTGGTGATCCGGGCCGATCCGGCCTCGGCCGACAAGCCGTTCCTGATCGTCGCCGATCCCAGCCGCGCCGTCGCCGCGCCCCTGGCCCAGGCCCGGGTGCAGCAGGTGCTCGCGAACGCGCTGCCGGATGTCACGCTGCGCCGCACGGTGACCCAGCTGGAGCCCGCCCTGGGCGGTTTCACCGACGAGCAGATCGAGAACGCCGACAGCGCCGCGGCCCTGATGCGCCAGACCCCGACCCACGACGACGGCGGGTTCTTCGAGCGCGAGGCGATCAAGAACGCCAAGACCGGCGGCGGGGTGATCGCCTACTACGCCGGCGCCGTGATGATCCTGTTCGCCCTGTTCTCGGCCATGCAGGGGGCGCTGGGCCTGATGGACGAGCAGAGCACCGGCGTGGCCGACCGCCTGCTGGCCGGCACGGCGGGCATGGGCCCGGTGGTCAGCGGCAAGTTCCTGTTCCTGATCGGCCAGGGCGTGGCCCAGGCTCTGCTGATCTTCGCCACCGCCCAGATCATCTACGGCGTGGCGGTGGTCCAGCACGCGGCCCTCTGGCTGCCGACCACCCTGGCGGCGTCGGCCTGCGCGGCCGGCGTGGCCCTGGGGCTGGTCTCGGTGTGCCGCACGCGCGACCAGGCGCAAATGCTGTCGACCTTCGTGATCCTGGTCCTGGCGGCGGTCGGCGGCAGCATGGTGCCGCGCTTCCTGATGCCGCCGTGGCTGCAGGCGGCGGGCTGGTTCACGCCCCACGCCTGGACCATCGAGGCTTATCAGGCCATCCTCTGGCGCGACGCCGGGATCGGGGCGGTGTATAAGGCCTGGTGCGTGCTGACCGCCGTCGGGCTGCTTGGCCTGGCCCTGGCGCACGTGTTGGCGCGCCGGATCCGGCGATAAACAGGACGACGATGGCGACCCTCGGTCTCGACCTGGCCCTGTTCCTGGCGGCCCTGGCCTTCATGGAAGGCTTCGCCTGGGTCATGCATCGCTACGTGATGCACGGCTGGCTGTGGGTTTGGCACCGCTCGCACCACGAGCCGCGCGCCGGCCGGTTCGAGCTGAACGACCTGTTCGCGGTGGTGTTCGCCGCGCCGGCCATCGTGGCGATCTATTTCGGGGCGCACGGCGTGCCCTGGCTGCTGCCGATCGGCCTGGGGATCACGGCCTATGGCGCGATCTATTTCATGTTCCACGACGGCATGGTGCACCAGCGGTTCAAGGTCCCGCTGGGGCGGTCGCGCTACTGGCGGCAGCTGATCCAGGCCCACCGGATCCACCATGCGGTGCACACCAAGGACGGCGCGGTGTCGTTCGGCTTCCTGCTGGCGCGGCCGGTGCGGGAGCTGAAGGCCAAGCTCAGGGACAGGGGCGGCGACGGGGCGCTTCTGTAGGAACAATCAGCCCGTCGGTGGTTATGGGGAGGTTGTGATGACCGGCGTAAGCACGATGAACGGGGCGCGGATCAGGACGCCTTGGCACCTTTGGCTGGTCGGCGTCGTCGCCGTGCTGTTCAACGCCATCGGCGTCTTCGACTTCGTGATGAGCATGACGCGGGGCGCGGCCTACATGGCCAGCGCGGGCATGACGCCGGCCCAGATCGAGCACTACCAGCAGATGCCGGCCTGGATGACCGTGGACTGGGCCGTCGGGGTGTTCGGGGCGTTCCTAGGTTCGGTGCTGATCCTGCTGCGCAACAAGCTGGCCTGGCCGGTCCTGGCCGTGTCGCTGGCGGCCTTCCTGCTGAGCGTGGCCTACACCTACGTCCTGACGGACGGCGGCAGGATCATGGGCCAGCAGATGGCCGTGACGAGCGCCGTCATCGCCGGGCTGCTGGCGTTCTTCATCTGGTATGCGTGGGTGATGACCCGGCGCGGGGTGCTGAAGTAGGGCGGCCTCTTAGGCCCTCCCCCTGTGGGGGAGGTGTCGCCCAAAGGGCGACGGAGGGGGGAGTGATCGGCAGGCGGCCCGTTCATCGATCTCTTGATCCTAAAACTCCCCCCACCGATCGCTTCGCGATCGCCTCCCCCACAGGGGGAGGGCCTTTAGATACGTGACCACATCGGCGGCCGCGCTGGCGCCGAGCTCCAGCGATCCAGCGTCGCCGAGCGCAGCGCCAGGACGCCGCCTTCCAGGGCTCGCCAAGCCTTCATCCGTCCACTGACGACGACCCGTTCATCCCAGGCCTCGTCGCCGGCCTTGACCACGTCGAGCCCGATCTGGCGATAGACGCCGCGCGCCGCGCCGATCGCCCAGGCGCAGCGCAGCGGCAGGTCGCGCAGGCCCCAGCGGGCCGAGGCGTAGTAGGGCTCGGCGGCGTCGACGAGACGTTTGGCGAGCACCGCCACGGCGGTCCGGTGGGCAGGATCGGCGACCGCGTCCTGCGGCACGCCCAGTTCGGCCAGCCAGTCGCCAGGCACGTAGATCCGGCCGTTCCGGGCGTCCTCGACGATGTCGCGGGCGATGTTGGTCAGCTGGAAGGCCAGGCCCAGGTCCTGGGCGCGGCGCAGGGTGGACAGGGCGGTCGGTTTCACGCCCATCACCAGGGCCATCATCGTGCCGACCACCCCGGCCACGCCCCAGCAGTATTCCAGCAGTTCGTCGAGCGTGGCGTAGCGCCGGCCCGCCACGTCCATGGCGAAGCCGTCGATCATGTCCAGGGCGTAGCGTTCGGGAATCCCCCGGCGCAGGGCCACGGTCTGGAAGGCGGCGAACACCGGGTCGGTCGGGGTCTGGCCCGCCATGGCCGCGCGGGTCTGGGCGTAGAGCGTCTCAAGCCGGGCCGGGGCGTCGGCCACCGGGCTCATGCCGTGGCCCAGGGTCTGGCCGTCGATCACATCGTCGCAGTGACGGCACCAGGCGTACAGCATCTCGGCGTCGGCGCGGGTCTGGGCGTCGAACAGGGCGGCGGCGGCCGCGAAGCTCTTGCTGCCCTTCTGGATCGCCTCGCGGCTCTGAGCCTCCAGGTCGCTCATGCGGGGACGGTCGCGTAGTCGTCGATCATCAGCCCCGCCGTGGCCTTGGCCGAGCCGACGACGCCCGGGATGCCCGCGCCCGGATGCGTCCCGGCCCCGACGAAATACAGGTTGGGGATCACGTCGTCGCGGTTGTGGGTGCGGAAGAAGGCGCTCTGGGTCAGGATCGGCTCCAGCGAGAAGGCCGCGCCCTTCCAGGCGTTGAGGTCGCTCACGAAATCGTCCGGAGTGATGAAGCGGCTGGTGACGAGGTCGGCTGAAAGCCCTGAAATGTAGTGCTTTTCCAGGTAGGCCAGGATCTTGTCGCGATACTTGGGTCCCTCGACCGACCAGTCGATATCGGCCGTCTTCAGGTTGGGCACCGGCGACAGGGCGTAGAAGGCCGAGCAGCCCTCGGGCGCCATGGCCGGGTCGCTGGCGGTGGGATGGTGCAGGTACAGCGAGAAGTCGTCGGCCAGGCCGTCCTTGCCGTAGATCTCGCCGATCAGCTCGCGATAGCGGTTGCCGAAGCAGATGGTGTGGTGGCGGATCTCGGGATGGGTGGTCTTCAGCCCGAAATAGACCACGAACAGCGACGGGCTCCAGCGCTTGGCCTCCAGGGCCTTGCCGACCTTCCTGCCCCTGGGGTCGTCCGCCAGGAGGTGACGATAGGTGTGCATGACGTCGGCGTTGGAAGCGACGGTGTCGAAGGCCTCGAACTGGCCGTCGGCGCGGATCACGCCGGTGACGCGGCCGGCCTTGGTGACGATCTTCTGGATCGGCTGGCCCAGGTGGATCGTCCCGCCCAGGTCCTCCAGCAGCTTCACCAGGGCCCGGATCAGGGCGTGGGTGCCGCCGCGCGGGAACCAGACGCCGCCGCGCCGCTCCAGGGCGTGGATCAGGGCGTAGATCGACGAGGTGGCGAACGGGCTGCCGCCGACCAGCAGGCTGTGGAACGACAGCGCCTGGCGCACGTGCTCGTCCTTCACGAAGCCGGCGACCTTGTCATAGACGCTGCGCCAGGCCTGCAGCTTCATCAGGGCCGGGGCCGAGGCGATCATGCTGCCGAAGTCGAGGAACGGCACGGCGCCCAGCTCGACATAGCCCTTCTGGTACAGCTCTTCAGAATAGGCGTGGAAACGGCGATAGCCCTCGACGTCAGCCGGGTTGCGGGCGGCGATCTGGGCGTCGAGCTTCTCCTGGTCGTTGGCGTAGTCGAAGACGTCGCCGTCCTCCCAGACCAGGCGATAGAACGGATCGACCGGCAGCAGCTCGACATAGTCCTCGATCTTGCGGCCCGAGAGCGCGAACAGCTCTTTCAGGCAGTCGGGATCGGTGATCACGGTCGGGCCGGCGTCGAAGGTGAAGCCCTCGTCATGCCAGACATAGGCCCGGCCGCCCGGCTTCTCGCGGCCCTCGAAGACGGTGACCTCAAAGCCCGAGGACTGCAGGCGGACGGCCAGGGCCAGCCCGCCAAATCCCGCGCCGATGACGGCGGCTTTCGGCTTCCCCAGGGCCTTCGGCGTCGTCGTCATGCGTCTTTTCCTCCGAACACCGAGTTTTCGCCGATGCATCTGATGGCCGCCGGGATCGGCACCGGCGGCTTGCCGATCAGGAGCCGGATCTTGTCCCACTTGGTCAGGCGCGCGGCGTAGAAGCGTTGGATCAGGCCGGGCGACAGACGGTAGAAGCGCTCCAGCACCTTGTAGCGGTCCTGCGGCGCGCAGGCGCGGAACAGCATGCGGTTCAGCAGCCGCAGGAAGCGCCGCCGCCGCCAGACGGTCTTGGACTGGGCTTCGACACAGGCGCGGACGCTGGCGCTGGTGATCCGGGGCAGGGCGGCCACCATCTCGGCCAGGCGCGCGGCGTCGGGCAGGGAATAGCCGGTGGTCGGCTGGAACAGGGCGGCGCGCAGCCCCACCTCGGCGATGTGCGGACGGGCCTCGCGCCAGTAGGCGTCGATGTCGCCGCCCAAGGCGATCGGCAGGACGCCGTCCTCCTCGCGCTCGACCTTGGCGATGCTCCAGCCCTGGGCCTTGGCGTAGGCGGAAATGGCGCGGCGCAGGGCGGGCCGGTCCAGGGCCGGGCCATCGCTGTAGCGGGTGTCCTCGATCAGCAGCCGGGTGGCGTCCAGCGGCAGGACATAGACGAAGCGGTAGCCGTCCTCTTGCGAGACCGTGGCGTCCATGATGATCGGCCGGGTCAGGCCGTGGGGCGCGGTCAGGCGCACGCCCTGGCCGACGAACTTCTGATAGCCCAGGGCCAGGCTGCGGCTCTTGCGCGGACCCCGGCCGTCGATCACCGCGCCCGCCGCGATCGTCCGGCCGTCGGCCAGGGTCACCTGGTGCGGATTGACGTCCGACACCGTGGCGCCCAGCCAGGCGTCGGCCCCCAGGGCGGCGCTGACCACCTGGTGCAGGCGCTGGGAGGTGATGGCCAGATAGTCGGTCGGCAGCTGGCGGCCGTGCCCGGGAAAGCGGACCTCGTAGCCCGACCAGCGATGGACGATCAGCGGCCGCAGCCAGCCGGCCTCGACCGCGTCGACGTCGGTGGCGAAGTGGCACCAGGTGTGCTCGCCGCCGATGGTCGGGCCCTGTTCCAGCAGGATCACGCGCAGGCGCGGCCGCAGGCTTTTCAGCCGCAGGGCGATCAGGCCGTTGGCCAGACCGCCGCCCACCAGGACGACGTCGGCGCGCTGGGTCGAGGACGCGGAGACCATGCTTCGGCTCTAGCATGATTGGGCGAAGCTCAAGCGACTTCTGACGCGCGTCCGCACATATTGCGTGCGAGCGGGCGAGGGGCCCGGAGCGCGACGCGCTCCAGTTTTTTCCTTCGAGCTTTTTTTGCCCAGTTGGGATGTTCCATCCGAACTGGAAAAGCTCTACCCACGGCCAAACGGGAGACGCCGATGTCGCAAGCCAGAATCATCGACGGCAAGGCCTTCGCGGCCCAGCTGCGCGAGCGGGTCGCCGCCGAGGTCGCCGGCCTGAAGGCCCAGCACGGTCTGACGCCGGGCCTGGCCGTCGTGCTGGTCGGCGAGGACCCGGCCAGCCAGGTCTACGTGCGCAGCAAGGGCGAGCAGACCCTGGCCGCCGGCATGCATTCCGAGACCCACCGCCTGCCGGCCGAGACCAGCCAGAGCGAGCTGCTGTCGCTGGTCGAGCGCCTGAACGACGATCCGGCCATCCACGGGATCCTGGTGCAGTTCCCGGTCCCCGATCACATGAGCCAGGCGGCCATCGTCGCGGCGATCTCGCCCGACAAGGACGTCGACGGCCTGACAGTGACCAACGCCGGGCGCCTGGCCAGCGGCCTGCCGGCCCTGACCTCGTGCACCCCGGCCGGCTGTATGGTGCTGCTCAAGGACGTGGTCGGCGACCTGACCGGCAAGCGGGCGGTGGTGATCGGCCGCTCCAACCTGATGGGCAAGCCGATGGCCCAGCTGCTGCTGGCCGCCGACTGCACCGTGACCATCGCCCACTCCCGCTCCAAGGACCTGCCGGTCATCTGCCGCGAGGCCGACATCCTGGTGGCGGCCGTCGGTCGGGCCGAGATGGTCAAGGGCGACTGGATCAAGCCGGGCGCCACGGTCATCGACGTCGGCATCACCCGCTTCCCGTCGCGCGACCCGGTCGCCGCCGCCGCAGGCAAGACCCGCCTGGTCGGCGATGTCGACTTCGAGGAAGCCAAGGCCGTGGCCGGCGCCATCACCCCGGTGCCGGGCGGGGTCGGGCCGATGACCATCGCCATGCTGCTGGCCAACACCGTCAGCGCCGCCAAGCGCCTGAATGGGATCGCCGAATAGTGCGCCTCCCCAAGACTTGGGCGGTCGCTCTGGCCCTGACCGTCGGCCTGGCGGCCTGCTCCCAGCCCGTCCCGCCCGCGCCGACGGCGGCGCAGGCCTTGGCGCTGGCTCCGGCCGACGCCCGGCTGGCGGCGTTGTATGGCGAGTCCTGCAAGGCCTGCCACGCCATCCCCGGCACGGGCGCGCCGCTGGTCCACGACCGAAAGGCCTGGGATCCGCGCTGGAAGCAGGGCCAGGCCGTGTTGCTGGACCACGCCGTCCAAGGGTTCCAGGCCATGCCGGCCGGCGGACAATGCGTGGCTTGCACCCCGGACGATTTCAACGCTCTCATACGCTTCATGGCGGGGCGCGAAGATCCCGCCCAGTAAGATTGCTGGGGGGCGGAACGGATGACGGTATCGAGGCGAGGGGCGCTCCTCGTGGGCGCGGGATTGGGCGCGGCGGCGGTCGGCGGCGGCTATGCGGTCGCGACGCACGACAAGCCCGAGCCGCCGTCCCCGCCGACCACCGACGCCAAGGGCCATCTGCTGTGGCGCAACTGGTCGGGCGTGCAGCACGCCTATCCCGCCGCCCGCGTCGCCCCCAAGACCGAGGCCGAGGTCGCCTCGGTCCTCAAGACCGCCCTGGCGCCGATCCGTCCGGTGGGGGCGGGCCATTCGTTCACCGCCCTGGCCCCCACGGACGGGACCCTGGTGTCGCTGGACGCGCTGTCGGGGATCATCGCCTGGGAGGGCGACGAGGCGATCGTCGCGGCGGGCATGCGGCTGGGCGCGCTGGGTCCCGCCCTGGCCGCCAAGGGCCGGGCCATGGCCAATCTGCCCGACATCAACAAGCAGGCCCTGGCCGGCGCCCTGGCCACCGGCACCCACGGCACGGGCCGGGCGATCAAGGCCCTGCACGGCGACGTCACCGCCCTGCGCCTGGTCACCCCCAAGGGCGAGACGATCGATTGCGGCGAGCACCGCAACGCCGACGTCTTCCAGGCCGCCAAGGTCTCGCTGGGATCGCTCGGGGTGATCACCCAGGTCCGGCTGAAGACCACCGCCAACCGTCGGCTGGAGCGCAATGTCTGGCTGGAGCCGTTCGAGGACGCCCTGGCCAAGGCCGAGGAGCGCTGGGCCAGGCATCGCAATTTCGAGTTCTATGCCGTGCCGTTCACCGGCCTGGCCGCCAATATCAGCCACGACGAGACCGACGCCCCGGCCATTCCGCGCGGACCGGACCAGGACACCGTCTTCCTCGACGCCCTGAAGGGGCTGCGCAACCTGCTGGGCTTCTCGGCTCCGCTGCGCAAGGCCGCCGCCCGGGCCCTGCTGGGCGGGACCAAGCCCGAGAAGGCGGTCGACGAGGGCTGGAAGCTGCTGTCCACCGAGCGTCCGGTGCGCTTCAACGAGATGGAGTTCCACCTGCCGGCGTCGGTGCAGCTCAAGGCCCTGGCCGAGATCGTGGCGACCATCGAGAAGGCGCGCCCCGACGTCTTCTTCCCGATCGAATGCCGCCGCATCGCCCCCGACGACGCCTGGCTGTCGCCTTTTCAAGGCGAGCCCCGGGGCTCCATCGCCGTCCACGCCCACTACAAGGACGAGTTCGCCTTCCTCTACACCCTGATCGAGCCGATCTTCCGCCGCTACGGCGGCCGGCCGCACTGGGGCAAGCTGCACAGCGTCTCGGGCGACCAGCTGGCCGGGCTCTATCCGCGCTGGAACGACTTCCTGAAGGTGCGGGCCAAGCTGGATCCCGACGGGCGGATGCTCAACCCGTACCTGAAGGGGCTGTTTGGGGTCTGAGGCACAGGGCCGGCGAGGCGACGGGCAAAGAAAAAGCCCCAGCGCGACCGGGGCTTTTCGGGATTTTTCGAAGATCGACCGATCAGGCGGCCAGATAGTCCGCCACGCGGCCTTCCAGCTCGACGGCCAGGATCTTGCCGACGGGGTGGGTGTCGGTCTTGATGTCGTCGCGGACGCAGGCCTTGATCGCGTCGATGTGGGCGTCGACCAGGAACATCGGCGCGGTCAGGCGCGTCTCCGGATCGTCGATCAGCCGGCACAGCGAGGCGGCCAGGCGGGTGATCAACGGGAAATCGTAGGTGGCGCCGAGGCCTTTCAGGTCGTGGGCGCGCAGATAGAGGGTCTCGACCGTCTCGGCGGTCAGGCCTTTGGCGCGAACGTCCTGGCGAGCGGCTTCAAGCTTGACGATCTCGTCATTGAGCCATTGGGCGAAGTTGCCCGACAAGCTTTTCAGCGCGGCTTCGGCCTTGGCGATGGCCGCCATGTCGATGCCGCCGCGACCGCCTACCTTGAGCTTGAGCATGTTCGGCACCTGTATAACTTCCGCGGCGGACTTGGTTGTCACGGACGCTTTCCCCCTAGGTATTGGCGTGGAATGTAGGGTCAAGACGTTAACATTAGATGAGACGCCCGTTTCTACCCTGACCAAAGGCAGATGGTGCCCTGACCAATAAGTCCAACGTTGTCAGGCCGAGAACTGCTCCGTCAGTACCCGCTCCTCAAGGCTTCGACCTGCATCGAAGAGCATGGAGAGGCTGGCGCTGCTGTCCTCGGCGATGTGAACCTCGACCACGTCGCGGACCTCGAAGTTGTCGGCCACGGCGCTTACGGGTCTCTTATCGCATTCCAGGATCTCGAACGTCACCCTGGCTGTCTGCGGCAAAAGCGCGCCACGCCAGCGTCGGGGGCGGAAGGCGCTGATGGGCGTCAGGGCCAGGACCTGGGCGCCGATCGGGATGATCGGACCGTGGGCGGACAGGTTGTAGGCGGTCGAGCCGGCCGGCGTGGCCAGCAGGGCCCCGTCGCAGACCAACTCGCCCATCCGCACCTTGCCGTCGATGCTGATCCGCAGCTTGGCGGTCTGGCGGGTCTGGCGCAGCAGCGACACCTCGTTGATGGCCAGGGCCCGGTGCTGCTTGCGGTTGGCGTCGATGGCGACCATGGCCAGCGGATGGATCACGGCCCGCTCGGCGGCGTTGATCCGCGCCAGCAGGTCGTCCTCGCTGTACTCGTTCATCAGGAAGCCGACCGAGCCGCGGTTCATGCCGTAGATCGGCGTCTGGCGCTGCAGGGTGTCGTGCAGAGTCTCCAGCATGAAGCCGTCGCCGCCCAGGGCGACGATCACCTGGGCGCTCTCGTCGCCGACGTCGCCGTAGCGCGCGATCAGCCGCTCGCGCGCCTCCTGCGCCTCGGGGCGGTCACTGGCCTTGAAGGTCAGGCGAGTCACGAAGGGCAGGGGCTGGAACATGGCGCCAAGTGGCTGGATTGACGTCGCCTTGTCAAACCTGGAGGCGACACCGCCCCGAGGCCTTATCAGGCCGCGCTGACCGCTTGGCGGAACGCCATGGCCGCGATGTCCGGGGCGAAGGGGCCGAAGGCGCCGCTGGCCTTGCGGGCGGCTTCCGCGCCGCCGCCGGGACGGCCGCCGTTCAGCTCGCGCACGTGGGTCAGGATGGTCGGGAAGACACTGCGGTCGATGCCGACGGCCGAGCAGGCCAGGGCCAGCAGTTCGGGACGGTTGCTGTCGACCGCTCGTCGCACCTGGCGGATGTCGAAGCCGCCGAGACGCGCCAGGGCGAACAGGAACAGCGGCAGACGCCGCTCGCGCAGCACCCGCAGCAGATAGCCGGGCCGCAGCTGGCCGGCGGCGTCCAGCTTCTCGACCAGGGCCGCCTCCATCGCCTCGCGATCCTCGGCCTGCTCGACGGCGGGATTGTCGTCGCGCGGCGCGCCCGCATGGGCGGCGTGCAGCGAGGCCCCGACCGCCTGGGCCATCTTGTCGGGATCCAGCTGGAAGCGGGCGGTCAGCGCGTCGCGCAGGGCGCGGCCCACCCACAGATACAGTTGCTCGGCCAGGTCGCTGGACAGGTTGGGATGCCGGGCCAGGGGCGAGCGCAGGGCGACCACGTCGCGGGCCTTGTCGACCAGCCGGCGCAGGCCCTCGGGCGAGATCTGGGCGGTGGGGTTGGAGGCCAGGGCGGTCAGCACCGCCGATTCGTCCTTGGCCAGGATCGCCTCGACCACGGCGGGCGACAGCTGCGGCCGGCGGGCGATCTCGATCTGGTGCTCCAGCGTGGCCTGGACCAGCAGGCGGATCAGGTCGTGATCCCGCAGGATCGGGCTGCGGGCGATGATCGGGCGCGCGATCTCGATCTCGTCGAGCGCCAGGATGTTGATCAGGGCGGGCGGCGCCCAGGTGGCGTCGGCCAAGCTCTGGGCCAGGCGGGCGCGGATGTCACGCTCGGCCTCGACCACCAGGGTCATGAAGATCGAGTCGAGCAGAACCTGGACTTCGGGCGCGGCCGGACGTCCCTGGGCCTGGCTCGCGTCGCACATCTCGACGATGCCGTTGAGCAGGCGCTCGCGATCGGCCGGCTCGCGGCTGCGGGCCAGGGACAAGAGCTGCGCGGTCTGGGCGGCCTGGTTCACGGGCCTCCTCGAAATCCAAGCTTAACCAAGACGGACCTTGGCCGCGTCAGATGAAAACATGCTTAAACAGGTGAAGCCATGACACATGGGGTCAAGCGTCGCGATGCCGCAGGGCCAGAAAATCGGAAAGACCGCCAGGGAGACGCAAGACGCATGGGCAAACCTCTGATCCTCGCGCTCGATCAGGGCACCACCAGCACCCGGGCGATTCTGTTTCAGGCCGACGGCAAACCGGTCGGCGACGCCAGCCGGCCGCTGCGCCAGAGCTATCCGCGCGACGGCTGGGTCGAGCACGACGCCGAGGAGATCTACGCCGCCTGCGTGGGGGTGCTGCGCGACACGGTCGAGACGTGCGGCCGCGACAGCGCCGACATCGCCGCTCTGGGCGTCACCAACCAGCGCGAGACGGTGGTGGTCTGGGACAAGGCCACCGGCCGCCCGATCCATCCGGCCATCGTCTGGCAGGACCGCCGCACGGCCGACGTCTGCGACCGGCTGCGCGACGCTGGCCATGAACCGGCCGTCACCGCCGCCACCGGCCTGCTGCTGGACCCCTATTTCTCGGGCACGAAGATCGCCTGGATCCTGGACAAGGTTCCGGGCGCGCGGCGGCGGGCCGAGGCGGGCGAGCTGCTGTGCGGCACGATCGACACCTGGGTCATCTGGCGGCTGACCGACAAGGCCAACCACGTCACCGACGCCACCAACGCCTCGCGCACCCTGCTGTTCGACATCGAGAAGCAGGACTGGTCGGACGCGATGCTGTCGCTGCTGAACGTGCCGCGCGCCCTGCTGCCGACGGTGCTCGACTGCGCGGGCGACTACGGCGAGGTGACGCCGGACATCCTGGGTCGACCCCTGCCGATCCGCGGCGTGGCGGGCGACCAGCAGGCGGCGCTGATGGGGCAGGGCTGCATCCATCCGGGCGAGATGAAGGTCACCTACGGCACCGGCGGCTTCATGCTGGTCAACACCGGCGAGGACCGGCCGCATTCGGCCTCGCGCCTGTTGACGACCGTGGCCGCGCGGGTGAACGGCCGGACGACCTACGCCCTGGAGGGCTCGATCTTCGTGGCCGGGGCGGCGATCCAGTGGCTGAACGAGGGGCTGGGCGTCACCGGCGGCCCGCGCGGGGCCGAGGCCCTGGCCCGTTCGGCGCGCGGCGGCCACGGCGTGGTGGTGGTGCCGGCCTTCACCGGCCTGGGCGCGCCCTGGTGGGACGCCGAGGCGCGGGGCGCGATCTTTGGCCTGACCCGCGACGCCGGCCTGGCCGAGATCGCCCAGGCCACCTTCGACTCCTGCGTCTTCCAGGGGCGCGACCTGATCGAGGCCATGCGGGCCGACGCCCCGTCGGCCTTCGAGGACGCGGCCCTGCGCATCGACGGCGGCATGGCCAAGAGCGCCTGGTTCAGTCAGCGCCTGGCCGACCTGACCGGCATTCCGGTGCACCGCGCCAGCTACCAGGAGACCACGGCCCTGGGCGCGGCTCTGTTCGCCGGCGTCGGGGCGGGCGTGTACGGCTCGGTCGAGGAGGCGGTGAAGGCGCGACCGGAGGCGGAGATGCTGACGCCGACGTTCGATACGGTGACCCGAGAGGCGGCCTATGCGCGGTGGCTGGACGCCCTGCCGAGAGTTCGTTCGCAAGCGTGAGTTCAGAGATGACCTATCCCTCCGTCGGGCAGATCCATCGCCTCTCCCCGAAGCTCGACGCCGTCGTGGCGGCCGACGCCGAAATCCAGCAACTGGCCGAAGGCTTCGTCTGGGCCGAGGGCCCGGTCTGGGTCCGCGACGGCGGCTATCTGGTGTTTTCCGACGTGCCGGGCAACGTCATGTACCGCTGGAGCGAGGCGGACGGGGTCAGCGAATTCCTGAACCCGTCGGGCTATGACGGCCCGCCCACCGACGCCTTCGCCGAGCCCGGCCAGAACGGCATGGCGCTGGACGCCGCCGGCGACCTGCTGGCCTGCGACCACGGCAACCGCGCCCTGGCCAGGATCGACCTGAAGACCCGGAGGAAGACCTTCCTGATCGATCGCTATCAGGGCAAGCGGTTCAACAGCCCCAACGACCTGGCCGTGGCGAAGACCGGCGCGATCTATTTCACCGACCCGACCTATGGCCTGAAGGGCCGCAACGCCTCGCCGCTGCGCGAGCTGGACTTCAATGGGGTCTACCGCCTGCGGCGGGACGGGACGCTGGACCTGCTGGACGCCGAGCTGACCTTCCCGAACGGGATCGCCCTGTCGCCGGACCAGCGCCGGCTCTACGTGTCGGTCTCCGAACCGGACGGCCCCAAGCTGATGGTCTACGACCTGGGTCCGGACGGCATGCCCACGGCCAAGGCGTTGTTCTTCGACGCCATGCCGCTACGCGAAGCCGGCGGCCTGGGTCTGCCGGACGGCATGTGCCTGGACACCGAAGGGCGGCTCTACGCGACGGGGCCGGGCGGGGTGCTGGTGCTGACGCCCGACGCCGAGCTGATCGGGGTGATCGAGACGGGCACGGCCATCGCCAACTGCGCGTTCGGCGAGGATGGAAGCACCCTGTTCCTGGCCTCGAACCACACGCTGGCGCGGGTGCGGCTGAAGACGACGGGGCTGGTGTGGTGAGGCCTTGCGTCCTTCGAGGCCCGCTGCGCGGGCGCCTCAGGATGAGGACCTTCGTGGCTCTGAATCCCCCATCCTGCGGTGCGAGGCGTAGCCGAGCCTCGAAGGACGCACAGCGCTACGGATTGGCGTCCAGATACGCCTTCACCCGCCCGAACAACTCTTCGAACATCGGCGTCGTCAGCCGGCCGGTGTTCGTGTTCAGCCGCGAGCAGTGATAGCTGTTGAACACCCGATAGGGTCCGGCCTGGAACTCCGTGCCATGGCCGGGCAGGCCCGCCGAGGCCTTCAGGCCCAGGGCCTTCAGCATGTTGCGGCGCGAGACGTCGCCCAGGGTGACGATGGCTTTCAGGTTGGGGAACATCTCCAGCCGCGCGGTCAGGAACGGCCGGCAGTTGTTCTCTTCCGAGGTCTCGGGCTTGTTGCCGGGCGGGGCGCAGCGGACGGCGTTGGTCACGGCCGCGCCGATCAGCTTCAGGGAGTCGTCGGGCCGGGCCTCGAACTTGCCGGTGGCGAAGCCGTACTTGATCAGGGTGTCGTAGAGCAGCGTCCCGGCGTAGTCGCCGGTGAACGGCCGGCCGGTGCGGTTGGCGCCCTTGCGGCCGGGGGCCAGGCCCACGACCAGCAGCCGGGCCTCGTGGTCGCCGAACGACGGGGCCGGGCCGTTGAACCAGTCGGGATAGAGGTCCTGGTTCTCGCGGCGATAGGCCACCAGGCGCGGGCACAGCGGGCAGTCGCGCGGCGGCTCGGCGGGCGAGGGCACGACCTCGCCGGGGATGTTGGAGTGCTGACCCATGGCTAGTCCTCGTCGTCCCCATCGCTTTCAGGGGTGTCGTGAGCCGCCGGACCACGGGCCGGATCGGTGACGAAGCGGGGCAGGGGATTTCGGCTGGCCTGCGGGCGGCCGATGATGGCGCCGAGATCGGCCAGATCCACGAAGTTGTCGGCCTGGCGGCGCAGGTCGTCGCTGGTCATCGGCGGCTGGCTCTTCATCGTGGAGACCACGGTGACGCGGCGGCCCTTGCGCTGCACGGCCTCGACCAGGGCGCGGAAGTCTCCGTCGCCCGAGAACAGCACCAGGTGGTCGACCGTGGCGGCCATCTCCATCATGTCGACGGCGATCTCGACGTCCATGTCGCCGCGCCAGCGCTTGCGGCCCTGGCTGTCGGTGAACTCGCGGGCCGGCTTGGTGACCAGGGTGAAGCCGTTGTAGTCCAGCCAGTCGACCAGCGGCCGGATCGGGGAATACTCCTCGTTCTCGGCGATGGCGGTGTAGTAATAGGCGCGCACCAGCACGCCGCGCTTGCGGAACTCGTCCAGCAGCTTGCGGTAGTCGATGTCGAAGCCCAGGGCCTTGGCGGCGGAAAAGAAATTGGCCCCGTCGATGAACAGCGCCAGGCGCTCGGTCGGGTAGAAGGTCACGTGGTCGGAAATCCTTGAAAAATCAGTTCGATCAAAATGAGCTGGATCAGGCGGTGGTGGTCGCGCTCGGCTGCAGCCTGCCCGGATCATACCCGAGTCGCGAGGCCTTGCTGGAGGCGGCGCTCGAAGCCCTGGCCTCGGAGGGTCTGACGGTGACGGGGCGTTCCTCCTGGTGGACCTCGGCCGCCTGGCCCGACCCGGCCGCGCCAGCCTATCTGAACGGCGTCGTTCTGGTCGAGACGGCGCTGTCGTCGAGCGAGGTCCTGACCGCCCTGCACCGCATCGAAGCCCGCTTCGGCCGCATCCGCGCCGAGCCCAACGCGCCCCGCACCCTGGACCTCGACCTGATCGCCCACGGCCGCGCCGCGCTGGACGGGGCGGTGGTCGTGCCCCATCCCCGGGCGCACGAGCGCTTGTTCGTGATGGGGCCGCTGGCGGAGATCGCGCCCGACTGGCGCCACCCCGTCAGCGGGCGGACGGCGGCGGACCTGGCGGATGCCGCTATCGTGGGAACCGACGCGACGCCGGCGGCCTAGACGGGGACACGCACTCATCCAGCCGTCTTGCCAGGCTTGCACGACCGTGGGGTGAGTGCGTGTCCCCAACGGCGTCCACATTGCCAAACTTTAATTCGCGCCCTGACTAAGCCGGTTCGATAGTCCGCGCCAAATCGTGCTGAGCGCCGCCGCGCTCGCGCTCCCTGGGGACCATCCTTCATGACCTTCACCCGTTCGCTGCTCGCCTGCGCCGCCGCCTGCGCGCTGCTGGCCTCCGCCCCGGCTTTCGCCGCCGACCTGAAGAGCGGCGTCGACAAGGGCGCCTTCGACACCTCGATCAAGCCCGGCGACGACTTCTGGACCTACGCCAACGGCACGGCGATCAAGGCCAATCCGATCCCGGCCGACCGCAGCAGCTACGGCGTCGGCGCCATCCTGGTCGAGCAGGCGGCCAAGCGCACGGTCGACCTGATCCAGGCCGCGGCCAAGGACGGCGGTTCGGCCGACGCCAAGAAGGTCGGCGACTACTACGCCAGCTACATGGACGAGGCGGCCATCGAGAAGGCCGGCCTGGCGCCGATGCAGGCGGGCCTGGCGCGGATCGCGGCGATCAAGACCCGCACCGACCTGGCCGCCGTGCTGGGCGGCAACGTCCGCGCCGACGTCGACGCCTTGAACGCCACCGACTTCTACACCGACAACGTCCTGGGCCTGTGGGCCTCGCCGGCCTTCGACGACACCAGCAAGTACGCGCCGTTCCTGCTGCAGGGCGGCCTGGGCATGCCCGACCGCGAATACTACCTGTCCGACAAGGCGTCGATGAAGACGGTCCGCGAGAAATACCTCGCCCACATCGCCAAGATCCTGACCCTGGGCGGCGTCGCCGACGCCGACGCCAAGGCCGCGCGGATCCTGGCGCTGGAGACCAGGATCGCCCAGGCCTCGGGCAGCCGCGCCGACAGCGCCGACGTCCAGAAGGCCAACAACAGCTGGACCCAGGCCGACTTCGCGGCCAAGGCCCCGGGCCTGGACTGGAAGACGTTCTTCACCGCCGCCGGCCTGGCCGGCCAGCCGCGCTTCATCGTCTGGCATCCGACCATGGTCACGGGCCTGGGCAAGGTCGCCGCCGACGAGAGCGTGGAGACCTGGAAGGACTACCTGGCCTTCCACTACCTGGACCACTATTCGAACCTGCTGCCCAAGGCCTTCGTCGACGAGCGTTTCGCCTTCTACGGAAACACCCTGTCGGGCACGCCGCAGCTGGCGGCCCGCTGGAAGCGCGGCGTCAACTCGACCAACGCCGTGCTCGGCGAGGTGGTTGGCAAGCTCTATGTCGACCAGTACTTCCCGGCCCGGTCCAAGGCCGAGGTCTCGGGCATGGTCGACAACATGAAGGCCGCCTTCGTGCGCCGCATCGACGGCCTGGACTGGATGGCCCCGGAGACCAAGGCCGAGGCCCGCCGCAAGGTCGAGGTGCTGAAGGTCGGCGTCGGCTATCCCGACACGTGGCGCGACTATTCGGCCCTGGAGATCGTCCGCGGCGACCCGGTCGGCAACGTCCAGCGCTCGGAGATGTTCGAGACCGCCTACTGGATCGGCCAACTGGGCAAGCCCGTCGATCGCGGCCAGTGGGTGATGACGCCCCAGACCGTCAACGCCGTGAACCTGCCGATGCTGAACGGCCTGAACTTCCCGGCGGCCATCCTGCAAGCCCCGTACTTCGACGTCGACGCCGACGCGGCGGCCAATTACGGCGGCACCGGCGGCACGATCGGCCACGAGATCAGCCACAGCTTCGACGACCAGGGCGCCCAGTTCGACAGCCAGGGGCGCCTGCGCAACTGGTGGACCCCCACCGACCTGGAGCACTTCCAGAAGGCCGGCGCGGCCCTGGCCGACCAGTTCGACGGCTACAAGCCGTTCCCCGACCTGGCGGTGAACGGCAAGCAGACGCTGAGCGAGAACATCGCCGACGTCGCCGGCCTGGCCGCGGCCCTGGACGCCTACCACGCCTCGCTGGGCGGCAAGCCGGCCCCGGTGATCGACGGCCTGACCGGCGACCAGCGCTTCTTCCTGGCCTACGCCCAATCCTGGCGCGGCTATGCGCGCGAGGCGGCCCAGCGTCAGCAGATGGTCACCGACGGCCACGCGCCCGACCGTTATCGCGCCTCCACCGTGCGCAATCTCGACGCCTGGTACGCCGCGTTCGACATCAAGCCGGGCGACGCGCTGTACCTGCCGCCAGAAAAGCGCGTGAAGGTCTGGTAGACGGTCTTTTCCAGGTCCCGGGCCTCGCGCCCGGGACGCGCCTTGCCGAGAGCCGCTGATGGCCGCCATCGAGGTCGATCCCGCCCACGTCCAAGAATTCGTCGACGCCGACGCCTTCCACGACTGGCTCTCGCGTCACCATGACCGGGAGAGCGAGGTCTGGATCAAGATCCACAAGGTGGGCTCCGGCCTGCCGTCGATCACCGCCAAGCAGGCGATCGAGGTGGTCCTGTGCTGGGGCTGGATCGATGCGGTGCGCAAGGGTTTCGACGGCCGGAGCTTCCTGCAGCGCTACACGCCGCGCGGCCGGAAGAGCATCTGGAGCCAGATCAATGTCGACAACGTCGCGCGCCTGATCGCCGAGGGGCGGATGACCGAGCACGGCCTGCGCGAGGTCGAGGCGGCCAAGGCCGACGGGCGGTGGGACAAGGCCTACGGCAGCGGCAAGGGGATGAAGATCCCCGACGACCTCCAGGCCGCGATCGACGCCAACCCGGGGGCCAAGGCGATGCTGGCCAAGCTGTCGGCGCAGAACCGCTTCTCCCTGGCCTTCCGCATCCACAACATGAAGACGGAAGCTGGCCGCAAGAAGAAGATCGAGACGTTCGTCGCCATGCTGGAGCGCGGCGAGACGATCCATCCGCAGACGCAGAAGGCGCGCTAGCGGCGCATCGACATTCCAGCGCCCGCGGACGACCTCGTCCTTCGACTAGCTCAGGATGAGGTCGAATTTATAGACTGTCGTTTTGGTCACGAGGCGCCCGCCATTCTCCTCATCCTGAGCTAGTCGAAGGACGAGGAGAACGCACGTAGCTTGAACGTCGATACGCCCTGGGCCGGTCCTCCGCCGCTCAGGTCTTGGCGTGAGGATTGGGAAAGACCTCCTCGACCTTGAGGCCGAACGCGCCCGCGATCCGAAAGGCCAGATCCAGCGACGGATCGTGGCGCTCGGTCTCCAGGGCGTTGATCGCGTAACGCGACACGTTGACCGCCTGGCTGAGCTGCTCCTGGGTCCAGCCGCGCTCGGCCCGCAGCACCTTGAGGCGGCTCTTCATGCGCGGCTGTCCCGGATCACCGGAGTCACCAGACCGAACAGGCCCCAGAACAGCGGATAGATCAGCCAGGCCGGCAGATGGGGCAGGCCGGTCAGCTCCATCACGCTCCAGGCGGTGGCCAGGGTGATAGACAGTCCGGCCGCCACGACCATGCGCTTGACGGTCAAGGCCCGGAAGAACTCGTCCTGCGCCGCGATCAGCCGATAGGCGGCCCAAAACTGCCAGGCGACCGTGGCGGCGGGGACGGCGGCCAAGGCCATCAGCGCCGCCGGAGGCCAGCCGGAGGTTCTGCCGAACACCACGCCGACGACGCACGCCAGAAACAAGGCCCAGGACGCCATCGCGCCGATCACATACCGCGGGTTCGCCGGCCAGGTCGGGTTCATGTTGGGTCGTCCTTTCATTTGGTTGTGTCTACCTAACATATCGAGGAATGTTGTGTAAACCCAACATCGACCTGGGCGGGTTCGATGTCCGTCCCGCTGGACTTCTCCGGGCGAACACGGCATAAGCGCCCCCTCGCGAAAGCCGGGACTCCACCAATGCGGCGTTGTGTAACGCCGCCCGAGACCCTATTTTGCGATAACCAAGGCTCATAGCCCGAGGAATTCATGGCCCGCGTCACCGTCGAAGATTGCGTCGAGAAGGTTCCCAACCGCTTCGCTCTGGTCCTGCTGTCCGCCCACCGGGCGCGCGGCATCTCGGCCGGCGCCTCGCTGCTCGTCGATCGCGACAACGACAAGAACCCCGTCGTCGCCCTGCGCGAGATCGCCGACGACGTGGTCGACCACGAGGGCCTCAAGGAACAGCTGATCACCACGCTGCAACGCGTCGATGAGCACACCGAAGCCGAGGAAGAGGCCGAAACCCTCGCCCTGCTGGCCGATCCCACCCACATGCAGATGAGCGAACTCGAACTGGTTCGCGCCCTGCAGAGCGACCGCGACGGCGGTCAGGAGGAGCGGTACTGAGCCCCGACGGCGCAGACCCTCTCATTCTCGAAGCGGCGCCCGCCGCCGCTCCTTCCGAACGCGCGCCCGATTTAGAATCGGGCGCGTCTTCGTCTCTACCCGCCGCCAACGATGTGGCCCCGGCTCCGGCTCCCAAGCCCCGCCAGAAGTTCCTCCGCCAATACGAATTGATCGAGCGCGTCCACGCCTACGATCCGACGGCGGACGAAGCCCTGCTGAACCGGGCCTATGTCTACGCCATGCGCATGCACGGCTCGCAGACCCGGGCCAGCGGCGACCCCTATTACGCCCACCCGATCGAGGTGGCCGGCATTCTCACCGAATACAGGCTCGACACCGCGACCATCGTCACCGCGCTGCTGCATGACGTGATCGAGGACACCCCGGTCACCAAGGAGGAGATCTCCAAGCTGTTCGGCGAGGAGATCGCCGAGCTGGTCGAGGGCGTCACCAAGCTGTCCAAGCTGGAGCTGCAGGCCGAGCACGCGCGCCAGGCCGAGAACCTGCGCAAGTTCATCCTGGCCATCTCCAAGGATGTCCGCGTCCTGCTGGTCAAGCTGGCCGACCGTCTGCACAACATGCGGACGCTGCACTTCATCAAGAGCCAGGCCAAGCGCGAGCGCATCGCCCGCGAGACGCGCGACATCTACGCGCCCCTGGCCCGCAACATCGGCTGCCACCGCATCTGCACCGAGCTGGAGGAGCTTTCCTTCGAGCACACCAATCCGGTGGCCCGCAACGCGATCATCCGCCGGCTCGACACCCTGCGCGCCGAGCAGGGCGGGGCGGTGGCCCTGGTCAGCCAGGAGATCGCCGCGCGCCTGGAATCGTCCGGCCTGCCAGCCCGGGTCTTCGGCCGCGAGAAGTCGCCCTATTCGATCTGGCGCAAGCTGCAGCGTAAATCGATCGGCTTCTCGCAGATGTCCGACATCTACGCCTTCCGGGTGATCGTCGACAGCGAGGAGGACTGCTACCGCGCCCTCGGCGTCGTGCATCGCGCCTGGTCCAGCGTGCCCGACCGCTTCAAGGATTTCATCTCGACCCCCAAGCGCAACAACTACCGCTCGCTGCACACCACGGTGGTGGGGCCGCGCGGCATGCGCATCGAGATGCAGATTCGCACCGAGGCCATGGACCGGGTCGCCGAAGACGGCGTGGCCGCCCACTTCCGCTACAAGGACGCCTCGTACGGCCTGGACCTGGAAGGCATGGAGGCCGCCGGCGGCCGCGATCCGCTGGCCAACCTGCGCCAGCTGGTCCAGGTGCTCGAGCACGGCGGCGACGCCGAGGAGCTGGTCGAGCACGCCAAGCTCGAGATGTTCCTGGACCAGGTGTTCGTGTTCACGCCCAAGGGCAAGCTGGTCAGCCTGCCGCGCGGGGCCATGCCCCTGGACTTCGCCTATGCGGTCCACACCAGCGTCGGCGACACCTGCATCGGGGTGAAGATCAACGGCGAGCTCAAGCCGCTGCGCACCCTGCTCAACAACGGCGACGTGGTCGAGGTGGTCCGGGGCTCCAAGCCCGTGGTGCCGCCGGACTGGCGTTCCTTGACCGTGACGGGACGGGCCCGCTCGGCCATCCGCCGTCACATCCGCCAGACCGAGAAGGAAGAGTTCCTGCGCCTGGGCCGGGCCTCGGTGGAGCAGGTGTTCGAACGGGCCGGCAAGAAGCTGAAGGACGTGTCGCTGCGGCCGATCCTGGAGCGCTTCGCCCTGGAGACCGAGGACGGACTGTTCGACGCCGTCGGCCGCGGACGGGTGCTGCCCGGCCAGGTGCTGGAGACGGCCTTCCCGGGCATGAAGGACGCGGTGATGGCCGTGGCTACGGCGCGACGCAAAATCGACGGCGGCACGGCCGCGCGGCTCTATGTGCGCGGCGGCGGCCTGACCCCTGGCGTCTCGCTGCACTTCGCCCACTGCTGCAGCCCGGTGCCGGGCGACCGGATCGTCGGCATCCTGCGGGAAAACGGGTCGGACAGCAAAGAAGGCGGCCTGGACGTCCACACGATCGACTGTCCGAAACTGGCCGAATACGAGGACCGCGAGGACCTCTGGCGCGATCTCAACTGGACGCCCGAGGCCGAGCGCGAGACCGTCTCCCTGGCCCGTCTGCACGCCACGATCGGCAACGCGCCCGGCGTTCTAGGCCAGGTCTGCACGATCATCGGCGAGGCTGGCGGCAACATCGTCAACCTGCGCATGCACCACCGGCAGAGCGACTTCTTCGACGTCGACATCGACGTGGAGGTCCGCGACGCCAAGCACCTGACCAACATCTCGGCGGCGCTGCGCACCTGCCCGACGGTCGAGACCGTGGACCGGACGCGGGGTTAGGCGCGCTAGCCGCCGACCTCCACCCGCTCTTCCGTCCGCGCCTGGCGCAGGATGTGCGACAGCTCCTCGACCGAATAGGGCTTGTGCAGCAGCGGAAAGCCGTGATGGGCGTCGGTGGCCAGCACATGGCTGTAGCCGCTGGTCAGCACCACCTGCACGCCGGGCCAGCGCCCCTTGATGATCCGGGCCAGCTCGACGCCGCCGATCCCCGGCATGACCACGTCGCTGAACACGATGTCGAACGTCGCCTCGGCCTCGAGCCGCGCGAGCGCTTCCACCGCGTTGGTCGCCAGCTCGGTGCGATAGCCCAGGTCCTGCAGCAGTTGCGTGGCGAATTCGCCGATCGCCGCGTTGTCCTCGACGACCAGCACGCGCCCTTCGTGGCGAGTGCGCGCGGGCGCGGGCGAAAGCCTGGCCTGCGTCTCGACGCGCCGTGTCCGGGGCAGGTAGAGGGTGAAGGTCGAACCGTGGCCGAGACGGCTTTCCACCGCCACGTCGCCGCCGGACTGCTTGGCGAAGCCGTAGATCTGGCTCAGCCCCAGACCCGTACCGCGGCCGACCTCCTTGGTGGTGAAGAAGGGCTCGAAGATCCGAGCCAGGTCGTCTGGCGCAATGCCGCCGCCGTCGTCGGCCACCGAGACGGTGACGAAGTCGCCCTGGCTGGCCGCGTGGCCGCGAAGGGCCGGGATGGCGGTCGCCGCGTCGATGCGGATCGCCAGCGCCCCTTCGCCGTCCATGGCGTCGCGGGCATTGACCGCCAGATTGATCAGCGCCGTCTCGAACTGGTTGATGTCGGACTCGACGAAGGAGTCCTCGCACAGGATCGAGACGTCCAGCTGGATGCGGGCGCCCAAGATCGAGGCCAGCATGTCGCTCAGGGTTTCGACCTTGGTGGCGACGTTGAAGTGCTCGGGCTTCAGGGCCTGGCGACGCGAGAACGCCAGAAGCTGGCTTGTCAGCTTGGCGGCGCGGTCGGCCGTGTCGGAGATGGCGTCGATATACCGGCGGCGCCGGTCGGCCGGCAGGTCGCGGCTGCGCAGCAGGTCGGCCGACGAGCGGATGACCGTCAGCAGGTTGTTGAAGTCGTGGGCGACGCCGCCGGTCAGCTGGCCGATGGCTTCCATTTTCTGGGCCTGGCGCAGGGCTTCCTCGGTCTGTCTCAGCGCCTCGGCCTGCTGTTTTTCCTCGGTGATGTCGCGGCCATAGCCGTAAATCAGCCCGTCCTCGAAGGCGGTGTTCCACGAGATCCAACGTACGCCGCCGCCCAGCGTCCGATAGCGGTTCTCGAAACCGGTGAGCTGAGGACCGTGGAAGAGCTCGCGGTGCGTCTGGCGGGTGAGCGGCAGATCGGCGGGGTCGACGAAGTCCTCCATCGGCCGGCCGATCACGTCCTCGACGCGATGGCCCAGGATCCGGGTCCAGGCGGGGCTCACCGACTGGAAGACGCCGGCGGCGTCGATCACCACCATCAGATCGCGGGCGTTGGTCCAGATCCGGTCCGACCGGCGGCGTTCCTCCTCGACGCTGCGGGCCTGGGCGAAGGCGCCGGCCGCCCGGTCGGCCACCAGCGTCGCCAGGTCCAGCAGCCCCTCGTCGTCGCGACGGTGCGGATTGAGGCCAAGCACCAGGATCGCCGCCGGATCGCCGTGCAGGCCCGGGATCGGAATGGTCAGGCACTCGGTCGGCGGGATCGACCATGCGCCGGTCGGATAGGTCCCCCGGGGCAGGGCGTGCTTGCGAAGCCCGGCCCGCGCGGCCGCCAGCGGCCAGGACCTCTGCAGCAGCTCGCGCCCTTCCTCGGTCGCCGAGCAGCCGACCAATCCGCCCAGCGGATCGCGGACATAGGCCAGGGAGAACGGGAAGTCCTCGGTGTTGGCCGCCAGGGCGTCGCACACGCCCCGCAGCACCGCGTCCTGGGTGACCGCGCCGATCAGGCACTCGCCCAGGCGGCGCACCGTCTCCAGCCGCCGTTCGCTGATCACCCGCTCGGTCTCCTCGGTGACCACGCACATCAGGCCGCGGATATGGCCCTCCTCGCGCAGCGGGCTGTAGGAGAAGGTGTGGTAGGTCTCCTCGGGATAGCCGTTGCGCTCTAGCAGCAGCGGCATGGCCTTGTTCCAGGTCGGACGGCCCTCCAGCATGACCGAACGGAACTGCGGCTCGATGTCGTCACGGATCTCGGACCAGACCTCGCGGACAGGGCGGCCCAGGGCCTTGGGATGCTTGATTCCCAGGGTGGGGACATAGGCGTCGTTGTAGAAGAAGCGGAGGTCCTCGCCCCAGCCGAGCCACATCTCGAAGCGCGAGGTCAGCATCATGGCCAGCGGCGTCTTCAGGCCGGTCGGCCATGTCTCGGGCGGACCCAGCGGCGTCGCGGCCCAGTCCGTCTCACGCATGCGGCGCGCCATGTCGCTGTCGCCCGGGAACACCTGGGCGAGCGTCGGGCTCATGTCGAGCGGCATGTGGTTCACGAGGCTTCCAGCGGGACGACGAACAGCTCAGCTACAACGCGGTTCGCTAGAAATGGCTCCGGGGTTAAGCGCGCACGGCCGCGTGCAGGGCTTTCAGGGTCTTCAGCAGTCCGGCGGCGTCGCTCAACGGCAGGCAGCTGGGCCCGTCGCACAGGGCCTTGTCGGGCTCGGGATGGAACTCCAGGAACACCCCGTCGGCGCCGGCGGCGACGGCGGCCTTGGCGATGATCGGCACGCCCTCGCGGCGGCCGCCGGTCGAACCGCCGGCCGTGCGGGGATCGGCGCCCGGCAACTGGACGGCGTGGGTGGCGTCGATGGTCACCGGCACGCCCAGGCTCTGCATCTGCGCGATGCCCAGCATGTCGACCACCAGGTTGTTGTAGCCGAACGAGGCGCCCCGTTCGCACAGGACGATCTGCAGGTCGGGTGCGGCCTCGCGGGCCTTGTGGACGATGTTCTTGCAGTCCCAGGGGGCGATGAACTGGGCCTTCTTGACGTGCAGCCAGCCGCCGGCGGCGGCCGTGGCGCGCGAGGCGGCGACGATCAGGTCGGTCTGGCGGCACAGGAAGGCGGGGATCTGCACCAGGTCGGCCACGGCGGCGACCGGCTCGGCCTGGTCCACCTCGTGGATGTCGGTGGCGATCGGCACATTCAGCTTGGCCTTGATCTCGGCCAGCATCGCCAGGCCGTCCTTCAGGCCGGGACCGCGATAGCTGGTGATCGACGAGCGGTTGGCCTTGTCGAAGCTGGCCTTGAACACATAGGGCAGGCCCAGCTCGGCGGTGACCGCCTTCAGCTCGCGCCCGACCTCCAGGGCCAGGTCGATATTCTCCAGCACGTTCAGGCCGGCGATCACGGCCAGCGGCTGGCCGGCGCCCATCGACAGGTTCCAGCGCTTGAGGGTGACGACGGACATGGCGAGCTTCCTTGCAAATCGGTGGCGAGCTTATGCCCTAAGCACGGCGACCGCGTCGAGCGTCGCCGCCGTCAGCGGCGAGGGCAGGGCGTCCAGCGGGAACCAGCCCCAGTCGGCCAGCGCCTGCGGCTCCTGGATCGCCGGCTCGCCCACGCAACCGTCGGCGCGATAGGTCACCGCCACCCAGTGGCTGTCCGCGCCGATCATGTCGGTGACGCACAGCACCGGGCCGGCGACGATCTTGATCCCCAACTCCTCAAGAATCTCGCGCTCGGCGCAGGTCCGGCCGCCTTCGCCCCAGTCCAGCTTGCCGCCGGGCTGACCCCAGCAGCCGGCCTCGGGCCGGCGCCTGCGCTGGACCAGCAGGATCCTGCCCTGGCCGTCGAGAATGGCCGCGCCGCAGCCGACGCGAGGGCGGGGCGGGTCTGATTCCGGAGTGCTCATGAAGGCGGAATAGCATCGTGGCGCGGACGGGGACACACACTCGCGGCAAGGCCCGGGACAGCCTGGCCCTGTTCGTGGGACGAGTGTGCGTCCGCTGTTTGTAGACTCGCCGCCACCCGCTATATCCAACCCTCATGACCAACGACGACGTCCTCGACGAATTCCGCGCCGCCGGCGCCCTGCGCGAAGGCCACTTTGTGCTGTCCTCCGGCCTGCACAGTCCCGTCTTTCTGCAAAAGAACCTGGTGTTCATGCGGCCCGAGCGCTGCGCGCGCCTCTGCAAGGCCCTGGCCGAGAAGATCGTCGCCACCGTCGGCCAGCCCGACGTGGCCGTGTCGCCGGCCGTGGGCGGGATCATCCCCGGCTACGAGACCGCCCGCTGGCTGAACGTCGCCTCGATCTATGTCGAGCGCGAGGCCGGCGGCTTCAAGTTCCGCCGCGGCTTCCATCTGGAGCCCGGCCAGAAGGTCGTGATGGTCGAGGACATCGTCACCACCGGCCTGTCGTCGCGCGAGTGCATTGCCGCGATCCAGGAGGCCGGCGGCGAGGTGATCGCCGCGGCCTGCATCGTCGACCGCTCGGGCGGCAAGGCCGACGTCGGCGTGCCGCTGGTGGCCCTGGCCAGCCTTGAGGTCCCGGCCTACCCCGCCGACGCCCTGCCGCCCGAACTGGCCGCCATCCCGATCGAGGATCCGGGCAGCCGGCGTCTGAAGGGCTGACCGGCATGCTGCGGCTCGGCGTCAACATCGACCACGTGGCCACGATCCGCAACGCGCGGGGGTCCAGCTATCCGGAACCGGTGCGGGCCGCCGAGCTGGCCCTGGCGGCCGGCGCCGACGGCATCACCGCCCACCTGCGCGAGGACCGCCGCCACATCAGCGACGCCGACATCGCCCTGCTGACCGACCTGTGCCTCAAGCGCGGCAAGCCGCTGAACTTCGAGATGGCGGTCACCGACGAGATGGTCGGCATCGCCCTGCAGGCCAGGCCGCACGCCGCCTGCCTGGTGCCCGAGCGCCGCGAGGAGGTCACCACCGAGGGCGGCCTGGACGTGGTGCGCGGCAAGGTCCGTATCGTCGAGGCTGTCGCCCGCCTGCGCACCGTCGGGGCGCGGGTCTCGCTGTTCATCGAGGCCGATCCGGCCCAGATCCAGGCCTCGGCCGACGCCGGCGCCCAGGTGGTGGAGCTGCACACCGGCGCCTATTGCGACGCCGCGCGCGAGGGTCACGCCGACAAGGCCGCCGCCATCCTGGAGCGGCTGAGGACGGGCGCGGAATTGGCCGCCGGCCTGGGCCTGGAGGTCCATGCTGGCCACGGCATCGACTACGCCACGGTCAAGCCGATCGCCGCCATCCCGCAGATCGCCGAGCTGAACATCGGCCACTTCCTGATCGGCGAGGCGATCTTCGTGGGGCTGCCCCAGGCCATGCAGCGGATGCGGGCCCTGATGAACGCCGCGCGCCTCGAGATCGTCGCGTGATCATCGGGATCGGCTCGGACCTGTGCGACATCCGCCGGATCGAGAAATCCCTCGAACGCTTCGGCGACCGGTTCACCAACAAGGTCTTCACCGAGATCGAGCGCAAGCGGTCCGAGCGCAAGCCCGACCGCGCCTCCAGCTACGCCAAGCGCTTCGCCGCCAAGGAGGCCTGCTCCAAGGCCTTGGGCACGGGCCTGAAGCGCGGGGTTCATCTGTCCGGCATGGGGGTGGTCAATCTTCCGTCCGGCAAGCCGACCATGGCCCTGACCGGCGGCGCGGCCGAGCGGCTCGCCGCGATGGTCCCCGAGGGCATGACCCCGGTGATCCACCTGTCCCTGACCGACGACCACCCCTACGCCCAGGCCTTCGTGATCATCGAGGCGGTGTAGATCCTCCCCCTGTGGGGGAGGCGGCCGAAGGCCGGTGGGGGGAGTTTTGGGATCGTCGATCCGGGTTGCGGCCCCTTCCGATCACTCCCCCCTCCGTCGGCTGCGCCGACACCTCCCCCACGGGGGGAGGGCCTGGAACGGCGCGGCCCCGGCCTTGCACCCCTGATCCCAGAGCGCCTGAAACGGCGCCGTTCTGGGACGGGGGAACACATGGCCATCTGGAGCGATATCGAAGCGAGACCCGCGCCCAAGGCGCGCCGCGCGCCGCGGCTGATGCCCTGGCAGCAAAAGCCGTTCGCCTGGCTGCTGGTCGGCTGGGGCTTCTTCGCGCTGGTGCTGGCGGCGGTCTTCGCCACAATTTAGGCCCGCATTCCACGGTCAAGCTGGCGCGGGCGCCTCTTCGCGTCCACACCATGAAGGCGAGTTAACGGGCGCCCGGCTTGCTCCCGTCGTAAAGCCCGTCTAGCTAGGCGCGTCGGGTTCGCCCGCAGCCCATTCCGTCGAGAGCCCCTGAGCGCATGACCGACACCACCGACATCGAGACGCCCGATGAAAAGACCGGGGCGGTCAAGGAGTTCATCGAGATCGTCAAGACGGTCGCCTACGCCCTGGGCATCGCCCTGGTGCTGCGGGTGCTGCTGTTCCAGCCGTTCACGATCCCGTCGGCGTCGATGGAGCCCAACCTCTACCAGGGCGACTACATCATCGTTTCGAAATTCAGCTACGGCTGGTCCAAGCATTCGATCCCGTTCAGCCCGCCGCTGTTCCACGGCCGCATCCTGGGCCACGCGCCCAAGCGCGGCGACATCATCGTCTTCAAGCTGCCGCGCGACCCCAAGGTCGACTACATCAAGCGCCTGATCGGCCTGCCCGGCGACAAGGTCCAGGTGCGCGGCGGCGTGGTCTACATCAACGGCAAGGTCCTGGACCGCAAGGAACTGCCCTCGGCCCTGGTCGACACCGGCTACGGCACCATCCGCGCCGGCCGCTTCCAGGAGACCAATCCGGAAGGCCGCAAATACGCCACCCAGGACTACGGTCCCGACAGCGAGGCCGACAACACCGGCGTCTACACCGTGCCGGCCGGCTGCTACTTCTTCATGGGCGACAACCGCGACAACTCGCTGGACAGCCGCTTCGACCCAG
Source organism: Caulobacter sp. Root487D2Y (assembly GCF_001427165.1). Taxonomy (NCBI): domain Bacteria; kingdom Pseudomonadati; phylum Pseudomonadota; class Alphaproteobacteria; order Caulobacterales; family Caulobacteraceae; genus Caulobacter; species Caulobacter sp. Root487D2Y. The sequence goes on from NZ_LMFD01000002.1 coordinate 84,453, forward strand.
GCGTCTCGGCCTTCAAGACCGGTCCCGGCACGTGCAAGTGGGACTACGCCAACGACCAGTACATCGGCATGCAGGAAGGCGTCGGCTTCGTGCCGGCCGAGAACCTGGTGGGCCGCGCCCAGCTGATCCTGCTGTCATGGAACGCCGACGCCCACCTGTTCAAGCCGTGGACCTGGTTCCTGGACGCCCGTCCGAGCCGCTTCTTCCGCGTTCTGAAGTGACAGACCGGCGCGCCGTCGCCGTCGGCGACCTGGAGCGCCGGATCGGTCACACGTTCCAGGATCGCCAGCTGCTGGAACTGGCCCTGACGCACGCCAGCGTCGGGGACGGGGCCAAGAAGGCCGGCGACAACGAGGTGCTGGAGTTCATCGGCGACCGCGTGCTGGGCCTGCTGGCCGCCGAGGCCCTGGCCGAGCGTTTTCCCAAGGCCAAGGAAGGCGAGCTGGCCCCGCGCCTGAACGCCCTGGTCAGCCGCGAGACCTGCGCGCGGGTCTCCCGCGCCGCCAATGTCGGCCCCGCCCTGCGCCTGTCGGCCTCGTCCAGCAAGATCGGCGGCCGCGAGACGGACTCGATCCTGGCCGGCGCCGCCGAGGCCCTGATGGCGGCCCTCTACCGCGACGGCGGGCTGGAGACGGCGCGCCGAGTGTTCCTGGACCTTTGGGCCGACGAGTTCGACAAGGCCGGCCAGGGCAAGCCGCGCGATCCCAAGACGGCGCTGCAGGAATGGGCGCAAGGCCTGGGCAAGCCGCTGCCGACCTACGCCGTCAAGGACCGCAAGGGGCCGGACCACGCGCCGGTGTTCACGGTGCAGGTGACGGTGGTGGGCCTGGATCCGGTTTATGCCGAGGGCCGCTCGCGGCAGGAGGCCGAGAAGGCGGCGGCCAAGGCGCTGCTGGAGCGGGAAGGGGCGGGGATTTAGGCGGAGACGCCCCCTCCGTCACGCCGCTTCGCGACGCGCCACCTCCCCCGTTTCACGGGGGAGGAAAGATCGATCCAGCCTTCTCCTCACCCGCAAGGCGGGGGAGGTGGCGCGATGCGAATACGCATCGTGACGGAGGAGGCGTCCTTCGGCGTCTGCTTTTCCCTTCCGCTGTGCTACACGCACGCGCAATGACTGAAAACACCCCCCAAAACACCCGCGCCGGCTTCGCCGCCATCATCGGCGCCCCGAACGCCGGCAAGTCCACCCTGGTCAACCGCATGGTCGGGGCCAAGGTCTCGATCGTCACCCAGAAGGTCCAGACGACGCGCTTCCCCGTGCGCGGCGTGGCCATGATCGGCCAGACCCAGATCGTGCTGGTCGACACCCCCGGCATCTTCACCCCGCGCCGTCGCCTGGACCGCGCCATGGTCCGTTCCGCCTGGAGCGGCGCCGAGGACAGCGAAGTCGTCGTCCACCTGGTCGACGTGCAGGCCGAGCTCGCCTCGCGCGAGCGCCGCGCCTCGGCCGGCGAGCACCGCTCGGTGCAGGACGTCCAGACGATCATCGAGGGCCTGAAGGCCGCCAACCGCCAGGTGATCCTGGCGCTGAACAAGATCGACGGCGTCAAGCGCGAGACCCTGCTGGCCGTCGCCCACGACCTGTACGAGACCGGCGTCTATTCCGAGGTCTTCATGATCAGCGCCGGCACCGGCGCGGGCGTCGACGACCTGACCGCCAAGCTGGCCTCGCTGATGCCGGAAGGCCCGTGGCTGTATCCGGAAGACCAGACCGCCGACCTGCCGGCCCGCCTGCTGGCCGCCGAGATCACCCGCGAGAAGATCTATCTGCGCGTCCACGAGGAGCTGCCCTACGCCGCCTCGGTCGAGACCACGGCGTTCGAGGAACGCCCGGACGGCAGCGCCCGCATCGAGCAGACCATCTATGTCGAGCGCGACGGCCAGCGGGCCATCGTGCTGGGCAAGGGCGGCGAGGTGATCAAGTGGATCGGGAAGAGCTCGCGCGAGGAGCTGGAAGACATCCTCGACCGCAAGATCCACCTGTTCCTGCACGTGAAGGTCAAGGAGAACTGGGCCGAGGAACGCGGCCTGTTCAACGACATGGGCCTGGATTTCGACGTTTAAGGCGCGCGAGCGTTCGGCGCGGGGTGGCAATCCCGCGCCGAAGCGTTACCTGTAGGGCCGAGAACAGACAGGGAATATCGCGGCCGTGAGCAAGCTGGACATCGCGCCGACCGAAGCGGCTTCACCTTCGGTCGATCTGGACGCCTATTTCGTCCGCATCGGCTATGACGGCCCCCGCGAGCCGACGCTCGAGGTGCTGCGCGCCCTCCACCAGAAACATCCCGACGCCATCGTCTTCGAGAATGTCGACGTGCTGCTGGGCAGGGCGATCAGCCTGGATCCGGCCGACATCGACGCCAAGCTGATCGCGGCCGGGCGAGGGGGCTACTGCTACGAGCAGAACGGGCTGTTCAAGCGGGTGCTGACGGCGCTGGGCTTCGAGGTCACGGGCCTGATGGCGCGGGTGCTGTGGATGGTCCCCGACGACGCGCCACCCCGACCGCGCTCGCACATGGTGCTGGGCGTGCGGGTTCCGGGCGACGACACGGTCTGGCTGGCCGACGTCGGCTTCGGCGGCTGCGTGCTGACCGCGCCGCTGCGCCTGTTCTCCGACGAGGCGCAGGCCACGCCCAACGGCGACTTCCGCATCCTGCCCGTGGCCGAGCTGGGCGGCGAGCGCCGGGTGCAGGCCAACCTCTCGGGCAAGTGGGCGGCGACCTACCAGGTGGCTCTGGGCGCCTGGGCCGACCAGGACTACGAGCAGGTCAATTTCTACACCTACACTCACCCCAGCTCGCACTTCACCTGGAGCCTGACGGCCGGCCGCACCACGCCGACCGCCCGCTACGCCCTGAAGAACAACCGCCTGACCTGGCGCGACGCCGACGGCGCCCTGGTCGAGCAGCGCGACCTGTCGGCCGACGAGCTGGAAGCGACCCTGCGCGACGTGATCGGCCTGCCGGTCGAGCCCGAATGGCGGCCGGTGATCGAGAAGATCGTGGCCTGGGGGACCCCCGCCTAGATGGAATGGCCCCTCTGATGGAATGGGAAGACGAGGCCTTCGTGCTGTCGGCGCGCGTCCATGGCGAGACCGGGGCGATCGTCGAGCTGCTGACCCAGGACCGGGGCAAGTTCGCCGCCCACGTCTCGGGCGCGGCCTCGCGGCGGATGAAGCCGTTTTTGCAGGCCGGGGCCAAGGTCATCGCCCGCTACCGGGCCCGGATGAGCGACCAGCTGGGCGCGGCGACCCTGGAGCCGATCGGCGAGGGGCCTTCGTCGCTGTTCGATGAGCCGCTGGCTCTGTCTGGATTGTCGGCCGCCGCCGCCGTCGCCGCCGGAGCCCTGCCGGAGCGCGAAGCCCACCCGGGCGCCTTCCACGCCCTGGAAGCTCTGATCGCGGCCCTGGCCATCCCCGAGATCTGGCCGGCGGTCTATGTGCGGTTCGAGGCCGGGCTGCTGCAGGACCTGGGGTTCGGCCTGGACCTTTCGAAATGCGCCGCCACTGGCTCGCTGGACGACCTTGTCTATATCAGCCCGCGGACGGGCCGGGCGGTCAGCCGGGCGGCGGGCGCGCCCTATCACGACAAGCTCTTGCCCCTGCCGCCGTTCATGCTGTCGGCTCAGGGCGGCCTGGCCGAGGGCGACGTCGGGGCGGGCCTGGACATCACCGGCCACTTCCTCGAGCAGTTCGTGTTCCACCCGCTGAACAAGCCGCTGCCGCCGGCCCGGGTGTGGCTGCTGGACCGGCTGGGCGAGGCGGGACGGCTCTAAACGCCCGATCAGCGGCCAATCGCCGCCGCGTTCCCCTTTTGTCGTCGTCGAGGGAGGATTTGCCGCGCGGGATTGGCTAGTGTGGCCGTTCACGCGTAACGAATCTCCCAGATGAACAAACCAGTCCTTCCCCCTGGCGGTCCCGGCGACGGCGATCGCATCCTTGACGAACCGCTGAGCGAGGCGCTTTCCAAGCGCTACCTGGCCTATGCGCTGTCGACGATCGGCTCGCGGGCGCTGCCCGACGTGCGCGACGGCCTCAAGCCCGTTCACCGCCGCGTGCTGCACGCGATGAACAACATGCGGCTCAACCCCGAAGGCGCCGCGCGCAAGTGCGCCAAGGTGGTCGGCGAGGTGATGGGCAACTTCCACCCGCACGGCGACCAGTCGATCTACGACGCCCTGGTCCGCCTGGCCCAGGACTTCGCCCAGCGGGTGCCGCTGGTCGACGGCCAGGGCAACTTCGGCAACATCGACGGCGATAACCCCGCCGCCATGCGCTACACCGAGTGCAAGATGACCGCCGCGGCCATGCTGCTGCTGGACGGCATCGACGAGGACGCGGTCGACTTCAAGCCGTCCTACGACGGCCAGGACGAGGAGCCGGTGGTCCTGCCGTCGGGCTTCCCGAACCTGCTGGCCAACGGCTCGTCGGGCATCGCCGTGGGCATGGCCACCTCGATCCCGCCGCACAATCCGGCCGAGCTGATCGACGCCTGCCTGCTGCTGCTGGGCAAGCCCGAGGCGACCACGGCCGAGATCCTCGAACGCGTGCCGGGCCCGGACTTCCCGACCGGCGGCGTGATCGTCGAGTCCCGCGAGAGCCTGCTGGAGACCTACGAGACCGGTCGCGGCGGCGTGCGCACCCGCGCCAGGTGGGAGAGAGAAGACCTCGGACGGGGCGCCTACCAGATCGTCGTCACCGAGATCCCGTATCAGGTGAAGAAGTCCGACCTGGTCGAGCAGCTGGCCGACCTGATCGACAGCAAGAAGGCCGCCCTGCTGGGCGACGTGCGCGACGAGAGCGCCGAGGACATCCGCCTGGTCCTCGAGCCCAAGTCCAAGAACGTCGAGCCCGAAGTGCTGATGGAGAGCCTGTTCAAGCTCTCGGCGCTGGAAAGCCGCTTCCCGGTCAACATCAACGTGCTGGACGCCAAGGGCACGCCGGGCGTGATGGGCATCAAGCAGGCCCTGATGGCCTTCCTGGCCCACCGCCGCCAGGTGCTGACCCGCCGGGCCCGCCACCGCCTGGCCAAGATCGAAGCCCGTCTGCACATCCTGGACGGCCTGCTGGTCGCCTACCTCAATCTCGACGAGGTGATCCGCATCGTCCGCTACGAGGACGAGCCCAAGAAGAAGCTGATCGAGACCTTCTCCCTTTCGGAGCTCCAGGCCGACGCCATCCTCAACACCCGGCTGCGCCAACTGGCCAAGCTGGAGGAGATGGAGATCCGCCGCGAGCACGCCGAACTGGTGGAGGAGCGCGACGGCATCATGGCCATGCTGGCCAGCGACAAGAAGCAGTGGGACCTGGTCGGCACGGGCCTGCGCCAGGTGCGCGCCATCCTGCTGAAGATCAAGCACCCGCACGACAAGCCGCGCCCGACCGGCGTGATCGGCCGCTCGATCTTCGAGGACGCCCCGGTGGTCGACGCCGACGCCGCCCTGGAGGCGATGATCGTGCGCGAGCCGATCACCGTCATCCTGTCGGACCGCGGCTGGATCCGCGCCGCCAAGGGCAAGATCGACGACCCGTCCGAGCTGAAGTTCAAGGAAGGCGACAAGCTGGCCTTCCTGGCCCCGGCCGAGACCACCGACAAGCTGCTGCTGTTCACCAGCGATGGCCGGTTCTTCACGATCGGCTGCAACAACCTGCCGTCGGCGCGCGGTCACGGCGAGCCGGTGCGGATGATGATCGAGCTCGACGACAAGGTGAAGATCATCGACATGTTCCCGCTCAAGGCCGGGCGCAAACGCTTCCTGGCCTCCAAGCAGGGCTACGGCTTCCTGATGCCGGAAGAAGAGGCCGTGGCCAACCGCAAGGCGGGCAAGCAGGTGCTGACGGTCGACGCCGCCGGCGCGGCTTTCTGCCTGGAAGCGGTCGGCGACCAGATCGCGGTGATCGGCGACAACGGCAAGATCCTGATCTTCCCGCTGGAGGAGCTGCCGGAGATGCCGCGCGGCAAGGGCGTCAAGCTGCAGGCCTATCGCGAGGGCGGGCTGCGCGACGCGATCTCGTTCAACAGCGAGACCGGGGCCTTCTGGATCGACACCGCCGGCCGTCGTCGCGACTGGGTCGAGTGGCGCGAGTGGATCGGTCGTCGGGCCGGGGCCGGCAAGCTGTCGCCCAAGGGCTTCCCGACGTCCAAGCGGTTCCGGCCCAAGTGACGTCCCCCATGTCTGTCATCCCGGATCTCCGCTAAGCTTCGTCCGGGATGACAGGATTTGACGACATGAATGCGGTGTTGAAGCGCACCGCCGGCGCTCTGGCCGGGCTGCTGGGTTTGGCGGCGGCCGGGTCCGTGAGCGCCGCGCCCCCGCTGCCGGCGGCCAAGCCGGAGGCGGCGGGCTTCTCGGTCGAGCGGCTCAGGAAGCTGGACGAGACGATGCAGACCCTGGTCGACCAGGGCCAGATCGCTGGCGGCGTCACCGTGCTGGGCCGCCACGGCAGCGTCGTGTCGATGAAGACCTTCGGCAAGCGCAGCCTGGAAACCGGCGAGGCCATGCCCGCCGACGCCATCTTCCGCATCCGCTCCGAGACCAAGGCGGTCACCGGGGTGGCGATGCTGGTCCTCTACGACGAGGGCAAGTGGAAGCTGGACGACCCGGTCACCAAATACCTGCCCGAGCTGGCCAATCTGCGCGTCGCCTCGGGCGTCGACGCCGAGGGACGGCCGATCCTTAACCCGGTCAGCCGCTCGCCGACCATGCGCGAGCTGATGACCCACACGGCCGGCTTCGCCTACGGCCTGGCCGACGATCCGGCCAGCCTGGCCGACCAGGCCTACTATCGGGCCGGCGTGCTGCAGTCCGACAGCCTGCAGCACCTGGTCGAGAAGGTGGCCATGCTGCCGATGTACGCCCAGCCCGGCGTGATGTGGCGCTACAGCGTCGCCGCCGACCTGCAGGGCCTGATCGTCGAGCGCCTGTCGGGCCAGCCCCTGCCGGTGTTCATGGAGGAGCGGATCTTCCAGCCCCTGGGCATGAGCGACACCGCCTTCTGGGCGCCGCCCGAGAAGCTGCCCCGCGTGGCCGCGCTGTATGACGGCGACCCGGTCACCGGAAAGCTGGCGCCGGCCGTCGAGGGGCCGTGGCGCGACGTTTCCCGGCCGCCGGGCGCGCCGTCGGGCGGGGGAGGGCTGTTGTCCACCGCCGGCGATTTCGCCCGCTTCGCCCAGATGATCCTGAACGGCGGAGAGCTGGACGGCGTGCGCGTCCTGCGGCCCGAGACGGTGGCCCTGATGCGGCTCAACCACCTGCCGCCCAGCTTCCTGGTCACCACCAACGGCACGGCCGGCGTGCTGCGGCCCGAGCCGAAGCCGTTCCCGTTCGGCGCGGGCATGGGCTACGGCCTGGACGTGGCCGTGGCGGTGGACCCGCACCTGTCCGGCGCGCCCGTCGGTCCGGGCACGATCAGCTGGGGCGGCAGCGCCGGCACCTGGTTCTGGATCGACCCCGCCAACGACCTGTTCTTCATCGGCATGATCCAGCGCCTGGGCGGCGTGGGCTCGGGCCTGGACGCCACCACCCGCACGGTGGTCTACCAGGCGCTGGAGAAGCCGCCGGTCAAGGAAGCTCGTCTGACTTCTTCTTCGCGTTAGAAGATTACATCTCGTTCATTCTATGAATACGACGTCATGAAGCAGACGTAACGAGTATTCGTGAAATAACCTGGCCATTCTACCCCTCGAAGGCGACGCGGACGGCGTCGCGAGGACAGGGGAGATCAACATGAGCCGGTTCATCGTCAAGCGTTCGACGGTCGCGGCGCCAGGCCTGGCGGTTCTGGTCGCCCTGTCGGCGCTGGGCCTGACCCAGGCCGCCCAGGCGGCGCCCGCCCAGCCCGTGGTGCTGGCCACCATCCCGGTCGGCGACCTGGACCTTTCCCGCCCCGATGACGCGCGTGTGCTCAAGGCCCGCATCGAAGCCGCCCGCGAGGCGGTCTGCGACGCCCGCGCCCGGACCGAGGGGCTCGATCGCTGGTCGGCCAAGGCCTGCCGCATCGACATCCGCGACGAGGTTGAATCCAAGCTGTCGCAACGCCAGGCCAGGGCCTTGCGCGGGGTCGGCGGCTGACCCACGAGATCCTCCCCCCCGGGAGGTGGCGGGAGCGCCGGGCACGCCACCGCCTGGCCGCTTTTCCCTCAAAGCGCTCACGGCGTCGCATGTCCCCAGCCCCCATGGGAAACGCCACGAGGCTCCCGCCGAGCTTTTTGATGAAGATAAGGACGCTTCTTTGAACCCTCTCCCGGAGGGGAGAGGGAGGGACCCGCGCTGCAGGCGTGGGAGGGAGAGGGGTGACGCCCTGTCCGGTTTCACGCGGGCGCCCTGCCGGCACGCCGGCCGACGTTCCTAACCCCTCACCCTCCCACCGCTGCGCGGCGGGCCCCGCCCTCTCCCCTCCGGGAGAGGGTTTTGGCGCTTACGCTCTGCGTTCAGCCAACAAACCCCAGTGATTTCAACGCCCTGAACTTTCTCGACCCGATTTGGTCCTCCCCCTTCCAGACGCCCGTATCCTTGACCC